>NZ_JAHWGU010000100.1 GCF_020873875.1 Actinoplanes sp. DH11
CTAGTACGGCAGCCGCATTCGTGATCATGGCTGGAGTTCGAGGTTGAGACGGCGGGCGTAGTGGGCTTGTCTGGCTCGTGCTTGATGGCGGCGTCGCCAGTTCGACCAGCGCAAAGAGTAGGCGATGCTGCGGCTGTGCTTGATCAGCAGGACGTTGATCAGACGGCGGATCTCGTTGACGGTCAGCTCGATCATGTCGGGCCGAGCGTGGCGGTCTGGGGTTCGGGCGTCGGCGGCGCAGAGTGCGAGGACGGCGAGAGCGGCCAGGGCGAGGGTGGTGAACCGGTGCCAGGACGTCCAGCGGCGGACTTGGTGCTGGTCAAGACCGACCTGACCCTTTCCGGCCTGGAATGATTCCTCCACGATCCAACGAACCCCCGCTACCCGCACGAACTGGGCAAGGGCGGTCGGCTCTGGTGCCCAGCAGCGATAGAAGGCCAGCTCACCGGTGGTGTTGTTGCGACGGATCAGCAGACTGTGCCGGCCGTCGTCGTCGGGG
>NZ_JAHWGU010000101.1 GCF_020873875.1 Actinoplanes sp. DH11
GTCGATGATCCCGGCCTGCCGGCGGTGCACCTGCATCAAGTCCATCACCACGAGGTTCGGCCGGAACTGCCCCGCCAGCGCCACCGCGTCCGCGTCGCTCGCGGCCCGGGCGACCTGCATCCCGCGCCGCTCCAGCGTCCCGGTCAGCGCCAGCGCGATCTCCGCGTGCTCCTCGATCAGCAACACCCGCGGGGGGTGCTGCTCACTGTCACGCGGCGCGAGCGCCTTCAGCAGCACTGCGGGATCGGCGCCGTACGCGGCATCGCGCGAGGCCTGTCCGAGCCCGGCCGTGACCAGTACCGGCACCTCGGCCGCCACCGCCGCCTGCCGCAGCGACTGCAGTGCCGTACGCGTGATCGGCCCGGTCAGCGGGTCGACGAACAGCGCGGCGGGAAAGGCCGCGATCTGCGCGTCGACCTCCTCGCGCGAGTGCACGATCACCGGCCGGTAGCCGCGGTCGCTCAGCGCCTGCTGCGTCGAGACGTCCGGCG
>NZ_JAHWGU010000102.1 GCF_020873875.1 Actinoplanes sp. DH11
AATTGGCGCGGTTTGTCGACTTGCTCGGACAACAATGTGAACAAAATGGCCGCGACGGTCGTGCCGTAAATCGTATGCGGGATACTGACGAGCAGCGAGGCATTGTTCAAATACGTGACCGCTCCTTCAATCGTGCCCGAAGCGAAGATTTTATCAATAAACATGTTCATTTGCCCGACAAACGCGTTCAATAGCGAAGGAATGAGCAAGCGCAAAAACGTCTGCCGAAAATCGGGATCGATGGCCAGCGTCGGCGTCCATCGATAACCGCTCCGATACAAATAAACAAACATCAGGACGATCCCTAACACAATTCCAAAAACAAACCCGTAAGCAAGGCTATAAATGCCCCACACATCGGAAAACAACAGAGCAAACACTGCGCCCATCAAAGTGGCCAGCAGCTTCGAAATTTGCGATGGAACAAAGATGCGCCTCCCTTGCAAATATGAATCTAAAATGCCGTTTAAGGCGATGGCGCCCATAAATAA
>NZ_JAHWGU010000103.1 GCF_020873875.1 Actinoplanes sp. DH11
TGGAAACGAACCCGATCAAAAACATCCCTGCTGTCAAAAACGGCCATATGTTTGTCGCCGATGCGAAGGCATTTTATTTCAACGACCCGATTACGTTAGACTACCAGCTCGATTTCTTTAAAAAGCATTTTTTAGGCCAATAACGACGAGACGGGGCGTTCATGGGCAGTGAATGTCCCGTCCTTCTTTGTGTCAAAGGGGGAGTCACCAATGGACGCAGACCGCCGGCGTTGGCCGTTTCGCTATATGTTTTTTCTGTCGCTTGGCCTGCTTGTCGCCGTTTGGTTTGGCTCGATGCGAGTCGGCGTCGCCGATACGACATGGAGCGACGTATGGCGGGCGTTGTTTTCCGATCAACAAAGCAAACAGCTTGATCTCATTCGCGAGCTCCGTCTGCCGCGCGAAACAGCGGCCGCCTTTGTCGGCGCCGGCCTTGCCGTCGCCGGAGCGATCATGCAGGGGATGACGCGCAATCCGCTTGCCGACCC
>NZ_JAHWGU010000104.1 GCF_020873875.1 Actinoplanes sp. DH11
CTTTGTGGATAGTTGGTGGTACATCTATTCTAACCAAGGAATCGGATTCATGTCTCCTTTTTTGTTTAGTTGTCAATTTATGTCAGTGAATTTGCTCATCTACAGTTACTTAAAGGGGGTGATGGAATCTAAAGATATTTTTTGTACTTAATATCAAAAAATTTACAAAAATATAACAAAAGGGTCTTGAAAATAATTCCAACGGCGTATAATTACAGTTAATTTATTCTTTTTGTAATATTTTGTCGAATCATTCTACCATTTTAATATTAAGGAGGTAAATCAGACTATCAGATAAAATTTAAGATATTCAAAACAAAGAAACTAGTTCCTACCTATCATACGAATTAATATGGAAATCTAGAAAGGTTGGTACAGAATGAAAATTACAAATCTCAAGGTAGAGAAATTAAAGTTAGAATTATTTAAACCATTGACTGTTGCCTTAGGAACTATCGAAAGTGTGGAAAACTTGCTAGTCAAGGT
>NZ_JAHWGU010000105.1 GCF_020873875.1 Actinoplanes sp. DH11
ATTCTTGATCATCCGTGTCCCCTTTGTCCTTCTCGCCATCCGCATGGATGGACGGAACGGCGCGATCTTCGGTTTCCGCCATCGTATCCCTCTCCTCTTTCGGTTCGTCCTGCTCGATGGCCTGCTCGCCGCTTCGCATCGCCTCAGCTTCCGCTTCGGCGGCCTCGCTGTTTTGCGTCGACCCGGCTTCCATTGACCGGACGCTCTCAGCCGACACCGGTTCATTCGTTCCGGCAGGCGATCGGTTCGCCGCCATCATGACCGCATCGCCGTTGGAAAAATCGAGAAAACAAAGCGGTGGAAACAAGACGCACCACCAGTTTGCCCCTTTTCCTTCCCCGAGCGTAATGAGAAGGGCATCATACGTGCCGGCTGGATACACATAATTGCCGTACACTTTCGTCGGAAACTGAACTGAGCCAAACTGCACATGGTACGACTGGCTGCTTTGCTCTTGGCGAAGCACGCGGGCGACTGTTTGCT
>NZ_JAHWGU010000106.1 GCF_020873875.1 Actinoplanes sp. DH11
GTTTCGGATTTAAACCGTAGTTGGCGACAATCACGCGCCCGTCTTCACCGCGCAGCGCTTTTTCAAACTCGGCAAACGTCGGGGAGGAAAGCCGCACTTCTTCATATTCGCGGGCGATTTTCCGCAGCGAATGGGCATCGGAATTCGTCAAGTACGGGTAGCGATGCAATTCGGCGATCTGGTCCGCCATCGCCGTGTCGGCGCTTAACCCAAGTTCAATGGCATCAATCCAATCCGGGTCAAACACTTCTGTCAGGCTGTGCTTGACCCCTTTTCCGTACAAGCTTTTAAACGGGGTGAACGCGTGCGCGGGAATGAACCAGCCGCCCTGCTCTTTCGCGGCAGCTTGCAGCTCGCGGCCGGAGGCGTAAATGCGCTGTGAACTGAGCGACATGTTCTTTACCCGTTTGCCAAGCCAGCCGGAAAACGTGCGCATCGTCTGCACAGTCGGCAAAAAAACGAGCACGTGGATCGGTCCATGG
>NZ_JAHWGU010000107.1 GCF_020873875.1 Actinoplanes sp. DH11
GTTTGCTTGACCAGGCGATTTCATTCAGCGATGGGAAGCTTCGGCTTGATGACGTGCTGGCGATGACCGGAGCGGCATCATTTGCCGCGTTGGCTGATTTCATTGCCGCCATTCATCGGAAAGATACAGCGGCTGTTTTGCAACAGTTTGAAGCAATGATGGCGCAAGGAAAAGATCCGAATCGTTTGGTTGAAGATTTGATTTTGTATTATCGCGACTTGTTGCTGTACAAAACGGCCCCTCATGTGGAAGGAGCCATCCAAATTGCGGTCGTTGACGAAGCGTTCACCTCGCTTTCGGAAGCGATTCCTCTTTCCGATTTGTACGGAGCGATTGAGCTGTTGAACAAAAGCCAGCAGGAGATGAAGTGGACGAACCACCCGCGTCTTCTCCTCGAAGTGGCGCTCGTCAAGCTTTGCCATCAGCCAGCGGCTGCTGCTCCATCGCCGACCGCTTCTGAACTTGGGCCATTGATCAAGAGG
>NZ_JAHWGU010000108.1 GCF_020873875.1 Actinoplanes sp. DH11
ATACCCAACAGTGGGACGAAGAGCTGCTCAAGCTGTTCGAGATCCCGGCCAGCCTGCTGCCCGAGGTGCTCGATTGTGCCGCCGAGTTCGGTCACACCGACAGCGTGCTGCTCGGCGCCAGCATTCCGGTGCTGGGCATGGCCGGTGACCAGCAAGCGGCCCTGATCGGCCAGGCCTGCTTCGAGCCGGGCATGGTCAAGAGCACCTACGGTACTGGCTGTTTCATGATCCAGAACACTGGCGATCAGCCGGTGAGTTCGAAGAACCGTCTGCTGACCACGGTCGGCTATCGCCTTAATGGCAAGGTCACCTACGCGGTGGAGGGCAGTATCTTCGTCGCGGGCGCGGCGGTGCAGTGGCTGCGTGACGGTATCAAGCTGATCAGCCATGCGCGCGAGAGCGAGGCGTTGGCCGAGGCAACCGGCGAAGCCTGCGGCGTCTATCTGGTGCCGGCTTTCACCGGTCTGGGCGCACCGTATTGG
>NZ_JAHWGU010000109.1 GCF_020873875.1 Actinoplanes sp. DH11
GCCCGTTCAGCGCGCATGAGAACTCGCCGCCGCATATGGCGATCACCGTTTCGGCGTGAAACCGAATCGTCGGCCCGGCCATCGTCGCCTCGAGCACCGCCTCATCGCCATGGTTGCCGACAAGCGCATTGGCAAGGCGATACGCCCACGCGTCCATCGCCCCGCCCACCGGCACCCCGGCATGCCGGTAGCCGAAACGCCCGCTGTCTTGAACGGTCGTAAAAAATCCGCCCTCCATGACTTCAATCATGTTCATCTCTCCAACGTGCAAATTCATCGGCGCCAATCGGCCGAAATTCAACAATGTCACCGGCGGAAAGCAAGCTCGGCTCCTTCCGGTGCGGGTCAAATACGCGGAGCGGCGTCCGGCCGATCAGCTGCCAGCCGCCCGGCGTCGCCAGCGGATAGACGCCCGTCTGCCCGCCGGCGATGCCGACCGAACCGGCGGGCACTTTTGTGCGCGGCACCGCCCGCCTCGGTG
>NZ_JAHWGU010000010.1 GCF_020873875.1 Actinoplanes sp. DH11
TCGCGGTCGAACTCAACGGCCGCCCACGCAAAACGCTCGGCTGGGACACCCCAGCCGAGCGCTTCGCTAAACTCCTGGCCGAAACCAGTTAATCAACCTGTGTTGCAACGACCCCTGGAATCCGCCCCCTGCGGGGCCCGGGCCGGCTCGTGCGACGGCGACGCCGACTCGCCCGACGGCAACGCCGGCTCGTGCGACGGCAGCGATCAGAGGACGCGGTGGACCCAGCCGAACGGGTCCTCGGCGCGGCCCCGCTGGATGTCCACCAGCTGCTTGCGGATCGACATGGTGACCTCACCCGACCCGCCGTCGGCGACGGTGAACTCGCCGTCCTCGCTCTTGATCACTCCGATCGGGGTGATCACGGCCGCGGTGCCGCAGGCGAACGCCTCGCGGACCCGGCCGGACGCCGCGCCCTCGCGCCACTCGTCCAGGCTGATCGGCCGCTCCTCGACCCGGCGGCCGGCGCGCTCGGCCAGCTTGATCACCGAGTCGCGGGTGATGCCGGGCAGGATCGTGCCGGTCAGCGGCGGGGTGACCAGGCTGCCGTCGTCCAGCACGAGGAAGACGTTCATGCCGCCCAGCTCGTCGATGTACTTCCGCTCGACCGCGTCCAGGTAGACGACCTGGTCGCAACCGTGCTCGGCGGCCTCGGCCTGCGCGGAGAGGCCGGCGGCGTAGTTGCCACCGCACTTGGCGGCGCCGGTGCCACCGGGCGCCGCGCGGGTGTAGTCCGGCGAGACCCAGATCGTGACCGGCTTGACGCCACCGGAGAAGTACGGCCCGACGGGGGACGCGATGACCAGGTAGAGGTACTCGGTGGCGGGGCGAACGCCGAGGAAGACCTCACTGGCGTACGCGAACGGGCGCAGGTAGAGGCTGCCCTCCTCGCCGCCGGGGATCCACTGCCGGTCGATCGAAATGATCTCGTGCAGGGAGCGGAGGAACGTCTCCACCGGGAGCTGCGGCATCGCCATCCGCTGGGCGGACTGGTTGAACCGGGCCGCGTTCGCGTCCGGGCGGAACATGGCGACACCACCGTCGGGCAGCGTGTACGCCTTGAGACCCTCGAAGATCTCCTGGGCGTAGTGCAGCACCGCGCTGGCCGGGTCCATCGGGATGGGGGCGCGGGCCTCGACGCGAGGCTCGTACCACCCCTTGCCGTCCGCATACCGGATGGTGACCATGTGGTCGGTGAAGATGCGGCCGAATCCGGGGTTGGCCAGCAGGGCGGCGCGGTCGCCGTCTCCTACGGGTGCCGGGTTCGGACGGATCTCGAATTCGAGGTTGTCACCACCACTCATGACAAGAAGACCTGCTTTCGCTGAAAAAGATCAAGGCATGCGAGGGCACCCGTAGTGCCGCATGAAATCTACCCCGAACGGTCGTTAAAACAATGACCGCACGGGTGTGGAAGCCCGGCCGGCTCCGGGGAGCCGCGGGGCTGGGATCATGGCGTCAGACGGCTGCGGCGACCCGGTCGCCGACTTCGGCGGTACGCAGCGGCGCGCCCGGAGTCCGGGACGCGACCTCGGCCGCGACCGCCTCGGTTACTCGGCGGGCCTCGTCGGCAGATCCCAGGTGCTCCAGCAGCAGAGCCGCGGAGAGGATGGCGGCGGCCGGGTCGGCGATGCCCTGCCCGGCGATGTCGGGCGCGGAGCCGTGCACCGGCTCGAAGGTCGACGGGTACGCCCGCTCGGGGTTCACGGAGCCGCTGGCCGCCATGCCGATGCCGCCGGTCACCGCCGCGGCGATGTCGGTGAGGATGTCACCGAAGAGGTTGTCGGTCACGATCACGTCGTAGCGCTGCGGGTTCGACACCATGAACATGCTGGCGGCGTCGATGTGCTGGTACTCCGTGGTGACCTCGGGGAACTCCGCCGCGACGGCGGCGAAGGTGCGCGCCCACAGGCTGCCGGCCTTGGTCAGCACGTTGGTCTTGTGGACGAGCGTGAGGTGCCGGCGGTCGCGGCGCTGAGCGCGGTCGAACGCGTCCCGGACGACCCGCTCGACACCGTGCCGGGTGTTCAGGCTCTCCTCGGTGGCGATCTCGGCCGGGGTGTCCCGGTGCAGGACGCCACCGGCGCCGACGTAGAGGCCCTCGGTGCCCTCGCGGACCACCACCATGTCGATCTCGCCGGGCTTGACGCCGGCCAGCGGACTCGTGGTGCCGGGCCACAGCTTGGAGGGACGCAGGTTCACGTACTGATCGAAGTCGAAGCGGAGTTTCAGCAGCAGGCCGCGCTCGAGGATGCCGGGCGGGACGCTCGGGTCACCGACCGCGCCGAGCAGGATGCCGTCGTGGCCGGCCAGCTCGTCCTGGACCGACGAGGGCAGCACTTCGCCCGTGCGGTGGTAGAGGCGGGCGCCCAGGTCGTACTCGTTGTACTCCACGCCGGGGAGGACGGCGTCGATCACCTTGCGGGCCTGCGCGGTCACCTCGGTCCCGATGCCGTCGCCGGCGACCACCGCGATCCGCGCCACGCTCACGTCGAACTCCCCTATGTCGAGCAACCCTGACACCGTAACGCTCAGTCCCGAACAACGGAACGGCAGTCCCAGGAAATGAACACCCGCGGACAGCGAACAGCCCCCGCGCCGCGGCAAACGGCACGGGGGCTGATGCGACGAGTACACGTGGGTCGGTCCCGCCGGGAACACACACGGCCCTGCGGCGGACGTCGTCACCCGAAGACGGGCCCACCTTCACGGTCGTGCGGCAGGGACAACGCTAGCGATGCGGACCAAAAACGCGCAAGACGCCGCCCCGCGTGTCGGCCCGCGGTTTCCCGGTTCGTGGCCACTCGTGGTGGCACCATGCGCCGGTGAGTTTCGACCTAGTGGTGTGGGCCATGGCCCAGTCGGCCGCCCCGGAAGCGGTACGGGACGCCAATGCCCGCTGCGCCCGCGGCGAACACGCGCAGCGGCCCGCCGACCCGCGCGTCGTCGCGTTCTACGACGCCCTGACCAGCACGTACCCGGACCGCGGGCCGCGGGCCACGGCACCTGGATCGCCCTGGGCGAGCGCGCCGCTGCACGCCGCCGCCGACCACATCCAGATGCGGCTCGACGAGAACTGCCCGGACGTGGTGCTGGAGACCATCGAACGGCTGGCCGGCGAGCTCAATCTTGATCTGCTTGACCTCCAGGACGGAACCGTCTACCCACCACCCGCACGGGTTACCGTCTGACACCGGCACCGGCTCGGAAAAGCCGGCACGATCCGCCTCAGTCGGCGCGCAGGTCCACCATCGCGGCCCGCGCCGACCCGATCTCCGCGGCCACCTCGGCGAGCAGGTCCGGTGCGATCGGCGAGTCCACGGTGAGTGCCATCAGCGCCTCACCGCCGGCCGCACGCCGGGCCACCTGCATCGCGGCGATGTTCACCCCGGCCCGGCCCAGAGTGGTGCCGATCGTGCCGACCACACCGGGCCGGTCGCGGTACCTGACGAGGAGCAGCACGCCGTCGGGCGCGACGTCGAGTGCGAAGCCGTCCACCTCGACCAGCTTGGCGGCGCCGGCGTACGCACCGGCCACCGCGAGGGTGTCGCCGTCCGGCATCGCGCCACGCACGGTGATCAGGGTGGGCTCGGCGAGATCCTCCTCGGTCGTCAGCTCGACCTCGACCCCGCGGTCCGCGGCCACGTGCGGCGCGTTCACATAGGTGACCGCCTGAGCCGCCACCGGCGCGAACAGGCCTTTCATCGTGGCCAGCTCGAGCACCGAGACGTCGTGGGCGACGACGGCACCGCGCACCTCGACGGTCATCCGGGCGGCGACGCCACCGGCCACCGCGGTGAAGACCCGGCCGAGGCGTTCGGCGAGCGGCAGGAGCGGGCGTACGTCCTCGTCGACCGCGCCGCCGGCCCGGATGTTCACCGCGTCCGGCACGAACTCGCCGCGCAGCGCGAGCCGCACGCTGCGGGCCACCGCGAGACCCGCCTTGTCCTGCGCCTCCACGGTCGAGGCGCCCAGGTGCGGGGTGACCACCACGGTGTCGAACGCGAACAGCGGTGACGAGGTCAGCGGCTCGGTCTCGAAGACGTCCAGCCCGGCGCCGGCGACGCGTCCGTCGGCGAGCGCGTCGGCGAGCGCCCGCTCGTCGACGAGGCCACCGCGGGCGGCGTTGACGATGCGCACGCCGGGTTTCACCACGGCGAGCTCCTTCTCCCCGATCAGGCCCAGGGTCTCCGGCGTACGGGGCAGGTGCACCGAGACGAAGTCGCTCTGCCGGAGCAGTTCCTCCAGCGAGACCAGGTGCACACCGAGCTGGGCGGCCCGGGCGGGCTGCACATAGGGGTCGTACGCGATGAGCCGTACCCCGAAAGCCGCCATGCGCTGCGCGAAGAGGACGCCGATGCGGCCCAGCCCGACCACTCCCACGGTCTTGCCGTGCACCTCGACGCCGGTGAACGCGGAGCGCCGCCAGGCGCCCGCCCGCAGGGTCGCGCTGGCCACCGCGGTGTGCCGGGCCACCGCCAGCAGCAGGGCCACGGCCTGTTCGGCGGCGGAGATGATGTTGCTGGTCGGCGCGTTGACCACGAGGACGCCCCGGGCGGTGGCCGCCGGCACGTCGACGTTGTCCAGACCGACCCCGGCGCGGGCGACGACCCGCAGCCGGGTCGCGGCCGCCAGCGCCTCGGCGTCGATCCGGGTGACGCTGCGGACGATCACCGCGTCGGCCTCGGCCAGCGCGGCCAGCAGGGCCGGCCGATCGGCGCCGTCGACGGTGCGGACCTCGCAGTCGGCGGCGAGTACTTCGAGCGCGGCGGCCGCAAGTTCCTCGGTCACCAGGACCACAGAAGCCATGGTTCCTCCATCCGGACCTCGTCACATCGACGATGCCGAATGGTACGGAGGGGCGCCACCGGGGAGTTCAGTTCACTCACGAAACGGCGGATGCCCGGCCGGGGAGGGCCGGGCATCCGCCGCCGGTGCTGAAGATCAGGCGGTCTCGGTGATCGGCCGGTCCACCCAGCTCATCATGCCGCGCAGCTTCGCGCCGGTGACCTCGATCGGGTGCTGGGCGCCCTGCTCGCGGTACTTCTTGAGCTCCGGACCGCCGGCCTCGTCGTCCGCGATCAGGTGACGGGTGAACTCGCCGGACTGGATGTCGGCGAGGATCTTCTTCATTTCCTCCTTGACCGACGCGTTGATCACGCGCGGGCCGGAGACGTAGTCACCGAACTCGGCGGTGTCCGACACGCTGTAGCGCATCCGGGAGATGCCGCCCTCGTACATCAGGTCGACGATCAGCTTGAGCTCGTGCAGGCACTCGAAGTACGCGATCTCCGGGGCGTAGCCGGCCTCGGTGAGCACCTCGAAACCGGTCTGCACCAGCGCCGCCGTACCGCCGCAGAGGACGGCCTGCTCGCCGAAGAGGTCGGTCTCGGTCTCCTCCTTGAACGTCGTGCGGATGACGCCGGCGCGGCTGCCGCCGATCGCCTTCGCGTACGACAGGGCGAGCGCGAGGCCCTCACCGGTCGGGTCCTGCTCCACGGCGACCAGGGCCGGGACGCCCTTGCCGTCGACGTACTGGCGGCGCACCAGGTGGCCCGGGCCCTTCGGCGCGACCATCGCGACGGTGACGTCCGCCGGCGGCTTGATCAGCTCGAAGCGGATGTTCAGGCCGTGCCCGAAGAAGAGCGCCTTGCCCGCGGTCAGGTTCGGCTCGATCGACTCGGTGTAGATCTTGCGCTGGGCGGTGTCCGGCGCGAGCACCATGATCACATCGGCCCAGGCGGCCGCCTCGGCCGGAGCCTTGACCGTGAGACCCTGCTCCTCAGCCTTCGGGCGGCTCTTGGAGCCCTCCTTCAGGCCGACCACCACGTCGACGCCCGAGTCGCGCAGCGACAGCGAGTGCGCGTGACCCTGGCTGCCGTAACCGATCACGGCGACCTTCTTGCCCTGGATGATCGACAGGTCGGCGTCGTCGTCGTAGAAAACTTCCGCGGTCATGACTTCCTTCTTTGTTGGTGGAGCCTTCAGGCCGGTTCGAGGCGGCGGGTCGGGCGGTTGGACGGGGTCAGGCGGCGCGCAGTGCGGGGCCCGTGGTGATGGACCGGGATCCGCGGCCGATGGCCACGAGACCCGACTGGACCATCTCCTTGATGCCGTACGGCTCGAGGTCGCGCAGCAACGCATCCAGTTTGTCGGGGTTACCGGTGGCCTCGATCGTCAGGGTGTCCGGAGCGACGTCGATCACGCGCGCCCGGAACAGCTCGACGGTCTCGAGCACCTGGCTGCGCTGCGCCCGGTCGGCACGCACCTTGACCAGCAGGAGCTCACGCTGGACCGACTGCGCCGGGTCCAGCTCCACGATCTTCAGGACGTTTACCAGCTTGTTGAGCTGCTTCGTGACCTGCTCGAGCGGAGACGAGTCCGCGTTGACGACGATCGTGATGCGGGAGACGTCCGGGTTCTCCGTCTCGCCCACCGCAAGGGAGTCGATGTTGAAGCTGCGGCGGGAGAACAGGCCACTCACCCGGGCGAGCACACCGGGCTTGTTCTCGACCAGCACGCTCAGCGTGTGCTTGTTGCTCATCAGAGGTCGTCCTCTTCGAACGTCGGGCGGATGTCCCGGGCGAACATGATCTCGTCGTTGCTGGTGCCGGCCGCGACCATCGGCCAGACCATCGCGTCCTTGCCGACCGTGAAGTCGATGACCACCGGAGCGTCGTTGATCTCCATGGCCTGCTTGATCACCTTGTCGACGTCGTCCTTCGACTCGCAGCGCAGGCCGATGCAGCCGAGCGCCTCGGCCAGCTTCACGAAGTCCGGGATGCGGTGCTTGTGGGTGCCCAGCTCGGTGTTGGAGTACCGGCCGTCGTAGAAGAGGGTCTGCCACTGCCGGACCATGCCCAGGTTGCCGTTGTTGATCACGGCGATCTTGACCGGGATGCCCTCCAGGGCACAGGTGGCCAGCTCCTGGTTCGTCATCTGGAAGCAGCCGTCGCCGTCGATCGCCCAGACCTGGACATCCGGCCGGCCGACCTTGGCGCCCATCGCGGCCGGGACGGCGTAGCCCATCGTGCCGGCGCCGCCCGAGTTGAGCCAGGTGCCGGGCTTCTCGTACTTGATGAACTGCGACGCCCACATCTGGTGCTGGCCGACGCCCGCGCAGTAGACCGCGTCCGGGCCGACCAGCTCGCCGATCCGTTCGATCACGTACTGCGGGGAGAGGCTGCCGTCCGTCGGCTCGTCGTAGCCCAGCGGGTAACGCTCCCGGATGTCGTTCAGCGTGCGCCACCACG
This sequence comes from Actinoplanes sp. DH11, assembly GCF_020873875.1. Taxonomy (GTDB): domain Bacteria; phylum Actinomycetota; class Actinomycetes; order Mycobacteriales; family Micromonosporaceae; genus Actinoplanes. Next base: position 7,254 of record NZ_JAHWGU010000010.1, read on the forward strand.
ACTCGTACTGCGCGGTGCCGGCGGCGTTCGCCGAGACCGCCGCGATCAGCTCGTCGATGACGTGCCGGGCGTCGCCGACGATCGGGACGTCGGCGTGCCGGTTCTTGCCGATCTCGGCCGGGTCGATGTCGGCGTGGACCACCTTGGCGTCCGGGGCGAACGAGTCCAGGTTGCCGGTGACCCGGTCGTCGAAGCGGGCGCCCAGGGTGACCAGCAGGTCGGACTTCTGCATCGCGTAGACCGCGGGGACCGTGCCGTGCATGCCGGGCATGCCCAGGTGCTGCGGGTGCGAGTCGGGGAAGGCGCCGAGGCCCATCAGCGTGGTGACCACCGGGATGCCGGTCAGTTCGGCGAGCTTGCGCAGCCCGTCGGTGGCGCCGGCCTTGTGGACGCCGCCGCCCACGTACAGCACCGGGCGCTTGGCCGCCGCGATCAGCCGGGCCGCCTCGCGGATCTGCTTGCCGTGCGGGTGCAGGGTCGGCCGGTAACCGGGCAGGTCCAGGACCGGCGGCCACTGGAACGTGGTCTGCGCCTGCAGCACGTCCTTGGGGATGTCGACCAGGACCGGGCCGGGCCGGCCGGTGGCCGCCAGGTGGAACGCCTCGGCGACGATCCGGGGCAGCTCCTCCGGGCTCTGCACCAGGAAGTTGTGCTTGGTGATCGGCAGGGTGATGCCCTGGATGTCGGCCTCCTGGAAGGCGTCCGTCCCGATGTAGGGCCGGCCGACCTGCCCGGTGATGGCGACGATCGGCACCGAGTCCATGTAGGCGTCGGCGATCGGCGTGACCAGGTTGGTGGCGCCCGGCCCGCTCGTCGCGATGCAGACGCCGACCTTGCCGGTGGCCTGGGCGTAACCGGTCGCCGCGTGACCGGCGCCCTGCTCGTGACGGACCAGGATGTGCCGGACCTTGGAGTCGAACAGCGGGTCGTACGCCGGGAGGATCGCACCGCCCGGGATGCCGAACGCGACCTCGACCCCGAGCGCCTCGAGCGACCGGACGAGCGCGCCGGCGCCGGTGGTGGCTACCGGTGCCACGGCGGCGGGAGCGGTGTTCGCGGCCGCCGCCACGGTGGCCGGGGTGACTCGTTGGGCGAGGGATTCGGGAGTGGGTCTCGTCATGGCAATTCAGACCTTTACAAGTCGGCGTCCGGTACTTGAGCAACAAAAAAGGCCCTCGTGCCAATGCACGGGACCTAGCGCACCCTCCTGCTGTGGAGAGTGCGCTCAGATAAGTACTCGGGACGCGAAGCACATGCGGCTAACCTTGCCCCATCTCACGGCCTGAGTCAACTGATCCCACATTTTGATCACCGCGCGGGTCACCGTGGGCTCCGACGAAGTCCGGATCGCTCGGCAGCAACGCTCTGACCTGCCGCATTCCCGGTCCGAGGCGGACCACCTGGCTCCGCGCCGGCGCATCACTCGGCGGCGCGGAACGCGGCGCCGGGAGCGGTCGCCGGCCCACCGGGATGAGCGTCCGGAGGCGGGTCTCGAAGTGCTCCGCCGGCACGCCCCAGCCGAACAGCGAGCCCTGACCGAGCCGGCAGCCGGCCTCCTCCACCACCTCGCGCTGCGCGGTGGTGCCGATCCCCTCGGCCAGCACCTCCAGGCCCAGCCGGTGCCCGAGCCGGACCACCACGTCGACGAGCGGAGCCGCCGTGCCGGTCCGCGACTCCGGTTCCGCCACCAGCGCGTGGTCGATCTTCAGGATGTCGACCGGGAGGGTGCGCAGCTGGGTCAGTGAGGAGTAGCCGGCGCCGAAGTCGTCAAGCGCGATCCGGACCCCCGTCTCGCGCACCTCGGCCAGCCGCCGGACGAGTTCCTCCATGTCGGTGGCGACCGCGTGCTCGGTGACCTCCAGGACCAGCCGCTGCGGGGGCACGTCGTGCTCGGCGAGCACGTCGGCGACCTGGGCCGCGTAGTCGGCGGCGTGCAGTTCCTTGGGCGACAGGTTCACCGACACCCAGACGTCGTGTCCTTTCGCCAGCCACGCCGCGAGCTGCACGACGGCCTGCTCCAGGACCCAGGCGCCGATCCGGTTGATCAGGCCGGACTCCTCGGCGACGGGGATGAACTCGTCGGGGCGTACCGCACCCAGCTCCGGATGCGTCCAGCGCAGCAGCGCCTCCGCGCCCACCGGGCGCATCGACGGCAGCGCGACCACCGGCTGGAAGACCAGGCGAAGCTGGCCGCGGTCGATCGCGTGCCGCAACTCGCCCTGCAGGGTGCCGCGGCGGCGCAGCAACTCGTCGTACCCCGCCTGGTAGCGCTCCACCCGGTTCTTGCCGCGCTGCTTGGCGTACCGCAGGGCCAGGTCGGCATCGTGCAGCAGTTCACCGGTGTCGGCCACGCCGAGACTGGCGGACAGGAAGATCGAACCGCCGTCCACCTCGTACGGCTCGCCCAGCACCGCGAGCAGCCGGTGCGCCGCCAGCATCGCCTCGTCGGCGTCACCGTGCATCAGCACCGCGAACTCGTCGCCGCCGAGCCGGGCCGCCACGTCACCGGCCAGCAGGTTGCGCCGCAGCCGGGCGGCCACCTCGGTGAGCACGCTGTCGCCGATGTCGTGGCCGCGCATGTCGTTGACCGTCTTGAAGCCGTCCAGGTCGATCCCGATCAGCACCGCGTTGTCGGTCGAGTCCCGCAGGGCCCGCTGCAGGCCGCGCCGGTTGGCCAGCCCGGTCAGCGGGTCGGTGTGCGCCAGCTCGCGGAAGTGCGCCTCCCGGTGACGCAGCTGGGAGGTGTACCGCCGGACGTCGTCGAGCGCCAGGTACTGCCGGGCGACCAGGGCCAGCCCGACCACGCTGATCCCGAAGTAGCCGAGCGCGTCCACCGACCCGCCCCGGGTCAGGTGATAACCGAGCGCGCCGATCACGGCAAGCATCGGCACCACCGCGTACGCCCCGCCGCGTTCCAGCACGTCGCCGCTCACCTCGAACGGCCGGTCGGCGGCCTTCACCGCGAGCGCCACCGTGATCAGGCCGGCGGCGAGCAGCAGCACACCGGCCAGCGCCAGCGCGTTGCGGTCCCGGCAGATCGCGGAGGAGATCGCCGTCGCCGCGATCGCGACCACACTCACCCCGGCCGCCACCAGGATGCTGTTGCGCCGGGGCCGGTGCGCGTGCAGCGCCATCACCGCGGTCAGACCGAGCGCGACAGCGGCCAGGACCGCCGGGAGCAGCACGGCGACACAGCGGTACGGGGTGAGGTCGCCGAGGATCCGGGTCGGCCGCGAGATCAGCGCCCAGCCGACGAACCAGATGGCCGACGCGATCACCAGGCCGTCCAGCACGTGCCGCAGCGCGGCGGCCGGCCCGCGGGTGGCGCCGGGCAGCGCCACCGTCCCGGCCAGCAGCACGAGCGCGCCGACGCCCATGCCGATCGCGACCATCGTGGCCAGCGTCCGGGAGTGATCAGGGTCATGATGATGGCCGCCGAGCAGGGCGGTGGCCAGCCCGGCCAGGGCAGCGGCGGTGACCAGCGCGCCGCCGAGCGCGAGGAGAAGGTGCGCGCGCCTGGCCGCTCCGGTGTGCCGGCGCCCTGACTGACCGAGATAGGCGACCGCCGGCACCGCGGCGAGCAGGCCGGCGAGACCCGCCAGCTCCATACCGGACGGTGAGTGCACGGACACACTGTGCCCGATCTTTGTCGATTCGAACAGCCCCCGGCGTCCCGCGCTGTGGACGTCCTTGGCATTTCCCCGAGATGCCGGTGGCAGTATGGGGACATGCCTGAGCTGCGCTCCCGGACCTCGACCCACGGTCGCACCATGGCCGGCGCGCGCGCCCTGTGGCGCGCCACCGGCATGACCGACGACGACTTCGGCAAGCCGATCGTCGCGATCGCCAACAGTTACACCCAGTTCGTACCCGGGCATGTGCACCTGAAGGACCTCGGTGGTCTCGTGGCCGAGTCGATCGCCGCCGCCGGTGGCGTCGGGCGCGAGTTCAGCACGATCGCCGTCGACGACGGCATCGCGATGGGTCACGGCGGCATGCTCTACTCGCTGCCCAGCCGCGAGCTGATCGCCGACGCGGTGGAGTACATGGTGAACGCGCACTGCGCCGACGCCCTGGTCTGCATCTCGAACTGCGACAAGATCACGCCCGGCATGCTGATCGCCGCGCTGCGGCTCAACATCCCGACGGTCTTCGTCTCCGGCGGCCCGATGGAGGCCGGCAAGACGGTCGCCATCGAGGGCATCGTGCACGAGAAGCTCGACCTGGTCGACGCGATGAGCGCCGCCGCCAACGACAACGTCACCGACGCCCAGCTCGACACCATCGAGCGGTCCGCGTGCCCGACCTGCGGTTCCTGCTCCGGCATGTTCACCGCCAACTCGATGAACTGCCTGACCGAGGCGATCGGCCTGTCGCTGCCCGGCAACGGCTCGACGCTCGCCACGCACGCCTCCCGCAAGGCCCTCTTCACCGAGGCCGGCCGGTTGATCGTGGAGATCGCCAAGGACTACTACGAGAAGAACGACGAGTCGGTCCTGCCGCGCTCGATCGCCAACCGGAGCGCCTTCGAGAACGCGGTCGCCCTCGACGTGGCGATGGGCGGCTCGACCAACACGGTGCTGCACCTGCTGGCGGCGGCCCGCGAGGCCGGGCTCGACTTCAGCGTCTCGGACATCGACGCCATCTCGCGCCGAGTGCCCTGCCTGGCGAAGGTCGCGCCGAACAGCCCGAAATACCACATGGAGGACGTGCACCGCGCCGGTGGCATCCCGGCCCTGCTCGGCTCGCTCCACCGGGGCGGCCTGCTCAAGACCGACGTCCGCGCCGTGCACGCGCCCGACCTGCCGACCTGGTTGGACAAGTGGGACATCCGCGGCGGATCGGCCTCGCCGGAGGCTCTCGAGCTGTTCCACGCGGCACCCGGCGGCGTGCGCACCACCCAGCCGTTCAGCACCGAGAACCGCTGGGCGAAACTGGACACCGACGAGGTCGAGGGCTGCATCCGGTCAGTCGAGCACGCGTACACGGTCGACGGCGGCCTCGCGATCCTCTTCGGCAACCTCGCCCCGGACGGCTGCGTCGTCAAGACCGCCGGCGTCGACGAGTCGATCTGGAAGTTCACCGGCCCGGCCCGCGTCTACGAGTCGCAGGACGACGCGGTCACCGGCATCCTCGGCAAAGAGGTCGTCGAGGGCGACGTCGTGATCATCCGCTACGAGGGCCCGCGCGGCGGCCCCGGCATGCAGGAGATGCTCTACCCCACGTCGTTCCTCAAGGGCCGCGGCCTCGGCAAGGCGTGCGCCCTGATCACCGACGGCCGGTTCTCCGGCGGCACGTCCGGCCTGTCGATCGGGCACGTCTCGCCCGAGGCGGCCGGTGGTGGCCTGATCGCGCTCGTCGAGACCGGCGACGAGATCACCATCGACATCCCGGGCCGCAGCATCACGCTCAACGTCCACGACGACGTGCTGGCCCAGCGCCGGCACGAGCAGGAGCGGCGGCCGAAGCCGTACACCCCGGCCGACCGGCAGCGCCCGGTCTCGGCGGCGCTGCGCGCCTACGCCTCGATGGCGACGAGCGCGAGCGACGGCGCCTACCGCCGCGTGCCGGAATAGCTCGATCCGAGTGCCCGGTCACCCATCCCTGAAGGGGTACGGGTGACCGGGTCCCCGCCCGCGGTCAGCGGACGAAGTACGGCGGGGCGGATTCGTCGCGGGCCGCCTTGAGGTAACGGCTCTGCCGCTCGTTCAGCTCCGGCATCGCGTCCGGCTCGAACCAGGCCACGGCGAGCGACTCGTCGTCGTTGACCCGGGCCTCGCCGCCGACCGCCCGGCACGCGAGCACCACCTCGAACCAGTAGACCTGGTCCCCGTTGGCGATCACCCGCAACGGCAGCGCCTCGACCGCGACGATCCGCTCCACGACGATGTCGACAGCCGTCTCCTCCTGGACCTCGCGGATCGCGCCGGCGGCCGGCTGCTCCCCCGGTTCGAGCACGCCGGCGAGCAGGGACCAGCGCCCGTCGTCGCTCCGCTGGTTGAGAAGCACCCGCCCCTCGCCGTCGAAGACGATCGCGGTGACGCTGGGCAGCGGGAGCGGTGCGTGCCCGATCTGCTCGCGCAGTTCCAGGATGAAGTCCGGAGTAGCCACGAAACCCACTTTAAGGACGAAAGGCCCGCTCCGCGGCGAACGCGGGCGGGCCGATCGCTGCGGCGCCTACTTGACGGCGCCTTCCATGATCCCGCGGACGATCTGCCGTCCACCGAGGACGAGCAGCAGGAGCAGCGGCACGGTGGCCACGAACGCCCCTGCCAGCACCCGGCGGTAGATGACGAAGTTGCCGCTCGCCAGGTCGGAGAGCGCCACCATCGACGTCGGGTACTCGGTGCCGCCGAGCGTGATCAGCGGCCACTGGAACTCGTTCCAGGTCGCCACGAACGTCAGCAGGCCGAGGACCGCCAGCGCGGGCCGGATGGCCGGCAGCACGATGCTCCAGTAGACGCGCATCGTCGACGCGCCGTCGATCCGGGACGCCTCGACCAGTTCACCGGGGACCGCGTGGTCGATGAACTGCCGCATGTAGAAGACGCCGAACGCGCTGACCAGCCCGGGGGCGATGACCGCGATCAGGGTCCCGTTCCACTGCAGCTTGCCCATCAGGATGTAGAGCGCGACAACGCCGAGCTGGTTCGGCACGGTGAGCGTCAGGATCACCACGAACATCAGCGGGTTGCGGCCCTTGAACCGCAGCTTCGCGAACGCGAACCCGGCCAGCGAGCAGAAGAACAGCGTCGAGGCCGTGACCACCGTGGCGACGATGACGCTGTTGATCAGCGAGGCGGCGAAGTACACGTTCTGGAGGGTGAAGACCTCCCTGAGGTTGACCATGAACTGGTCCGACGGGATGAGCACCGGCGGATACTTGCCCAGCGCCGCGTCGGTGCTCGTGGCGATCACGAACATCCAGTAGAGCGGGAACGCCGACAGCAGCAGCGCCACCGAGAGGCTGAGATAGGTCTTCCAGGTGCCGCGGGTGTCCTGCGGCGCCCGTGAGGTCACGACACTCACCGGCCACCTCCGAAGCGCCGGGTGAGCAGGGCGTTGATCGCCGCTACCACCAGGATGATGAGGAACAGCGCCCACGACATCGCGGCCGCGTATCCGAGGTTGTAGTCACGCCAGCCGACCTGGTAGATGAGCTGGGCGATGGTCTGCCACTGGTGGTCCGAGCCACCGTTCGCCAGCGCCGGGTTCTCGTCGAAGAGCATCGGCTCGTTGAACAGCTGGAGGCCACCGATGGTGGACAGGACCACCGTGAAGATCACCACGGGCTGGATCATCGGGACGGTGATCTGCCAGAGCTGCCGCTGCGGGCCGGCGCCGTCCACCGCCGCCGCCTCGTAGACGTCGCGCGGGATGGCCTGCATGGCCGAGAGGTAGAGGAGCGCGTTGTAGCCGATCCACTTCCAGTTGACCATCGTGGCGATCGCGATCCACGAGCTCCACTTCTCGGCCCGCCAGTTCAGCGGGTTCTCCTCACCGAAGCCGACGAGCGACAGGAACCAGTTGGCCATGCCGCTGTCGGTCTGGAAGAACATCGCGAACAGCAGGGTGGAGGCGGCGACCGGGGTGACGTACGGCAGCAGCACGGCCACCCGCCAGAACGTGGTGCCCCGCAGCCGGTGGTTGAGCAGGTTGGCGATGAGCAGCGCCAGGACGAGCTGCGGCACGGTCGACAGGATGAAGATGCCGAACGTGTTGAACAGCGCGTTCCAGAAGTCCGCGTCGGTGAGGAGGCGGCTGTAGTTCTCCGCGCCGGCCCAGCCGGTCTTGTCGGCGTCGTCCAGCCGCCAGTGGCGCAGGGACACCACGGCGTTGAAGATGAGCGGGAACAGCCCGAAGATCGCGAAGAGCACGAAGAACGGCGCGATCAGCAGGTACGGGACGGTTCGGGTGTCGAAGCGGTGCCACCACAGTGTCGCCTTGCCGGCGGATGCCGTCGGGCGCTGCGGCGAGGGTGGCGCCGGGCGAAGCTGGGTCAGGGACACAAGGCACTCCTAAGACTCAGGCGGGGCGACTCGCGTCGCCCCGCCTGCGGCACGTCGCGGATCAGGAAGAGGCGGCCTTGCCGGCTTCCTCGACCGCCTTCGGCCAGGCGTCGGAGGTGGTCAGCTTGCCCTCCTGCACCTGGGTGATGACCCGCTCGACACTCTCCCGGGTCTTGCCGTTCTTCTTGCCGAGGTACTGCGGCTGCAGGCTCTCCGCGGTCTTCGCGAAGATCTGGCCGGTCGGCGCGTTGCTCATGAACTCGTGCTTGAAGTCCAGAACGGCCGGGTCCTTGTAGAGCGCCGGCTGCGAGGGCAGGTTGCCGACCGTCTTGAAGACCTCGATCTGCTGCTCGGGCTGGGTGGCGAAGTCGACGAACTTGGCCGCGGCCTCGGCGTGCTTGGTCTGCGCCGGGACGGTCCACCAGGAACCGCCCCAGTTACCGCCGCCACCGGGGATCGCGGCGATGTCCCACTTGCCCTTGGTGCCGGGCGCGGTCTGCTGGATGTGGCCGAGCATCCACGCCGGGCAGGCGAGCACGGCGAACTTGTCACCGGTGAAGCCCTGGTTCCAGCCGGGCTGGAAGCTGACCAGGTTGGCCGAGATGCCGGCGTCGATGGCCTTCATGCTGACGTCGAACGCGACCTTCGGCCCGCCCTCCATCTGCAACTGCTCCTGCTCGTTGTAGAAGCCCACCGGCTGCTGGGCCAGCACCGGGTTGAACAGGTTGGTGCCGGAGTCGATGAACTTCTTCTTCGAGGTCTCGGTGTACTTCTTGCCGGTCTCGATGAACGCGTCCCACGTCGGCCACAGGGCCGAGACCTGGTCGCGCTCGGTGGGCAGGCCGGCCGCCTTGAACAGGTCGGTGCGGTAGCACATGGCCAGGCCACCGACGTCGGTGCCGAGACCGATCTGCTTGCCGTCGGCGGACATCGAGCCCTTCCACTTCCACGGCAGGTAGCGCGACTCGGCGCTGCCCAGGCCGTGGTCCAGGAGGTTCACGAAGTTGTCGGCCTGGTTCTTGAGCCCGACCATGAAGCCCTCGTCGACCGCGGCGACGTCCGGGGCGCCGCTGCCGGCGACGAGCTTCTTCTGAAGGTCCTCGTGGTGCGCGTTGAACTCGGCGGAGTTCAGCGCGATCTTGATGTTCGGGTTGGCCTTCTCGAAGCGCTCTTTGATCATCTCCTGGCCCATGTCACCGAAGAAGTTGACCTTCAGGGTGATCTGACCCTCGCCGCCTTCGCTGTCACCGCCGCCCTCGAGCGCCTGGCCGCTGCAGCCGGCGATCACCAGGGTGGCCGCGACTCCCGCGGCGGCCGCGCGCAGGGCGCGACGTCCGACAAACTTCATAGTCTTCCTCCGATACGGAGAGCTAAGTCACTGAACCGTGTAAGTTGCGCCGACGCTATTGGCGAGTTTGGTGAATGTCAATACCTAGTTACAGCCGTGTTCCCCGTTGACGATCAAGTGGCCTTAAGTGGCCTTTATCGGACATGGGCGCGCTCCCATGCTTTACAGGACCGTCGGTGTGACGTAACACTTAACCGCTCAAGCGGTTTCGGAGCGTCAAGGGAGGCCGCCCAACGTTGTTCAGCGCCGGTTAAGCTCGGCAGCAGTGGGGACAGAGGAGATCGAGTGAAGCGGCCCACGATCGCCGACATCGCACGGCGGGCGGGTGTGTCGAAAGGCGCGGTTTCGTACGCGCTGAACGGACAGCCCGGCGTCTCCGAGGCGACCCGGAAACGGATCGTCGCGATCGCCCAGGAGATCGGGTTCAACGCGAACAGCGCTGCCCGCGCGCTCTCCGGTGCTCGTGCCAGAGCCGTCGGCCTGACCCTGTGCCGGCCCGCCCGGATCCTCGGCATCGAACCCTGGTTCATGGGTCTGATCAGCGGTTTCGAGGCCGAGCTCGGCGCCCGGTCCTACGCGTTGACCCTCCAGGTCGTGGCCACCCCGGAACAGGAGATCGAGGTTCACCGCCGCTGGTGGGGTGAGCGCCGCATCGACGGCGTGATCGTCACCGACATCCGGGAGAACGACGTCCGGATCCCCGTGCTGCAGGAGTTGCAGCTCCCCGCCGTGGTGATCGGCGGGCCCGGCGACACCGGCAGCATCGCCCAGATCTGGTCCGACGACGCCGGCGCGATCACCGAGGCGGTCCGCTACCTCGTCGCGCTCGGCCACCACCGGATCGCCCGGGTCAGCGGAGTGTCCGACCTGCTGCACACGCAGACCCGCACCAAGGCGTTCGACGAGATCTGCGCGTCCCTCGGCCTGACGAACACGATCACCGTGCCCGCCGACTACACCGGCGAGGAGGGCAGCCGGGCCACCCGGCGGCTGCTGATCGGTGGCGACCGGCCCACCGCGATCCTGTACGACAACGACGTGATGGCCGTCGCCGGGCTCGCCGTGGCACAGGAGATGGGGCTGTCCGTCCCCGGTGACCTGTCCATCGTGGCCTGGGACGACTCGCCGCTGTGCAGCCTGGTGCACCCGCCGCTCACGGCGCTGAGCCGGGACATCTCGGCCTACGGCGCGCAGGCCGCCCGGGAGCTGCTGAACGCGATCGACGGCAAACGGGTGGGCAACGTGGAGGCCAGCCGGTTCCACCTGACGCCACGGGGAAGCACCGCGCCGCCACGCTGAGGACCGTCAGGCGCGGTGCGTCTCCAGGTACGCCTCGATCCGCTCGGCCGGCGCCGGGTGGGCCAGCGCGAAACCCTGGCCGTACCGGCAGCCCGCGGCCGAGGCACGGTCGATCCCCTCGGGCGTCTCCAGGCCCTTCGCGACGATCTCGAGACCCAGCCGGCGACCGAGACTGACCACCACGTCCAGGACCGTGTCGGGGCCGCCGGTCAGCAGGGACTGGCTGAGCTTGAGCATGTCCACGGGCAGCCGGCGCAGGTGTGACAGCGAGGTCTGCCCGGAGCCGAAGTCGTCGAGCGCCGCCCGGACGCCCAGTTTGCGCAGCCCGGACAGCGCCGCGACGATGGCCGGCACGTCCTCCGCGATCCAGGTCTCGGCCACCTCTACGACCAGGCGTTCCGGGGTCAGGCCGTACCGTTTCAAGGTCGCCGCCACCCGCTCCGGGAAGCGCGCGGTGAGCAGTTCCCGGGGGCCCACGTTCACCGACAGCCAGAAGTCCGACTCACCGCCGGCCCAGGCGGTCAGGCTCCGGCAGGCCTCGTCGAGCACCCACTCGTCCAGTTCGGCGGTGATGCCGAGCGCGGCCGCGATCGGCAGGATCTCCTCTGGCAGGATCGTGCCGAGCGTCGGATGCCGCCAGCGCAGCAGCGCCTCAACCCCGACCGGCCGGCCGTCGCGCAGCCCGGTCACCGGCTGGAACACCAGGTCCAGCTCGCCGCGGCCGGCGGCGCCGAGCAGCTGCCTCTCCAGCTCCATCCGGCGGTGCAACTGGATCTCGACGTCCGGGTCGTACCACTCGACGCGATCCAGGCCGATCTGCCGCGACCGTTGCCGGGCCAGGTCGGCGTGCCGCAGCACCTCTTCCGAGTCGACGCCACCGGCCAGCTCGGCCAGGCCCACGCTGCAGTGCAACTCCACGGTGGCGCCGGGCAGCTGGTGCGGCTCGCCGAGGGCGGACACGATGCGGGTGGCCAGCGCGTACGCCGGGACCGCCGACTCCGTGGTCAGCACCGCGAACTCGTCGCCGCCGAGGCGGGCCGGCACGTCCTCCTCGCCGATCAGAGCCTTGAGCCGGCGGCTCACCTCGACCAGCACGGCGTCGCCGACCTCCCGCCCCCGGCTGTCGTTGACCTCGGCGACCCCGTGCAGGTCGATCACGATGAGGTTGCCCCGCCGGCCGGGCCGGCGGCGGTGCGCCAGCAGATCACGCATCAGCGCCCGGCGGTTGGCCAGCCCGGTGAGCTGGTCCAGGTAGGAGAGGCGATGAAGGGTACGTTCCAGGTGCACCCGCTCGCCGACATCGCGCACGTGCACGACCAGCGCCGCCACCTCGGGCACACCACGCTGGTCGGAGATCGTCGACTCGGTGTCCCGCCAGAGCCGGGCGCCGTCGCGCATCCGGGCGCTGACCAGCACCGGCGGGCCGCCCTCATGCTCACCGGCCAGCACCGAGCCGATCACCGCCTGGGCGTCCGCGACGTCCTCCGGGTGGATCAGGTCGGCGAACCGCCGGCCGATCACCTCGTCGTCACGCAGCCCGAAGAGGCGGGCCGCGGCCGGTGACTGCCAGCGGACCATGAGCTGCTCGTCGAGCACCAGGGTCAGGTCGGTGGCACCGGCGACGAGCGAGCGGAAGTGGGCCTCGGCGACCCGGAGCCGGCCGGCGTAATTGCGGATGTCGCGGACCACCAGCAACTCCCGCACGACGAGCACGCTCACCATGACGAGACCGAAGACGATCGCCTGGTTGTCGAACCGGCGCACCGCCAGCAGGTGCCAGACCGCCGCCACCACCCCGACCGCCGCCGGCACCGCGAGCAGCGGATAACTCGCCAGGTACTGATCCGGGCTGCGCGGCGTCGCCGGCGGGGGCGTCAGGTCGCGCCGCGTGCCCCCGACCGCCGCGGCGGTCATCCCGGCCACGATCAGCAGCCCCGCCGCCAGCAGGCCCGGACTGCCCGGCGGCAGCACGGCCAGGGCGCTCAGCGCCAGCATGACCAGGCCGGCGCCGGCGCCGCACCAGATCGACGGGCGCGGCCGGGGCCGGGCGCGCAGCACGATCACCGTGACGATCGCGACGCCACCGGTCGCGATCAGCAGCGCCGGCACCGCGGCCGGCCGCGCCGACACGCCCGGCACCAGGTAGGCCGCGAAGGCCAGGCTGACACCGAGACCGAGGCCGTCGAACGCCCGGCGCAACCGGACCGGCCAGCTGCTCGCCGCGCCCGGCAACAGGGAGATGCCGGCGACGTAGCAAGCGGCCGCGACAGACAATCCCGCGGTGAGCCAGCCAGCCCGCTGCGGCGGATCCCACCAGGGCACCAGGGCGGACGCCGTGGAAGCAAGCGTGCCCAGGCCGACGAGACCGGCGCCACGGCAGGAGACGAACGCACCGTTCTCGGCGCGGTGCAGCGCGATGGCCGTACGCATGAGGGAAGCCGTCGCGAACAATCCCGCGCAACCCACCGCGGCGGCGAGCGCGAGCGCCACCGGCAGCATGCCTGCCGCGCCCGCCGCGAGCAGGACGGCGGCCACGCCGGGCACAGCGAGCAGAGCCCCCCGCCCGATGCTCCGGGGCGGGGCCGGCACGGGGTGCGGCACAGCCACGATGTGTCCTCTGCGGTGTTCCCGCACGGGGGTCGGGTCGCCCCCGGCGAGGTCGGGGTGAAGCAGGAGGGAACTGCACCCGGTCAACGAGTGTCCCCGGATCGAGTTACGCCCATGGAGCGGCACGGTTCTCTGCCCGAGATCGTCTGCCACGCAGCGACGGCGGTCAAATCGAGACACGTGCCGGGACCGGCCTCCGGTGGTGGTGGGAGGATGGGTACGTGCGCAGTCGTCCCGCCCTTCGCGTCCGCAAATCCGGCGCCGTCCTGGTGGCGGCGCTCATCGCCGTCGTCGGCACGGTTCCGCTGGCCGGCGCATCCTGGGCACTCGCCCCGATCCTTCTGATCCCGCTCGCGGTGCTCATCTGGACCTATCGGGCAGGCACCGACGTCTACCCCGACGAGCTGCGGGTGCGTGCCCTGTTCGGCGGCAGCCGGGTGCCCTGGAGCCGGATCGCCGAGCTCGCCCCGGACGATCGGGGCCGTGTCTCCGCCCTGCTCGACAACGGCAACGTGATCCGGCTGACCGGTGTCACCCGGGACAACCTGCCGCTCGTGCTCGCCGCAGGCGGCCACCCGGTCGCCGCGGAGCCCGCCACGGATCAATGATCCCCGGGATCTGTCAGCCGGCACGGCTACCCTGGTCGGCAAGAGCCTGAGGGGGTGGTCTGGTCGTGCGTTCCCGCCGGGGCCGTGCCGCGGTCGCGCTGGTCGGTGCCGTTCTGGTCCTGACCTCCGGATGCAGTTTCGGACCGCCCGGCCCGGATCAGGCCGGGTCACCGCCCAACCTGTCCCGCCCGTCGGCCGCGCCCACCTCCGGCGAGGACTCGGGTGAGCGGGAGGTCGCGCTCACCGTGCTCGCCAAGAACCTCGAGGTCCCGTGGGGCATCGCCTTCCTGCCCGACGGGGCGGCGGTGGTCACCGAGCGGGACACCGCCCGCATCCTGAAGGTCGGCCCCGAGTCCGACGCCGACGGCCTCCAGGTCACCGAGTTGGAGCGCCTCGACGAGGTGCGGGCCTCCGGTGACGGCGGCCTGCTCGGCATCGCCGTCTCACCGGACTACGAGACCGACAAGACGTTGTACGTCTATTACTCCACCGACCGCGACAACCGGGTCGCCAAGCTCGTGGACGGCGGAAAGCTCCAGCCAATCCTCACCGGCATCCCGCGGTCCCCCGAGCAGAACGGCGGGGCCCTGGCCTTCGGGCCGGACGGTCAGCTCTACGTCGGCACCGGTGACGGCACGCCGACCGGCGCCCAGGCGCCCGACCCGAAAAATCTGGGCGGCAAGATCCTGCGGGTCACCACGGCCGGCAAGCCGGCCACCGGCAACCCGGTGAAGAACTCCACGGTCTGGTCCTCCGGCCACCGCAACGTCTCCGCCCTGGCCTGGGACTCCACCGGCCGGATGTTCGCCACCGACACCACGCAGCCGCGCACCAGCGAGCTGAACGTGGTGCGCAAGGGCGGCAACTACGGCTGGCCCAAGGCCGACGGCGACGGCACCGACCCGAAACTGATCAACCCGATGACGTCCTGGCCGGCCGCCGAGTCCGCCTGCGGCGGCGTGGCCGCGGCGGAGAGTCTGCTCGCCACCGCGTGCCTGCTCGGCAAGCGGCTCACCCTGCTCTCGGTCACCGAGAACGGCACGGTGCTCGGCACCCCGCAGGAACTGCTCACCGACGAGTTCGGCCGGCTGCGCACGGTGGTGACCGCGCCCGACGGCTCGTTCTGGCTCAGCACCTCCAACCAGGAGGACGCCGGCGACCCCGGTCCCGAGGACGACCGCCTCATCCGGCTCGTCTTCTCGGACGGCGGAGCCGGCAAGAGCTGACCGGGATGAGGACTGTTTCAGCTGGCGCAAATTCGGGCAGGTGAGCGCTCGATGACCACGGAACCCGCTCCGACGGCGCCGGCCTGGCGCCGCCGCCTGAGGTCCGCCGCCCGGCTCACCGGCCGGGCACTGCGCAGCCGGTGGACCCGCCGGATCCGGGTCGGCGCGGCAGTCGGCCTGGTCAGCATCGTCGGCGCCCTGATCGGCGTGATGCTCTTCGCGCACGCCGGCATCAACGTGGGCCCGTTCAGCGCCGAGATGTCGATCCGGCCCTCCGTGCACGGCGGCACCGAGGTCAACATCCCGCCGCTGGGCTCCCTGCACCTGGACAGTCACCGCGGCCCGCTGCACCTCAAGGTCGACCTCGGCTCCCTCGACCAGAGCCGCACCGAGGCGCTCATCGACAACCCGTCGGCCATCAGCTCCGCCGGTGACCGGGCGGTGGACGAAGTCGTCTCCGGGGTGACGCGACTCGGTCTGCGTACCCTCGGGCTCGCCGTTCTCAGCGCCCTGCTCTGCGCGGCCCTGGTCTTCCGCGACGTCCGCCGCACCGCGGCCGCCGGCGTCACCGCCCTGGTCGTCACCGCCGGCAGCTTCGCCGCGGCAGCCGGCACCCTGCGGCCCGACGCGATAAGCGAGCCGCGATATGAGGGCCTGCTCGTCAACGCCCCCGCGGTGGTCGGTGACGCGCGCCGCATCGCGGACAACTACGGCCGGTACGCGGAACAGCTCCAAGCCATCGTCGGCAACGTCAGCCGGGTCTACTCGACCATCTCGGCGCTACCCGTCTACGAGCCCGCCGGCAACACCACCCGCCTGCTGCACGTCTCCGACCTGCACCTCAACCCGTCCTCGTTCGGCCTGATCCGGACCGTCGTGGAAACCTTCGAGATCGACGCCGTGATCGACACCGGGGACATCGTCGACTGGGGCAGCGGTGCCGAGACGTCGTACGTCTCCGCCATCCCCTCCATCCAGGTCCCCTACATCTACGTGCGCGGCAACCACGACTCCGCCGCCATCCAGGCCGCCGTCGGCCGGCAACGCAACGCCGTCGTCCTCGACAACACCACCACCACCGTCGACGGGCTCACCATCGCCGGCATCGGCGACCCCCAGTTCACGCCGGACAAGAGCGAATCCAACGAAGCCGGCGACGACGCCGCACCCCAACTGCTCACCGCCGCCGGCGAAACCCTCGCCACCACGATCCGCGACGCCACCGCCCGCGGCACCATCGACAAGGCCGACATCGCGCTGGTCCACGACCCGGAAATGGCACAACCCCTGTCCGGCCTGGTCCCGCTCGTCCTCGCCGGGCACCGCCACCAGCGGTCCGTCTCCGTGCTGCCACCACCGGCAGCACCCGAACCGGACCCGTCCGCGTCCGCCTCCCCCGCGGCGTCACCGCCCGCCGCCACCGCACCCCCGATGACGACCCGGCTCATGATCGAAGGCTCCACGGGCGGGGCGGGGCTGCGCGGCCTCGAGAACGAAGAACCCACCCCGCTGACGTTGTCGGTCCTCTACTTCGACGAGCTGAACGAGCTGAAGGCGTACGACGACATCCAGCTCGGCGGCACCGGCCAGTCGAACGTCGAAATGCAGCGCAACGTGGTCGGCCTGTCCCCGGAGGACGAGGCGGCGCCGACACCCACCCCGTCCCGGCCGGCCGCCCCCCAGCCCAGCCGCTGACACGCGGGTGCGGGCCTGGCGGGTTCCCGCCCTTTGGGGCGGTCGGGCGGTCGGGCGCGACCGCGTCCGCGTTGCCGGCGTCGATCGGAGCGGTTCGGTTCGTGCTCACGGTCGTCGTAGGGCGGTCCTCCGCAACTCCAAGCGCGAGCCGCTCGGGTCGGGCTGTCACCCACGGTCGTTGGAGAGCGCTCCCCACAACCACCAGCGACAGCCGACCGTTGCTGGCCTGCACTTACGGTGGCTCGAGGCCGCTCGCGAAGGGCCTCATACACAAGCCCGGCTCGGTCGGCCCCGCCCGAGCCGAACGAAAGAGCCCGGCCCCGCACGTGGGGACCGGGCATCACTCGTACGACGGATCGGGAAGTTCGCCGACGGATCGGGAAGCTCGTACGACGGGTCAGGAGACGCCGAGGCGCTCCAGGAGCAACTCGCGGACGGCCTTGGCGTCCGCCTGGCCGCGTGTGGTCTTCATGACCGCACCCACCAGGGCACCCGCCGCCGCCACCTTGCCGTCGCGGATCTTCGCGGCGATCTCCGGGTTGGCGGCGATCGCGTCGTCGACCGCCTTGGTCAGCGCACCGGTGTCGTTGACGACCTCGAGCCCGCGGGCCGCCATCACGTCGGCCGGGTCGCCTTCGCCGGCCACCACGCCCTCCAGGACCTGACGGGCCAGCTTGTCGTTCAGCTTGCCGGCGTCGACGAGCTTCTGCAGCGCGGCGACCTGGGCCGGCGTGGCGCCGACCTCGGCGAGGTCCACGTCCAGCTCGTTGGCGCGTCGGGCCAGCTCGCCCATCCACCATTTGCGGGCACCGGCCGGGGACGCCCCCGCGGCGATGGTCTCCTCGATCAGTTCGACCGCGCCGGCGTTCGTCACCGACTGCATGTCGACCTCGGAGATGCCCCAGTCCTCGCGGAGCCGGGCGCGCTTCACGCTCGGCTTCTCCGGCAGCGACTCCCGCAGCGAGGCCACCCACGCCGGGTCCGGCGCGATCGGGACCAGGTCCGGCTCCGGGAAGTACCGGTAGTCGGTCGCGGTCTCCTTGGAACGGCCGGGACGGGTGTCGCCGGTGGTCTCCTGGAAGTGCCGCGTCTCCTGGAAGATTTTGCCGCCGTCGTCCAGGATGGCGGCCTGGCGGATGATCTCGGAACGGACCGCGCGCTCGACCGAGCGGAGCGAGTTGACGTTCTTCGTCTCGGTGCGCGTGCCCCACTCCTCGCCCGGCAGGTTCAGCGAGGTGTTGACGTCGCAGCGCATCGAGCCCTGCTCCATGCGCACGTCGGAGACGCCCAGCGAGCGGACGATGTCGCGCAGCTCGGCCACGTACGCCTTGGCGATCTCGGGGGCGAGCGCGCCCAGACCGGGAACCGGCTTCGTGACGATCTCGACGAGCGGGATGCCGGCCCGGTTGTAGTCGACGAGCGACTCGGTGGCGCCGTGGATCCGGCCGGTGGCGCCGCCGACGTGCAGCGTCTTGCCGGTGTCCTCCTCGAGGTGCACCCGCTCGATGCCGATCCGGTACTCCGTGCCGTTCACCGTCACGTCGACGTAGCCGTCGGTGCAGAGCGGCTCGTCGTACTGCGAGGTCTGGAAGTTCTTCGGCATGTCCGGGTAGAAGTAGTTCTTCCGGGCCATCCGGCACCATTCGGCGATGTCGCAGTTCAGCGCCAGGCCGATCCGGATGGTCGCCTCGATGCCGGCCCGGTTCGCCACCGGCAACGCGCCCGGCAGAGCCAGGCAGACCGGGCAGACCTGGGTGTTCGGCTCGGCGCCGAAGTCGGTCTTGCACCCGCAGAACATTTTGGTACGGGTACCGAGCTCGACGTGCGTCTCGAGCCCGATCACCGGCTCGTACTTGGTGAGGATCTCGTCGTATGTCATCTCACAGCTCCGGAGGAGTGAACGAGCCGACCGCGGACTCCAGCGCTGCCGCGACCCGGTACATCCGGTCGTCGGCCATCGTCGGGGCCATGATCTGGAAGCCGACCGGCAGGCCCTCGGAAAGCCCGCACGGCACCGAGATGGCCGGGCCACCGTACAGGTTCGTCGGGATCGTGAAGAGGTCGGCGAGATACATCTGGTACGGGTCACTGGTCCGCGAACCGAACGGGAACGCGACGAACGGGGTGGTCGGCGAGACCAGCACGTCGACCTGCTCGAAGGCGGACTGGAAGTCCCGCGTGATCAGGGTGCGGACCTTCTGCGCCTGACCGTAGTAGGCGTCGTAGTAACCGCTGGACAGCGCGTAGGTGCCCAGGATGATCCGGCGTTTCACCTCGGGACCGAAGCCGGCCTCACGGGTCAGCGACATGACCTCCTCGAGCGAGCGGCTGCCGTCGTCGCCGGTGCGCAGCCCGTACCGTACGCCGTCGAAGCGGGCCAGGTTGCTGGACGCCTCGCTGGGGGCGATCAGGTAGTAGGCGGGCAGCGCGTACTCGAAGTGCGGGCAGGACACCTCGACGATCTCGGCACCGAGCTTGACCAGGGCCTCCAAGGACTCCTTGAAGGAGTTGAGGACGCCCGGCTCGGAGCCGTCACCGGCGAACTCCTTGACGACGCCGAGCTTGACGCCCGACAGGTCCCCGTTCTTGCCGAGCCGCGCGGCGGCGACGACATCCGGCACCGGCTGGTTGATCGACGTCGAGTCCCGCGGGTCGTGACCGGCCATCACCGCGTGCAGCAGCGCGGTGTCCTCCACGGTCCGGCCGCACGGGCCCGGGGTGTCCAGCGAGGAGGAGAAGGCGATCAGGCCGTACCGCGAGGTGCCGCCGTAGGTGGGCTTCGCACCCACGGTCCCGGTGACCGCGCCCGGCTGGCGGATCGAACCGCCGGTGTCGGTGCCGATCGCGAGCGGCGCCTCGTAGGCGGCGATCGCGGCCGCCGAGCCACCACCCGAACCACCCGGGATGCGACCCAGGTCCCACGGGTTGTTGGTGGCGCCGTACGCGCTGTACTCCGTGGACGAGCCCATCGCGAACTCGTCCATGTTGGTCTTACCGAGGATCGGCATGCCGGCCTGCTTGAGACGCTCCACGATCGTCGCGTCGTACGGCGGCTTCCAGCCCTCGAGGATCTTGGAGGCGGCGGTGGTGGGCACGCCCTTGGTCGTCACCACGTCCTTCACCGCGATCGGCACACCCGCGAGCGGCCCGGTGATCTCCCCGGCGTCCACCCGGCGGGCGGCGTCCAGAGCGCCCTCCGCGTCCACGTGCAGGAACGCGTGCACCCGGTCCTCGACGGCGGCGATCCGGTCGAGGTGCGCGGTCGTCACCTCGACGGCGGACAACTCGCGCGACGAGATCATCTTGCTCAAGGAGGCCGCGCTGAGCCTGGTCAGGTCACTCATCGATCAGTCCTCTTCGTCCAGGATGCGCGGCACCCGGAACCGGCCCTCGAACGCGTCCGGCGCGCCGGACAGCGCCTCGTCCTGCGTGAGGCTCGGCGTAGGCACGTCGTCGCGGTACACGTTGGTCAGCGGAACCGAGTGCGAGGTCGGCGGGATGTCCTCCGCGGCCACCTCGCCGACCCGCGCGACCGATTGCAGGATCACATCGAGCTGCCCTGCGAACCGATCGAGCTCCTGCTCGGTCACGGCGAGCCGCGACAGGCGCGCCAGGTGCGCTACCTCTTCGCGGGAGATGGCGGCCATCCTGCCCCCTCATTGTTCGACGGTTTGCCCAAGTCTATTTTCCGGGGCTGAAGCGGCCGGTACCGGGCCAGCCACTTCCCGAGATCCGCAGCCGGCATCGGCCGCGCGTGGAACCAGCCCTGCGCGGTGTGACAACCGGCGGCGGCGAGCAACCGCCAGGTCGCCTCGTCCTCCACACCCTCCGCGACGGCGCGAAGACCCAGAGCCTCGGCCAGGCCGACCACCGAGCGTACGATCGCCGCGTCCCCCCGATCGGTGGCCATCCCCAGCACGAACGAGCGGTCGATCTTCACTTCGCTCAGCGGCAGCCGGCGCAGGTGCTGCAACGACGAGTACCCGGTGCCGAAGTCGTCCAGCGAGATCGCCACACCCATCCGGCTGAGCCGGGTCGTGGTTTCCAGCACCCGATGCGGGTCCACCATCAACGCGCTCTCGGTGATCTCCAGCTGGAGGAGTTCTGCGGGTACGGCGTACCGGTGGAGCAGCGCACCGACCCGGTCTGCGATGTCGCCGGCGTGCAGGTCCCGGGCGCTGACGTTGACGGCGGCCCGTAACGGCCGGTCCTGCGCGCACCACTCGGCCAGCTGGGCGACGACCTCCTCCAGGACGCGGGCGGTGAGCAGCCGCATCACCGGGGTCGGCTCGGCCACCCGCAGCAACTCCTCCGGGCCGACCGTGCCGCGCCGCGGATGCTGCCAGCGCAGCAGCGCCTCCACGCCGACGACCTCGCCGGTCGCGACCGCGATCTGCGGCTGGTAGTAGAGGACTATCCCGTCGCCGCTCTTCTTCAGCCCGCCGCCGTTGTTGTTCAGTCCGCCGCCGTTGCTGTTCGGCCCGTCGCCGTTCCCGTTCAGCCCTTCGCCGTTCCTGTTCAGCGCGTCGTTGTTCTTCAGCGCTGTCCGCAGGTCGGCGAGCAACGCCAGCCGGTCCGGCGAATGGTGTGCGGCATCCGGGCCGTGCACCGCGACCTGGTCGCCGCGCTGCTTCGCCTCGTACATCGCGGCCTCCGCCTCGCGCAGCAACGTTCCCGCGTCCCGGCGACCCGACTGGAGCGCTATCCCGATCGACGCGCTCAACTCCACCGGCGTGCCGTCCAGCGGGAACGGCCGGCTCAGCGCCTCGGACAGGTGCTGCGCGATCCGACGGGCCGCCGCCGGGCCGTCCACCCGGGTGGCGAGCACCGCGAACTCGTCGCCGCCGAGCCGGACCACCAGGTCGTGCGCCGGAACCACCGTGGCGAGACGGTCCGCCACCCGGGCCAGGAGACGATCGCCGGCGCCGTGGCCGAGGGCGTCGTTGACCGTGCGGAACCGGTCCAGATCGAGCAGCAGCAACGCCCGGCGCCGATCCGGGGAACGTTCGGCGATCGCCGACTGGAGCGCCCGCCGGTTGGGCAGACCCGTCAGCGCATCGAACCGGGCGGCCCGCTCCGACTCGCCGGCCCAGCGGACCATCCGGTGCACGGCGTGCAGCGCCAGCAGCGACAGCGGCAGCAGGGCGGGGCTCACCACGGCCGCGACCAGCACAATCGGGCCGAGCAGCAGCAGCGCCGCGGTGGCCAGCAGGTCGGCGTGCCCCCGCCGGCGGTGCGGACGAGGACGTCCGTCGGTGGTCCAGCGGCGGACGATCGCCGCCACCGCGTGCCGCGCACCGATCCAGGCGGCCGCGGCCGCGCACGTCACCGCCACCTCCAGCCAGCTCGGCCCGGCCTGCCCGGGACCGAGACGCAGCGACGTCAGACCGGCCACCGCCGCGGCCGCGCCGAGCGCGACCGCATGCTGAAGGGCAAGGTGCAGGGAGCGGCGTACGGAGTGACGCATCCGTACGCCGGCAACCGCCACCGCCGCCAGCTGCACCACCAGCGCCGGTGGGCCGCCCCACGCCAGCAGGATCGCGAACGTGAAACAGATCGACGGCAGAATGATCGAGCTGGCCCGCCGGCCCGGCACCAGGTAGGGCCGGGCGTCAGCGACAAGCGCGAGCACCGCCATCACCCAGAACGCTGCCGGCAGCCCCGCGAACGCGACCGGGTCGACAGCCCAGAGCACCAGACCACCCGCAAGCGACGCGACAGCGGTGACAACAATCGCCCGCCGCCGCCGCGGATCCATCCGCCCACGCCCACGATCGCCACGCCCCAGAACCGCACGCCCCAGCACGGCACGCCCCACCCCCACCGCCCGCTCCCGGCCGAAGCCCCCCAACCCGGCACGCCCCGATCCGGCACGCCCCAAGCCAGCGCGCCCGGAACGAGCACGCCCCAAGCCAGCGGCATCCGGATCAGCACGCCCGGAGTCAGCGGCCCCGGCGTCGGCGCGGCCCGGATCACAACGTCCGGAGCCGGCGTTAACCGAGCCACCGCCGACCGAATCGACGCCTGTCGAATCCATGCCCGTCGAGTCCGCGCGCGTCGAATCGGCGCGGGCCGGGGCGGCGCGCGTCGAATCGGCGCGGGCCGGGGCGGCGCGCGTCGAATCGGCGCGGGCCGGGGCGGCGCGCGTCGAATCGGCGCGGGCCGGGGCGGCGCGCGTCGAATCGGCGCGGGCCGGGGCGGCGCTGCCCGGAATGGCCTGGGTGCGGCCCGCGTCGGCGGCACGGGCACGGCTGGGGTCCGGGCACGGCCGTGCGGCGGATTCCGAGGCGGAGTCCGAGCCGGCCGTGCGCAGGCGAGCGGCATCCATGCGACCTCCATGATGGCTCGATCACCGATCGCCTACACCATAGATCCACATGGTGCCTTCCAGGCTAAACTACTTACCCGTTACTAAAACGACATAGGCTCCCACACGTGATAATCGGGCTGTTTCACTCCTGTGGGTGACGGTCGGTCAGCCTTCGGGCGCGAGCTCGGCGACCTCGCGGGCGGCGTCCGGGCCGTCGGCCAGGAGCACCCCGAAACCGGCCTCGTCGAGCACCGGCACCTTGAGAGAAAGCGCCTTGTCGTACTTGCTGCCGGGGTTGTCGCCGACCACCACGAAACCGGTCTTCTTCGAGACCGAGCCGCTCACCTTGCCGCCCCGGGAGGTGACCGCGTCGGCCGCCTGGTCGCGGGTGAACCCGGCGAGCGTGCCGGTGACGACCACGGTCAGCCCTTCGAGCGGGCGGGGGCCGCTCTCCACCCGTTCGTCGGCCATCTTCACCCCGGCCGCGCGCCACTTGCGGATGATCTCGCGGTGCCACGGCACGGTGAACCACTCGCGGAGGCTGTCCGCGATGATCGGTCCCACGCCTTCGACGGCAGCGAGCGGGTCGACGGCCTTGGCCTTGCGTTTCGCCTCCTCGGCGACGACCGCGCTGTCAGCTCCGGCGCCCTCGCCAGAAACGCCGGCAACGTCGGCAACGTCAGCCTCCGGTTCGCGAGCCGCACTCGAAGCGCCAGCATCGTCGGAAGCGCCAGCAGAGACAGGAGCGCCGGCCTCGTCAGAAGCCCCAGCCGTGGCGGCGGCAGCCTCACCGGAAGCGCCCACCGCGGCGGAAGCATCGGCCTCGTCCGAAGCACCAGCCGCGGCGGGGGCAGCGGCCACCTCCGAAGCCCCAGCGACGGCGGGGGCGGCGGCCACCTCCGAAGCCCCGCCGGCGCCGGGGTCGGCGGCCTCGGCGGCCAGGGCTGCGTCTGCGGCCTCGGCGGTCGCGGCCACGATGTCCGGCTGCGTCGCCGTCTTGGCGAGCAACTCCTCCAGCGCGGTCATCGAGCCGAACTCGCGGGCCAGCGCCTGCGCGGCGGTGGGGCCGACGTGGCGGATGGAGAGGGCGACCAGGATGCGGGCCAGGGGGCGGGATTTGGCCTCGGAGAGGCTTTGGAGCATCTTGCCGGCGTTGGTGCTGAGGTCGCCGTTCTGTTTGACGAAGAACGGGACCTGGCGCAGGTGTTCCCCGGTGAGGTCGAACAGGTCGCCCTCGTTGTGGAGCACGCCGGAGTCGAGGAGCGCGCGGGCCGCTTTCTCGCCCAGCACCTCGATGTCGAGCACGTCGCGGCTGCCGACGTGGCTCAGCCGCTCCCAGAGTTGCCCCGGGCAGGACTCCGAGTTGGGGCAGCGGATGTCGACGTCGCTCTCCTTGGCCGGGGCCAGCGGGGTGCCGCAGGCCGGGCACTCGGTCGGCATCACGAAGGCGCGGGCGTCGTCCGGCCGCAGGTCCATGACCGGGCCGAGAACCTCGGGGATGACGTCGCCGGCCTTGCGCAGCACCACGGTGTCGCCGATCAGCACACCCTTGCGGACGACTTCCTGGGCGTTGTGCAGGGTGGCCTGCGCGACCACCGAACCCGCCACCTTGACCGGTTCCAAGACCGCGTAGGGCGTGACGCGGCCGGTGCGTCCGACGTTCACCGCGATGTCGAGGAGCTTGGTGGTGACCTCCTCCGGCGGGTATTTGAAGGCGATGGCCCAGCGCGGCGCCCGGCTCGTCGAACCGAGGCGGCCCTGGATGGCGACGTCGTCGACCTTGACCACGACGCCGTCGATCTCGTGCTCGACGTCGTGCCGGTGCTTGCCGTAGTAGTCGATGTAGTCGCGGACACCGGCCATGTCGTCGACCAGTTTCCACCGCTCGCTGGTGGGCAGGCCCCAGGCCTTGAGCGCGGCGTAGGCCTCGGACTGTGACGCCGGGCTGAACCCGGCACGGGCGCCGATGCCGTGCACCACCATCCGCAGCTTGCGGGACGCGGTGATCCGCGGGTCCTTCTGCCGGAGGCTGCCGGCAGCCGCGTTGCGCGGATTCATGTACGGGTCTTTGCCGCGCTCCACCAGCCCCGCGTTGAGGTCGGCGAACGCCTCGGCCGGGAAGTAGATCTCGCCGCGCACCTCGATCAGGTCGGGCACGTCGTCACCGGTGAGCCGCTCCGGGATGCCCAGCACCGCCCGCACGTTGGGGGTGACGTCGTCGCCGGTCCGCCCGTCGCCCCGGGTCACGCCGCGGACCAGGCGGCCCTTCTCGTAGGTGAGGTTGATCGCCAGGCCGTCGACCTTGAGCTCGCAGAGGAACCGCACCGGGCCGCCGGCGTCGCGCACGGTCCGGTCGGCCCACGCACCGAGCTCGTCGGTGTTGAAGACGTTGTCCAGCGACATCATCCGCTCGATGTGGTCGACGGACGCGAAGTCGCTGGAGAAGGTGCCACCGACGTTCTGCGTCGGTGAGTCGGGGGTCTGCAGCGCCGGGAACTCCTCCTCGAGAGCCTCCAGCTCGCGCAGCAGCACGTCGAACTCGGCGTCGGAGATCGTCGGCGAGTCGAGCACGTAGTAGCGGTACTGATGACCGCGGATCTCGTCGGCCAGCTCGGCGTGCCGGGCACTCGCCTGCGGCGTCGGGTCCTTGCCCGCGGCCGCCTCCTGCTCCGAGGTGAGCTCCAGCGAGGACTCTTCTGACACCGCAACCTCCGTGTGAGTGAACCTAGAGGCACCGTAGCCCCACCCACCGACAATTTCGGTGTCACACCTCGGAGATGCGCCGACCTGCCTCGGTGATCGCCGTGAGGACCGCCCGGGCGGACGCCGGAGTGGCTCCGGCCAGGCCACACGCCGGCGTGATCACCACCTGTTCGGGCAGCCGGGCCGCCGGGAACCCGAGCCGCTGCCACAGCGTTGCCACCCGCTCCGCGATCCGCTTGGCATCGGGCCGGGAGGGGTCCGCCGACTCGACCGCGCCGGCGAAGACGCCGAGACCCGCCTCGATCGCCTCGCCCAGCGGGTCCAGCTCCTTGACCTGCGACAGGTCGAGGGCCACCGCGACGGCCTGCGCGTCCCGCACCACCTGCAACGGCAGGCCGGGCGCGCAGCAGTGCACCACCACCGGGGCGCCCGCGGCAGAGACCACGGTCCGCAGGTGGGTGGCGGCGGCCGGGCCGTCCACCTCGCGGTACGCGGAGAGGCCGCTCTCGGTCGGCACCCGCCCGGCCAGCACGGCCGGCAGTGACGGCTCGTCCAGCTGGAGGAGGACCGTCGCGCCGGGAAGCCGTTTGCGGACGTCGGCAACGTGCCGGCGGAGACCTTCGCCGAGCGAGTCGGTGAGGTCGCGGACCGCGCCGGGGTCGCGCAGGATGCGTCCGCCGATCGGCAGGTCCAGGTTGGCGGCCAGGGTCCACGGACCGGTCGCCTGCACCTTGACCGTCCCGGTGAACCCGTCGCCCTGGTCGGTGAGCTGGTCCAGGTCGCGTTCCAGCAGGTCGGCGGTGCGGCGCATGTCCTTGCCGGGGCGGGCGGCGATCTGCCAGCGGCCGGCGTAGAGCTGCACCGGCAGCTCGACCAGGAAACCGGCGCCCCGGCCGATCATGTCGGCGCCGGGACCGCGGGCCGGCAGCTCGGGCAGGTGCGGCAGGGCGGGCAGCTCACCGAGGACGATGCGCTGCGCCTCGGCGATGTCGGTGCCGGGCAGCGAGCCGATGCCGGTGGCCGAACCGGCCGGCCACGGGAACTCAGACATCGGCGCCACCCCAGCTGCCAGCGGTGAACGGGAACTCAGACATCGGCGCCGGCCCGGCTGCCCGCGGTGATCGTGGCTGAGCCGAGCACGATGTCGCCGCCCGGGTCGGGCCGGTAGGCGACGATGGCCTGACCGGCGGCGACCCCCCGGGCAGGGGTGGTCAGCCGGGCAGTCAGGGTGCCGTCGGCCACCGAGACGGTCGCCGGGACCACCTCGCCGTGCGCCCGGAGCTGGACCTCGCACGAGACGTCCGCCGACAGGTCGTGCCAGATCGGGCGCTCGGCGCTGACCACGTCGACCTCGAGGTCCTCGCGCGGGCCGACGGTCACCGTGTTCGACACCGGGGTGATGGACAGCACGTACCGCGGGCGGCCGTCCGCTGCCGGCACCCGCAGGTCGAGGCCCTTGCGCTGGCCGATCGTGAATCCGTACGCCCCGTTGTGGGTCCCCAGGGTCTCCCCGGTCCGGCCGTCGACGATGTCGCCCGGCGCGGCACCGAGCCGGCTCTCCAGGAATCCGCGGGTGTCGCCGTCGGAGATGAAGCAGATGTCGTGCGAGTCCGGCTTGTCGGCCACCGCGAGGCCACGCTCGGCGGCCTCGGCCCGCACCCGCTCCTTGGTGGAGTCGCCGAGCGGGAACATCGCCCGGTCCAGCTGGGCGCGGGTGAGGACGGCCAGCACGTACGACTGGTCCTTCGCGATGTCGACGCTGCGCCGCAGCAGCCCGTCGGCACCGAGCCGGGCGTGGTGCCCGGTCACCACGGCGTCGAAGCCGAGGGCGACCGCCCGGTCCAGCACCGCCGAGAACTTGATCTTCTCGTTGCAGCGCAGGCAGGGATTGGGGGTACGGCCGGCCGCGTACTCGTTGACGAAGTCGTCGACCACGCTGTCGTGGAACTCCTCCGCCATGTCCCAGACGTAGAACGGGATGCCGATCACATCGGCGGCGCGCCGCGCGTCCCGGGAGTCCTCCAGGGTGCAGCAGCCGCGCGCGCCGGTCCGGAACGTCTGAGGATTACGTGCCAGGGCCAGGTGCACCCCGGTGACGTCGTGTCCGGCATCGACGGCGCGGGCCGCGGCGACGGCCGAATCGACGCCACCCGACATGGCCGCAAGAACTCGCATGACCGAAGCCTATCTGGGAGTCTTCCACGCTCCGGCTCGGCGGGCGCGCTCCACGGCGCCGGGCAGGGCGGCGAGCAGGGCGTCGACGTCGGCGACGGTGCTGTCGTGACCGAGCGTGAACCGCAGGGACGAGCGGGCGCGGGCGTCGTCGGCACCCATCGCCAGCAGCACATGACTGGGCTGCGCCACCCCGGCCGAACACGCCGAGCCGGTCGAGCAGTAGACGCCCTGCGCGTCCAGGAGCAGCAGCAGCGCGTCGCCCTCGCACCCGGGGAAGGAAAAGTGCGCATTGCCGGGGAGCCGGTCCTCGGCAGCGCCGTTGAAGATCGCGTCCGGGATCACCGCCCGGACGCGGGCCACCAGGTCGTCGCGGAGAGCGGAGACGCGTACGGCGTATTCCTCCCGCGCCTTGACCGCGGCCTCGACCGCCGTCGCGAACGCCGCCACCCCCGCGGTGTCCAAGGTCCCGGAGCGCACGTCGCGCTCCTGGCCGCCGCCGTGCAGCAGCGGCGTGCACGCGACGTCGCGGCCCAGCAGCAGCGCACCCACCCCGACCGGCCCACCCAGCTTGTGCCCGGTGATGGTGAGCGCGGCGGCCCCGCTCGCCGCGAAGTCGACCGGAACCTGCCCGGCCGCCTGCACCGCGTCGGTGTGGAACGGGATGCCGGCGGCAGCCGCCAGCCCGGCCAGCTCGGCGATCGGCTGCAGCGTGCCGACCTCGTTGTTCGCCCACTGCACGCTCATCACGGCGACCCGCTCGCCCTGCTCGGCGATCAGCTCGGCCACGGCCTCCGGCGGCACCCGCCCGGCGTCGTCGACCGGCAGCGTGACGACCTCGGCGCCCTCCTGCACCCCGAGCCAGTCGGCCGCGTCGAGAACCGCGTGATGCTCGACGGCGGACACGACGACCAGGGTGCGTTCCGGGTCGGCCGCACGCCCGGCCCAGAAGATGCCCTTGACCGCCAGGTTGTCGCTCTCGGTGCCACCGCCGGTGAAGATCACCTCGGACGGGCGCGCACCGACCGCCGCGGCGATCCTCTCGCGCGACTCCTCGACCAGGCGCCGGGCGCCGCGACCGGCAGCATGCAGGGACGACGGGTTGCCGACCTCCCGCACCGCGGCGACATAGGCGTCGAGCGCGGCGGGAAGCATCGGCGTGGTCGCCGCGTGATCCAGGTAGGCCATCGTCTCCAAGCTTAGGCGCTTCCCCGGCAACCGCTCAGGGTCCGCCTCCGCCGACAACCGAGATCAACCCCACTCGAATCCCTCTGGCGGAAAAGCCGGACGGCCCGGCGGAAGATCGCCGGGCCGTCTCGTCAGGGTGTTGTCACTTGCGCTTGCGGACCTCGTCGGCCGCCTGCGGGACGACCTTGAACAGGTCGCCCACGACACCGAAGTCGGCGAGCTCGAAGATCGGCGCCTCGGCGTCCTTGTTGACCGCGACGATGGTCTTCGAGGTCTGCATGCCGGCACGGTGCTGGATCGCACCGGAGATGCCGAGCGCCACGTACAGCTGCGGCGACACGGTCTTGCCGGTCTGGCCGACCTGGAACTGGTGCGGGTAGTAGCCGCTGTCGACGGCCGCCCGGGACGCGCCGACCGCGCCGCCGAGCAGGTCGGCGAGTTCCTCGACCATCTTGAAGTTCTCGGCGTTGCCGACGCCGCGGCCGCCGGAGACGACGATCGAGGCCTCGGTGAGCTCGGGACGCGAGCCCTTCTGCTCGGTGACCCGCTCGACGACCTTGGTCAGCTTGTCCTTGTCGGACACCGCGACGGTCAGCTCCTCGACCGCCGGCGACGTGGCCTGCGCCTCGGGGGTGACCGAGTTCGGGCGGATCGTCACGATCGGCAGGCCCCGGGTGACCCGGGACTTGACGATCGTGGAGCCGGCGAAGACCACCTGCGTAGCGGTGCCGTCGGCGTCGACCGCTACCGCGTCGGTGAGCAGGCCGTTGTCCAGCTTGATCGCCAGGCGACCGGCGATCTCCTTGCCCTCCTGAGTCGAGCCGAGCAGCACGGCGGCCGGCTGCACCCGCTTGACCAGCTCGGCGACCACGGTGGCCTTCGGCGCCACCAGGTAGCCCTCCACGTCCTCGCCGGACGCGACGTAGATCTTCTCGGCGCCGTACTCGGCGAGCTTCTCGCTCACCGCGGCCACGTCACCGAAGACGACCGCGGACGGCGAACCCAGCCCACGGGCGATGGTCAGCATCTCGAGCGTGACCTTCTTGACGCCGGCGGCCTGCGAGGCCTCGACGACGACCAATACCTCAGCCATGACGAAACCCCTTCTCAGACGAACTTCTCGGTGGCGAGGTACGCGACCAGCTGCGCGCCGCCGTCGCCCTCATCCGTGACCTTGGTGCCGCCGGACCGCGCCGGCCGCTTCGAGAACTCCAGCACCTGGCTGGTGGCACCGGCGAAGCCGACCTCGTCACCGGCCACGCCCAGCTCACCCAGGGTAAGGCTCTGCACCGGCTTCTTCTTGGCGGCCATGATGCCCTTGAAGGACGGGTACCGCGGCTCGTTGATGGTGTCCCAGACGCTCACGATCGCCGGGGTGGCGGCCGTGACGACCTCGTAACCCTCGTCGGTCTGCCGCTCGACGGTCAGCTGCGAGCCGTCCACGGTCAGCTTGCGCGCGCCGGTCAGCGCGGCCACGCCGAGGCGCTCGGCCAGCATGTGGGGCACCACCTGGACACGACCGTCGGTGGACTCCGCGCCGCACAGGATCAGGTCGGCGTTCAGGGTCCCCAGGGCGGCCGCGAGGACCTTGGAGGTGGCGACCGCACACGAGCCGTGCAGCGCGTCGTCCTGCACGTGCACCGCCTTGTCGGGGCCCATCGAGAGCGCCTTGCGGATCGAGTCCGTCGCGCCACCGGGGCCGACCGTCAGGACTGTCACCTCGCCACCGTGCGCCTCTTTGATCTTCAGCGCTTCCTCGATGGCGTACTCGTCCATCTCGTTGATGACGTTGCTTGCCGAGCCTCGCTCGACGGTCTTGTCGTCAGCG
Organism: Actinoplanes sp. DH11; assembly: GCF_020873875.1. Classification (GTDB taxonomy): domain Bacteria; phylum Actinomycetota; class Actinomycetes; order Mycobacteriales; family Micromonosporaceae; genus Actinoplanes. The sequence goes on from NZ_JAHWGU010000010.1 coordinate 38,247, forward strand.
CTCAGGGTGCGCTCGGCACCGGAGTCGGGTACCTGCTTGACCAGTACGACGATGTTCATCGCGCTCTTACGACCCTCCTGTATTGAACGCACCGTTGCGGTCGGCCCGTCCGCCGGCTCGAACGCCTCGCGGCGGACATGTCGGCAAGGTTACCCGCCAGTAGCTTTCCTGTTGCCGGCCACCCAGAGTGACACACCTCACCCACGGCGCGATCACGATCGCTACAGTGCGACGAGGAGGTGTCTGACATGTCCGGTCGAAACGTCTCGCTCGTGGACGAGACCAGCTCGCCCACGCCCCATACTTACGCATCCGAGAAGACAGTGAACCCGCAGACCCATGGTCTCGCGGGACCCGACTCACCGTGGTGCCGGTGCGGCCGCCTCCGGGAGGCCTGCGTCAGTGACGAAGTCCGCTCCCTGTGGCCCCGCCTTCTTGACCCGGCGGGTCGATAATCGGCCACGTGCTCGGTGACCTGACTCTTTGGTTCGACCCGGAGAAATCCACCAGGGTCGGCACCACCCCGGACTACCGGTTCTCGCTCGCCAACGAACGCACGTTCCTCGCCTGGATCCGTACCGCCCTGGCCCTCCTCGCCGGCGGTCTGGCCTGCGCCCAGTTCCTGCCACCCCTGCCCATCGAGCACCTGCGCGAGATCATCGCGATCCTCCTGCTGACGCTCGGCGGCCTGCTCGCGCTCCGGGCGGTGGACCACTGGGCGCGCACCGAACGGGCCATGCGGCTCGGCACCGACCTGCCCCGCTCCCGGTTCCCCGCGGTGCTCGCGATCGTGGTCGCCGTCGGCGCGGTCGCCCTGGTCGCCGCGGTTCTCGTGCAAGTCTTCTGATGATCGGCAAAGAGCCGGCCCGCGACGACCCCGCCCGGCCAGGCACCGGCGGCCGCGGCCTCGCCGGCCTCCGCGACCCGGGGGCCGCGCCGGAACGCACCCGGCTGGCCTGGCGGCGCACCGGCCTCTCCGCCGCCGTCGTCGGGCTGCTCGCCGTCCGGCCCGCCTTCGCGCCCGGCGCCGGGGCCGCGCAGTGGCTGGCCGCGGCCGGCGCGATGATCTGCTGGGCGGTCCTGGTGGCGCTCGCGCTGCGTCGCGCGCGGGGCCTCAACGACCCGGTTCCGGCGCCCGTTCCGGGCTGGATCCGGGCCTACGCGTTCGTCACGGTGGCCCTGAGCGTCCTCGCCGGATGGGTTGTCATGCTCTGATCGTCGCCGTCCTCGCTCGGGCGGGGCATCATTGCGGCATGGTCCGGTTGTTCATCGTCTTGGCCGCGGCGGCGCTCGTCCTGCTCATCCTGGCGCTCATCAGCGGTCTCTCGGCAGAGCGTGTCCGCAATATGCCCCGTGCGGCCTGGGTCCTGGTGATCCTTCTCATCCCGATCGCCGGCCCGGCGGCCTACTTCGTCTGGGGCCGGCCGGTCGCTGCCGGGTCGCGCCGGGCACCGTCCCGCCCGTCCTCGCCGGACGACGATCCGGAGTTCCTGCGATCGATGAACATCGAGAAGGCCCGCCGTGAGCGGGAGATGCTCGCCCGCTGGGAGCAGGAGCTGGGTCCGGGCGACAAGCCCGGACCGGTGGTCCCGGAGGACCGCGGCCGGGCCGAGCGGGAGATCGCCGACCGGGAGACCGAGGAGAACGGGCAACCGGATGGCGAACAAAAAGACGAAAAGAAGCCCTAGGCCAGATTCGAACTGCGGGGGTAGGCGTCGTCCGGGTCGGTGAGGACGTTCACGAGGTAGGGAACACCGGACTCGAAGGCCCGCCGCAGCGCCGGCCCGACCTCGGCCGGCTTCTCCACAGTCTCCCCCGCGCCGCCCAGCGCGCGCACCACGTCGTCGTACCGCAGGCCCGGCTGCAGATCGGCCGCCACGTCGTAGCCGTACAGCGCCCGCATCGGATGCTTCTCCAGGCCCCAGATGCCGTTGTTGCCGACCACGATGACCACCGGCAGGCCCTGCCGTACCAGCGACTCGGCGTCCATCAGCGAGAAACCGGCGGCGCCGTCACCCATCAGCACACAGATCTGCCGGTCCGGGTAGGTGACCCGCGCCCCCATCGCGTAACCGAGACCGGTGCCGAGACAGCCGTACGGGCCCGGGTCCAGCCACGTTCCCGGGCGGGCCGGTTCCAGATAGCGGCCGGCGTACGACACGAAGTCGCCGCCGTCCCCGATCGTCACCGCGTCCGGCTCCAGGATCTTCCGCAGCTCGCCGTAGACGCGGGCCGGCCGGATCGGATCGGTCCCGGCGGTCATCTCCTCGGCGTGCCGCGCCTTCGCCGCGTCCTCGGCGGCCCGCAGCCCGGCCACCCACTCCTCGTGACCGGTCCGGCCACCGGTCCACCCGGCCAGGGCGGTCAGGGTGCGGCGCAGGTCACCGGCGGGTGAGACGGCCGGTGTCACGTGGGTGGCCCGCTGCGACGGCGCGTCGACGATGTGCACGACCGTCGCCTCGCCGAACTCGCCGAAGCCGAGCCGGAAGTCGAGCGGCGTCCCGACGACCGCGACCACGTCCGCCCCGGCGAGGGCGGGACGGCGGGCCCGGGAGAACGCGAGCGGATGATCGGGGGGCAGTGCGCCCCGGCCCATTCCGTTGGTGAAGACCGGGACCCGCAGGGCTTCGGCGGCCTCCCGCAGCTCGTCCACCGCGTCACCGCCCCAGACGTCGGAGCCGGCCAGGATGACCGGGCGGTCCGCCGTCGCCAGCAGCTCGGCGGCGCGGGCCACGTCGTCCGGGTCGGCCTCGGCGACCGGGATCGCGGGGGCGCCGGGCCGGGCCGTCCGCGCGGTGGAGAAGATCACGTCGAGCGGCAGGTCGAGGAAGGCCGGGCCCCGGTGCGGGGTGAGCGCGGCGGTCAGTGCGGCGCCGATCTCCCCGGCGATCGACTCGGTGGCGGTGACCGTGGCGGCGTACCGGGTGACCGGCGCGACGAGCGGCACGTGGTCCAGTTCCTGGAGGCTGCCCGCGCCCCAGCGGAAGGCGGGCGCCCGGCCGCCGAGCACGAGCACCGGCGAGCCGTTGAAGTGCGCGCTGGTCAGCCCGGAGATGCCGTTCGTCACACCGGGGCCGGCGGTGAGCACGGCCAGCCCGGGACGACGCTGGAGTTTGGCGACCGCCTCGGCCGCGAACACCGCGGACTGCTCGTGACGGACGTCGTAGATGCCGAAGCCGGACTCGTGGGCGGCGGCGTACAGCGGGAAGACGTGCCCGCCGGAGAGCGTGAACATCTCGGTCACGCCGTACGCCCGCAGCGCCGCCAGCGCCAGCTCGCCGCCGTGCCCCTCGATCGCACCCGTCATGCCGCTCCCCTCATGTGCCAGGCCGCCGGCCCGCCGGGGCGGAGCGGACCGTCCGCCGGCCCGCCGGAGGCGGAGCGGACCTTCCGCCGAAGACGGACCCGGAGATCACCAGCCGATCAGCCTCGCGATGTCCTCGAAGACGTTCACCGCGTCCTGTTCGAGCGGGGCGCCGTTGGCGTACCCGTACGCCAGGACCAGCGCGACGAGCGGCACCACGATCATCGCCAGCATGCTGAGCAGGATCTGGACGCCGCGTAGGAAGCGCCCGCGCCGCTTCGGCTTCTTCTGCTTGGGCTGCTTGGCCGGCCGCTGCTTGCCCTTGCGCTGCCGCACCTCGGGCTGCGGATCGGGGCCGGGCGGCTGCGGCCGGGCCGGATGCCGCTGCGATGCGCGCGGTGCGGCGGCCACGGCACGCGCCGGCGGGACCGGGCGGGCCGAGCCCATCACCGGCGACGCCGGGCGCGCGGCGGCACCCGACGGGGAGATCGGCCGGGCGTGTGCCACCACCGGCGGCGTCTGCCGCGTCGCGCGCGGCGTGCCTGTGGCTTGCTTGGGGGGTACGCCCGGCGCGGGCCACCCGTCGTTGCGAGGCGGCGAGGTCGCGGCCGTGGCATCCGGATCGGAACGCCAGGTGGACGGGTCGGCGTGCGGCCACGGGTCCACCGGCGGCCGCAGGTGCGGCGGGGTGTCCGGGTCGAACGCGTCGGCCTCGAACGGCGCCGGCTCCCGACCGGCGTCGGCCTCCACCGGCTGCGGCGTGCGCCGGGGCAACGAATCCGCCGGCGCGGCGGCGCTCTCGCCCAGGCGCTCGGTCTTCAGCGGTTCCGGGTGCCCGGCGGACTCCGGCTCGGTCCCCGGCCGAGCGGCCAGGACCGTTGCCGCCTCCGCCTCGGCCGCCAGCTCCTCCGACGGCCGCACCGTGACCGGTGTGGTCACCGCGGGCCGTTCCTCGGTGGGACCGGCGACCCCGGAACCCGCGATCCCCGAACCCGCAGCCGCCGCGGCCCGGACCGCCACCTCGGTCTCCACGACGAGGTCGTGGGGCGGCAGGTGCCGTGACGGCAGCCGCATCTCCTCGGTGGGCCCGGGTGCGGCCGGTTCGCTGGTCAGCAGCGCGCCGTCGGCCAGGATGCTGCCCTCGGCCACGACCAGTTCGGGCTGCTCGATCACCACGGGCGGGTCGCCCAGCTCGCGGTGCAGCAGTGTGGCGACGAGCGGGATCCGGCTGGCGCCACCGACCAGGAAGACCCCGGCCAGCCGGCCCTCCGGCAGATCGGCCCAGCGCAGCAGGTTCCGGGTGATCTGCACGGTCTGCTCCAGCACCGGCCGGGCCACCGCCTCCAGCTCCTCGCGGGTCAGGTGGGCCTCGGTGTCGAGCAGCGGCACCATGAAGTCCGCGGCCTGCGCCCGGGACAGCCGTTCCTTGGCGATCCGCACGTCGTCCCAGAGCTGCCGGCGGGCCCGCCGCTCCTCGACCGTGGCCGGCGCCATCAGCCGCTGCCAGTCGTCGGTGCGCAGGTGCTCCACGATCGCGGCGTCCACGTCCAGACCGCCCAGGTCGTCCTGGCCGTCCACGGCGAGCACCTCGAAGCCGGTGGACGTGCGCGCCACCACGCTCGCGTCGAACGTGCCGGCGCCGAAGTCGTGCACCACCACGACCGAGCCGATCGGCACGTCGCGGCCGAGCACCTCGGCGAAGTAGGTCGCCGCCGCGACCGGTTCGGCGACCAGCCGGGCGCCTTCGAGCCCGGCCCGCGCAGCCGCCTCGGCGAGCAGGGTACGGCGGGCCGAACCCCAGCTCGCCGGGCAGGTGAGCGTGGTCTGCGGCCGGTACGGCCCGACCGCCCGGTGCCACTCCTCGACCACCCGGGCCAGCACCGCCGTGATCAGCTCGACGGTTTCGAACTCACGCTCGCCGAGCAGCACGGTGCCGTCGTCGACCCGGCGTTTCGGGTTGGGCTCGAACCGGGCCGGGTCGAGCCGGGCGCTGTGCACGGCGTCCCGGCCGACCAACAGGTTGCCCGCGGCGTCGGCGTAGACGGCGGACGGCAGCAACGGTGAGCCGTCGACCAGGATCGGCCGGGCGCGGCCGTCCGGCCATCGCGCCACGGCGACGGTGTTCGAGGTGCCGAAGTCGATGCCGAGGGCGTACCGCTTCGGACCACCCTGGTCGATGGACATGACCGCAGTCTAGGCAATGACGGACCCGTACCGGTCCCTCCACTACCTGCCGGTGAACTTCGGCTTGCGCTTCTCGACGAAAGCGGTGACTCCCTCCACCCGGTCGTCGGTGGCGAACAGCCCCGCGAACAGGTGCGACTCGAGCGCCAGACCGGATGCCAGGTCGGTGCTCAGGCCACCGTCGACGGCATGCTTGGCGGCGCGCAACGCGAGGGCCGGGCCGGTGGTGTACGCCCGGACGAGCTCCACCGCTGTCGCGTACACCTCGGCGGCCGGGGCGACCCGGTCGGCCAGCCCGATCCGCAACGCCTCCTCGGCGTCCACCATCCGGCCGGAGAAGATCAGATCTTTGGCCTTGGCCGGGCCGACGAGCCGGGCGAGCCGCTGGGTGCCGCCGGCACCCGGGATCAGACCGAGCTTGATCTCCGGCTGGCCGAGTTTGGCGTCGTCGGCCACCACCCGCCAGTCGCAGGCCAGGGCGAGCTCGCAGCCGCCGCCCAGCGCGTACCCGGTGATCGCGGCCACCACCGGTTTCGGGATCCGGGCGACCGCGTCGAACGCGCTGGAGAGCGCGCCGGCCCGGGCCACCATCCGCTGGTAGGTGACGGTGGTGAACTCGGTGATGTCGGCGCCCGCGGCGAACACCTTCTCGCCGCCGAAGACGATCACGGCACGGACCTGCTCGTCCTCGGTCGCGGCGTGCGCGGCGGCTCGCAGCTCCTCCTGGACCTGCGTGTTCAGCGCGTTCATCGGCGGCCGTTCCAGCCGGATCGTGCCGATGCCGTCCGCAACCTCGAGCCGTACGAATTCGCCCACCACGTGCCTCCTCGCGCATGCCGGTTTGGCCGCCAGCCTACGGCGGGTACGGGCTACATTGGGCCCCTGGGAGGAGACATGACCACGTACTACCGGGACCCGGAAGTGCTCATCACATCGGCCGGCGTGCGGATGAACGGCCAGAACTTCCGGTTACCCGAGCTGATCCAGGTGTGGTACGCGCGTGGCGCCCGCCGGTGGGGTGTCATCGCCTGGCGGGGTGCGCTCGGCCTCACCATCATGCTGCCCCTGCTCGTCGGGCTCCTCGCCGTCGGCGTCGCGCTGGTGATCGAGGCGTCGTTCACCACCACGCTCGCCCTGCTCGTCGGCGGTGTCCTGATCGGCCTCGCCGTCGTCCCCGCCGCCGATCTGCTGCTGGAGCGCGTCGACAGGTCCTACGACCGGGGCAGCCGGAACCTGGAGATCTGGGGCCGCGTGCCGGCCGGTGACGTGTTGCTGCTGCGGACCGACGACGCGCAGCGCTTCGGCCGGGTCTACCGGGCCCTGCAGCGCGCGCTGGAGCCAGCGGTGCGCCGGTGAGGCGGGACGCCGCCGGCCTGACCGCCCTGCTCGCCACCACCGGGGTTCTGCACCTGGTGGCCCCGAAACCCTTCGACCGGATCATGCCGCGGTCGCTGCCGGGTTCGCCGCGCACGTGGACGTACGTCAGCGGCGTCGCCGAACTGGCCGTGGCCGCCGCCGTGGCGCATCCGCGCACCCGCCGTGCCGGTGGTCTGGCCGCCGCGGTCCTCTTCGCCGCCGTCTTCCCGGCGAACGTGCGGATGGCGGCCGACTGGCGGCACGCGTCCCCGGCCCGCCGGGCGATCGCCTACGGCCGGCTCCCGCTCCAGGCACCGCTGATCGCCTGGGCGTGGCGCGTCTCGCGCTGACCGCTTCCGCCGTTTCGCGGTCCGGATGGTCCGTCTTGGGGACGATGAAGACATCATGAGCAACCGAGACATCCGTCCCGAGCCCCTGGACGACGCGGTCCGCGTCGTCACCGACGTCTGCGAGCGCGCCCGGGCCGGCGATCTGGAGGCCCGTGTGCCGCGGCTCGGCGAATCACCCCAGGTGGCGGGCCTGCGCGCCGCCGTGAACGGTCTGCTGGACCAGACCGACGCGTTCGTCCGGGAAGCCGGCGCCGCCTCGGCCGCGGCTGCCGACGGCCGGTTCCATCGGCACTTCCTCGATCAGGGACTGAACGGGGCGTACCGGGCGGCGGCTCGGCAGATCACCCACTCGAACCAGGTGATGAGCCGCACCGCCGCCGAGTTCGCGGAAGCCGCCCGGGGCCGGCAGCGGCTCGCCGACCAGCTCGAGTCCGCGGTGCTCACGGTCTCCCAGCAGGTCGCCACGGCGGCCACCGAGATGGGTGCCTCGGCGAACGGGCTCGCCGACTTCGCGCGGGAGGCGGTCACCGACGCCGAGCGCGGCCTCGGCACGGTCTCCTCGCTGCGCAGCTCCTCCGACGAGATCCGGCACGCCGTCGACCTGATCAACAAGGTGTCGGCGCAGACCCGGTTGCTGGCCCTCAACGCGACGATCGAGGCGGCCCGCGCCGGCACCGCCGGTCTCGGCTTCGGCGTGGTCGCCAACGAGGTGAAGACCCTGGCGAACGAGACGAGCGCGTCCAGCGAGGAGATCATGCGGCAGGTGGACGGCGTGCAGCAGGCCGCAGCCGACGCGATCGGCGTGCTGGAGGCGGTCACCGCGCGGATCCGGGAGATGAGCGGCCTGGTCGACGGGATCGCCCGCGCGGTGGACGGCGGCCAGGAACTCTCGTCCGGCGGCTTGTCCCAGCTCGCCGAGGTGTTGCAGGGCGAGGTCTCCCGGTTCGTCACGATGATCCGGGAGGCGTGAGACCCGACATGCGACTGGCACAGACCCGGCCTACCGGGACGGAACGGACGTTCGGCGACGGCGAACTGATCGTCAGCAAGACCGACCCGCGCGGCGTCATCACGTACGCCAACGATGTCTTCCTGCGGGTCTCCGCACTCGCCGAGGAGGACGCGGTCGGGCAGCCGCACAACATCATCCGCCACCCGGACATGCCGCGGGCCGTCTTCAAGCTCCTCTGGGACACCCTCAAGCAGGAACAAGAGATCTTCGCGTACGTGCTGAACCTCGCCGCCGACGGTGCCCACTACTGGGTGTTCGCGCACGTCACACCGTCGTACGACACGGCCGGCCGGCTGGTCGGTTACCACTCCAACCGCCGGGTGCCGTCGCGTACCGCGGTGGCCGCGGCCGACGAGCTCTACGCCGTGCTGCGTGCCGCCGAACGCCGGCACGATCACACGCCCGACGCCGTCGCCGCCGGTGTAGCGGCCCTGCAAGCGGTGCTCGCCGAGCGTGGCAGCACCTACGACGAGCTGATCTGGGAGATCGCGGCCCGCTAGAAGCCGCGCCGCCAGAGGTCGCTAGGAGTTGTAGAGCTCGTCGATCTCGGCGCGCTCGGGCAGGGCGCCGCTGGCACCGACCCGGCGCACGCACGCCGCACCCGCCGCGTTCGCCCAGCGGACCGCGTCCAGCAGGTCGCGCCCCTCGCCCCAGGCCACCGCGAGCGCACCGGTGAAGGCGTCACCGGCGGCCGTGGTGTCGGCGGCCTGCACCGGGAACGCCGGGACGTGCTCGTCGCGGCCGTCGCGGTCCGCGTACCGCGCGCCGGCACCACTGAGCGTCAGCACCACCCGGGGCACCACGGCCAGCAGCGTGCCCATGTCGGACGCCTCGCCACCGGTGATCGCCCGGGCCTCGATCTCGTTGACCACCAGCAGGTCGACCTCGTCGAGCAGGCCGGGGGGCAGGTCCCGGGCCGGCGCCGCGTTCAGGATGGTCCGGGTCCCACCGGCGCGGCCGGCCCGGAGCGCGGCGTGCACCGTCTCCATCGGGATCTCCTGCTGGCAGAGCAGCACGTCGGCGCCGGCGATCACCGCCTGCTCCTCGTCGCTGAGCCCGGTGAAGGTCCGGTTGGCGCCGGGGCTGACCAGGATGGAGTTCTCCCCGGCCCGATCCACCATGATCACCGCGACGCCCGAGGCGCCGTAGCTGGTGCGGACCCGGCTCGTGTCGACGCCGGCAGCGGACAGCCGGGCACCGAGCGTGACGCCGAACGCGTCCGAGCCGATGGCACCGAGGAAGGTGGTCGCGCCACCGGCCCGGGCGGCCGCGATCGCCTGGTTCGACCCCTTGCCACCGGGCGCCATCACGAAGTCGTCGCCGAGGACCGTTTCACCCGGCCGGGGCAGCGTCGGCGCCAGCCCGACCAGGTCCATGTTGGCGCTGCCCACGACGACGACGCGCGGCGCCATCAGCCGGCCCGTGCGGTGTAACGGTCGCCGATCCGGTCCACGACCAGCGGCAGCCCGAACGTCTTCGTCAAGTTCTCCGCGGTCATCACCTCGCCGAGCAGGCCCGCCGCGACCACGGTGCCCTCGCGCAGCAGCAGGCCGTGGGTGAAGCCCGGCGGGATCTCCTCGACGTGGTGCGTGACGAGCACCATGGCCGGGGCGTCCGGGTCCATCGCGAGCTCGCTCAGGTGACCGATCAGGATCTCCCGGCCACCCAGGTCGAGCCCGGCGGTCGGCTCGTCGAGCAGCATCAGCTCGGGGTCGGTCATCAGCGCGCGGGCGATCTGGGTCCGCTTGCGCTCACCCTCGGAAAGAGTCCCGAACGCCCGGTCGGCGAAACCGGCGATGCCCAGCTGGTCAAGCAGCTGGCGGGCGCGGGCCTCGTCCTGCGGGTCGTAGCTCTCCCGCCAGCGGCCGACCACCGACCACGCGGCGGTGACGACCACGTCCAGCACCTTCTCGTCCGGTGGGACCTGGTCGGCGAACCGGCCGGTGGTGATGCCCACCCGGGTACGCAATTCGTTGACGTCGGTCCGGCCCAGCCGCTCGGCCAGCACATAGGCCTGGCCTCGGGTCGGGTGCATCCGGGCGGACGCGAGGTTGAGAAGGGTGGTCTTGCCGGCACCGTTCGGGCCCAGCACCACCCAGCGCTCGTCGAGCTCGACCTGCCAGGACAGGTCTCGGATCAGGAAGTTACCCGCGCGGACCACGCTGACGCGGTCGAAGGCGATGACGGTGTCCTCGTCGGGCGGAATGGATACGGCAGCCTCCAGCACGCGTCCATCCAACCACGTGTCCGGACACGGAACCGCCACGGCCGTACGGGTACCCCCTACTCAGTCGGTCGTCGACCCGAACACCTCGTCGCGGACCGCGTCCAGGGCGGTCCGCAGGGCGCCGTGCAGCACCGGCTCGGACGTCACCCGGGTCACCACCACCTTGGGCGACACCAGCGTGATCGCGGCGACCTCGCGCTCGACCCGCTCGGCCAGCGCGCTGTCACCGGCCCGGCCCACCTCACCGGCGAGCACGACAAGCGGCGGGTCCAGGACCACGCAGGTGGCCGCCACGCCGAGCGCCAGGCGCCGGGCCAGCTCGTCGAGCACCGGCTCACCGGCCGGACCGGCCGCGACGGCGGCCCGCACCACGTCGGCCGCCTCGTTGCCCCGGAAACCGAACTGCTTGCCGATCGCCTTCACCGCGTCGGCGCCGGCGATCGCCTGGAACGCGCCTTTCACTCCACGGCGGGACGCGTTGTGCGGCACCTCGGCACCGGCCACCGGCAGGTAACCGATCTCACCGGCCGCGCCGGTGGCGCCCTGGTGCAGGCGACCCGCGATGACCGTGGCGAGGCCGACGCCCCGGCCGATCCAGACGAGCGCGAAGTCGCTGACCCCGGCGGCCGCACCGGAGACGGACTCGGCGACCGCGGCGAGGTTCACGTCGTTGCCGAAGAAGACCGGGGTGCTGAGGTCGCGCCGCAGCTCGGCGAGCAGGCCGCGGTGCCAGCGGGGCAGGTCGTGGGCGAAGGAGATCTCGCCGGACTCGGGGTCGACCAGGCCGGGGGTGCCGAGCACCACCCGGCGCACCGAGGACATGCTGGTGCCGGCCTCGGCGGCGGCCTGGACCACCGCGTTGTGCACCACGCCGACCGGGTCGTCGGTGTCCTTGGTGCTCTGCTCGACCCGGCTGGTGATGGCGCCGGTGATGTCCGCGCAGGCGGCGACGACGCAGTCCGGCCCGACGTCGACGCCGATCACGTGGGCGCTGCCCGGGGTGACGGCGTAGAGCTGCGCGTTCGGCCCGCGGCCGCCGGCCTGCTCGCCGACCCGGCGCACCAGGCCGCGCTCCTCGAGCCGTTCGACCAGCTGGGAGGCGGTGACCTTGCTGAGGCCGGTCATCTCACCGAGCTGCGCGCGGGTCAGCGGCCCTCGGGTGAGGAGCAGGTCCAGCGCCGCACGGTCGTTGAGGGCGCGCAGCAGCCGGGGCGTGCCCGGGAGACGGGTGGCCATAGGTTGTCCCCTAATACTAAAGGTTCTTTCCTGTTACAGTGTCGACGCTCGACACGCAGCCGCAGCGTAACGGTAGGCGACGTTGCCCAACCGGAGGGTTGCCCATCGACTCCGAGCGATCATGGCAGGTCGCGGGTATCCCGGACCACCTTCGCTCCACCGGAAGGACAACATGTCTCACGACCCGGGCCTCCGACGGCTGGCCCTGCGCACCCTTCTCGCCGCCTTCCCCGGCACCACAGCACCGGACTGGGCGCTCGAACTGGTCGCCGACGGGCTCGCCGGGCACACCCTGTTCGGCACCAATGTGGCCGGGGCCGAGCAGCTCGCGCGCCTGACCGGCACCCTGCGCTCGGCCCGCCCCGACGTGCTGCTCGCGATCGACGAGGAGGGTGGCGACGTCACCCGGCTCGGCCACCTGACCGGCAGCCCGTACCCCGGTAATGCCGCACTCGGCGCCGTCGACGACCCGGATCTCACCCGCCGGGTCTACGCCGCCGTCGGCGGCGACCTGGCTGCCGCGGGCGTGAACCTCAACCTGGCGCCCACCGTCGACGTCAACACCGCCGACGACAACCCGATCATCGGAACCCGCTCGTTCGGCGCCGACCCCGCCCTGGTCGCCCGGCACGCCGCCGCGGCCGTGACCGGACTCGAGTCGGCCGGCGTGGCGGCCTGCGCCAAACACTTCCCCGGCCACGGCGCGACCGTCTCCGACTCGCACCTCGAACTGCCCACCGTCGACGTCACACCGGACGTGCTGCACCGGCGTGACCTGCCGCCGTTCGCCGCTGCCGTGGCCGCCGGATCGCAGGCCGTGATGAGCGCCCACATCCGGGTTCCGGCGCTGACCGGCGACCTGCCGGCCACCTTCAGCCGGGCCGTACTGACCGGGCTGCTCCGCGACGAACTCGGCTTCCGCGGCGCGATCGTCACCGACGCCCTGGAGATGCGCGGCGCCGCGGGTGCCGCCGGCAGCGTCCCGCTCGCCGCGGTGGCCGCCCTCGCCGCCGGCGCGGACCTGCTCTGCATCGGCGCCGTGGTGGACCGGGACCTGGTCGAGGCCGTCGCCGCCGAGATCGCCGGCGCGGTCACCGACGGCCGGCTCGCCGCCTCCCGGCTGGAAGGCGCGGCCGCGCGCACCGCGGCCCTCGCCGCCTGGACGGCGACACCCCGACCGGCGGCGGCTGAGGACCATGCGCTGGGGCTCGCCGCGGCACGACGGGCGGTACGGGTGGAGGGCGCCCCCCGCGAACTCGCCGCACCCCTGATCGTGCAGCTGACATCCGGTTCCTCGATCGCCGAGGGTTCGGTGCCGTGGGGACTGCGGCCGCACCTGGACGGTACCGAGCTGCTGGAGGTCGCCGCGGTGTCGACCACCCCGGAGCAGGTGGCCGCGGCGGCGGGCGACCGGCCGGTCGTGGTGGTCGGCCGGCGGATCCACAGCTCGCCCGAGGCGCGGGCCCTGGTGGAGAAGCTGGCACAGGGCCGCCCGGTCGGCGTGGTCGAGATGGGGTGGCCGTCGAGCTGGCGGCCGGCGGGCGTGCGCGCCTTCGTGGTCACCTACGGGGCGAGCCGGGCCAACGGACAGGCCGCAGCCGAAGTTCTCGGTGTCGCGGTCTGACTACGTACAGTTATTCGTTTCGAGGCTATTGAGCGCCGTGTCGGATAAAGTCCGAACCTTCCGCCCGAAGCGGGCCAACCGAACGGACAATCCGGTTACGCAGCGGTTCCGGGACAGGACGGGCATCACGTAGCGTCATGACCATAGGTGGGTCTGGGGACGTCGCGGCTCGACTCGGGACCAGTGGAGAACCGCGGCGCAGACGGTGAGCCGGGCGAGGGTCGACTTCGGGAGCAGTCCCCACGCCCGGTTCACCACCTGACCGCCCGGCAGCCCGGGCCGCAGCGGCGAGCAGAGCCAACCCATCCCCGGGTACGCAGCACGGCAGCCACCTGCACCGCCACCGCACACGGGTCGCCACCCACCTCGGCCGCGCCGTACCGCAGCACCACCTCCCCGGACTCGGCCGCCGCGTTGTCACGCCGGAAATCCCGCCAGCGGTGCTCGGCCGGGTGCGCCGCCCGGCCGTCGAGTTCCACCCGGACACCGTGGTCCCGATAGAAGACATCGTCGTACCAGGCACCACCCACCCCCGGGCCGTGCCGCCCGTCCTGCCCGCCGCCGTCCTGCCGGCCGACGTGACCGCTGGCTCGGCCGTCTTGCTGGATGCCGTCACGCCGGTCGTCCTGCCGGCTGCCACTTCGCCCACCATCTGGCTGGACGCGGTCCTGCCCGCTGCCGTCCTGCCGGCTGCCGCCCTGACTGCCGCTTTGGCCGTCCTTCTGCTCGCTTATCGGGTCGCTGGGCCGGCTGCTGCTCGGGCGTGGGCGCCGGGCCTGGCGCTGAGCCGTGGGCAAGCCGTGCGCGCGCTCGACATTCCGCAGGTAGCGCCACTCGAGCACCGAGGCGCAGCCGGCACCGGCATCGGCGAGCAGCACCCCCAGCCGCCCCCGCCCGAGCAGGCGCGGACGGCGGTCCAACGCCCGGGTGATCCGTTCCGGCGTCGTCAGCCGCCGGCCGCAGGCAGCAGTGATCCAGCCCATCGCCTCGTCGTCCGACACGGCCGCCGACGCGAGATCGAGAACCGTCTGCTCCACCCGCGTCTGAGGTGGCAGCCGGCTCGGATGCCGCCGCTCGGCCGGTCGCCGCGCCCGGTGCACCACGATGCCGGGGGCCGCGTGGATACGGCGCTCGGCGGGCACCAGCACGTGAATCGCGCCGGCCTCTTCCTCGACCAGTCCGAGTTCCTCGGCCGCGGAGCGGTGCGACAGCAGGGCGCCCCTACCAGCCGAAAGCACCGCCGCCCAGCGCATCACCGGCCGCGGCACCTCACCGGTGAAGGTGGCGTAGACGCCCCGGTACAGCCGAGGCCACCGCCCCGACCGATGCAGGTTACGGATGGTGTCGGCACTCAGACCGGCCTCCCGCGCCTGCGCTGTGGTGATCACGCCACGCTGACGGCGCTTGATGTCTTCGAGGTTTGCTGCCATGCGAGCGAGGTTCCGCCCCGGTAACCGAGATCGCCACGTGGTCTGTGGAGAGGCGGGGAATGTGGACAACGCTTACGTGGAGTCTGGTGGGTGTTACAGGCCCCACTACCAACCACAAACCCCTTCCTGCCCTCCCCACCGCACTCCAAGATCGCAGCGCGAGGTGGGTGAGGCGGCGCGCGCTGGGAGGCGGCCCACGTTTGGGGGCGGCCCACGCGGGGGGCGGCGCAACTGAGAAGCGACGCCCTGGGAGCCACGCGCGCTGAAACCGGCGCACGCTGGGCCCCGCACTGAGCGCAAGGCCCACCCTGGCGCGACGCACTGAAACCGGCACACGCGGAGACCCGCGCGCGCTGGGCCCCGCACTGAGCGCAAGGCCCACCCTGGGATGGGCCGCCCGGCAGCGCCGGGCGGCCCGCTGGTTCAGGCCGCTGAGGTCTTCACCAGGGTTCGGATCTGGCGCAGCAGCACCGACAACGCCGCCAGGTCCGCCGGCGAGTCCTCGACGTTGCCCATCGCGTTCGACGCCCGCGCGATCGACGCCGCGTTCGTCTGCTCCCACTCCGACACCCGGTCCTCGGGCGCGGACCCGGCCGGCGTCGACTGCAGGACTTCGGCGGTGAGGGCGGCCAACGCCGCGTACAGGTCGTAGCGCAGCGCCATCCGGGCCAGGGTCTGCCAGCGGTCGCCGCGCGGCAGCCGGGAGATGTGGGACAGCAGGGTGTCGACGCCGAAGCGTTCGGAGAGCACGAAGTAGACCGAGGCCACCTCGTGCGGGTCCCGGTCGACGGCGGCCGCGGTCTCCAGGATGTCGAGGAGTCCGAAGCCGTAGAAGACCCGGCTCACCGCCTCGGCGAGGGGCTGCGGCACGTCCTTGCCGACGAGGGTGGCGGCGCGCTGTTCCAGGTTGCGGCGTTCGGCACCGACGATCACCTGGGGCAGTTCGGGCAGCAGGGCGGCGACGCCGGGCCGGAGCTTGGAGATTTCCGCGGCCACGTCGATCGGCGAGCGCCGGGTGCTGACCAGCCAGCGGACGGCCCGGTCGAGCAGCCGCCGCGTCTCCAGCATGACGGCGGTCTGCGCGGCCGTCGGCACCTGGTTGTCGAGCGCCTCCGCGGCCGCCCAGATGTCCTTGAGGCCGTAGACGTCACGGATCACCACGTACGCCCGGATCACGTCGGCCGCGGAAGCGCCGCTCTCCTCCATCGCCCGGTGCACGAAGGAGGTGCCGCCGCGGTTGACCACCTCGTTGACGAGCGACGTCGAGATGATCTCGCGGCGCAGCCGGTGGCCGGTCATCCGGCCGGCGAACCGTTCCCGCAGCGGGGTCGGGAAGTACCTGGTGAGCACGTCGGCGGTCCAGCTCTCGTCGACCAGTTCGTCGGCGAGCACCTCACGCTCCAGACTGATCTTGACGTACGCGAGGAGCACCGCGAACTCGGGTGCGGCGAGACCTTCGCCCGTCTCGTACCGGGCCGCCAGTTCCTTGTCCGTCGGCAGCGCCTCGAGGTCGCGGTTGAGCACACCGCGCTGTTCCAGCGACTTCAGCATCCGCCGGTGCACCGGGAGCAGCGAGTGCGCCTGGGCCCGGGCGTTGGCGAGCGCCATCGCCTGCTCGTAGTTGTCCCGCAGCACCAGCGCGCCGACCTCGTCGGTCATCGCGGCCAGCAGTTCGTCGCGTTCCGGCACGGTCAGTTCGCCGTCGACGACCGCCCCGCCGAGCAGGATCTTGATGTTGACCTCGTGGTCGGAGCAGTCCACCCCGGCCGAGTTGTCGATGAAGTCGGTGAACACCCGGCCGCCGGAACGGGCGAACTCGATGCGGCCACGCTGGGTCAGACCCAGGTTGCCACCTTCGCCGACCACCCGTACCCGAAGATCTGCGCCGTTGACCCGGATCGCGTCGTTGCCCTTGTCGCCGACCTCGGCGTGCGACTCGGAGGCCGCTTTCACATAGGTGCCGATGCCGCCGTTGAAGAGCAGGTCGACCGGGGCCTTGAGGATGGCCCGCATCAGGTCGGCCGGGCTGATCACGGTCGCCTCGCCGAGCCCCAGCACCTCGCGCACCTGCGGCGAGACCGGGATCGACTTGGCGCCGCGCGGGTAGATGCCGCCACCGTCGCTGAGCAGCTTGGTGTCGTAGTCCGCCCAGGACGAGCGGGGCAGCTCGAACAGGCGGCGGCGTTCCGCCCAGGAGACCGCCGGGTCCGGGTCGGGGTCGAGGAAGATGTGCCGGTGGTCGAAGGCGGCCACCAGCTTGATGTGCTCGGACAGCAGCATCCCGTTGCCGAAGACGTCGCCGGACATGTCGCCGACACCGACCACGGTGAAGTCCTGTGTCTGGGTGTCCAGGCCGAGGTCACGGAAGTGCTTCTTGACCGATTCCCATGCGCCGCGGGCGGTGATGCCCATCTTCTTGTGGTCGTACCCGGCCGAGCCGCCGCTGGCGAACGCGTCGCCGAGCCAGAAGTCGCGTCCGTCGGAGATCTCGTTGGCGATGTCGCTGAACGTGGCGGTGCCCTTGTCCGCGGCCACCACCAGGTACGGGTCGTCGCCGTCGTGGCGCACCACGTCCCGCGGCGGCACGATCTTGCCGCCCAGGATGTTGTCGGTGACGTCCAGCAGCGCGGTGATGAAGCCCTTGTAGCACTCCACCGCCTCGTCCCGGTCGCCCGGCTTCTGCTTGAGCACGAAGCCGCCCTTGGCGCCCACCGGCACGATCACCGCGTTCTTCACCATCTGCGCCTTCACCAGGCCGAGCACCTCGGTCCGGAAGTCTTCGCGCCGGTCCGACCAACGCAGACCACCCCGGGCGACGGCACCGAACCGCAGGTGTACGCCCTCGAAGCGAGGCGAGTAGACGAAGATCTCGTACTTCGGGCGGGGCTGCGGCAGATCCGGGATGGCCTGCGGGTCCAGCTTGAACGCCACGTACGGCTTCGGCCGCCCCTCGGCACCCCGCTGGAAGAAGCTGGTCCGCAGGGTGGCCTCGATGAGCGTCAGGTAGGCGCGCAGGATCCGGTCCTGGTCCAGGCTGTCCACCTGGTCGAGCAGCTCGGTGATCCGGTCGCGCAGGGCGGTGGCGCGGCGGGACCGTTCGGCCTCACCGGCCACCAGCGACGGCGAGAACCGGGCGTCGAAGAGCTGCACCAGCAGTCCGGCGATCTCCGGGTACGCCGTGAAGGTGGACTCCACGTACCGCTGGGAGAAGACGTTCCCGGTCTGGCGCAGGTATTTCGCGTAGGCCCGCAGCACCACGACCTGACGCCACGTCAGGCCGGCCCGCAGCACCAGCTCGTTGAAGCCGTCCACCTCGGCCTCGCCCCGCCAGGCCGCCGCGAACGCGTTCTCCACGTGCGGGCGGACCTCGGACAGCTCACGGTGGCCCTCGGGCGGGAGCAGCCCGAAGTCGTACAGGTAGATGACTCCGTCGTCACGGCGGATCTCGTACGGCCGCTCGTCGGTCACCCGGACGCCGAGCGAGTGCAGCACCGGGAGCACCGCGGAGAGCATCATCGGCTCGCCGTACCGGTACACCTTGAACCGGATGTCACGCTCGTCCGGCTCGGGCTGCCCGTCCGCGCCCAGCCGGCGCCGCCGGAACAGGTGCAGGGCGAGCTGACCGGGTTCCTCGAGCAGTTCCAGCTTCGCCAGATCCTGCATGCCCTCGTACGGCGTGTGCCCGTTCTTGTAGCTCTCCGGGTAGGCCGACGAGTACCTGTTGATCAGCGTCCGGGCCTGCTCGTCGCCGAGTTTGCGCTCCAGGACCAGGGAGAAGTCGTCGTCCCACATCCGGGTGGCGTCGGCGAGCAGCTCGGCCAGGTCGTTGGGGTCGATGTGACCGGGCGGGTCGGCCGGGTCGGTCCGCACGATGAAGTGCACCCGCGCCAGCATCCGCTCGGTCACCCGGGTGGTGTAGTCGACGCCGATCCCGTTCAGCTCGCGGAGCAGGATCTCCTGCATGCGCAGCCGGTTGCCGGTGGTGAACCGGTCCCGGGGCAGATAGATCAGGCAGGAGATGAAGCGCCCGTACCCGTCGCGGCGCAGGAAGAGGCGCAACTGACGACGGCCGGCCATCCGCAGCACGCCGATGACGGCCTCGTACAGGTCATCGGTCTTGATCTGGAAGAGCTCGTCGCGGGGGTAGGTCTCCAGGATCTGGAGCAGGTCCTTGCCGGAGTGCCCGCGCGGCGACAGACCGGAGCGGTCCATCACCTCCATCACCTTGCGCCGGACCACCGGCAGCTCGCGGACGCTCGTCCGGTACGCCGAGGAGGAGAAGAGGCCCAGGAAGCGCCGCTCCCCCACCACCTCGCCGCCGGCGTCGAAGACCTTCACGCCGATGTAGTCGAGGTAGGCCGACCGGTGCACGGTGGCCCGCGAGTTCGCCTTGGTGATCACCAGGAGCCGCTTCTCCAGGGCCCGCTGGTACGCCTCCGGCGCCATCGTGGAGAGCTGCCGCGGCTTGCTGTCCCCGCGCATGATGCCGAGCCCGGTGCCCGGCACCGCGGTCAGGGTGCCGCCCTCGAGCCGGTACTCCCGGTAGCCGAGGAAGGTGAAGTGGTCGTGCGCCAGCCACTTGAGCAGCTCGATCGTGTCGGTGACGTCCTTGTCCGGCACCGGCGGGCTGCTGCCCTCCTCGTGCGCGGCGGCCAGCTCGTCGGAGATGACCAGGGCGCGCTGCCGCATCCGGGGCCAGTCCTCGACCGCGTCACGGACGTCGGTGAGCACCCGGCGCACATCGTTGACCAGCTGCTCGCGGGCGTCCGGCCGGCGGACCGGGTCGATCTCGATCCGGATCCAGCTCTCCACCAGGTCGCCGTCGATCGCGTCGTCCGGCTCGACCTCGGGTTCCACCTGCGCGAGCGCGCCGAGCGGTTCCCGGCGCAGCACGATCAGCGGGTGCACCAGCAGGTGGACCTGCAGGTTGTGCGCGGTGAGCAGGGCTATCACCGAGTCGACGAGGAACGGCATGTCGTCGGTGACGATCCGCAGCACGCTGTGGCCCTGCGTCCCGGCCGGCTCGGAGACCGAGAGCTTCAGCTCACCTGGCAGGCGGTTGCGGGCCAGTTCGCGGTGCTCGACCGCGGCCGCGTACATCTCGTCCGGTGTGTAGCCGACCAGCTCCTCGTCCGGCGCGAACCGCCAGAAACGGTCGACGAGTGATGCTGTGGTGGTGTCCTCGCCCGCCTTCTGGACGGCCTGCGCGACAAGCCTCTCGGCGTCCGGCATCGGCTCGTCGAGCTCACCCGCATCGGTCGACGCACCGAGCCGCCCGGTGAGGGCGAGTCCCGGCTGCGGCACCGAAGGATCGGGCACAGTCTGATCAGAATCGGTCGCTGCCTCATCGGCGACAGCCATGGCTCCGGCGCTCCCCTCACCCACGGCACTGTGGGTTCGAACGTTTCGAGCACAGCCTAGAACGACCGGCCCGACACTCCGCACACCCCGGGTGTGCCAGTGCTGTGATGTGGGCTTTTGCACCGAATCACCCACTGCGGGACACCGTGACGGGCGGAGGCCTACTACCGTTCGATCAGCTACCCAGGGAAAGGAACGTCATGCGCCGCACCACCGCCGGGCTCGCCGCGCTGCTCATCCTCACCGCGAGCGGTTTGACCGGCTGCTCCGCCGACCCGCCGGAGGACACCGTCTCGGCGTTCCTCGACGGCTGGCAGAAGGGCAACCTCGACGACGTCGGATTCGTCACCGAGGACGGCAGCCGGATCGCCGCGCCCGAGGTGCTGACCGGGATCCGCGAACTCTACGGCGACCTCACCACCCAGCCGCTCGCCGTTACCGTCGCCGGGGACACCACCACCAGCGGGGAGAACGCCAGCACCCCGATCGACGTGAAATGGACACTTCCGGGTGGCGTCGAATGGGCATACAAGAGCACCGTGCGCGCCACCAAGGCCGGCCGGGACAGCTGGCAGGTGGTCTGGGAACCGGCCCTGCTCCAGCCCGGCCTCGCGCCCGGCGACAAACTGCGGCTGCGCCGGGTCGCCTCGCAGCGCGCCAGCATCCAGGACGCCGGCGGCAAAGCCCTCATCGGCCCGCAAAAAGTGGTCGTGGTCGGCGTCAGCCCCGAGAAGATCACCGACTTCAAGAAGCTGAGCACCGGGCTCACCACCGCGCTCCGGAAGATCAGCGTGGACGTCGACGTCAAAGCGCTGCAGGACCGGGTCGGCACCTCCGACCCCGGGGCCTTCATCGACGTGGTGACGCTGCGGCGGCCCGACTACGACAAGATCCGCGACGCCGTACGCCCCTTGCCCGGCACCGTCTTCCGCGAGGAGACCCGGCAGCTCGCACCCACCCGCGCCTTCGCCCGGGCCCTGCTCGGGACCGTCGACCCCGCCACCAAGGAGGACATCGACGCCCGGCCGGGCATCGTCGCCGCCGGCGAACAGGCCGGGCACGGCGGCCTGCAGGAGAAGTACGACGACACCCTGCGCGGCACCGCCGGCCTCTCCGTGGTGATCGCCCGCGAAGCCGCCGACGGCGACGTCGAGGACACCGAGGTGTTCCAGTCCCAGCCCGTCGCCGGCAAACCGGTGAAAGTGACCCTGGACACCCCCACCCAGAACGCCGCCGACCGGGCCGTGGCCGCCGAGAAGCAGCCCAGCTCGATGGTGGCGATCCGGGTCAGCGACGGCGCCGTCCTCGCGGTCGCGAACGGGCCCGACGCCGGCGGCGTCAACACCGCGCTGACCGGCCAGGTCCCACCCGGATCGACCTTCAAGATGATCTCGGCGTACGGGCTGCTCGCCCGCGACGTGATCACCGCCGACACCGTCGTCGACTGCCCGAAAACGTTCAGCGTGGACGGCCGCGAGTTCAAGAACTCCCACGACGAGGCGCTCGGCAAGGTCCCGTTCCACGTCGACTTCGCCAAATCCTGCAACACCGCGTTCGCAAGCCTGGCACCGAAACTCACCTCGGCCGGCCTCCAGGAAGCCTCCACCGCCCTCGGCCTCGGCGGCACCTGGGACCTGGGCATCGACGCGTACTCCGGCCAGGTCTCCGACGGCGGCACCGCCACCGAACTCGCCGCCGCGATCTTCGGCCAGGGCAGCACCGTGGTCAGCCCGCTGACCATGGCGGCAGCCACCGCGGCCGTCGCAAAAGGCCAGTTCCAGCCGCCGAAACTGGTGCTCGACCCGGCGCCGGCCAACGCCGGCACCCCCGGGCCGCAACTCGACCAGGACGCCGTCACGGCCCTGCGCTCAATGATGCGAGAGGTCGTCACGGCCGGTACGGCCACCACGCTCAAGAGCGTCCCCGGCAAGCCGGTGCACGGCAAGACCGGAACGGCGGAGTTCCAGACCGGCTCCGAGGAGACCCACTCCTGGTTCATCGGCTACCAGGACGACGTAGCTTTCGCCGTGATGGTCGAGAAGGGCGGCGCCGGCTCCGAGGCCGCCGTGCCGGTCGCCAAACGCTTCCTGACCGAACTGAACAAGTAACCCACCGGCCCCCGGCCGCCCACGACGGGCGGCTGGGCCCGCCGCAGGTGAGTGAGCCGCCGCAGGTGAGTGAGCCGCCGCAGGTGGGTGAGCCGCCGCAGGTGGGCGGGCCGCCGCAGGTGGGCGGGCCGCCGCAGGTGGGCGGGCCGCCGCAGGTGGGCGGGCCGCCGCAGGTGGGCGGGCCGCCGCAGGTGGGCGGGCCGCCGCAGTCGGGCGCGGCCTCGTCTGCGTCGCTGTCACCGGCGGGGTGTCCCCACGGTCAAGTAGCCAGGCAAGTTCTTCCGCCGTTTTGCGCCAGTTTGCGGCCGATATGCGCTGGTAGAAAGCCCTGGGACGGCGAACGGCGCACAGGGTGGCGACCTGGCGGCGGACGAGGCAGAGGGGTGCGGCGTGGCGTTGCTTGACCTCGCCTCACCCGGAACAAGTGCCGCAATCGGCTGCGTCGGGTTCGCGCGGCGTTGTTGATCTGCTAGCGATGCGAAATCGCGGTTTCAACCCCATGATCACAGCGATTTCGTACCGCTAGCAGATCAACATCTCGACAGCGCGGCGCCGCCGCAGGGACCCCGGCCGCAAGCACAAGCCCCGCACACAACCCGCGGAGCCCCGGGCCGCCGGACTGGTAGCGAGTAGCGGAAGCCGCGCGATCGAATACGGACAGAACCTGCTGCTGCCCGAACACGCAGCCCGGCACTGAGCCAAACGGCCCGGCACTGAGCCAAGCGGCCCGGGACCGGGTCAGGCGGCTCCAGGACCGGGTCACGCGGCTCCGGGACCGGGTCAGGTCGGCTCCGGGACCGGG
This sequence comes from Actinoplanes sp. DH11, assembly GCF_020873875.1. Lineage (GTDB taxonomy): Bacteria > Actinomycetota > Actinomycetes > Mycobacteriales > Micromonosporaceae > Actinoplanes. Next base: position 61,241 of record NZ_JAHWGU010000010.1, read on the forward strand.
ACCGGGTCGGCTCCGGGACCGGGTCGGCTCCGGGACCGGGACCGGGTCGGCTCCGGGACCGGGTCGGCTCCGGGACCGGGTCAGGCGGCTCCGCCGCCGGGGCCGGGGTCACCTGGGCCGTACCGGGATGACCAGCGGGCTCCGGCGGCCGGCGGATCCACCGGTGGCCGGGGCCGCAACATCCCGGGCCGGGTGGCCGGAAGCGGCTCCGAGTCCAGCAGCGGCGCGGAACCGAGCGGACGGGGCGCCAGGCGCACGCCCGGCCGCACCGCCTCGTTGACGCGGGACATCTCGTCGTCCGTACCGGTTTCTTCCTCGGCGGAATCGTCAGCCGGGGCGTCCGCTGAGTTCTGAGACTGACCGACATCGGTCAACGAGTCCCGCTCTGCGGCCGCGGAGGACTCCCTGTCGTCCGCCGGGTAGTGCTCCCGATCTTCGACCCTGGAGAAATCCTCCATCGAAGAGTCCCGGTCACCCTCGGCTACGGAGCCGCGGTTGTCGGCGGCCGGGGACTCCCACCCGTTCTTCCAGTCGGGGCGGTCGTCGACCCGAGAAGCATCCCTGTCGTTCTCCCAGGACGCATCCTGATCGTCCTCCTGAAAGGCGTCCCGGTCGTCCTCCCACGAGGTACTCCGGTCCCCCTCCTCAGAGGTAGACCCGGCACCCCGGTTCCCCTCCTCGGAGGCGAACCGATAATCCTCCTCAGCGGCATCCGGGGAGGCAATCCGGCTGTCCTCCGAAGAAGTAGCCCGGTGACCCTCCCCAGGGGTAGCCCCGTCGCCTTCCAGGGGTACATCGCGGACGCTTTCCGGGAACACATCGCGGTCGTCCTCAGGGGAGACATCGCGATCCGCCTCAACGGAGAGGTCGCGGTCCCCCTCAAGGGACACGTCGCGATCGCCCTCAAGGGACACGTCGCGGTCCCCCTCAAGGGAGACGTCGCGATCGCCCTCAAGGGAGACGCCTCCGAAGGAGACCTCCCGGGTGCCCTCAAGGGAGGACTCCCGGTCGCCTCCGAGGGACCCATCGAGGTAGACCTTCCGGTCGCCGCGCTCACGAGGAACGCCCTGGTCCCCCTCAGGAGAGACATCCCGGCCGCTGTGCTGGAAGGCATCCGCGGCGTCTTCGAAGGAGTAGCCGTGGTCATCCTCCCGACGGCGGTAGCGGTCCTCTCCGGAAGAAGACGTCTGATCGCTGCGCCACCCCGACTCGGGACCGCCCTCCAGCGAGGAGCCGGCCTCCGCCGCTGAGCCGGCCTCCGCCGCTGAGCCGGCCTCCGCCGCTGAGCCGGCCTCCGCCGCTGAGCCGGCCTCCGCCGCTGAGCCGGCCTCCGCCGCTGAGCCGGCCTCCGTCGCTGAGCCGCCCTCCGTCGCTGAGCCGGGGCCGGTCTCCGGCGAGTCGGCTCCGGCAGCGAACCACACCGACTGCGGGGTCGCCTCGGGCAACAGAGCGTCGCCTGCCTCCGGCGAGACGGCGTGGTGGCTGTCCCACGCCGACGCGGCGTCCTCATCGGTCGAGGAGTCCGCGTCGGCCTGCGATGAAAGGTGGCTTCCGGCCTCCGGCGACGAGTGACGGTCCGCCGACTGCGAGGGGTAGTCGTCGACATCGGGCGACGAGCGTCCGTCCGCCTCCGGCGAGGGATCAAAGTCGGACTCCGGCGACGGGCCGCGGCCGTTCTCCGAGGGCGACGGGGTGTCGTCGTCCGACGCCGGGTGAGCATCCGCCTCCGACGACTCGCCGGGCTCTGGCGACGAGTTCTGGCCCGGTGCGTCCGAGAGCGGAGGCACCGGGAAGGCCGGCGCATCTGGAGATGCGGCGGAAGTCAAGGAAGCGGGGGAGGAAGAACCAGACGCCGAGGAATCGGAGGCCGGGGAATCGAAGGCCGAGGAATCAGAGGCCGAAGAACCGGACGCCGGGGAACCGGATGCTGAGGAATTGGAGGCCCGGTAATCAGACGCCGAAGGATGGGCGGCTGAGGAAGCAGACGCCGAGGAATCGGAGGCCTGGGAAGCAGAAGCCGGGGAGGCGGCGGGGGCCGGGGAAGTGGGGGTCTGGCCGGCGGCTGAGGCGATGACCGGGTCCTGCTCGGTGGTCTCGTCCACCGTGGCCGGCGCCGGCGACGGTTGCTGGCCGGCCAGGTCGCGGCGGGCGGCGACCAGGTCGGGGCGGGGGCTGGTGGTTTTGACGGGGGCCAGGCCGGAGACCACGGCTGAGGTGATTTCGGCGGCGTAGCGGCCGTCGGGGTCGTAGTCGGGGTCGAAGACGGTTACTTCGACGCCGAGGCAGTGGGGGGATTCGACCAGGCCGGCCAGGAGCAGTTCCAGCTCGGGGAAGGCGATGCCGCCCGGGTCGGGTGCGTCGACGGCCGGCATCACCGCCGGGTCCAGGACGTCGACGTCGATGTGCACCCAGTAGCCGGCGCAGTCGACCAGTTGGTCGCGTGCCCATTGGGCGCTGCGGGCGGCGCCCTCGGCGCGCAGGGCCGGGACGGGGCGGGTCACGATGCCGGCGGCTTGGAGGTCGAGGCGGTATTCGTCCTGGGCGCGGATGCCGAGGACGACCACGTCGACGTCGCGGAAGTAGGGCCGGCGGCGTTCGATGGCGGCCAGGTCGGCCTGGCCGCGGCCGGTCACCAGGGCCAGGTCCTCGCCGGCGGCCGCGCCCACGTAGGAGGCGTTGCCGGGGTGCCGGAAGTCGGAGTGCCCGTCCACGAAGACGAGGCCGATCCGGCCGCCGACCGCTTCGCCGAGGCGGTGCATGGCCAGACCGGATCCGATCAGGATGGAGCAGTCCCCGCCGAGGACCACCGGGAACTCGCCGCCGTCGATGATGGCGCCGATCCGGTCGGCGAGTGCCCGGGAGTAGGCGGCGATCTCGGCGGCGTGGGCGACGCCGTCGCCGGGGCGCCAGTCGCCCGGGTCGTACCGTGGCGGGGTGAGGCAGCCGGCGTCGCGGGCGCCGAGCCGGGTCACCAGGCCGTGGTCGCGGAGGGCGCCGGGTGCCTTGGCGCAGCCCGGCACCGACGTCGCGGTCGGCGGGCGCAGGCCGAGATTGGACGGCGCGTCCAGAACGGCGATGCGGCGCACGACGCCCTCCCCTTCGTTTTGTGAGACGCGGCCTAGAAGAGCGCGCTGGCGAGCGCGCGCCGCGCACCGGCCACCGCGGGGTCCTCAGGACCGGCCACGCTGAACAGCGACAGCAGGTGCTTGCGTACGGCCTCGCGCTCCTCACCGCTGGTGCGGCGCACCAGGCGGACCAGTCGCGCGTACGCCTGCTCGGCCTGCCCGCTCAGCACTTCGATGTCCGCGGCGAGGCGCTGGGCCTCGGCGTCGTCGGGGTCGGCCTCGGCTTTGGCGAGCACCGCCGCCGGGTCGGCGCCGCTGATCCGGCGGTAGAGCTCGACCTGGGCGAGGCCGGCCTCGGCGGCCGCGTCGGCGGGCGACTCGGCCAGGATCTTGCGGTACGCCGCCTCGGCCGCGTCGAGGTCGCCGGTCATCAGGGCGTCGTCGGCCGCGTCCAGGCGCGGGTCTTCCGGGGTGGCCACGCTCACGCCGGCGGCTTTGAGGACGGCGTCGATGTACTGCCGGATCTGGGACTCGGGCAGCACACCCGTGAAGCCTTCGACCGGCTGGCCGCCGATGACCGCGGTCACCATCGGGATGCCCTGCACCCGGAAGACCTGAGCGAGTCGCGGGTTGGCGTCCACATCGACCTTGCCGAGCAGCCAGACGCCGTCGTACTCCCCGGCGAGGCGCTCCAGCACCGGCGAGAGCTGCTTGCAGGGCTCGCACCAGTCGGCCCAGAAGTCGAGCAGGATCGGCGTCTGCAAGGACCGTTCCAGGACGGACTGGAAGTTGGCCTCGGTCACCTCGATGATGGTGTCCGGTGTGACGCCGGGGACCGCACCGGGCAGGCCGCCGGTGGGTGCACCGGCGGGCGCGCCGGTGGTGGGCGCGGGAGTGCTCGGCGCGGCCGGCTTGGCCGGCGCCGAGGGGCGCAGCGTGCTGAGATCGACCGCGCCGCGGGTGAAGATCGACGGAGTGGTCCGTGGGTCGCTCATGGTTGTTTAGTCTCGCACGCAGTCGCGCCTGTCCGCGCCGCCACCAGCCCGCCGATATCGGACGTCACAGGCGTTCAGAAGCGGGCGGGCTCTCGGTAGATGCCCCACTCGTCCTTGAGGACACCACAGATCTCGCCCAGAGTGGCCTCGGCACGGGCCGCGTCGAGCATCGCGGGGATCATGTTCTCCCCCGTCCGGGCGACGGCCACGAGCTTTTCCAGGGCGGCCTTGACGCGTACGCCGTCGCGGTTGGTCTTGCGAACGCCCAGCTCACGCTTCTGTTCCACCTCGACCTCGTGGGAGACGCGCAGGATCTCCAGGTCCTTGGCGACGGTGCCGGTGTGCGCGTTGACGCCCACCACCCGTTTGGCGCCCTTCTCCAGCGCCTGCTGGTAGACGAATGCGGCTTCGGCGATGTTGGCGGTGAACCAGCCGTCCTCGATGCCGCGCAGGATGCCCTGGGTGACGCTGCCGTCGTGGCCGAGCTCACGGATCCGGGCGAAGATCTCCTCCGCCTCGGCCTCGATGCGGTCGGTGAGCGCCTCCACGTACCACGAGCCGCCGAGCGGGTCGGCCACGTTGACGACGCCGGTCTCCTCCATCAGCACCTGCTGGGTGCGCAGGGCGATCTCGGCGGACTCGTCGGTGGGCAGCGCGAGGGTTTCGTCGAGGGCGTTGGTGTGCAGCGAGTTGGTGCCGCCGAGGACGGCCGCGAGGGCTTCGACAGCGGTACGCACCACGTTGTTGACCGGCTGCTGGGCGGTGAGTGAGACACCGGCGGTCTGGGTGTGGAACTTCAGCCACAGCGCTTTCTCGCTTGTCGCGCCGTAGTCGTCGCGCAGGTGCCGGGCCCAGATCCGGCGGGCGGCCCGGAACTTGGCGATCTCCTCGAAGAAGTCGACGTGGGCGTCGAAGAAGAAGCTCAGGCCGGGTGCGAACTGGTTCACGTCGAGGCCCCGGGACAGACCCAGTTCGACGTAGCCGAAGCCGTCGGCGAGCGTGTAGGCCAGTTCCTGCGCGGCGGTCGCCCCGGCCTCGCGGATGTGGTAACCGCTGACCGAGAGCGGCTTGTACTTCGGGATCTCGGCCGCGCAGTACTCCATCAGGTCGCCGATCAGGCGCAGGTGCGGTTCCGGCTCGAAGAGCCATTCCTTCTGCGCGATGTACTCCTTGAAGATGTCGGTCTGCAGCGTGCCGTCCAGGCGGGAGAGGTCGGCGCCCTGGCGTTCGGCGGCCACCAGGTACATGCAGAAGACCGGCACCGCCGGACCGGAGATGGTCATGCTGGTGGTGACGTCCTGGAGCGGGATGCCGTCGAAGAGCACGTCCATGTCGGCGGCCGAGTCGATCGCGACGCCGCAGTGGCCGACCTCGCCGAGCGCCTGCGGCTCGTCGGAGTCGCGGCCCATCAGGGTGGGCATGTCGAAGGCGACGCTGAGCCCGCCGCCACCGGCCGCGAGGATCATCTTGTAGCGCTCGTTCGTCTGCTTCGCGTTGCCGAACCCCGCGAACTGGCGGATGGTCCAGGTCCTGCCGCGATAGCCGGTGGGATAGAGACCCCTGGTGTACGGGAACTCGCCCGGCCACCCGATCCGCTCGAACCCGGGCACGACAGCGCCCTCGGCCGGCCCGTAGACCGGGTCGACGGTCGAGCCGGAAAGCGTCGTGAAGTCGGCGTCACGTTTGCGGGCGGCGTCGTAGCGTCGTTGCCAGCGCTCCCGGCCGGCGGCGATCTCGGCAGCGTTCATCCCGTCATCCTAGTGCAGGACTGAACGTTCATTAAGGCCGCGAACCCTTTGTCATGTTCCGCCCGGACCGTCCTCGCGGGACGCCGCCTGCCGCCACTCGCCGACCCGGGGGACGCGGTGGTCCAGCAACCAGCCGTCCGGGTTACGCCGGCTCGACATCACCTTCGCCACCAGCGGGAACATCGCGTCCCGGACGACCGCCCCGATCGGCCCGGCGGTCTTGCCGCTGCCGTTGCGGCGCCCGTACGCCACCACCCGCTCGACCCGCGCCCGGCGCAACCGCTCGTACTCCGCCAGCGCCGCCGGCACCTCGGCGCGCGCGGCCAGGCAGCGGCCGAGCGTGACCGCGTCCTCCATCGCCATCGATGCGCCCTGCTCCGAGGAGGGCGACACGGCGTGCGCGGCGTCGCCGATCAGCACCGCCCGCCCGGACCGCCAAACCGGCACCGACGGCAGGTCCTCGGTGTTCCACGGGCCGAGCACCTCGCCGGTCGCCCGGACGATCTCGGCAGCCGGCAGGTCGTCGCCGGCGAACAGGCCGATCAGGTGGGCCCGCCACGACTGCGGGGTGAAGTCGCCGGGACGCACCGGCTCCCGGCTCGGCGGGTTGGCGAACCACCACACCGTGCCGTCCGGCGCGACCGACCAGCCGAAGAAGCTCCGGCGCCCGAAGGCCATCCGGGTCACGCCCGGCGTCATGTCCAGGGCGGCCGCGACCGGCCGGCTGGTGAAGCCACCCGCGTTGAGCAACCCCAGGTAGGCCGGCCGGGGTCCACCCGGGTTCAGCCCGGCGCGGATCGCCGAGCGCAGGCCGTCGGCGCCGACGAGCAACTCCCCCTCGGCCGTGCCGCCGTCGTCGAAACTCACCGTCACCCCGGCCGGGGTCTCGGTGAAGCCGGTGGCGCGCCGCCCGTACCCGATCGGGATGCCGAGGGCCGAGGCCTCGGCGCGCAGGGCGGCGTAGAGGTCGGCGCGGCGGATCGTCGTGGTGGCGGTGCCGCCGGCGGCCGACCCGCCCAGCGCGAACTCGGCGAGCCGGCGGCCCCGGCCGTTGCTCAGCACCAGGGTGGGCGTGGCGAAACCGGCGGCGAGCACGCGCGCCGGGTCGAGGCCGAGGTCGCGCAGCGCGTTCAGGCCGTTGACCGCGACGGTCAGGAACGCGCCCTGCTCGGCGGCGCCGGGACGGCGGGATTCGTAAAGGTGCGGCTGCCGGCCCGCACGGTGCAGGGCGATGGCGGCGACGGCCCCTGCCACGCCACCGCCGACGATTACTGCTCGTTCTTTGGTCATAGAATGACTATTGATGGAATGACTAACAACCGTCAAGGCCTATTCTGAACGCCATGAGGCGGTCCCCACTCGCGATGGTTCTGCTCGCCCTGCTGGTGGAGGCGCCGACGCACCCGTACCGGATGCAGCAGATGATCAAGGAGCGCGGGCAGGACCAGCTGGTCAACGTCGCGCAGCGCAACAGCGTCTACCAGACGCTGGAGCGCCTGGTCCGGGACGGACTGGTCCGGCCGGGCAGCACCAGCCGGGAACCCGGCCGGCCGGAACGAACCGTCTACGAGGTCACCGACGAGGGCGCGGCCACGCTGCGCCGATGGTTGCGGGAGATGCTTCCGGAGCCGGCGCGCGAGTTCCCGGAGTTCCCGGTGGCGCTCGCGTTCCTGGCGCTGCTCGAACCGGCGGAGGCCGGCGAGCTGCTGCGGCGGCGGCTCACGACCATTGCCGGCCGGGCCGCCGCGATCGAGGCGCAGGCTCCCCCCGGACTGCCGCGGCTCTTCCTGATCGAGGACGAGTTCCGGGCGGCGATGCTGCGCGCCGAGACGGAGTGGCTGCGCGGCCTCGTCGCCGACCTGGACGCGGGGCGGCTCACCTGGGACCGGGCCCTGATCGAGGAGACGCTGGCCCGGTTCGGCCGGACGGAGACCTGACCGCCGCGCCCGGCGGCGCGGCGGCCGCTGCGGAAGGCCGCGCAGGAAGAACCCGGCCGGCGGGCCGTCAAAAACCGGCGGGCCGCCAGAAACCGGCGGGCCGTCAGGAGATGGCGGCGACCAGTTCGTCGGCCGCGGCGTACGGGTCGAGTTCGCCGGCCGCGACCCGGGCCGCCAGCTCACCCAGCGTCGGGCCCTGGCTCGGGTCGACCATCCGGGCCCGCAGCATGCCGAGCGCCAGCGCCGACACCTCGGCCGCCGCCCGCCGCTCGCGGCGGTCCTTGAGGGTCCCGCTGCTCTCCAGCCACTCCCGGTGCTTGCCGATCGCGGCGACCACGTCGTCCAGGCCCTCGCCCTTGACCGCGACCGCCCGGGTGACCTGCGGCCGCCACTCGCCGGCGGCGCGCTCACCGAGCGCGAGCATCCCCTGGATGTCGCGGTACGTCGCGTCGGCGCCCGGCCGGTCCGCCTTGTTGATCACGAAGACGTCGGCGATCTCCAGGACGCCGGCCTTCACCGCCTGGATCGCGTCGCCCATGCCCGGGGCGAGCAGCACCAGCGTGGTGTCGGCGAGCGAGGCGATCTCCACCTCGGCCTGGCCGACGCCGACCGTCTCGACGAGCACCACGTCGCAGCCGGCGCCCTCCAGGACCCGGACCGCCTGCGGTGTCGCGGCCGACAGCCCGCCCAGCTGGCCGCGGCTGGACATGGACCGGATGTAGACGCCGCGGTCGGCGCTGTGGTCCTGCATCCGGATCCGGTCGCCGAGGATCGCCCCGCCGGTGAACGGGCTGGACGGGTCGACGGCGAGCACACCGACCCGGGCGCCGGTCTCGCGCAGCGCCCGGACCAGCTCGTTCGTGGTGGTGGACTTGCCGACGCCGGGGGCGCCGGTCAGGCCGATCACCTGGGCCCGGCCGGCCCACGGCGCCATCGCGGCGGCCACCTGGGGCAGGGCCGGATCGCCGTTCTCCACCAGGCTGATCAGCCGGGCCACCGACCGCGGGTCACCCTCCCGCGCCTTGGCGACGAGGGAGGGCACATCGCGGGACCGGGTCACGCCGCCGAGACCTCCGCGGCGGGCGCCTCGGTGACCGGCGAACCCGCCGGCACCCGGACGATCAGGGCGTCGCCCTGGCCGCCGCCACCGCAGAGGCCGGCCGCACCGAGCCCGCCGCCGCGCCGCTTCAGCTCCAGCGCGAGGGCCAGCACCAGGCGGGCGCCGGACATGCCGATCGGGTGGCCCAGCGCGATGGCGCCGCCGTTCACGTTGACGATCTCCTCGCTGACCTTGAGCTCCCGCACCGACTGGATCACCACCTGGGCGAACGCCTCGTTGATCTCGATCAGGTCCAGCTCGTCCACGCCGAGGCCGGCCTTGTCCAGGGCGTGCCTGATCGCGTTGGCCGGCTGGGACTGCAGCGAGCTGTCCGGCCCGGCCACGTTGCCGTGCGCGACGATCTCGGCGATCCAGGTCAGCCCGAGCTCCTCGGCCTTGGCCCGGCTCATCACCACGACCGCGGCGGCGCCGTCCGAGATCGGCGAGGCGGAAGCCGCCGTGATCGTGCCGTCCGGCGTGAACGCGGGACGCAGCTTGGCCAGCGACTCGGCGGTGGTGTCCGGCCGGACACCCTCGTCGGTGGCGACCGGACCGGTGGCGCCGCGGCCGCCGGCCGGGACCTCGACGATCTCCTCGGCGAACCGGCCCTCACGCTGCGCGGCGGCGGCGCGCTGGTGACTGCGCGCGGCGAACGCGTCCTGCTCGGCCCGGGTGATGCCCAGACCGGACCCGCTGGTCTCGGTCGCCTCGCCCATCGAGATGCCGGCCCACGGGTCGGTGAGGCCGTCGAGCGCCATGTGGTCACGGGCGGTCACGTCACCGAACTTACGCCCCTGGCGCTGGTCGGTGAGCAGATGCGGCGCGTTGGTCATCGACTCCATGCCGCCGGCCACCACGATGTCGAACTCACCGGCCCGGATCAGCTGGTCGGCGAGGGCGATCGCGTCCATGCCGGAGAGGCACACCTTGTTGACGGTGAGCGCCGGGGTGGTCATCGGGATGCCGGCCGCGACCGCGGCCTGCCGTGCGGTGATCTGGCCGGCGCCGGCCTGCAGGACCTGGCCCATGATCACGTACTGCACCGCGTCGGGCCGGACGCCGCCGCGCTCGAGGGCGGCGGCGATCGCGTGGCCGCCCAGGGCGGTCGCGGACAGATGCTTGAGGTTACCCAGCAGGCGCCCCATCGGGGTCCGGGCGCCGCTGACGATGACGGAGCTGGTCACGGTCACGATCCGATCTGCGTCGATCGAGTGTTCACAACAACACACCCGGTGGCCTTAACGATGGGTCAGGAACGAGAATATCCGCATGACCGACGTCTCATCGAGCGGCGCCGGGCCCGAGAATGTCACATTCGCCGGCGTCGGCCTGCTCCGCATCGACCACGTCGGGATCGCTGTGCCCGATCTGGACGAGGCCCTCCGTTTCTACCGGGAAAATCTGGGTTTGCGCTGTGTGCACCTGGAGACCAACGAGGAACAGGGTGTCCACGAGGCGATGCTGGCGGTCGGCGACGACAGCGGGCCACGGCTGCAACTGCTGGCGCCGGCCCGGCCCGACTCGGCGATCGTCAAGTTCCTCGGGCGCAGCGGGCCGGGCCTGCAGCAACTCGCCTACACGGTGGCCGACGTGGAGGCGGCCTCGGCCGCGCTACGGGCCAGAGGGTTGCGCCTTCTCTACGACGAGCCGCGCCGCGGCACCGCCGGCTCGCGGATCAACTTCGTCCACCCGAAGGACGCGGGCGGTGTCCTGGTCGAGCTGGTCGAGCCGGCTGCCGGGCGTACGCCGGTCGGGTGATTTGACCTGACTCGTGCCCGGCGGGCTGGCAGTATCGGGGCCATTGAGCAGGGCCGACGACGTCCGCGGTGGAGCCGGGGTCACCCGAAGCCTCGAGTGAGCAGGTGGCGACGGGACGACAGCGGATTGACCGGTGGGCCGGCGGGCCGCGTCCATTCGGCCCGGGACCCGACTGCGGTCCAGGTCAAAGCTGATCTACGATGCGGTTCGGATGCCCGTCCGCTCTTGCATGTCCGTTCCCTTCTCGCCAGGATGGCGCAATGCCCCAGCAGCAGGATCAGAACCTGGCCTTCTTCGAGACCGCCAACTCGCAGCACGACTTCACCGTGGTGCTGCGTGGTTACGACCGTCACCAGGTCGACGGTCACATCGGCCGGTTGCTCGCCGCGCTGAACCAGTCCGAGCAGGCCCGTGGTGAGGCCGAGCAGCGGATGAACGACGCTCAGCGCCGGCTGCGCCAGGCCGAGCAGCGGCTCAGCGCGCTGGAGCAGAAGCTTGCCGACTCCACCAAGCTGCTGGAGGAGAACAACCGGCCGACGCTCTCCGGGCTGGGCACCCGGGTGGAGCAGATCCTGCGGCTCGCCGAGGAACAGGCCAACGATCACCGCAACGAGGCGAAACGGGAGTCCGAGGGCATCCTCTCCGCGGCCCGCCTCGAGGCACGTGAGATCACCGACAAGGCCCGCGCCGAGGCAGCCGCGATGAAGGCCACCGCCGAGCGCGAGGCCGGGCAGCTGCGCACGCACGCCGAGCGCGAGGCCGCGGAGGCCCGGGTGCAGGCCCGGCGCGAGGCCGACACGCTGCGGTCCGACGCCGACCGCGAGACCAAGCAGCTGCGCACGGTCACCGCGCACGAGGTCGCCGAGCTCAAGTCGACCGTCGAGCGGGAGGTCGCGTCGCACCGCGCCACCGCCGAGCGGGAGATCACACAGGCCCGCGCCAAGGCCGCCCGTGAGGCGGAGGAGAAGCGCGCCGAGGCGACCAAGCTGCTCGCCGAGGCCCGTGACAAGCGTGACAAGGAACTCCAGGCGCTGGCGCTGGAGACCGCCGAGCGGCGGGAGAAGGCGGAGCGCGAGGAGTCCGAGCGGCACGCCGCGCAGGTCGCCGCCACGCAGAAGATGGTGTCCGAGGCCGAGGAGCGGGCCCGCGCCGCCGAGGACCGCGCCAAGGAGATCGAGCAGCGCGCCGAGAGCCGCCGGGTCGAGTCGGAGCGCAGCGCCGCCGAGGCCGTCGAGAAGGCCCGTGCCCTGGCCGAGAAGACCGTCACCGAAGCCCGCGCCGAGGCCAACCGCCTGCTCAGCGAGGCCCGCACGGAAGCCGAGCTGACCACTCAGGCCGCCCGCCGCGAGGTGGAGGACCTGACCCGGCAGAAGGACGCGGTCACCAACCAGCTCGGCCAGATGCTCTCCGGCCTTTCCGGCCTGGTGCCAGGTGTGGGTGGTGGCGCGGCCGTGAAGGCGGTGGCCGAGGCCGTCGCGCCGCGGCCGGCCGAGGCCCCGAAGCAGGCCGAGGCGCCCGCTCAGCGAGCCCCTGAGCAGCCTGCGGAGCAGGTTGCCGAGCCGTCCGAGGCCGCCGCGGAGGCGGCCGGGACCGGCGACGAGCCGGTTACCGCCAAGACCAATTCCTGAGACTTTCGCCGCGCCCCTTCCGGGTTGCGGAGCCGCCGTGAGTACGCGACGGTGGACCCGCCGGGAGGTCGCGTCGAAACGTGGCCGTATCGGAGTTTCTCCGGTACGGCCTCACTCGTTTTCGCCGCGTAGCCTTGGGTCTCTGGCGAGCCGGGGTCAGACAAATCGCAACTACCCGCATAGTCCCTGCCAGCCCGGTGTGTATGCACACGCCTCGGGACGATGCGTATGTGAGGATGGACAGCATGTCGCACGGCGGTGAAATCTTCGGTCTCAACGGAGACTCGGCCACCGAGCCCAGCTTCGAGACGGCCCTGCGGGGCTACGAGAAGAAGCAGGTCGAGCGATACGTTGCTCGCGCCGAGAACGAGATCGCCGCGCTGGCCGCCGAGCGGGAACAGGCGTATTCGCAGATACAGGCCATGAGCGCGCAGATCGAGCGGCTCCAGCAGGAGATCACCCAGGTCCGCCGGCAGTCCGGCGCGGTCGGTGAGGTCTCCTTCCGGCACCTCGGGCCGCGCGTCGAGCAGATCCTCGCGCTGGCCGAGGAACAGGCCGAGGCGATCAAGGCGTCCGCCACGGACGACATCGCGAGCCGGCTGGCCGAGGCGGAGCGGATCCGCGCCGAGGCCGAGGCGCACGCCCACGACGGCATCCGGGACTTCGAGATCGCCCTGGCCGCGCGCCGGGCCGAGGAGGAGAAGGTGGACGCGGCCAAGCGTGCCGCCACCGAGAAGCACGTGGCCGCCGCCCGGCAGAACGCCGAGCAGATGCGGACCGAGGCCGAGGCCGTCCTGGTCCGGGCCCGCACCGAGGCGCAGAAGCTCACCGACACCGCGGTGCAGGAGGCCCAGCGCACCAAGGCCGAGGTGGACGGTTACGTGCAGTCCACCCGGGTCCAGGCGGAGCAGGAGCTCAAGGCGCTGCGCGAGAAGGCGCAGCAGGAGATCAACGCCAAGCGCTCCGCTGCCGAGCGGGAGCAGGCCGGGACCAAGGCCGCCGCCGAGCAGGAGCTGGCGACGCGCCGCGCCTCGGTGCTCGAGGAGCTCAACCAGATGCGGACCGGCGTCGAGAAGCAGTGCGCCGACCTGCGCAGCGAGGCCGACAAGTACGCGGAAGAGGTGCTCCGGCGCTCGGACGAGCAGGCCACCGCCGTCCGCAAGGAGATCGCCGCCCAGCAGGAGAAGATCGCTCAGGCCGGCCGGGACCTGGAGATCGCGCACACCAAGATCTCCGAGGCGGAGGCGCGTCAGGCCGCTGCCGAGCAGCTGGCCCGGGATGCCGAGCAGGAGACCGAGCGGGTGCAGCAGAACCTCTCCGACACCCAGCAGCAGCTGGAGGCAGGACTCAAACGCCTCGCCGAGGCGGAGCGGGCCGGCGAGGCCGCCGAGCGGCGGGCCGCCGAGGTTCGCCGGCAGGTGCAGAAAGAGGCGAAGCGGGTGGCCGAGCTGGCCGCCGCCGCGGTGCTCGCGGCGGCCGCGTCGCCCGAGGACCAGGAGGGGTACACGGAAACCGACGGCAAGCCCGCCGCCGCGCCCACCGTCACCGGCTCCGCACCCGTCGTCCCGCCGGCCGCGGCGGAGAAGCCGGCCCAGGCCACCCAGCCGATGCCGACGGGCGGGGCACAGCCGCAGACCACACAGCCGATGCCGGTGGGCGGGGCACAGCAGCCGCAGACCACGCAGCCGATGCCGGCCGCGCCCGGCAAGGTCACCGCGTCGGCGAAGGTCACCGTCCCGCAGCCCAGCCGGGTTCCCGCGGACGCCGAATAAGCGACCCGGCGCCGGGACAGGCAACACCGTCGGCGGCGAGTCGGCCCGGGTGCCGGGAAAGCGTCCCGGCACCGGGCAGCACCGCGCACGCCGTCTTCGCCACACCGTTCCCGGGTGGCGGAGGCGGTCCGCGCGGCGATAGCTTCTCGGCATGTCGTCCGAGCCACCCGCAGATCAGCCCCCGGCCGATCAGCCCCTGGAGGAACCACCCGCCGGAGGGCCACTCCCGGACGATGACCTCCCGGACGATGACGAGGGCCGGTTCGGTGAGCCCGGCCGCCCGCTCAACCGGCGCAGCCCGTTCCTCTTCGGCTTCCTCTTCGGACTCGGCGTCATCCTGGCGTACGCCCTCTTCCTGGGCCTCCGCAACGCCGCCTCCATCCTCATCCTGATCTTCATCGCGCTCTTCCTGGCGATCGGGCTGAACCCGGCCGTGGACCGGTTGCGCCGCTGGGGCCTGCGTCGCGGCCTGGCCGTCGCGATCGTGGCGCTCAGCGTGGTGGGTCTGCTCGTCGGCGGCCTCATCGCGCTGATACCGCCGCTCGTCACGCAGACCACCGAACTGGTCAACAACGCGCCGGACGTGATCGAGAGCCTGCGTCGTTCCGAGACGGTGAACGACCTGGTGCAGCGCTACGACATCGCCAACAAGGTGCAGGGTGCGATAAACGCGGGCACGGTCGGCAACGCGGTGGGTGGCGTGGTCGGCGGCGCGCGCCTGCTGTTCGGGACGGTCTTCAACATCCTGACCGTGCTGGTGCTGACGATCTACTTCATGGCCGCGTTCGAGCGGATCAAGGAGACCGGTTACTCCCTGGTGCCGTCGACCCGGCGGGACCGGGTGCGGCTGCTCACCGACGAGATCCTGACGAAGGTCGGCGCCTACATGGTGGGTGCGCTGGCGATCGCGATCCTGGCCGGGCTGAGCACCTTCGCGCTGGCTCTGGCGCTCGGTCTCGCGTACCCCTTCGCGCTCGCCGTGGTGGTCGCGATCTGTGACCTGATCCCGCAGATCGGCGCCACCCTCGGCGCCGTGGTGGTCAGCCTCGTCGGGCTGGCGTCGTCGATCACCGACGGTGTCGTCTGCATCGTGTTCTTCATCGTCTACCAGCAGGTGGAGAACTACCTGATCTATCCGAACGTGATGCGCCGCTCGGTGAAGGTCAGTGACGTGGCGGCACTGGTGGCGGCCCTGGTCGGGGTCGGTCTCTTCGGTGTGATCGGCGCCCTGGTCGCGATCCCGATGGTGGCCGCCATCCAGCTGATCATGCGGGAGGTGCTGGTCCCGAGCCTGGACGAACGCTAGTCCTGGGACGGGCGCTGGTCGCGGAGCGGCTTGGGCACCTCGACCTCGGAGAAGGCGGCGACCGTGCGGTCCGCGTACGCGTTCATGTCGCCCGTCTCGATCGGACCGTCCCAGGTCCGCGGCAGCGGGGTCGGCACGTCCGGCGCGACCCGGCGCACGATCTCGTCCAGGATGGTCTCGGCGTCACCCACCCAGAGGTGCTTGCCGCCGTCGACCGGCACCACCTCGCACTGCGGGATCGCGGCGAACCGCTCCTTCGCCTCGGCCGGGCGCAGGTAGTCGTCGAACTCCGGGATGATCGCGGTGACCGGTTTGCCGGCCGCGGCCCAGGCGTCCAGGTGCTCCGGCTTCGAGAAACGCAGCGGCGGGGAGAGCAGGATCGCGCCGCTCACCGCCGGGTCCAGGCCGTACATCAGGGTCAGGTCGGTGCCGAACGACCAGCCCACCAGCCAGATGTTCGGCAGGTCGGCGAACTCGGCGTACTCGATCGCGGCGGCCACGTCGTACTTCTCGTCCACCGCCGCGGAGAAGCTGCCGCCGCTCGTGCCACGCACCGAAGAAGTTCCCCGCGTGTTGAACCGCAGGACCGCGACCCCCGCCAGAGCCGGCAGCCGCCAGGCCGCCTTGCGGTAGATGTGACTGTCCATCATCCCGCCGTGGGTGGGCAGCGGGTGCAGGCAGACGAGAGTGGCCACCGGCTCGCGGTCGAGCGGGCGGGCCAGCTCACCGACGAGGGTGACGCCGTCCGCGGTGTGCAGCTCGATGTCCTCGCGGTGCGCCGGGAGGATCGAGTTGGCCCGGATGTGGTTGCTCATACCCCTGATCCTCGCTCACCCGTACCGGGGCGCGTTGCGCGACCGCTCCACACCCGGGCCGCGCCTGTCCCGGGCCCGCCAGCAGCCGGTGTGCCAGTGCCGCCGGTCGCTCTCGTCGCCGTAACCGTCCGCCGGCCAGGCCACGATGTGCGCGACGCCGGGCCGGATCTCCTGCACGCAGCCGGGGCACCGGTACGTCTTCACGGCCGCCTGACCGAAGATGTTGCGAACCATCCACTCGCCGTCCTGGTGCTGCTGGACGCGGTCCTCGGTGATGCCGGGACGGTCGTAGCGGGGCTCGTCCTTTTTCTTCTGCGGACGGTTGCGGCGGGGGCTCACCACTCAAGAGTACGTAGTGACTGTTCAGTAACTATCGCCCTACACTCCCGTACATGACGGCGACTCGCGTTCCCGGCCTGCCCGTGATCGAAGATGGCTGGCTGATCTCCACCAACCCCGCTACGGGCGAGGAGGCCGGGCGTGTCCCGGTCGCCGACGAGAAGGCGGTCGTGGCCGCCGTCGAGTGCGCCCGGGAGGCCTCCGCCTGGTGGCAGAGCCTTGGTTTCGAGGGCCGCAAGCTGCGGCTGCTGCGCTGGCGAACCCTGCTCGTGGAACGCATCGAAGAACTGGCCGCCCTCGCCCATCGGGAAGCCGGCAAGCCGATCACCGACGGCCTCATCGAGGTCACCGCCGCCGTCGAACACCTCGACTGGGCGGCCCGGAACGCCAAGCGGGTGCTCGGTCCGCGCCGGGTACGCACCCGGCTGCTCGTCGCCGAGCACTCCGGTCACCTGGAGTACCAGCCGTTCGGCGTGGTCGGCGTGATCGGCCCGTGGAACTACCCGATCGTCACGCCGATCGGCCCGATCAGCGGCGCCCTGGCCGCCGGCAACGCGATCGTCCTCAAGCCCAGCGAGTACACGCCGGTCGTCGGTCAATGGCTGGCCGACACGTTCGCCGAGATCGTCCCGGAGCACCCGGTGCTCCAGGTCGTGCACGGCTTCGGTGACGTCGGTGGTGCGCTCTGCCGCGCCGGCGTCGGCAAGGTCGCGTTCACCGGTTCCACCGCCACCGCGAAGAAGGTGATGGCGGCCTGCGCGGAGAACCTGGTCCCGGTGGTGATCGAGGCCGGCGGCAAGGACGC
Organism: Actinoplanes sp. DH11; assembly: GCF_020873875.1. Taxonomy (GTDB): domain Bacteria; phylum Actinomycetota; class Actinomycetes; order Mycobacteriales; family Micromonosporaceae; genus Actinoplanes. Next base: position 78,508 of record NZ_JAHWGU010000010.1, read on the forward strand.
GCTGATCGTGGACGCCGACGCGGACGTCCCGGCCGCCGCCGAGGCCGCGGTCTGGGGCGCCATGACCAACGCCGGGCAGACCTGCATCGGCATCGAGCGGGTGTACGCGGTCGCCCCCGTCTACGACAGGTTCGTCGAGGCCGTCGTGGAGAAGGCCGGCAAGCTGCGTACCGGCGAGGAGATCGGGCCGATCACCATGCCGAAACAGCTCGACATCATCCGCGACCACATCGAGGACGCGCTCGCCAAGGGCGGCCGGGCCGTGCTCGGCGGCGCGTCGTCGGTGCGGGCGCCCTACGTCGCGCCGACCGTGCTGGTCGACGTCCCCGAGACTTCGTCGGAGATCCGGGAGGAGACCTTCGGGCCGACGCTGACGATCACCAAGGTGCGCGACGCGGACGAGGCGGTGGCGAAGGCCAACGACACGCCGTACGGGCTGGGCGGCTCCGTCTTCGGCAAGAAGAACGCCATCCGCATCGCCCGCCGCCTGCGCTCCGGCATGGTCGCCGTGAACGGCACGCTCACCTTCGTCGGGATGGGCAACCTGCCGTTCGGCGGCGTCGGCGAGTCCGGGTTCGGCCGGATCCACGGCGAGGACGGGCTGCGCGAGTTCGCCCGGGCCAAGGCGATCACCGTCCGGCGGGCGAAGTCCCTGCTCCCCGCGATGACGTTCGAGCGGACGCCGGCCCAGGTCGCGCAGATCGTCAAGGCCCTGCGGCTGCTCTACGGACGCAAGCCGTAAGGCCCTACGCTGTCCGGGTGGTGGATCATCCGGCGGTCGAGGTCAGTGGTCTTTCGGTCAGCTACGGATCGACGCCGGTGCTGGTGGACGTCGACCTGGTCGTGCCCGCCGGTGCCGGCGTCTGCGTGACCGGCGAGAACGGCATCGGCAAGTCCACCCTGCTGCGCTGCGTGAGCAGCCTTCAGCAGCCGGACGCCGGCACGATCCGGGTGTTCGGGGGTGAGCCCGGCGACACCCCCGAGTTCTGGCGGGCCGTGGTCACCACCGTGGAACCGACGACCTGGTACCCCGGCCTCACCGCCCGGGAACACGCCGAACTGGTCTGCCGGGCGCACGGCCAGGATCCGTCCGTCGTCGACGAGGCCCTGGAACGATTCGGGCTGGCCACGCACGCCGACGCCATCCCGCCGTCGCTCTCCTCCGGTCAGAAACAGCGCCTCACGCTGGCCTTGGCCCTGGTCCGGCCCAGCTCGCTGCTGATCCTCGACGAGCCGGAGCAGCGCCTCGACCCGGACGGCAGGGCCGCCGTCGCCGAGATGCTCGCCGAGTACCTCACCACCGGCGGCGCCCTGTTGATGGCCAGCCACGACGACGTGTTCGCGGCCGCCTCCGGCGCGACCGTGACCACCATGGACGCGCTCGCCCCGGCCGCGCCGTGACCGCCACCGTCGCGCTGCGCCCGGTCCGCCGCTGGATCCACGCGCGACAGGCCGCCCACCGGGAACGCGGTGCCGTCCTCACCAACCTCTACGTCGGCGCCCTCTCCCTGGCGATCATCGGCGGCGTTCTCCAGCGGCAGCTCACCGCGATCTTCTGGCCGGCCGATCCGGCCCTCTCCGGCGTCGCCGGACTGGCCCTCGCCCTGGTCTACGGCGCGCTGCTGCTGCTCGCCCTGCGCCGGCTCGGCCCGGTCGCGCTGAGTCGCCCTGCCACATACTTCCTGCTCACCGCCCCGGTCAGCCGCCGTGGCCTGCTTCTGCCCGGACTGCGCCTGGCCGCGGTGGCCACCGCTCTGACCGGCGCGGCCGGCGCCGTATCCGTCCTCGGCCAGGTCGGCACCCGCGACGCGCTGCCCCCGATGACCGTCGCCCTCGGGGCTCTGGCGGCTCTGCTCGTCCTCCTGATCGCCGCGCTGGCGCAGACCGATCGGCGCGGCGGGACCACGGTCGACCGCCTCGCCTCGCTGGCGCTCGCCATCGGTCTGGCCGGGCTGGTCGCCGATGCGGCCGGGTGGACGCCACCGGCCCTGCCGGGCCCACCCGCTGCCGCGTCGCTGGTCCTGCTCGCGGGTGCCCTCGCGCTTGTCGTCCTGCTGGGCTTCACCGTGGTGGTACGGGGACTCGCGCGCACACCCAACGACCGCGTCCTGGAATCCGCGCAGACCGCCGGCACCCTGTTCGACGCGGCCTTCGGCATGGACCCTTCCTGGGTCACCGACATGGTGGAACGCCGCTACTGGGCCACCCGCCGGCTCCGCTCCACCCGACCACCGGCACGGCTGCCGCTGCTCACCGGGCAGGACCTGCTGCTGACCGCCCGGCGGCTGCCCCGGCTGGTCTGGCTGACCGGCGCCACCGCCCTGCCCCTGCTGCTCACCACGTCGCCGCGCTGGCTGCTGGCCGGCGCCCTGCTGGCCGGCGCGCTCACCGCCGCACGCACCTGCACCGCGACCGTCCAGACCGACGCCGGAAACCCGGTCCTCGCCCGGCTGCTCGGCCTCAGCTCCCGGCAGGCCCTCTACCAGCGGTTCTGGGTGCCCACCGCGCTCGCCGCCGCCTGGACCACCCTGGCTCTGGCCCTGCTCCAGCTCACCGGCGCGCTCCCGCCCGGCCCGTGGTGGGCGCTCGGCCTCGCGGTGGCACCCGCGGCCGGCGCAGCAGCGCTCCGGCGCGCGCGTGTCGGGTTCGTCCGCAACGACCTGCTGCCCCTGGAGACCCCGATGGGCACGGTCTCCACCGGCCCGCTGGTCAACTCGGTGGCCGGGCCCGATCTGCTGCTCCTGGGGCTGCCCATGGTGCTGGCGCTCGCGCAGGGCCAGTCGCTGCCGTGGACGTCAGTCCTGCTGCAGGCGGCGGCAGCGGTGCTCGGAGCCCGCGCCTACCTGAACGCGTCGACAGCACCCACCCGGACCGAACTGGCCGCGCGCTGACCGTCACCCGCGCACGCGGCGCCCGCTGACCCGCGCCCGCGCGGCTGGAGTCGCCGGCGCGGTCAGAAGAGCGTCAGCTCGTTGCGCTCCATGCCGCGCAGCTTGTCGTAGTCGACCACGACGCACCGGATCCCCCGGTCGGTGGCCAGCACCCGGGCCTGCGGCTTGATCTCCTGCGCCGCGAAGATGCCCTTGACCGGGGCGAGCAGCGGGTCACGGTTCATCAGTTCGAGGTAGCGGGTCAGCTGTTCGACGCCGTCGATCTCACCGCGCCGTTTGACCTCCACGGCGACGGAGCCGCCCTGGTCGTCCTTGCAGAGCAGGTCGACCGGGCCGATCGCGGTCATGAACTCGCGGCGCACCAGGGTCCAGCCCTCACCGAACGTCTCCGGGTGGGCGGCCAGCAGCTCCTGCAGGTGCGCTTCCACACCGTCCTTGACGAGACCCGGGTCGACGCCGAGATCGTACGAATAGTCCTGGAAGATTTCCTCCAGGGTGATCCGCAGTTCCTCCCCGGCCTTGTTCACCACCTTCCAGACGCCCTCCGACTCCTGCAGCTTGCAGGGTGGACTCATCCAGTTGAGCGGCTTGTAGGCACGGTCGTCGGCGTGGATCGACACCGAGCCGTCGGCCTTCACCATCAGCAGCCGCACGGCGGGCGGGAGGTGGGCGGACAACCGGCCGACGTAGTCGACCGAGCACTTCGCGATGACCAGACGCACCGCACGACAGTAGCCGACGCCCGGACCACCCGGCCGGACAGGGAACCCGGCGGCGAGGCGCACCGCCGGGCGCGACGAGCGCGCTGATGCCATGCTGGACGCGTGTTCGAAGTATTGACCGGCACCGGGCTCGCGGCATCCGCCGGCCTCAATGCCTACATCCCGCTGCTGACCATGGGGCTGCTGGCCCGGTTCACCACGGCGATCGACCTGCCCGCGGGCTGGGCCTGGCTGTCGAACGGCTGGACGCTGACGATCCTGGCGATCCTGCTGGCGATCGAGGTGGTGGCCGACAAGGTGCCGGTCGTCGACCACTTCAACGACGTGGTGCAGACGTTCGTGCGGCCGACGGCGGGTGGTCTGGCGTTCGGTGCGGGTTCGACGTCGGAGACGGTCACGGTGGCCGACCCGGGCTCGTTCTTCAGTTCGCACCAGTGGGTGCCGATCGTGGCCGGTGCGGTGATCGCGCTCGGCGTGCACGGGGTCAAGGCCGCGAGCCGGCCGGTGGTGAACGCGACGACGGCCGGGGTGGGCGCGCCGGTGGCGAGCACCGCGGAGGACGTGAGCAGCGTCGTGATGTCGATCCTGGCGATCGTGCTGCCGATCCTGGTGCTGATCGGCCTGGCAGTGATGCTGTGTGCCGGGTTCTGGGTGTTCCGGCGGCGCCGGCAGCGGCGCCGGACTGCGGGTGTCGACACCCGGCGACTCTCTGTTTGACTGCTCGGGTGCCCGCTCTCGCCGTTCCCGCGTTCACGCTCGCCGCGTGGCTGGCCTGTTATCTGATCGGCCGGGATCCACGTCGGACGGTGCTGCGGTGGGCATCGGCGGCGCTCTGGGCGTACGCCGTCGGGGTGGTGCTGTGGACCGTCGCGCCCGGTGGCGCGCTCGCCCAGATCTGGTTGTGCGTGCCGGCGCTGGGGTGGGCGGGCGCGGTGGTGTCGCTGCTGCCGCTGACGCCGCCGGAGCGCCGCCCGGTCGATCGAGGCGCGCTTGTCCTCGGCGTGTTGTTCCTGGTCATGGTGATCGCGTTGCCGCCGGTGGGCCGGCTGGTGGCACTGACCCCGCTGGCCGGGGCGCTGACGCTGCTGTGGCGGCTGCGCGGGCAGGTGCTGCCGCTGCGGCTGCCGCTGGCGATGACGGTTCTGGCGGGGCTCTACGCGGCGGGGCTGGCTCTGCTGCTGGTCACGGAGAGCGTTGTCGCGATTCCGGCGCTCGGGGTGAACCTGCTGGCCGCCGGCTACCTGGTGGCCGTGGCGCACGCGGTGGAGACCGGTGAGCGGCTGCGGCCGGACCTGCGCCGTTCGGTGACCGGCGCGATCGCGGTGACCGTGCTGGCCGGGGTGCCGGTGGGGACGACCATGCTGCTGACGCGCGGCGACGAGGTGGTGGCCGTCCTGCAGTTCCTGATCCTGGCGGTGGCGGCGGCCGCGGCGGGGCTGGGCAGCCGGATCCGCCGCCTGCTGGACCGGGTGGCGCTTACCGACGAGGGCCCGTTGCGTACGGATCGGGCCGCCCTCTTCTCCAACGCGGACGCGCTGTTGCGGCGCCGGGAGCGGCGGCGGCTGGAGGGCATCGGCGAGCCGGAGTTTCTGCGGCTGACCCGGCGCGCGCTCGCCGACTTCGGTGACCTGGACCGGCTGACCCGGAGCCCGCTGACGGATCTGCCGGTGGTGGAGCGGCGACTGGCCGGGCGGGAGGATCAGCCGCGGGCGCGGGCCCGGGAGTTGCGGGCGGTGCTGCGGGAGTGTGTGTCGGCGTTGCGGCCGGCGGGTCCGTTCGGGACGACCGAGGAGTGGCGCCACTACAACGCGCTCCAGTTCTGCTGCGTGCTCGGGATCGATCCGTACGCGCGACGCCCGCGCACGGACGGCATGAGCCGCGAGGCGCGCCTGGCGGCGGACTGGTTCCGGCGGTACGTGCCGCGTGACGTCACCCGTCAATGGCAGCAGGAAGGGGCCATGATCGTCGCCGGCCGGCTGTGGGACGAACTGAGCGGCCGTCCGCTGCCCGAGATGACGACACGCAACGGTTGACCCCCAATTCGGGCGTATATGGCTAAACTCCCCCAACATGGACTCCGGGGGTGCGCGTGGGTAGTCACCGCAACGCGTTGGTCGCCGCCGTCCGGCAGGACCTCGCCGAAGCTCGAGGCACCGCACGGGCGGTGCTCGCCGCGGCCGAATCGGCACGAGGCGAGGCCCAGCACCGCAAACGGATGGTGCGGGAGGCGTACGCCACCTGCCTCAACCAGCTGGCGGCGGCACGCGAGGACACACGCGACGACATCCAGCGCCGGTACCGCAGCGAAGCCGTCCGGCTCGCCGGGCACCTGCGCGGACTGGCCACGGTCACCGCCACCGGCGCGGCCGGCGCACCGTGGCGGGTGTGGGCGCCGAGCGAACCCGAACCCGGCGGCCGGCCCGGCCTGCTGCGGATCGGCACGATCGCGTTCGACGAGACCGCCGCCCTGCCCGGGCTGGTCCCGCTGCTCGACGCGGCCCACCTGCACCTGAGCGGGCCGAGCGCGGTCCTCGACCAGGTGATCACCGGCCTGCTGCTGCGCGCGCTCGGCAGCACCCGGCCCGGCGACGTGCGGCTCACCGTCTACGACCCGGAACAGCTGGGCGGCACTCTCGCGCCGTTCGCGCCGCTGAGCCCGGCACTCGTCGGGCCCGGTGCGCTCGGGTCCCTGCTGGACGACCTGGTCGAGCACATCTGCCGGATCAACGAGACGCCCGGTCCGCGTACCGAGCCGTGGCGACTCGTCGTCCTGCTCGCCGACCGGGCCACCGCCGCCGAGATGACGCCGGCACAGCGGGCCCAGCTCGACCGGATCGTGCGTACCGGGGTGGCCTGCGGCGTGCACCTGGTGGTGCGCGGCCTCGAACTCGAGGACCACCCCAGCGTCGAGCGGATCGTGGTGCACGACCAGGCCGCGTTCTGCGACTCGCTCGGCCGGCTGGAGATCAAACTGGATCCGCCGCCGCCCGCCGACCGGGTCACCGCGTTCTGCCGAAGCGCCGCCGAACGGATGCGGGCCGGGCCGGCGCCCGCCCGGCTCAGCGACCTGGAACCGCCCCGGTTCTGGGCCGAGTCGTCGCTGACCGGCCTGACCGCGCCCATCGGGGACGGCACCGACGGCACGCTCATCGAGGTGCCGCTCGGCGACGACCTGCCGCACGCCCTGATCGGCGGACCCGCCGGCTCCGGCCGGACCAACCTGCTGCACGTCTGGCTGGGGTCGCTCGCCACCCGGTACGGCCCCGAAGAACTCGCCCTCTACCTGCTGGACTTCGCGGCCGGGATGTCGTTCGCCAGGTACGCCGCCGGCTCCCGCGACCCCAGCTGGCTCCCCCAGGTGCGCCTCGCCGGCATCAACATCGACTCCGACCGGGAGTTCGGGCTCGCCACCCTGCGCCACCTCGGCGACGAACTGCGGACCCGGTCGCAGGCCGCGAAACGGCACGGCGCCGACACCCTGGCCGGGCTCCGGACCGCCGACCCCGGCGGGTACTGGCCCCGGATCGTGGCCGTCGTCGACGAGTTCCCGGCCATGCTGACCGGCCGGGACGCGTCCGCCGAGGAAGCCCTGCACCTGCTCGAAGACCTGGCCCGGCGCGGCGGCTCGCACGGCATCCACCTGATCCTGGCCGCCACCGACCTGGCCGGCTACCGCCCGCTGCTCGCCCACCTGCCGCTGCGGATCGCGCTGCCCAAAGCCCGCCGCGTCCTGGCCGACGACAACCTCGGCGCCGCGGTCATCCCGCGCTACCACGCCGTGGTGAACACCGACTCCGGCCAGTCCGGCGCCAACCGCATCGTCCGGCTGCCCGACGCCGGCGACCGGACCGTGTGGCGGACCCTGCAACGCCGGCTCTGGCGGTCCCGGCCCGTCGGCTGTGAGGAACCGCGGCTGTTCAACGGGACAGCGGTGCCGCGGCTGCCCGCCGGCTACCGGCCGGCCGGGCGGATGCCGTCCGCGGACGCGCCGGTCGGGTCGTCGCCGGGCGCGGTGCTCGGCGAACGGATCGACGTGGCGGCCCAGCCGGCCCGGCTGCGGCTCGGCCGGATGCCGGGACGGAACCTGGCCGTGCTCGGCGCCCGCACCGACGAGGCGGGAGACGTGCTCGCCGCGGCCGCCCTGTCGCTCGCCGCGCAGGGCCCGGCCCAGTTCAGCGTGATCTGCCTGGTGCCTGAGGCCGAACGGGCGGCGGCCCGGCTGGTCGCCGAACTGCCGGCGGCCGGGTGGTACGACTCCGCGGACGTCACCTTCGACCTGCCCGGTTCGGACGTGCCGCACTACGTGATCGGGTACGCGCTTGACGCTGCCGGACCCGTACACCGGCCGGCGCTGCGTGCCCTGCTCGACGACGGTCCGGAACGGCGCATCCACGTGCTCGGCTGGTGGCGCACCGTGCCCCGGCTCCGCGACGACCTCGGCGGGATGGGCGCCGGATTCGACGCCATCGGCGCGTGGGTGGCCCTCGACGTGCCCGGCGCCGACCTGGCCCCGCTCTACCCGCAACCCGGCGGCCCGCTCTGGCACCCGCGGCCGCGGCGGGCGCTCTTCTTCGACCGCTCGGTCCACCGCACGCCCGAAGTGATCATCCCGTACGAGGTGAACAGTGACCACACGTGACCGGCAACCTCTGGGCCGCGACTACCAGCTGATGGTGAGCGCCCTCGCCGACGTGACCCGGCGGCGCGACAACGAACTGGACGACGCGGAACAGGCCTACCAGGACACCGCGGCCCGGGCCGCCGGCGAACTGGCCCGGGCCGAGCACGACGCGCTCACCGCCGACCGCTGGGCGGGTGCGGCAGCCGCCCAAGTGCTCGACGTGGACCGGGAGGCGGCCCGGCTCTGGGATCAGCTGCGCCGGGCGCGCGGGCTGCGGGTACGCGCCCTCGGCGAAGTGCCGGAGCCGGCCTCCATCGAGGCGATGCCGCGGGTCGCCCTGCAACGCCGGCCGGAACCGGCACCGAACGGCCCGGACGACACGGTGGTCCTGACCCCGGGCCGGCAGTCGCCGCAGGTGCTGCTGGCGCGCGCCGCCGACCGGATCGACGTCACCGCCCGGCCGGGACGCCACCCGAGGCGCTGGATGCTGCCGCTGCTGCCACTGGTGGGCGCGCTGTGTGCGGCGCTCGCCGCACTGGTGGCCGCAGGCCTGGTGACCTTCGGGGGTACCGGCGTGTGGGGCGGCGTGGCCATCCGCGGAATGGGATGGCTGGGATTCCTGGTGGCGCCGTCCACCGGGGTGCCGGTCGCGGCCTGGCTCGCGCATCGGCGGCTGCACGCCCGGCTGGAGATCGGCGGGATCGGCCTGACCCTGCTCGGCGGCATGGTGGCCGCGACGGCGATCTCGCTGGCGTTCGCCGCCCAGCGCTGAACGGCCGCGCGGACAGGCCGGCGCGGCCGTTCGCCGCACCGGCGCGCCCGGCTCTAGTACGTGTAGAAGCCCTTGCCGGTCTTGCGGCCCAGGTCGCCCGCGGTGACCATGCGCTGCAGCAGCTCCGGCGGGAAGAACTTCTCGTCGGCCGTGTCGCGGTAGATGTTGCCGGCCGCGTTCAGCATCACGTCGAGGCCGGTCAGGTCGACGGTGGCGAGCGGACCCATGGCGTGACCGAAGCCCAGCTTCATCACCGTGTCCAAATCCTCCGCGCTGACCACGCCCGACTCGACCAGCTTGATGGCCTCGACCAGGATGGCGGAGAAAAGGCGGTTCGAGACGAAGCCGGCCACGTCGCGCTTGACCTCGACGCAGGTCTTGCCGACACCCTCGGCGTAGGAGCGGGCGGCGGCCAGGGTCTCGTCGGAGGTCTGGTAACCGCGGACCAGCTCGACCAGCTTCATCATCGGGACCGGCGAGAAGAAGTGGATGCCGACGACCGACTCGGGGCGTTCGGTGACCGTGGCGATCTGGGTGATCGGGATGGCCGACGTGTTGGTGCCGAGGACCGCACCCGCCTTGCAGATCTTGTCGAGCTGCTTGAAGACGTCGTGCTTCGCCTCGATCTTCTCGAAGATCGCCTCGACCACGACGTCGGCCTCGGCCACGGCGTCCAGATCGGTGGTGGTGGTGATCCGGGAAAGGGTGGCGTCGACGTCCGACTCGGCGATCCGGCCCTTGACCGCGAACCGGGTCAGGGACTCCTCGATCGCGGCCATGCCGCGGTTGAGTGAGGCGTCGTTGACGTCCCGCATGGTGACCTGCCAGCCGGCCTGCGCCGAGACCTGGGCGATGCCGGAACCCATCAAACCGGAACCGATGACCGCGAGGCGACCCGCCATGTTCCACTCCTTCGTCCGCGAACGTTGACCCACCCTAACCGGGCTACTTAACGGAGATTCAGCACGGCCTCCCCGATCGGGGCAAACCCCGGGAAAACCGCGGTCGGCGATGCCAGACTGTGCCCATGGCCACGAGCGACGGCTGGTACCTCATCGGCCCGTTGATCGCCGTCGGTCTGGTCGGCTTTCTCGGCGCCGTCTTCTGGCGCATGGGTCTGCAACCCACCGGTACGCCCGGCGGGGAACCGGCGCGGGACGGGTACCCGGACGGCCTCGCGATCTTCGGCGATCGCGAGGACTACGGTCTGCTCTGGCCTGCGGCCGTCACGGAGGACCCCGAGGTGGCCGACGAGATCAGGCGGCTGCTCGCCGATGCGGGCATCCGAGCGACAAGTGCGACCCGCCGCGACGGACGCGTCGTCGTCCTCGTCTTCGCCGAGGAGGTGGAGGAGGCGCGGCGCCTGGCGCAGTCCTAGAGCTCTCAAGCCTGGAGCTCTCAGAACTCGAAGGTGGGCTCCGGCACGTCCGTACGCTCCACGTCCACACCCAGGTTCGCCAGGTCCGCCACGAAGTCCGGGTAGCCGCGGTCGATGTGGTGCACCTCGCCCACCTCGGTCACGCCGTCGGCGCAGAGACCCGCGATGACCAGGCCCGCGCCGGCTCGGATGTCGGTGGCGCGCACCGGGGCGCCGGAGAGCCGGTCCCGGCCGTTCACCACGGCGTGGTGCCCGTCGGTACGGATGTCGGCACCCAGCCGCACCATCTCGTTCACGAACATGAACCGGCCGTCGAAGATGTTCTCGGTGATCAGCGACGAGCCCTCGGCGACCGCGGCCAGGCCCAGCGCCATCGGCAGCAGGTCGGTCGCGAAACCCGGGTAGGGCAGCGTCACGATGTCGACGCTGCGGGGCCGGTCGTCCATGCGCACCCGGAACAGGTTGTCGCCCGGCTCCACCACGGCACCCGCCGTGACCAGCTTGTCCAGGGCGATGTCGAGGAACTCCGGCCGGACACCGCGCACCGTGACGTCGCCACGGGTCATCGCGGCGGCGTACGCCCACGTGCCGCCGACGATCCGGTCACCGACGGTGGTGTGCCGCACCGGCTTCAGCGGCCCCTCCACCCCTTCGACGATCAGGGTCGACGTGCCGGCGCCCTCGATGCGCGCGCCCATCGCGGTGAGCATCTCGCAGATGTCGACGATCTCCGGCTCCCGCGCCGCGTTGTCGATCTCCGTGACGCCGCGGGCCAGGACCGCCGCCATCAGCAGGTTCTCGGTGGCGCCGACGCTCGGGAAGTCCAGCCAGATCTTGGAGCCGCGCAGCCCCCGCGGCGCCGACGCGATCACGAAGCCGTGCTCGTTGGAGATCTCCGCGCCCATCCGGGCCAGCCCGGAGACGTGCATGTCCAGACCCCGGGAGCCGATCATGTCGCCGCCGGGCAGCGCCACCCGCACGAAGCCGCGCCGGGCCAGCAGCGGCCCCAGCACGCAGATCGACGCGCGCAGCCGCCGGACCAGGTCGTAGTCGGCCTCCGCACCCGGCTCGGCCGGCACGTCGATCACCGCTTCGTCGCCGTTCAGCTCCACATCACAGCCGAGTCGCCGCAGCACCTCGGCCATGATCGCGATGTCGGTGATGCGCGGGACGTTGCTCACCACGCTGCGACCCTCGGCGAGCAGTGCGACCGCCATCAGCTTCAACGCCGAGTTCTTCGCCCCGCCGACCGCGACCTCACCGGCAAGCCGGGCGCCGCCCTTCACCCTGATCACATCCACGCGGGCCATCGTAGGGTTCGCGCGCCCGCTCCGCCTCGTAGGGTGGGGCGCATGGCAGTCCATCTCACCCGTATCTACACGCGCACCGGTGACGCCGGCGAGACCCGTCTCGTCAACAACGAGGTCGCGCCGAAGACGGATCCACGCATCGCCGCCTATGCCGACACCGACGAGTGCAACGCCGCGATCGGGGTCGCGATCGCGCTCGGCGCGCTCCCCGACGACGTACGCACGGTGCTCTCCACCATCCAGAACGACCTCTTCGACCTGGGGGCCGACCTGGGCAACCCGCTCTCCGACGAGCCCCCGGCCTATCCCCCGCTGCGGATCACCGAGGAGTACGTGACACGCCTCGAGTCCTGGTGCGACGACTTCAACGACCGGCTCACCCCGCTGGACAGCTTCGTGCTGCCCGGTGGCACGCCGGGCGCGGCGCTGCTGCACGTGGCACGGACCGTCGCCCGCCGGGCCGAACGCTCCGCCTGGGCCCTCGTCGCGGCCGACCCGGACCGGACCGCCCTGCTGCCCGCCAAATACCTGAACCGCCTCTCCGACCTGCTCTTCATCCTCTCCCGGGTGGCGAACCCGGACGGCGACGTCACCTGGGTGCCGGGCGGCCGGCGCCAGTGACCGGCGGCCTCCACCACGTCGAGCTCTGGGTCCCGGACGTGGCCGGCGCCGCCGGCCCGTGGGGCTGGCTGCTCGGTGAACTCGGCTGGGTGGAGTTCCAGGAGTGGCCGGCGGGCCGCTCCTGGCGGCACGACGGCGTCTACCTGGTCCTGGAACAGTCCCCGGCCCTCTCCGGCCCGGTACACGACCGGACGGCGCCCGGGCTCAACCACCTGGCGTTCACCGTGCCGGACACGGCCGAGGTCGACAGGTTGTGGGCGGCCGCCCCCGGGCACGGCTGGACCCACCTGTTCGCCGACCGCTACCCGCACGCCGGCGGCCCGGACAACTACGCCGCCCACCTGAGCGACCCGTGGGGTTACGAGGCCGAGCTGACGACCCCCTGAGGCGGGCTCAGGCGCTCCGCGAGGCACCCGGGCTGCCGGCGGCAGCGTTCAGGGTGCCGTCGATGACGGTCACCGCCTGGCCGCTCAGATGGGTGCGGTCGCCGTGCAACGCCACCCGGACCGAGCCGCCGCGCCGGGAGGCCTGGTATCCGACCAGCTCGGTGCGGCCCAGCCGGGCGGCCCAGAACGGCGCCAGCGCGGTGTGCGCGCTACCGGTCACCGGGTCCTCGTCGACGCCGACCGCGGGGCCGAAGAAGCGGGACACGAAGTCGTACCCGCCCCCGGCACCGTCCGGCCCGGAGCCGGAATCACGCGCCGGCGCAGTGGCCGGCGAACCGGAATCACGCGCCGGCGCAGTGGCCGTGGCGACGGAGTCTCGCGTGGCGGCCGGGCCGGTGGCGGCTGATGCGGCCGCCGCGGTGACGATCACGCCGCGCCGGGAGAGGGGGACCAGGGCGCGCAGATCCGGCGTCAGGGAGCGAACCGCTGCCTCGTCGGCGAGCTCCACCAGCAGGTCGTCGGTGTCCGGGCCGGTGTGGTGCACGGACACCGGTTCCGCGCCGAGGGCGGCGGCCAGCGCCGGGTCGGCGGGCACCGGGCTGAGCGGGGCGGTCGGGAAGTCGAGGGTGAGCCGCCCGCCCGGGCCGGCGGTCGCGGTGAGCACGCCGCTGCGGGTGGCGAAGCGGACCGGCGCGGCCGGGGCCAGGACGTGTGCGGCGGCGAGGGTGGCGTGGCCGCAGAGGGCCACCTCGACGGCCGGGGTGAACCAGCGCAGCGCCCAGTCGGCGTCCCCGCCTGGCGGCAGCGGGTGCAGGAAGGCCGTCTCGGCGTGGTTGACCTCCGCGGCGACCTGCTGCATCCAGGCGTCCGGCGGGAACTCGTCGAGCAGCAGCACACCGGCGGGAGCACCGGAGAAGGGCCGGTCGGTGAAGGCGTCGACGATCCTGATCCGCATGTGCCAGACGTTACGGCAGCAGGGTGGCTCAGGGCTCGATCGGCCGGGGGCCGAAGACGGGCCGGCTGCGCAGCGCGCCCGGGTCGAGCGGCGGGCCGGCCTCCAGCCACGACAGGAAACCGGTGACGGTGGTCTCGGCCATCGCGATCTCGATCTGGGTGCCGCCGCTCGCGCAGCGCAGCACCACCCAGTGGCCGGGCATGGTGAGCCGTTCCGGGCCGGTCGGCAGGCGTTGCTCCTCGACCGTCAGGAACCGCCGGTCGAGGACCCGCTTGGGACGGATCGCCAGGCTGAACATGCGGTGGAAGCGGAGTTCGTCGCCGACGAACTGGCCGAGGCCGGGCGACCAGCCGCGGCCGGGCACCAGGGTGCTGATCCGGACCTGGAGCCGAATGGTTCCGCCGCCGGCTTTCAGCAGCCGGCGGCGGAAAAAGATCGCGAAGAGAAGCGCGAGCAGCGCGACGACGCAGATTCCGACGATTTCCAGAACCCGCATCGCCGGCGTCAGTGGGACTCGGGGGTGGACGGGGTGGCGCTCTCGGCGAGCACCGTCACGCCGTTCGCGTCGATCGAGAGGAAGCCACCGGCCACGTCGTAGGTGAGCTGCTCACCACCGGCGAGCTTCACCCGGACCTGGGACGGCTCCTTGAGCAGGCCGAGCAGCGGCGAGTGGCCGGGGAGCACACCGATCTCACCCTCGGTGGTACGCGCGACGAGCATTTCCGCCTCGCCGACCCACACCTTCTCCTCGACGGCGACGACCTCGACGTGCAGCTGGTTGGCCACCTGGTCTCCTCTGACTGCAGAACCTGAACGGGTGAAGTCTAAACGGCTGCCCGCGTCGTCGTGGTACGGGGTCAGCTGTTGACGTTGACGTACTCCGGGTGGTCGAGCAGGAAGGGACCGATCCGGTCCTCCCGCACGGCCGTGAAGAACTCCTCGACGGACGGGTCGAGCTGCTCGCCGAGGTACCGCGACCCGTCGAACAGGCCGCCGCCGGGCAGCTTGATCGACGTCATGTCGTCGGTGTTGACGCCGCGCAGCGCCATCGCCCAGTCGATCACGCTGTTGCCGCCGCCGTCGAAGGTCAGCGAGTCACCGGCCGCGTCGAGGATCTGGAGCAGTTTCGTCGGGTTGGTCACGACGTCCTTGCTCATCGCCTGCTTCGCCATGGCCTTGATGAACTGCTGCTGGTGCCGCTGCCGGTCGTAGTCGCCCTTGGGCAGGGTGTAGCGCTGCCGCACGTAGTCGAGCGCCTCCCACGCCTCCAGATGGTAGGTGCCCTTCTTGTAGGTCTTCTGCGGCCCGGTGTAGGGGTGGGCGCACTTGGTGCAACCCTGGATCCGCGGCCGGGGCTTGCCGTTGGGCTGCAGGTGCTCGGACTTCACGTTCTGGTCGATCGTCATGGTGACGCCGCCCATCGCCTCGACGATCTGCTTGAAGCCGCCGAAGTTGATGATCGCGCCGGCGTCGAACGTCTTGATGCCGGTGAGCTTCGTGACCGTCTTGGCGAGCAGCTGGAAGCCCTGCTTCACGTCGTGCTCGCCGTTGCCGACCGAACTGCCGAACGACATCGCCGCGTTGATCTTCGACTTGCCGCCGTCGAACCCGGTCGCCGAGAAGGCCGGGATCTCGACGTAGAGGTCGCGCGGGATGGAGAAGAGGTAGACCTGGTCCATCGACTCGGGGATGTGGGCCACGATGATCGAGTCGGAGAGCGGCGCCGTCTTCGTGTCGCGCGGGTCGATGCCGGCGAGCAGGATGTTGATCGGGCCCTTGATCTCGGACTTCTGCGTCGCCGCCGCCGGGTCGCCGATCAGGGTGCCGCCCGCGTCGACGGCACCGGTGTACTTGGAGATGAGCGCCTGACCGGTCACCAGGACACCACCGCTGACGACCATGAGCACGCAGCCGAACGCGGCGCACAGCCGTGCCCACATCGGTGCACGGAGCTTGAAAGACTTGGCCACCCGATCCCCAAACCCTCGCCGGAGGCGTCCCGACAACCCCCGGATGGTGGCAGGGCCGTGCGAACGCGCGGCCAAGCATACCCAAGCTCCGGGCGAACTCCGGCAGCTCCGATTTCCCGGCCCGCGGCCCAGGAAGGCCGGGATCCGGCGGGTACGCGAAAGCCGCGCCGGCGTGCTGCCGGCGCGGCTTCGTGTCGAGCGAGGGGGCTGGCTCAGCCCTTCATCAGCTCGTGCGCGTTCTTCTCGAGGTCCTCGAGGCCACCGCACATGAAGAAGGCCTGCTCCGGGTAGTTGTCGTACTCACCCTCGGAGATCTTCTTGAACGCCTCGATGGTCTCCTTCAGCGGGACCGTCGAGCCGGGGACACCGGTGAACTGCTCCGCCGCGTAGGTGTTCTGCGACAGGAACCGCTCGATGCGGCGGGCACGGGCAACCGTGACCTTGTCCTCCTCGGAGAGCTCGTCCATACCGAGGATCGCGATGATGTCCTGCAGGTCCTTGTACTTCTGCAGGATCCGCTGCACCTCACGGGCGACCGCGTAGTGCTCGGCGCCCACGTATTCCGGCGCCAGGATCCGCGAGCTGGAGGCCAGCGGGTCCACGGCCGGGTAGATGCCCTTGTCGGAGATCGACCGCTCGAGGTTCGTGGTCGCGTCCAGGTGGGCGAACGTGGTGGCCGGCGCCGGGTCGGTGTAGTCGTCGGCGGGCACGTAGATCGCCTGCAGCGAGGTGATCGCCTTGCCACGGACCGAGGTGATCCGCTCCTGGAGCTCGCCCATCTCGTCCGCCAGGGTGGGCTGGTAACCCACGGCGGACGGCATGCGACCGAGCAGGGTGGAGACCTCGGAACCGGCCTGGGTGAACCGGAAGATGTTGTCGATGAAGAGCAGCACCTCCTGGTTCTGGACGTCACGGAAGTACTCCGCCATGGTCAGAGCGGTCAGGGCGACCCGCAGGCGGGTGCCCGGCGGCTCGTCCATCTGGCCGAAGACCAGCGCGGTCTTGTCCAGAACGCCACCCTCGTCCATCTCCAGGATGAGGTCGTTGCCCTCACGGGTGCGCTCGCCGACACCGGCGAACACCGAGGTACCGCCGAAGTTACGGGCAACCCGGATGATCATCTCCTGGATGAGCACCGTCTTGCCCACGCCCGCGCCACCGAACAGGCCGATCTTGCCACCACGCACGTACGGCGCGAGCAGGTCGAGCACCTTGATGCCGGTCTCCAGCATCTCGGTCTTCGGCTCGAGGTCCGCGAACGCCGGCGGCTTGCGGTGGATCGACCAGCGCTCCTGGATGTCCAGCGTCGACGGGTCGACGTTGAGCACCTCGCCGAGGGCGTTGAAGACGTGGCCCTTGGTCACGTCACCGACCGGCACCGAGATCGGCGCGCCGGTGTCGGTGACCTCGGCGCCGCGGACCATGCCGTCGGTCGGCTGCATCGAGATCGCGCGGAGCAGGTTGTCACCCAGGTGCTGGGCGACCTCCATGGTCAGCTTCTTGGTGCCCTCGGAGAGGGTGACCTCAACGTGCAGCGCGTTGAAGATCGCGGGCATGGCGTCACGGGGAAACTCGACGTCGACGACCGGGCCGATGACCCGGACGACGCGGCCGACAGCGGTCTCCGCCTTGGTGGGCTCAGCTACAGCAGTCATCACACATCACTTCCCGCCGCGGCAAGCGCGTTGGCGCCGCCGACGATTTCACTGATTTCCTGGGTGATCGCAGCCTGCCGCGCGGAGTTCATCTCGCGCGTGTACCGCTTGAGCAGGTCGTCCGCGTTGTCCGACGCGCTCTTCATCGCCCGCCGGCGCGAGGCCGACTCACTGGCCGCCGAGTCCAGCAACGCCGCGTAAAGGCGGGTGTTGAGGTACTTCGGCAGCAGCGCGTCGAGCAACTCGTCGGCGTCCGGCTCGAACTCGTACGCCGGGCGCAGGCCCTCGGACTCCGAGGCCTGCTCGTCGACCTGGACCGGGGCGAGCGGCTTCGCACCGGCGGTCTGCGTCATCAGAGACTTGAACTCGGTGCTCACGATGTGGAGCTCGTCCACGCCCGCGATGCCCTCCGGCCCGAAGGTGCCCTCGCCCGCCGACCCGGCCGCGAAGGCCTCGATCAGCGCGTCGCCGATGCGCTTGGCGTCGGCGAACGACGGACGCTCGGAGAATCCGGTCCAGCTGGCGGCGATGTCCCGGTTACGGAACCGGTAGTAGCCGACGCCCTTGCGGCCGACGATGTACAGCGCCACCTCCTTGCCCTCCGACTTCAGCCGAGCGATCAGCTGCTCGGCGGTTCGGATGGCGTTGGCGTTGTAGGCGCCGGCCAGGCCCCGGTCACTGGTGATCAGCAGGACACCCGCCCGCTGGACGCGCTCACGCGCGACCAGCAGCGGGTTGTCGACCGAAGCGTTGCTCGCCAGAGCGCCCAGGACCTTGGCGATCGCCTCCGAGTACGGCCGGGAGGACTGCACCCGCTCCTGAGCCTTGGCGATGCGGCTGGTCGCGACCAGCTCCTGCGCCTTGGCGATCTTCTTGGTCGACTTGACGGTGCGGATACGCCGCCGCAGCGCCTGTACCTGACCGGCCATGCCTAGTTACCGCTCTCGGTGGCCTGAGCCGAGCCCTGGAAGGACTTCTTGAACTCGACGACCGCGCCCTCGAGAGCCGCGATGTTGTCGTCGGTCAGGTTGTTCGTCGACTCGACCGAGGTGTAAACGTCGCTCAGGTTGCGCTTGATGTGCTCGAGCAGCTCCTGCTCGAACTTGCGCACGTCGCCGACCGGGACGTCGTCGAGCTGGCCGGTGGTGCCGGCCCAGATGACGATGGTCTGGTCGGTCACCGAGTACGGCGAGTACTGCGGCTGCTTGAGCAGCTCGACCAGGCGGATGCCCTTCTCGAGCTGAGCGCGCGACGCCTTGTCCAGGTCGGAGGCGAAGGCCGAGAAGGCCTCCAGCTCACGGAACTGGGCCAGGTCGAGGCGAAGCCGGCCGGAGACCCGCTTCATGCCCTTGACCTGAGCCGAACCACCGACGCGGGACACCGAGGTGCCGACGTTGATCGCCGGGCGGACACCCGAGGCGAACAGGTCGGACTCCAGGAAGATCTGGCCGTCGGTGATCGAGATGACGTTGGTCGGGATGTAGGCCGAGATGTCGTTGGCCTTGGTCTCGATGATCGGCAGACCGGTCATCGAACCGCCACCCAGCTCGTTGGAGAGCTTGGCGCAGCGCTCCAGCAGGCGGGAGTGCAGGTAGAAGACGTCACCCGGGTACGCCTCGCGGCCCGGCGGGCGGCGCAGCAGCAGCGACACGGCACGGTACGCCTCGGCCTGCTTCGTCAGGTCGTCGAAGACGATCAGGACGTGCTTGCCGTTGTACATCCAGTGCTGTCCGATGGACGAGCCGGTGTACGGCGCGATGTACTTGAAGCCGGCCGGGTCGGACGCCGGAGCCGCGACGATCGTCGTGTACTCCAGTGCGCCCTGCTCCTCGAGGGTGCCCCGGATGCTGGCGATGGTGGACGCCTTCTGGCCGATGGCGACGTAGATGCAGCGGACCTGCTTCTCCGGGTCGCCGGACTGCCAGTTGGCCTTCTGGTTGATGATCGTGTCGATCGCGACCGTGGTCTTGCCGGTCTTGCGGTCGCCGATGATCAGCTGACGCTGGCCGCGGCCGATCGGCGTCATGGCGTCGATCGCCTTGATGCCGGTCTGCAGCGGCTGCTTCACGGGCTGGCGGGCCATGACGTTCGGCGCCTGCAGCTCGAGCTCGCGGAAGCCCTCGTTGGCGATCTCACCCCGGTCGTCGATCGGGTTGCCCAGCGCGTCGACCACGCGACCCAGGAAGGCGTCGCCCACCGGGACGGAGAGGACGCGGCCGGTGCGCTTGACCGGCTGGCCCTCCTCGATCTTCGCGAAGTCACCCAGAACCACGGCGCCGATTTCACGGACGTCGAGGTTCAGCGCGACGCCCAGCGTGCCGTCGGCGAATTCGAGCAGTTCGTTCGCCATCGTCGAGGGCAGGCCCTCGACGTGTGCGATGCCGTCGCCCGCATCGGAGACGATGCCGACCTCCTCGCGGGAGACCTCGGGCGTGTAGGACGAGACGTAGCGCTCTAGCGCCCCCCGGATCTCGTCCGAGGAGATGGTCAGCTCGGCCATCCTCTGCCTTCTCTGTCTAGCTCGGGACGTCGCCGCCGCCGAGGGGCCTTCTCGATTGGAATCGAGGGGAAATGTCTATTTAGCGAACGCCTGCTTGGCGGCGTTCAGCCGGCGCAGGATCGTGCCGTCGTAAAGGTCGGAGCCGACGCGGACGCTGACCCCGCCGATCACCGCGGGATCCACGCCGATCTTCAGCGAGACCGCACGGCCGTAGAGCGCGGACAACTTCGCGGACAGAGCCTGCTCCTCAGCGTCGGTGAGCGGCTTGGCCACCGTCACATACGCCACCTCGCGGTCGCGCTTCGCCGCGGTCAGCTCGACCATGCGGGTCAGCGAGGCCTCGAAACCGCGGCCACCGAAGCCCTCGAGTGCGACCTCGATGAGCCGGCCGGAGGCCACGTGGACCTTGCCCTTCAGCAAGTCCTGAACAAGCTTAACCCGACGCTCGACAGCCGCACCGGGGTCACTCAGCGTGACCGCCAGCGTGGAGTCGCCCGCCACGATCTGACTGAACCGGAACAGTTCGTCCTCGACGTCGGCCAGCTTGCTGTCACGCTCGGCCGAGGCCAGCAGGGTTTCCACCCCGAGGCGCTCGGTGGCGTCCAGCAGCTCGGCCGGCCGGGAGAAGCGGCCGGACACCAGAGTGCCCAGCACGTTCACCGTGGTCTCGGCGACCTTGCCGGCCAGCAGCGACCGGAGCAGCGCGGCCCGGTCGGCCGCCGGCCGGGACGGGTCGGTCAGCGCCCGGCGCAGCCGGGGCTGGGCCCGCAGCAGGCCGGCCACCGACAGGATCTCGTCGGCGACCGACGCCAGCTGCGCGGCCGTGGCGGACGCGGTCTCCGCGCCCAGCCGTTCCGACGCCTCGCCGTAGGCCTCGCGGCTTACGCTCGACGTCATCAGCGCCGCCCGGTCGCGGTGGTGTCGAGGTCCGCGATGAAACGCTCGACGGTGCCACGGGTACGGGCCTCGTCGGCCAGAGCCTCACCAACGATCTTGCTGGCCAGGTCGACCGCGAGCGTGCCGACCTCGGCACGCAGATCCCGCACGATGGACTCACGCTGGGCGGCGAGCTGCTCGTTGCCGGCCGCGATGATGCGGTCCGACTCCTCGCGAGCCTTGCCCAGCACGTCCTGACGGATGCCCTCGGCGTCGGCCCGGGCCTCGTCGCGGATGCGCGCGGCCTCGGTACGAGCCTCGGCGAGCTGAGTGCGGTACTGCTCGAGGAGCTCGTTGGCCTCGGCCTGGGCGGCCTCGGCACGCTTGATGCCACCCTCGATGGCCTCGACCCGTGCCCGGAACGTCTTCTCCATCTGCGGGAAGACGAACTTGATCAGCACGAAGCAGAGCACCGCGAAGGCAACCGAGCCGACCACGATCTCCTGCCAGATCGGGATGATCGGGTTGTGCTCGGTGGCGCCTTCTTCAGCGGCCAGATAAAGGTTGATCATGGGCACCTCCCAACGAGGCAGAAAGTCAGGAGATCGGGCCCTGCCAGATGAAGCCGAACGCGATGCCCAGCAGCGCGAGCGCCTCGATGACGGCGAAGCCGATCCAGACGTACGGCAGGGTCAGGCGGGACGACTCCGGCTGGCGGGCGGTGGACTGGATGTAGGCCGAGAAGACCAGACCAACACCGATGCCGGGGCCGATGGCAGCGAGACCGTAACCGATGGCGGCGGTGCTGCCCTCAACGGCGGCGAGAAGGTCCATTGCTAATTCCTCCTGGTATCTCGCGTGACGATCACGCGGGACGACAACGGGGTGTTACTCGTTCCGGTTAATGCTCAGTGCTCGTCGGCGAGCGAACCCTGGACGTAGCTCGCGGTGAGCACCGTGAAGACGTAGGCCTGGAGGCAGATCACCAGGAACTCGAGCAGGGTAAGCGCGATGGTGAGCACCCAGGACAGGACCGAGACCGGCGCCAGCAGCACGTTCGCGTTGAGCATCGCGAAACCGCCCAGCGTGAACACGAGCAGCAGCATGTGGCCCGCGAACATGTTGGCGAACAGACGGACCGCCAGCGAGAAGGGGCGGACCAGGAAGTTCGAGAAGAACTCGATCGGGATCAGCAGCGGCAGGATGAACCACGGCGCCGGCGGGATCAGGGCGTGCTTGAAGTACTTCAGCGGACCGTGGTGCCGCATGCCGACCCAGATGAACATCACGTAGCTGATCACGGCCAGGACAGCCGGGAACGCGATGTGCGACATCGGCGACATCTGGATCAGCGGCACGATGCCGAAGAAGTTGTTCACCAGGACGAACAGGAACAGCGTCGTCAGGTACGGCGCGAAGCGCACACCCGCCGGGCCGATCATGTCGACCGCGATGTTGTTCCGCACGAAGCCGTAGGCGCTCTCCGCCATCCACTGCTTCTTGGTCGGAACGAGCTGGGGCTTCCGGTACGCCCAGAGGAAGAAGATGATGATCGCCGCGACCGCGACCCACACCAGCAGCGTGACCTTGGTGAACCAGTAGTTGTCGTGGGCGCCCCACGGCAGGATGCTGGGCAGGTAGAAGTCCTCGACGCTGGGCGGGAACGCCGCCGCGAGGACCGTCGACTGACCGATCACCATGGCCCTTTCCTGTCAGGCGCCGAGCCGGCGCACGATGAGGTAAACACCACCGGCGACCCCGAGGACGGCGCCGAGGCCGGCGAAGATGCCCTTGGTTCCGACGAAGTGGTCGACCAACCAGCCGATCCCGCCCCAGACGATGATGCCCGCGATGAGGTAGGAGACCGCTGTCATGCCCCCTCCCGTGTCGGGAGGCGGGGTCTGACCCTGGTCACCGCGAGGATTGTGGGGAGGTTCTTGGCCGGTCATGACGGCCCGAACGATATCAGCAGGAAACACGAAGCTAAGCGGGACCCCCCGCACAACCGCAGTTGTCCAGGCGTCGAGGGTCTCGCAACTGGAAGGACACGGTACTCCTGTCGCGCCAGATCGGAGCACGACGCGAGCGAGGAGGTCACCGGATCGTGGCTGCGTGACCGAGATGAGTAGTACGTCCAGCTACCTTACCGTGCCCTAGATCACTTTCGACGCGTTCTGGAGTACATCCACCAGGCCTGCACGCCGGTCCACACCACGATGCCCGAGACGATGCCGAGCCCGAGAGCGGTCTTGCCGGACCAGTCCGACGCGACGCCGAACGCCAGGATGACGCCGAGAAGCGCGTACTTCACCGTGTAGGTGAGCAGGCCGAGCGGCATCAGCAGAGCCGGGCGGACCGTGTCGGCCCAGGCGATCACCAGGGTGGTCATCGTGTAGCTGACCGTCACGATCAGCACGCCGGCCGCCGCGCCGACCGCCGACTGCCGGCCGCCGGTGAGGAAACCGGCGGACGCCGCGAAGAGCAGCAGGGCCATGCTGACCGCGGAGAGGAACGGCAGGTGTTCCACCCGCCAGCGCGGGTCGGCCGGGAGCGGGGGCAGCTCCGGCAGCGGAGTCTCCGGCTCGTCGTCCGGCACGTAGGGCACCACGTCCACCGGGTCCCGCTCAGCTGCCGCCGGGCCTGACCGACTCACGCCATCGCCTCCTGCTCCGCATAGATCGGGAAGCGCCGGACCAGCTCCGACACCTCCTCGGCCACCTCGTCCAGACGGCCCGCGCCACCGGCCGCCGCCGGGTCGCTGCGTGCCGCCGCACCGATCAGGCCGGCGATCCGCCGCATCTCATCCTCCCGCATGCCCTGGGAGGTGACGCCCGGTGTGCCGACCCGGACCCCCGATGCCACGGCCGGCTTCTCCGGGTCGTACGGAATCGCGTTCTTGTTCAGGGCGATCCGCGCCCGGGCGCAGCGCGCCTCGACATCCCGCCCGCAGACGCCCAGCTCGCGCACGTCGAGCAGGGCGAGATGGGTGTCCGTGCCGCCGGTGACCGGGCGCATCCCCTCGGCGGCCAGCCCGGCAGCGAGGGCCCGCGCGTTGCGGACGGTCTGCTGAGCGTACTCCCGGAAGGCCGCGGTGCCCGCCTCGCGCAGCGCGACCGCCTTCGCCGCGACCGAGTGCATCATCGGGCCGCCCTGCGCGAACGGGAAGACCGCCTTGTCGACGCGCCGCCCCAGGTCCGCACGGCAGAGGATCATGCCACCTCGGGGACCGCGCAGCGCCTTGTGGGTGGTGCAGGTGACCACGTCGGCGTGCGGCACCGGCGACGGGACGGCCCGGCCGGCCACCAGGCCGATGACGTGTGCGGCGTCCACCATCAGATAGGCGCCCACCTCGTCGGCGATCTCCCGGAACCGGGCGAAATCGATCAGCCGGGAGTACGACGCCGAGCCACAGATGATCAGTTTCGGCCGGTGTGCCAGGGCGAGGTCGCGTACCTCGTCGTAGTCGATCTCCTCGGTCCGCGGGTCCACCCGGTAGGCGATGGGGTGGAACCACTTGCCGGAGAAGTTCGCCCGGCTCCCGTGGGTCAGATGGCCGCCGTGCGGCAGGCCCAGAGCCAGCACCGGGTCGCCCGGCTCGGCCAGGGCGGCGTAGACGGCCAGGTTCGCCGAGGCGCCGGAGTGCGGCTGCACGTTCGCGTGCTCGGCACCGAACAACTCCCGGGCCCGCGCGACGGCGAGTTCCTCGGCCCGGTCCACCTGCGCGCAGCCGCCGTAGTACCGGCTGCCCGGGTAGCCCTCGGCGTACTTGTTCGCCAGCGTGGAACCGAGTGCGGTCAGCACGGCCGGCGAGGCGAAGCTCTCGCTGGCGACCAGTTGCAGGGTCTGCCGCTGCCGGGCCAGTTCGTCCAGGAGCACGGCCGCGATCTCCGGATCGTCGCGCTCCAGGGCAGCGAAGTCCGGACCCCAGAAGGTGCCCATCTGGCCTCCCGTCGCCGACCCCTGCGTTTCGCAGCATATGGCTTCGAACCCCGGTCCCGTGGGCACAGTCTTTTATGAGGTTCCTTTCGGTTCCTCCCGCGGGAAGGATGAGCATGCGTTGTCTGGTCACGGGCGCCACCGGCTACATCGGCGGCCGTCTCGCCCCACGGCTGCTGGAGGCCGGCCACACAGTCCGCTGCCTGTCCCGCAGCGCCGCCCGCCTGCGTGACGTCCCGTGGGCCGCTCAGGTGGAGATCGTCGAGGCCGACCTCTCCGACCCGGCCACCCTGCCGGCCGCGTTCGACGGCGTCGAGGTCGCCTACTTCCTGATGCACTCGCTCGGCGTCAGCGACTTCGAGCAGCGGGACCGCGAGGCCGCCCGCAACTTCGCCACCGCGGCCCGCGCCGCCGGGGTCCGGCGGATCATCTACCTCGGCGGTCCCGAGCCGCCGGCCGGCGACCGGCCCTCGGCACACCTGCGCTCCCGCGCCGAGGTCGCCGAGATCCTGCTGGGCAGCGGCGTGCCGACGGCCGTGCTGCGGGCGCCGGTGATCATCGGTTCCGGGTCGGCCTCGTTCGAGATGCTGCGCTACCTCAGCGAGCGGCTGCCGGTGATGGTCACGCCGCGCTGGGTGCACAACCGGATCCAGCCGATCGCGGTCCGCGACGTGCTGCGCTACCTGGTCGGTGCGGCCGGGCTGCCGCCCGAGGTCAACCGGGGCTTCGACATCGGCGGGGCGGACGTGCTGACGTACGCCGAGATGATGCGCCGATACGCCCGGGTGGCCGGCCTGTCCCGGCGGATCATCCTGCCCACCCGGGTGCTCAGCCCGTGGCTGTCCGCGCACTGGGTCGGCGTCGTCACCCCGGTGCCGAACGCGATCGCCCGCCCGCTCGTCGCCAGCCTGGTGCACGAGGCGGTGGCCCACGAGAACGACCTGGCCGAGCTGCTGCCCGGCCCGGCCCCGATCGGGTTCGACGAGGCCGTCGGGCTGGCCCTCAGCAAGATCCGCGACGCCGACGTGGAGACCCGCTGGACGAGCGCCTCCGGCCGGGACGCCGACGCGGAGCCGCTGCCCAGCGACCCGGACTGGTCCGGTGGCAGCGTCTACGTCGACGAGCGGTGCAGCCCGGTACGCGCCCCCGCCGGCCAGCTGTGGCGCGTCATCGAAGGCGTCGGCGGTGACAACGGCTGGTACTCGTTCCCGCTGGCCTGGTCGGTGCGCGGCTGGCTGGACCGGCTCGCCGGCGGGGTCGGTCTGCGGCGTGGCCGGCGCGACCGGCACCGGCTGCGGGTCGGGGAGGCGCTGGACTGGTGGCGTGTCGAAGAACTCGAGCCGGGCTCGCTGCTGCGGCTGCGCGCCGAGATGCGGGTGCCGGGCCGGGCCTGGCTGGAGATGCGCGCCGAGCCGGACGGCAACGGCGGCAGCGTCTACCGGCAGCGGGCGGTGTTCCTGCCGCGCGGGCTGGTCGGGCACCTCTACTGGGCGTCGGTGGTGCCCTTCCACGGCATCGTCTTCAGTGGCATGGCCCGCAACATCACAGCCACCGCCGAGTCACTGGGCAGCAGCGCCGGAGAGCCGGTCGCGTACCGGTAGCCGGCTGGGCCTCGGCGCGGAGGAGCCTGGCGGCGGCGCGGGGCAGCCGCGGCGCGTCACTTGGCGGCGGCGCGGGAGAGCCGGTCGCGAACCGCCAGCCAGTCCTCGGTCCGCGGCGGCTCCTGGACCAGGATCGTCGCGACACCGGCGTCGTCGAGGCGGTGCAGCGCGGCGTAGAGGTCGGCGGCGTACTCCCGGGGGTCCGCCGAGAGGACCTCGGTGCCCTCGAAGCCCTCGAAGCTCAGCACCCCCACCGGCTCGGCCAGCCCGGAGCGGTCCGCGTCCCGGACGTCGGTGCAGAGCACGACCCGGGCCCGCGGCGCGTAGTGGCGCCGGCTCATCCCGGGCGACGGGCGGGCCGTGCCGTCCTCGGTCTCCGACTCGGGCAGCGCGATCGGGCCGGCCACGTCCCGCAGCTCCCGCAGGCCGAGCGCGCCGGGACGCAGCAGCCGGGGCACCGCGCCGGTCAGGTCCAGCACGGTCGACTCGATGCCCCACGAGCTCGGACCGCCGTCCAGCACCATCGGCACGTCCGGCAGGCTGCGCACCACGTGCTCGGCGGTGGTCGGCGAGATGCTCTCCGACCGGTTCGCGCTCGGTGCGGCAAGCGGCAGGCCGGTCGCCTCCAGCAGCCGCAGCGCCACGTCGTGCGCCGGCACCCGGACCGCGACGGTGTCGTTCGCCGCGCCGATGCCGGGCAGGTGCGGCGCCCGCCGCAGGACCAGCGTGAGGGGGCCGGGCCAGAACCGGGCGGCCAGCTCGTCGGCGTGCGCCGGCCACTCGGCGGCCAGCTCCCGGGCCGCGGCCACGCCCGGCACGTGCACGATGAGCGGGTTCCAGGAGGGCCGGTTCTTCAGCCGGTAGATCTCGCCGACCGCCTTCGCCGAGAACGCGTCGGCGCCCAGGCCGTAGACGGTCTCGGTGGGGAACGCGACGACCGAACCGGCACGCAGCAGCTCCGCCGCCCGGCGCAACCCGTCGGCGTCCGGGCGGACGATCCGGCCGACCGCCGCGGTGGTCACGGTACGAGCAGGGTGGCGAGCGGGACGGTGGTGTCCTCGATCTCGTCACCGATGCGCTGGAACGTCTGGTCGCCGCGGCCCCACGGGTCGTCCAGGTCGTCGCCGGGCTGCGGGGCGTCGTCCCCGCGCAGCCGCGCCACGGCCTCGACGATCGCCGTTCCCCGGCTGTGCACCTCGTCGGGTTTGGGCGCGGCCGCCGGCAGCGCCGCCGCGTCGATCCCGGCCAGCAGCCGGCCGAACTCGCCGAGCACGAAGGTGCGGTCCGCCGCGTCCGGGCGCAGCGCGACCACGTAGTCGTACTGATCGGCGGTGGCGGTCAGGATCAGGTCGGCCTCGTCGATGAACTCGCCCCGCAGCTTGCGCGCGAGGAAGCCGTCCGGCGAGCCGCGCCGGGACCGGACCTGGCGTGCCGCCGGCGGGTTCATCTCCTCGCCCTCGTGCCAGCCACCGGTGCCCGCGCTGACGCTGCGGACCAGCGGTTCCCCGGCGTCGGCGGCGCGCTCGCGCACCGCACGCTCGAGCAGTCGCTCCGCCATCGGCGAGCGGCAGATGTTTCCCATGCAGACGTGCAGGACGGTGAAGGGCGCCACGTCAGGCCTGCCCGTCGACGAGCTCGGGCACCACGTCACGCAGTTTCTCGAACGGGATGGCGCCGGCGCGCAGCACGCGCGGCACCTCACCTGTCACATCCACGATCGTGGACGGCGCCGGGTCGGTGGCGGGACCGGCCTCGAGGTAGACGCGCACCGCGTACTCCAGCTGGTCGCGGGCTTCCTCGGCGGTGAGCGGCGGTGCGGAGCCGAGCTTGTTGGCGGTGGTGACGGCCATCGGGCCGATCTCGCGCAGCACCTCGAGGGCGACCGGGTGCAGCGGCATCCGGACGGCGACCGTGCCGCCGGTGTCACCGAGGTCCCACTGGAGGCTCGGCGAGTGCTCCACGATGATGGTCAGCGCGCCCGGCCAGAACGCGTCGGCCAGCTCCCGGGCCGCCCGGGGCAGCGAGTAGACCAGGCCGTCCAGGGTGTGCCGGGAACCGACGAGCACCGGCGGCGGCACCCGCCGGTCGGAGCCGCGGGCATGGTGCAGCTGGGTCACCGCGTGCGAGGTGAAGGCGTCCGCGCCGACGCCGTAGACGGTGTCGGTGGGCATCACCACGAGCTCCCCGCTCTTGACGGCCTCGACGGCCGCCGCGATGCCACGGTCCCGGTCGGCGACGGTGGCGCAGTCGTAGAGCATCACGACGTGCAGTCTGCCATGGCTGTCACCTGCGGCAAGCGGTGGCATATCGCGGCCGCCCGGTGAGGTCCTCGTGTGCCGTCACGTCGATGAACCGGCCGTCCGCGTCGAGCAACCCGGGCACGGCCGCGCCGTGCACGTCGTCGTGCTCGATGCCGAGCTTCCCGCCGGGCCGCAGCAACCGGGCGGCGAGGGCGATCACCGGCCGGATCACGGCAAGGCCGTCGCCGCCGCCGAAGACCGCCTCGGCAGGGTCGTGATCGGACACTTCGGGCGGGACCGGAGTGCCGTCCGGGACATAGGGCGGGTTGCAGAGCACCACATCCACCTGTCCGTGCAGATCGGACAGGAGATCAGAATCGGTCACGTCGCCTTCGATGACGCGTACCGCAGGGAAGTTCTCGGCATTGCGCCGCAGCCACCGCAGGGCAGCCGGTGAGCGTTCCACCGCGAACACCCGGGACGCCGCGGACTCGTCGGCCACCGAGAGCGCGATCGCACCGCTGCCGCTGCACAGGTCGACGACCGTCGCGCCGGGCGCGGTCCGCTCGATCCCCCACCCGGCCAGCAGCTCGGTCTCCGGCCGGGGCACGAAGACGCCGTCACCGACGGCCAGCTCCAGGTGCCGGAACGCCGCCGTGCCGAGCAGATGCTGCAACGGGATGCGCCGGGCCCGCTCCGCGACGAGCGCGCGGAATCGTGCCAACTCGCCGGCCCGCATCGTGTCGATGATCAGCAGCCGGCCGCGGGACACCCCGAGCGCGTGCGCGGCGAGCAGTTCCGCATCGACCCGCGGCGATGCGAGCCCGGCGTCGGCGAGAACGGCGGTGGCGGCGGCCAGCTCGGGGGCCAGGCGGGTGCGATCCGCGGTTTCGCGGGGGTGTTCGTCACGCGGCATCACGGCATAATCATGAGACGTCGCGCACGCAGGGGGTCGGCCGGGTCACCCGGCGGCGCGCCGAGGCCGTGGGAGGCGCCTGGTGGGTTGGTTGGACCAGCTCGCGGAACACGACGAGGATCTGCGCCGGGCCGGGCAATTGCAGCAGAACGGCCAGTCGGCACGGGCGCTTCCGATCCTCGACACGGTCCTGTCCGTCACCGCCGACCCGCTCACCCGGGCCTACGTGCTGGTGCAACGCTTCGGTGCGCTGATCAACCTGGGCCGGGTCGCCGAGCTCTCCCCCGCCATGGCCGCCGCCACCGAGGCGGTGCGCGAGGTCCCCGACCCCTACCTGCGCGGGCAGATGCACGCGTTCGCGGCCCTCGGCGCCCACCTGCAGAGCAACCTGGACCGCGGTGTCACGCATCTGGTGCAGGCCGCCCGTGCGCTGGCCGCCGTGCCGGAACGCGACTCGGAAACCGCGTGGGGCTGGCACGACCTCGCCATGGCGTACTCCTATCTCGGTTTCCACGGCCAGGCCCTGACCGCCATCGAGCAGGCCCGCGAGGTCGGCGCCGGCGCCGGTCTGGCGCCGGAGGTGTTCGCCGCGCCCGGCATCCGGCTGCGCAACGCCGTCGCGCTCGACCACCAGGGCGACACCGACGGCTGCCTGCGCGTGCTGCGCGACATCGAGGCGGAGCTCTCCCGCTACATCGCCACCGACCAGCTGCGCCCCGGCAGCCGCACGGTGTACGGGTACGCCCTGGCCCGCCGCGCCGCGCTGGGTGAGCCGACCGGTGGCGACGCCGCGCCGTGGCTGATCGGCGGCGGCGACAGTGTGCGCACCCGCGACCTGCGGCACCTCGGCACGGTCTGCCTCACCATCGCCGACGGCAAACCGGAGCGGGCACTGTCCATGCTGGAGGCGGTGCCGGTCTCGGCCGAGGTGCTCGGCGCGCCCGAGCCGGCCCGGCTGCGCAGCATCTGCCACGCCACCGCCGGGGACCACGCGGCCGCGCACGCCGCCGACCGGTACGCGTTCCGCCTCGCCGCCCAGCGCATCGACCAGCTCCGCGACGGATATCTGGACGGGGTGGCCGCCCGCCTCGACGCGCAGGAGACCCACCGCGATCCCACCCGCTACGGCGACGAGATGCTCGTCGACCCGCTCACCGGCCTGCCCAACCGCCGCCAGCTGGAGCGCTACGTGGAGACCCTGCTGGCCCGGGGCGAGCGGGCCGCGGTCGGTGTCTGCGACATCGTCGGGTTCACCGCGGTCAACTCCCGGCACGGCCGGCATCGTGGCGACCTGGTCCTGCAGCGGATCGCCGGGGTGCTGCACCGGGTGATGCGCCGCGGCGACTTCGTGGCCCGGTTCGCCGGTGACGAGTTCGTGCTGGTCCTGCCGGGCGCCGGGCCGAACCAGGCGGCCGAGGTGGCGCGCCGCATCGGTGCCGCGGCGGACGCCGAGAACTGGCAGGCGCTGGTTCCCGGCACCACGATCGGGCTGGCGGCCGGCTGGTCCGAGGTGGGTCGCCACGGCCGCGGCCTGAGCGCGGCGCTGGCGGCCGCGGCGGCGAGCCGGAAACCGACCTGAGATGGCCGTGATCGAGCTCGGCGAGATGACCGGCCGGCCGCCCGACCCGCTCGGGGACCGGATCGGCGCCGGGCTCGACCGCCGCCGGCTGCGGCCGGCCGCCCTGGTCGCCGCCGCGCTCGCCGTGCTGGCCGTGCTGGCGGGCGGTGCCGCCGTCCCGCCACCGGCGCCCGCGGTGCGATTGCTGTGGACGGCCTCGTACTCCGTGGAGCAGAGCGTCGTGGTCGCCGACGACGCGGTGTTCGTGGTGAGCGGCGGCACCCGCGCCGAGGTGGTGGCGTACTCGATCACCAGCGGTGAACGCCTGTGGCGCTGGGGCACCGACGCCCACCTGATCACCGTCCATCCGGCGCCGGGCGGTGGCCCGGTGCTCGTCACACTCGACCCGGCGTCGGCGGGTTCACCGGACGGGCCGGCCGCGCAGGCCTCCCGGACCACCGTCGCGTTGCGGGCCCGGTCCGGCGCCGAACTGTGGCGGCGACCCGGCCAGCCGCATTGGCAGGCGGTCGAGCGGGACACCGCGCTGATCACCGAATTCGACATACGGGGTGGCGTGGGCGCGCTGGCCCGGGTCCGGCTCGAGGACGGCGTCCCGCTGTGGCGCACCCCGGGAACACCGGCCCAGCAGGTCGGTGTCGACGTCCGGGACGGGCGGCCGGGCCGGGTCGTGACGATCACCGCGGCCGGCGACGTGACGGTCCTGGACCCCGCCGGTGGGACGCGCCTGGCCGCCCGCCGGCTACCCGCCCCGAACGCGGAGATGAGCGTGTCCGGTGGCCGGCTCCTGATGGCCCGTTACGGCGCGGGCGGCCCGGTCACCGACGTCTACCGCCTGGACACCCTGGACCTGGTGCACAGCGGCCCGGTCACCGACTGCGGCGACGTGCTGTGCTCCGCCGGCCCGGCCGGATTCGCCGCCCTCGACCCGGGAACCGGCCGCGCGCTGTGGCACGGTCCTGAGATCATCAGTTCCGTCATGACCGGCGACCGGATACTCACCGACGAACGTGAGGGCTCCGAGCACACCCTGCTCGACAGCCGCACCGGGCGGCGGCTCGCCTCCGGTCTGCGCGGCTGGGTGGCGTGGGCCGACCACTGGCGGGACGAGGTCCTGCTGCTGCGCCCGTCCGCCGAGCCGATCGGCCGGACCACCGTCACCCGGGTGGACCTGCGGACCGGGCGCACCCGCCTGCTCGGCTCGCTGGCGCCGCTGCCCGACCAGCAGGGCTGCCGGGCCGTGCCGGGTCACCTGGTCTGCACCGGGTGGGACCGGGTCCTCGTCGCCGCGGTGCCCTGATGAACGTCATCGAACTCGGCGAGTTGAGCGCATCGGACGAACCCGAACCCGATGAACCCGGCACCGAGTTCGGCCCGCGGACGCTGCGCCGGCTGGTCGTGGCCGCCGTGGTGCTGCTCTGCGCGTTCGGGCTCGGCGCGGCGGCACCGCCCGGCGCGCACCCGCCGCTGGTCCGCGACCTCTGGTCCGCCCCGATGACCGCCCAGGACACGATGACGCTGCGCTCCGACGGCCTCTTCGTCTTCCGTAACAGCGGCACCGGCGAGGTGGAGCTGACCGCCTACGAGCCGGCGAGCGGCGCGGTCCGCTGGGTGCGGGAGTACTCGGGCAACGTCAACTGGATGTACCAGGGCGAGGAGGCCGGGCTGCTGCTGATCCCCGGCGACGAGAAATACGCCGACATCGAGTTCGAGGACGGGAGCAACGGCCAGATCGGGTACGGGGGAAGTACCACCGCCATCGACGTGTGGACCGGCCGGCAGCTCTGGAAGATGACCGGCGAGGTGCAGGCGGTGGCCGCCGCGTCGGTGCTGCTGGCCGAGCGGGACAGCGCCGGTGACTACGTGTCGGTGCGGCTCGTGGACGCGCGCACCGGCGCCCAGATCTGGCGGCACCCGGCCGGGCGGGCCCTGCACGTCATCGTCAAGAACGAAGGACCGGCGCCGGCCCTGATCGTGATGGCGCGCGCCGACGGCCGGATCGCGGTGCTGCGCTGGTCCGACGGCGTGCTGCTGCGCGACCGGCGGCTGCCGTGGTCGGCGCCGGACCCGCAGGCGGGTGTCGACACCTACCTGTCGACCGCCGGCGACCTGCTGCTGGTCAGTCGCAACAACCCGGGCCGGACGCTGCTCACCGCCTACCGCACGGCCACCCTGGACAAGGTCTGGGAGATCGAGACGTACGCCTACCCGTACGTCCAGGACTGCGGTCCGGTGCTCTGTCTGGTCGACAGCAGCGCCCTGCAGGGCCTCGACCCGCGCACCGGGCGGCCCGTCTGGACGCGGCCCGGTGACAGCGGTGGCGCGACGGTGGCCGGCGAGCACCTGATCACCTCGGACGGCACCGAACCGCCGGCGCAGCGCCTGGTGGATCCGGCGACCGGTGCGCAGATCGGCTCCGGCGGCACCGGCTGGCCGTTGCGCCAGGAGCCGTACGCCGGTTCGCTGATCCTGCTGCACCGCGTCTACGGCAAGGAGATGCGCGACGCGGTCGACCACCTGAACCTGACCACCGGTGAGGTCACCCGGGTCGGCCTGCTCGCGGCGCCGGCCGAGCGGATGGAGGGTTCCCAGTGCGACTCGGCCGGCCCGCACCTGGTCTGCCAGCGCACCGGCACCCTGGTCGTGACTAACGTCGGCTGAAGTCGGCCCCGCCGGCCAGCCGGGCCGCCCGGTCCGCCTCGGCCAGCGCGTCAAGCACCCCGTCCAGCTCGCCGCCGAGCACCAGGTCGAGGTTGTAGGCGGTGTAGCCGATCCGGTGGTCGGTGATCCGGTTCTGCGGGAAGTTGTAGGTGCGGACCCGCTCGGAGCGGTCGACCGTACGCACCTGGGCCTTGCGCGCGTCACCGGCCGCCGCGTCCGCCGCCTCCTGGGCCTGCGCGAGCAGCCGGGACCGCAGGATCCGCATCGCGGACTCCTTGTTCTGCAGCTGGCTCTTCTCGTTCTGGCAGCTCACCACGGTGCCGGTGGGCAGGTGCGTGATCCGCACCGCGGAGTCGGTGGTGTTGACCGACTGCCCACCCGGACCGGACGAGCGGTAGACGTCGATCCGCAGGTCACCGGGCTCGATCTGGACCTCGACGTCCTCCGCCTCGGGCAGCACCAGCACGCCGGCCGCGGAGGTGTGGATCCGGCCCTGCGACTCGGTGACGGGCACCCGCTGCACGCGGTGCACGCCGCCCTCCCACTTCATCCGGGACCAGACGCCGTGGCCGCCCGCCGGCACGCCCCGGGTCTTCACCGCGACCGAGATGTCCTTGACACCGCCGAGGTCCGACTCCTGCGAGTCGATCACCTCGACCACCCAGCCGTGCCGCTCGGCGTACCGGGTGTACATGCGCAGCAGATCGCCGGCGAACAGCGCGGACTCCTGGCCGCCCTCGCCCGCCTTGATCTCGATGATCACGTCCTTGGCGTCGCTCGGGTCACGCGGGATGAGCATCTCGCCGAGCTTCTCCTCGAGCGCCGGAAGCACCGCGGCGACCGCCTCGACCTCGGACGCGAACGCCGGGTCCTCGGCGGCCAGCTCCTTCGCGGCGGCCAGGTCGGCGCGGGCCGCCTCCAGCTCGTTGTGGGCGGCCTGCAGCGGCGCGAGCTCGGCGAAACGACGGCCGACCCGCCGGACCAGCGCCTGGTCGGCGTGGATCGAGGGGTCCTCCATCTGCCTCTCGAGACTGGCGTACTCGGCGAGAAGCAGGGTCAGGCGGTCGGTGCTCATCGGGCGCTCCAAATCACATGGACAAGCGGCACACGCGAACGGCGCCCGCCCCGGAATCCGGGACGGGCGCCGTTGAAGCAGTTACTTCTTCTTCGCGGCGTTGACCTTGGCGTACTTCGCCTGGAACTTCGCGACCCGGCCCGCGGTGTCGAGGACGCGCTGCTTGCCGGTGTAGAACGGGTGGCAGGCGCTGCAGGTCTCGACGCGGATCTCGCCGCCCTTGGCGGTGCTGCGGGTGGTGAAGGTGCTGCCGCAGGAGCAGATGACGTTGGTCGCCGTGTACTCCGGGTGAATGCCGCTCTTCATGTCTCTCGGTCCCTCTCGATGATCGGGTCGCCGGGTCGCCCGTCCTGCTGGATCAGACGTGAACCGGAACCCCTACTGGCCGATGTACCAGTCTGCCATGCCTGCCCTACCGCGCGGAAATCAGGAGGTGCAACTGAATACGTCCTGGTTAACGTGAGCGCCCCGCCCGGCATTCCCGCTCACGAAAGGCACCGCCATGACCCTGCTCGACGACGTCCTGGACCCGGTCGAACTGGCCGCCGCGGTCGAAACCGGACTGGTTCGCACGCAGCGTCACCCCAGCCGGCCGTTCACCATCTACAACTACACCGAGTCCTGCCAGTACAGCGCGGCCTGGACGCCGGTGACCCTCGCCTGCCGTGGCCTGATCGTCGACGCGGACGGCCGGATCGCGGCGCGTCCCCTCCAGAAATTCTTCAACCACCTCGAGCAGCGCGCGCCGGTCCTGCGCCCGGACGCGCCGGTCACGGTGACCGACAAGGCGGACGGCAGCCTCGGCGTGATCTACCACGACGGCTCCGGCTGGGCCGTCGCCACCCGGGGGTCCTTCGCGTCCGACCAGGCCCTGCACGCGACGGACCTCTTGCGTACGCGGTACGCGTCATTCGTCCCGCCCACCGGTCTCACCGTGCTCGTCGAGATCATTTACCCGGACAACCGGATCGTCGTGGATTACCAGGGTCTGGACGACCTCGTGCTGCTCGGGGCGGTCGACATCGCCACCGGGCGCACGTTCGGCCCGGCCGCGGTGCCGGAGTGGCCCGGTCCGGTGGTGGAGACGTTCGGCTGGACCACTCTGGCCGAGGCGCTTGCCGCACCGCCCCGGCCCGGGCGCGAGGGTCTGGTGGTGCACCTCACCGACACGGACGAGCGTGTGAAGATCAAATACGCGGAGTACGTCAGGTTGCACCGCCTGGTCACCGGGCTCACTCCCCGTACCGTCTGGGAGATCGTCGCCGCGGGCGGCGACCTGGACGCCCTGGTCGCGCCGCTCCCCGACGAGTTCCACGTCTGGGCCCGCGGGGTGGCCGCGGAACTCACCGCGGCCGTCGACGCACGCGCGGCTGCCGTGGAGGCGGCCTACGCCGGGATCCTCGCGTCGCTCCCGGCGGGCTGGGGCCGCAAGGAGTTCGCGGCGGCCGCGTTGCGCACCGAGTTCCGGGGAGAGCTGTTCCTGCGACTCGACGGAAAGGATTACCGTCCCGGCCTGTGGCAGCGCGTGCGGCCGGCCGGCTGAGGAGGACGAGATGGCACGACTGTTGATCACCCGGGGGCTGCCGGCGTCCGGCAAGACGACGTTCGCCCGCAAGCTGCAGCCGGGCGTGGTCCGGGTCAACCGGGACGGTCTGCGCCGCATGCTGCACGGCAGCCGGCTCTACACGCAGCGCGCCGAGGCGCAGGTCACGCAGGCACAGCGGGCCGCCGTCGAGGCGCTGCTGCGGGCCCGCGGCAGCGTGATCGTCGACGACACCAACCTGCGGGCCAAGACCGTGCGCGAGTGGGCCGAGCTGGCCGCCCGGTTCGGCGCGTCGTTCGAGGTGCACGACTTCACCGACGTCCCGCTCGACGAGTGCCTGCGGCGCGACGCCGGCCGCCCCGAGGACGAACGCGTCGGCGAGGCCGGCATCCGCCGCATGCACGAGCGGTACCTGGCCGGCAAGAACCTGCCGCTGCCGGTGCCGTTCGTGGACCGCGGCGGGCCCGGCGTGGTCTACCGGCCCGACCCGGAGCTGCCGGAGGCGGTGCTCGTCGACATCGACGGCACGGTCGCGCTGATGAACGGCCGGAGCCCGTACGACTGGCACCGGGTCGGTGAAGACGCGCCGAATCCCGCGGTCGTCACGGCGGTGCGCGCGATGCACGCGGCCGGGCATGCGATCGTGTTCTGCTCCGGCCGCGACGCGGTGTGCCGGGCGGAGACGGAAGCGTGGCTCGACCTGTTCGTCGGTGTGCCGTACGAGGCGTTGTTCATGCGGGCGGCCGGCGACAGCCGCAAGGACTCGATCGTCAAGCGGGAGATCTTCGACCACGAGATCCGGGACCGCTGGCGGATCACCGGGGTGTTCGACGACCGCCAACAGGTGGTACGCATGTGGCGGGCCCTGGGCCTGACCGTGTTCCAGGTGGCGGAGGGAGACTTCTAGGTGAAGTACCCGCGGACCTTCCATCTGCCCGATTCGCCGGGCGCCTCCGGTGACGATCGCGTTCAGCGCGATCTGTCCTGGTTGGACGGCGAGCTCGTGGTGACCGAGAAGATGGACGGCGGGAACCTCACCTTCACCCGCGACACGATGTACGCGCGTTCGCTCGACTCCGGCACCCAGCCCTGGGACCGCCCGGCGAAAGCGCTCTGGGCGATGACCGCGCACCGGATACCGGACGACTGGCGGGTCTGCGGCGAGTCCATGTGGGCCCGCCGCAGCATCGCGTACGCCGACCTGCCCGGCGTCTTCCTGGTCTTCGGCATCTGGGACGAGACGAACACCCTGCTGGGCTGGGACGACACCGTCGACTGGGCGCAGCGACTGGAGTTGCCGGTGGTGCCGGTCCTCTACCGGGGCGGCAGCATCTCCGAGGCACGCGCCGCGTGGGCCGCGCGGCGCGAACCGGAGAGCTCCGAGGGCTACGTGCTCCGCACCGCCGGCCGCATCCCGGCGAGCGACTTCTCCCACAAGGTGCTCAAGTGGGTCCGCGCCGGCCACGTCCGCACCGACGCGTCGTGGCGGCACCGCGACGACTTCGCGGTCAACGAGTTCGCCTGAGCGGTCAACAGGTCGCCTGAGCGGTCAACAGGTCGCCTGAGCGGCCAACCGGTTCGCCTGGCCCGTCAACGGGTTCGCCTCACCACCGGGCAGCCCCGCGCCAGGTCCGCCGCCTCGTCGTCCAGATAGAACGCCGGCCGCAGGTCCAGTTCCTCGTAGTAGCGGTGGAACACCGGGGTGATCCCGCCGGACATCGGCGGCACGATCCACGTCCAGTCCGCCGGCACCGGCCGGCCCGCCTTCTCCTCGTTGCGCAGGTGCGCGATGAACCGCCGCGACTCGGTGTGGTGGTCGCTCATCTTCACGCCGGCCTGCTCGAAGCTGTGCAGAACCGCCCGGTTCAGCTCGACGAGCGCCCGGTCCCGCCACAGGGTCGACTCGCGGCTGGTGTCGAGACCCATCCGGGCGGCGACCAGCGGCAGCATGTCGTAGCGGTCGGCGTCGGCCAGGTTGCGCGCGCCGATCTCGGTGCCCATGTACCAGCCGTTGAACGGCGCCAGCGGATAGTGCACGCCGCCGATGGTGAGCCGCATGTTGGCGATCGCCGGTACGGCGTGCCAGCGCAACCCCAGCTCGGCGAACCAGCCGAACTCGGGGTGGGTCAGCGGCACCTCGCGGATCGCGCGCTCGGGCAGTTCGTAGAGACGGATGCCGTCGGCGGGCGTCTCGATCACCAGAGGGAGTACGTCGAACGCCTCACCCTTGCCACGCCAGCCGAAGCCGCGTACCGCGTCGGTGAGTCCCAGCTGCCGAGCGTCCCCGAGCGGGCGGCCGGTGCCGGTGCGGTAGCCGGCATACCGGATGAGCTGCTCGTTCCAGACCCGCGCGAACGGCCGGCCGGGCTGGGCCGGCGCGAAGACGCTGATCACCGGCCGGAGCTGGCCGGCGTCGGCGGTCTGCAGGTGCTGAACGAGGAGGGAGTAGATCTGGTCGGCGGTCCGGGCCCGGCGGCGGTCCAGCACCATCAGGCTGCGCCAGTAGAGCCGCCCGATGCACCGGCTCGCGTTGCGCCAGGCCATCCGGGCGCCGTGGGCCAGCTCCTCGGTGGTGTGCGCGTAGCTGCCGGTGGCCGCGATCTGTGCCCGGACGACGGCGAGCCGCGGTTCGACCGGGCCCAGTCGCGGGTTCTCCTGGTAGCAGCGGCGCAGGAAGTCCTCGGCCTCGCCCGGGTCCACCGGGGCGTTGAGATCCCACGGTTCGGTCGGATGGTCCCGGTAGCCGGGCACGAGCATCGAGCGCCTCCGGTGTTCGAGGGGTGTGCACCGGAGGTTCGCACGACGACGTACGGGGCGAATCGGACAAGATGTGCGACAAAAGCGACGCGACCCACCCGCTTGGGTGGGCCGCGTCGCTTTTGTGCGGTTATTCGCCTGGCGTCGACTTGGCGATCTGCATCAGGAACTCGATGTTGGTCCGGCTCTGCTTGAGACGGTCCAGCAGGAGATCCAGAGCCGCGCCGGACTCCAGCGAGCTGAGCACCTTGCGGAGCTTGTGGATGATCGCCAGCTCCTCCTTGCCCATCAGGATCTCTTCCTTACGGGTGCCGGAGGCGGAGACGTCCACGGCCGGGAAGACACGCTTGTCCGCGATCTTGCGGTCGAGCTTGAGCTCGGCGTTACCCGTGCCCTTGAACTCCTCGAAGATCACCGTGTCCATCATCGACCCGGTCTCGACGAGCGCGGTCGCGAGAATGGTGAGCGAGCCACCGTTCTCGATGTTGCGCGCCGCGCCCAGGAACCGCTTCGGCGGGTAGAGCGCGGTCGAGTCGATACCACCCGACATGATCCGGCCCGAGGCCGGCGCCGCCAGGTTGTACGACCGGCCGAGGCGGGTCACCGAGTCGAGCAGCACGACCACGTCGTGGCCCAGCTCGACCAGACGCTTCGCCCGCTCGATCGCCAGCTCGGCGACGGTGGTGTGGTCCTGCGGCGGCCGGTCGAACGTGGCCGCGACGACCTCGCCCTTGACCGAGCGCTGCATGTCGGTGACCTCTTCGGGCCGCTCGTCCACCAGCACGACCATCAGGTGGCACTCGGGGTTGTTGTGGGTGATCGCGTTGGCGATCGCCTGCAACACCATCGTCTTACCGGCCTTCGGCGGGGAGACGATGAGCGCGCGCTGGCCCTTGCCGATCGGCATGACCAGGTCGATGACGCGGGTGGTCAGGATGTGCGGCTCGGTCTCCAGCCGCAGACGCTCCTGCGGGTAGAGCGGGGTGAGCTTGTAGAACTCGGGACGCCGGCGGGCCTCCTCGGGCTCCATCCCGTTGATGGTGTCCAGGCGGACCAGCGGGTTGTACTTGTCCCGCCGCTGGTCACCGCTGCCACCGTCACGCGGGGCGGACCGGACGGCGCCGGTGACCGCGTCGCCGCGGCGCAGGCCGTACTTCTTCACCTGCGACATGGACACGTAGACGTCGTTGGGCCCGGAGAGGTAACCGGTGGTCCGGACGAACGCGTAGTTGTCCAGCACGTCCAGGATGCCGGCGACCGGGACGAGCACCTCGTCCTCGGACACATGCGGCTCCCGGCCCTCACGCTGGCCGCCGTCGCGCTGCCGGCCGGTGTCGCGGCCGCCGTCGTCACCGTCGCGGTCACGGCCACGGCGGCGGTCCCGGAAGCGGCTGCGCCGGCTCCGCCGGCCGCCGTCGCCCGAGTCGTCGTTGTCGTCGTCGTGGCCCTGGTCGGCACGCGGGGCACGGTCCCGGTCGTCGTTGCGGTCACGCTGGCCGCCGTCACGCTGACCGTCACGCGGTCCGCCGTCACGCTGACCATCACGCGGTCCGCCGTCACGCTGACCATCACGCGGTCCGCCGTCACGCTGACCATCACGCGGTCCGCCGTCACGCTGGTTGCGCTGCCGGTCCCGGCCGCGCTCGCCGCGCTCGGGGCGGTCGCCCCGCTCGGTGCGCTCGCCACGCTCGGTGGACTCGGCCGGAGCGGTCGTCACGGCCGGGGCCGCGGCTGCCGGGGTCTCGGCCGGGGCCGCCGTCACGGGCGCCGCCACGGGCGCCTGAGCAGCCTCGACGGCCTCACGGGCGGGCTCCCGGTCACGGGCGGGCTCCCGGTCACGAGCGGGCTCCCGGTCACGGGTGACGCGCTCGCGGCTGCGCCGGGTGGGGCGCTCGGCCGCGGGGGCGGACTGCTCCGCGGAGGTGACGGGGGCGGCTGCGGTCTGCGGCGCCTCGGCTGGGGCAGCCTCCTTGACGGGGGCGGCCTGGGCCGGAGCCGGCTGGGCCGGGGCGACGGCCTCGGACCCGTTGGTGCGCGGACGGGGCGCCGGCTCGGCGGCAGCGCCGCCACCGCTCTGGCGCTCGGTGATCGCGGCGATCAGCTCGCCCTTGCGCATCCGGGCGGTGCCGGAGATGCCGAGGGAGGCGGCGAGGCTCTGCAGCTCGGGCAGCAGCATCGCGGACAGCCCGGTGCCGCCGCGGCGGCGCTTCGTGGCGGTCGCGGTGGTGCCGGCGCCGTCAGCGACGTCAGAAACACCCGACGTCACGTCGGTGGTGTCGCTCAATGGATTCCTTCCGTCGGAAAAAACCCGAGTCCACCCGGAACTGCAGCCTGGGCCGGGTGCCCTCGGAGCCCGCTTCGCAACAGCGGCGCGGGAGTTTCGTGCAGCACGGCAGCTCGACCGGTATCCCTCCCGCCAGGGCTTGGCGGGTAGGTCTCGGCGAGTGCAGCGATCTATCGACTGCTGCCCGGCGTGTGCCTTGATGAGAGTGTGAGACAGGCCAGGAGACCCAGAATCTCGGGGGTGCGCCGAACCGCAGAGATCGCTTGCTTCGCGGCTGTGCTAGGTCTTGAGCGTAGTCAACTCGTGCGACCTGCGGCAACAGGACCCCGCTCGGCGTGTTCCACCATACCCCCTTTCACACAAGCACCGGCGTCATCCACGCCCAGCACTTCGCCGCGCCACTGCGATCCCGGCTCGAAATCGCCCGGGACCTCGGTCAACGCCAGCACCGTCGGTCCGGCGCCGCTGACCACGGCTGCCACACCGGCCGAGCGCAGCGCCGCGACAAGCGACGCGGTGCCCGGCATCGCGGGGCCCCGGTACCCCTGATGCAGCCGGTCCTCGGTGGCCGGGAACAGCAGCGCCGGGTCCCTCGTGAGGGCGTGCGTCAGCAGCGCGGCCCGGCCGGCGTTGAACGCGCCGTCGGCGTGCGGCACCTCGGACGGCAACGCGGCACGGGCGGTTGCCGTGTACCCACGCTCGTCGGGGATGAAAACTGTCGGCCGGACACCCGTCGCCGGCGCGAGGCTCACCGCCCGGGCGCCGGTCCCCTCGGTCCAGGCGATCGTGAAGCCGCCGAGCAGGCAAGGCGCGACGTTGTCCGGGTGCCCCTCGATCCGCGCGGCGATCCGCAGCGCGTCCGCGTCGTCGAGCAGCTCGAGCCCGCCCTCGACCAGGCCGCGGGCGAGTTGCACGCCGCCGACGATGGCCGCCGAGGAACTGCCCAGCCCGCGCGCCTGCGGGATCCGGTTCACGCAGCGCACCGCGAGACCGGGCGGGCGCTGCCCCAGCTCGTCGAAGGTGGCGAGCATGGCTCGTACGACAAGGTGGGTCTCGTCGGCAGGCAGCTCCCCCGCGCCCTGGCCGGTGACCTCCACGGTGAATCCGGAATCGGTCACCGTGGCGGTGAGGTCGTCGTAGAGCGTGAGCGCCAGGCCCAGCGCGTCGAAGCCGGGACCGAGGTTGGCGCTGGTCGCGGGCGTGCTGACGGAGACCGGCTCGGAGACGAAGGACAGGCCCATTCGCCACATGCTAGGGCTTGATCATTTCGAGGGCAGCGTCCCGCCCTGGTGTTCCCGAATGTCGAGGCGGCGGGTCGCGATCCGCCACACGACCGCGTACATCAGGGTGATCGAGGCGCACCCGGCCAGGATCCATCTCTGGTCGACGTGGTCGATCACCGCGCCGGCCCCGAGCTGGCTGATCGCGATGGCCAGAGTGGCGAGCATCATGTCGGTGGCGAAGACCCGCCCGCGCAAGGCGTCCGGCACCTCACCCTGCAGCGCGTAGTTGGAGAGGACCCAGTTGGTGCCGCCGGCGAAGTGCGCGACGAAGACCATCGCCACCACCAGCGGGAACCAGGGGCTGAACGCGACGCCCAGGTAACCGACGCCGTACAGCCCCATGGACAGCGCCAGACCGGGCAGCAGCAGGGCCGGCCGGTTCAGCACCGGGCGCATCAGCAACGGCCCGACCAGCGCGCCGGCTCCGCGCATGGCGAAGAGCAGACCGGCGCCGAGGGCACCCGCGCCGTGCGCCACCGCGATCAACGGGAAGACCGTCAGCACGCCGTTGCCCAGCCCGACCGCCGACTTGACGGTGACCAGGGCGCGCAGCCGCGGCCGGGCCCCGATGTAGCGCAGCCCCTCGGCCAGGGCGCGCAGCGTCTGCGGAGGCTCGCCACCGCTGCGCGGCGCCTGGAGCGGACGCCGGATCAGGCTGGTCAGCACGGTTCCGGTGAGGAGCAGGGCAGCGGTCACGGCGAAGCAGGCGTACGGGCCCGCGACCGTGCTCACCACGCCACCGAGCGACGCGCCCACCACCGTCATCGTGCCCCACGCCGAGCCCGCCACCGTGTTCGCGGCCGCCAGGTCCGCCGGGTCCACGACGTTCGGCAGCGCCGCCGAGGCGGCCGGGGAGTAGAAGGACTTCGCCACCGCCATGGCGCCGATCGCGACCAGCGCCAGGGGCGCGGTGGCCGCCGACTGCACGGCGAAGAGGAGCAGGACCGCGACGAACGAGGCGGAGTTGGCCGCGATCAGGATCTTCCGCCGGTCCACCCGGTCGGCGATCGTGCCGGTCCAGGGCAGCAGCAGCGCGTTGATCCCGGTGTCCACGGCGAGCACCATCGCGCCCCAGACCCCGCTGCCGGTCAGCTCCGGCAGGAGCACGAGCAACGGGACCATGACGAACCAGTCCGCACCGAAGACCACGAGCTCGGCCGAGAAGAGCCGCCGGAAATCACGGTTGCGGGTAAGGACCGAGAAGGCTTTTGGCACTCACCGACCCTACAAGTGCGGCAGAGACGGCGATGCCCGGCCACCGAGGTGACCGGGCATCACGTCCGCGGTGGTTCCGCCGCGGGTAGTTCTGTCGCTGCTTCTGTCGCTACTTCGCCTCACCGGGCTTGCGCGGCATCTTCAGCACCTCGAACTGGTCGGTGTATCCGCGCAGCGCACCACCCGCGTGCTTGCCCCCGCCGGAGTCCGCCGTGCCGACCGGCACCGCGTCGTCCGCCGGCTCGTCGCCCGCCGGCTCGTCGCCCTCCGGCGCGGCGTGCTTCGGCGTGTCGCCGCCGGACTTGGCGGCCCGCTTCGCCGCGCGCTTCGCCCGCGACTTCTCCTTGCGGTTCTCCACAAGCGTGTAGAGCGCGGGCACCAGCACCAGGGTCAGCAGCGTCGAGCTGACCAGACCGCCGATCACCACGATGGCCAGCGGCTGGGAGATGAAGCCGCCCTCGCCGGTGAGGCCGAGCGCCATCGGGATGAGCGCGAAGATGGTGGCGATCGCGGTCATCAGGATCGGTCGCAGCCGGTGCCGGCCGCCCTCGAGCACCGCTTCCTGGACGCCCATGCCGGCCGCCCGGTAGTGGTTGATCAGGTCCATCAGCACGATCGCGTTGGTGACCACGATGCCGACGAGCATCAGCACACCGATCAGAGCCGGTACGCCCAGCGGCGTGCCGGTGACCAGCAGCAGGGCGATCGCGCCGGTCGCGGCGAACGGGATCGAGACCAGCAGGATGATCGGCTGCAGGATGCTCCGGAACGTCGCCACCATGATGATGAAGACGATCGCGATGGCGGCCAGGACGGCGAGGCCCAGCTGCCCGAACGCCTCCTCCTGGTCGGCGCTGACGCCACCCACCGTGTACTCGGCGCCGGGCGGCAGGTCGAGCGAGTCCAGCTTCTTGGTGAGGTCCTGGTTGATCTCGGTCAGGTTGGAGCCGGTGACCGTGCCGGTGACCGTCGCGGTGCGGTTGCCGTCGACCCGGGTGATCTGCTCGGGGCCGTCGACCTGCTTGACGTCGGCCACCTGGTCCAGCGGGACGACGCCCTTGCTGGTGGTCAGCGGCAGGGCCTTGAGCGCGTCCGGGTCCGCCGGTGCGCTGCCGAACGAGATCACCACGTCCTGGGTGGCACCGTCGACGGAGATCTGACCGGCCGGGGCGGACCGGAACTGACCGGC
Source organism: Actinoplanes sp. DH11 (assembly GCF_020873875.1). Lineage (GTDB taxonomy): Bacteria > Actinomycetota > Actinomycetes > Mycobacteriales > Micromonosporaceae > Actinoplanes. The sequence goes on from NZ_JAHWGU010000010.1 coordinate 123,441, forward strand.
CACGGCCTGGCCGATCTGGGCCTCGGTGAGCCCGGCCCGGGCGGCCGCGCCGCGGTCCACGACCACGTCGAGACGCGGGACGCTGGTCTTCAGGGTGGTGTCGACGTCGGTGACGCCGGAGATCCCGGCCATCGCCTCGCGCACCTGGTCGGTCGCGGTGCCCAGGACCGACGTGTCGGCGGCGGTCACCTCGACGGAGAGGCCGCTGCTGCCCACACCGGCGCCCTCCTGACCGATCTTGATCTCGCCGGCGTCACTCAGGCCGTCGAACTCGGTCCGCAGGTTCTCGGTGATCTTCTCGGCGTCGGCGTCCTCGGCCAGGGCCACGCTGAACGTCGCCGCTCCGGCACCGCCGCCACCGGCGAACGGGTTGGCCGCGCTGCCGCCGACGGTCACCTGGTAGGTCGTCACGTCGTCCTGCTCGGCGAGGATCGCCTCGACCTTCTTGGCCGCCTCGTCGGTGGCCGCCAGGCTGGTGCCGGCGGGCATCTCCTGCGAGATCGTGATGCTGTCCTGGCCGGAGTCGTCGAGGAAGTTCGTCTCCAGGCGGGTGGCCAGGCCCAGCGTGCCGAACAGCACCAGCACACCGATCAGCACCGTGGTCCAGCGCCGGGTGGTGGCGAACCGGATCACCGGGAGATATCCGCGCTGCAGCGGGTTGCGCAGCTCCTTCTCCTCGGCGGCCTTGCGGATCGCCTCGGTGTCGGCGCCGGGCGGCGGCGGCTTGAGGAACCAGTACGCCAGCACCGGCACCACGGTCAGCGCCACGAACAGCGATGCCAGCAGAGCCACCGTCACGGTGATCGCGAAGGACGAGAAGATCTGCCCGACCAGGCCGCCGACCAGGGCGATCGGGGCGAACACCGCGACCGTGGTGAGCGTCGACGCGGTGACGGCGCCGGACACCTCCTTCACCGCCGCGAGGATGGCGTGCACCTTTTCCTCGCCGTACTCGAGATGCCGTTTGATGTTCTCCAGCACCACGATCGAGTCGTCCACCACCCGGCCGACAGCGATGGTCAGCGCGCCGAGGGTGAGCAGGTTGAGCGTGTAGTCGCCGATCCAGAGGGCGATCAGCGCGACGAGCACGGACAGCGGGATGGAGACCGCCGTGACGAGCGTCGAGCGGACACTGAGCAGGAAGACCAGGATGACCACGACGGCCATCACGAGACCGAGCAGACCCTCCACGGTGAGGCTGTGGATGGACCGTTCGACATACGGCGCCTGGTCGGTGATCACGGTGAGCTGCGCGCCGGAGGTGGACTCCAGGCCGGCCAGCATGTCGCGGACCTCGTGCGAGATGGAGACCGGGTTGCCGTCGGGCCGGGCGGTGACCGCGATGCCGAGGCTGTCCACGCCGTCGGTCCGGGTGTACGACTCCGCGGCCGGCAGCTTGCTCGCCACACCCGCCACGTCACCGAGCCGCACCGGGCCACGGGAACCGGTCAGGTAGACGCCCTTGAGCTGGTCGATCGTGGTGATCGGGGTGCCCACCTGGACGGTCAGCGAGCGGTCGCCCTCGACCACGGCACCGGCCGGGATCGAGACACCGTTGGCCTGCAGCACCGTGGTGAGCGACTGCGGGCTGACCCCGGCCGCCCCCATCTTCGCCAGGTCCGGCGTGATCACGACCTGTTCGGCGCGGGCGCCGGTGACCTGCACGTCGCGGACGCCGCTGATGCCGTTGAGCTCCGGCACCACCGTCTCGTTGAGCTTGCTGAGCAGGTCGCTCTCGCCGCTGCCGCCGGTGGCGGCCAGCACGATCGCCGGGATGTCGTCGGTGCCGCCGGCGAAGACCGTCGGGTCGACGTCGTCCGGCAGCTGCGACTGGATCCGGTTCACCGAGGTGGTGACCTGGTTGACCGCGGACTCGATGTCGGTGCCGAACTCGAAGAGCACGACAACGCTTGACGCGTTCTCCCGCGAGGTCGACGTCACGCTGTCGATCCCGTCGATGCCCTTCACGGCGTCCTCGATCGGCTTCGTCACCTGCTCCTCGACGGCCTCCGGGGAGGCGCCGGGCAGCACCGCGCTGACGAACGCGGCGGGCAGCTCGATCGAGGGAAAGAGCTGCTGTTTGAGGGACGGGATCGCATAGATCCCGAAGCCGCTGATCACCAGAGCGATCAGGGCGACGAGACCTCGGTTGGCAAGGCTGAGCCGTGTCAGGGCTGACATGAGCGCTCCCCCGAGAAAAGTTCGGTCGATACTGATATTTTGCCTGACGCGAACAAATGGTTTTCGACCGGGGCCCGCTGGTAGCGTCCGTCATCAGATGGACACGGGCCGGCCATCAGCACGTCACCGAAGGAGCAGGCGCTGAGCGAGAAAGAGAAGCTCATCGCAGACATCATGGGCGCCCACATCCGGTTGCAGCACGTGTTTGCCGATGACCGGTCCGATCCGCTGTTCGCGACACACCTGACGATGTCGCAGCTGAAGATCCTGCTGCTGCTCGCCCGGCACGGCACGGTCGCCGGCGGCGAACTGGCCCGCATGCTGGGCGTCGGCGCTGCCGCCCTGAGCGGCATGATCGACCGCCTGGTCGTGCAGGACCTGGTGACACGCACAGAGGATCTCAACGACCGGCGGGTACGCCGGATCGGTCTCACCAGAGCAGGCACCGAAGTCATCGAGGGCATCATCACCGCAGGCGTCGCCCGGCAACGCGAGCTCCTCAGCCGCCTCTCAGCCGCCGAGCTGTCGGTGGTCGCCCAGGCGATGGAGTTGCTCCTGCGCGAGGCGGCGGCCGCCGCCACCGAACCCGAGTCCCCGCACGCCACCACCTGATCCGGACGCGCTGCGACCCCGGGACCAGTGGTTCCGGGGCCGCTGCCGTCAAGGCGTACGCAAGAAGGGGTCAGGCCAGGTCGAGAGCCTTCGCCGCGATGAGCGCGTCGTTGGCGATCACCGTGGGTGACGGGGCCGTGGAGATGGCCCATTCCGGGTCCTTGAGGCCGTGGCCGGTGACCGTGCAGACGACGCGCGCGCCCGCAGGGATCAGGCCGGCGGCCGACTGCTGGAGGAGGCCGGCGACGCTGGCGGCGCTGCCGAGCTCGACGAAGACGCCGACCTCGCGGGCCAGCAGGCGGTAGGCGTTGAGGATGTCGCGGTCGGTGACGGCGGAGATGAGGCCACCGGAGGCGTCGCGGGCGTCGAGGGCCTTCGTCCAGCTGGCCGGATTACCGATCCGGATCGCGGTGGCGATGGTGGACGGCTGCTCGACGACCTTGCCGTTGACGATGGGTGCGGCGCCGGAGGCCTGGAAGCCGAACATCTTCGGGAGCCTCGTCGAGTTCCCGGCCTCGTGGTCCTCCTGGTACCCCATCCAGTAGGCGGAGATGTTGCCGGCGTTGCCGACCGGCAGGCAGTGGATGTCGGGGGCGTCACCGAGGGCTTCGACGATCTCGAAGGCGGCGGTCTTCTGCCCGTGCAGGCGGAAGATGTTCACCGAGTTGACCAGGGAGACCGGGTAGTCCTGGGAGAGCTTGGAGGCCAGCGCCAGGCAGTCGTCGAAGTTGCCGTCGACCTGGAGCAGGTGGGCGCCGTGCACCAGGGCCTGCGCCAGCTTGCCCAGCGCGATCTTGCCCTGGGGCACCAGGACGGCGCAGGTGATGCCGGCGCGGGCGGCGTAGGCGGCGGCCGATGCGCTGGTGTTGCCGGTGGAGGCGCAGATGATCGCCTTGGCGCCCTCCTCGACCGCCTTGGAGACGGCCATGGTCATGCCGCGGTCCTTGAACGAACCGGTCGGGTTGGCGCCCTCCACCTTGAGGTAGACGTCCGCACCGACCCGCTGCGACAGCACCGGCGCGGGCACCAGCGGGGTGTTCCCCTCGTGCAACGAGACCACCGGGGTGGCGTCGGTGACCGGCAGCCGGTCCCGGTACGCCTCGATCAAGCCCCGCCACATGGCCTACTCCTAACTCGAGCCGGAACGATCGCCAGCAGGGACGATCGCGCAACAGAGTGCCGCAGGCATCCGATCTTCAGGACCGATTGCCCACTATGCAGGACGTGACGCGTCAGCCCGCGCCGCCTTCGACCCGGAGCACGCTCGCGATCGAGCGGACGCTGTCCAGCCGCGACAGTGCCTCGACGGTAGCCGCCAGGGCAGCGTCGGGGGCACTGTGCGTGACGATGACCAATTTCGCGTCATCCTCACGACCGGACTGCCGGACCGTGGCGATGGAGACCTCGTGCTGGGCGAAGACGCCGGCCACCGCCGCCAGGACACCCGGCCGCTCGGCCACGTCGAGGCTGATGTGGTAGCGCGTCATCGACTCGCCGATCGGCCGGACCGCGAGCCGCGCGTAGTTGCTCTCGCCGGGGGCCCGGGTGCCGCTGATCTTGTTACGGGCGGCCGCCACGATGTCACCGAGCACCGCGCTCGCGGTGGGCCGGCCACCGGCACCGCGGCCGTAGAACATCAGCGGACCGGCCGCCTCGGTCTCCACGAAGACGGCGTTGAACGCGTCACCGACCCCGGCCAGCGGGTGGGTCAGCGGGATCATCGCGGGATGCACGCGTACGGAGACCGAGTCGTCCCCCCGCTGCGCGATACAGAGCAGCTTGATCGTGCAGCCCATCTCCTTGGCGCTGGCCATGTCGCCCGCGGTCACCGAGGTCATGCCCTCGCGGAACACGTCCGCCGCGGTGACCCGGGTGTGGAAGGCGAGCGACGCGAGGATGGCCGCCTTGGCTGCCGCGTCGAAGCCCTCGACGTCGGCGGTCGGGTCGGCCTCCGCGTACCCCAGCTCGGTGGCCTCCTCGAGCGCCTCGCTGAAGCCGGCGCCGGTGGCCGCCATCGAGGAGAGGATGAAGTTGGTCGTGCCGTTCACGATGCCGGTGACCGCGGTGACCCGGTCGCCGTGCAGCGACTCCCGCAGCGGACGCAGCAGCGGGATCGCGCCCGCGACCGACGCCTCGTAGTACAGGTCGGCGCCGCCCTCGGCGGCCGCCTCGTGCAGGGCGCCGCCGTCCTCGGCGAGCAGGGCCTTGTTCGCCGTGACCACGCTCTTGCCCGCACGCAAGGCTTCGACCAGCCAGGTCCGCGCCGGCTCGATGCCGCCCACGACCTCGATCACCACGTCGACGTCGTCCCGCTTGATCAGCCCCAGCGCGTCGGTGGTGAGCAGCGCCGGGTCGACCGGCAGGTCACCGCGCTCGCGGCCGGGCCGGCGCACCGCGATGCCCACCAGCTCCAGCGGGGCACCGATCCGGGCGGTCAGGTCCTCGGCCTGCTCGTGCAGCAGCCGGACCACCTCGGTACCGACGGTGCCGCAGCCGAGCAGGGCGAGACGGACCGGTGCTTTTTCAGACAGCTCAGCTGCTGGGCTCATCCAACATCCAATGCAAGCAGGTCGTCCTCGGTCTCGCGCCGCACGATGACGCGGGCGGCGCCGTCGCGCACCGCCACCACGGGCGGCCGAGGAACGTGGTTGTAGTTGCTGGCCATGCTCCGGCAATAGGCGCCGGTCCCGGGCACCGCGACAAGATCTCCGGGCTGCACGTCGGCGGGCAGGAATTCATCCTTCACGACGATGTCCCCGGACTCACAATGTTTTCCCACAACGCGGGCGAGCATCGGTTCCGCCGCGCTGCGCCGGTTCGCCAGGGTCGCCGAGTACGAGGCGTCGTACAGAGCGGTCCGGATGTTGTCGCTCATCCCGCCGTCGACGCTCACATAGGTGCGGATGCCGTCCACGTCCTTGACCGTGCCCACCTCGTAGAGGGTCAGCACGGCCGGGCCGACGATGGCCCGCCCCGGCTCGATCGACAGATGCGGTACGCGCAGCGACGCCAGCTCGCACTCCGACTCGACGATCTTGTTGATCCGCTTGGCCAGGTCACCGGGCGTCGAGGGGTGGTCCTGGGTGGTGTACGCGATACCGAAGCCACCGCCCAGGTCCAGCTCCGGCAGCTCGACGCCGCGGGCGTCCCGGATCTGCGCCTGCAACTCCAGGATCCGCCGGGCGGACACCTCGAAGCCGCTGGTGTCGAAGATCTGCGAGCCGATGTGCGAGTGCAGGCCGCGCAGGTCGAGCACGTCCTCGTCGAGGATCTGGGCGGCCGCCGCGAACGCCGCGCCGCCGGCCAGCGAGAAGCCGAACTTCTGGTCCTCGTGCGCGGTCGCGATGAACTCGTGGGTGTGCGCCTCGACGCCCACCGTCACGCGGATCAGCACCCCCGGACGCTTGCCGGCCTGGCGGGCCAGCTCGGTGAGGCGGGCGATCTCGTCGAACGAGTCCACGATGATCCGGCCCACCCCGGCGTCGAGTGCGCGCCGCAGCTCGGACACCGACTTGTTGTTGCCGTGGAACCCGATCCGCTCGGGCGGGAAGCCGGCCGCGAGTGCCACCGCCAGCTCACCACCGGAGCAGACGTCGAGGAAGAGCCCCTCCTCCTCGATGATCCGGACGACCGCCTTGCAGAGGAAGGACTTGCCCGCGTAGAAGACGTCGGCACCGGTGAACGCGGCCTTGAAGTCGCGGCAACGGGCCCGCAGGTCGTCCTCGTCGAGCAGGTAGGCAGGGGTGCCGTAGTCGGAGGCGAGGTCGGCGACACTCACCTTGCCGATCTCCAGCGCGCCGCCCTCGGCACGCACCACGGTCCGCGGCCACAGCTGCGGCACCAGGGCGTTGACGTCCTCCGGCGTACGCAGCCAGGCCGGCCCGCGGCTGCCGATGTCACCGTGCAGGGCACCGGCCTCGTGTGCGCGCATGCCTACATCCTCTCCGGGGCCGAGACGCCGAGGAGGGACAACCCGTTCGCGATAACCGTACGGGTGGCGTCGTTGAGCCAGAGCCGGGCGCGGTGCAGATCGGTGATCTTCTCGTCCCCGAGCGGGGTGACCCGGCACTCCCCGTAGAACCGGTGGTAGTCGCCGGAGACCTTCTCCAGGTAGCGGGCGACGTGGTGCGGCTCCCGGAGCTCGGCCGAGCGGGCGATCACGTCCGGGTACTCGTTCAGGCTCTTGAGAAGGGCGTTCTCCTTCTCGTGGGTGAGCAGGTCCGGCTTGAAATCGGCCGCGTCACCCCGGGTCAGACCGAGGTCCGCGGCGTTGCGGGCGACGCTGGCGGTGCGGGCCGCCACGTACTGCACGTAGTACACCGGGTTCTCGTTGCCGGCCTTCGTCCACAGGTCGATGTCGATGTCGATCGGGGAGTCGCTGGAGTAGCGGGCCAGGGCGTACCGGGTGGCGTCCACGCCGAGCGCCTCGACGAAGTCCTCCAGCGTGACCACCGTGCCGGCCCGCTTGCTCATCCGCACCGGCTCACCGTCACGGACCAGGTTGACCAGCTGGCCGATCAGGATTTCCAGGTTCTTGTCAGGGTCGTCGCCGAAGCACGCCGACATCGCCTTCATCCGGCCGATGTAGCCGTGGTGGTCGGCGCCTAGCATGATCACGACCCGGTCGAAGCCGCGCTTGCGCTTGTCCAGGTAGTAGGCGCAGTCGGCGGCGAAGTACGTCCAGTCGCCGTCGGACTTGCGCAGCACCCGGTCCTTGTCGTCACCGAACTCGGTGGTACGCAGCCAGGTCGCACCCTCGGACTCGAAGATGTGCCCCTGCTCGCGCAGCCGGTCCAGCGCCTCCTGAAGCTCGCCGCGGTCGTGCAGGTCCTTCTCGTTGAAGTAGGTGTCGAAGTGCACCCCGAAGTCGGCCAGCGACGCCTTGATCTCGGCGAACATCAGCTCCACGCCGACCTGCCGGAACGTCTCCTGCGCCGCCTCGTCGGACTGCGACAGCACGTCCGGCGCGCCCTTGACCACCTCGGCCGCGATCTCCGCGATGTAGGCGCCGCCGTACCCGTCCTCCGGTGCCGGCTCGCCCTTCGCCGCGGCGAGCAGGGACCGGGCGAACCGGTCGATCTGGGAGCCCGCGTCGTTGAAGTAGTACTCCGTGCCGACCTCCGCGCCCGCGGTGCGCAGCAGACGGGAGAGCGCGTCACCGACGGCCGCCCAGCGGACCCCGCCGATGTGCACCGGACCGGTCGGGTTCGCCGAGACGAACTCCAGGTTGATGCGCTCACCGGCGAACCGCTCGGTCCGGCCGTAGGCTGAGCCGGCGAGCACGATGTCGCGGGCCAGCCCCCCGGTCGCCGCCGCGTCCAGCCGGATGTTCAGGAAGCCCGGGCCGGCGATCTCCACCGACTTGATGCCGGGACGTCGCCCCAGTTCCTCGGCGAGGGCGGCAGCCAGCTCGCGCGGCGCCACCCCGGCCTTCTTGCCGACCTGCAGGGCGATGGTCGAGGCATAGTCGCCGTGCTCAGGGTTGCGCGGCCGCTCCACCGCCGTGCTGGCGGGCAGCGCGGAGGCGTCCAGACCACGCGTCTCGAATACGGCACGAGCAGCTGAGAGAACGGTGTCAGCAAGGTTGGCGGGAGTCACTGGGCCATGCTATCGGGGGTAGACTTCGGCGTTCGGCGGCCACCCGAGCCCCGCCCTTCCAATCTTTATCGAATCGACGAGGCGCGATGAGCATGAGCACGCCGGGGCCCGAACGGGTCCCGTCCACCGTCAAGGTCGGCAAGACGACCGGCCAGGGCAAGCCCCCGACCGGCAAGCCCGCCGCCAACCGTCCCGGCGCCAACCGTCCCGGCGGTAAGGGCGGCAAGGGCGGCGGCAAGGGCCGCAAGCCAGTCACCCCGGTCAAGGTCGCCGGCGGGCGGAACTGGGGGCCGATCCTGGTCGCCGGCGCGGTCGTGCTGATCGCCGCCGGCATCATCGGCTACGGCGTGTTCGCCTCCGTCCAGGGCAGCAAGCCGTGGGAGGAGCAGGCCCAGGCCATCGAGGGCGTCGTCGACTACCGCGCGCAGAAGAACCCGCAGATCGACGACCGGACCCACAAAGAGGGCCCGCAGACCTACGTGACGAACCCGCCCGTCGGTGGCGCGCACAACCCGGCGTGGCAGAACTGCATGGGCGACGTCTACACCGAGCCCATCGCGAACGAGCACGCGGTGCACAGCCTCGAGCACGGTGCCGTCTGGCTGACCTACAAGCAGGGTCTCGCCGCCGACCAGGTGGAGAAGCTGCAGGAGAAGGTCCAGGGCAAGGAGTTCACCTTCATGTCCCCGGTCGCCAACCTCGACAAGAACGTCTCCGTCCAGGCCTGGGGCTACCAGCTCAAGGTCGACAGCGCCGACGACAGCCGCATCGACGAATTCATCCGAGCCACCCGCGTGAAGGCCTCCGTCGAGCCCGGCGCCACCTGCTCCAGCGGCAACACCACCAGCGACCCGGTCCCCGCCGCCCCGGCGGCCACTTCCTGATGATCTCGGAAGTCTCGTCCTCCCCCTCGGGCGCGTCCACGGACACGCCCGGGGCGGGGGGCACCCCGAGCCGGCGATTCGGCTACACCGCCGTCGCGGTGCTCGTCGTCGGCCTGCTGCTCGGCCTCGGCGCCGGCCTGGTGATCCCCGGGCTGCGCACCCCCGGCGACGACTCGGTGGAAGCCGGCTTCCTGCGGGACATGTCCACCCACCACGCCCAGGCCGTCGAAATGGCGATGATCGCCCACACCGGCTCCGACGACCCCGCCATCGTCACCCTCTCCAGCGACATCGCCACCACCCAGCAGGGCCAGGTCGGCTACATGCAGTCCTGGCTGCGCGACTGGCACCTGTCCCCCACCGGCACCACCGAACCGATGGCCTGGATCCCCGGCTCCGAAGGCGCCATCGTCAACGGCCTGATGCCCGGCATGGCCACTCCCGACCAGATGGCCACCCTGCGCGAAGCCACCGGCAAAGACCTCGACGTCCAATTCCTCACCCTGATGCGCGCCCACCACGTCGGCGGCGTGCACATGGCCCAGGAAGCCCTGAAGCTCTCCGACAACACCGACGTCACCTGGCTCGCCCAGAGCATGGTCGCCGCCCAGCAAGGCGAGATCCAGCTCATCGATTCCCTGCTCAAGCGCATCCAGACCCCCTGAGACGCGACACCGCCGGAACCGGTTGGCGATGGCTCCGGGGGGCCTGCTAGAGTTCTGAACCACTGGGCCCCCGTAGCTCAGGGGATAGAGCGTCGCCCTCCGGAGGCGAAAGCGCAGGTTCGAATCCTGCCGGGGGCACGAGCTCGAGCGATCTATGTCCGCTGAAAAGCGCGGACCTGGGTCGCTCGTCTTGCTTTCTGGGGGCCGAGCCCCCAGACCCCGCGGTGCGGTGGGGGCGCTTCTTGCGTCGGTTGCTGCCCTGTGGTGGGGTTTCCCTGGGGCTTGGCGCCCCGGAAGCATGTTCGGGTGCGGGGTGGTGGGTCTGTTGCGGTTGTTCGGGCCTACCGTGAGGACCGCCTCTGCCGGGATTGTTCTGCTGGCGTTCGCGCTGGCCGTGTGTCACCGCTCCGGAAGCCGCACGCCAGGCGCCTAAACCTTCGCGTCCTGGGCGGTGTTGATCTGCTAGCGCTACGAAATTGCGGTTTAAGCCCCATGATCATCGCGATGTTGTAGCGCTGGCAGATCGATATCTCGCCGGGGATGGCGTGTCTGGCGTCATCGGGGCGGGAAGCGGGACGTGGGGTTGATGCGGGCGGTGTCGGATGGGCGGCGATGGGGTTCCAAGCCCATGGAGCCAGCTCCGCCGCGCGCCGCACTCACCGGCGGCCGCACTCCAGGACCGCCGCCTTCCTTGACTGTGGTCGACGCCGCTGGCGAGCGGTATTCGTACGCCGGCCGGCACTTCCGCCTCCAGGACGCCCCCGCCCTGCCCGAACCGGTGCAGGAACCCGGCCCACCGGTGATCGTCGGTGGCCGTGGCTGCCGGCGCACGCCCGAGCTGGCTGCCCGCGTCGCCCGGCTAGTTCAACCTGCCGTTCACCCCGCTCGCGCAGAGCGCCGACCTCCGGGGCCGGGTCCGCGAGGCCTGCGCGAAGCACGGAGCGAACGGACCCGCCCGTCAGCGAACGGTCGGCCCGTCAGCGAACGGCCGTCACGGCAGGTCGCCGCGGAGGATGCGGGCCAGGTAGGACTCGCTGCGCAGCTCGTGCGGCTGGTACTTGTAGCGCAGCTTGTGCGCGAACGAGCCCTCCATCACGGTCTGGTACATGTCCGGGTCGTACGACTCCAGCATCACCGTCTGCAGGGCGTGCGGCGGTTTCGAGTTCAGTCGCAACCCGGCGTCCCACTCGGCACGGAACCGGTCGTCGAGGTGGTAAAGCATCTCGAAGACGTGGTGCATCAGGAAGTAGTCGATCAGCTCGCCGCGCTTCTCCCACCAGAGGAAGCAGGCGGCCCGCCACAGGTGGATCACGTAGCTGCCCGGTCGCGCGGCAAGGAACCAGCTGGAGATGTACGGCCCGGTGTAGTTGAACGCGAACACGCTGCTGCGCTCCAGCGCCCTGGTGATGTGCGGGCGCAGCGGCTCGGAGACCAGGCAGGTGCCGTCCACCCAGATCCCGCCGAACTTCTCCAGCAGCAGCAACCGGAGCAGGTCGGAGAAGTGGGTGCGGTTGCCGTCCAGCGCCTCCATCAGACCGCCGGGCACGTCCACATAGGCGCTGATGTTGGCGTCGGTCAGCTCGTGCACCCGGTTGCCGGGGTTGTTCTCCTTCAGCGCGGCCAGGCAGGCCCGCACCACCGGCGGCGCCGCCTCGAAACCCTGCGCCCAGTAGACGAAGATCGGCTGGTCGAAGGTGCTCGTCACCGGCCGGGCCAGGCGCTGCTCGGCCTGGGTGCGGATCTGACCCAGGTGCTCGGCGACGAAGACGCCCAGTTCGCGGCGGGCGCCGTAGGACTTGACGTCGAGGTCGAGCACGGCCGGGCCGTCGAACGGCAGCTTGGTGTCGTGCACCAGGGCCGCCCGCGACGTCCGCTTGCTGTCCTCACGCCGCTTCAGCTTGTCGTAGGCGAAGGCGAGCGCGTAACCCCGCTCGTACGCCTCCGGTTTGGCGTTCACCGCGGTGCGCAGCAGTTTCTCGGCGGCCGCCCACTTGTGTTCGGCGAGGGCGAGGCGGCCCAGCTCGTACGACGCTTCGCCGTCCGGGTCGCCGGCCTTGACCATTTTGCGCAGCGCCTTGGCCGCCGCCTCCCGGTCGCCCCGGGCCAGCGCGATGCGTGCCGTGGTCAGCCGGTCCCCGGGCAGGTGCCGGCGCAGGTAGGCGGCTTCCTCCTCGAGCCCGGCGCGGGCCAGCCGGACCGCTGCCGCGGCGATCTCGGCCGGCGTGGCACCCTCGGCGATCCGCAGGGTGCGGCGGGCCGGCGAGGCGTCCGGTTCACCGGTCCAGGCGTGGGTGTGGAACGTGTCGTCCGGAGTGGACCCGTCGAAGTGGTCGACCGGAACCCCGGTCTCGGTGAGCGTGTAGTCGTACCAGTAGACGGTGCCGTTGCCCGCGGACATGCCGCTGTGCAGGCGGATCCAGGCGCCCTTCGCGGACGCCGGAATGGTGAACGTCACACTGATCCGGTGGTGGCCGTGCTCGTTGGGCGCGGCTGCGGACTGGGCGAGCGTCCACTTCACCGCCTCGTCGACGATGCAGCCGGGGATGAGGCGCAGCGCCGCGGCGTTGAGCGTGCCGGTGAGCGGCTCGTCCAGGTAGACCGAGACGCTCGCCGTGTAGGTGCCGCCCGCGCGCATGCCGAGACGGAACTGGCCGGGGGCGTTGCGGCCGCCCGGTGCGATGTGCGTGTCGTTGTTGCCGCCGACCCCTTCGACGCGCGCGCCGCGCACCCCGGGCAGACCCGGGACCTCGGTGAACTCGCACGAGTTGTGGGAGTGGACGTAGACGCCACCGGCTTCGAACGGCCGGTCCGGCGCGCCCCGGAAACCGGGGTCGGGCACCAGGTTGATCACTTCGGGGGCGACCGGCGGTGGGGGCGGCGGGGTGGGACGCAACCGGCGGCGAGCCGCGGCCCGGACCCGGGCCAGCCTGCTTCGGAGGGTGTTCGCAGTCGCCGTCATCGATGTCCCTTTCGCCCGACGTTGCCGGTGCAGTTTAGCCACACCCTCCACGCTGCGTGACGGCGAGGAATAGACATGTCCTCACAGAGGAAGCACCACGGCGGACGGACGGCCCGCGAAGCAGGTGATCGTCATCCGGTGCCGGGCCCGATCGCCGGTGAAGACCACGGACGTGGTCAGGGCCGGGCCGGGATCGACGCGCTCCACGACGAAGCCCGGCTCGGGCTCCCAGGCGACCAACTCGGCGCCGTCCTCGACGCACCTGGCGAGCACCGCGCCGCCCCGCGACGCCAGGCGCGTGCCCTCCAGCGGTGGCGGTTCGGGCGACGGGGACGGGCTCGCTCCCGGGCTCGGCGACGTCGGCGCCGGTTCCGGTGCCGATCCGGACGCGCCGGAAGGTGACGGCACGGAGAGTGAGGGGAACGGGTCGGGAGCGGCCGGCTCCAGTGATCCACTCGGCTCTGCCGCCCGGCCGGACCGGGCGGCGGGCACCACCGAACGGGTGCCGGCCTTGTCGCCGGGCGCGGCGGACCTGACCCCGGGGGACGCGGCGACGGGCGGCACGACCGCGCCGGGTCGCGCCTCCGGTTCGCCGCCGGATTCCGGCCAGAGCGCGGGCAGGGCGACGAGCAAGGCCGCGGCCCCGATGCCGGTCAGGACTTTCCGGCGCTTCCACCACGGGGGTACGGGTTTCGCCCCATCACCGACCGCACCACCGCGTCCCGCCCGCACCGAGGCAACCGGCCCGGCCGTGGCACGCGAACCTGTCACCGGGACGGTGGCCTCCCGGAGCAGCGTGGTGCCGGCCTCCGCGATCGCCACCACGGCCGCCGGCGCCGGCGTGTGCTCGGCGTCGTCCACGGCCGGTTGCGCGGCCGCCTCCGCCGCGTCCCCCAGCACCGCGGACGCTTCGGCGGCGTCACCCAGCACCGCGGACGCCTCGGCCGCGTCCGGGCGGTCGGCGGGGTTCTTCGCCAGGCAGCGGTCGACCAGGTCGGCGATCACGTCCGGCACGCCGGGCAGGGCGGGCAGCGGCGCCGGCTCCAGGTAGACGTGCGCGCTCAGCATCTGCGTGGTGGTCTCCACGCTCCACGGCGCCATGCCGGCGAGCAGGCGGTAGAGCAGCACGCCGAGCGCGTACATGTCGGAGGCGGGCTCGATGGCGCCGCCGGTGAGACGCTCCGGAGCGAGGTAGGCGGGGGTGCCGAGCAGGGCGTCCTCGGGCGAGGCCGGTCCGGCGACCGCGGCGATGCCGAAGTCCACGACCTTGGCACCGGTGGGGGTGACCATGACGTTGGCGAGTTTGATGTCGCGGTGCACGAGGCCGTCCTCGTGTGCCACCGCCAGCGCCGCAGCGATTTCCCCGCAGATCCGGAAAACGGTACGCGGCGGGACCGGCCCGCGCGCCACCCGTTGCTGCAACGTCGGCCCATTGATCAATTCCATGACCACGTACGGGACCGGGCGGCCGTTCTCCTCGGATTCGCCGAAGTCGTAGATCTGCGCGATGTTCGGGTGCGAAAGGGTCGCCGCGGCCCGGGCCTCGTGCAGGATCTGGGACCGGAACCGTTCCTCGCCCGCATATCGACCGGCCAGCACCTTCACCGCGACCGGACGGCCGAGCACCTCGTCCAGCGCCCGCCAGACCACTGCCATCCCGCCACGGCCGAGTTCGTTCAGCAAGCGGTACCGGCCGCCGAGTTTCTGGTCCTCCTCCACCCGACGCAGTGTGCCGAAAGGCGCGGGAAATAGCACATCCAGAAAACCTCGAACGCGATTCACTTTTCATTTCCGGCCGCGTGCGCTCTTGTCATTGTTCAGGACCCGGCGAACGGTGCCGGCGCATTCACCCGCCGGGGTGACGGCACACCGCGGCGAACCGCACGCCTCCCACCGGCCGTCCGCCGGGAACCGCACGCCTTCCCACCCACCGCCCCGCCGTAGAGTCGCCGCATGAACAACACCTGGCGTCAGCTGCCGCCACCGGCGCGGCCGATCGCCGCGGCCACGGCGGTGGCGGTGGCCGCGGTGCGGGCGGGCGACGAGCCGGGCGGCGACCTGGCCGCGCTGGACCCGGCGCAGACCGGGCTGATCCTCGGCACGGTGGTGCGCCTGCTCCTGGAGGACGGGCACCCGGACGGGCTCGCCGCCGACGACGTGCGTACCGCACTGGCCTCCTGCGTGCGCTCCTGGCCGGCGGCCGATCCGCAGGTGGTGCTGTGGCTGCTCGCCGGCGCTCTCGGCGTGCTCGACGAGGACGGCGCGCCGGCCCCGAAGCCGGATGTGCTGGCCCGGCACGCGATCGCCCTGATCGACGACCTGCTCGCCGGCCGTCCGGTGGAGCCGTGGCTGACCGCCGCCCTGGGTGAGATCCAGCGCACTCAACAGGGCGAGTAAAACTTTGCAGCAACTGCAATTTTCTCGGTAGCCTCGTCGGGTGCTCCCCGCCGATCACCCTGCCGACCACCCGACCGGCCGCCGCGAGGCCAAGCGCCGGCAGACCCGCCTCGACCTGATCACGGCCGCGCTGCGCCTGACCGACGAGCGCGGTGCCGACCGGGTCACGGTCGACGAGATCGCCACTGCGGCCGGGGTCTCGCCGCGGACGTTCTTCAACTACTTCGCCACCAAGGAGGACGCCCTCGTCGGCGACCCCTTGGAGGGCTGTGACCTGCGCGAGCTGCTGCTCGGCACAGCGCCGGACAAGCCGCTGCTGGAGGCCCTGCTGGACGCGCTGGACCCGGTGTTCGAGCAGATCCACGACAACCGCGAGCAGTGGCTGCTGCGGATGCGGGTGATCGAGAACAACCCGCAGCTGCTGCCGTTGCTGATCGCCGCGGCCGCCGCCGCCGAGCAGCAGTTCACCGCCGCTGTTGCCGAGCGCGCCGGCCTGCCCGCCGACCACCCGTTCCCGGCTGTCGCGGCCGCGGTCACGAACGCCGCCGTGCGGGTGGCCGTCTTCCGCTGGGCCGCCGAGGACGCCGACGGCCGGTCCGGCACCGACGGACGCCCCCTCACCGACCACGTACGCGAAGCCTTCGGCATCCTTGCCGCCGGCCTGGTCACCACCGATTCGAGAAGGAACGTATGACCACCACCCAACCCACCGACGAGGTCACCGAGTCCTCCGGTCAGATGTCGCGCCGCGAGGTCCTCCAGGCCCTCTCCGGCTTGCTGATCGGCATGTTCGTCAGCATTCTGGCCTCCACCGTGGTGGCCAACGCCCTGCCCCGGATCATCGCCGATCTGAACGGCAGCCAGTCCGTCTACACCTGGATCGTCACCGCCGAGCTCCTCGCCATGACGGCCACCGTCCCGCTCTGGGGCAAGATGGCCGACCTCTACAGCAAGAAGCTGCTGATCCAGCTCTCGCTCGGCCTCTTCGTGCTCGGCTCGCTGGTCGCCGGCCTCACCCCGAACGTGGAGATCCTGCTGGTCAGCCGGATCGTGCAGGGCGTCGGCGCGGGCGGCATGACCGCGCTCTCGCTGATCGTGATGGCCGCGATGATCCCGCCTCGGGAACTGGGCCGTTACTCGGGCATCTTCGGCGCCGTGTTCGGCGTCGGCACCATCGCCGGCCCGCTGATCGGCGGCGTCCTGGTGGACACCTCCTGGCTCGGCTGGCGCTGGTGCTTCCTGATCGGCGTGCCGTTCTCGCTCATCGCGATCGCGCTGCTCCAGAAGACGCTGCACCTGCCCGCCGTGCACCGCAAGGAGACCAGCATCGACTGGCTCGGCGCGCTGCTCATCACCGGTGGCGTCAGCACCCTGCTGATCTGGTCGACGCTGGCCGGCGAGCACTTCGACTGGGCGTCCTGGCAGACCGCCGCCCTGGTCGCCGGCGGTCTCGTGCTGCTGGCCCTGGCGGTCCTGGTCGAGTCCAAGGCCAAGGAACCGATCATCCCGCTGGGGATCTTCCGGCACCGGACGGTCACCCTGTCCATCGTCGCCAGCGTCCTGGTCGGCGTCGCGATGTTCGGCGGCACCGTCTTCCTCTCCCAGTACTTCCAGATCTCGCTGGGCAAGTCACCGACCGTCGCCGGCCTGATGGGCCTGCCGATGGTGTTCGGCCTGCTGATCTCGTCGACGGTGGCCGGTCAGCTGATCACCAAGTACGGCCGGTGGAAGGGCTACCTGGTGGCCGGCTCGATCGTGATGACCGTCGGCATGCTGCTGCTCAGCACCATCGGGGCGGACACCAGTGTGCTGCTGCTCTCGGTCTACATGGCGGTGCTCGGCATCGGCGTCGGCCTGCTCATGCAGAACCTGGTGCTGGCCGCGCAGAACGACGTACCGGCGGCCGAGCTCGGCGCCACCACCTCGGCGCTGACCTTCTTCCGCAGCATGGGCGGTTCGATCGGCGTGAGCGCGCTCGGCGCGGTACTGACCCACCAGGTGACCTCACTCTTCACCGAGCGGTTCGGCGCGGCCGGCGACGGCGGCTCGGCCCAGGTGCCGGACCTGTCGACGCTGCCGCCGGAGGCGCTCACCGTGGTGCAGGACATCTACGGCGAGGCCACGTCCGAGCTGTTCCTGGTCGGTGCGCCGATCGCGTTCCTGGCGATCATCGCGGTGGTCTTCATCAAGGAGAAGCCGCTCTCCACCCTCTCCGGTGACGAGCGTCGCCGGCAGGAGGAGGCGGCCGGGGCCGCCGCCCTGCACTGACGGCCGGCGGCCCTCTGTCAGGCTCCGCGTGGCGCGTACATGATGACCGCCACGCCGGCCAGGCAGAGGGCCGCGCCGATCACGTCGAACCGGTCCGGTCGAAATCGGTCGACGACCATGCCCCAGATGAGTGAACCTGCCACGAAGACACCGCCGTAGGCGGCCAGGATCCGGCCGAAGTTGGGGTCGGGCTGCAGGGTGGCGACGAAACCGTACGCACCGAGCGCGACCACCCCCGCGCCGACGAAGAGCAGGCCGCGGTTCTCCCGGATGCCCTGCCACACCAGCCAGGCTCCGCCGATCTCGGCGAGTGCGGCGAGCAGGAAGAGCAGGATCGAGCGCAGCACCGTCATGACGGTGCAGTCTCGCAGGTGATGACGGTCCGGACGGGCGCGGGCCGGACCGTTCTACCGATGGCGGCCGGCGCGGCGCGGGCCGCCGGCGGCGGTCAGGACGGGCGCAGGCCGACCTGGGAGCGCGGCGACGGCGGTTCGGCGCAGCCGAGGAGCCCGACGAGGCCGGAGACCCAGAGCTGCCGGTACACCGTGGCGCTCGGGTGGCTCACCACCAGCTTGATGCCGCTGGCCGCGGCGGTGTGGAAGCAGGCGACCAGGATGCCGATCCCGATGCTGTCGATGAGCATCACCCGCTGCAGATCCAGACAGATCTTGCTGGGGGTCATGCTGGTCAGCACGTCGTTGACCGCGTCGCGCATCACATGCGCGTTGTCCAGGTCGATCTCGCCGCTAGGTGCGATCTCGACGGTCCCGTCGGCCAGCTGGCGGGTCGTGATCGGCAGATACACAGCTGCCCTCTTCCTGGCGTCGAGCCGGAGCCGACGCCGACTTCCGCGGGACTCGGTGTGTTGACCGAAGAGTTGGTCGCGCGTTCGCTGGGGACGCCGACCTGGCCCGCGTTCCAACAACAATCCGCTGGTCTGCAAGTTACGCCACGTAGGCGCGGAACGCCAGAGTAGTTCATATGGCCGGAATGTGCGGTAACGGTCACTGCGTGGCGACCACGTTGACTCCCGACGGCCTCTGACCGAATACTCAGCGTATGCGGTGGAGCTCCGGACGGCATGATCACTTACGGCATGGTTGACGCCCCGCCTCGCACCGCCGCCTCGGCGACGGGCGCCGTCTACTTCGACAGTGTCGACGTCACACGGGCCCGGGACATCCTGAATCGTTTTTACCACCCCATGTCGCTCGGTACGCCGGACGAGGCGGAACTCACCATGGACCTGGAGATGATCCGGCTCGGACCGCTCACGGTGGGTCATCTGACCTTCGAAGGATCCGCCAGCCTGACTTCCCCGTCCGCCGGCGGTTACCACGTGACCCTGCCCACGGCGGGGCGCGTCCGGGCCCGGCGGGACGGCCAGGAGTTCACCGCGAACCCGTCCACGGCGCTCGCGTTCCGGCCCGGCGACCCGGTCGACCTGCGGCACGAGGCGAAGTCCGCGGAGCTCGACGTGCGGATCGAGCCGTGGGCGCTGGAGGCGGAACTGGCCGCCCTCCTCGGCCACCCGGTCGAGGGACCGATCGATCTGCCGCCCGTCTTCGACCTCAGCGGCGGTCCGGCGCAGAGCTGGAGCCGGCTGATCCGGCTGCTGCACGGCGAACTGGAGCACGAGTTCAGCCTGATCCACCAGCCACTGATCGCCGAGCAACTGTGCAGCAGCGTGCTCAGCGGCCTGCTGCTCAGCGTTCCGCACCGCTACCGCGACGAACTGGTCGCCCCGGCCGCGAGCGGGCCGCCACGAGCCGTCGCACGTGCCGTCGAAGCCGTTCACGAGGAGCCCGAGCGGGCGTTCACGGTGGCCGACCTGGCCGCGATCGCCGGGTTGAGCGTGCGCTCGCTGCAGGAGGGTTTCCGCCGGCACGTCGGGTGCGCCCCGATGGCGTACCTCCAGCAGATCCGGCTGACCCGGGCGCGGGAGGCGCTGCTCGACGGCGATCCGGCCCGGATCACGGTCGCCGCCGTGGCCCATCGCTGGGGTTTCGCCCACCTGGGCCGATTCGCCTCGGCGTACCGGGAGAGATTCGGCGAGTCGCCGTCCGAGACCCTGCGTCAGCCCGGCCGGATCACCTGATCGGCTGTCATCCCCCGGGGGTCGCCGCACCGCCGCGGTGCCGGCACACCGTTCACCCGGCTGTCACTCCCCCGGGTCGCCGCACCGCCGCGGCGCCGGCACACCGTTCACCCGGCTGGGTGCCGTGGTCCCGCCGAAGATATGCCCCCGGGACGGCACCCAGTCCCGCCAGGGCGCCAGCCGACCGGGCACGGCGGCCATCTCGCCGTCCGACGGCGCACGCTGCTGCCGCAGGTAGGCCTCGACCCGCCCGGCGGCCGCCGCACCGTTCTGGGCCAGGTTCAGCAGCCGGCGCTGCTCGGCGTCGCCGCTCGCCGCCCGCCGCAACAGGGCCACGATGCCGGCCAGGGCCTGCGCGGCGTCGGAGGCGTCCCGCTCGGCGTCCCACCGGCCCGTCATCGCAGCACCCGCACGGCACGCCGATGTCCGCCCGGCCGCCTGCGGGTCATGTCGGCCCGCTTCCCGATGCCTGCTCCGCCTCTGCCCAGTCGGTCATGCAATGCGTTCCCCTCACCCCCGCACGCCCGCCGGGCCGGCGCGCCGGCAGACCCCGTGGTGGTCGCCGGATGTCGAGCCCGATAAGCGTGACAAGCCGAAAATGTATTCGGCTCACTACTGAGCGTCCATCCGTAACGCGCAGGTTCTGTCCAGTTAGCGCTCAGTTCGGGCACCCAGGAGATCACCCGGCGTGGACGATCAGGAAACGGGTACCCGGCCCGGCGGAAGTTCACATTCCCGCTCGTCATGCAGGGGGTAACGATGCACCAGAGCGAACCTTCCGAAACGCCCGGTGAGCCGCTGATCCGGACCGGCGCGGAACAGCCCTGGGAACCCGAGGACCTGGCCGTCGCGCAGGGCAAGGATCCGACACCGGAGAACATCGCGCGCGCGAAGGCCGAGCTGGAACGCGACGGCGCGGCCGCCATCGAGCGCACGGTCCCGTAAGAACCGGCCGGCGGCGGCTCTCAGGCGGTCAGGTGGACCGTCACCCCGTCGCGGACGGCGCGCTCGGCGGCGGCGAGCACCGCGGTGACGCCGGCGCCGAAGCGCGCGTCACAGGCCGAAGGGGTGCCGCCGGCGGCCGCCGCCAGCAACTCGTCGACGGCGCGGCCAAGGGCCGCGTCCGGTTTCCACTGCACCCGCGGGACGGTGCGCAGGCCGGCCTCACCGGCGAAGACGGCCTCCTCGCGGGCCGAGGCGGCCGGCGCGTCCACGGCCAGCGTGAGCCGGGAGGTCGCGCCGCCCTCGTGCCGCAGCACCAGATGGATCAGGTCACGGGCACCGGCCATCGCGGCCACGTCGGTGACCGGGCCGAGCACCGGCAGCACCAGGGCGAGGGCGTGCGGGCCGACGTCCCAGAGGCCACCGCGTTCCCGGCGCCACGGCGAGGCACCGAACACGCTGCCCGACTCGAAGATCGAACCCAGGTGGTCGACGCGTGCCTCGGTCCAGCCGCCGACCGCCGCGGTCTCCGCGATGAACGCCGACAGCTCCGGGCTGAAGCGCCGGGTGAAGAAGACCACCGACGCCAGATCACCCGCCGCGCAGGCGTCCGCGACGGCCCGCGCCTGCTCGGGAAGCAACGCGACCGGCTTGTCCAGCAGCAGGTGCTTGCCGGCCCGCGCGGCACGCAAGGCCATCTCCGCCTGCACGTCCGGCGGCAGGGCGATCGCCACCGCGTCCACGTCGGCGAGCAGGGCGTCCACGTCGGCGTAGGCCCGGGTGCCGAACTTGCCGGCGAGCTCGTCGGCCTTGCCCGGATCGCGACCCCACACCCCGGTGAACTCGACCTCCGGGTGGGCGGCCAGCCCCGGTGCGTGCGCCTGGTGCGCCCACGGACCCGTACCCAACAATCCGAACCGCACCCGATGCTCCCAGGGTCGTCGCTGTGATCTCCGCCAGGCGGAAGTTACCAGCCCGTCAGCACATCAGTAACCTGTGCCGGGTGAACGGTCCTCTGTCGGTGGCGACGATCGTCGTCGCCCTGGTCCTGGCGGTGTGGTATTTCGCGCGCACCGCGCTCGACCGCGCCCCCAGCCGCACCGATCTGCTCGCCACCGTGGGTCTCGGCGTGCTGGTCACGGTACTCGTCGTGGTTGCCGTGGCCGGTCTCTTCGACGGAAGCCGCCCGGCGGACACCACCACCTTCGTGGGCTATCTGATCACGACGGCCGGGTTCGCCCCGGCCGCGCTGATCCTGGCCCGGATGGAGCCGACCCGCTGGGGCAACCTGATCCTCGGCATCGGCGCCGTCGTCCTGCCCGTTCTCGTGCTGCGGTTGCAGCAGATCGCGTCGGTGCCCGTTGCCTGAGGAGAACACCGCGCGGACGACCCCCGCGCGCCCGCACGACGCCGCCCTGGGCAGTGGGATCGGTCGCGTCCTGCTGCTGGTCTACGGCATCTTCGCGCTCTCGGCGAGCGCCCGCGCCCTGGTCCAGATCAGCACGCACTTCGCCGAGGCGCCGCTCGCCTACCTGCTCTCCGCGGTGGCCGGCCTGGTCTACATCGCCGCCACCGCCGGCCTGGCCTGGGGCGGTCCGTGGGGCCGCCTGATCGCCCTGGTGAGTTGCAGCGTCGAGCTGGCCGGCGTGCTGATCGTCGGCACGCTCAGCATCGTCGACGCGGTGGCCTTCCCGGACGACACCGTGTGGTCACACTTCGGCAGCGGGTACGGGTATGTCCCCCTGGTCCTGCCGTTCGTCGGCCTCTGGTGGATCTGGCGCCACCGCCCCTGACCGAAAGCCACGCAGGAGCCGCAACCGAAAGCCACGCACGGGCCGCGATCGAAAGCCACGTACGGGCCGCGCCGGCAGCGCGGCCCGCCCGGTTCGTCAGTGCCGGCCCTCGATCACGTGCGGGACGAAGTTGCAGGTGTTCGTGGTGACCAGGCCCGAGGTGCCGACGCCCTCGCGGATGCCCATGCCGGCCGCCT
Organism: Actinoplanes sp. DH11; assembly: GCF_020873875.1. GTDB lineage: Bacteria > Actinomycetota > Actinomycetes > Mycobacteriales > Micromonosporaceae > Actinoplanes. The sequence goes on from NZ_JAHWGU010000010.1 coordinate 146,035, forward strand.
CGCCGTCGATCAGCCAGGAGCCGATCACCGGGTGCACGGTGCCCTCCAGCGAGTCGAAGGACGGCAGCTCGCACAGCTCCTGGACGATGTAGCGGCCGTCGGCGCCGTACTCCGACGGGTTGCCGGCGATCGTGACGCCGTCGCGGACCAGGGTCACCGAGCCGCCTTCCCGGCCCCAGACCGGCTTCTTCGCGTACGACGTCAGCGAAGCGGCCGCCGAGGACTCGGCGAAGTAGGACGGCAGCAGGTACTTGCTGCGCTCCGGGTCGTCACCGAAGAGCATCCACAGGACCGGCAGCAGCGCCTTGTTGCCGAGCAGCGCGGCCTTGTACGGCGGCTCGATCCAGACCGTACCCTGCTTCTCCGGGTCGGCCATGTTGCGGAAGAAGGCCTTGCCGCCTTCCTCGTGCCAGAACCATTCCCAGGGGTAGAGCATGAAGATCACGTCGATCGGCTCGGCCTGGTGCTCCTGGCCCGGCGCGGGGACGAACAGCACTCGGTCGCCGGCCACGTCCCAGCCGATCTGGCTCATCGCGATCAGCTCGACCGGGTAGCCGGCCTCCTCCGCGGTCGCCATCAGGTACGCGACGTTCATCCGGTCCTCGCCGGACGTCTCACTCGTCTCGTACGCGAAGAAGATCTTGGGCTTTTCCGGCAGCCAGTGCCGTGCCTCGCGCAACCGGTTGATGTTGCGGCGCCAGGCGCCCGGATCGCCGGGCTCGCCGTCCGCCGGTTCCCAGCCCACCAGGCGCTCGTGGATCGAGTTCCACTGCCGCCACGGGTGCTCGGTGAGGTGCGTCTGGTCCATCCAGTGCCACTGGATGACCGCCGCCTCGACCAGCGAGGTCGGCGTCTGCGCGTTGAACTCGAGCAGCTTGGGCACGCTGCCGGCACCGTTGTACCAGAGGTCGAAGCGGCCGTAGACGGTCGGCGAGAAGTCCGGCGTCTGCATCGGCAGCCGCATGTCCGGGTCCTTGTCGTAGTGCGTCCACGTCTCCGCGTCGCCGTCGAACCAGGTCCGGATGATCTGCTCGTGGGTGTACTCCGGCACGCCGATCTTCGCCAGGTAACACGTCTCGGCGTTGCAGATGGACTCGAAGTAGCCACGCTTGCGGCCCTCGACGGTCCGCCGCGGGCACTGCGCGACCATCCAGTCGCCGGCTTCGAGGCACATCTCGTAGAGGACGCCGGTCGCCGTCTCCAGTTCCTCGATCTCGGCCGCGGTGAAGTCGTAGTACGGCCCCTCCTGCCAGTACGACCGCATGGTGCCGTCCGGCAGCTCGGTGTCGTTGTACGTCAGTCCGAGGCTGAAGTTGGTGAGCTGCCAGCCGTCGCGGACCGGCCCGTAGGCGATACGGCGCAAGTCAGCCGCCCGACTTCGAGGACGACTTGCTGTTGCCGCTGCCGCCCTTGCCCACCACGCTGGACTTGATCGTGCCGTTGCTGATCCGACCCGAGGAGGGCAGCCCGAACTTCGACCGCGCGGCCGCGTCGTTGTACGCGAACTTGCTCCCGCCCGCCGGCAACCTGGTCCCCACCGGGTAACCCGACCGGTAGGACGTGCTGTGCCAGATGAAGAAGCCGAGCCCACCGCCGCCACCGTTGTAGTCGTCGTCGCAGTAGTCCTCGTCGACGATCACACCGTTCTCATCGGCGCAGTAGAAGCCTTGGTCCACGTACTCGTCGTTGTCGCAGGCTGCCGCACCCCCCGCGGCCAGCAGAAGAAACGTGCTGGTCAGCGAAACGCTCCGGGAACTCATGCGTCGGTTCATAATTTCTTTGTAGCTCTTCTCAGCAAGTTGCCAGCATCAGTCTTTCGGCCCACCGGCCACGTAGATCACCTGTCCCGACACGAACCCGGCACCCTCGCTCGCCAGGAACGAGACGGTATGGGCCACATCCTCCGGACGGCCCGCGCGGGCCACCGGGATCGTGCCGACCGTGGCCTTCTCGAAATCGGCGAAGTCGACGCCGATCCGTGCCGCGGTGGCCCGGGTCATGTCGGTGACGATGAAGCCCGGCGCCACCGCGTTCGCGGTGATGCCGAACTTGCCGAGCTCGATCGCCAGGGTCTTGGTGAAACCCTGGATACCGGCTTTCGCGGCAGCGTAGTTCGCCTGACCCCGGTTGCCCAGGGCCGACGTGCTGGAGAGACTGACGATCCGGCCGAACCCGGCGTCGACCATGTGTTTCTGCACCGCTCTGCTGAACAGGAACGCACCGCGCAGGTGCACCGCCATCACGGTGTCCCAGTCGTCCTCGGTCATCTTGAACAGCAGGTTGTCGCGCAGCACCCCGGCGTTGTTGACGAGCACGGTCGGCGCACCGAGTTCGGCGGTCACCCGCTCCACCGCGGCCGTCACCTGCGCGGGATCGGCCACGTCGGCACCGATCGCGACCGCGCTGCCGCCCGCGTCATGGATCGCGGTGACGGTGTTGGCGCAGGCGCCCTCGTCGAGGTCGACGACCGCGACGGCCAGGCCGTCCGCGGCCAGCCTCAGGGCGATGGCCTCACCGATGCCGCGGGCGGCTCCGGTGACGATGGCGATCCGGCCGGGTACGGACTGCGACATCGTTACCTCCGGGATGTGATCTTCGCTGCTCCTGCGGCGACTCTAGCCGTGATCAGACCGTCCTGCGCAGCCGGATCCACCGGTAGCCATGCCCCTCGACCCGGATCTTGTCCAGGTCGCCGGGTTCGGGGTATTCCTGGTCGGCCAGCACGTCGTTGGGGAAGACGGCTTCGCCGGCGAGGCTGCTGAGGTCGATCTCGCCCGGCTCGGTGGACAGGTTGTGGACGAAGAGCATGCTTCCGGTGCCGTCGTCGGCGCGGTGCACCAGCACCCCGCGCGGCGCTGGCACATCGACGTGCGTGCAGGTGCCGCTGCCGATCTCCGGCGCTTCGCGGAGGGTACGGATCATCCGCTCGAACCAGGAGAGCAGCGACGCCGTGTCGTGCCGCTGCCGGGTCACGTTGACCGTCTCGAAGCCGAACTCACCGCCCGAGATCACCGGACGGCCCAGCTTCGACGGGTCGGCCGAGGTGAAACCGCCGTTCGGCAGCATCGACCACTGCATCGGCGTCCGGATCGCGTCGCGGCCCTTCAGGGACAGGTCGTCGCCCATCCCGATCTCTTCGCCGTACCGCAGCACCGGGGTGCCCCGCAGACTGAACTGCAGCGCGTACGCCAGCTCCACCCAGCGCCGGTCGTTGCCGAGCATGGGTGCGAGCCGCCGGCGGATGCCCCGGCCGTAGAGCTGCATGTTCTCGTCCGGCCCGAACCGCTCGAAGACGTCCTTGCGCTGGTCGGCGGTGAGCCGTGACAGGTCGATCTCGTCGTGGTTGCGCAGGAACGTGGCCCACTGACCACCGGAGGGCAGTTTCGGCGAGTCCCGCAGCGCGTCGATGATCGGCTCCGGGTCCTCCCGGGCCAGTCCGAGCACCAGTCGCGCGTTGAGCATGAAGTCGAACAGCATGTGGATCCGATTGCCGGACCCGCCGTCGTCGCCGAAGAACTTGACCAGCTGGTCGGGCTCCACATTGGCCTCGGCGAGCAGGACCGCGTCGCCCTTGCGCCACTGCACGTGGTCACGCAGCTCGGTCAGGAACTGCATGTCCTTCGGTGAGTTCGGGTTGCCCGGCTCGGTCTCCTCGATGATGAACGGCACCGCGTCCATCCGGAACCCGGCGACCCCGAGCTGGAGCCAGAACGAGCAGATCTTCTTGATCTCCTCGCGGACCTCCGGGTTCTTGATGTTGAGGTCCGGCTGGAACTTGTAGAACCGGTGGTAGAACCAGAGCTTCGCGGTGCGATCGTAGGTCCAGGTCTCGGCCTGCTCGCCGGGGAAGACCATGCCCTGCTTGCGATCGGACGGCTCGGTCTCGCTCCAGACATACCAGTCGCGGTACGGCGAGTCCGGCGACGACCGCGCCGACTGGAACCACGGGTGCTGGTCCGAGGTGTGGTTGACCACCAAGTCGATGATCACCTTGATGCCGCGGTTACCGGCCTCGTGCAGCAGTTCGGCGAAGTCGCCCAGGTTTCCGAACCGCGGGTCGACGTTGTAGAAATCGGACGCGTCGTAGCCGTCGTCACGTCCCGGGGAGGGATGGATCGGGTTGAGCCACAGACACGTGATGCCGAGGCGGGCCAGATAGTCCAGGCGCCCGATCAGGCCCCGGATGTCACCGACCCCGTCGCCGTTCGAGTCGGCGAAGGAATCGATGTCGAGGCAGTAGACGACCGCCTTTTCGTACCACCGGTCACTCATGCCCCTGTTCTTTAGCCTCGGCCGCACTTCGCGAAACGCGCCACGCCCACAGCACGGTCAGCGCTGCCCCGAACGCGAGGATCGGCGAGACCAGCACCACGATCACCGCCCAGTAGGGTGCGACGCCGGCACCGAGCATCGAGAGAAGCCCCTCGGACTGGGCCATCTCCCAGGTCACCGGCCCGATCAGGGCCGGAACCAGCAGGGCCGCCGCACGATCCCGGACACCCGGCGCGACGGCCAGGACCGTCGCGGCGACCAGGATGAAGAGAGCCAACTCGACGAGCCGCACCGGCAGGCGGTGGCCGGGCGCGAAGGCACCCTCGGCGGCCACCCGGACGCACAGGAGCACGGCAGCCACCGCCGCGAAGGCGCCCACCCCGCGCCTGCCGAGCAGGACCGGCAGCGGACGCCCCCGACGCGCCAGCACGAAAGCCGCCACGACCACCCCGACGGTGACCACCGACCAGGTGAGGCGCAGCGACGACTGGAACGGGGTGTGCGGCAACCACCACAGGACCGCACCGAGCTCCACCAGCGCGGCCGCTCCGGAGAGCCACGCGGCGGTGCGACGCAGGCCGAGCAGCGCGGCCAGGCAGACCGCCGCCCAGAACGCGAACCGCAGCCCGACGTCGAGCAGCAGCAGGCCACGGATGCCGAACATCTCCATCGGCTCGGCCGGGGAGTCGAACAGGTGCACCCGCACGCCGGCGAGCAGCCGGGCGCCGGCGACCGCGGCCATCATCGCGGCGACGATCAGGCCGGTGACGGCAGCGGCGTCACGCCACTCCGCGCGACCGGGACTCGATCGTGCCCGGCCGAGACGGACCGCCAGCCCGGAACGCAGCAGGTCCGCCGCGTCGGCCGGTGACGGGAACCGGCGACCCGGCGCCGAACCGGACATCAGCACACCGATCATCTCCTCCTCGTAGGCCGCGCGATGCCCGGCCGGAAAGACCCGCAGCAGCCGTCGGTAACAACTCTCCAACGTGGTCACTGCCGCCTCGCTCGTCACGCCGCACCCCCGGCCCGCGCCGCACGGCCGCGCTCGAATCGGCTGGTCAGCAGGGCCATGAACAGGAACGCGGCAAGTGGCACGAGAACCAGCGCCGTCCACTGGAAGCCGTCGAGGAGCCGGGTCGCCTCGGGATGGCGGATGTTGTGCTCGATGAAGCCGTCGAAACCGGTGCGGACCAGGGGCACCGTGACGAGGACCGGCGCGGCCCAGGTCAGCAGCCAGGGGCGCATCGCCGGCTCCTGCCGGGCGGCGGCAACGGCAGCGAGAGCGAGAGCGACCCACGGCAGGCCGTTGTAGATCTCCCAGGAGAACCAGCGCAGCAGCATCACCGCCTGGAGGACCAGAGCTGCCGCGGCGGCCAGCAGCGGCACGAGACCGCGCGTCCGGGCGCCGCCGCGGACGGCCACCACGCCTGCGGCGAGCACCACCGCCGCGGCCATGAGCTGCCAGTAGGCGTTGAGCACCGTCGCGGGCGTCTCGAGGTAGAGCTGGGCGGGCGCCACGGCCTGCCCGCCCAGCCCCAGCACCGCGCCGGCCAGCCCGAGCAGGCGCCACCCGCGCAGGGCCGCGATCAGAACCACCGCCCAGCCGGACACTCGCGCCAGGATGGCGAGCTGGGGCAGCGCGACCGCATCGCTGACGGACAGACCCGGGCCGAACAGTTCCTGGCTGTCCCACACGGCCACTTCCGTCACCAGATGACGCAGCGCGAGCGCGAGCAGCAGGATCGCCCCGAAGGTCTGGGTGAGCCACGCGGCCTGCCGCCACCGCGCCGAGCCGGTCACCTGCCGGAGCCGGACCGCCACCGCCGCCCGGGCCAGGTCGAAGAACTGCGCCGGGCCGGGACGGCCCTCGCTCATCAGCACGGCGAGCATCTCCTCCTCGTACTCCGCGCGGAAGTCACTCGGGTAGAGCGCCAGCCACCTGCGGTAAGTGCCCTCGCTCATGCCGGCGCTCCCCCGAGGTCGGTGCGGCGGGCCCGCAGCCGGCGGTCGGCGATGGCGGCCTGCTCGCGCAGCCGGGCGGTCTCGGCGGCCAGGCTCCGCTCGCCGGCCGCGGTGAGCCGGTAGTAACGCCGGAGCCGGGACTGGACGACCTCCTCCCGGTCGACGTCGATCAGGCCGTCGGAGCGCAGCCGGTCGAGCGCCGCGTAGAGCGTGCCGGCGCGCAACCGCACCCGGCCACCGGTCATCGCGGAGACGTCCTCGATCACGGCGTAGCCGTGCCGCGGCTCCTCGGCCAGCGCGGTGAGGATCAGGAACGTCGGCTCCCGCATGGGCGTGTCACTCATGGCGGAAGCATATACCGGTCATCGGTATATGCGCCACGAGCTTCGTACGTGGGTTTTCGGGTATCACCCAGGTCTTCGACTGCCGGGGGAGGACTGCTGTATGGCCGAAGGTGATCTCTCGAACCTCGGTGGGCTGACCGGCTGGGTCGCTTCGGTGATCGAGTCCGCCGGCGAGGTCGGGGTCGGCCTGCTGGTCGCCCTGGAGAACCTGATCCCGCCCATTCCCAGCGAGATCGTCCTCTCGATGGCCGGCTATCTGGCCAGCCAGGGCCGGGTCAACCTGGTACTGGTCTGGATCGCCGCGACGCTCGGCGCGCTCGGTGGCGCCCTGCTGCTCTACTGGCTGGGCCGGGGCCTCGGCGAGGAACGGCTGCGCCGCTGGCTGGACAAGGTGCCGCTGGTCGACGCCGACGATCTGAACAAGGCGGACCGCTGGTTCGAGAAACACGCCCGGTCGGCTGTCCTGTTCGGACGCTGCGCGCCGGTGGTGCGCAGCCTGGTGTCGATCCCGGCCGGCGCGAACCGGATGAACGTCGCGCAGTTCGCCCTCTTCACCACGATCGGCAGTGGCGTGTGGAACGCGCTCTTCGTCGGCGGCGGTTACGCGCTCGGCAACCGCTGGCAGGACCTGGAGAAGTACAGCCAATGGTTCGACTACGCGATCTGGGCGTTCTTCGCGGTCACCATCGGCGCCTGGGCGATCAAGAAGGTGCGCAAACGCCGTCGCGCGGCCGCCCACCGGGACGACCGCGCGACGAGCAGGTGACTCAGAAGCCGGCGCTCACCTTGGTGAACGCCCAGTCCGCCTGGTCGATGCCGGAGCAGTTGGAGACCACGCCGCCACCGGCGCAGCCGCGGTCCCGGTTGACCGCCCAGAAGGCGAACCGGGCCAGGTTCTTGCTCTTCGCGTAGTCCCGGATCCGGGTCCACGTCTCGACCGAGGTCAGCTCCTGCTGGTCGGAAAGACCGTTCATGCCGGAAATGCCGATCTTGGCGTACGCCTGCGCGTCGGTCCAGCCGAACGTCGACTTGAGTTGGTTCTTCAGCCCTTCGGTCGCGCCGACGGTGGCCGCGTACATGTCGGCGTGGCCGCTGAAGTCGAACGGCATCTGGGTGAAGACGTCGATGTTGGCGTTCTTCGCCTTGGCCTGCTGGATCAGCCGGACGCCGTGCGCGTTCGGGCCGTTCGGCGTGGTGCCGAACGTGAGGATGGTCCGCACGCCGGGGTTGCGCTGCTTGACGATCTTCAGCGCGTCGACGATCCGGTCCGCCACCACGTAGTTCTCGAACTCGTCGGTGTTCTCGATGTCCACGTCGATCGCCTTGAGCTGGAAGGTGTCGATCACCTTCTGGTACGCGCCGGCGAGCGCCTCGGCCGTCGAGCAGTTCGGGCCCAGCTTGTTGCCGCTCCAGCCGCCGATCGACGGGACCACGTCCGCGCCGGCCGCCCGGATGGCCGCGATGGTGCTGGCGTGCGCGCCGCCGGTGAGGCCGGCCGAACCGTCCCAGACCGGGTTGCAGCCGTTACCGGCCAGCACGAACGCGATGGTGAACGCCTTGATGCCGGTGGCGTTGACGACCGTGGCCGGCGCCGGCGGGTTGCCCCAGCCCGGGTAGATGTACGGTGCCGCCGCCATCTTCGTACCCGTCGGAGGCGTCGTCGGACCGGTGGTCGGAGGCGTGGTGGGGGACGTGGCGGGCGGGGTGGTCGGGGTGCTGCCGCCACAGACGCCGCTGTCGGCCCAGACCGCCCACTGGCCGCTGTTCGTGACCGGCGACTCGTTCTGCGTCCACCACCTGGCGGTGAAGTTACGGCCGTTCTGCGACGCGACGTTGTCCTTGACGTAGACGGCGCTCGCACTCCAGGCCGGCGCACACGCGACGGCGGCGTTCGAGCTGGTCATCGGAAGGATCGCGGCAGCCGTGCCGGCCATCGCGACCGCCGCGACGACGGCGATCTTCCTGCTGAGTTTCACAAGGTGCTCCGTGAGGGGAAGAGCGGATCAGGGGAGGGTGGCCAGGTGCGGGTCGACGGTGTTGGCCCAGTTGTTGCCGTTCGTGACGTCCCAGTTGATGGACCACGTCATCGCGCCGCGGATACCCGGGTACGTGGCCGGCGGCTTGAAGGTGCCGCAGTTGGTGCCCTTGGCGAGACAGTCCAGCGCGGCGTTGACCACCGTCGGGGCCACGTAGCCACCACCGGCCGCCCGGGTGCTGGCCGGCAGGCCGAGGGCGACCTGGTCGGCGCGCAGCCCGTTCTGCAGGGGGATGCAGGCGAGGGCGGTGAGGAAGTTGACCGTGCCCTGGCTGTACGCGGCGTTGTTGTCGCAGCCGAGCATGGAGCCGGAGTTGTAGTACTGGGTGAAGACGACGGTCAGGATGTCCTTGATGTCGAGCGCCAGCTTGAAGTACGAGGACTGCGGGTTCTGCATGTCGATGGTCTGCGGCGCCATCGTGATGATCAGGTTGCTGCCGGCCTTGGCCCGCAGCGACCGCAGCGCACTCGCCATGTAGGTCGGGTTGAGCCCGTTCTCCAGGTCGATGTCGACGCCGTCGAACCCGTACGTCTGGATCAGTGAGTACACGGAGTCGGCGAAGGCGGTGGCGGCGGAGGCGCTGTTCACCGCGACCGTGCCCTTCTCACCACCGACCGAGATGATCACCTTCTTGCCGCGCTGATGCAGGGTGGCGATGTCCGCCTTGAACTGCGCGTCGGTGTAACCGCCGACCGCCGTGGCCAGGCCCGGGTCGAGGTTGAAGGTGACCGCGCCGGGCGTGGACGTGGCGTCCGCGAACGCGACAGCGATCAGGTCGTAGGTGGCCGGGACCGCGGCCAGCTTGAGCGGCGCCGCGCCGTTGTCGAAGTTCTGCCAGTACCCGGTGGTGAAGTGCTTGGGCAGCGCGCCGGTACCGGTCGGCGGCGGGGTGCCGGGCGGCGTGGTGGTCGGCGGGGTCGTCGTGGGTGGCGTGGTGGTCGGCGGCGTGGTGGTCGGCGGCGTCGTCGTGGGCGGAGTGGTCGTCGGCGGCGTCGTGGTCGGCGGGGTGCCGCCCTCGCACACGCCGTTGTCGGCCCAGACGTCCCACTGGCCGCTGCGGACCGACGGCAACTCGTTCTGCGTCCACCATTTGGCGGTGTAGTTGTGGCCGCTCTGCGAGACCACGTTGCCCTTGACGTACACGGCCGCGGAACTCCACCCGCCGGCACAGGCCGCCGCGGCCTGCGCACTGCCGGCGAAGTAGGTCGCCGCACCTCCGGCGACAAGCGCCGTGACCGTTGCGAGGATGACCGATCTGGAGCGCTTCATCGCCGTCCTTCCATGCACATCCGGTGAGATGCATCAATCTTTAAGAGTGTTAACAGTAGAAGTAAAGAGGGTGCACCTTAAAAATCCTTAAAACGCGAGAGCACGCGTACGCCTCCCGGAGCCACCTCCGGCCGACCACGCCGCGCCCCTCACCGCACCGGTCCGCCGCCTGGCCATATGGACGTACGCCTATGTAATTGCCGCGTTTCCAGAGATCTCCGGCCGGGTAATCGCGGCGGCATGGACACCTCGACCGAGGGCGCGGCGCCGCCCGCGGAGACCGAAGGCACCGTGCTGCCCGCGGAGATCGCCGCCGAAGCCGACCGATACGACCTGCTCACCCTCGGCATCGAGGAGGAATACCTGCTCGTCGACGCCACCGAGCCGCGCGCCGTGGAGGCCGTGGAGGACGTCTTCGCGCAACTGCCGGACGACCTGCGCGGCAGCGTGCAGCACGAGTTCGTCCGCAGCCAGATCGAGGTCGCCAGCCCACCCCGCCTGAACCTGACCGATCTGCGCACCGAGATGCGGCGCCTGCGGTCCGGGCTCTCGGCGGCCGCCGAGCGGGCCGGCGTCCGCCTGGTCGCCGTCGGCGCCGGGCCGGCGGCCGGACCGAACATGCGGATCGTCGACAAGCCGCGGTACCACGAGATGCGGGCGCACTTCGGCGACCTCTCCCCCGGTCAGGGCGTGTGCGGCACGCACGTGCACGTCAGCATCCCGGACCCGGAGACCGGCGTGCAGGTCCTCAACTTCCTGCGCCCCTGGCTCCCGGTGCTCCAGGCGGCGAGCGCCAACTCACCGCTCCTCAACGGGCACGACACCGGGTACGCCAGCTGGCGCTCGATGATGTGGGAGCGCTGGCCCACCGTCGGCCCCACGCCGTACCTGCACTCGCACGAGCACTACCTGACCCTGATCAGCGACCTGGTGGCGAGCGGCGCGATGCTCGACGAGGGGATGCTCTACTGGTACGCGCGCCTCTCCGCGAACTACCCGACCGTCGAGATCCGGATGGGCGACGTCACCCCGACACTCGACGACGCGATGCTGCTCACCGCGCTCGCCCGGGCCCTGGTCTCCACCGCCCTGAACGAGGTCCGGCAGGGCGCCGTCGCGCCGGACGTGCCACAGCCGCTGCTGCGGGCCGCGCACTGGCGTGCCGCGCACGACGGCCTGGAGGGCCTCAACATCGACATGGCGACGCGGGAGCCGCGACCGGCCTGGCGGCTGATGCGCCAGCTCTTCGACTACGTGCGGCCCGAGCTGGAACGGCACGGTGACCTGGAGACCGCGACCGTCCTGATGGGACGGCTGCGGGCCGGCGGCAGCGGTGCGGCACGGCAGCGGGCGATGCTGGCCAGGGGCGCCTCGGTGACCGAGGTGGTCGACGAGCTGGCCCGGCTGACCCGCGAGGCGGAGGACACCGTCTGACCGATAAGGATCACACCCCGATCAGTACGGAGATTGCTGAGCGTAGTCACGTACGGTGAGCAGGCAGGATCACCGTGCGTGGCTTCAGGGTGACCGAATCGGTATTCCGCTTGATCTTGCCGCACGGTAGGCATGACGGATGCTTCCGCACAACCCCCGTCCATCGGCGCCGAACTCCGGTGCGGACGGCACGTCGGGCGGGCGGCACCGCAGGCCGGAGACGCCGGAGAGCGCCCCCGCGGAGAGCCACACCGGGGGCACCCCCGCCCAGTCCCGCAGCGCCGCACCCACCCGGCGGGCCCGGCATCGCGCCGGCACCCGCGGGTCGTACGGATCCAGCCGCACCGCCCGGGAGAGCCGCACCGCCTTCGCCGGCTGGACCGCCCGCGAGGGCTGGACCGCCCGGGCGGGCTGGAGTTCCCGCGACGCCGCGGCCGACAGCACGGCCCAGCCCGGAACCGGAAGCACGAGCCCGGCCCCAGGTGCGAGCGCAAGCACGGACCTCGCCGGCACGGCTCCTACCGCGAGCACGTCCCTCGCCGGCGCGACTCCTGCCGCGAGCGCAAGCGCCGACCTCGCCGGCGCGACTCCTGCTCCGCTCGTGAGCGCGAGCCCGGCGGGCGAGCTGGACCAGACCGCCGGCGCGGGTCCCACCGACGGCGCCGCTCAGGACACCCCCACGGACCAGGCCGCCGCCGGAGCCGGGCGGCCGACGCGGTCGGCACGGCACGCGCGTGCGGGTCGCCGGCCGGCGACCGTCGCGGTTCGTCGCTCCACGGCCGCCGGGAGCCGCCCGGGTTCGCACCGCGCATCCGGCGCCCGCACCGTCGACGGGTTGCTGCAGGCCGCGCGCAACCGGCCGCAGCTCCTGCTCGGCACCCTGGTCGTCGCGGGGCTGCTGCTGATCGCGGCGCCCACGATCCCGCAGCAGGACGGCGCGCCCACCAGCGTGATGAACGCGGCGGCGCAGGCCGTCGCGTCCCGGGTGACGAGTTCGAAGCCGGCCGCCGCACCGACCAAGGAGGCGGCCGCGCAGCCGCCCGCCCGCAACCGGCCCGAGTCGACCCGGACAGCCACCGCGCCGACCGCGGCGGCGACCGAAAAACCGCCCGCTCCGGATGTGCAGCCGGCCCGGGTCACCGCGCCCCGCGGTGACGGACCCGCGAACTCGCTCGTGACCACGGGATCACGCACGGTCACACTGAGCTTCGATGACGGCCCCGACCCGAACGAGACGCCGAAACTTCTGCAGATCCTCGCGCAGCACCAGGTCAAGGCGGTGTTCTGCCTGGTCGGCACGCAGGCGCAGCGGCACCCCGACCTGGTCCGGCAGATCGCCGCCGCCGGGCACGTGCTCTGCAACCACACGTGGGACCACGACCTGAAGATCGGTAAGAAGAAGCCCGAGCAGATCCGCGCCGACCTGACCCGGACCAGCGACGCCATCCGGGCCGCCGTGCCGGGTGCGGCGATCCCCTACTTCCGGGCGCCGGGCGGCAACTTCACGGTCCGGCTGGTCAACACGGCGTACGCAGACGGCATGACCTCGCTCTACTGGGATGTCGACCCGCGGGACTGGTTCCACCCGGCCGGTGAGAGCCAGACCGACCACGTGAAGCGGCTGATCAGTGAGGTCCAGGCGAAGACGCGACCGGGATCGATCATCCTGTCGCACGACTTCAACCAGCCTGCGACGACGGAGGCGTACCGGCAGCTCATGCCCTGGCTGACCGCCAACTTCGAGGTTGGCGTCCCGGGTGGGAAACCGGCTCCGTCCTCGGCGCCGTCGGCCACGCCGACCACCGAACCGACGCCGTCGGCACCCGCCACCACCACACCGGCGCCCTCGGCGTCCACACCGGCGCCGTCCGGCTCACCGGCCGCTTCGGGCGAGCCGGCAGCCGCCGGCGCGGCCACACCGCCCCCGTCAGCGCCGGCGGGCGCGGACGGCTGACGGGCGGGACGGCTCGGGCTGACAGGTGGGGCACCAGTAGAGGTTGCGCCCGGCCAGTGGGCCACGGGCGACCTCGGTGCCGCAGACCAGGCAGGGCTGGCCGGGACGGCGGTAGACGTACACCTCGCCGCCGTGCCGGTCGACGCGCGGCGCGCGACGCATCGCCTCCGGCGTGTGCTCGGTGTGCACCGTGTCGATCCGGCCGCGCGCCACGCCCTCCTTCATCAGCGCCCGCAGGTCGTCCCAGATCGCGGTCCAGACGGCCTCGTCGATCGTGGTGCCCGGGGTCTGCGGTGACAGCCCGGCCCGGAACAACACCTCGTTCGCGTAGATCAGGCCGCAGCCGGCCACGATGGACTGGTCCAGCAGCAGGGCGAAGAGCGGTTTGGTGCTGCCGCGGACCCGCCGGTACGCGAACGAGGGGTCCGCGTCGTCGCGCAGCGGGTCGGCGCCGAGCCGGGCCTTCAGCAGGTCCACCGCGCCCGGGTCCAGGACCTCGCAGGCGGTCGGGCCGCGCAGTTCGAGCCAGTGACCGGAACCGGTCATCCGCATGCGGACCTGGCCGATCGGCTCGGGCGCGGGCAGCTCGCCGTCGGCGAACTTGCCGTACAGGCCGAGATGGACGTGCACGGTCCGGCCGTCCTCGTAGTGGTGGAGCAGGTGCTTGCCGTACGCCTCGGTGTCGCGCAGCACCCGCCCGCCGACCAGCGCGGCGCCCGCCGCGAACCGGCCCTGCGGGCTGCTCACCTCGACCGGGGCCCCGGCGAAGAGTTCGCGGTGGCGGCTGGCGAGGCGGTGAATGGTATGTCCCTCCGGCACGCCGACCAAGGTATCCGGCGCCGGGCACCGCACGGATTCGGCGTGATCAGTACCACTGTCGGGGCGTTTCTGCCGTGAGCGGATTCGCCCTGAGGGGAATCGCTGGGCTATCCGACCTCCACTGGGAGAGGGTGTGAAGCGGAAAACAGTGATGCGAGAGGGTGGGCTCATGAGCATTGACACGACCATGCGTGGCGGCGGGGCATCCTTCGACGACCAGGTGTTCGAGCGGCTGCTCCGGGAGCGGATCATCTTTCTCGGCAGCGAGGTCAACGACGAGGTGACCAACCGGATCTGCGCGCAGATGCTGCTGCTCGCCTCCGAGGACTCGGAGCGCGACATCACGCTGTACATCAACTCGCCCGGCGGCTCGATCAGCGCCGGCATGGCGGTGTACGACACCATGCAGTACATCAAGAACGACGTGGCCACTGTCGCCATGGGCATGGCGGCCTCGATGGGGCAGTTCCTGCTCTGTGCCGGCACGCCCGGCAAGCGGTTCGCGCTCCCGCACGCCCGGGTGATGATGCACCAGCTTTCCGGCGGCATCGGCGGCACCGCGGCCGACATCGCCATCCAGGCCGAGAGCATGCTGCACATCAAGCAGGTGATGAACGAGCGGATCGCCTTCCACACCGGGCACACCCCGGAGGAGATCGAGCGTGACTCCGACCGGGACCGCTGGTTCACCGCACTGCAGGCCAAGGAGTACGGGCTGGTCGACCACGTGATCACCACGACGGCCGACGTGCACACCGGTTCGCCGATGCCCTGATCGGCAGAAACGCGCGTCGAAGGGCACGTGGGGGTGACTCCACGTGCCCTTCGTGTTGTTTCCGGGTCTCGGGGGTATAGAGGCACGTCATCACTGAGAAAACGCTCGGAGGTTCTGACGTGAGGATTCCTACGTTCTCCCGCCAGTCCTCGGCCGATGACACGGTCGAGGACCGGCCTACCACCCCCACGACCACCACGACCCAGCGTGACGACCGCCTGCCGCACCGCTCCCCGGTCGCGCCGCGCTCGAGCACCGTGACGCCGCCGCGGGACGAGACCACGACGCGGATCCCGGCGGTGCGCAGCGAGTCGGACCGCGCCGCGGCGGTGACCTCGGAGCGCCCGGCCACGGCCGGCGAGCGCCCGATCGCGCCGGCCGACCGGTCCGGCGTGGCCGCCGTGCCGGTCACCGACCACTCGGCGGCCGAGCACCGGACCGAGCGGAAGCCGCGCGCCAGCCTGCTCGCCACCGTCGGCCTGATCCTCGGTGTCGCCGGTGCCCTGCTGGTGCTCTCCGGGCCGCTCATGGGTTACGGCATCGGTGTGGCCGCGCTCGGCCTGCTCTTCTCCCTGGGTGGCCTGCTGGGCACGCGGAAGCGGCACGTGGCCGGCAAGACCGACGCCCTGATCGGCCTGCTGCTCTCGATCGGCGCCATCGTCGTCGGCGTGCTCGCCCTGACCGGTTCGCTCAGCTGGCTGGGCACCGACATGCAGCCGGTGAACGATCTGCGGCAGTGGCTCGACACACAGTTTGAGACTCGATTCTGACGGGTATCTGACATTTACCGGCGGTGATGCACCGGCGGTCAACTCCTCGGAACCGGGACGGCGCGAGCCGGACCCGCCCCGAAACCCTCCGGCGGTTCGCCGGAGACGCACATCGAGGGACCGGTGGTTCACCGGTCCCTCAGTGTGTGCGGCGGCCCTTCGCAACGAATCGCCGCGCGCCACCGTGATCACGCAACGATCAGCCGCGGTACGCATGGTTGACCTGGGGCTCCCGTCGGTCCCGGGCGCATAGCGTCTTCTTCCATGACGTCCTTCGCCACGCCGCGCCGCTATCTCATGTGCCGGCCCACGCACTTCGCCGTCACCTACCGGATCAATCCGTGGATGGACCCGGCGGCGCCGTACGACAACGCGCTGGCCGTCAGCCAATGGGAGACCCTGCGGCAGACGTTCCTCGACCTCGGCCACACCGTCGAACTGATCGACCCGCTGCCCGGGCTGCCCGACATGGTCTTCGCCGCGAACGGCGGCACCGTGGTCGACGGCCGGGTGCTGGGTGTCCAGTTCCGGGACGCCGAGCGGGCCGACGAGGCGCCGGCCTACGCGTCGTGGTTCCGCGAGCGCGGCTTCGAGGTCCACGAGCCCAAGCACACCAACGAGGGCGAGGGCGACATCCTCCTCGCCGGCGACGTGCTGCTGGCCGGCACCGGGTTCCGCACCGCGCACGCCTCGCACCTGGAGACCCAGGAGGTGCTGCGCCGGCCGCTGATCACGCTGCAGCTGGTGGATCCGGCCTACTACCACCTGGACACCGCGCTCTGCGTGCTGGACGAGACGAACATCGCGTACCTGCCGCAGGCGTTCTCCGCGGGCTCGCAGGCCGTGCTCCAGCAGCTCTTCCCGAACGCGATCATCGCGACGCCGCAGGACGCCGCCGTGCTCGGCCTGAACGCGGTCAGCGACGGCCGGACCGTGGTGCTGCCGGTCCAGGCCACCGATCTGACGGCCGCCCTGGGCGCGGCCGGTTACCGGACCATCGGGGTCGACCTGTCCGAGCTGCGCAAGGCCGGCGGCGGTCCCAAGTGCTGCACGCTGGAGGTGCGTTCATGACGACCGTCGAGTTCCGTACGCCGGAGGCGCTGGCCGAGGCCGAGCGGTGGACCGCGCACAACTACCACCCGCTGCCGGTGGTCGTCGCCGAGGCCGAGGGCGCCTGGGTGACCGACGTCGACGGCCGCCGCTACCTGGACTTCCTCGCCGGCTACTCGGCACTGAACTTCGGGCACCGGCATCCCGGCCTGATCGCCGCGGCGCATGCGCAGCTGGACCGGGTCACGCTCACCAGCCGCGCCTTCGTGCACGACCAGTTCGGCGCGTTCTGCCGGGGCCTGGCCGAGCTCTGCGGCAAGGAGCTGGTGCTGCCGATGAACACCGGCGCCGAGGCGGTCGAGACGGCCGTCAAGGTGGCCCGCAAGTGGGGTTACCGGGTCAAGGGCGTCGCCGACGAGCGCGCCGAGATCATTGTGGCGGCCGGCAATTTCCACGGGCGGACCACGACGATCGTCAGCTTCTCCACCGATCCGGAGGCTCGGGCGGACTTCGGACCGTACACCCCGGGCTTCGTCGTCGTGCCCTACGGCGATCTCGAGGCGGTCCGGCAGGCGATCACGCCGAACACCGTGGCCGTGCTGATGGAGCCGATCCAGGGTGAGGCGGGCGTGCTCGTGCCGCCGGCAGGGTTCTTCGCCGGCGTGCGCGAGCTCTGCACCGAGCAGAACGTGCTGATGATCGCCGACGAGATCCAGTCCGGGCTGGGCCGGACCGGGAAGACGTTCGCGATCGAGCACGAGGGCGTCGTCCCGGACATGTACGTGCTCGGCAAGGCCCTCGGCGGCGGCATCGTGCCGGTCTCCGCGGTGGCCGCCGACCGTGCCGTGCTGGGCGTGCTGCGGCCCGGCGAGCACGGCTCCACCTTCGGCGGCAACCCGCTGGCCTGCGCGGTCGGCGCCGAGGTGGTCCGGCTGCTCGCCACCGGTGAGTTCCAGGAACGGTCCGCCCAGCTCGGCGCCGAACTGCACGCCGGCCTGGAGTCGCTCGTCGGCAAGGGCATCGTCGGCGTACGCGGCCGCGGGCTCTGGGCCGGCGTCGACATCGACCCGGCGCTGATGACCGGCCGGCAGGCGTGCGAGCGTCTCGCCGAGCGGGGTGTCCTGGCGAAGGACACCCACGGCTCGACGATCCGGCTGGCGCCACCGCTGGTGGTCACCTCGGAGGATCTGACCTACGCACTGACCCGGCTCGCCGAGGTCGTCGGCGGCTGACGCCCGATCAGCGGCCGACCGGGCGGAACGCCATGGTCGGCGCCTCGCCCATCACCGACTCCGGCTGGACCACGCCACCGGTCGCCCACAGTTTCGAGCGGCCGATCTGCACCCCGGCGTAAAGCTCCACCGCGTCGTCCGCACCGAGGATCCGGCTCTCCTGACGTCGCAGGGGGAGCCGGAGCTCGTCGTCGGGCGAGTTGCCGGGCCGGATGCCGGAGCCGTTGGTGCTGATGTCCTGGACGGTCACCTCGCCGGCACGCAGCGAGAACTGCACGTGCCCCCGGCTGATCCACTTGCGGGCGTCGTCGGTCAGCCACTGCCCCAGCATGACCCCGGATCCGCCCTCGGGCGCCCGCCCCACGACCACCGGCATGTCGTCGGAGACCACGAAACGCTGGCGGATCACGCCGTCGATGCGTACCGAGAAGACCTCGGTGGTCGGCCGTGCGCCGGCGTCGCGGAGTCGTTCACCGTGCCGCGGGCAGGTCGGCGCGCCGGCCCGCAGCGCGGGCGGCGGCTGGGAGACCGGGCTGGTGTAGGTGCGCATGTCGGCGAAGAAGCTGTCCGAGTCGCCACCCGAGCCGTACGACGTGCAGTTCGGCGCCGGGCAGCTCCAGATCCGGGAGAGCAGCCGCTCACCCAGCGGCGACCGGGACGCCATCGGCGCCGCCTCGCCGCGGCCGACCCGCGCGACGAGCACCGGCCCACCGGCGTTCGACACCAGGGCGAGCAGCCGGCCCGGGTCGGTCACCCACGGCCGGCGGTCCCGGAAGCGGTCCTCGCGGTCGCGGGTGAGCACCGGCAGACCGAGCATCTCGGCCACCTCGAGCACCCGGTCGTCGAGCTGCGGAACGACCTCGATCTTGCCGTCGTCGGCCCAGCGGCGAACCACCATCCGCTCGTTCGACGTGAGGTCGGTGTCCGAGATGAGACCGCGCGGGGCGATCGCGTAGACCGGCACGTTCTCCTCGGCGACGTGGCGGCCGAGGGCGTCGACAAGCAGACCGAGACGGACCAGGCTGGCCGGCCGGCCACCGTCGAGATCGGCGTAGCGGACGACCTCCGACAGGTCCACGACTGCCCGGGCGAGTGCCGGGTCGGTGGTGAGCCGGACCTCGATGGCGTCGAGGACCTTGCTGACCTCGAATCTCACGAGACCTCCCGATGAATCGCGCGTACCTCGCCATCATGCCCGCCACATGATCCCCCGGGAAATCCGGGAGTCCGCGAGGCCGGACTTGTCCGTTTGGCGCTTCACCCCATCGGGAACCTTCCCTATTGACCGGCGTCACCGGCACGAGGTCGGTACCGGACAGCAGGAGGGACAGAAATGCGGAAAATCGCCATCTTCTCGGCGACCGCCACACTCGCCCTGACGGGTTGCGCCGCCACCGGCACCGCCGATCCGGCGCCCTCCGTCTCCGCCGTCGCCCCCAGCGGCCCGGCGGCGAGCGCCGGCCCGATCACCAGCGGCGGTCCGGTCGGCAGCGCCGACCCGTCCACGAGCGCCGACCCGGCCGCGGCCGCCGCGCTCGCCGACGCCGCCACCGCCCTCGGCACCGACAGCTACACCATGACGGTGACCGCCGGCACCGGGTTCGACCTGACCGCGCTGATCGACCCGCCCGGCGGCAAGGGCACCGCGGAGCTGACCGCTTCCGGCCCGAACACCGAGGTCACCGTGAAGACGCTGCTCATCGGCCAGGACCTGTGGACCCAGATCCCCGGCATCACCAAGCAGGGCACCTGGACCCACCTCGACCTGAGCCGGCTGCCGGAGGGTGCGAACGTCGGTCTGCGACCGGGCCGGATCGACCCGGTGGACACCACGAAACTGCTGACCTCGACCACCGACGTGCAGTCCACCGGCAGCAACGCGTACGCCGGCACGGTGGATCTCACCGCGGCCGCCGGCATCGCCGGCCTGGACCGGGTGACCATCGACGGGTACGGCTCGGCCGCGCAGCGCGTCCCGTTCACCGCCACCGTCGACGCACAGGGCCGGCTCGCCACGATGACCCTGCGGCTTCCCGAGGTGAACGGTCAGCGGATCGCGCCGATCGAGGTCCGTTACTCCGACTGGGGCCGTACCGTCGACGCCGTGCAGCCGCCGGCCGCCTCGGTCGTCGAGGCGCCGGACAACGTCTACGGCGCTCTCGGCGGCTGACGCAGACGCGTCCACAGTGGTTCGGGCGCGGGCTGATGCTCGTCGATCCACGCGTCGATCCGCGCCCACCACTCGTAGAGCCAGTCGATCCGCTCCTGCTCGCCGGCCGGCACCTCCTCGGGCGGCACGCTCCAGAACCGCATCACCAGGCGCTTGTCCATCGGCAGCTCGCGCCAGACGTCGGCGGCGCTCACCATCCGGTCGAGGCCGGTGTGCGCCACGAAGATCACTCCGGCGTCCGGCGCGGCGTCGATCGCGGCGAGCAGGCCGTTCGGTTTCGGCGGCAGCAGGTTCCGCAGGTCCTCGGCCCGTTCGGCCATCTCGTCCAGCCCGCTGGCCCGCAGCCGGGCGATCGCCTTGACCTTGCGGCGCGGGGTGAAGTTGCCGCCCTCCGGGAAGATCACGAAGGCGTCGTTGTGGTCCAGGCCGGTGGCCAGTTCGCCGATCTGTTCCGCGAGCGTCGTGGTGCCGGTGCGCCCCGGTGAGATGAACCGGTTGGGCAGCCGGTTGAGCAGCACGTCCACCGCCGGGTCCCATTGCAGGCCGGCCTTCAGCACGATCCGCGGCTCGCGGGCGAACCAGTTGACCAGGGCATGGATGAGCGTGAACGAGTCACCCGGGCCGGCGTGCCGGCTCACCACGATCTCCGGGCGCCCCGGCGCCGCGGTGTCCGGGTCGGTGCCGACCACGTCGATCGCCAGGTGCAGCGACCAGCGCGCGAACCAGAACAGCACCTTCAGGAACCATCCGGTCAGGACGTAGTGGGCTCGCTGGAACCACGGCCCCCGGATCTTCCAGCCGAACCCGGAGAGCACCCACAGAGCAGCGAGCGCGACGATCGCGACCGCGTCCCAGACCAGATAGACGATGAGCAGGAAGACCACCCGGGGCAGCCGCAGCCGGCCGGCCACGAACGGCGACGCGGCGAGGGCCAGCAGCAGCCAGAGCGGCAGGGTGGTGAGCAGGGTCACCGCGAGGAACACCACCAGCGGGGCGAGCACGCCGCGGCGCACCCAGATCGGCGGCAGGCCCATCACTGCCCCGGCAGCGGGTTCACGTTGGCGGACAGATATCGGCGGGACGCGGTGTAAGCCCGGCTGATCCGGCGGCCGACCATGGCCATGTCCCGGTACGCCCACGGCGAGTCGTCCCGGCCGTCACCGCCACCACTGGGGAGAACGTGCACCCGTACATCGTCGGGCAGGGCCGCAAGCTCCCGGGCGAACCGGTGCCGCCGCGCGATCTCGAACGCCACCTGTGCCACCTCCCACGGCCGCCGCGGCACGGCCAGCTGCCGTTCCACCCGGCCGACCTGCAACACGAAGATCAGTTTCGCGCCGGTCCGGACCGCCTCGCCGATCGGGATCGAGTTCACGATGCCACCGTCCACATAGTGCTCGCCACCGATCTCCGCGGGCGGCAGCAGCCCCGGCACCGCGGAGGACGCCAGCACCGCGTCGACAAGCGGGCCGCTGTCGAACCAGTGCTCGGCGGCGCGCTCGATGCTCGCCGCGCAACACCGGAACGGGATCTTCAGGTCGGCGAACGACACGTCCTCACCGAGCTCGCTCTCCAGCAGCCGGCGCAGCGGGCGGGGCGAATGCAGGTGGGTGCGTGCGGCGAACCGGCGCATCTGGCGGCCGAGCGAGTCGCCGTAGACCGCGGCGGCCTCGGGTGACGTCCAGAGCCGGACCAGCCGATCGGTGACCGCCTCGCTCGGATCGGCCGCGACGAGCGCGCCGTTGACCGCGCCGATCGAGGTGCCGACCACCATGTCCGGCCGGAACCCGGCGCGGAACAGCGCACGCAGCATCCCGACCTCCACGGCGCCGAGCACCCCGCCGCCACCGAGCACGAACGCCACCGGACCGCTGACCATGGGACCCATCCTCCCACGATCTTGCAGGCTTGCCCTGACGCCGGTGTCAAGGCATACCGTCACCGCATGCTGATCGGAGAGCTCGCCGAGCGGGCCGGCACCAGCCCGCGCACGCTGCGCTACTACGAGGAGCACGGCCTGGTGCGCCCGAGCCGGGACGCGAACGGCTACCGACAGTACGACGACGCCGAACTCCGCGTGGTGCACGAGATCCGTACGTTGCTCGCCGACGGCTTCGGGCTGGACGACATCAAACCGTTCGTCGCCTGCCTGCGCGCCGGCAACGCCGCCGGCCACGTCTGCCCCGACTCGGTGGCGGTGCTGCGCCGCCGTCTCGCCGAGGTGGACGGCTACCTCACCCAGCTCACCGAGGTTCGCCGGCGCCTGCACGAACAACTCGGCCACGCCATCGAGAACCGGGAGATCCGATGCCTGCTGAATCCCTGATCACCGTCACCGACGACACGTTCGCCGAGACCGTCCTGGCGGCGGGCGGCCCGGTGGTGGTCGACGTCTGGGCACAGTGGTGCCCGCCCTGCCGCCCGATGGCCCGCACCCTCGCCGAACTCGCCACCGAACTCGGCGACCAGATCCGGATAACCACCCTGGACGCCGACGCCAACCCCGCAACGGTCCGCGCCTACCGCGTCACCTCGATGCCGACCCTGCTCTTCTTCGAACGCGGCCGCCTCACGAACACCCTGGTCGGCGCCCGCCCCAAAGCCCATCTCCGCAAGGCACTGACGGCGGCGGGCCCGTACACCAATTCTTTTGAGTACGCGCGACCACCGCACCCGACCGCAACAACCGCCGCACCCGTGAGTCAGCGCGCCCCGGTGCCCACTCCGGGCCGCTGCGCGCCCATCGCTATCGGTGCATGGTCACCCGCAGGCTCGCACCCACCCATGCGG
This sequence comes from Actinoplanes sp. DH11, assembly GCF_020873875.1. Lineage (GTDB taxonomy): Bacteria > Actinomycetota > Actinomycetes > Mycobacteriales > Micromonosporaceae > Actinoplanes. Next base: position 168,915 of record NZ_JAHWGU010000010.1, read on the forward strand.
CGAACCCGCCACGGCACCCGGCCGATACTGCCGGCGCGTCAACCCGTGTCCGGCCCAGTCGCGCCGGGCCTGCCGAGATGTTGATCTGCTAGCGCTACGAAATCGCTGTGATCATGGGGTCGAAACCGCGATTTCGCGTCGCTAGCAGATCAACAACGCCTCGCGGCTGCTCCTTCGCAGCCAAGACGCACCATCGCCTCAGACATGCTCGCCGCCGCGGTCGGCCTGACGCGCATTCGCTGTTCGGCACCATGTGCGCCGAGGGGCCCGGTCACGGCGAGGCCCGGTCACGGCCGGTCAGTCGAGTTCGGGCATGGCGACCGGCTGTGGGCGGGGCCGGCACGTGCCGCATTGGACGGCGTCCTCGACCACCAGCGCCTCGGCCCGGTCCCGCAGCACCGAACGGCTCACCTCGAGCAGGTAGGGACCGAATCGGGCGTGGTCCACGCAGACCGCCCGCCCACAGAAACGGCACGTGGCGCGGGCGCCCTCCGCGCAGAACCAGCAGAGCATCGGTTCCTCCCTCAGCAGCCTCGAAAACCCGGTCACCACCGCGGGCACCGGCCGCACATGGCAACTACCGCGGACAGCAACCGCCGCACGTGGCAGCCCCACAGCTGGCAGCTTGCATGTGGCAGCCCGGCACGCGGCAATCCGCCGCACGTGGCAACCCGCCACAAGTGTCAGCCGCGCAACCGCCGGCCGCCGCAGATGTCAGCCGCCCGGGTATCACCCGCCGCAAATCTGACCCGCCGCGGATCTCCCCCGCCGCGGATCTCACCCACCGCGGATCTCCCCCGCCGCGGATCCAGCCGCCCGGGTTTCAGCCGCCCGACGTGCCCGTGCCCGGCTTGTCCGTCGGGTCGGCCGGCGGGTCCTCGGTGGGCTCGGTCGGCGGGTCCTCGGTCGGTTCTGTCGGTGGGTCTTCGGTGGGCTCGGTCGGATCGGGGTCGTCGGGCGGGTCCACCGGCGGCGTGGTGGCCGTGGTGGAGGGCGCGGGCGGCGGCGTCTTCGACGTGCGGCTCGGGGTGGGCCGACTGGACGGCGGGCGGCTGGACGGCACGGCCGACGGCGGCCGGGCGGAGGTCCGCGTCGGCGCCGGCACGTCGTCGCCGTCCTGCCGCGGCGGGGTGGTCCGGATCGTGCCCGGAACGGTGGTGGGCAGTGTCGGCGACGGTACGGCCGACTCGGTGGGGTCGGGCGGGAACGTGCCCTCCTCGGTGGGCTCCTCGCTGGGGCCGGCCGACGGCGGGGTGACGACGGCGCCGTCACCGCAGTCCAGGTCGACGCCGGTGGCCGGGCCGGCCACGCTGCCGGCGGTCACGTCACCGGACGCGACGGTGACCGTGACCGGGTCGACCGCGAACCAGGCCCGGCCGTCGTTGCGGACCTCGTCCTGGCCACGCTGGACGGTCAGCGCCAGCGGCCGGTAGGCACCGCTCGGACTTGTCGTGTCGGCGAGCATCCGGCCGCTGCCGAGGGTGATCCGGCCGCTCGGCGTCTGCTGCCGCCCGCCCGCCACGCCGGTGCCGTTCAGCTCGGCCGAGGAGCCGCCGCAGAGCAGGACCGTCGCACCGCCCGGGAACGTGAGCAGCGCCCGCCCGGCGTCCGGCACCTTGATCGCGGTGCCGGCGGCGAGGTAGCGGCGCTGGTCGGGCCGCACCGTCAGCTCGGTCCCGGCTGCCACGGCCGCCTGGCCGCGCTGCACGGTGAGCAGCACCCGCTCGGCGGGCATCTCCGCCCAGGCCGGGCCGGACCGCAGGTTGAGGCCGGCGCTGACCAGGGCGACGGCCAGCAGCACGCTGGACATGGCCCACATCCGGCGCTCGAAGTGCCGGTCCACGTCGTACCCGCCGATGTCTGCGGGCGGGCCGGGCGGGACGGCGAGCGGCGGATGGCCGGTGCCGGGGCGCACCGCCACCGGGGTGCTCGGCCGGACCGCCGGCATCGGGGCGCCGGGGCCGTGCACGCCGACCAGCGGCCGCAGGTCGGACGCGTCCGGGATGATCCAGAGCCGGACCGGCGTACGGGTCTGCGCCACCGCTCCGGGGCTGCCGTCACCGACCGGGCCGACCAGGGTGCCGCGGCGCAACTCGATCCCGTCCGGCATGGCGATCACGCCGGACTCGACCACGACGGCGTGGGTGGGGCCGGGCAGGACCACCGGGACGCCCGGGTCCAGGTCCGTCGGGTGCGCGCCGGCGATCAGGGCGAGCCGCTGGTCGTCCTCCAGCGCGGCGAGCGCCGGTGTGTCGGCGAACAGTCGTTCGGCCTCGGCCAGTTGCTCCGGGGGCGGGCCGGGCATCGGACCGGCCACGGTTGCCACGGTGGCCGCGGGCATGGCGAGCAGGGTCGCACCGGCCGCGTACCAGGTCAGCTGGGAGGTGCGGCCGGTGAACGCGCCCGCCAGCCCGACGACTCCGCCGGGCCCGACGTGGTGCCGGATCGTACCGCCCGGGTCGCCCGGGCGGCGGCCGTGCAGGGCGCCTTCGACCACCAGGAACACGGTGTCCTGCGGGTCACCGGCGCGGGTCAGCAGGCGGCCGGTCGGCGGGTACTGCCAGCGGGCCGCACCGGCCAGTTCGTGCAGCGCCGGCTCGGGCAGGCCGCCCAACTCGGAGGCGTGCAGCGCGGCCAGGCGCCGGGGCAGGTCGCCGTCCCGGTCACGTTCGGCGGCCCGCTGCCGCCATCGCCGCGCGACCGCGGTGAGACGGCTGAGCAGGACGTAGAGCAGGGGCATGACCAGGCCCAGCACCATCACGATCAGCAACAGGCGACTGAGCATGCCCTCGTACCAGAGGCCGACGGCGAGGCCGCGGACCCGGTCGGTCCAGAGCCGGTGACCGAGGCCGGCGGCAACGGCCAGCCAGAGCACGGCAAGCAGCGCGTAGAGCGCGAGCAGCCGGCCCTCCCGGTCGAGTGCCGACCAGCGCGGGCCGCGCCGGCGCAGCCGGCCGGAGAGCCAGGAGAGCGCACGTGCCCGCAGGTCGGGCACCTCCAGCCAGTCCATCAGCAGGTAGTGACCGTCGAGCGGCAGCAGCGGGCTCAGGTTGAAGAAGGTCTGCAGGTAGAAGAGGAAGGCCAGCTTGAACGCGACACCGCCGGTGGCGGGCACGGCGAGGCCGATCAGCTGGGCCAGGCCCGCCACGCCGAGGGCGGCGGCGGGGCCGGCGGCGGTGACCGCCATCCGGGCGCGGCGGCCCGCCATCCACACGTCACTGGTGTCGACGAAGACCGACGGTATGCCGAAATGGATCATCAGCCCGGCGGCCGGCACCTCCCGGCCGACGCGTTTCGCGCCGAGGGCGTGACCGAACTCCTGAACGGCCAGGGCCAGCACGTTGAGTGACAACAGGACGATCGCACCGAGTAAGTACGAGTCGTTCACCAGAAAGAGGGATCGGCTCCCCCGCTGCCACGTGGCGGCGAACAGCACCAGACCGGTGGCCGCGAGGGCGGCGCCGATCCAGAACGCCACCCGGGTGAAGAGGAACCGGCCGGCACCGCGATAGACCGCGGTGATCAGGCCGTCGACGTCGGCGGAGAGCACCCGGCGCCCGCGGGCCGCCGCCACCAGCGAGCCGCCGACCCGTTTCGGCAGCGGCTCCCGGCGGATCTCGCGCAACGGGCGGAAGGCATCCGTCGGAAGCTCCTCCAGCATCCGGTTGGCGGCCAGGTCGGCCACCACCCGCCGCACCTGGTCCGGTGCGAGCCGGCCGGCGATCCGGGCGAACTCGGCGACCAGCCGGGCAACGGTGCTGGTCCCGTCCATCATCAGAGCGAGCTGGTACTCGTCCGGGCCGAGCCGCAGGTACGAACTGCGGCCGCCCTCGTCCGGCGAGCGCAGCATGACGTAACGCCCGCCGCGCACCGTGGCCCGGTGCCGCACCTCGATCCCGGCGCGCAGCACCGGCCGCGCGCCGGCCGGGTCGAGCCGGTCGGCGACCCGGTGCCAGAGACCGGCGTCGGCCGGTCCGGACGGCACCCCGGGGGCGCGCCCGGCCAGGGCTTCCCAGACGTTGGTCCGGGGTTCGACGTACGTCAACTCGCAGGGCCTCTCCACACCGTTCGCCGGCCACGAGAGTTTGCCGACAGCGAATGGAGATTAGGCGGTCAACCTGGGCCGACGCGAGTCCCGCGCGGCAAAAGTGGCTGCTTGGTCGCGAAGGTCCTGAATCACGGCCATGGATAGGAATACGGCGGGTGACGCGCCCACCCCCGGGTCGCGTCACCCGCCGTAGCGGAAGGATTGAGTCCGTGCCGCCGGTTACTGCGCCTCTTGCAGGGTCACGGTGATCGTCTGCTCACTGCCGTTGCGGGTGAACGTGATCGACATCTTCTGGCCGACCGTGCCGGCCTGGACCGCGGCGACCAGGTCGTCGGACTCGTCGATGGCCTTGTTGTCGACCTTGGTGACCACGTCGCCCTGCTGGAGGCCCGCCTTCGCGGCCGCGCTGTTCTGCACCACCGCGCTGACCAGAGCGCCGCCGTTCTCCCCGTTCGTCACGCTGACGCCGAGCGCCGGGTGGCTGACCTTCTTGCCCTGCATCAGCGCGTTGGCGACGTCGCGAGCCTTGTTGCTCGGGATCGCGAAGCCGAGGCCGATGTTGCCGGAGCCCTGGCCGGAGGTGGCGATCGCCGAGTTGATGCCGATCACCTCGCCATTGGTGTTGACCAGCGCGCCACCGGAGTTGCCCGGGTTGATCGGGGCGTCGGTCTGCAGCAGGCCGGTCATCGTGGTGGGCGCCGACTGCTGCTGCTGGCCGCCGCCGAACGGGCTCTGCGGGGTCTCCTGCTCGTCCTCGCCGGAGGACTGGATGGCCCGGTCCTTGGCGCTGATGATGCCGGCCGTGACCGAGCCCTCCAGGCCGAGCGGGCTGCCAAGGGCCAGGACCGTGTCGCCGACCTGGCTCTGCGAGCTGTCGCCGAACTTGGCCTCCTTGAGCCCGGAGACACCGCTGGCCTTGACCACGGCCAGGTCGGTGCGCGGGTCGGTGCCGACCACGCTGGCAGTGGCCTTCTTCCCGTCGGCGAAGATGATGTTGACGCTCTCGCCCTGCGCGGTCGAGACGACGTGGTTGTTGGTGACGATGTAGCCGTCGGTGCTGATGACGACGCCGGAGCCCTCACCGCTGCCGGTGGTGATGGAGACGACGCTGTCCTGGACCGCGGCGGCGATCTCGGCCAGCGACGAGCGGTCGACCACCCGGGTGACCGAGGAGTTGCCGGTCTGCACGCTGCGGTTGGCGCCGTCGTCGTCGAGGGCCAGCGCGGTTGCGGCGCCGACCCCGCCCGCGCTGAGCGCGATCAGCACGGCGGCCGCTCCGGCCAGGAAGATCTTGCGACCGCGGCCGGGCTGCTGCGGGCCACCGCCGGCGGGCTGGGCCCACGCCGGGGCGCCCTCGACAGGCTGGGCCCACGGTGCGCCCTCGGCGGTCTGCGTGCCGCTGTGCGGCCAGGCCGAGGCGTAGGCCGCCTGCTGGCCGTAGTCCTGGTAACCGGCGTGCTGCTGGTAACCCGCGTGCGGCTGGTAGCCGCCCTGCTGCGCGTAACCCTGGTAGGCCTGGTGCGGGTGCCCGTAGACCGGCTGGGCCGACCCCGGCTGGGCGGAAGCGGGCTGCGCCGATGCGGGCTGGGCGGAAGCCGGCTGCGCCGACGCGGGCTGGGCGGCCGGGTCGTGCTGGCCGGCCGGCTGCCACGGTGAGGTGGAGGAGGCGGCCCAGGGGCTCTGCGGCTGGGCCGCCGGTGGAACGAACGCCGTCGTGTCGGCGGCCGGGGTGTGCGGTGCCGCGGACTGGGGAGCGGCGGACTGCGCGGCAACCGTCGGTTGCGCGGCCGTCGGCTGCTCAGACTCCACCCGCGCCGCGCTGCTGTCTCCAGCGGCGACGTCCGCGGGCCGCGGGTCGGTCTCGTTTTCGTTCATGTCGTTAACTCTGCCCCGTCGTACTCGTACCGAACTGTGTTAGCCCTGGACGTTTTCTGTGAAGGTTTTATCCGGATTTAGGGTGGGCAGCGTGACGCGGAATGTCGCGCCCTTGCCGCCGTCGGACTCCACCTGCACCGAGCCGCCGTGCGCCCGCACGATGGCCGCCACGATGGCCAGGCCCAGGCCCGTGCCGGTCGCCTCCCGCTCGGTGTTGCGCGTCCGCGCGCCGTCCACCCGGTAGAACCGCTCGAAGACCCGCTCCCGCTGCTCGGGGCTGAGCCCCGGGCCGGTGTCGGCCACCTCGATCACGGCGGTCCGGCCCTCGCCGGCGTGCAGCCGCAGCGTCACGGACGCCTCCGGCGGCGTGTGCACCAGCGCGTTTGTCATCAGGTTGCCGATCACCTGGCGCAGCCGGGCGTCGTCCCCCTGGGCCACCAGGCGTTCCGGCTCGTCCCGTACCTCGAGGGTGATCTCGCGGTCCGGCGCCATCGCCTCGGCGGCCTGCACCGCGTCCAGCGCCAGCACCGGGAGCTCGACCGGTGCGAGGGTGAGCGGCCGCTCCCGGTCCAGCCGGGCCAGGAGCAGCAGGTCTTCGACGAGCAGGCCCATCCGGGCGGCCTCGTCCTCGATCCGGCGGACCAGCCGGCCCACCGCCTCCGGCTCCGAGACGGCGCCCTGCCGGTAGAGCTCGGCGAAGCCGCGGATCGTGGTCAGCGGGGTGCGCAGCTCGTGCGACGCGTCCGCGACGAACTGCCGCATCTTCCGCTCGGACTCCAGGGCCCGCGACTCGGAGCGCTGCGCGGCCTCGGCCGCCTCACGTGCTGACTGCTCGGCCGCCAGGGCGGCCCGCTCGGACTGCGCGCGGGCCAGGAAGGCCGTCTCGATCTGGGCGAGCATCGCGTTCAGCGCGCGGGAGAGGCGGCCCAGCTCGGTGGTGGGCTCGCCGTCGTGCTCCTCCGGGTCGGGCACCCGGCGGGTCAGGTCGCCGGCGCCGATCGCCGCCGCGGTGCGCTCGATCTGCACCAGCGGGATCAGGGTCTGCCGGACGAGCGCCGCACCGATCGCCGCGAGGGCCACCAGCACCGCGCCGCCGACCAGGAAGTCGACCCAGACCAGCCAGGCGATCACCGTGTCCACACCGGACATCCGCTGACCCACGTAGAGGGCGGAGTCGTTGTCGGTGCGGACCACGAGCATCCGCCAGGTGGTCGTGCCGTCGACCGACCGGGTCGTGTAGGGCACGCCGTCGTGCTGATTGATCTCGTCGACGCCGGTCAGGATCTTCGGCAGCTGCTGCTCGGTGAACTCGCCGCCCACGTCGATCCGGTCGCCGGCCCCGGACACCGACCGGATGGTCGTCAGGTAGTCCGACGGCAGCACCAGCCGGGAACCGGTGAAACCCGCTTTGATCCGTGCGTACGCGAACCGCTTGAGCTCATCGTCCATCCGGCCGATCAGGTAGGAGTTCAGCGCGTAGGTGCTCGTGGCGCTGATCAGGGTGAGCGCGGCGAAGACCAGCACCAGCACCGAGGCGACAAGCTTGGTCCGCAGCGAGATCTTGCGCAGGTTGGGGTGCAGCGGGATCGTGCCGCGAACCCGCTCGGCGAGGTTCATCGCGGACGCTTACACAGCTGGCTTACGCAGCACGTAACCCACACCGCGGAGCGTATGGATCAGCCGGGGTTGCACGTTGTCCACCTTGCGGCGGAGGTAGGAGATGTAGGACTCGACGATGTTGTCGTCGCCGCGGAAGTCGTACTTCCAGACGTGGTCCAGGATCTGCGCCTTGGAGAGCACCCGGTTGGCGTTGAGCATCAGGTAACGCAGCAGCTTGAACTCGGTCGGCGAGAGCTGCACCCGGTTGCCGGCCCGGTAGACCTCGTGCGTCTCCTCGTCGAGCTCGAGGTCGGCGAAGACCAGGCGGGACGGCTGCTCGTCGCCGGCCGTGGTGCGGCGCAGCACCGCCCGGATCCGGGCGGTGAGCTCCTCCAGGCTGAACGGCTTGGTCACGTAGTCGTCGCCGCCGAGGGTGAGTCCGCGGATCTTGTCGTCGGTGCCGTCCCGGGCGGTCAGGAAGACCACCGGCGTACGCTGCCCGCCCTCCCGCATCAGGCGGATCACCTCGAAGCCGTCGAGGTCGGGCAGCATGACATCGAGGACGACGAGGTCAGGCGAGGAGTTGCGGGCGGCGCTGACGGCCGCGCTGCCACTTGTCGCGGTGGTGACGTCGAACCCGGCGAAACGCAGGCTGGCGGAAAGGAGCTCGAGGATGTTCGCGTCGTCCTCGACGACGAGCAACTTCGCCTCGCTCTGCTTGGGCTGGGTCTGAACGGCCATGGCGCCATTCTTTACTCGTCTGCTGCGCCACGGCTGCACAGTTCCTGAAAATTATCTGTGAGGGTCACGCGGCCAGGCGGTAACCGCCTCCGCCCAGGCTGGCCTGCGCCGCCCGGGCCAGCGCGCGCCGGCCGGCACCGCTCTCCGGGCGCAGCGCCGGCGCGGTCACCAGCGTCACGGTCAGCCGGCGGACCCGGGCCACCCGCAGCACCGACTCCCACAGCGTCTCCGCGCCGAGGAAGGCGGCCTCGGCCGAGTCGTAGCTGATCGACATCGGCGTCACCGGCGCACCCGCGTCGATCGCGGCCTGGAACAGCGCCGGGCGGAACTGGCCCTGCTCGGTGCCGCAGAACGTCGTACCCTCCGGAAAGACCGCGACCGATCGGCCGCCGCGCAGCGCGGCAGCCACCTCGTCCACCGTCCGCGGCAGCGCCTTGGGCCGGGTCCGGTCGATGAAGATGGCGCCGCTGCGACCCGCGGTCGCGCCGATCCCCGGCCACTGCCGCACGTCGTGCTTCGCCACCAGGCGCACCGGCATCATCGCGTGCAGGGCAACGACGTCCAGCCAGGAGACGTGGTTGGCGACCAGCAGGCTGCCCGGCCGCGGCGCCGGGCCGCGCCGGACCAGGCGGACGCCGAGGACCGCGAGGATCGCCCGGGGCAGGACCCGCAGCGCGGCACCACCCAGCAGGGCCGCGGGCAGCAGACCCAGCAGGAGTACGGCCAGCAGACCGGCCACCCGCATCACGACGGTGATCGTCGAGGCGCGTGCCGAGTCACCCGGCCGGCAGTCGTTCCCGCACGCCGAGGCGGGCTGCCAGTTCATCGCGTCGCGCCGAGGAAGTGCCGGCGGTACCGCGGGTCGAGCCGGTCCATCGAGAAGAGCACGTAGAAGTCGGCGCAGTCGAAGTCGGCGTCGTAGGCCGGTTCGCCGCAGACCCAGCTGCCCAGCCGCAGGTAACCGCGGAGCAGCGCCGGAACCGCCACCTTGGGGTCGCCGGTCAGGCCCTCGGCCGGGGTCCACGGCCGCCGCGGACGGACGCGCAGGGCCGGCGGCGACAGATGCTTCGCGGTGATCCGTGCCCGCACGCCGGCCGCGGTGACGCCGCCGTCGGCGAGCGGCACCGAGGCGCAGCCGCCGAGCCAGCGCAGGTTGTTGAGATGCATGTACCGGGCGATGCCGGCCCACATCAGGTTGACCACCGCGCCGGAGCGGTGGTCCGGGTGCACGCAGGACCGGCCGGTCTCGACCAGGTGGTCGCGCAGCGGCCGCAGGGCGCTCAGGTCGAACTCGCCGTCCGCGTACCGGCGTCCGGCCAGATCGGCGGCGCGGGGCGGGAGCATCCGATAGGTGCCCACCACCTCGCCGGTGGAGTCGTCCCGCACGATCAGGTGATCGCAGTACGGGTCGAACTCGTCGGCGTCGAGTCCGTCCGTGCCGGGGAGGGAAGCGCCGAGCTCGCCGGCGAAGACGTCGTGGCGCAGTCGCTGCGCGGCCTCGACGAGGCTCGCGTCGTCCGCGATGAGGAGGGTGTAGCCGCTGGTCCCAGTGGGTGCGGCGGCCGTCATCAGAACTGCCATGCCATCTGTGTAAGGGTGACAACTGCCGATGGCGTGTCGGCTCAGGTGGCGATGCGTGACCGGTTGATGAACGACGTGTGCGAGAGTCGGTCGCATGCTGATCCCGGAACGCTTCAACGGCCCGCCCGGAACCGGCAACGGCGGGTGGTGCGCCGGCGTCTTCGCCCAGGCCGCGGGCCTGCGGCCGGCAGAGGTGACGCTACGGGTCCCGCCTCCGCTCGGCGTCGAGCTGGAGCTGCGCGACGGCGCCGTGAGGCACGGCGACACGCTCGTCGCCACGCTGGCCGAGGGGTCGCCGGGCGACGGCGTCCCACCGGTCCCCCGTTCCGAGGCCGTCGCCGCGTCCCGGCGCTACCCCGGCTTCACCGCGCATCCCTTCCCGACGTGCTTCGTCTGCGGACCGGACCACCCGGACGGCCTGCGGATCTTCCCGGGGGTGCTGCCGGACGGGCGGACCGCAGCGCCGTGGACGGTCCCGGACGACGTCTCGGAGCCGGCCGTGTGGGCCGCGCTGGACTGCCCGGGCGGGTGGGCGGCGATCGCGACCGGCCGGCCGTACGTGCTGGGCCGGATCACCGCGGCGATCGACGAGCTGCCCGCACCCGGCGACGAGTGCGTGGTGGTCGGCGCGGCGTCGTCGATCGAGGGCCGCAAGGCGACCGTCGACTCGGCCGTCCACGGACCGGACGGCCGCCGGTTGGCCGTGGCCCGGGCCACCTGGATCGCCCTGCCGCACTGACCGGGCGTCATGATCCCGGGCGGGGAACACCACATCGCGAGACGATGTTCACAATTGGTGAGCAGATGCAACCTGACAAGGCCGTTGGTCACAGAGTGGACGTCCGAGTGGAGGTCGCTCACACACGGCGTAGCCTTGACGGGAATCCTACCCGTCCCACGTGACGGAGCGGTCACGTGATGACAAACACGGTGAAAGAGGCGAACGCGGCAGTGTCGACGCAGCAGACTTCGCAGGACAATCCACTCGCGGACTTCGGTCCCAACGAGTGGATCGTCGATGAGATGTACCAGCGATACCTGGCCGACCCCGCCAGTGTCGACCCTGCCTGGCACGACTTCTTCGCCGACTACAAGCCGGCGACCGCCTCAGGCTCGATCGCCACACCGGACGAGGCCACCGCGGCGAACGCCGCCGCGACCGCGGCGAAGGCCGGCACCGACGCGCCCGCCGCGGCCACGGTCGCGACGCCCAAGCCGGTGACCCCGCCGGCCGCGCCGAAGCCCGCCGCCGCACCGGCCGCGGCCCCGGCCAAGCCGGCCGCCGCGCCCAAGCCGGCGGCGGCGCCCAAGGCCGCCGCGAACGGTGACGCGCCCGGCGAGGCGAAGACCACCACGCTCCGCGGCGTCGCCGCGAAGATCGTGCAGAACATGTCGGCCTCGCTCGAGGTCCCGACCGCCACCTCGGTGCGCTCGGTCCCGGCCAAGCTGATGGTCGACAACCGCATCGTGATCAACAACCACCTCTCCCGTGGTCGCGGCGGCAAGGTCAGCTTCACCCACCTGATCGGCTGGGCACTGATCCGCGCGGTCCGCATGCACCCGGAGATGAACAACTCGTTCGCCACGGTCGACGGCAAGCCGGCGCTGGTCCAGCCGGAGCACATCAACCTGGGCATCGCCATCGACCTGGCGAAGAAGGACGGCTCCCGCACCCTGGTCGTGCCGTCCATCAAGAACTGCGAGCAGCTCGACTTCCGGCAGTTCTGGCAGGCGTACGAGGACGTCGTCCGCCGCGCCCGCCGCAACGAGCTGACCATGGACGACTACTCCGGCACCACGATCTCGCTGACCAACCCCGGCGGCATCGGCACCGTGCACTCCATCCCGCGTCTGATGACCGGGCAGAGCGCGATCATCGGCGTCGGCGCGATGGAGTACCCGGCGCCCTGGTCCGGCATGAGCGACGAGACGCTGACCGAGCACGGCGTCAGCAAGGTCACCACGCTGACCAGCACCTACGACCACCGGGTCATCCAGGGTGCGCAGTCCGGCGAGTTCCTCAAGGTGATGCACGAGCTGCTGCTCGGCAACCACGGCTTCTACGACGAGATCTTCACCTCGCTGCGGATCCCGTACGAGCCGGTCCGCTGGGTGCGCGACGTGGTCCGCACCTCCGAGGGCCAGATCAGCAAGGCGGCCCGGGTCGTCGAGCTGATCCACGCCTACCGGGTGCGCGGTCACCTGATGGCCGACACCGACCCGCTCGAGTTCACCATCCGCAAGCACCCCGACCTGGACGTGCTTCAGCACGGCCTGACCCTGTGGGACCTGGACCGCACCTTCCCGGTCGGCGGCTTCGCCGGCAAGGAGAAGATGAAGCTGCGTGACGTCCTGGGCGTGCTGCGCGACAGCTACTGCCGTCGCGTCGGCATCGAGTACATGCACATCCAGGACCCGGAGGAGCGCCGCTGGGTCCAGGAGCGCATCGAGGTCAAGTACACGAAGCCGGACACCGCGGAGCAGAAGCACATCCTCCACCGGCTCAACGCGGCCGAGGCGTTCGAGACCTTCCTGCAGACGAAGTACGTCGGCCAGAAGCGGTTCTCGCTGGAGGGCGGCGAGTCGCTGATCCCGCTGCTCGACACGATCCTGCAGTCGTCGGCCGAGGCCGGTCTCGACGAGATGGTGATCGGCATGGCCCACCGCGGCCGGCTGAACGTGCTCACCAACATCGTCGGCAAGCCGTACGAGAAGATCTTCAACGAGTTCGAGGGTCAGATGGACCCGCGCTCGGCGCACGGGTCGGGTGACGTCAAGTACCACCTCGGCCAGACCGGGAAGTACACGACCCCGGACGGCGAGCACTCCACCACGGTCAGCGTGGTCGCCAACCCGTCGCACCTGGAGGCCGTGGACCCGGTGCTCGAGGGCATCGTCCGGGCCAAGCAGGACCGCCTGGACCTGGGCCTGCACGGCTACACGGTGCTGCCGCTGCTGGTGCACGGCGACGCCGCGTTCGCCGGTCAGGGCGTGGTCGCCGAGACGCTCAACCTGTCGCAGCTGCGCGGTTACCGGACCGGTGGCACGGTGCACGTCATCGTGAACAACCAGGTCGGCTTCACCACCGCGCCGGAGTACAGCCGCTCCTCGATGTACTCCACCGACGTCGCCCGGATGGTCGAGGCGCCGATCTTCCACGTGAACGGCGACGACCCGGAGGCCGTGGTCCGCGTCGCGAAGCTCGCCTTCGAGTACCGCCAGACGTTCAACAAGGACGTCGTGATCGACATGATCTGCTACCGCCGGCGCGGTCACAACGAGGGCGACGACCCCTCGATGACCAACCCGCGGATGTACCAGATCATCGACACCAAGCGCAGCGTGCGGAAGCTCTACACCGAGGAGCTGATCGGCCGCGGCGACATCACCGTGCAGGAGGCCGAGGAGCAGCTGCGCGACTACCAGGGCCGGCTCGAGGAGGTCTTCAAGGCCACCCGGGACACCGGCGGCACGCCGCCCCGGCCGCGCAGCCTCATCGAGGAGCGCGAGCCCGAGGTGGAGACGGCGGTCGACGCCGCCGTGGTCCGCTCGGTCGGCCAGGCGCACGTCGAGCTGCCCGAGGGATTCACCCCGCACAAGCGGGTCCAGCAGCTGCTGGACCGGCGCGCCAAGATGTCCAGCGACGGCGGCATCGACTGGGGCTTCGGCGAGCTGATCGCGTTCGGGTCGCTGCTGCACCAGGGCGTCACGGTCCGGCTGGCCGGCCAGGACTCCCGGCGGGGCACCTTCACCTCCCGGCACGCCGCCATCGTCGACGCGAAGACCGGCAAGGACTTCCTGCCGATCTCCTCGCTGGCCACCGGCTCGGCGCGGTTCTTCGTGCACGACTCGCTGCTCAGCGAGTACGCGGCGATGGGCTTCGAGTACGGCTACTCGGTGGAGAACCCGGACGCGCTGGTCCTCTGGGAGGCCCAGTTCGGTGACTTCGTCAACGGCGCGCAGTCGATCGTGGACGAGTTCCTCTCCTCCGGCGAGGTGAAGTGGGGCCAGCAGTCGTCGCTGGTGCTGCTCCTGCCGCACGGCATGGAGGGCCAGGGCCCGGACCACTCGTCCGGCCGCCCGGAGCGCTTCCTGCAGCTCTGCGCGCAGGACAACATGCGGGTGGCGAACCCGACCACCCCGGCGAACTACTTCCACCTGCTGCGGCGTCAGGCGCTGAGCACCAAGCGCAAGCCGCTGGTGGTCTTCTCGCCGAAGTCGCTGCTGCGCCACAAGCAGGCGGTGTCGTCGGTCGCCGACTTCACCCAGGGCACGTTCCAGCCGGTGCTGGGCGACACCGGGGTCAACGGCACGCCGCTCGACGCCGGTTCGGTGAAGCGGGTGCTGCTCTGCTCCGGCAAGGTCTACTACGACCTGCAGCAGGCGCGGGCCGACCGGGGCATCACCGACACCGCGATCATCCGGATGGAGCAGATCTACCCGCTGCCCGTCGAGGAGCTCAAGGCGATCCTGGCGCAGTACCCGAACGCCGAGGACTTCGCCTGGGTGCAGGAGGAGCCGGCCAACCAGGGTGCCTGGTCGTTCGTCGCGCTCAACCTGCTCGAGCACCTCGAGGGTGTCCGGCTGCGGCGGATCTCCCGCCCGGCGGCGGCCGCACCGGCGGTCGGCTCGGCCAAGATGCACGACGCCGAGCAGGCGGCGCTGGTCGAGGCCGCGCTGCCGCGCCCGTGACGATCGGAAAGCGTCCGTGACGCGCGGACATCGCCCGTGACGATCGGAAAGCGTCCGTGACGCGCTGAAACAGGTGGGGCCGCTGTCGGGAAACCGCAGCGGCCCCGCTTACTATCCGCACATGTACTTCACCGACCGTGGCATCGAAGAGCTCGTCCAGAGGCGCGGCGAGGAGACCGTGACCCTCGAGTGGATCGGCGAGCAGCTGCGCACCTTCGTCGACATGAACCCGGAGTTCGAGACCCCGATCGAGCGGTTCGCGACCTGGCTGGCCCGCGACGACGAGGACGACGACGAGTAACGTGGATCTCCTGCGGAACGGGACTTTCGGCCCGGTCGGACACGGTTCCGGCCGGTAGGTTGAGTCTCGTGGCACGCAGTGTGTACGTAGCGGGCTTGGGCCCCGGCGTCGGCAAGGGAACCGTGGCGCTCGGCATCGTCGAGCTGTTGTCCCGGCGGGTGGCGCGGGTGGCGGTGTTCCGGCCGCTGGTCTCCGGCACGGGCCCGGATCCCCTGCTCGCCGTCCTGCG
The DNA here is from genome assembly GCF_020873875.1 of Actinoplanes sp. DH11. Classification (GTDB taxonomy): domain Bacteria; phylum Actinomycetota; class Actinomycetes; order Mycobacteriales; family Micromonosporaceae; genus Actinoplanes. The sequence continues at coordinate 183,981 of NZ_JAHWGU010000010.1, forward strand.
CGAGCGCTATCCCGGGCCGGTGGCGGCCGAGGACTCGTTCGGCGTCACCCTGGCCGAGGCGACCGCGCTGGTCGCCGACGGCCGGCGGGAGGAGCTGATCGGCCGGATCGTGGAGCGTTACCGGGCGGTTGAGCGGCAGAGCGCAGCCGTGGTCATCATCGGCAGCGACTTCACCGACAAGCCCGCCGAGGGCCACGAGGAACTGCCCCGGGAGCTGGCCTTCAACGCCCGGCTGGCGACCGAGTTCGGCAGCGTCGTGGTGCCGGTGGTCAGTGGTGAGGGACGGACACCCGAGTCGCTTGCGGCGGCGACGCGCAGCGCGTACCACTCGCTCGTCGATCTTGGCGCGACGGTGACCGCGGTGATCGCGAACCGGGTGCCGGAAGCCGCCTCGGGCGGCGCCCCGGCGAGCCTGCCGGTGCCGGTCTGGGTCCTGCCGGAGGTGCCGGTGATCGCGGCGCCCACGGTGGGCGAGGTCGCTGCGGCGCTGGACGCCGAGGTCTTCACGGGTACGGCCGGAGCCCTCGACCGGGACGTCCTGGACTACGTGGTCGGGGCCGCGCAGGTCCCCACCGTCCTGGCACACCTGACCGAGGGCGCCCTGCTCATCACCCCCGGCGACCGGGCGGACCTGCTGGTCGCCGCGAGCGCCGCGCACGCCGCCGGCACGGCCACGCTGTCCGGGCTGGTGCTGACCCTCGGTGAGCCGCCGGACCGGCGCGCGGTCGAGGTGATCGAGCGGCTGAACACCGGGCTGGCCATCCTGATCGCCAAGTCGGACAGCTACCACACCATCTCCGCGGCCGGCCGGATCAAGGCCGGGCTGAGCACCCCGCGCAAGGTGGAGGCGGCCCTCGGCGTCTTCGAGGAGTACGTGGACACCGCCGAACTGGCCCGGCTGCTCGACGTCGCCCGGTCCAGCCGGGTGACCCCGCTGATGTTCGAGAACGACCTGATCGACCGGGCCCGCGCCGACCGCCGCCACCTGGTGCTGCCGGAGGGCGGCGAGGAACGGATCCTGCGGGCCGCGGAGACCCTGCTGCGGCGTGGCGTCGCCGACCTCACCCTGCTGGGCGACCCCGCCGAGATCACCCGGCGGGCCCGGGAGATCGGCGTGGAGATCGGCGGGGCGCAGCTGGTGGACCCGGCCGCCAGCCAGTGGCGGGAGGACTTCGCGAGCCGCTACGCCGAGCTGCGCAAACACCGGGGCGTGACGCTCGACCTGGCGTACGACGTGGTCCGCGACGTCAACTACTTCGGCACCCTGATGGTGGCCGCCGGCCTGGCCGACGGCATGGTCTCCGGCGCGACGCACACCACCGCCGCCACCATCCGGCCCGCCTTCGAGATCATCAAGACGGTGCCGGACGTGTCGGTGGCGTCGAGCGTCTTCTTCATGCTGCTCGCCGACCGGGTGCTCGTCTACGGCGACTGCGCGGTCAACCCCGACCCGGACGCGGCCCAGCTCGCCGACATCGCGCTCTCCTCCGCGCAGACCGCTGCCGCCTTCGGCATCGAACCGCGGGTCGCGATGCTCTCCTACTCCACCGGCAGCTCCGGTTCGGGCGCCGACGTGGACAAGGTGGCGGCGGCGACCGCGCTGGTCCGCGAGCGGCGGCCGGACCTGCCGGTCGAAGGACCGATCCAGTACGACGCGGCGATCGACCCGGCCGTGGCCGCGGCGAAGGTGCCGGACAGCACCGTGGCCGGCCGGGCGACCGTCTTCGTCTTCCCGGACCTGAACACCGGCAACAACACGTACAAGGCCGTGCAGCGGTCCGCCAACGCGGTCGCGGTGGGTCCGGTGATGCAGGGCCTCAACGCGCCCGTCAACGACCTGTCCCGGGGCGCCACGGTCAAGGACATCGTCAACACGGTCGCGATCACGGCGATCCAGGCGGGAGCGAGATGACCCGGGTACTCGTGCTCAACTGCGGTTCCTCATCGGTCCGCTACCGGCTCTACGACGGCGACGAGGTGCTCACCAAAGGTCTGATCCAGCGGATCGGCGAGGCCGACGGGGACGCCGCCGACCACGACGAGGCCCTGCGGACCCTGATGGACCGGGTCGACCTGACCGGGCTGGCCGCGGTCGGGCACCGGGTGGTGCACGGCGGCGAGCGGTTCACCTCGTCCACTGTCGTCGACGAGGACGTCCTCACCGCGATCGAGGAGCTCATCCCGCTCGCGCCGCTGCACAACCCGGGCGCGCTGACCGGCCTGCGGGTGGCCCGCAAACTGCTGCCCGACGTGCCGCAGGTCGCCGTCTTCGACACCGCGTTCCACGCCACCATCCCGCCCGAGGGCGCGCTCTGGGCGATCGACCGGGAACTCGGACAGCGGTGGGGGCTGCGCCGCTACGGCTTTCACGGGACGTCGCACGCCTACGTGTCACGGGAGACGGCACGGGTGATCGGCAAGCCGGTCGGCGAGGCGAACGTGATCACCCTGCACCTGGGCAACGGGGCGAGCGCGACAGCGGTACGGGGTGGACGCAGCGTGGCCACCTCGATGGGGATGACCCCGCTGCCGGGCCTGGTGATGGGCACCCGATCGGGTGACATCGACCCCAGCCTGATCTTCCACCTGCACCGGGTGGCCGGGCTCTCCCTCGACGAGATCGAGGACATGCTGACCCGCCGGTCCGGGTTGCTCGGGCTCTCCGGCGCCAACGACATGCGTACGGTCCTGGACCGCCGCGACGCCGACGCCGCGCTGGCGTTCGACCTCTACTGCCGGCGGATCCGGGAGTACGTCGGTTCCTACCTGGCCGTGCTCGGCCGGGTCGACGCCATCACCTTCACCGCCGGGGTCGGCGAGAACGCGCCACGGGTCCGGGAGCACACGCTCGCCGGGCTGGAGGCGCTCGGCATCATGGTCGACCCGGACCGCAACGCCCGCAACGACCTGGTCATCTCCCCGGACGACGCACCGGTCACGGTCTGCGTGGTGCCCACCGAGGAGGAACTGGAAATCGCCGCGGAGGCCCGCCGCGCCGTCGCCGCCCTGTCCTAGCGAAGCCGCGCCGCCCTGTCCTAGCGAAGCGGCGTCGCCCTGTTCCAGAGAGGCCGCGCCGCCCTGTCCTAGAGGGTCAGCCAGGCCACGAGGGCGAGCAGGACGACGACCGCGACCACGCCGCCGATCACGAACGGGAGCTTGGACGGCGCCTCGGAATCCGATGTCGTCCGGGTGAAGGCCCGGAACGCCTCGGTGTTGCCGCTCGGGTCGACGCTGTTGTCAGGCATGCGCCGACCCTAGCGAAACCGGGCAAGATTGGCGAAGCGGGACACCTGATCAGGCGAGGTGGTCCAGCACAACCTTGCCGAAGACGTCACCGGCGTGCAGTCGCGCGAACGCCTCGCCGGCCGCACCGAACCCGAACGTCGAGTCGATCACCGGACGGACCCGGCCGTCCGCGACGAGCTGGAGCAACGCGGCGAGTTCGTCGGGCGTACCCATGCTGCTCCCCAAGATCTCCAGCTGCATCGCGAAGACCCGCCGCAGGTCCACCTCGGCCAGATGCCCGGCCGTCGAGCCGCACACCACGATCCGGGCGCCCGGGGCCGCGCACTTCATCGAGTGGGCGAACGTGGGCGCGCCGACCGACTCGATAACCACGTCGACGCGTTCCGGCAGCCGGGCGCCGGGCTCCACGGCCGTCGCGCCGAGCTCGGTGATCCGCTCCCGTTTCGACGCTTCGCGGCTGGTCACGTACACCCTCTTGCCGAGGGCGACGCCCAGCGCAACCGCCGCCGTCGCGACCCCGCCCCCGGCGCCCTGCACCAGCACCGCGCCGGCTTCGGCGACCCGGCCCCGGGTGACCAGCATGCGGTACGCGGTGAGCCAGGCCGTCGGCAGGCAGGCTGCCTCGGCGAACGACACCCCGGCCGGTTTCGGGATCAGGTTCTCCCGGGGCGCCGCGACCCGCTCGGCGATGGTGCCGGGGTGCCGTTCGGAGAAGAGCGAGAACCCCCGCGGGTCGGCCTTGTCCTCGACCACCGGGTAGATCACCACCTCGGCGCCGTCCGGGTCCACCCCGGCGGCGTCGCATCCGAGGATCATCGGCAACCGGTCCGCCGGCAGCCCCACCCCGCGCAGCGACCAGAGGTCGTGGTGATTGAGCGACGAGGCCCGGACCTCGATCGGCACCCAGCCGTCCGGCACGGGTCTCTCGGGCAGGTCACCGATGGTCAGCCCGCGCAGGGGCTCGTCCGGGTGCAGGGCGGAGGCATAGGCGGCACGCATCCACCGACCTTAACGGCGAATAAGTCACCCCGCGCCCCGCCCGCATCACCGCGCCGCAGCCGGCGTCACCGCGCCGCCGCCCGCATCACAGCGCCGCCGCCCGGGCGACCAGCGCCTCTCCAGCCGGGCGCGCAACCGACGCCTTCCCCTGCCGGGGTATCCCCATGGTCTTGTCAAGCAGGCGGTACGAGCTCTTCTGTCGGTTGCGCTGGTAGAGGTCGCGGAACATGGCGCGCCGGAGGTTGCTGCGGCGGCGGGCGAGGCGGAGGGACGGCGTGGTGTTGCTTGCCTTCCGCTCGGTTGCGGTCCCTGGACAAGGGGCTGCGGTCGGCTGCATTGGCTCCGCGCGGCGGTGTTGATCTGCTAGCGATGCGAAATCGCGGTTTCGACCCCATGATCACAGCGATTTCGTAGCGCTAGCAGATCAACATCTCGACAGGGGCGGCACGTCCGGCGCCACTGGGCCCGGAACCGGGTAACGGGGGCAACCCCCGCTCCCCTGCCGCCTACGCGAAACCGCGCCGCCCTCGTCGTGGAGGAGCGGCGCGGTTGCGGTTGCTGTCGCTTTCGGTCGTCAGGCGGACTGCCCGACGTCAGCCGGCCGCGTCAGGTGGACTGCCCGACATCAGCCGGCCGCATCAGGCGGACTGCCCGACGCCAGCCGGCCGGATCAGGCGGACTGCCCGATGCCAGCCGGCCGGATCAGGCGGACTGCCCGACGCCAGCCGGCCGGGTCAGGCGGTCTGCTTGACGTCGCCCGGGGCGGTGACGACCTGCGCCGGTGCCGGTGTCCGCCGGGCCACGCCGTCCTCGGCTGCCGCCGCGGCGACCGCGGCGGCCACCGCCGGGGCGACCCGCGGGTCCAACGGGGACGGCACGATCGCTTCCGGTCGCAGGTCGTCGGCGACGATCGCCGCGATCGCGTCGGCCGCGGCCACCTTCATCCGGTCGGTGATCGTGGTGGCCCGGACGTCGAGGGTGCCGCGGAAGATGCCCGGGAACGCCAGCACGTTGTTGATCTGGTTGGGGAAGTCGCTGCGGCCGGTCGCGACGATCGCCGCGTACCGGTGTGCGACCGCCGGCGGCACCTCCGGCGTCGGGTTGGCCAGCGCGAAGATGATCGCGCCCGGCGCCATCCCGGCCAGAGCGGACTCCTCGATGGCGCCACCGGAGACCCCGATCAGCACGTCGGCGCCGATCAGCGCCTCGGCGATCCCGCCGGTGCGCCCGGAGAAGTTCGTCGTGGCGGCGAGCCGCTCCTTGACCGGCCCGAGGTTCGGGCGGTCGGCGTGGATGATCCCGCGCGAGTCGCAGACGATCATATTGGCGCCCTCCACACCGGCCGCGATGAGCGTCTGTGTGATGGCGACACCTGCCGCGCCGGCACCGCTGATGACGACCCGCAGGTCGGCGAAGCGGCGGCCCAGCAGCTTGGCCGCGTTGCGCAGGGCGGCGAGCGTCACGACCGCGGTGCCGTGCTGGTCGTCGTGGAAGACCGGGATGTCGAGTTCGGCGTCGAGGCGGCGCTCGATCTCGAAGCAGCGCGGCGCGCTGATGTCCTCCAGGTTGATGCCGCCGAAGGACGGTGCCATCGCCTTGACGGCGGCGATGATGCCCTCGACGTCCTGCGTGTCGAGGCAGATCGGGATGGAGTCGACCCCACCGAACTGCTTGAACAGCACCGACTTGCCCTCCATGACGGGCATCGCGGCCTTGGGGCCGATGTTGCCGAGGCCCAGCACGGCCGAGCCGTCGGTGATCACGGCGACGGTGTTGGCCGTCCAGGTGTAGTCGGGGTAGAGCGCCTCATCCTCGGCGATCGCCTCACAGACACGGGCGACACCCGGCGTGTAGGCGAGGGAGAGATCGTCCCGGCTGGACAGCGGGACGGTGGCGCTCATCGTCATCTTGCCCTGACGGTGCAGGTCGAAGACCGGATCGGCGGCCAGGGCAGGATCGAGCTCGAAACTGAAGAAAGACACGGTGAACTCCACACGGCATCGGCGTTGATAACGTGGCACCTGACCACTACTGGTCGCGAGTATGCGCCAGGGTGGGGTGCGATGCGGGGATCACCCGAGAAAGCGACCGCGGCGCGAGTGTGCGCCGGGGATCACAAGAGCCTAACTTAGCCGCCCTGGCCTGGGCCAGTAGCGAAATGTCACACGCCCGACGACGTCCGCGACGCCATACTTCCGCGAGTCGTCGATGACTAACTCGTTGTCACCCTGGAGCCACCAGCCGCCGTCCTGCTCGCGGATCGCCCGTTTCACCACCAGCAGATCGGGCCGGGAGCGGAACCGTGCCACCACGATGTCACCGGCCCGGATCCGGGCACCACGGCGCACCAGCAGCGCGTCTCCGGACCGCAGCACCGGCACCATCGAGGGGCCGTGCACGAGCACTGCGAACAGCGGTAATTGCCATTTCAAGGCAGCAAGCCTCCGTCGCGTTCCCCCATGGGCGTAAGGGGTACTGTCAATCACGGATCATTGCAAACTCAATGGAGGAGTCCTGATGCGACTTCCGCGTTTCCTCACCCCGCGCACCGTGGTCAGCGCGCACTGCGACCTGCCGTGCGGGGTCTACGACCCGGCGCAGGCCCGGATCGAGGCCGAGTCGATCAAGGCGATCGCCGAGAAGTACCAGGCCAACACCGATCCCGAGTTCCGCACCCGGGCGATCCTGATCAAGGAGCAGCGCGCCGAGCTGGTCAAGCACCACCTGTGGGTGCTCTGGACCGACTACTTCAAGGCGCCGCACTTCGAGAAGTACCCCAACCTGCACCAGCTCTTCAACGAGGCCACCAAGCTCGCCGGTGCCTCCGGCGCCAAGGGCTCGGTCGACCCGGCCGTCGCGGAGCAGCTGCTCGGCAAGATCGAGGAGATCTCCAAGATCTTCTGGGAGACCAAGCAGGCCTGAGGCCCGCAGGAGGCCCGGCGGCGGGACGACCCGGCCGCCGGGCCTGCCTTCACCCTCAGTGAGCGGCTAGAGTCTCCTCCATCAGGAGGAGGGGGTTCGGGTGACTCAGCTGATCCAGACAGAGCCGGACGTCGGCGACGACGTCGTACTACTGACCGTCCCCGCAGACGGTGGGTACCTCGGCGTCCTCCGAACGGCCACCGCCGGTCTCGCGGCCCGGCTGCACTTCGCCCTCGACGAGATCGAGGACCTGCGCATCGCCGTCGACGAGGCGTGCGCCATGCTGCTCGCGATCGCGACCCGCGGCGCCGAGCTGGAATGCCGCTTCGCGGTCACCGACGACGCGCTGACCGTCGAGGTCACGGTCGCCACCGTGCGCGGCGCCCGACTCCCGTCCGAGTCGTCCTTCGCGTGGAAGGTGCTGACCGCGCTGACCACGTCCGCCGAGGCCGAGGCCACCGGGCGGCACGCCACCATCCGGCTGCTGACGCGCCGGACCGAGTTCTAGGCCCGGTCGGGAACGGCTCGGGAGGGCCGCTGACCACGGCCTTGCCGGAACGGTTCGGGACGCCGCTGATCACCGCCTTTGCCGGGAACGGTACGGGAGGCCGCTGACCACGGCCTTTGCCGGGAACGGCTCGGGAAGGCTTCGGTCAGCGTACGGTGCGGGCTATGTAGTCGAGGTGTTCCGCCGCCGCCTTCGTGGCGCCCTCGGCGTCGCGTGCCAGCACGCAGCCCAGCAGTCGGCGGTGATCGCCGTCGATCCGCCCCCAGTAGTCCTCGGGCAGGGAGCCGATCACCTCTTCCCCGTAGGAGGCCTGGTAGAGCGGGCTTCCCACCAGCTCGAACAGCGGATTTCCGGTGGCCTTGGACATCGCCCGGTGGAACGCCGCGTGCGCCGCCATCATCGTGTCGAAGTCGTCGATCGCCGGGTCGAAGAGCGCACCGCGCAGCTCCGTCAGGTGCCCGTCGGTGCGGCGGGTCGCGGCCAGGCCGGCCGCCGGCACCTCGAGCGCGCGCCGCAACTCCAGCAGGTCGGCGAACCCCACGTTCGCGGAGTGGGTGAGCAGCGCGAACCCGGTGGAGAGACCGTCGGCCAACTGCTCCGCGTCGGGATGCGACACGAAGCTGCCGCCGGTGACCCCGCGAGTCGTGACGATCAGGTGCTGACTGGCGAGAAGACGGAGCGCCTCCCGGACGGTGCTGCGGCTGACGCCGATCTTGACGCATAGTTCGGGCTCCGGTGGCAGACGCTCACCGGGCTGAAGGCGCCCTGAGGTGATCTCCGCTCGCAACTCGTCGGCGAGCTGCTGATAGGCGGGTGGACGCACCGCTGAGCCGGTCACCCGTCCAGGTTAGGCCCTGATCGCCCGCCATATACCCGCTAATCGACGCCCAACGCTCGGCTGCTCGGCGGAACCAGGATCAGCACGGCGGTCACCAGAGCGAGCAGCAGCATCGCCAGGCCCAGCCAGAGCATGTCGATCTGGAGCAGGAAACCGCCGGTGGCCAGCAGGAACAGCTGCACCACGACGGCCGGCCCACGGGCGCGGACGGCGCGGCGCCCCAGCCCGCGGGCGACGAAGAAGACGGCGACCGCGGCCAGGGCGGCCATCACGGTGAGCGAGGCGGCGACCGCCACGTCGATCTCACTGCTCGTCAGATCAAGGACGATGAGGTACGCGGTGAGCACGGCGAGCGCGGCCGCCTGTACATAGAGCAGCCGAACCCCCCATTCGAGGGTCGCAGGTCCATCGGTCAGGGGTTTCTCACCGGTCACACCTGCACCATACCGACAGCCGAGCGGGCTTCCGGCAGGTACAGTGCCGCCCATGCGAGCGTTGCTGGTGGTCAACCCCCGGGCGACGACGACCAGTGAGCGCAGCCGCGAGGTCCTGGTCCGGGCGTTGCAGAGCGCGGTGGACCTGACGGTGCGATACACGGAACGGCGTGGCCACGCCACCCGGCTTGCCCGGGAGGCGGCCGAGAGCGGGGTCGACCTGGTCGTCACGCTGGGTGGTGACGGCACGGTGAACGAGGCGGTCAACGGCCTGCTCACCGCATCGACCGCGCTGGCCGAGCTGGCCGGCCCGCCGGCGTTGCGGCTGCCCGCGCTGGCCGTGGTGCCCGGCGGCTCGACGAACGTCTTCGCCCGCGCGCTCGGCATGCCGCGCGACTGGGTGGACGGCGCCGGGGTGATCCTCAACGGCATCCGGGACGGTCGGCATCGAGTGATCAATCTCGGTCGCGCCGACGATCGGTACTTCACCTTCACCGCCGGCCTCGGCTGGGACGCCGCGACCATCCGCAGTGTGGAGCAGGCCCGTCTGCGCGGCCGCACGTCGACGCCGGGGCTCTACTTCCGGTCGATGGCCGGCCAATTCTTCACCGGACTGGACCGTAAGGACCCGCCGCTCGCGCTGGAACGCCCCGGCGAGGAGAGCGCCACCGGCCTCAGCACCGTGATCGTGCAGAACACCGCACCCTGGACCTACGTCGGCGACCGAGCCCTCGACCCGAACCCGGACGCATCGTTCGATCTGGGCCTCGACGTGATGGCGTTGCACCGCCTCAACCTGCCCGCCACCACGCGGACCGTGACACAACTCGCGTGGCGTTCCGGTGATCTTCGAGGTAAACAAGTATTACGGCTGCATGACATCGCCGAGTTCACCGTGGTCGCGTCCCGGCCTCAGGCATTCCAGCTGGACGGCGACTACCTCGGGGAGCGACAGAAAGTGCACTTCGTGTCCGTCCCGTCGGCTCTGCGTGTGATCTGCTGACAACGGGGTACGTGAACCCGGTAGGTGCTCACGATCCGTTACAGAAACACGGTCAAAAGGTCGGCGAAGTGGCCAGGACCGTACTACATTGATGGGAGCGTTCGTCATCCGGCGTCGGCAGTAGCGGCCGAACCGGACATAAGGGTACGTGAGCCAGCTCACCCGCCGGGAGAAACTTCCAGCGCTACCCTTGACATCGCGTGAGTTCGTGAAAGCATTCACAAGCGATAAGAAGTAACCGGTTGCTGCTTGTACGCGTTCCTAATCCAGAAGCGCGGAACAGCCACCAAACACCAAAAGCTTGCTGACGCACTGGTGATCACTCGGGTACAACCCGTGGACAACCACTGCGCATGCATATAGGTAAACAGCACTGTTTTCATTACCCCATCCGAAACAAGGAGTTTGCCGCCATGGACTGGCGTCACGATGCGATCTGCCGCGACGAGGACCCTGAGCTGTTCTTCCCGATCGGGACGTCCGGCCCGGCGCTCCTGCAGGTCGAGCAGGCCAAGGCCGTGTGCCGGCGGTGCCCGGTGACCGAGTCGTGCCTCTCCTGGGCGCTCGAGTCCGGTCAGGATGCCGGCGTTTGGGGCGGGATGAGCGAAGACGAGCGGCGCGCAGTGAAGCGTCGCGGCGGCCTCCGGGTCGGCGCTCCCACCGCCTGATTCAATCCCCCACACAGCATTTGCGCCCCGGGCCTGACGGCACCGGGGCGTCTTGCTGTTTCGGCTCGCTCACCGAGCGTTTCCATTCCACAGTGCGCAATTGCGATCACCGTACGTTTCCCCGCTTCCCCGAAATGATCTCGAAATTCGGATCAGCGCGCATTGCGTCGCCAACTCAACACACTCCGCATCGGAGTGACCCGATCACTCTTTAGTCGCTACCTTGCGCGGAGTGACGGTAACCAGGAGTCACCTGCTCCGTTTACCGGCAAGCAGCCACTTCCCCTACCACTGCGGCTTCACTCATGCCCCCGCCCGAGGTGCGGCTTCGCCCGCTGAGAGCGCCACAGAGCCTCAAGGGATCTCCGCCTGCCCGGCGGTGGCGATCTCCGCGCCGTTGAGCGCTTGAGGCGGCGTACAGGCGGTCCAGCGCCCGGTGTCCCCCGGAAGGGGTAGGCCCGCCCTCTTACGGCCCCTACGGCGCCCGGCGTCTCAGGGCTACTCCGGGGGTGGGGCCGCGCGAAGCAGCGCCTGTTGAGGCCACCATGTGCCGACACACGGCGGGGCGCCACGCGACGAGCATCCAGGCGGACGCGCAGGGTGGGCGGACGCCGAAGCGCAGGGCTGCGCGAACGCCGAAGCGCAGGGCTGCGCGGACACCGAAGCGCAAGGCTGGACGGACACCGAAGCGCAAGGCGCGACAATCGTCTACGCCCGGAGTGGGACCACCGCCAACGCTCACAGTGGGACCACCACCAACGCCCAGAGTGGGACCACGGCCTGAGCGCGGGCTGGGCGATCGGCGAAGGTGAACTCCAGCACGCCGGCAAGGTTGGACGTGGCCGCCCAGGGGGCGCAGGCGGACGCGGCATCACGCGCGCGGCGGCAAGGCGCGGATTCCGCCGGAACCTCTGCCCGCGTCGCCAGCCGGCATGTCGAGCACCTCACCCGCGCGGATCGGATAGATCGTCGAATGCGCACCCGGGCACATGCTGCAGCCGGCCGGCTCCTCCCGGCACACCGGGCGCCACCAAGCCGAAGACAACGGAACACCGTGGACTGGCGTCCGAGCGCCAGTCCGAGCAAGCACCGGTGCGAGCAAGCACCACTCCGGCCGAGCCCCTGGTGCGGGCAAGCGCCGGCCCGGCCGAGCCCCAGCCCAGGCAAGCACCACTCCGGCCGAGCCCCGACTCGAGCAAGCGCCACTCCGGCCGAGCCCCGACTCGAGCAAGCGCCACTCCGGCCGAGCCCCGACTCGAGCAAGCGCCACTCCGGCCGAGCCCCGACTCGGGCAAGCACCAGTCCGAGCAAGCACCACTTCGGCCGAGCCCGGTGCGGGCAAGCGCCGGTCCGGATCAGCGTCGGTCCTGTGAATACCGCGTGCGCATCACTGCGGCCCCCTAGTGGGCTGCGGCGGCACCCGACAAGCCGCCCATGGCGAGATGTTGATCTGCTAGCGATGCGAAATCGCGGTTTCAGGTCCATGATCACCGCGATTTCGCATCGCTAGCAGATCAACACCGCCACGCGAACCCACCGCAGCGGGCATCGCTGCTTGACCGGCACCTATCGGGACACATGAAGCGCTCCCCCACCGCCTGTGGGCACAAGCCGAACCCGACCAGCCAGCAACCACAGGCACAAGCCGAACCCGGCCAGCTCGAGCCCGGGATCAAAGCCTCCGGACGAGGCAATCCGGCGGAGGTCACAGGGCGGACTCGCACGTGGACAGAACACACTGCGGGCCGCCCTGTGGGGCTGAAGGCACACTTCGGAGTGAATCTCATCGGGACGGCTGGCAGGTACGTTCGCCGCGCCAATCAAGAGTGCGTATCCCACCGAGGGCGATGGACGCGCGGCACGATGAGTCGGGAAGCGAGCGCCGAGGAGCAGCGGCACCGGGCGCGGCACCTTCAGGCGGCGGCTGCGAAGGACCCGCTCAGGGCCGCCTTGACGCGGGCGCCGACCAGACGTACCACTTCAGGTGTGTCCCCGAGCGGCTCGGCCGCCAGTACCGCGCCGGCAGACCGGGCTGTGTCGGCCGCCAGGTCGTAGAGGAGGCCTGGCGCCAGGAAGTAGGCGGCCATGCCTACGCGCTGAGCGCCGGCGGCTCGCAGCCGGGTCACCGCTTCGGCGGGGGCCGGACCGGCCCCGGACGCGTATGCCACCTCGGCCGGCAACCCCAACCGGCGGCCCAGGGCCGCGGCCGCGTCCGCCACCGTCGCCCGGGCGGCGGGGTCACGCGTCCCGGCTGAGGCCAGGACGACCCCGTCGAGCGTGGACGGCAGAGCACCATTGGCCGTGGCGAGCGCCCGGCCGAACGGAGAAAAATCCGAAGCTGGAAACGGCGACACACCCGACGGCGGCAGGACGCCGGGGGCGGTGGCGGCCAGGCGGCGGCACAGGGCATCCAGCAGCAGAGGCGACGCCGGGCCCAGCACGTCCGCCAAGGTCACCGTGAGGGGCAGCGCCTCGGCGGCACGGGCGACGGCCGGCAGGTCGACCCGGCCGTGGTAGGCGGCGGTCAGCAGCAGCGGCACCAGGACGGCCCGGCGGGACGGCACCGCGGCGAGCACGTCGAGGGGGCGCGGGCCGGCGTGGTCCAGGTAGGACGCCCGGACCAGCCACTGCGGGTGGGCCCGCCGGACCGCGCCGGCCAGCGCCTCCGTGGTGGCCGCGGCCCGGGGGTCGCGGCTGCCGTGGGCGACGAGGACGACGGCCGGCCGGTGGGCCGGGTTCAGACGTGCAGACCGCATTCGGTCTTCTCGAACATCGCCCAGCGGCCGGCGCGCGGGTCTTCGCCGGCCTTGGTCCGGCGGGTGCACGGCCAGCAGCCGATCGAACCGTAGCCCTTCTTGAACAGTTCGTTGACCGGCACGTTCCACCGGCTGATGTAGCGGTCCACGTCGGTCTGGGTCCACGCCGCGATCGGGTTGACCTTGACTTTGCCCTTCTTGGCGTCGAAGGCGACGACCGGCGTGTTGGCCCGGGTCGGTGACTCGTCGCGGCGCAGGCCGGTGGCCCAGGAGTCGTACTCGGCGAGGGCGCGTTCCAGCGGTTCCACCTTGCGCAGGAAGCAGCATTCGTCGGGGCTGCGGGCGAAGAGGCGGGGACCGTACTCGCCGTCCTGCTGCCCGACGGTCAGCCGTGGGCGGACGGACCGGACGTTGACGTTCATGGTGCGGGCCACGGTGTCGCGGACCTTCAGGGTTTCCGGGAAGTGCAGGCCGGTGTCGAGGAAGACGACGTCGACGCCGGGCGAGACCCGGGAGAAGAGGTGCGCCACGACGGCGTCGGCCATGGAGCTGGTGACGCAGAACCGGGCGCCGAACGTGTCGGTCGCCCACTTGGCGATCTCCTCGGCGGTGCTGCCTTCGAGGTCGCGGCCGGCGGCGGCGGCCAGTTCACGCAGCTCGTCCGGGGTGCGACGGCCCGGTTCGACGCCGGCCACGGGGGCGAGAGCGGGGGCACCGAGGTTTATCAGGCCCAGACCGGTGGCGTTCAGGATGCTCATCTGTTGACTCCCTTGGACAGTAAACCGATGAACTTGACCGAGAAGACGCGCGCGCAGGAGTGGCACTCCCAGGCGCCGTGCGAGGCCTCGTTGGGGCGGAGGTCCTCGTCACCGCAGTACGGGCAGTAGAGGGGCGCTGATCTGGCGTCGCTCATTTCAGGAGCTCCTCGTCGGCGCGGAGCACCCAGTTCGCGAACGTCTCGCCGGAACTGCGGTTGTCCAGGTAGTGCCGGGCGACGCGTTCCACGTACTCCGGAAGCTCCTCGGCGGTGGCCTTGAGGCCGCGCAGTTTGCGCCCGAAACCGGCGGTCTCGCCCTTGGCCATGCCGAGGGCGCCGCCCAGGTGGATCTGGAAGCCTTCCACCTGCTCGCCGTGGGAGTTCATGACCAGCTGGCCCTTGAGTCCGATGTCGGCGACCTGGGTGCGGGCGCAGGCGTTGGGGCAGCCGTTGATGTGCACCGAGATGTCGGCGTCGAAGTCGGCGAGCCGGCTCTCGAGCCGGGCCACCAGCTCTTCGCCGCGGGCCTTGGTCTCGACGATGGCGAGTTTGCAGTACTCGATGCCGGTGCAGGCCATGGTGCCTCGGCGCCAGGCCGAGGGACGGGCCTCCAGCCCGATCTCGCGCAGGGCCCGGACCAGCGGTTCCACGTTCTCGTCGGAGATGTCCAGGACGAGGAGCTTCTGGTACGCGGTGAGCCGCACCCGATCCGAGCCGTGCGCCTCGACCAGGTCGGCGAGCCGGCTGAGCTGGGTGCCGGAGGAGCGGCCGACGACGGGGGCGGCGCCGACGTAGTTGCGGCCGTCGCGCTGCTTGTGCACGCCGATGTGGTCGATCGGCTTCTCCGGCAGGTCCGGCGCGGGCCCGTCGAGCAGGGTCCGGCCGAGGTACTCCTTCTCCAGGACCTCGCGGAACTTGGCGACGCCCCAGTCGGCGAGCAGGAACTTGAGCCGGGCCCGGTGACGCAGGCGGCGGTACCCGTAGTCGCGGAAGATCCCGACGACGCCCTCCCAGACGTCCGGGATCTCGTTGAGCGGCACCCAGACGCCGAGCCGTTCGGCGAGCCGCGGGTTGGTGGAGAGGCCGCCGCCGACCCAGAGGTCGAAGCCGGGGCCGTGCTCGGGGTGGTCGACGCCGACGAACGAGATGTCGTTCGCCTGGTAGGGCCCGTCGGCGAGCCAGGAGATCTGCGACTTGAACTTGCGGGGCAGGTTCGAGTAGCGCGGGTCACCGACGTACCGCTTCACGATCTCGTCGATGGCCGGGGTGGCGTCGATGACCTCTTCGGCGGAGACGCCGGCGACCGGGCTGCCCAGCACGACGCGGGGGCAGTCACCGCACGCCTCGGTGGTCTGCAGGCCGACCGCTTCCAGCCGGCGCCAGATCTCCGGCACGTCCTCGACCCGGATCCAGTGCAGCTGGATGTTCTGCCGGTCGGTGATGTCGGCGCTGTCCCGGCCGAACTCGGTGGAGATCTGCGCGATGGTGCGCAGCTGGGCCAGGTTGAGCGCGCCGCCGTCGCAGCGGACGCGGAGCATGAAGTACTCGTCCTCGAGCTCCTCGGGCTCCAGCACCGCGGTGCGGCCGCCGTCGATGCCGGCTTTGCGCTGGGTGTAGAGCCCCCACCAGCGGAAGCGGCCACGCAGGTCGGCCGGGTCGATCGAGGAGAACCCGCCGTGCGCGTAGATGTTCTCGATGCGCGCCCGGACGTTGAGGGGGTTGTCGTCCTTCTTGCTGCGCTCGTTGGGGTTGAGCGGCTCGCGGTGTCCGAGCGCCCACTGACCCTCGCCGCGCACCTTGCGGGGGCGGGCGGTCGGACCTGCAGCGGGAGTGTTGCTGGGCGCCATCTCGGCGTTCCTCCGGGTTTCGTGGGCGCACGTTGCCGCTCACGGCCCGGTGGAGGCTCGTGACATCTGTGTCAGGAGTGGGCCCGGCGGAAGCGCGCCCGAAAAGGAAAAGCGGGCGTCGTCAGGAAGCCGGACACATCGCGCTGCGGACACGGCCGTAGTCCACGTGGCGGCGGGCCACGAAGCGGCGGTCAACTGCAGCGGTCATGTGGGCAAGCCTCTCACGCCGAACGATTCTGGGCCAGTGCGGTCCAGAATCCGGGAGTGTGCAGAGCAGCACAGCGCGAACGCGTGGTGACCGTCCGCGTACGGGCTGCGGGATCGAAGCTCAGCCACATGGTGTAGTGACAACGCTACGGAAGGTTGACAGGCTCGGCGCAGGCGAAGGTCGATCCTCCGGGAGCCGCGCATTGTCCAGTCCGGCAGCCACCATCCGGGTGTGGGGGCCGTTCCTGGTCCCGGCCACGCTCACCGTCTCGGCCGGGTTGATCGGACTGGCCGTCCCGGACCCGGGCCCCGGCGAGGAACTGACCCGGGTGGCGGCCGGGCTCGACCCCGAAGCGATCCTGCGCGCAGCCCGTGACACCGACGCCGTGAACGCCTTCTACTACCTGCTCATGCACTTCTGGGCCGATCTCGCCGGGCACGACGTCCCGGCGCTGCGGCTGCCGTCACTCGTCGCGATGGGTCTCGGCGCCGGGCTCGCCGGTGAACTGGGCCGGCGCGTCCTGACCCCGGGTGTCGGCCTCCGCGGCGGGCTGTTCCTGGCCGCAGTGCCGGCGGTCAGCAGGTACGCCCAGGAGGCCCGCCCGTTCGCCCTCGCCTTCCTCTGCGCCACCGCGGCCACCCTGCTGCTCTACCGCACCCTGGACCGGCCGCACTGGGGGCGCTGGGCAGGGTACGGCCTGCTCGTCACGCTGACCGGCCTGCTGCACTTCCCGGCGTTGCTGATCCTGGCCGGGCACGCGTACACGATGGTGTCCCGCTGGTCGCTGAGCCGGCAGCCGGCCCTGCTGTGGTGGCTCCCGGTTACCGTGCTGGCCCTCGTACCCCCGGCGCCGTTGATCTCCCTGGGAATGCGGCAGCAGGCCGCGCTCCTCGCCTGGGACCCGGACCTGCCGTGGCGGACCTCGCAGCACCCGCCGGCCGCGCTGCTCGCCTCGGCCGCGGCCCTGCTGTTCCTGCTCGGCCTGGCACTCGCCGCCCGCTGGCCGGACCGGGCCCTGATCCGCGAACTGGCCGTCCTCGCCGCCGTGCCGCCGCTGGCGCTGGCCGTCGCGCTCACCCTGACCGGCAGTTTCTGGGCACCGCACTGGGCTCTTCCGGCGCTGGTGCCGGTCGCGCTCTGCGCCGCGGCCGCCCTGCGCGGGTTGCGCCTGCGGGCAGTGCTCGCGCTGCTCACCGTGGTCGCGCTCGCCCTGCCCCAGCATGAGGCGATCCGCCGCACCGACGCCCACCACAGCCCCGCGGCAGCACCCGGCGGACCCGGCGGCTGACCCCCCGCCCCCGCCCCCGCCCGTCAGCGTTTCGCGAGTGGGACCACCAGGACGGCCTCGGTGCCGCCGCCGGCCCGGTTGCGCATCTCGATGCTGCCGCGCAGTTCCCCGGTGGCGAGCGCCCGCACGATCTGCAACCCCAGCCGCTTGCCGCCCTCGAACTTGAAGCCCTCCGGCAGGCCCTGCCCGTTGTCGGCGACCGTGACGTGCAACTGCTTGCGGAACCGGTGCGCGGAGACCACCACCTCGCCCGCGGTCGCCGGCGCGGGCACCTCCTCGTCGTCGTCCGCCGCCGGGAAGCCGTGCTCCACCGCGTTGATCAGCAGCTCGTTCAGGACCATCACCAACGAGGTGGCGATCTCGGCGGGCAGCACGCCGAACGTGCCTTCGCGGCGCATCCGGACCGGGTAGCTGGTGGCGGCGACCTCGGTGGCGGCGGTGGCCACCCGGTCCACGATGCCGTCGAACTCGACCGCCTCGTCGCTGGACATGGAGAGCGTCTCGTGGACGAGCGCGATCGAGGCGACCCGGCGTACCGACTCCTCGAGCGCCATCCGGGCCTCCACCGCGTCGACCCGCCGGGCCTGCAGGCGCAGCAGCGCCGCGACGGTCTGCAGGTTGTTCTTGACCCGGTGGTGGATCTCCCGGATGGTGGCGTCCTTGGTCATCAGGGCGCGTTCCCGGCGGCGGATCTCGGTGACGTCGCGGACCAGCACCAGCGCGCCGATCGGCACCCCGGCGGGCAGCAGCGGCAACGCCCGGGTGAGCACGGTGGCGCCGCGCGCCTCCACCTCCATCCGGGGCGAGAACTCGCCGCGCAGCGACGACAGGATCCGCTCGGCGGCGTCGTTGCCCTCCAGCGGGTCGGCCGAGAGCCGGACGGCCAGGTTCGCCAGCTCCTCGCCGACCAGGTGGGAGTTGAAGCCGAGACGCCGGTACGCGGACTGCGCGTTCGGGCTGGCGTAGGTGACCTTGCCGGACGAGTCCAGCCGGATGATGCCGTCACCGACGCGCGGCGCCGACGTGGTCTCCCCCGGGTGCCGGGGCGGCGGGAACGTTCCGTCGGAGACCATCTGGGCCAGGTCGTCGGCCGTGGTCAGGTAGTTCAGTTCGAGCTGGCTGGGCGTCCGCGCCGTGCTCAGGTTGGTGTCGCGGCCGATCACCGCGATCACCTCGCTGTACCCCTCCTCCAGGTCGGTGGCGTCGCGCAACCGGACCGGGATGGCCTCGTGGCGGGCGGGGGTGTCGCCGTACCAGACCGGGTCACCCTCCCGCCAGATCCGCTCCTGCGTGAGCGCCACCTCGAGGTGCGCCACCTCCGGCCCGCCGACGATCTTGCCGACCTGGTCGTCCTGGTACGCCGTGGGCGCGGTCACCGGCCGCACCTGCGCGACGCACAGGAACTCCCGCGGCTGCCGCGGCTCCCCCTTGATCGGCACCCAGAGCAGCAGATCCGCGAAGGAGAGGTCGGAGAGCAGCTGCCAGTCACCGGCGAGCCGGTGCAGGTGGTCGATGTCGGCGGGACTGAGGGTGGTGTGTTCTTCGACGAGGTCACGCAGGGTGGACACGAGCCCAGCTTATTTCTAAAGCGTCGTCGTGACCTTCTTGAGGCCGCGAGGCGCGTCCGGGTCCTCACCACGGGCCAGGGCCAGGGCGAGGGCGAGCTTCTGCAGCGGCAGGATGTCGAGCAGCGGGCTGTACCGCTCCTCGACCGCCGGAACCGCGAGCCGCGCGGACGCACCGGGGACGTCGGCCGCGCCGATCGTCACCACGTCGGCCCGGCGCTCACCGAGCCGGGTCACCACGTCGCGCATCGAGCGGCCACCGGGACCGTCGCCGACCACCGCGAGCACCGGCACGTCCGGGTCGGCCATGGCGAGCGGACCGTGCAGCAGGTCGGCGCCGGAGAACGCCAGGGCGGGCAGGTAGGACGTCTCCATCAGCTTGAGGGCGGCCTCCCGTGCGGTCGGGTAGGCGTAACCCCGGCCGGTGGTCACCAGGCTGGAGGCGAACCGGTACCGCTGGGCCAGGTCCTCGGGGCCGGTGTCGGCGAGCACACCCTCGGCCAGCCGCGGCAGCTCGGCAAGCGCCGCCCGCTCCTCGGCGGGCAGCCGGCCGTCGCCCGCGCGCACGCCCTCGACGAGCATCAGCAGCGCCAGCAGCTCGGCCGTGTAGGTCTTGGTGGCGGCGACCGCCCGCTCGTGCCCGGCCGCCACGTCGACGGAGAGCTCGGCGGCCTTGGCGAGCGCCGACTCCGGGTTGTTGGTGACCGCGAGGGTGAGCGCACCCTTCTCCCGGGCCACGCCGAGCACCCCGGTGAGGTCGGCCGATCCGCCGCTCTGGCTGACCCCGACGACGAGCGTGCCGGTGAAGTCGGGCCGCGCGCCGTAGAGCGTGATCGCGCTCGGTGAGGCACTGCCGACCGGCAGCCCCAGGCGGATCTCCGTGAGGTACGCGCCGTAGAGCGCGGCGTGGTCGGACGTGCCCCGGGCCACGAAGAGCACGTTGCGCGGCCGGCGGCGGGCGATCTCGGCCGCGACCTCGGCGATCGCACCGGAGGGACCGGACTCGAGCAGCCGGGCGAAACCGGCCGGTTGTTCCGCGATGTCCGCCGACATGCCATGGCCTCGCTGTGTCACGTGATCCTCCCCAACATCCAAATTTCGCGCAATCGCTGCGCAGTCTTGCAAGAAAAAGCTTACTAGGTCAAGGTTTCGCGCAGGAGTGCGCAAACATGAGGACTGACATATGGCGGCACTTCCCCTAGGGTCTTTGCTCGTGGATTCCCACCCCTCGGCACACCGTGACCTCGCGCGCGCCCGCGCCGCCCTCGAGCGCGGCGACACGGCCGGCGCCGCCGGGCACCTCGCCGGTGCGCTCACCCACGCACCCACCCTGCCCGAGATCCACGAGCTGCTCAGCCGGTTGGCCGCGACCGCCGGCGGCGGGCTCGGCCTGCTGCCGGCCGAGCCGCACGAACCACCCGGCCGGATGGTCGCCCGCGCACACCTGCTCGCCGCCGCCGGCCACCCCGAGGACGGCCTGCCGCTGCTCGTCGCGGCAAGCGCCGGCCAGCCCGGCACCGACTGGGCCGGGGTGCCCTGGGTCGCCGCACCGGCGCTCGGCGCGCGCATCGAGCCCGGCCTGCTGGCCCGCACCGTGATGCGGCTCTGCACCGCGGTCGGCGACCCGGCGCCCGCCGGCACCACCGACACGCTCCGGCCGTACCTCACGGTGATCCGGCACGCGGTCGCCGCGCACGGCGAGCACGCCATGCTGCTCGGCGCCGGCTCGGCACTGGCCCGCCGGCTGGGCGAGGTCCGGCTCGCCGTCGACTGGGCCGCCCGCGGCGCCCGGGCACAACCCTCCAAGCTGGGCGAGATCTGGCTGGGGTACGCGTACCGCAGCGCCGGCCGGATGCCCGAGGCGCTCGCCGCACTGCGCCGGGCCGTCGCCTACGACCCCGACGACCTCTCGGTGTACGCGGACGTCGCCGCCACCCTGGCCGACCTGGACCGGCTCGACGAGGCCCTGCGCTGGACCGAACTGGCCCTGGAACGCGACCCCGACTTCGACTGCGTGGTGCACACCGCGCACCGTTTGCGCTACCGGGCCGACGGCGACGTCGCCCACCTGGTCGAGCTGGCCGACTTCATCCGTGACCACCCGGACGACGCGCACGAGCACACCGACCTGGAGGAGTGCTGCCGGGAGTCGCCCTGGCTCGGCGGCATGCCGTCCGGAGCACCACTGCCGCCGGGACGCGCGCCGGTCAACGCCGAACCGTCGGCGGACGCCGTGCGGCGGCTGCTCCGGGTCGCCACGCCGACCTGGGCGCACCCGCCGGCGGCGTACGACCGGGCGCTCGGTCTGGTCCTGGTCGAGCCGTGGGAGTTGCTCTCGTTGCTCGCCCACCCCGCCGTCACCGAGGCACGCCAGCCGACCGGGCTGGAGGTGTGGGCCTGTCTCGGGCTGCTGCACCACGGCAGTGCCGAGCCGTGGCTCGACTCCAGCCGCCGGCGGCTGCTGCTCGGCCTGCTCGACGGAGACCTGGACCGGGTCACCCAGGCGGCGCTCTTCGCGCTCGTCACCTACGCCTGGGTGGATCCGGGGGCACGCTCCGACGTGGCGGCCGTGGTTGCCGGACGGCTCAGCGAGATGTCCGGCCCGGCGGCCCGCGCGGTCGCCGAGCTGGCTCTCGCCGCGCCCGGCCTGGACCGCCCGACCCGGGAACTGGCCGCGGCCACGATCCGGGTGCCCGTGGTCCCGCGCCAGCGGCGGGTCAACTGGCTGCGGCGGTCGTTCTACAAGCCCTGACGGCCCGTCTCAGGCCTGACGGTCCTTCTTCAGGCCTGACGGTCTCGCAGGCCTGAGAGACCCTCTGAGGCCTAGTTGATGACGGCGATCAGGTCGCCCTCCTGGACGACGTCGCCCTCGCCGACGGCCAGCTGGGCGACCGTGCCGTCCGACTCGGCGATGACCGGGATCTCCATCTTCATGGACTCGAGGATCACCAGCGTGTCCCCGTCGGAGACGCTGTCGCCGACCGAGGCCACGACCTTCCACACGTTGGCCACCATCTCGGCCCGGATCTCGTCAGCCATGAGGGGATCATCCTTCTGCTCGCCGCTGTAGGGAACGTCATCAAATCACGGATACGCCCCGGCCACGTCCCGGCGCGACGGACGGGCCAACTACGATCGGCGTCGAGAAGGCACCACGGAAGGGAGTCCCGCCATGGCGAAGAAGGCCCGCAAGAAGAAGGCCCGCAAGAAGAGCTCTGCCAACCACGGCAAGCGTCCCAACAGCTGAACAAAAAGGCCCGGCATCCGCCGGGCCTTTTGTTTACCGCGTCAGGGACCTAGAGCAGGAACTCCCGGCTCTCGGTCTGCGACTCCAGCTGGCCGAGCTTCAGCCGCAGCCGGTCGCGCAGTTCCGCCGGGGCCCGCTCGTCGCCGCAGCAGCGGCCGACCAGGGCCTTCACCTCGTGCTCGATGCCGAACTCCCGCAGGCATCCGGTGCACTCGTCCAGGTGCTTCTGGATGAGCGAACGCCGCTCCTCACTGCACTCGAGGTCCAGGTAGAGGTAGACCTCGCTGAGGACGATGCTGCAATCGCTGTCGTGTTCGGTGTCGTCGGTCGACATCGGTGTCAGGCCCCCTGCGGCTCGGACGTCGTGGCACGGGTGATGCCCCGCTCGGAGGCGTACTCCTCGAGAAGCTTGCGCAGGTTGCGCCGTCCCCGGTGCAGACGGGACATCACCGTGCCGATCGGCGTGCCCATGATGTCGGCGATCTCCTTGTACGAGAAGCCCTCGACATCGGCCAGGTAGACGGCGAGCCGGAAGTCCTCCGGCAGGGACTGCAACGCCTGCTTGATGTCGCTGTCCGGCAACCGGTCCAGCGCCTCGGTCTCGGCCGACCGCAGACCCTGCGACGTGTGCGACTCGCTCGACGCGAGCTGCCAGTCGGTGATCTCCTCGGTCGGCGCCTGCACCGGCTGCCGCTGCTTGCGCCGGTACGAGTTGATGTAGGTGTTCGTCAAGATCCGGTACAGCCAGGCCTTGAGGTTCGTGCCCTCCTCGAACTGGTGGAACGCGGAGAACGCCTTGAGGAACGTCTCCTGCACCAGGTCCTCGGCATCGGCCGGATTACGGGTCATCCGCAGGCCGGCCGCGTACAACTGGTCGACGAACGGCAGCGCGTCGCGCTCGAACCGCAGACGTCGCTCGTCAGTCCGCTCCTTCTGGGCCACCCTGAACTCCCCCCTCGACCGTGCCGAGGATACGGGTAGTGCCCCTGTAACGCCTTCGAAAACCGCGGGTGTGCTGACGCTCACCGGAGGACTCGCCGGCGGTGTCTCCACTGCCGGCCACTCGGGGGAGCTCAGCAAGCTCCTGACCCGGGTCGCCTCCCGGCCGTCACGCTGGACGAACTCGGTACCGGCACCCACTAGGGATTCCCCTTCCCACGAAAGACTTGCATGTCCTGTAACGCCGTGGGGGTACCTGCCATTCCGCATCCGGCCGGTCATCCGCCTCGTTCCGCGCCCGGCCGGTCATCCGCCTCGTCGCGCGCCCGGCGGTCATCCGCCGCGCGCCCGGGAGGCGTGTCGCCGAGCCCGCGCCGTCGTCATCGAGCGGGCGGGTCCGGGTCACCGCATCAGTGCGCCCAGCCGTGCGACCGCAGCCACTCGACGGCGAGGCGGCCGGTGCCCGCCACGTCCTTGCGCAGATCGTGGACGGCGCCGGGCCGGACGATCACCTCGACGGCGCCGGACGGCTCCGGCACGCCGAACGGGTCCCGGTCCCCGTTGATCACCAGGGTGGGCACCGTCGCGGGCAGCTCACCGGCCCGGCTCTTCTCCGGCTTGCCGGGCGGATGCAGCGGGAACGCCAGCGCGAGCACCCCCGCGGCACCGAGGGTGGTCACGGTCCGGCACGCGACGCGTGCTCCGCTGGAGCGGCCGCCGAGGATCAACGGCAGGCCGGGTACGCCCAACGCGCCCACCACCGTCACCCACGCCTCGTCGAGATGCCCGGCCGGTGCGGGCGCGCGCCGGCCGGCCACCCGGTAGGGCTGGGTGACGAGCGCGACCCGGACGCCCGCCGCCACCGCCGTGTCGTGCACGGCGGTCAGGTCGGGCGCGTCGACCCCGCCACCGGCACCGTGGCCGAGGACGAGCAGGCTCGCCGCCGGACCGGGTGGTTCGGTGAGGCGGACGGCGGCGGGGCCGCGCGGAGTTTCGATCTTCAGTTCTCGGATCGCCGACGCGGAGCTGGACACAAGCTCCGTTTCTATCAGCGACTGACGGTTCTATCAGCGACTGACCGGCAACAGGTTCAACAACCGGCGATCGTCATCGGCCTCGCCGTCCTCGACGAGGTCGCCCTCCGGTGTGATCCGCTCCCGCCACGCGACGAGCATGGCCCGCCGCTCGCGTGGCGTGGTGCCGCCCCAGACCCCGTGGCAGTCGCCGACCTGCAGTGCCCAGGCCAGACATGGACCCTGGACGTCACAGGTGCCGCAGAGCGCGACCGCGCCACCCGACGGTTCGTTCGGCGCCGGGAAGAATGTCTCCGGGTCGACACTGCGGCAGACACCGCGTGTCCGCCAGGCCTCGTCGGTTCGTCGTTGCGCGATCGCCTCGAGCAGCCGCGGGTCGCGTCGCGCGATGGCCACCTCGTGCGGACGCGGCATGCGTGCTCGTGTCATCAGCCCACCTCCCCCGTGGGACCGGAAGTGCTGTGGCGGCCGGACCGCACCTTACGGACCAGTACCACTCCGGCGTCGGTTTGTACCGCACCGTACAAGATCAGAACAAGGGGGTGATCTATCTTGAAACAAAGTTGTCAATTCGAAATAGGCGCATAAACCGACAAAGACCAACGTTGATCTTCGGAAGTTCAGAAAAGCGTCACCTCGGCGGCAGGCTCCAGCAACTGCGGTCCGTTGTTGCGAACATTGCCCACATCCGGCCCCACCGCGCGCACCTCGATGGCCTCCAGATCCCGCTCCGGCAGCGGCCGCAACAGCCGCTCCGGATCACCACCGCCGGCCAGCCAGTCGCCCCACCGGTCCGCCGGCAGGATCAGCGGCATCCGGTCGTGCACCCGGGCCAGCCCACCCACCGCCGCGGTGGTCACGACGCTGCACGTCAGCACCGACTCCGGCCCCCACGCCGACCAGAGACCGGCGAACGCCAGCGGCGAGCCGTCCGCAGGCGTCATGTAGTACGCCTGCTTCTGCTTGCCCGCCCGCACCCACTCGAACCAGCCGTCCGCCGGAACCAGGCAGCGCCGCCGCGCGAACGCCGGCGCGAACGACCGCAACGTCGCCACCGTCTCCGCCCGCGCATTGATCATCCGAGCTCCGCCGCGCAGATCCGGCGCCCACGGCGGCACAAAGCCCCAGCGCGCCGTCCCGAGCACCCGCCCACCGTGCGACACCGAGTTCCGGACGAGCGGCACCGACTCGGTAGGCGCCACGTTCCAGCTGGCCCGCAACGGCTCCGCCACATCCACCGCCTCGAAGAACGTGCTGAGGTCGGCGTTGCTCCTGGTGGTCGCGTATCGGCCGCACATGCGCTGCAGGTTACGCCGCCGGAGGCCGGTCGTCCGCCCCCGCCGCACCAACGCCGGACGGGCGCACGGTGGGTGGATGGCCGCGGTGGGCGGCGAACCGGCAGGCAGGGCGGAAGGCACGGCAGGCAGGCGGACCGGCAAGCAGGCACGGCACGGCAGCCGGGCGGCAGCCGAGGTGCAGTAGGCGGCGTGCTGCTTCTTGCCTTCGGCTTCTGGCGGCGGGTGCGCGAGGAGCCGCGGCCCGCTGCGGTGGGTCCGCGTGGCGTTTGTTGATCTGCTAGCGGTGCGAAATCGCGGTTTTAGGCCCATGATCACAGCGATTTCGTAGCGCTAGCAGATCAACATCTCGACGGGGACTGCCCGTGCGGTGTCACCGGGGCCAGCAAGGAAGGCGCCGATCGATGCGCGAGCGGTATCGGCTGGGCAGCGATCGAGGCGCCGGCGCGGCTGGCAGCAGGGAGCTGGGGCAGGGGCCGGGAGCAGGGAGGGCGGGAGCAGGGCCGGGAGCAGGGGGCGGAAGCAGGGGGCGGGAGCAGGGAGGGCGGGAGCAGGGCCGGGAGCAGGGGGCGGAAGCAGGGGGCGGGAGCAGGGAGCAGGGGACACCGGGGAGGCAGGAGCGGATCGCGGCAACGGCCTGCTCGGCCGCCGCGCTCGCCTGGACCCGCTCGACTGTGGGCGCGCACTCGATGTATCCACCGGCCATGGGCGCGCTCCCACGGAAAGCGCGGCACTCCGCACAGTAGATATAAGGAAAGCGCGGGAAATCACGCGGCACGCGAGGGAAAACGCGGCCCGCGCCGGCGCGCCTCACAAGGCGTCGGATGTGTCGGCTCAGGACGAGGAATGCCGGGCGTACGGTGCGCTGAGCGATGGGGTACGCCGCGCCGATGACTGCGTGTACGCCCGAGGTATGCCGGCACGGTGACTGGACCGACCCGGAGGTACGCCAAGACGGCAGCCGAGCGCACTCCCGGCGTATGCCGGCATGGTGACTGGACCGACCCGGCGGTACGCCAAGACGGCGGCCGCGCGCACTCCCGACGTATGCCGTGGGGGTGGCTGAGGGGACGCCGGGGTACGCCGGGACGGTGACTGCGCGTACCCCTGGCGTCTCGGGGGGCGGGAACGCGGGACGGTGACGGGTGGTGGCGGCGGCAGAATGGGCGGGTGACTGCTGAACCTCGCCCCTGGCTCGCCCCGTCCGCTTCCGGCCCGGTCGCGGCGACCGTGCGACTGCCCGGCTCGAAGTCGATGACCGCGCGCGCCCTGGTGATCTCCGCGCTTGCCGGTGGCCCCTCGGTGATCGAGGCGCCGCTGCGGGCGCGTGACACCATGCTGATGGCTGCCGGTCTGCGGGCGCTCGGTGTGGACGTGGACACCGGGGCGGACGATCGGTGGGCGGTGCGGCCGGCGGCGCCGCGTGGGCCGGCGCGGGTCGATGTGGGGCTGGCGGGGACGATCATGCGGTTCCTGCCGCCGGTTGCCGCGCTCGCCGACGGGACCGTGGAGTTCGACGGGGATCCGCACGCGCGTAACCGGCCGCTGCGACCGGTTGTCGAGGCGCTGCGCTCGCTCGGTGTCGCGATCGAGGCGTCGCCGGCCGGCGGGCTGCCGCTCACGGTGCACGGCACCGGCCTGGTCGAGGGCGGTGAGGCGGTCATCGACGCCTCCGGTTCCAGCCAGTTCGTCTCGGGTCTGCTGCTCTCCGCGCCGCGCTTCGCCAAGGGCCTGACCCTGCGGCACGAGGGACCGCCGGTGCCGTCGGCGCCGCACCTGCGGATGACCACGCACATGCTGCGGGCCGCCGGCGCGACCGTGGACGAGAGCGTGCCCGATGTGTGGACGGTCGAGCCGGGCGCGCTGCGCGGATCGACCTGGACGATCGAGCCGGACCTCTCCGGTGCCGCGCCCTTCTTCGCCGCCGCGGCCGTCACCGGTGGCGCGGTCACCCTGGCGGGCTGGCCGGCGGACAGCTGGCAGCCGGTGGACCGGATGGCCGAGCTCTTCACCGCGCTGGGCGCCGAGGTGACCCGGTCGGACGCCGGCCTGACCGTGCGGGGCACCGGCACGCTGCGCGGGATCACCGCCGACCTGTCCGAGGTCAGCGAGCTCACTCCGGTCTTCGCCGCGCTTGCCGCGCTCGCTGAGGGCCCGTCCGAGCTGCGCGGGGTGGCGCACATCCGGGGCCACGAGACGGACCGGATCACCGCGCTCGCCACCGAGCTCGGCAAGGCCGGTGCCGGGGTCACCGAGTTCCCGGACGGGTTGCGCATCGTGCCGGGCGCGCTGCGCGGCACGACCTTCGAGACGTACGCGGACCACCGGATGGCCCACGCGGCGGCGGTTGTCGGCCTCGCCGTGCCGGGCATCCACCTCGCCGACGTAGGTTGTACGTCGAAGACGTTGCCCGAGTTCCCGGAACTCTGGGCGGGACTCGTGTCGAGGAGTTAACTCTGCCAGGGCGTAAGCGGGAGTACGACGAGGACGACGTCCGGGTGCGGCCGGGACGCTCGTCCCGTCCGCGTACCCGGACCAGGCCGAAACACGACGACGCCGTCGAGGCGCTCGTCATCACGGTCGACCGCGGGCGGTACGGCTGTGTCCGCGAGGACACCGGCGAGATCGACGTGATCACCGCGATGCGGGCCCGGGAGCTGGGCCGCAAGTCGGTGGTGGTGGGTGACCGGGTGTCGCTGGTCGGCGACGTGACCGGGGCACCGGGAGCGCTGGCCCGGATCGTGCGGATCAGCGAGCGGACGTCGGTGCTGCGCCGCACCGCCGACGACGACGACACCACCCCGGAGGGCCGGCTGGAGCGGGTCGTGGTGGCCAACGCCGACCAGCTGGTCATCGTGAGCGCGTTGTCCGACCCGCCGCCGCGGACCGGGTTCATCGACAGGTGCCTGGTGGCGGCGTACGACGCCGGTGTCGAGCCGCTGCTCTGCCTCACCAAGGCCGACCTGGCCGGGCCGGAGCAGGTGCTCGACTACTACGCCGAGCTGGACCTGCCGTACGTGCTGGTCCGCCCCGGAAGCGACCTGGAGGAGCTGCGCGGCCGGCTGGCGACGCGGATCTCGGTCCTGGTCGGCCATTCCGGTGTCGGCAAGTCCACGCTGGTGAACCGGCTGGTGCCGGACGCGTTGCGGGCGGTCGGTGTGGTCAGCGCGATCGGCAAGGGCCGGCACACCTCGACGAGCGCGGTGGCGTTGCGGCTGCCGCCGGTCGGCGGGTCCCGCAAGGATCCGGGCTGGATCATCGACACGCCCGGGATCCGCAGTTTCGGGTTGGCCCACGTGAGCGCCGAGAGCCTGCTGCACGGCTTTCCGGACCTGGTCGAGGGGACGCTGGAGGACCAGCCGAACTGCGGGCACAGTGCGGCCGACTCGGACTGCCGTCTGGACGCCTGGGTGGCGCAGGGCCATGCGGATCCGCGACGGCTGGCCTCGTACCGCAGGCTTCTCAGCTCACGCGCCGGCGACCTGGACCCGCAGCGGGAAGAGGGATCCACCGCCTAGCGCGCGGGCCGTCATGCACTAACTTTTTCGGCATGGCTGGATATGCGGACGATCTTGCGCTTGCCCATCTGCTCGCCGACACGGCCGACGCCGTCTCGACGGCTCGGTTCCGGGCGCTCGACCTGCATGTCGAGGCCAAGCCGGACCTGACGCCGGTCTCCGACGCGGACACCGCGGTGGAGAAGGCGATCCGGTCCACGCTGGCCCGGGCCCGGCCGCGGGACGGTGTGCTCGGTGAGGAGTTCGGCCGGTCGGCGGCGCCGGCCGGGCCGGGCAGCCGGTACTGGGTGATCGACCCGATCGACGGCACCAAGAACTTCGTGCGCGGCGTGCCCATCTGGGCCACGCTCATCGCCTTGATGGAGGGCGACACCCCGGTGGTGGGCCTGGTGTCCGCACCGGCGCTGGGGCGGCGCTGGTGGGCGGCGCGCGGCCTGGGCGCCTTCGCCGGCAAGCACCAGCACGCGGCGACCCGGATCGGCGTCTCCTCGGTGCGCGCCCTGGCCGACGCGAGCTTCTGTTACGCCAGCCTGAACGGCTGGGCCGAGAACGGCCGCCTGGACGCGATGCTCGACATCCTGCTCGGCGTGTGGCGCAGCCGGGCCTACGGCGACTTCTACGGGTACATGCTGCTCGCCGAGGGGGCGCTGGACGCGATGGCCGAACCGGAGTTGTCGCTCTGGGACATGGCCGCCCTGATCCCGATCATCACGGAGGCCGGCGGCAAGGTGACCGACCTGGACGGGCGTGCGACCGCCGACAAGAGCTCGGTGATCGCCACCAATGGCCTGCTGCACGAGACCGTGCTGACCGCCCTGGCCCGTCGCGGCTGATCGAGCGTCCCGTTCGGGTATGAGACCACCCGCGTGGGGTACCTAGTTGTTCAGCGATCAGTGCCCGACAGGTGACGACCGATCCTCACCCGAAATGCGAGGAGGGGACGTGTTATGCACAATGGAGCGATCATGCCGAGCGAGGTTCGTCACCTGGTGGACCGTGACCAGGCCTATCCCCTGGTCCGGCTGACCGGCGTGCTCGATGAGAACACTGCCGGGCCGATCCGCTCGGTGCTTCTCGACGTGCTGGCCGACCAGCCGGAGGCCGTCGTGGTCGACGTCGCCGAGCTGCACGTCACCCACCCCGGCGCGGTCGCCGCGTTCCGCGGCGTCCTGGACGAGACCCGGGACTGGCCGGGCGCCCATCTGGCACTCACCGGCGCGGCCGACGCCGCGACCTGGCGGCCGAGTGGCTGGCCGGTGTGGCCCGACCCGGCCGGCGCGTTCGGCGCGCTGGGTGACCCCGAACCCGGCCACCGGATCAGCCTGCACCTGGAGCCGCTGCCCGGCGCGGCCCGCCAGTCCCGCGAGGTCATCACCGAGGCGTGCGGCCGCTGGGATCAACCGGAACTGACCGGCAACGCCTGCATCGTGGCGACCGAGATGGTCAACAACGTGGTGGCGCACGCCCGGACGCCGATGACGGTGCTGCTGGCCCTGGACGGCGACACGATGAGCGTGGCAGTCCGGGACGGCTCCGCGGTGGTGCCGCGCTTCACCGGCCCGGTGGCGCCCACGTCGTACGGCGGTCGCGGTCTTCTGCTGATCGACTCGGTGTCGTCCCGCTGGGGTCATCTGGCCCTCGCCGACGGCAAGGTGGTGTGGGCCCGGCTCGAGCCGGAGCTGCCGGCGGCGTCCCCGGCGTCGCGCCGGCGCGACGATGCCGGTATGACCGACCCCCGCCGTGGGTAGATTGCGGACATGCGAGACAACGACTACCCGGCCGAGGTCAGTGACCCGGAGGCCTCCGGACTGCCGGACACCGCGGACGACGACTCCACCGCGAACGACGAGGTGAACAGCGGCCGGTGGGCCGACGGGCCGGATCCCGCCGCGCTCGCCGGTGTCGGCCCCGGCGGGTCGAACCGGTTCGGTGACACCGCCGAGGAGCAGCGCCAGGGCGAAGGGCTGGACCGCCGGCTCAGCCAGGAGGAGCCGGACGTCGGCGCCGAGCGTGAGCAGGTGACGCAGCGCCGCGACCCGATCGACGAGACCGTGGACGATTCGGCGGAACTCCAGTTCGACCGGGACGTCTGGGAGGACGGCCCGACGTCGGACCCGAATTCGCAGGTGTCGCTCTACGACGACGGTCAGCTCGACGACGCCGACCCGGAGACGGTCGGCCGCCTGGTCGCGCCGGACGAGGGTTCCGGTTACGACGAGGAGCCGGACAGCGTCGCCTACGACGCCGGTGCGGCGGGTGGCGGCGCGAGTGCCGAGGAACTGGCGATGCACGAGACCCGGGCGCCGGACTACGACTGACCAGAAATGTGGCCCCCACTCTTGCTGAGAGCGCTCCCGAACGGGCACAGTACGCGCGCAGGTGATCAAGGGTGGGGGTTCGGTCCATGAACGGCGCACGGTTGCTGCGGTCCCTGGTGGCCGCCGCGGTGCTCGTCTCCGGGCTCACGGCGCTGTCCCTGAGCCGGCCGGGCAGCACAGCCGCAGCCGCCGCAGCCCCAGCCGCAGCCGCAGCCGCAGCCGCAGCGCCGACGGTGACCCGCACGGTCTTCAGCGACGGCTTCGCCGGCGATCGCGGCACCGCGCCGGACGCCGCGAAGTGGGCGCCGGCCCGGCGGGCGTGGCTCGACGGCGAGGGACATCTCGTGCTCGACGAGCCGCTGCGCACGGCGGCGGCCGTGACCCGCAAGTCCGGGCGCGCGGAGGCCTCGATCAGGATGCGGCGGACGTCCGGCGCGTGGCGGGCCCTGGCCGTGCTCGACGAGTCGGGACGGCTACCGGCCGGCAAGGTGGAGACCTTCCCCGACGACGGGGTGGACGACGACGAGTTCCACACGTACGCGATCGACTGGACGCCAACGTCGATGGTGTGGTCGGTGGACGGTGTCCGGGTGCTCCGGTTCACGCCCGAGGAAAGCGGCCGGCCCTTCTTCCTGGCCCTGAACCCGGCCGCCGGGTGGCGCTCGGAGACCGTGGTCGTCGACTCGGTGCGCATCACCGTCCAGGTCGCCGTGACGGCGACGCCGTGGAAGAAGTTCACCGATTACCGGGCCGGCCGGTACGTCTCCCACCAGGGCAGCACCTACCGGGTGCGGGAGCGTCACACGTCGCTGCCCGGCTGGCAGCCGGCCAAGGTGCCGGCACTGTTCGAAAAGATCTGAGTTTCCGTTATCCGGCGGTTCCGGAACCCGTCTCCATTGACCGACTGCAGTCTATCTCTAAAGACTGTTTGGAGAACGTTCCCTCTCCCCCGGAGGATCCCCCATGCGCAAACTACGGATGCTGCTCAGCGCGGCCGTGGTCGCGACCACCCTCGCCGGCTCGCTGACGCTTGCCGCCCGGAACGACACCGCGGACGCCGCGGTCGGCCCGGTCACCTGGTCCGACGAGTTCAACGGCGCCGCCGGCGCGCCGGTCGACGGCTCGAAGTGGAACTTCGACATCGGCGGCGGCGGCTTCGGCAACAACGAGCTCCAGTACTACACGAACTCCACAAGCAACGTGCGCCAGGACGGCGCCGGGCACCTCGCGATCACCGCGCGCAAGGAGAACCCCAGCAACTTCCAGTGCTGGTACGGCACCTGCCAGTACACGTCCGGCCGGATCCTGACGTCCGGCAAGTTCACCCAGAAGTACGGCCGTTTCGAGGCCAGCATCAAGGTCCCCAAGGGTCAGGGCATCTGGCCGGCGTTCTGGATGCTCGGCGACAACCTGGGCAGCGTCGGCTGGCCGCAGTCCGGCGAGATCGACATCATGGAGAACGTCGGCAAGGAACCGAACACGCTGTACGGCACGATCCACGGTCCCGGCTACTCCGGCGGCAGCGCGATAAGCGGCAGCCGGACACTCGGCGCGCCGCTCGGGGACGCGTACCACTCGTACGCCGTGGAATGGTCCCCGAATTTGATCGTCTGGTTCCTGGACGGCGTCGAGTACCACCGGGTCACCCCGGCCACCCTCGGTGGCCGTGCCTGGGTCTTCGACCACCCGTTCTACCTGATCCTCAACGTCGCGGTCGGCGGCAACTGGCCGGGCAGCCCGGACGCCAGCACCTCCTTCCCCCAGACCATGCTCGTCGACTGGGTGCGCGCCTCGGCCTGGAACGAGAGCGGCGGCGGCACCGGCACCGGCTCGGCCCTGAAGAGCAACCTCTCCGGCCGCTGCATCGACATCCCGGGCGGCAACAGCGCCGACGGCACCCGCCTGCAGATGTACGACTGCAACGGCAGCACCGCGCAGCGCTGGACGTTCCAGAGCGACGGCACCGTGCGGGCGCTGGGCAAATGCATGGACCCGGCCGGTGGGGCGCTCGGCAACGGCACCCCGATCCAGTTGGTCACCTGCAACGGCAACCCGGTGCAGCGGTTCACCCTCTCCGCGGCCGGTGACCTGGTGAACGTGTCCGCCAACCGGTGTGTCGACATCAAGGACGTGAACCCCGCGAACGGGGCAGCCCTGCACCTCTGGGACTGCCTCGGCGCCGCCAACCAGAAGTGGACGCGGGCCTGACGGTCCGGCGGCGGGGGCCGGTCACCGGGTGACGGTGTACCGGTCCCCGTACACACTCCAGCTCAGCGGCGGCACCAGGTCCAGGTTGCTCGACCGCAGAAAGACCCGCTGAGCGCTCTCCACGCGGCTGGTGTCGCTGTGGGCGGCCTCGGTACGCATCTCGGCCGCCCGGGCGTCCAGGAAGGCCGTCAGGTACCCGATCTCGTCCCCGCCCCGCACCGGCGTCCGCGCCGCGCGCGCCGCCCGCTCGCGGATCTCCCGCAGCCCTTCCACGCCGTGCATCACGGCAGCGTCGTAGTACGCGAACTGACCCAGCGCCCGCAGCCCGTCCACCCCGGCGAGCCGGACCGCCGGTTCGAAGTAGATCCGGTCCCGGGCGTCCTCCTGGACCGCGCGGAAGACCGGGTCCGCTGCCGCCGCGCGCCACGCTCCCGTGAAGCCCGCACCGAGGCCGCGGTGCGAGGCCGTGCCGTCCACCGCGCGCAGCGCCGGCACATAGCGGGCCAGCCCGTTGGCGGGCTTGCGCCGGGTGTACTCGGTGACCACGGCGAGCATGTCCGAGGTGCCGGAGGTGAACCCGACGAGACCGCCGGTGTATCCGCGGCCGTCGCCGATGTCCTCGATGTAGCCGTAGGCGCGCCGCCAGTCGAGCGTCGAGTTCTCCGCGCTGGCGACCAGCTTGAAGGCCGTCTCCTTCTTCGCGGCCGCGGTGAGGCCGGCGGCCGTGGCGGGAACCGCGGCCGACGCCGGGGCCGCCTCGGTGACCGGCCCGGCCGGCCCGGGCCCCCAGGCCTGGAGATCCCACAGCGAATAGCCACCCGAGGCGACGGACCGCTGCGTGGCGAGCACCCGCAGGTGACGCCCGGAGCCCCGCAGGCCCCGCAGGTCGTCGACGCCGCCGTTGCCGGTGGTCGTGCGGTAGAGGTCGGTCCACTGCGCACCGTTGCCGGAGATCTGCACGCGATAGGCCCTGGCGAACACCTTGGCCCAGCTCAGCCGCACGCGCCGGACCTCCTGGGCAGCACCCAGGTCGAGCTGGACCCACTGCGTGCCGGCGCCGGCCACGCTCGTCCACCTGGTCCGCGCGTTGCCGTCGGCCACCGCCGACGCCGGCCAGACGACCGACTCGGCCGAGGACGCCACGGCCGGGCGGCCGCGGGAGAGCAGCACGTCAGAGTCCGCGCCGGTGGCGGCCGAGACGGCCGGCGGCACGCAGAGCACCGCGGCGATCCCACCCGCTGACGCGAACGAACGAAACGACCCGCCCGGAAAGCGCATACATTTACGCTAGGGCGGGATCGGTCAGCGACGCTTGCGGTTCCGGGAAATCAACACTATCGCCAATACGACCCCGGCCACGACGAACAGGCAGCAGAGCAGGCCGAAGATGCCGAAGGCCCCGAAACCACGGGACCGCCGCCGGGCCGCCTCCACTGCCAGCTCGGCCACGCCGTTGCTCGCCGCCCATGCGTGCGCGGGGATGACCAGGGCGAGGACCGCGCCGGTCACTGCTGCGGTCACCCGGGACCACCACTTCACCAGATCAGTCATGCACTCAATGCTGACCTATGAGCGCAACGGGTATGCAAGTGGTACCGACGGAAGGAAAGCGATGAACGCGGATCTGGTGGCGCTCGCCGAGGCGCACGGGGTGGCCACGTGGTACGAGGACTGGCGCCGCAAACGGACCGAGGTGTCCGAGGAATCGGTTGTCGGGGTGCTGGGACTGCTCGGCGTCGACGCCCGCACGCCCGCGGCGGTCCGCGACGCGCTCGCCGCCGCGCGCCGCCGTGACCAGGGCACCCGGTTGCCCGGCACGATAGTGCTGCGCGCCGGCAGCACCCGGCAGCTGCCCGCCCCCGGCGAGGTCACGCTGGAGGACGGCGGTGTCGTCACGGCCGAGCGTCTCCCCGCCGACCTGCCGCTCGGCTGGCACCGGCTGAGCTGCGCCGGGCAGGACATCACGCTGGTGGTGGTACCGGCCGAGCTGCCCGCGCCGCCGGAGACCTGGGGCTGGATGCTCCAGCTCTACTCACTGCACTCGGCGGACTCCTGGGGCATGGGCGACCTCGGTGACCTGCGATCCTTCGTGGCCGGGTCGGCGGGGGCCGGCCTGGTGCTGCTGAACCCGCTGCACGCGATCACGCCGACCCATCCGGTGCCGGCGTCGCCGTACTCGCCGTCGAGCCGGCGCTTCGCGAACCCGCTCTACCTGCGGATCTCCGAGACCGAGGCGTACCGGCGGGCCGATGCCGGGCTGCGCGCCCGGGTGGACGCGCTGCGGCCGGGACCGACGGCCGACTCGCTCATCGACTACGACGCGGTGTGGACGGCGAAGCAGGCCGCGCTGGAGTTGTTGTGGCCGCTCGCGGAGCCGGTCGACCTCACCGCGGACCCCGGGCTGGCGGACTTCGCCCGGTTCTGCGCGCTCGCCGAGGAGCACGGCCCGGACTGGCGGAAGTGGCCGGAGGAGCTGCGGCGGCCGGACGCGCCGGCGGTCCACGCGTACCGCTCGGACCGGATCGCGTTCCACGCCTGGGTGCAGCACCTGGTCCACGAGCAACTGGTCGCGGCGCGCGAGGCGGCCGCCGGCATGCCGGTCGGCATCGTGCACGACCTGGCGGTCGGCATCGACCCGGGTGGCGCGGACGGCTGGTTGCTCCAGGACGTGCTGGCACCCGGGGTGCGCGCGGGCGCGCCACCGGACGCGTTCAACCAGCTGGGCCAGGACTGGGGCCTGGCCGCGTGGCGGCCGGACATGCTGGTGGAGACGGGGTACGCGGCCTACCGGGACATGCTCCGGCGGATCTTCCGGCACGCCGGCGGGCTCCGGGTCGACCACGTGGCCGGGTTGTGGCGGCTGTGGTGGGTGCCGCCGGGTCTGGGGGCGGCCGAGGGCACCTACGTGCACTACGACCCGGAGGCGATGCTCGGCATCCTGGCCTTGGAGGCGCACCGGGCCGGGGCCGTGGTGATCGGCGAGGACCTCGGCACGGTGCTGCCGGAGGTCACCGAGGGCCTGGACCGGATGAACATGCTCGGTTCGGCGGTGCTCTGGTTCACCCGCGACGACGACGGCGACTACCTTCCCGCCGCCGGCTATCCGCGCAACGCCCTCGCCAGCATCTCCACCCACGACCTGCCGACCGCCGCCGGCTTCCTGGCCGGCGAGCAGGTGGAGGTACGCGCGAAGCTCGATCAGCTGGCCGGCCCGGTGGAACGGGAGCGCGCGAACTGGCGCAAGGATCGCACCGAGTTGCTCGCCCTGCTGCGCACCGAGGGGCTGCTGGACGACGACGCGACCGCCGAGGAGACCGTGCTGGCCATGCACCGGTTCCTGGCCCGGACACCGTGCCGGCTGGTCACCGCGTCGCTGCACGACGTGCTGCTGGAGGTACGCCAGCCGAACCTGCCCGGCACGTTCGACGAATACCCGAACTGGCGCATCCCGCTGGGTCCCGACCTGACCGAGATCGCGGCGAACCCGCTCTTCCGCGAGGTGGCGGCGATACTGGGTAAGGGGAAACCCGGAAAGGGGGCAACCACATGAGTTTCCTGGACAAGGCCAAGGACCTCGTCAACAAGCACGAGGACAAGGTCGACGCGGCCCTGGAGAAGATCGGCGACCAGGTGGACCGGCGTACCGGCCACAAGTACACGTCGCAGATCGACCGCGGCGTCGACGAGATCAAGAAGCGCACCGGAAACAACCCCGGCACCGGCGGCACCACCGGCACCGGCACCGGCGACACCCGGATCTGACGTCCGGACCGCCGCCGGTGCCCGGTCAGATCGACAGGGGTTCCGGCGGCGGGTCGTCGTCCACGGCGTACAGCATCGGGTGCAGCGGCAGGTACGTGTCCGGCTGCCGGCAACGCGCCGGCGGCAGCAGCGACGAGCCGTGCGCCGGATGCTCCCGGCAGTGCCGGTGTGCCCTGGCCAGGGCGTCCTCGTGGTGTCGGCCGCCGCCGTACTCCCCGCAGCCCGCGCAGTCCCACCGCCAGAACGGGGCACCCTCGTCGGCGGCGTGCCGGCGGATCCGCAGCGGCGGACCGGCCCGATGACTCGCGGCGGCCAGTATCCCGGGCATCTCGCGGACGGGTGGCGGCCCCGGTGGCCGCCGCTGGCCCATGATCTCGGCAAGCACGTTGCTCGACACCGTCACCTCCGTGTTCGTGGCGCTGCGTTTCAGTGTGATGCGCACCTCATGAACCGGATGGCAGTTTTGCCGCTTTTACGCCTCGAGCTCCTTCTCAGCGGGCTGCCACCAGGCCCAGTGCGGACGGGGTCACCCCGGGGAACACCCCGGCCAGGTCACCGACGCCGCACCGGGCCCGGAGGACCTCACCGATCACGGCGCGGTAATCGGTGGCCACCGCGAGGTCGCCGTCGCGCAGATCGCCCGCGCCCAGGCCCGGCCACCGGCCGTGCACCCGGCCGCCCCGGACGCCACCGCCCAGCACGAACATCGCGTTGCCGTACCCGTGGTCCAGACCGCCCGAGCCGTTCTGCGTCACCCGCCGGCCGAACTCGCTGATGGTGACCACGGTGACCCGGCTCAGACCGTCCGGGCCGAGGTCGGCCGCGAACGCCGCCAGCGCGGTGGCGAACGCCTTGAGCTGCTCGTACATCCGCTTGCCCGGCGCGGCCGCGCCCAGGTTCTCGTGCATGTCCCAGTCGCCGGAGTCGACCGTGGCGCTCATCAGCCCGGTCCCGGACCTGATCAGCCGGGCCACGTCCCGTAGCGCCCGCCCCAGTTCCGAGTCGGGGTAGGCGGCGCCGTTCGCCGGCGTGTACCCGGCGGCCCGCAACGTCGCGCCCCGCGTCAGCGCACCGGTGAGCTGCGCCGCCGTCCGGGCGAGTGCCGCCGGCGCGCCGTCGTAGAGCGCGCTCATCGTGGCGGAGATCGGCCGGCCCGCCTGCTCGCCGGTGAGCGCAAGGCCGTCCACCGAGGTCACGCCCAGGTAGGGCGCCGGGCCGGCGAGCACCCGGGCCGGCATCGCGGTGCCCATCGCGACCGCCTGGAAAGAGTCGGACGTCCCCAGCGAGCCGAGCATCCGGTTGAGCCAGCCGGTTCGGATCGAGGTGCCCGGCGCGGCCCGTTCCAGTTCCTCCATGGCCGAGAAATGCGACCGGTTCGGGGCCGGCTGGCCGACCGCGTGCACGGCGGCCAGTTGCCCGCCGGTCCAGTACGGCAGCAGCGGAGCGAGCGCCGGGTGCAGCCCGAAGAACGCGTCGCCGCCGATCAGCTGGGCCTTCGGCACCGCGATCGTGGGGCGGGCGGCGTAGTAACCGGCGTCGCCGTGCGGCACCACCGCGGACAGGCCGTCGAAGCCACCCCGCAGCGAGAGCAGCACCAGCACGTCGCCGGAGTAGGCCGGGTCGGCCGCGTACGCCACACCGGGGCCGAGCTGGGCCCCGGCCAGCCCGGCGAACGCGCCGGCCGCGCCGGTGGCCAGCAGCCGGCGCCGGGACACCGACGCCTGGCGCAGGTCGTCGCACTCGCAGGTCATGGTCGTCATGGTCGTCACCTCAGCGCGAAGGACGGGGAGTTGAGCAGCATCCCCATCAGGTACGGGAACATCCAGCCGGCCGCCGGGTCGCCGGCCTTCAGCGGCGAGGCCGGTGTCTTTCCGTAGAACTCGGCGAGAGCGGCCACATGCTTAGCCGGTGGGGCCATACCGAGCAGGCGTACGCCCAGCGCGTTGATCAACGCCCCGTACGTCGCCGGCAGCGCCCCCACCATCCCGGTCACCAGATTCGCCGGCCGCACCAGCGTGTCCGGCCACCAGCCGGCCGCGATGGAGAGGTGGAAGTTCCACCGCACCAGCAGCCCGGACGGTGACGCCCAGGCGCTCGCCACGTCCGGATAGCCGTTCGGCGGCCCCCAGTTCAGCGGGGCGTGCCCGGCGTCCCGGGCCATCCAGTAGAGGCTTTCCAGGAACTTGGTGCCGGTCGGCGCCGGTCCGTAACCGAGGATGCGCACGGTGGCGGCCAGGTCCTCCATCGGCGTGCGGGTCTTCGCGCCGGCCGACGCGGCGAACTGCGCCGAGGTGAACAGCGCCCGCAGCACCGGCGCGATCGCCGACCGGTTGTCCAGGTAGACCTTGACCAGCGCGGTGATCAGATCGGCGGGTGGCTCGTCCGCGACGAACCGGACACAGAGCTTCGTGACGATCCGGCGGGCCGTGAGCGGGTGCAGAGCCAGGTGGTCGAGGAACGCCAGGGCGGCCGCCTCACCGCCGGCCGGCGTCGCGTTGGCGTGCTGGAACGTCAGGACGCGTACCGCGCCGGTGGCGTGACCGGCCGCGTCGTAGCGGTACTGCCCGGTGGCGTTGTCCACGGTCAGGCCGGTGAGCAGCCGGGCCGCGTCCTTGACGTCGGCCTCGGTGTAGGCCAGGCCGACCGTGTGCAGTTCCAGCAGTTCGCGGCCGTAGTTCTCGTTCGGCGCCGCCTTGGTGGAGTACCGGTTGTCCAGGTAGGTGAGCATCGCCGGGTGCCGGGCGGACGCCTTGAGCAGGTTCGCGAACGTGCCGAGCGCGTGCTTACGGATGACGTTGCGGTCGTAGTCGATCCGGCTGTCCCAGACGTCGCCGTGCGGGCAGGTGACGTTCAGGTGGTTGCTCCAGAAGTCCACCATCACCTCGAACAGCTGGCGCTCACTCCAGATCGCCCTGGTCACCGCCGCGAAGCCGAGCTGCCACATCGGGTCCCAGCTGTACTGCTTGAGCTTGCCGGCGGCCACCTGCTTCCGGATCTCGGCGATGCTGAGCCCGCTCAGCGGCAGCCGGGCGAGCACGCCGTCGGCCACCTTGTCCGGGATCGACGCGGGCGCGAGCTGCCGGTCCAGCCAGGCCTTCGCGCCCAGCTTGCGGATCTCCGCGATCGACGCCGGACCGGGACCGAAGGTGGCCCGCCGCAGCAGGTGCAGCAGCGGGTCGGCGGGGAGGAAGCCGGCCGGCCCGGCCTCGGCGGCGGTGCTCGGCACGGCGGCGGCCGCCGCGGCCGGCGTACCGGCCGTCAGGGCCGCCGCCGCACCGGCGGCCGCCACCCCACCCAGGACACCGCGCCGGGTCATCGTCTGCTCGGATGCGCTCACGGGCGGAACAGTCGGGAGCCCGGCGGGTGATCGCTGGGTTCCCTGCGGCGCGCTACCCACTTGCTACCTGGATACTTGCCCGATGGCACAGCGCAGATCGTCGCGGCGACGGGTGGAGACGGTCGCGTCGGGCGTGGCCGAGCTGGTGCCCGACCCCGACCGGGACACCGCCTGGACCCTCCTGCTGGACGGCGCGCCGCAGTCCCACGTCGACCTGGCCGACCCGACGTTCCTGCAGTTCGAATACGTGCGCCGGATGGCCTCGGCGATCGACCTGGTGGCGCCGCCCGGCCGCCCGTTGCGCGCGCTGCACCTGGGCGGCGGCGCGCTGACGCTGCCCCGGTACATCGCGGCTACCCGGCCCGGTTCCGCACAACGGGTGGTGGAGATCGACGGGCCGCTGGTCGAACTGGTGCGTGCGGCGCTGCCCCTGCCCGCCTCGGCGAACATCCGGGTACGCGTCGCCGACGCGCGCGCCGCCGTCGAAGGGATGCGCGACGCCGGGTACGACGTGGTGATCCTGGACGTCTTCGCCGGCGCGCGCACCCCGGCACACCTGGCCTCCGCCGAGTTCGCCGCCCAAGTGGCCCGGGTGCTCGACCCGTCCGGCTGGCTGATCGCGAACGTCGCCGACGGCCCGCCACTGCGGTACGCGCGGAGCCAGGTCGCCACGATCCGCGCCGCGCTGCCGCAGGCCTGCCTGATCGCCGACGCCGGCGTGCTCCGCGGCCGCCGGTTCGGCAACCTGGTGCTGCTCGCCGGCCGGACCACGCCGCCGCTCGCCGAACTGACCCGGCGGGCCGCCGGCGACTGGTTCCCGGGACGGGTGGAGGAGGACCTCGACCGCTTCACCGCCGGGGCCACGCCGGTTCCGGACACATCAGCGGTTCCGTCGCCATTGCCCCCGGAGGGCCTCTTTGGTAACCGAAAGTGATGACCGGATAGGCCGTAGGTGCACCACTGATCACCGTGGTGTGTCGATTTTCGAAGAACGCCTGTGATTCGCGCCCGGCTACTGGCGGCACTGCGCACAACGGGCTGTAATCGGTGCGGCCGCGTGTAGCGGATCGCGGCGACCACGGGGAAGGCAACCATGTTCCACCAGCACTTCCTGTCCGCACCCGGTACGGATCTGGGACCGCTGGACAGCGGCGAGCGAGTTCTCTGGCAAGGCCGTTGCGCCGTCGCCGAGTACGCGTTCGACGAGGCTTCCTCCCTGCCGCGCTGGACGCTGCCGGAGGGGACCGAGGTCCTCGTCACGGACCGCCGAGTTCGCTACACGTATGCGGACGACTCCACGGTCAGTAACGGCGAACTCTTCTGGCTGTGGCCACAGCACCTGCGGGTGCAGCCGGGCAACCGGGAGGTCGGGCGCAACGCCACGGTCACCCAGATCCAGCTGGTCTGCAACGGCCCGGGCGGCAGCTTCCCGGCGCTCGTCTTCGCCGGCGGCACCCTGACGTCGGTCGGCGACGCGGACCGCCTCGCCAACGTGCTGCGGCAGGCGATCGCCAGGTTCCGGGTGGAGAACGCCACCGAGATCGGTGTGCCCGCGCCGCAGGCCCGGATGCTGTCGCGCCTGGTCATCGGCCCGGAATTCAACAACTTCCAGGGCGGCCCGGGTCAGACCGTGACCCTGCTCGGCGCCGTGCAGGTGCCGGCGCCCGAGGAGACCGCCTACGAACCGGACCCGGCGCCGGTCTCGGCGATGCCCGTCTCGGGCACCCCGGTCTCGGCGGCACCCGTCTCGGCCGCCCCGATCTCGGCCGCCCCGGTTTCCGGCACGCCCGTCTCGGCGGCCCCCGTCTCCGGCTATCCCGTCTCGGGCAGCCCGGTCTCCGGCTATCCCGTCTCCGGCAGCCCCGTCTCCGGCTATCCCGTCTCCGACAGTCCGGCGCCGGTCTCGGCGATGCCGGTCTCCGGGGATCGTGCCTCCTTCGATCGGCCCGGCCGCAGCGTCGACGCCGTGCGTGCCGAGCAGGCCCGGCGCGCCGAGCAGGACAGCCGCTACGCCGAGCCCGACCTGGCATCCCGCGCGGCGAGCCTCGCGGCCCGGGTGGCGAGCCTGGTCTCCGCCTCGGAGGACCCCGACAACCCCGCCACCCGGAGCAACAACCTCTCCGCGTACCTCAACGCCGACGCCGACCCAGGCGCGCCGCGCTGACCCGTACGCCAGGATCGTCGCGCCGCGCAGGCCGCCCGGCCCGCGCCTGACCGCTCAGCTGAGCCAAGGCTGCGCGGTCGCTCAGCTGGCCAAGGCTGCGCGGTCGCTCAGCTGGATCGGGTCGCCGCCGGGATGGTGAAGCATCTGCCCTCGGCGACCCGCTCGTCGTGCACCTGGTGGGCGCGGCGTAGCAGGGCCATCAGCTCCTCCTCCTGCCGGATCCGCATCCGGTGCCGCTCCGGGAGCTCACGCAGGCTCTCCTCCTCCTTGAGGAGGCGGTGGTAGATCTCGTCGCAGTACGCCGGGTCGGTCTCGATGTCGAGGAACTCGGTCGCGTGCCGGCGCGCGGCCGCCACGTGCGTGCGGGCCCGGCCCCTCGGGCTCAGCAGCGAGGCCACCACCGTGACCAGCAGGATGCCGATGATCAGGCCGAGCGAGACCGCGGTCGGCAACTCGATGACGTGCACCGGCTCGCCGTTGTTGATGAACGGCACGTTGTTCTCGTGCAGCGCGTGCAGGACCAGCTTCACACCGATCAGCGCGAGGATCGCGGCCAGGCCGTAGGAGAGGAACACCAGCCGGTCCAGCAGGCCGTCGATCAGGAAGTACAGCTGCCGGAGGCCGAGTAGGGAGAACGCGGTCGCGGTGAAGACCAGGAAGACGTTCTGGGTTAGCCCGAAGATGGCCGGGATCGAGTCCAGGGCGAACAGGATGTCGGTGCCGCCGATCGCCACCATCACCAGCAGCATCGGGGTGAGCACCCGGCGGCCGTTCTGGTAGGTGAAGAGCTTGTCCCCGTCGTACTCGTCGGAGGTGTGCAGGAACCGGCGCGCCAGCCGCACCGCGATGTTGTCCGGCGCCTCGCCGTCGTCGTTCTTCTCCTTCAGCAGGTTTCCCGCGGTGACCAGCAGGATCAGGCCGAAGATGTAGAAGACCCAGGCGAACGAGTTGATCAGCGCGGCGCCGAGCAGGATGAAGCCCGTCCGGGCCAGCAGCGACACCACGATCCCGAAGAGCAGCACCTTCTGCTGGTCCGCCCGCGGCACCTTGAAGCTGCCCATCAGCAGCAGGAAGACGAAGAGGTTGTCGACCGAGAGCGCCTTCTCGGTGACATATCCGGCGAAGTACTCCGCGCCCATCGTGGAGCCGCCGAAAATCCAGATCCCGACGCCGAACAGGACCGCGATCGCCACGTAGATCGACGTCCACACTGCCGCCTCGCGCAGCGTCGGCACGTGCGCCTTCCGGACGTGCACGAAGAAGTCGAACAGCAACAGTCCGATGATGAAAGCAACCGTCAGAACCCACACCACACCGGACACCTGCATGCGCCCATCCTAAGTGTGATCGGCTCCCGTCACTGCGGCGCGGCGCTGCGATCCCGTGAGAAAGAGCACGCCGGTCAGGTCCGCACCCCGCAGGTCCGTCCCGCGCAGGTCAGCGCCGGTGAAGTCGGCGCGGCGCAGATCCGCGTCGCGCAGGTCGGCGCCGATCAGCAGGGCGCCCCGGAAGCTCGCGCCCCGCAGGTCGGCGCCGCGCATGCGACGGCCGATCAGTTGCGCTCCGCTGTGGTCGGCGCGGCGACCACCGACCCGGGAACGGGCCATCTCACTCGCGCGGCGCAACAACGGATTGACCCGATTACGGTACGCATCCAGATCGAGCGCACGCAGGTCCGCCGGGGCACCGGCAGCCAGCTGATCA
Source organism: Actinoplanes sp. DH11 (assembly GCF_020873875.1). Taxonomy (GTDB): domain Bacteria; phylum Actinomycetota; class Actinomycetes; order Mycobacteriales; family Micromonosporaceae; genus Actinoplanes. The sequence continues at coordinate 228,546 of NZ_JAHWGU010000010.1, forward strand.
GTCTCGGTCAGCGCGGCCCGCAGCTTCGGGTGCAACCGGCTGGCCTCGTCCAGTTTCAGGGCCTCCGTCAGATACCACATCAGCTCGTGCAGCTGCCGCATCACCGGCAACGCGGCGAACATGTCACCGGCGATCCCCGGCTCCGACCGCCAGTCGCGGCCACCGAACGTCTCCTGGGTCAGTCGCTGCCCCGCACCGAAACAGTCGAACACCACGCAGCCCGGGAAGCCGCGCCTCGGCAACTCCTCGTGGATGCCGCAGCTGAAATCGTCACGCAGGTTGCGGCAGGCCTGACCGGCCGGCTTGTCGACGGCGAAATCGGAGGACTTGGCGAACGCGGGGGCCACGCAACAGAGTGCGGCACAGCGGGAACAGTCGGCGGCGAGCTTCATCGCGGTCCATCGTACCGGCCGGTCGAGCGCTCCCAACTGGGCGAACAGGCCGTCCGGCCGCGGCACGCCACGTAACGTCGAGACATGGGCGCCCCGGATCCGACCGCCGCGCCACGCGACAACCTGACCGCCCGCACCTTCGCGGCGATCACCGCGCCGATCAACCAGAACCCGGGCGGCGGCAGCCGCTTCTGGTTCACGCTGCCCCAGCCCTCGCACTGACGCGGCCGGTACCCTGTCCACGAAGAAGGGCCGCGGCTCGCATCGCGAACCACGGCCCTTCTCACTCGTAGCGGGGACAGGATTTGAACCTGCGACCTCTGGGTTATGAGCCCAGCGAGCTACCGAGCTGCTCCACCCCGCGTCGGTAGATAAAGCTTAGCCGGTGCCGTTCCAGGCGACTTCACCGCCCCCTCCCCAAGAGCCGCAACACCAAGAAACCCCAGCTCAAGACGGTCGGCCGTCAGCAACAGGACCCCCGACCACCGCGCCCACCCGAGCCCAACCGGTGCCCCACACCCAACCGGTGCCCGCCACGCCCGAACCGGTGTCCCCACACGCCCGAACCGGTGTCCCCACGCCCGAACCGGTGTCCCCCACGCCTGAACCGGTGTCCCCCGCTCCGCCCCGGTGGCACCGAGAAAGCCGCCCACGTCGAGATGTTGATCTGCTAGCGATGCGAAATCGCGGTCAAAGCCCCTTGATCACCGCGATTTCGTAGCGCTAGCAGATCAACATCTCAAAAGGACGCGCTGGCCGAGGCGGATCGCCGCCGGCCCAGGGAGCGCGGACGGGTGGCGGTTTCCTTCTCGGGTACGGGGTCATCATCAGGGTGCCGGCCCAGAGCGGCAGGGTGCGGCCCAGAGCGGCAGGGTGCCGGCCCAGAGCTGCGGCCCGGCTGGACGCAACGCAGAGGGACATCTCAGGCGGCCGGGGCGGGCCGGCGATATCGCACGAGCCCGAGGGCCGGGCGTACCGTGGCAGCCCGGCGCCCCCGGACGGCGGCCGCAGGCTGGTTGAGCCTCAGCCCATCCCGGAATGATCGACGACCGCAGGACCCCGGGCTGCGGACGAGAAAGCCCCGGGACGACAAGGGCCGCAGGAACAAGAGGGCCGCAGGAAGGAGAAAGGCCGCAGAACGAGAAAGGCCGCAGAACGAGAAAGGCCGCAGAACGAGAAAGGCCGTGGTTCGCGATGCGAACCACGGCCTTTTCCACTCGTAGCGGGGACAGGATTTGAACCTGCGACCTCTGGGTTATGAGCCCAGCGAGCTACCGAGCTGCTCCACCCCGCGTCGGCTCGTTAACACTAGCGCACCGTCTCCGGGAGCTGCAAAACGGCTCCCGGAGACGGTGGACACATCAGCTTCCGGCGCTTGCCGTCGGCGCCACGGAAGGCGGCGCCGAGGTGCCGTTGCCGCCGCCCTCGGCGGCCTGCAACTGCTGGAAACGGGTCACCGCGTCGTCGAGGGCCTTGAGGGCCTCGCCCTGCTTCACGAAGTCGCCGGCCTGCTGTGCGGCACGGAGGTTCTCGATGGCCTGGTCGACGGCTGCCGCGGCCTCACCCAGGTCGCCGGTGGGCGGTGGCGGCGGGGTCGCGGGCGTGCTCGGTGTGGCGCCCGGCGTGGTGGGCCCGGGTGTTCCGGGTGTGCCGGTGCTGGGTGTGCCGCCGGTCTGGCCGAGCTTGGCGAGGGCTTCGAGGCCCTGGGTCAGGTTGTCCTCCAGGACGACGTAGGTGCCGCCGTCACCGTAGGACATCAGGACCTTCTGCAGCAGCGGGGCCGCGTTGGCCTGGCTGTTGCTTCGCACGTAGACCGGTTCGACGTAGAGGATGTCCTTCTCCAGCGGCAACGAGATGAGGTTGCCGTAAAGCACCGTGGCCTGCCCCTGCCGGCTGAGCAGTGCCAGCTCGGACGCGACGTTCGAGTTGTTGACCATCCGCTGGTGCACCTGGACCGGTCCGGACACGACCGTGTCGTCGGGCAGTTCCAGGATTTCCAGCTTGGGTTGCCCGTCGATGTAGGAGCCGGACACCAGGGCGGACATGTTCTCCCGGTTTGCCGGTGTGAGTCCCGCGGTCAGCTGGAACCGCGTGTCGTCCTGCTCGGGCAGCTTCACGTTCAGGTAGAACGGTGGCTGCTTGACGCCGTTCTGCGGCGCGTCAGGCGCGTTGGGCACCTGCCAGAAGTCGTCGCCGGAGAAGAACGTCCGCGGGTCGGTGACGTGGAACTTGGTCAGCAGGTTCCGCTGGACCTTGAACATGTCGGCCGGGTAGCGGAAGTGCGACGCCAGGTCGGCCGGGATCTCCGCCTTCGGCACGACGAGGTCGCCACCGAACGCCTTGTTCCACGCCTTGAGGACCGGGTCCTTCTCGTCGAACTCGTAAAGCGTGACGGTGCCGTCGTAGGCGTCGACGGTCGCCTTCACCGAGTTGCGCATGTAGTTGACGTCGTCCCGGGCCAGGGCGAAAGACCCCTGACCGGTCAGTTCGTCGCGGGTTTCCGTCGCCAAGTTGATCTTCTGGGCGTACGGGTACGTCTGCGCGGTCGTGTAACCGTCCAGAATCCAGACGATTCTCCCGTCCACGACGGCCGGGTAGGGGTCGCCGTCGACGGTGAGGAACGGGGCCACCTTCTCCACCCGGGCCCGCGGTTCGCGGATGTACATCAGCCGGGAGTTGTCGTTGACCGCGTCGGAGAGCAGGAAGTTGCTCTCAGTGTTCTTGATCGCGAAGACCGCGCGCTTGAAGAACGAGCCCATCGGCACGCCACCCTTGCCGGTGTACGTGTAGAGCTCGGAGGCGTCGCTGTTCTGCTCCTGCGGCCGGTCGAACTCGACGTTCTTGTTCTTGTCGACCTGGCCGACGATCGCGTACTCGGAGGACTGTTCGCCGTAGTAGATCCGCGGCTGGTCGGCCTCGAGGGCGTCGGTCGACGTGACGCACTTGCGCGTGGTCTCGTTCTGGGCGTCGGCGGCGATGGAGCCGGACACGAAGTACGGCAGGCCGGTCTCGCAGACCTGGTTGGCCGGCGCCGCCACCAGACCGTAGCCGTGGGTGTAGACGGTGTGCCGGTTGAGCCAGTTGCGCTGCTGCGCGGTCAGCTTCTCGTCGTTGATCTCACGGGCGCCGACCACGTAGTCCTGGGTCTTGCCGTCGACCGTGTACCGGTCGACGTCCAGCTTCTCGCCGAAGTCGTAGAAGCCGCGGGACTGCTGGGACTGGGTGAAGCCTTCCGAGACCAGCTGCGGGTCGATGACCCGGACGTTCTGCGCACTGGAGTCCCCGGCCAGGTTCGGCGGTGGGCTGCCGGTGCTCGCCCGGTACTGGGTGATCTCGGTCGTGTCCAGCGCGAACGCTCCGCGGGTGGCGTCGATCGACCGTTTGATGTACGGCGCTTCCTTCTCCGACAGGCTCGGCTTGACCTGGAAGTTCTGCACCGCGAGCGGGTAGATGCCGCCGATCGCGACGGCCGAGATGGCCAGCAGCGCCAGCGAGACGCCCGGCCAGACCAGGTTCCGCATCACCGCGTTGGAGAACACGATGATCGCGATCGCCACCACCACGGAGATGTAGGCGAGGATCTCCTTGGCCGGCAGCAACGCGTTCACGTCGGTGTAGCCGGCGCCGTAGAGCCCCGGCGAGACGTGCTGCTCGAGCAGCAGCGCGCGGCGGTCAAGGATGTAGGCCACGGCTTTGAGCAGCACGAAGACCGCCACCAGGGTGGTCAGGTGTGCGCGGGCCGCGGCGGTCATCCGGTCGCCGACGCCCTGCAGCCGGACGCCACCGAACACGTAGTGCACGGCGAGCGCGCCCAGCAACGACAGCACCACAGCGGTGAAGCCGACGCCGAGCAGGTAGCGCAGGAGCGGGAAATCGAAGATGTAGAAGGAGATGTCCACCTTGTGTTCCGGGTCCTGGACGCCGAACGATCCGCCGTTGCGGAACAGCATCCAGTCGGCCCAGCGGGCCTGCGCGGAAAGGCCGGCGAAGAAGCCGACGATGAGGCCCACCACGGCGATCCAGGTGCCCAGGCGGGGCGCCAGGATCATCCGGTAGCGCTCCAGGGTGGCCTGTTCCGCGGAGTGCGGACGCAGGAGGGGACGCAGCCGGTACGCCAGATAGAGGTTGCCGGCCACCACGAGGGCCATCAATGCACCGATCACCAGGAACAGCATCAGCTTGGTGAGCAGAACTCCGGAGAAGACCTGGGTGAAGGAGACCTCGGAGAACCACAGGTAGTCGGTGTACGCGTCGATGCCCCATCCGAGCAGCGTGAAAAGAATGAAGACCCCGACCAGGACGCCGACGGTGACGCGACCGCGCCGGCTCATCCTCGGTAGAGGACTGTTACGCATGACCAACGTTGGCTCCACACTTCGTCTGGCCGGTGATTCACCTTACGATGTCGCATCCGACTTCTATACGCGGCAGAACTGACTCGTCACCACCGGCGCGGGGTTCACGATGCCGTACAGGGCTTGGGAGTCCCGCCGGCGGTGAAGCTGGTGAGCGCGGCGAGGGCGTCGTCCACCGTGGCGACCTCGGCCATGGGCAGGCCGGGCACCGCGCTGCGAAGCGCCTCCGCGCAGTTGTCCTTGGGCACCAGGAACAGATCGGCGCCGGCTTTCTCGGCTCCCACGAGTTTCTGCGGGATTCCGCCGATGGGTCCAACGTTACCGTCGTCGTCGATGGTTCCGGTGCCCGCGATGACCTTGCCGCCGGTCAGGTCCTCCGGCTTGAGCTTGTCGATGATGCCGAGCGAGAACATCAGACCGGCGCTCGGCCCGCCGATCTTGTCGAGGTCGATCTCGATGTCGAACGGGTTCGGCTGCTTGGTCTCGATCTCGATGCCGAGCCGCGGGGTGTCGTCACCGTCGGTGGCCTTCGTGGTGATCTCGGTGCTGCCGGCCTTGTCGCCCCGCAGGTAGCCGACGGCCATCGTGGTGCCGGCGGGCTTGGCCCGGACCAGGTCGGTGACCTGGGACGGCCGCTCGATCGTCGTGCCGTCGACGGAGGTGATCCGGTCGCCGGCCTGCAGCTTGCCGTCGGCCGCGCCACCGTCGGTGACCTTGAGCACGTAGGTCAGCACCGGGTAGCCCAGCTCGCGCAGCGCGACTGTCTCGGCGCTGGTCTGCGACTGCTTCCACTCCTGCGCGTTCTGCTCCTGGACCTGCTTCTCGCTCTGGTCCGGCGGGTAGATCAGCTCACGGGGGACGACCGCGTCGGACCCGCTCAGCCAGCCCTGGATCGCCCAGACCAGCTCCACGTGCGACTGCACGTTGACGGTGGTGAGACGCAACTCCCCGGTGGACGTCGAGGTGTCACCCTTCTTGACCTGGATGACCTCGGTACCCTGTTCGGAGCCGAGGGTGTTGACCGTCGGCCCGGGCTTGAGCACCACGTAGGGCAGGGGTGCGACCATGACACCGGCTGCCAGCAGAGCGGTGATCAGGGCGCCGAGGATGACAGTGACTCCGCGACGTCTCATGCGCGTGAGCGTACCCACCGACCCTGAGTTCTCTCTGAGCTGATACCTCCCTCGGTCCGCTGGGAGCTTTTCGCGCGTACCGTTGGGGGCGTGCCTGATATCCCGTTCGGCTTCTCCCTGCCGGGCGCTCAGCCGCCCGACCCCTCCGACCCGCAGCAGATGCAGCAGTTCATGGCGCAGCTGCAGCAGATGTTCGCCGCGCCCGGCAGTGGCCCGGTCAACTGGGACCTGGCCCGGCAGGTCGCCGCCAGCCAGCTCTCCGCGACCGGCGACCCCTCGGTGAACATGCTGGAACGCCACCAGGTCGAGGAGGCTCTGCGGCTCGCCGACCTCTGGCTCGACCCGGTCACCGCCCTTCCGAGCGGCATCCACAAGGCCGTCGCGTGGAACCGCAACGAGTGGATCTACAACACCCTCGACGTGTGGAAGAAGCTGTGCGAGCCGATCGCCGGCCGCATGGTGGGCGCGATGGGCGACCTCGTTCCCGAGGAGGCCCGCGCCCAGCTCGGCCCGATGCAGTCGATGGTCGCCACCCTCGGCGGCGCCCTCTTCGGCGGTCAGCTCGGCCAGGCCTTCGGCCAGCTCGCCGCAGAGGTGCTCTCCGCCGGTGACATCGGGCTCCCGCTCGGACCGGCCGGCACGGCCGCGCTGGTGCCGGCCAACATCAAGGCGTACGGGTCCGGCCTCGAGCTGCCCGAGGACCAGGTCCGCCTCTACGTGGCTTTGCGCGAGGCCGCCCACCAGCGGCTCTTCGGGCACGTCCCGTGGCTGCGGGCGCACGTGCTGAGCGCTGTCGAAACCTACGCGAACGGCATCACCGTGAACCGCGAGGCGATCGAGGACGCGATGAGCCGCGTCGACCCGAGCGATCCCGAGTCGATGCAGCAGATGGCGCTCGAGGGCATCTTCACCCCCGAGGACACGCCGCAGCAGAAGGCCAGCCTGGCCCGCCTCGAGACCGCGCTCGCGCTGGTCGAGGGCTGGGTCGGCCACGTGGTCGACGCGGCGGCGGGCGACCGGCTGCCGTCGGTGGCCGCGCTGGGTGAGGCGTTCCGGCGCCGCCGGGCCGCCGGTGGCCCCGCGGAGCAGACCTTCGCCGCCCTGGTCGGCCTGGAGCTGCGGCCACGCCGGCTGCGCGAGGCCGGCGCGCTCTGGACGGCGGTCGCCGCCGACCGGGGCACCGCGGGTCGCGACGCGCTCTGGGACCACCCCGACCTGCTGCCCACCGACGAGGACTTCGCCGACCCGGCGGCGTTCGCCCGCGGCCGGACCGATTGGGACATCAGCGAGCTGGACAACCTCGGCGACGCCCCGAAGGAGAGTGGCGACACACCGCCGGAGACCGGCGAGACGCCGACGGAGAAGTAAACGCCGGCGTCGGCGTCAACCGCCCAGGAGGGCTCGGGTGTTCTCCCAGCCCTCCAGGGCGAGGTCCAGCGTGGCCAGCTCGGCCGGGCCGCGCAGCCGCCGCCACGGTGCGGTCGAGGTCACGTCGCCCGGTGCCGGGGCGGTCCGGCGCAGCCGCTGCGGTGTCGCGGTGTCCAGGTCGTGGTCGGCGAGCCAGTCCGGGGCGGGCAGGGTCGTGGCGACACCGAGCAGCCCGCCGCCCGGCCCGCCGGACGCCACCGCCACCGGCCGGCTGTCCAGCGGCTGGAGCAGCTTGCCGAGTGTCATGCCGGGCACGTCCGGCGCGTCCGCGGCGATCACCGCCGCCTGGTCGTAACCGTCCGCCGCGGCGGCGGCCAGCACCGGCAGCACGGTGGGCGCCGGCACGTCGTAGATCTTCATCCCGGGCCAGGCGATCTCCTCGGCCAGCTGCCGGTCTCCGGGCGCCGCCGCGATCGCGGCATCGGCCGCGGAGAGACGCGCGAGCAGATCCACCACGTCCTCGGCGAGGGCCGCGCGCCAGGCGCTCAGCTCCACGCCGGGCGGGCTCCACGGAACCGGGACGAGCAGGGTCACCACCACACGGCGCAGCACGAGCTCGAGCTTAGTGCTCGGCCATCTCCAGGTTGCCGGCCGCCGAGACGCCCTCGAGGTATCCCCTGGCGCGCTCCGCCTTGGGGAACCGGCTCACCAGCTCCCAGAAACGGGCGTTGTGGCTGGGAACGACCAGGTGGGCCAGCTCGTGCAGCACCACGTAGTCGACGACCCAGTCGGGCATCTCCTGGATCCGATGGGAGATCCGGATGGTCGCGTCGTCGGGAGTGCACGAGCCCCAGCGCCCGTTCTGGTTGGTCACCCACCGGACGCTCGCCGGGAGTACCAGGTCGGCGTGGTCGGCGAGGTAGCGCGCCGTGAGGCGGCGGGCGCGGGCCAGCAACTCGTCGTCGGTGGAACGCAGCCGTTCCTCGCGGGCGGCCAGCCGGGCGAGCATCCGCTCGACCCACTCGGTCTCCTCGGCCCGCGAGAAGCGGTCCGGGATGAGCACCACGACTCGCTCGCCGTCGCGATACGCGGACACTGTCCGGCGCCGGCGCTGACTACGCCGCACCTCAACGACAGGCTTGCGCGTGCGGGCGGCCATTACCGGCTCGCGCAGCCCAGATTCGGGTTCACGTTGAGACGCTAATCCGCCAGCCCCTGGTCACCGCAAGAGTACGGGCAATGACCGTCTCCGAAAATGCGCGCTTCCGCCGCATATACCCGAAAAAATTTTCCTCACCGGTAACACCTGAGACATCCGTCAACCTAGACCATCTTCAACTCAGCCACTCAGGGACCCGGTTGTCCGTTTCATGCCTTTCTGAAGGGAATCGTCGGCGTGTCCCGGCAAATCTGGCCCAAAAGGACCTTTCGCACCGGCACACTCACGACGTCGGCGACACCGCCGACACTGCGTTGACATGGAACCGACCTGACCTGGGTAAGTGACCGCCCCGGACGGGTGGCCACATCCGCGTGGCCGCGAGCGGTCCAGCGCCGCAGAAAGGTTCGCACCCGTAGCCGCGAACAAGGCACCGGGCTGAGCGGCCGACGACACGACGAGGAGGAACCGTGGCCGACACCACTTACAACGGCTACTGCGTGAAGTGCAAGGAAAAGCGCGACTTCCAGGGCGAAGTGGCAGTTTCCAAGACCGGCATGAACATGGCGAAGGGCAAGTGCCCGGTCTGCGGGACCACCATGAACCGGATCCTGGGCAAGGCCAAGGCGTGACCCGCCCGTCCGGGGAGGCCGGCCGCACGGTCGTCCTCCCCGGCGGTTTCGCCGGCACAGCCGTAACCGTGTCCGCGCGACCACGTTGAGTAGACCGGACCGGTCTCCACCTACCTGTGGATAACTCGCCTCAGGCTGTGGACAACCCTGCACCGTGACCTTGCCCGCCTGTGGATAACATCACCGCTCCGCATCGTGCCGATGACACCCTGTCAGGATGTCCCGGATACCGCTCCCCCGCCCGACCCTCATCCCCGGGCTCCCGCGCATCTGGCGGACCCCGGAGGAGCTGCAGCTCGGCCTCGATCCCGCGCACGCCGTCCTGCTTCGGCTGCCCGATCCCAAGGCCGCCCAGCTCCTCGATCTTCTCGACGGCGCACGCTCCGAGCGTCTGGTCCTGCTGCGCGCGGCCGAACTGGGCGTCCCGCCCGCGGAGGCCCGCGAGATCCTCGACCTGCTCTACCAGTCCGGCCTCGTACTTCCCGCCGGAACCCTGCTGCCCACCGCCCTCCCGGCGTCGTCCCGTGCCCGGCTGACCGGCGAGGCCGCCGCGCTGGCCCTGTGTGCGGCCGGTCCACCGGGCCCGGTCACCGGCGACGCACCCTCGCCCGCCCGGTTGCTGCGCCGGCGGCAGTCCGCCCGGGTGGTGCTCAACGGCCGCGGGCGACTCGGCGCCCCGATCGCGGTGGCGCTGGCCGAGGCCGGCGTCGGTCACGTCCAGCCGGACCTGACCGGTTCCGTCGCACCCGGCGAGGTCACCGGCGGCCCGCTCGGCACCGGCGACGTCGGCAGCCCACGCCGCGCCGCGGTCACCGCCGCCATTCTGCGCGCCGCGCCCGGCACGGAGGTGCACGGCGCCCGCCGGGCCGCCGCCACCCTGGTCGTCCAGCTGGCACACGACGAGCCCACCGCCCTGGTCGCCGCCGGTCATGCCGGCCGGCGCCAGCCGCACCTCGCGGTCACCATCCGGGACGGCGCCGCGGTGATCGGTCCCCTGGTCCCGGCCACCGGAGCACCGTGCCTGCACTGCCTCGACCTGCACCGGCAGGACCGGGACGCCGGCTGGCCGGGCTCCTTGGGCGCGGCCGGCACGGATGCCGAGCCGTGCGCCGTCGCCACCCTGCTGGCCGCCACGGCGTACGCGACGGCCGAGATCCTGGCGTATCTGGACGGCCGGATCCCGGACACCCTCGGTGTCGCCGTCGAGATCTCGGCAGCCGGCCGGTTCCGGCGCCGCACCTGGCCACCGCATCCGGCCTGTGACTGTCAGCGGCACACGGGAACCTTCACCCGACCTTCACCGCATAAGCCCAAAACCACCAGACGACGGGCAGAGTAGCGGCCCGGCGTCGGTCACAATGATCTGGTGACCGACATACCCCGCCGTGCGGCTTCCCGGACCGCCAAGCTGGCCGCACTGCCGCTCGGCTTCGCCGGGCGGACCGCGCTCGGCCTGGGCAAGCGCGCCGTCGGCATCGCCTCCGACGTGATCTCCGCGGACATCCAGCAACGTACCGCCGAACAATTGTTCAGTGTCCTGGGCCAGCTCAAGGGCGGCGCGATGAAGTTCGGCCAAGCGCTGTCGGTCTTCGAGGCGGCCCTGCCCGACGAGATGGCCGGGCCGTACCGGCAGGCCCTGACCAAGTTGCAGGAAGCAGCGCCGCCGATGCCGGTGGCGAACGTGCACAAGGCCCTGGCCGAGCAGCTCGGCCCGGACTGGCGGGACAAGTTCGCCGAGTTCGACGACAGCCCGGCTGCCGCGGCCAGCATCGGCCAGGTGCACCGCGCGGTCTGGAAACTGCCGCCGGCCCGCCGCAACGCGAAACCCAAGCTGCTGCCGGTCGCCGTGAAGGTGCAGTACCCGGGCGCCGGCGACGCGCTGATCGCCGACCTCAAACAGCTCTCCCGGCTGGCCGGCATGTTCAAGATCATTCAGCCGGGCATTGACGTGAAACCGCTGCTCGCCGAGCTCCGTGACCGGATCACCGAGGAGCTCGACTACGAGATGGAGGCGCAGACCCAGCAGGCCTTCGCCGAGGCGTTCCACGACGACCCGGACATCTACGTGCCGCGGGTGGTGGCGTCCGCGCCGCGGGTGCTGGTCACCGAGTGGGTGGACGGCAGGCCGCTGGCCGACGTGATCGCCTCCGGCACCGTCCAGGAGCGCGACGAGGCCGGCCGCCTCATGGCGATCCTGCACTTCTCGGCGCCGGCCCGGGCCGGGCTGCTGCACGCCGATCCGCACCCCGGCAACTTCCGGATCCTTGCCGACGGGCGGCTCGGAGTGATCGATTTCGGCGCGGTCGCCCGGCTGCCCGACGGCCATCCGGAGCCGATCGGCCGGCTGGTCCGGCTGGCCCTGGACGGCCAGGCGCAGGCGGTGGTCGACGGGCTGAAGGACGAGGGTTTCATCAAGCCGGACGAGGAGATCGACGCGGAGGCGGTCCTGACGTTCCTGCTGCCGATGATCGAGCCGGTCGCGGTGGACCGGTTCCGGTTCACGCGTGCTTGGCTGCGCGGTGAGGCTACCCGGCTGGCCAGCCCGAAATCGCCCGCCTACCAGCTCAGCCGCAAGCTCAACCTGCCGCCGTCCTACCTGCTGATCCACCGGGTGACGCTGGGCTCGATCGGCGTGCTCAGCCAGCTCGAGGCCGAGGCGGCCTACCGCGAGATCCTCGAGGAGTGGCTGCCGGGATTTGCCCCGGCCGAGGAGAAGTAGGGCCGGGGAGAAGCCCCGGCCGAGGAGAAGTAAGGGCTGGGAGAAGCACCAGCCGAAAGAAGTAAGGCCGGGAAGAAGCACCGGCAGGGCGCGGCGGGATGGAACCGGAGAAGGCCCGTCCGCAACGGCGGACGGGCCTTCTGTTCAGTGCGGTTCAGAGTCCGCCGAGTTCGCGAGCTGCCCGCTTGCGGGCCTCCATGGCGACACGACGGGCGGAGCGGTAAGCCTCAGGTGCACGGTCACTCTGAGGCTGAGGCATTCGAGCCCTCGAGAGCGCTTCGTGGATGAGTCTCATCTTGTTACTTACGTTCGACGTCATTTCGGAACTCGGCTTTCGCTGATCGATCACGGTCAGGGACAGGGTGGTCATTTCTCAGGCCGCCAGGCGGACCGAATTGCGGGTCTCCAGGCCGTTCGCGGCGAGCCGCTCCTCGACCTCGACGGCGAGCTCGGCGTCACGGGCGACGTCGGCCTTGCGCGGACGGCCACGGGGCCGCTTGCGCGGGACCACGGCGCCACGCTCGAAGATCTCGCCACCCCAGACACCCCAGGGCTCACTCCGCTCGACCGCGCCGGCGAGGCACTCGACGCGCAGCGGGCAGTCCCCGCAGAGCGACTTGGCCAGCTCCAGCTGAGCCGGGGCGTCGGAGAACCAGAGGTCAGGGTCGAACTTCCGGCAGGGCAGGTTCGCCTCGATCTCGACGGTCACGTCGATCGGGGCCAGCGCCAGACTCATAAAGCCCGGTCACCTCTCTCTTTTCTCGATCTTCTGGATCGCATTACGGGTGGAACACCGGCCGGTGAGCCGGCAAAAAAATTAGGCCGCGGATCCCGGGTTAGCGGGTTCCGCGGCCTCGAAGTAAGCCGGTGGTCTACTAGACCGGCCTTCCTCGAGGCGGGACACCGCTGCCACCATCCGTGTAGCGCTTACGGGAGATGGCGTTGCCACTGAAGCCAGTGGTCCCCTTGTTTCCGTCGACGAGCACCAGAACGGCTTTGCCCAGCTCGGTCTGGGTCGGGGCCTGGTGCGCCCACGGAGCCACGGTCCGCTCGGCCGCCAGCAGAGCCAGCGGAGCGGTCGGGACAACAGTGGCGGGCAGAGCGCAGGCAGCGGCCGGCAGCATCGACGGAATCGTCATGTTGAGCTCCATTTCGGCCACCCCCTCCATCTGCATGCACTCGTGTCCTGATCTCGGCGAGCGGGGTCGCTCGCTGAGGTGTGTTCTGAGGCTATGCCTGCCCTACAGCGGAGGGCAAACGAATTAACGGACTAGTTTTCGAAGTTTTTCCGGGCGAGATCATCGGGGTCCGCTCCGGCCACCAGAGCGAAGACGGCGTCGCCGTACTGGCCCAGCTTGCGCGGGCCGATCCCGGCGATCGCCAGCAACTGTGCGGGCTCCGCCGGGCGGCGCTCCGCCACAGCCACCAGAGTGGCGTCGGTGAATACCACGTAAGCAGGGACTTTCAGTTCCGCGGCGGTGTTCGCGCGCCACACCTGGAGACGCTGGTGCAGGTCCTCGTCGAGGTCCGACGGACAGGTCTGGCAGCGGCCGAGCTTGCGGTCCGCACCGGCCAGCAGGGTGGCGCCGCAGATCCGGCAGGAGGACACCTGCGGGCGGCGGCGGTCGGGTTTCCGACTGCCCCGCTCACCCCGGTCGACGGTGGACGAGGACCCGCCCGAGCGTTCCAGCTGCGGCAGGAACCGGCACGGGCGGCGCTGCCGGCCGCCGGGGGCGCGGGACTGCCCGTACGACAGCCACAGCCACTGGCGCGCCCTGGTCACTCCCACGTAGAGCAGCCGGCGCTCCTCCTCGAGCTGGTCGGGCGTCTTCGCGTACGTCGTCGGCAGTGTCCCGTCGGCGAGACCGACCAGGAAGACCGCGTCCCATTCCAGGCCCTTGGCCGAGTGCAGCGAGGCCAGGGTGACCCCGGCGACCGTCGGCGCGTGCTGCTGCTCGGCTCGGCGGGCCAGCTCGTCGTTGAAGGCGGCGAGCGACACGTCCCGCTGCACCCGGCCCGCCTCGCCGATCGGCAGCAGGTCGGGCGAGGCCGCGTACTCCTCGGCGAGGGTGACAAGCGCGGCGAGCGCCTCCCACTGCTCGCGTGCCGCACCGCCCGGCGGGGGCTGGGTACGGCTCCAGCCGGTTGCGGCAAGCGCCTCCACGACCGCCTCGACCAGCGGCGTCTCACCCGGGATCGAGCGCACCGCGGCGCGCAGGGCGATCATCGCCTGACGGACCTCGGGCCGCTCGAAGAACCGTTCGCCGCCCCGGACCACGTAGGGCACCTCGGCCTCGGCGAGCGCCTCCTCGTACGCCTCGGACTGCGCGTTCGTCCGGAAGAGCACCGCGATCTCCGCCGCCGGTGTGCCCGCCGCGATGAGTTCCCGGCAGCGTCTCGCCACCGCGGCGGCCTCCCCCGGCTCGTCCGGGAAGATCTTGAGTTCCGGCTCCGGCCCGGCCGGCCGCTGGCCGACCAGCTCCAGGCGCAGCTTCGCCTCGGTGCCGCGGGCCTGCCGGATCACCGCGTTGGCAAGCCCCACCACCTGCGGCGTGGAGCGGTAGTCGCGGACCAGCCGGACCACCACGGCGTCGCGGCGCCGCCGCGGGAAGTCGATCAGGTAACCGGCCGTCGCACCGGTGAACGAGTAGATCGTCTGGCTGGCATCGCCGACCACCGTGACGTCGTCGCGGCCGCCCAGCCAGGCCTCCAGCAACCGCTGCTGCAGCGGGTTGACGTCCTGGTACTCGTCGACGACGAAGTGCCGGTACTGCGCGCGGATCTGTTCCGCCACGTCCGGGTGCTCCTCGATGCCCCAGACCGCGGCGCGCAGCAGGTCCTCGAAGTCGATCACGCCCTGGCGGCGCTTGAGCGACTCGTAGGCGGCGAACACCTCGGCCACCCGGGCCGGCTCGAACGGCGGCTCGCGGAGGGCCTTGGCCGCGGCGACCGCGTACTCCGCGGGTTCCACCAGCGACGACTTGGCCCACTCGATCTCGCTCGCCAGGTCGCGGGCGGCGGCGCGGTCGGCGCGCACGCCGGCCCGCGCGGCCGCCAGACCCACCACGCGGATCTTGCTCTCCATCAGCTCCGGCATGCCCCGGCCCTCGAGCAGCCGGGGCGCGAAGTAGCGGACCTGCCGCAGTGCGGCGGCGTGGAACGTCCGGGCCTGCACGCCACCAGCGCCCAGCGCGGTGAGCCGGGCCCGCATCTCGGCGGCGGCCCGGGCCGTGAAGGTCACGGCGAGCACATGCCGGGGGCTGATCTCGCCGGTCGACGTCCGGTACGCCACCCGGTGGGTGATCGCCCGGGTCTTCCCGGTGCCGGCGCCGGCCAGGATGCAGACCGGGCCGGCGGGGGCGGTCACCGCCGTCCGCTGTTCCGGATCGAGCCCGGCCAGCACCGCATCAGTCAGCACGGTAGGGAATCATGACACCCCGTGCGGGCGTTGTGCTTCTCAGCCGCACCGACGTGTGACCTGGATCGAAGGAGCCTGACCGATGCTGACCATGTACTCGACGTCCTGGTGTGGGTACTGCCACCGCCTGAAGAGCCAGCTCGATCGGGAGGGCATCGCCTACGACGTCGTGGACATCGAGCAGGACGAGGCCTCGGCCGCGTTCGTGCGCAGCGTGAACGGTGGCAACCAGACCGTGCCCACGATCCGCATCGTTCCCACCAACGGCGGCGACGAGATCGTAATGACTAACCCCTCGATCGTGCAGGTCAAGGAGGCCCTCACCGGGGCAGGCGCTCTGTAGCTGATAGACCTCACGTTGATGAAGTGACTGCTTCAAGCCAGACAGAGCCCCGGCCACCGCCGGGGCTTTTCTGCTCTCGCCTTCAGTAAGAGACACGCTCAGCGATGCTCGCCATCCGTGCAGCTTGGGCGTATGACGTAGAGATCTGTAGCCGGCAGGCCCGGCAAGCAGCACAGCCAGCGCGAGGTGAAGTCACCTACGCTCGACGCGAGGAGGCCTGCTGGACATGCCAGGTAGATCAGGGCCGCCGCACCTAGCGGATGCGACGGATGTAGAACGCTGGGCAGACCAACGCTCTGCGCAAGCCGATCTTCCGAGACTCATCCGCCGCCTGGTGCGTCACGAGAACGACCAGGTACAGCGCGTAGAAATGCGCGGCGGCGAGGGGGTGGGGCTACCGGGCTACGACGGCGTCGTCCAGGCAGGCCGGGCCACCCCTTTCGTGCCAGAGGGCCTCAGCGTCTGGGAAATGGGCACAAGCGAAGATCCTGCCGGGAAAGCAACCGACGACTACAAGACGCGCACGGCGGATCCGCTAGGAATCGAGAAGAGCACAACAACCTTCGTCTTTGTGACGCCCCGCCGCTGGCGGAAGAAGAAGGATTGGGAGCAGAAACGGCGGAAAGAGGGCGTCTGGGCTGACGTGCGCGTGCTTGACGCGGACGACATTGAGCAAGCCCTTGAAGAATCCGCAGCGGTCCGCGTTTGGCTCTCCGAGCTGCTTGGCATGCCCGCTCACGATGTGGCGACCATCGAAGACTGGTGGCGTCGGTTCTCTAATACTTTCGACCCAAGGTTAACAGAAGCTATTGTGCTCGCTGGCCGTGAAGATCAGGCGGCCCTCCTGCTCCGACGTCTATCCGTGGATGTGGGCAGCACCTTAATCAAAGCTGCCAGCGTCGATGACGGGCTCGCCTTTGCCGCATGCGCAATGATGGCTCAGGCCAAGGACGCCTCGGAGCCCATGCTCTCCCGTTCCCTCCTCGTTCACGAGAGCATCGCCCTTAGACGGCTAGACGGGTCAACAAGCTTGCTGATCTTGCTCCCGTATGAGGAGCACCTGTATCGCGAAGCCCAACTGGTAGAGAACCATCACGTTGTATTTATTATCACTGACGGCGACGCGCATATCGAACTACCGTCGCTCGAACATAGGGCGCTTCAAGAGGCCCTTCGCCACGCCGGCGTTCTCGAAGCGGACCTCCCGCGCTTTTCTCGCGCAGGAAACAAGAGTTTGCTAGCTCTGCGACGAGTTGCCACAAAGTTCGCCCTACCTGACCCTGAGCAGTGGTCGAGCGACCTCTCGGACCGCATTGTGCGTCGAGCATGGCTCGCCGGAGCCTGGAGCCGTCTGAGAAGCGGCGACGTAGAGGTCCTGGAAGGCCTCACGGAAGGCCCCCGCGACCTGCTAGAGGAGAGGCTCGATCTGGTCATACGCCAGCCCGATCCCCTCTTCACCCGTGTCGGTGCAACGTGGGCTGTTGCCGCTCCCGGCGAGTCATGGCGCAGTGCAAGGTACGCGGTCAAAGACATCGACCTAGTACGTCTTGAGCTAGCGGTTCAGACCGTGCTTGGCTCCATTGACCCGCGGCTGGAGCTTCCCGTAAGCGAACGCTGGCGGGCTGCGATCCACGGGAAGTCCCGGGTGCATTCAACCGACCTCCGTAGAGGACTCGCTCGTTCCATCGCTTTGCTGGGAGCACGAGGTGACGATATCCGCCTACCAGGTGGGCGCACGGCGCGTCAGTGGGCGGAGCGGGTCGTCTGGAATCTTCTCGGACGCGCGAACGAGGACGGCTCAGCCGATCTTTGGGTGTCCATCGAAGACGTGATGCCTTCACTGGCAGAAGCAGCGCCGGACGTCTTCCTTCGGGCCGTAGCCCAAGGAGCTACGGGAGCACGACCAATCCTCCGCGCGCTCTTCCAGGATCATGATTCTGAGTGGAGCGCCGGGAGTCCTCATACGGGACTGCTGTGGGCGCTTGAGGGCGTGGCATGGTCCAACCAACATGTGGGCTACGCCGCTGAACTTTTAGCTCAACTGGCGGAAATCGATCCCGGAGGCAGACTCAGCAACCGCCCCGCCGCGAGCCTCAGAGATATCTTTCGCCCTTGGCATCCGCGAACCTCCGCACCCAACGACACCCGCATAAAGACAATCGACGCGATGCTTCTTCGTCACAGAGAGGTTGTCTGGAGGCTGCTCCTTGACCTGCTGCCGGGCCCTTCTGAAGTTGGCATGGAGACCCATAAACCACACTTTCGTGAATGGGCAGCAGATTCCGACAGGTCCGTTACTTACAGCGAGCTTTCGGATATGGTTGACGCTCTCTCAGAAAGAGTTATCCGGCTCGCTAAGCAGGAGCCAACGCGTTGGATCGAAGTCGTACCGCTATTCGATCGCATGCCGAATCGATGGCGACTTGAATTAATCTCGGCTCTTGGAGAGCTCGATCATAAAGAAATAGCCCCCGACGCTCGGGCGAGGCTCTGGGATGCGATCGAAGAATTCGTTCGCAGACATCGCCGCCACCCGCAAGCCAAGTGGTCTCTGACAGAACAGTGGCTGGACCCTTTGGCGGCAATCGCCGAACGCTTCCGGCCGGCGCGTGACAAGGATGTGTACCGCTGGCTATTTGACGACTGGACTCCAGACATCGGCGTCTCAGTACGTGAAGACTTCGGAGCTTACCAACGGGCCGTAAAGCAAGCCCGCGAAAGCGCAATCACTCAAGTCCTAGAGGACGAAGGGTTCGCCGGAGTTACCAGCCTTGCAAGCACGGTAGAACTTCCACAAGCAGTCGGCTCTGCACTTGCATATATCACTCTGTCCCATGACTACGAGGCGCTTTCACACCTCGACAACGAAAACGAACGTCTCGCTCGTTTCGGAGAAGGCTTCGCACGTGTTCGAGGGGAAGGCGACCTTGCGAAGATTCGACCCTGGATGGAAAGATTCGCCGGACGCCCACTCACGCAGGCACGGCTCCTCCAAACCGTCATCAACCCCGCAGAAGCTTGGAATCTCCTTTCCACTCTAGACACTGAGGTTGATGATGCATACTGGAAAGAATTTCTTCCATACGGACACGGCGCCGACTTCGCAGATATCAGCGAGGCAGCGAGGCAGTTGATCCTCCATGGCCGCACCGCAGCTGCAGTGGATGCATTGAGCATGTATGCCGACACTAATGAAGTTAGTGTCGAGGTCGACGTAGTCATTCAAGCCTTGGAACGCTTCGGAACGACAGAAGATCCCGAGGTAAGTCGAGTTTCTGGGCACGACCTTGCGCGACTCTTGGAGTTCTTGAGGGTCCGTAGGGTAGACGAAGATAAGGTCGCCACCCTCGAATGGAAGTACCTGCCGGCACTTCAGTTCGATACCAGAACACCGTCTCTCGAACGGCTGATCTCACGTGACCCGGGCTCCTTCGTGCAACTCGTCGAGCTGGCCTTCAAACCCGCGAACTCGACAAGCTCTGACGTTCCTCGCGTCGCCCAGGATCTCGCGACGAAGGCTTACCGCCTTCTCCACGATTGGCAGACGATACCTGGCACTCAGGAGGACGGCGTCGTCAACGCAGACGCGCTTCGTGAGTGGCTCGATCAAGCGCGGTCCTTGCTGGTCGCTTCCGACCGCCTTGAAGTTGGTGAGTTACAAATCGGCGGAGTCTTCGCCCACTCGCCAGAGGACCCTGACGGCACATTTCCTACCCTGGCCGTGCGCGAGATTCTAGAAACCGCCTCTAGCGATCGGCTAGAACGTGGCTTCACGATCGGCTTGTACAACAAACGAGGCGTTACTTGGCGTGGCCTAACAGACGGCGGAGTACAGGAATACGATCTGGCGGAAACTTACGATCAATGGGCAGAAGCTATACAGGCATCGCATCCTCGAACAGCTAGTGCCTTGAGGTCAGTTGCGGAGTCCTACCGCGAAGATGGTCGACGTAACGATGAGGAAGCGAGGCGCTTCTTAGAAGGACTTGACGGTTAGCCCGCTAGATCGATCAAACCGAGTTGGAGTCAGCTCCCGCCAAGTGCCGGTGCAGGGTCGCCCTAGAGATGCCGAGCGCCTTGGCGATCGAGTTGACGCTCTCGCCCTTGGCTTGCCGAGCGCGGGCAACAACAAGGATGTCGTCGTTCATAACCGACGGCCGGCCACCTGTTCGCCCCTGGGCCCTGGCCGCCTCAAGCCCAGCCCGCGTCCTTTCGCGGATGATGTCGCGCTCTAGCTCGGCGAACGCGGCCATCATCGTGAAAAAGAACTTGCCCTCACCCGTCGGCGTGTAGTTGCCCGCGAGTTTGCCCGTGAGGATACGGAGCCCCACGCCACGCCCGTGCAAATCGTCCGCGATCGTCAGCACGTCCTTGACCGATCGTCCAAGGCGGTCGAGCTTCCAGACACACAGGGTGTCCCCGGACCGCGCGTAGTCAAGAGCAGCGGTCAAGCCCGCGCGGTCGGCGTTCTTTCCGCTGGCCTTGTCCTCGAACAGCCTGGCGCAGCCAACCTCGTTGAACGCATGCCGCTGCAGCTGGGCGTCCTGCGAGTCGGTGGAGACTCTGGCGTAACCGATGAGCTGGCCATTCGCGTGGTTCTTGATCATGAAAAAACTGTCTCATAACTCGTCTCAAAACAACAAGCGTCTGAGACAGCTTTTGAGACGGGTTTTGGTTAACACTTGGGCACCGAACCCGGCTCCGCGCTTGCCATCTCAGAACCCTTCGTTTTTGAGCAAGCCAAGGATGGCTCACGTCTGAGATCGCTTGTGCTCGCCTCGTTGTCCAGACATGTGTTCAAGAGGGAAGAGTGGATCAAGCGCCAGCTGGCAAAAGCCCCGACGCTGACCGTAGACCGATGGTTTGCAGCCAACCTCTGCCTCGGCATCGAGGTTCCACCCCACGCCGTTCAACACATGAAGCGTGCAGAGCTGCCAGGCAAGCCGGAAGGCGCCCCGCCGCCGAAGCAGGAGGGGGATATGACCCCCTGAGCATCGAATTGAGAACCGGCGGGTGATAGCACCCAAAATCTTGCCACGGTTTAAGAGCCGTCTGGAGACCACACGGCGAAGACTTGATCACCGCCCGAGCGAAGGTCGGTAGAACCAGTCCCACGCGCAAGCAAATTCCGACCCCTTGACTCCGTGAATCCGCCAGACCTACTTTTACTTCAAATCTCGCAGCCTCGCAGCTCCGCTGACGCCTCCATCGGCTTTCATCGGGAAGGGATCGCGTGGCGAATGAAGATCAACATCTTCTCTGTTCCCCCTGATAATCTCGCGGCGCTTGAAGAGAAGTTCGAAACGGTAGGCCTTGAAGTACTGGCCCAGGACCAACAAGACGGATGGGAAGCGAAATTCTACTTCTCGCAAAACGAAGAGCCGAACCCGATTCCTTGGGTTGAGACCTTCAGCGACTTCTTCAAAGGGAAGGAACCCAGCAACCTCATCTACTTTGCGGCTTACGTGTTCTCTAAGAGCGATCACTGCTTCGTGCTGACGTATGGCAAGAGCCACTTCTATGTTCGCCAACACTGTGACCACGACTTTGGCATCGAGATGGCCAAAAGGATCGGCACCGAAGGCGACATCAAGCAGACTGGGTCAAAGAGATTCGCCGGCCGAAAGCGCAAGGAGATCAGAAGCTACACGCGCAACTCACCGCTCGACATAGAAAGCGGGGAGTCTGTCGACTACCTTCGAACGACAATCCACGGAGAAGCAAGGAAGAGATTCGGCCAGGTTGGAAAGTTTGGCTCGTCAGCCCTTCTCAATGTCCCGATGACCAAGGATCAGATCGGCTCGCTCCTCAACGAGGTTGTCGAATTGTTGAAGCAGGACGAGAACTTCAAGCTTCCGCGCACCACAGTGATCCGCGATGAAGAAGAGTTACGCACCTACAACGAAGCGCTGCTTGACGCCATCCTTGACGATGACAGTGCAGCAGAGTTCTCGCACGACATGCATGATCTAGTGGGTGTTGACTTTGTATTCACTGGACACGAGCGCTACACGTTATCGCTTCGCGGTAAGAAGCGTGAGTTTCTCGGCGAGCGCGAACTCGATGTCGCCGACCTGCGGCAGTACATAACCTCTGAACGAATCCCTCGTGAGGACGTACTTGACATCAAAATCAAGGTTGAGGCGGAAGATCGCAAGCCATACACCAAGGCACTTGGAGACGCGATCGAGTTCGTGGTGGATGGCGAGAACGTCATGCTCGCGCAAGGAAGATGGGTGCGTTTCAATGAAGATTACGTTGACCAATTAGATTCCTCCATCGATTCAATCACTATCGAGGCAACCGAACTAGACCTTCAAAGTATCGCGAAAACCGAGGGCGAGTTCAACGACTCAGATGTCGTCAAGAATCACGGCTATCTAAACGCCGACAAGGATTTTACTAAGATCGTGACGTTAATGTCCGTACCGGTCGAGGCGTGGGATCTCTACAGAAGCGGCGTGGTGTATGCAGTAAAGTTCGGCACCGCGCAGAAGCTTGGTTATGTTTGCGATCAAGCTAGCAATGTCTTAGAGATTTTGCGCAACAACGCAAATATCAAGAAGCTCGATCAAGAGGTAATGAGTTATTGCCTATGGTTTGGATTTAAGACAGTAAGCGTTCCTACTCGAATATCTCAAACCGGCTCTATCATCTTGAAGCAAAAGATCGATGCTTGGGCACGAAGGTGTCGCGACTTGAAGATTGAGCCGAAGCTGAAGTTTTCCCTGCGTGTCTAAGATCGGCGCTAGATCGCCTGGCTGGTGAGAGCGTTCGACTACGCAGACGTGTAAGAGATGAACCAAGGCGCCCCAGCCCTAGGAACCACGCGGGCTCGTCAACACATGCCGCAGGCTACATCTCTGATCTCGGCTACTTTTTTTTCGCCGAACTAGATATAAGAGAGAATCTGCGTTTCCCCAGGTAGATGGGCATGCAGCTTGCTCTAAGAGCGAAACAGCTTTGCGCTCCCGTCGAAAAACTGCACACGGGGCGCCCGCTTACATCCTTCCTACCCCATGTGTCCGACACGCCCTGCCGCCTCGACCACCGCTTCGCTGGAACTGGTTCTCAGGAAGCACCAAGCACCGAGCGCCCGACTCGTCGTGCAGCAAGCCAAGTTCCTTGGCTCGCCTGATGGCCTGGGACACGCCCGTCGCGCTCGCCGGCTTGCCGTCCTTATCCGCCAGCATCCACTCGAGCCGACCACTGCTGAACTCCGCATGCCCGATCAAGTTCGCGTAGCCCATGGCCAGGTAGTGCAACCGAACCGGACGCTGATGGTTCGGGTCTTGGCCAAACCGCTGAAACTCGTTCTGGGCGACACCAGCCCACGTAACGCCATCACCAAAGTAGATCGCCAACCTCGCGCTCACCCTCCTATGACTCTCAGGCATCCCCTACGGCCCGTAGAAGCAGCCAACGCCACGGCGCAGGCTCGGACCAAAGGCACCGAAAAGGCGGCTGAGCATGGCTCTCAGCCGCCTTACGATGCCGGTAGTTGATCTAGGTCAACTCATGCGTCCTCAGCCGCATTTCCGGCTGCCCTGGAGTGTGGTCCTCGTCATGAACCTTCGTGTCGAGGGATCCATAGGTTGTCGCTCAACTCTGCAATAGCACGAGGTGCACCGGCCGGGACATCTCCGAAGAATCGGGAGAAGAAGCCCGAGGCGTAGAGCTTCGCCTTCGCCTCTTCGACATCCTCGTGATCGCCTCGGTCCCACCAGACCTGTGGCTTGCCGAAGGCTTCGGCGGGCAAGCCACCGAAGCTGATCGCTTGACGTTCCTGGAGGTATCCGAGCAAGTCGCCAGGGGTGATCACGAGCAAGCCCATTCCGGCGAAAACCTTAACTCCACGCCTGATCAGGAACTCCCTGCGTTCCTCCACCGTCGAGCGGTTCCACCATGCGCTGTAGGTTTCGCCGGTCGGGATCCACTCGGTCACAGGCTTGGCTTCGCCCGACTTCAGAACCAGTTCCCTGTCGCTTGCCAGTCTGGTGACCTGCGAGCTGAAGGCGACCGCTTCGAGGCGACCAGCCTGCAGTTCCTTCGTCAGCTGGTTCATCTCCCCATCGATGATGGCCAGCTTCCTGGAGCGCTCATCGTCGGCGACCCTGGTCACCGACTCCATGACCTCCATGTCCCCGATCTGGAGAAGAAGCACCTCCTCCAACCATGGGTACAGGCGCTCTGCGGTCACCGCCGTGCCCTTGCAGGGCGGCTGTCCGATGCTCTTGTTCCCATGGCACCGATACCGGGCCTTCCTGCTACGGGCCGGCTCCTCCTTCGTGAAGTAGAGGGGGCTTCCACACGTGAGGCAGAACGTGACGCCCAACAGCGGCGAGGATGACCCTCGCGGCTTCTTGTACTTCACGGAGTTCACAGCGTCCTGGAGAATCGCCCACTCTTCAGGCTCAAGGACCGGTCGTGACCTCATGATGGAGGAGCCGTCGTCACCGCGAAGAACGGAGCCGTCTGCCGTCTGGTACTCGCCAAGCAAGGATCGGTTGGTGAGGACCGACTGCACCGCAGTCGGGAGCCACTTCCTCCCCCTCGCTTCAGGAGCCACCAAACGCGTTGTGCTCTCGCCCTTGGCCGACCGCATGCGGGCGATGTCCTGGACGGTGGGCATTCCCTGGTCGTTGAGCCACTGCGCCACCCCGGAAAAGCTGGGCTTCTCGATGAACCGTCGGATCATCTCCTTGAGGACAGGTCCGTACTCGGGATCCAGCTCCAGTCTGAAACCGTCCGAGCCCTTGACGGCTCGTCGGCCGAAGGGGACCAGGCCACCAGGCCAACGCCCCTGTCTCCGCATGGCCTCGCGTGACGCCCTGATTCGAGCGGTGATCGCATCCAGCTCAGCTTCTGCCACAACGGCGAGAATCTGGACGACCACCTTGCCCCACGGCTTGGAGAGATCGAAGCCCTCCTCGCACGAGATCAGGCCCTTCCCGTTGGCCTCGCACCACTCCATCAGCTCAGTGAGGTGACGAACCGACCGAGCGATCCGGTCGATCTTCAAGACGATGATGTGGTCGAACTCGTCCCGACGGTTTGTGAGCCAGTCACCGAGCGAAGGACGCATCCACGGCGACGTAGAGCCGGACACGTCGATGTCGGTCGCCCAACCGACCAGTTCCATCTCCTCGCTGTCGGCGCGCTTGGCGATACGCTTCCGCTGCGTCTCTTCACCTGTCTGGTTCTCGTTCGAGACTGAGAGCCGGACGACACCCAAGGCCCTGGGTTGGTTCATCGGTTCCTCCCCCATGCCTGGCTGATCCACTCAATCAACCAGAGGGGGCAACTCTACAGACCGTGCCCACGCTGAAGTTCGCCGACGGGTCGGCGCTGACCAACCCGTCGATCGTGCAGGTCAAACAGCACCTGGCCGCCATCTCCGCCTGACCTTGTCCGGGCAGGGACGAAAGGGCCGTCCCGCTCGGGGCGGCCCTTTCTCCTCGTCAGGGAATCACGTCAGGGAATCGTCAGGGAATCAGTGCCGGGATGCTCGAGTCGAGCAGGCCCCGCTCCTTGAGCGCGCCGTAGAGCGGCGTCGACTCCGGGTAGTGCCCCCACTGGTGGTCGCCGTCGCCCTTGCCGAACCCGCCGAGCAGCTGCTGCTGCACCGGGTTCAGGTCGTTCCAGAACGGCTTCTCCGGCAGGTCGGCGACCTCGTCCCGGATCGCGATCCAACGCGGGGTGTACCCGAAGAACGCGCCGACCCGGGTGATGTCGGAGTAGTTGTCCGACCGCGCGTGCCAGATGCGGCGGTCGAAGACGACCAGGTCACCAGCGTTCGCGGTGATCTGGGTCGCGCCCTCCGGCTGCGGCCACGACACGCCGCGGCTCGGCGGTCCGGGCAGCCAGTTGGTCTTGTGGCTGCCGGGCAGCACGGTGAAGTTGCCGCGCCCGGTCTCGCTGACGTCGGAGAACCAGTACGCCAGCTTCACTGACAGCATCGGCCGCGGGTCGGTCTCGATCTCCCGGTTCTGCCGGCCGCCGTCCTGGTGCCAGTGCCACCAGTCCTTCTGCTTCTCGTGGATCTGCGGGTGCACGTCGATGTGCGAGTGGTACACGTGAATGTTCCACCCCAGCAGCGACCAGATGTACTTGAACGCTTTCGGGTGATCCAGCAGGAACGCCAGCTCCGGAACCCCGGCGATCGGCGAGAGTTGGTGCAGAGCCCCCGTAGGCCCGAGCGTCCCGTTCCGCTTGCCGTTCTCGTACGCACCGAGGATCGCGGCCCGGCCGGCCTCGACCTCGCTCTCACTCAGCACCGACGGGACGACGATGTAGCCGTCACGATCGAACGCCTCCCGCTCCTGGGCGGTCATCGGCGTCCACGCCGGGGCTTCCACCTGGGTCATCGGTTCTCCCTACTCGTCTTTGTATCCAAGACGCGGTGGGACACCGGATTGGTTGCCGGCCGATCAGAGGAATTTTCTTTTTCCCGGCGGTCTACCCGTTCGTCGCCCGGCGGCTAACCGTGCAGCCAATTTTCGATCAGGTAGAAGGCGATCGAGGACCGCATCGGCAGGCTCATCGGCACGCCGCTGTCCGGGTCGACGTAACCACCGGCGATCATCTTGGCGATCGCGTCCCGGGAGAACCAGTGCGCCTCGTCGATCTCCTCCGGATCGAGCACCAGCGGCTGGGCGGCGTCGGCAACAGCGTGAAAACCGAGCATCAACGAGCCGGGGTACGGCCAGGACTGGCTCCCCTCGTACCGCAGCGCACTCAGCCGGATGCCGACCTCCTCCTGCACCTCGCGGACCACCGCGGCCTCGGCCGACTCGCCCGGCTCCACGTAACCGGCCAGGCAGGAGAAGCGCCGGACCCCGTCCGCGCCGGGACCCCAGGCCGCGTTGTGCCCGAGCAGGCAGCGACCGGCCGGCCCGGCGACGCCGTCGTGCACCAGCACGATCATCGCCGGGTCGGTGCGCGGCCACATCAGCTGACCGTTGCCGTCGGCACGCGCCCAGCCGGCCTCCACCGTCGTGGTGGCCTGGCCGGTTCGCGGCGAGAACCCGTGGCTGCGGTGCCAGTTGCCGAGCGCGGCGGCCGCGGTGAACAGGCCGGCGTCGCGGTCGTCGAGCAGGTGACCGATGTCGCGCAGGGTTGCCGCCCGCTCGTCGCCGGACGCCTCGACCGGCGCGTCCATGGTCCAGAGTGGGGTGCCGTCGGCGTCGACGCCGAGGAACCAGCGCTCGGCCTCGGGCGCCTCGGCCGACGGCAGCAGGACCAGGGCCGCGCCGCCGTCCGGCCGATCGGTGACCAGGGCACGGCCGCCCTTGTCGAGGTCGACGACCAGCACCCGGCCGCGCGGCCAGGCCTCGGCCAGCCAGGCCTCGTCCTTGCGCCGGTGCGCGGCACGGTCCAGGGTGGTACGGGCCAGCGGCGGGGTGCCGGGTTGCTCCCCGAGGTCTGGCTGTTCTGCTTCGGTCACTCTGTGCTGCGCTCCACGGCTGTCAGGACGGACAACTGCGACTCGATCTTCTCGGCGTCGCCCAGGACCACGGTAACCGCCCGGGAGGGTGCGAGGTACTTGGTGCCGGCCGCGAAGACCTCCTCACGAGTGACCGCGGACAGGGCCGCCGAGTGCTCGCGCAGGTGGTCGAGGCGCAGGCCGAAGCCCGCGTAAATGCTGGCCAGCCCGGCCAGGCCGGCCTGGGTGGACATGCCGAGACGCAGGGTGCCCAGCGCGTACCGCCGGGCCTGCTCCAGCTCCTCCTCGCCGGGCGGGAGGCTGGAGATGCGGCCGAGCTCGTAGAGCGTCTCGAGCAGCGACGGGCCGGTCACCTCGGTGGCCACCTCGGCCACGCCGACCCAGGCGGACCCGGCCACGAAGTGCTCGATCGCCGAGTGCGAGCCGTACGTGTAGCCCTTGTCCTCCCGGATGTTCTCCACCCAGCGGGACGAGAAGTAGCCACCGAAGATCAGGTTGGCCACCGTGACGGCGGCGTAGTCCGGATCGGTACGGGTGACGCCCGGCATCGCCAGCCGCAGCGACGACTGCACCGAGCCGGGCCGGTCGACGAGCAGCAGCGGGCCGGTCTCGATCGCCGGGGTGGGCGGGATGACGCCGTCCGGCGCGGAACCGGTCCAGCCGCTCAGCACCTTCTCCGCGACGTCGATCGCCTGGTCCGGGTCGATGTCGCCGACCAGCACCAGGGTGGCGCCGGCCGGGCGGACCCGCTGGGCGTGCAGGTCGCGCAGCGCCGCCGGCTCGACGGTGCGGACCTCGTCGGGCGTGGGGGTCTGCACCGCGTACGGATGGGTGTCGAAGATCCGCTTGAGCAGGGCGACCCGGGCCAGGTGTGCGGGCTGGCTGAGCGCGACCTGGATCTGGTCGACGAGGCGCTCCCGCTCGGTGGCGACCTCCTCGGCCGGGTACGTCGCGTCGGTAAGCACACCGGCGAGCAGCTCCAGCGTCCGGTCCAGGCCGGCGGCGAGGGCGTTGCCGCTGATCAGGAGCCGGTCCGGGTCGAGACCAGCGGCCAGGCTGCCGCCGACCGCCTGGAGCTCGGCCGCGAGCTCGATGCTCGACAGGGTGCCGGTGCCGGTGAACAGTGCCTGGGACAGCACCGTGGCCGGGGCCAGCGGGGCCCGGCCGAACGGGATGCGCAACCGCAGCTCGACGAGCGGCACCGCGGAACGGCGGATGGCGATCACGGTCAGCCCGTTGGGCAGCCGGCGCTCGGCCTCGTGCGGCAGGTGCAGTTCGGCGTCCGGAACCAGGTCCGGCAGGGTGGTGACGCTCATGCGGAAGCTCCCGGGATGACCTCGACACTGGCACGGTTCTCCGGCCGCAGGGTGGCCGCGGCGGCGACGATCTGCTCGGCGGTCACCTCACTGACCAGCTTGGGCAAGTCGTTGAGCAGGCCCGGGCGGCCGCGTTGCAGCTCGAGAACGGCCATCGGCTGTGCCCGGCCGAGGACGTCGTCGGTGCCCTGGAGCAGGCGGGTCGCCATCCGGGCCTGTGTCCGGTCGAGTTCGCCGGGCTTGAGGCCGTCGGTGACCAGCCGGTCGAGTTCCTCGTCGATGGTCTGCAGCACCTTGCCGGCGTCGCCGCCGGGCGGCAGGAAAGCCTGCAGGAGCAGCGCGGTGGGGTTGCGCACCTGGTACTCGTCGCCCATGAACCCGAGGTACCCGCCGAGGTTGGTGGCCGTCCGGTCGCGCTGGACCAGCCGCTCCACGAGCCGGGAGGCGTCGCCGTCGGTGAGCACCTCGGCGAGGACCGAGTACGGCAGGTAGCCGTCGAAGTCGCCGATCGGGTCCGGCACACCCCAACCCGCCGCCACGGCGGGCAGCGGGGCGATCCGGTCGATGTAGGTCTCCCGCTTCTCCGCGGTGAGGCCGGGCTCGGCGAAGTCCGGCAGCGCCGGCGCGGGCCGGGCCGGCACGTCGCCGAAGTGCCGTTCGATCATCGCGGTGGCCTCGGCCACGTCGAAGTCGCCGGCCACCGAGAGCACCGCGTTGCCGCAGGCGTAGTAGCGGTCGAAGAAGCCCTGTGCGTCCTCGACGGTGGCGCTCTCCAGGTCCTCGAAGGAGCCGTAGCCGTCGTGGGCGTTGGCGAACGTCTCGAACATCACCGGTGGCAGCTTGAGCCAGGGGAACCCGCCGTACGGCCGGTTCAGCACATTTACCCGGATCTCCTCCTTGACCACGTCCACCTGGTTGCGCAGGTTCTCCTCGGTGAGCCGGGGGCCGCGCATCCGGTCCGCCTCGAGGAAGAGCGCGCGCTCGAGGCCGCCGGCCGGCAGCTCCTCGTAGTAGTCCGTGTAGTCGAGGTGGGTGGATCCGTTGAAGGTGCCGCCGGCGCCCTGCACGTGCCGGAAGTGGGCAAGCTTCTCCAGGTTCGCCGAGCCCTGGAACATCAGGTGCTCGAAGAGGTGGGCGAAGCCGGTCCGGCCTTCCGGTTCGCTGCGGATGCCGACGTCGTAGACGACGGCCACGCCGACCACCGGGGCGCTGCGATCCGGGGAGAGGACCACGCGCAGACCATTGCCGAGGGTGAATCGCTCGACCGGATATTTCGTCGCGGGGATCTTGATTCTGGGCGCCACGGTACGAATCTAGCGTGTCGGCACGGATCCGCGCGGTAGTCGCCTGCCGGACAGGGCGGTAGCGGGCCGATGACGCGGAGTAAATGCGTCGATGTCCGATCTGCCGATCTTTTCGCGCCGCGGCCGGGCGGTAACGCCGATCACCCGGCCGGGGGCGGGCTTGACGCAGTACGCCCGCATGACCCACTATTCCCATCCAACAGATAGGTGAAGGGGGTGTGCGTCGTGTTCGTCTCGGCCCGCACGGACTATGCCGTACGCGCGATGCTGACCGTCACCGCCGAGGACCCCGACCTGGTCAAAGCCGCCGTCCTGGCGGCCGCCCAGGACATCCCGCTCAGCTTTCTCCAGGGCATTCTGCTGGACCTGCGCCGCGCCGGGCTGCTGCACAGCCACCGCGGCGTGGACGGCGGTTACTCCCTGGCCCGCCCCGCCGAGGAGATCACCATCGGCGACGTGGTCCGCGCCGTCGGGGGCGCACTCACCACGGTCCGGGGACTGCCCACCGCCACGACGACCTACCACGGTGCGGCAACGGCGCTGCACGACGTGTGGATCGCCGTCGAGGCGGCCATCGAAGGCGTCGTCGACCACCGGACCCTCGCCGAGCTCTCTCAACAATCAGTGAAGACGACCTAGGAGTGAGCATGACCTCCCGCACCAGACGTGCGCTCGTCCTTGTCACCGCCGCCGTCGCGGCCTCCACCCTGCTGGCCGCCTGCGGCTCGGCGGACGAGAACACCGCGGCGGGCACCAGCGGCGCCACCGCCGAGGCCAAGAAGATCAACCTGGGCTACTTCCCCAACATCACCCACGCCCCGGCCCTGGTGGGCGTGAACAAGGGCCTGTTCGCCGAGGCCCTGGGCAGCGGCACCGAGCTCTCCACGAAGACCTTCAACGCCGGCCCGGCCGCGATCGAGGCGCTGCTCTCCGGAGCGATCGACGCCACGTACATCGGCCCCAACCCGGCGATCAACGGCTGGTCCACCTCCAAGGGCACCGCCCTGAAGATCATCGCGGGCAGCACCTCGGGCGGCGCCGGCCTGGTCGTCCGGGACGGCATAAACGCACCGGCCGATCTCAAGGGCAAGAAGATCGCCACCCCGCAGCTCGGCAACACCCAGGACGTCGCGCTGCGTGCCTGGTTGAAGGAGAACGGCCTGGCTGCCGACACCAACGGCGGCGGGGACGTCTCGGTGCTGCCGCAGGACAACGCCACCGCGGTGCAGGCCTTCGCGCAGGGCACCATCGACGGCGCCTGGGTGCCCGAGCCCAACTTCAGCAAACTGATCCTGGAGTCGAAGGCCAAGGTCCTGGTCGACGAGAAGACCCTGTGGCCGAACCAGGAGTTCGTGACCACCCACCTGATCGTCAGCCAGAAGTTCCTGACGGAGTACCCCGGCACGGTCAAGAAGCTCCTGCAGGGCCACGTCGCGTCGGTCAAGTACGTCAACGCCGACAACGCCGAGGCGCAGAAGGCCGCGAACGCCCAGATCGAGGCGCTCACCGGCAAGCCACTGAAGGACGAGATCCTCGCCGCCGCGTTCAAGAACCTGAAGTTCACCCACGACCCGGTCGCGTCCTCGCTCTACACCAGCGCGAAGCACGCGGAGGACGTCGGACTGCTCAAGCCGGTCGACCTGAACGGGATCTACGACCTCGGGCCGCTGAACGAGCTGCTGAAGGCAGACGGTCAGCCCGAGGTCAGCGACGCCGCGGCGGCCTGAACCATGAGCACGGTGGTACGGATCGACGACGTCTCCAAGCAGTACGGCACCGGCAGCAGCGCCCTACTCGCGCTGGACCACATCTCGCTCGACGTCCGGCAGGGCGAGTTCGTCTGCCTGCTGGGCGCGTCCGGCTGCGGCAAGAGCACCCTGCTCTCGCTGGTGGCCGGCCTCGACCGGATCACCAGCGGCACCCTGGACATCGGCGGGCGCCACGTCGCGCTGATGTTCCAGGAGGCCGCGCTCTTCCCGTGGCTCTCGGTGGCCGGCAACGTCGAGTTGCCGCTGCGGTTGCAGGGCGCCGGCCGGGCCGAGCGCCGGGAGCGTGCCCGGGAGCTCCTCGAGGTCGTCCGGCTGGGCGATTTCGCCGACAAGCGGCCGCACGAACTCTCCGGCGGCATGCGGCAGCGCGTCGCGCTGGCCCGGGCCCTCGCCCAGAAGGCCGACGTGCTGCTGATGGACGAGCCGTTCGGTGCCCTCGACGCGATGACCCGCGACATCCTGCACGACGAACTGGAACGGGTCTGGCGCGAGCAGCGGCTGACCGTCCTGTTCGTGACGCACAACGTCCGCGAGGCGGTCCGGCTCGGCGACCGGGTGATCCTGCTCAGCAGCCGCCCGGGCCGGGTGATCGAGGACTACGCGATCACCCATCCGCGTCCTCGTCGCATCGACTCCCCCGAGGTCTCCGGCCAAGCCGCCGAGATCACCGATCGGCTCCGTGCGGAGGTGGCCCGTCATGCCGGCTGAGACCGTCACACAGGATCGTTCGGCAGCCGAGGTCAGCGGGCTCGACGCACTCGAACTGGGCCCGCGGACGCAGAAGACCCGGCGGATCTGGAACAGCGCCTGGCCGAAGCTGCTCGCCGTCGCGATCGTCGTCGCGATCTGGCAGGCCGCGGTGCTGGCCGAGTGGAAACCGGTCTACGTGCTGCCCCCGCCGGCCGACGTGTTCACGGTGCTCCGGGACCTGGTCATCACCGCGGACTTCTGGGACGGTGTCCGGCTGACCATGACCCGGGCGATCACCGGCTTCCTGCTGGCCGTGCTGATCGGCACGATCATCGGCGCCGCGGTCTCCCGGTTCCGGCCGCTGCGGGCGGCGATCGGCTCGCTGATCACCGGCCTGCAGACGATGCCGTCGATCATGTGGTTCCCGCTCGCCATCCTGCTCTTCCAGCTGGGTGAGAGCGCCATCCTGTTCGTGGTGGTGCTGGGCGCCGCCCCCTCGGTGGCGAACGGCCTGATCAGCGGCATCGACTACGTGCCGCGAACCTGGCTGCGGGTGGGCCGGGTGATGGGCATGCGCGGCCTGGCGGAGTACCGGCACCTGATCCTGCCGGCCTCGCTGCCGTCCTTCGTCTCCGGCCTCAAACAGGGCTGGGCCTTCTCCTGGCGCAGCCTGATGGCCGGTGAGCTGCTGGTCATCGTGCCCGGCACGGTCTCCATCGGGGTGCGCATGCAGAACGCCCGGGACCTCTTCGACAGCGCCCTGGTGATCAGTTACATCATCGTCGTGCTGATCATCGGCATCCTGATCGACCAGCTGTTCAACGCCGCCGACAACCGGCTGCGCCGCCGCTGGGGTCTCACAGAGGCCTGACCGACTCCAGCACCTCACCGACCACGCGGTCGAACTGCCGGTGCGTGCCCGGGATGGAGACGTACAGGATCGCGGCCGTCGGCTTGCCGACGTCGATGACCGCCACCGCGGAAAGTTCCTCGGTGGCGGTCAGCCCGCTCGAGGAGAAGCTCAGCCGGAACTCGCTCACCCAGGCCGGCCGGCCGCCCAGCGTGGTGACCTCGTCCCGGATCGGCTTCATGGTGTTGGGCTGGGGGTAGTACTCGGCGCGCACGTCCGCCGCCACCTGCCGGCCCACGCACTCCAGGTCCAGCGAGACCGCGTCGTTGTCCGCCGCCGGCACCGCCGCCGACAGGATCGACGCGTGGTACTCCCCGCCGCTGTACACCTCGGTCACGAAGTGCTGACCCATCCGGTACGGCACCTCGAGCGTGCCGGCCTTCCACACCTCGTCCCAGTCCTGCCACGGCGCACCGTACTTACGGTAGGAGATGCCGGCCTCCTCGTCGACGGTCCGCTCCCCGGTCACCGGCGGCACCGAGGCCGGCGGGCGGGACGGCGCCGCACTCGGTGCCCCGGTCGGCGCCGGGCAGGCCTGCGCCAGCGGCGGCCGCAGGTCGGCGGGACCGCTCTCGTCATCGTCGAACGGGTTGCCCGCACCGCCGAAGAGCACGATCAGCAGCACGCAGAGGCCGACGGCCAGGATGCCCCCGGCCACCCCGCCGAAAATCATCAACTGCCGCCGGCGCTGTCGTGGTCCGTCCGGCGGAGGCGCCCCGGGCGGCGCGGGCGGTGGCGGCGGGATCAGTGGGGGTACGCCCGAAACGGTGACCGCCCCCGACGCCCAGGCACCGCCGGGCCGGTGGGACGCGTTCGGTTCCGACATCCCCCAAGTGAACACCCTCGGCGGTTCCCGGAGCGGTACCGGTGCCCGGATCGTCCGGAGCCCGTCGCACGCGATTTCCAGGAAGTTCGGTTACCGTGCTGCCATGGAACTGGTGTATCCCCCGGTCGTCGGCCTAGCGAAGACGATGTTCCGCGTACTCGACAACAAGATCGAGATCGACGGCGCCGAGCACATCCCGGCCAGTGGCGGGGCGGTGCTTGCCAGCAATCATTCGAGCTACCTGGATTTCATCTACTGCGGCCTCGGCGCACAGCCCGCCAAGCGGCTGGTCCGGTTCATGGCGAAGAAGGCGGTCTTCGACCACAAGATCAGCGGCCCGCTGATGCGCGGCATGAAGCACATCCCGGTCGACCGCAAGGCCGGCACCGCGGCGTTCCGCGAGGCGATCGAGGCGCTGCGCCGCGGTGAGATCGTCGGCGTCTTCCCGGAGGCGACGATCAGCGAGTCGTTCACCGTCAAGGCGCTCAAGTCGGGCGCGGCCCGGATGGCGCAGGACGCCGCCGTCCCGCTCATCCCGATGGCGGTCTGGGGTCCGCACCGGCTCTGGACCAAGGGCCGCAAGAAGGAACTGACGAAGCGGCACGTGCCGGTCCTCATCAAGATCGGCGAGCCGATCCCGCGGCCGGAGGGCGCCACCCCCGAGGCGGTGACCGCGCTGCTCAAGGAGCGGCTGTCGGTCCTGCTGGACGCCGTCCAGCGGGCATACCCGGAGAAGCCGGCCGGCCCGGACGACCGCTGGTGGCTACCCGCCCACCTCGGCGGCACCGCACCGCTGCCGCACCCTTCCGCCGCCGTCTGACCGAAACCGATCAGCAAGGCCCTCGGCGCGCCGCGCCGGGGGCCTTTCCCGTCGGCCCTCACGCCGGCTTTTCTCCTCAGCCGAGCTACGCCGCGTTCCCGCGCGGCGACCAGGGGACCGCTCCCGCACCGCGAGCCGGCCGGCCGGCCGGGAACGACAACGGCGTCGCACCCGGAAGGGCACGACGCCGAAGTACTCAGGCGACATTCACGGCTGCTGGAGGCAGCCGATCATCGGCTCAAATCAGACAGAGCGGATGTTGGCGGCCTGCGGGCCCTTCTGGCCCTGGGTCACCTCGAACTCCACCCGCTGGTTCTCCTCCAGGCTGCGGTAGCCCGACATCTGGATTGCGGAGAAGTGGGCGAAGACGTCGGCGCCGCCGTCGTCCGGGGTGATGAACCCGAAGCCCTTGTCCGCGTTGAACCACTTCACAACGCCGGTAACCATGCTCGTCTCCTCGACGGTCGATCGTTCCCGACCATTATGGACGGGAACGAGGTGGTAAGTCCCGCACTCTGCGGGGCTCGTGTCGCCGTACTGATCGCCCGTACCGGAGAAACCCGGGTTACGACAAAGAGCGCCTGGGGCAGACTTCCCCACAGGCGCTCCTGAGTACTTGGGAACCAAACTGACAACGCTCGTGAGCGTATCACGACGAGAGGGGACTTCGAAGTGCTCGGCGTACACATGGCGCAGCACCTGAAAACCGCCGGACTGACCTGGAAACCACGGCTCGGCGACCGGTTCTCGGTGCCCGACCGCGACCTCGACGACGAGGTGTTCGTGCTGAGCAACATGACGATTCAGGTGCACGAGCGGCCGGACGGGCGGATCATCGGATTCAACGGGACGACGGAGTGGGCGCTCGACGATGTGGATCTCGACGAGGCACTCTGGCTGCCCCGTGAGGATCAACTGCGGGAACTCCTCGGCGGCACGTTCCGGGAACTGCGGCGCGAGCCGGGCGGCTTCCGGGTACGCGTCGACGTGCTCGGTCAGGAGCACGAATTCGGTGCGGGCACGGCCGAGGAGGCGTACGCCCAGGCCCTGATCCATCTTCTCGCCGCCGCAGGCGTTTTCCACCCGTCAGAGTGACACCTCCGGCACCTGCGCGATGAGCGCGGCCAACTCGGCGGCGCCCAGCAGATCCGCCGGACGCACCGTGACCTGCTCCCGGACGTAGTGGAACCCGGCCCGCACCCGGTTGACCGGCACGCCGGCCAGGGCCGCCCAGGCGAGTCTGTACGCCGAAAGCTGAACCGCCGCGGCCTCCGCCTCCACCCCGGACGGCCGCCGCCCGGTCTTCCAGTCGATCACGTCGAACCGGCCGCCGGGATCGGCGAAGACCGCGTCCATCCGGCCACGCACCACCACCCCGGCAACGGTCGTCGCGAACGGCACCTCCACCTCGACCGGGGTGCGGTCCGCCCACTCCCCGGTCAGGAACGCCTCCTGGAGGGCGGCCAGTTCCTCGTCACCGGCCGCGCTGTCGTCGGCCGCACCCGGCAGCTCGTCGATGTCGATCAGGCGCGCCGCGCCGAACCGCTGCTCCAGCCACGCGTGGAACGCGGTACCGCGGCGAGCCTGCGGCGCCGGCCGGTGCGGCAGCGGCCGGCGCAGCGACCGGGCCAGCGCCTGCGGGTCGCGCCGGAGCACGACCAGCTGCGAGACCGACAGGTGCGGCGGCAGCGCCACGTCGGCCGGTCCGTCGCTGCTGTTGCGCTCGGCACGCTCGGCCAGCAGCAGCGACGCCTCCCGCCGCCACCGCGCGATGTCCGGATCCGCATCGCCGGCATCCCCGGCGCCCGCCGCATCCGCCTCCGAAACGGGAGCCACCGCCGACGCGGGAGCCGCCGCCGACGCGGGAGCCGCCGCCGACGCGGGAGCCGCCTCGGACGTGGGAGCCGCCTCGGCCAGACCGGCCGCGTCGGCGGCGAGGC
Organism: Actinoplanes sp. DH11; assembly: GCF_020873875.1. Classification (GTDB taxonomy): domain Bacteria; phylum Actinomycetota; class Actinomycetes; order Mycobacteriales; family Micromonosporaceae; genus Actinoplanes. The sequence continues at coordinate 265,086 of NZ_JAHWGU010000010.1, forward strand.
CCGCCCGGGCCGCCACCTCCGGGTCGCCCGCCGCCAGGTCGGCGAACGCCTCGGCCGTCGCCGCGTCCGGGTTCGCTATCATCCGGCGGATCAGGTCGGCGGCCGCCGCCATCGCCGGCCGGCGCAGACCCAGCGGGTCCGACGGCCACTCCGCGCTCGCCGCCGCCTGCTCGCCGGGATTCGACTCACCCGGCGCCGGTTCCGGCGTCCAGCGATCCACCACACCGGACCCGTCCGCGCACACCGCCCGGATCTCGTCCAGGAAGACCGACGGCCCGCGCGGCCGCTTCACGCCCTCACCCCACCAGTACCCGGAGCAGAGCAGCAGGCGCCGCGGCCGGGTCACCGCCACGTATGCCAGGCGCCGCTCCTCCCGCTCGTCGTGTTCCCGCCAGGCCCGGCCGAACGCACTGAGCGCCGCCGCCACGTCCTTCTGCTCGACCGCGTCGGACAGGTCCAGGTCCGGTAGCCCGGACGCGTCACCCCGCAGCGGGAACGGCAGCACCCCGATCCCGCCGAGATAGTGGTCGGACGCGCGGGACTGACCCGGCCAGACGCCCTTGCTGAGGCCCGCCACCGACACCACGTCCCACTCCAGGCCCTTCGCGGCGTGCGCGGTCAAGATCTGCACCGCGCCCTCGACCACGTCGACCTGGCCCGGTTCCAGCCCGCGCTCCTCCTCCTCGGCCGCCGTCAGGAACGCGAGGAAACCAGCCAGGGTGCCGCTCTCGTTCTCACCGGCATAGCGGGTGGCGGCCTCGCCGAGCGCGTCCAGGTGCCCGCGCGCCAGACCGGCGTCACCGGCCGCCCAGCCGCGGACCGCGACCTCCACGTCCAGGCCGATGGTCCGTTCGATGTCGGCGAGCAGGTCGGGCAGCGGCTGGTCGAGCCGCTGCCGCAGCGCGCTCAGCTCCTGACCGTACGCGCGAAGCCGCGCGTACCCCTCCGCCGAGTACTGCGCGGCGATGCCCAGGTCGGCCATCGCCTCCACCAGGGTCGCGTCGTCGAGCCGGTCGGCGGTCACGTCCTCCGCCTCCTCCGGGCTGCGCGCCGAAACCCGGGCCGACGCGATCGTGCGGGCCCGCCGGTGCAGCGCCACCAGGTCGCGGGGGCCGATCCGCCAGCGGGCGCCGGTGAGCAGCCGGAGCAGCGAGGCCCCGTCGGCCGGGTCGGCCAGCACACGCAGGGTGCAGACGACGTCGCGTACCTCCGGGGTGTCCAGCAGACCGCCCAGGCCGACCACCTCCACCGGTAGCCCTCGCGCCCGCAACGCCTCCTCCAGCACCGGGATCTGGCTGCGGACCCGGACCAGGACGGCGCTGGTGGGCCGGCGCTCCAGCGGGATCTCACCGGCCGGCGCGTCAGGCGTCCCCGCCGCCAGGCGCCATGCGGTGAGCATCGAATCGGCGATCCAGCCGGCCTCGTCGGCGAACGTCGGCAGCAGCGCACACGTCACCGTTCGCCCGCCGACCGCCTCGGCCACCCGCTCCGCCGAGGTCAGCTCGGTCACGCCGGCCCGCAGCGGCGCGGAAATCGCGTTGGCCACGGCGAGGATCTCCGGCCGGTTGCGCCAGCTCTTGGAAAGGCTCTGGACCCAGGCCGGATGCCCCTTCCGATCGGTGAACTCGGCGGGGAAACGTTCCAGCGTGCCGGCCGACGCGCCCCGCCAGCCGTAGATCGACTGGCACGGGTCACCGACCGCGGTCACCGCGTGCCCACCCCCGAAGAGGTTGTTCAGCATCATCACCTGGGCGTGGCTGGTGTCCTGGTACTCGTCCAGCAGCACGATCCGGAACCGGCCGCGCTCCACCTCGCCGACCTCGGGATGATCCCGGGCCACGATCGCGGCGCGGGCCAACTGGTCACCGAAGTCCATCGCCTCCAGGTCCAGTTTGCGCTGCTCGTAGAGGCGCACCAGGGGCAGCAGCGTGAGCCGCTGCTGCTGGCGGCGCAACACGTCCGCCACGTCCTTGTAGACCCGGCCCGGGAACTCGGTGAGCTCGGCGTAGAACCCGCCCGTCCAGGCGGCCACGTCGTCCGGGGTCTTCAGATGCTCGGCGATCTCCGCGGACAGGGCCAGCACGTCGTCGGTGACCGTGCCGGGCGCCCGGTTCAAGCCGGTCATCTCCCCGGTGTACGCCCGGACCAGCGAATCCACGATCTGCCAGCGGGCGGCCTCGGTGAGCAGCCGGGCCGACGGCTCGTAACCGGCGCGCAGGCCGTGCTCGGTGACGATCCGGGCCGCGTACGCGTGGTAGGTCGAAATGGTGGCCTCGCCGGCGAACGCGTCGTCCCGGCCGAACCGGCGGACCAGCTGGCCGACCCGGGTCCGGACCCGGTGCGCCAGCTCGCCGGCCGCCTTGCGGGTGAACGTGAGGCCGAGGATCTCGCCGGGGTGCGCGTACCCGTTGGCGACAAGCCACACCACCCGCGACGCCATCGTCTCGGTCTTGCCGGACCCGGCGCCCGCCACCACCAGCAGCGGCGCCACCGGCGCGGCGATGATCGCCTCCTGCTCGGCGGTCGGCGGCGGCAGGCGCAGCATCCGGGCCAGCTCACGCGGCGTGTACCGGGGACCGGAATCGGCGCGGCGCCGCGGCCGCGACTGATCGGGGAAGAGCGTCGGCTGACTCATGTCGGTTCGACGACCTGCCGCCCCTTGCCGGAGATCGGGCAACTGGTACGGACGGGACAGACCCGGCATCGGCTGTTCGCCACCGCGGAGAACGTCGAGGCCGCCATGGTCTCGGCGGTGCGACGAACCATCTCGTACGCCCACTGCGGATCCGTGGCCTCGTTCAGCGGCACCTGCATCTGCTCCCGGGCCTCCTTGCCCGGACCGAGCTGCACCAGCGCCGCACCGCCACTGCTGCTCCCGTAATCCGCGAAAGCCCCCGAGTCCACCGCCGCCTGATAGCCGCCGAGCTGCGGGTTCTCCGCCAGATCACCGGCCGACACCGCGGTCGTCTTCCCCGTCTTCAAATCGATCACCACGAGTCGGCCGTCCTCGTCGATCTCCAGCCGGTCGACGCGCCCGGTCAGCTGGATCGGCCGCCGCTCGTCCTCCAGCCGCACCGTGAACTCGTGCTCGATCGCCAGCAACCGCCGCGGGTTCACCGCCAGCCACCGCAACAACTTGTCCACCATGCCCTGGGCCCGCTCCTGCTCCGGCCCGGCCAGCCACCGCGCCGCCAGCTCGATGGAATCGAACCGGGCACTGACGTACTCGACAAGTTTCTCCCGATCCGCGTTGGCATCCTCGGCCAGCATCGCCGCCGCGTGCACCAGGTTCCCGATCCCCTGCGCCGGCCCGGCCGGTGCCGCGCCGCCGTGCCGTTCCAGCAGCCACCGCAGGCTGCACCGCAACGCGCTCTCCATCGACGACGGCGTCACCTTGACCAGGTCACCCTCCTCGACGAGCGGCCGGTCGTCGGAGAGCGGCCGCAACCCCCACCACTCGTCCGGATGCGCCCCCGGCACACCTGCGGCGGCCAGCCGGGCGAGCTCCGCCGCCGCCGCGCGCCGCCGGCCAGGCGTCTGGACGGCGGCGACCACGACGGTACGGAGTTCCGCCACGAGCGACGCCAGGGTCAGCGCCCGAGGCGCCCGCCCCACCGGAAGCTCAGCCTCCCCGTCGTCCGCCCCCTCTCCCGCATCGCCCGGCGCCCCCTCAACCGCCACCGGCTCACCCGGTTCGCCCTCGACCGACTCGGGCAGCGACCCGCCGTCACCGTCCGACTCGGGCACCGACCCGCCATCACCGTCCGACTCAGGCAGCGACCCGCCGTCGGCATCCGTGTCCGCGAGCGGCCCGCCGCCCGCATCCGGGCCGGTGGGTGGGCCGGTGTCCCACGGATCCGGCTCCGGCGGGCCGTCCGGGGATGGCGTGTCCGGGCCGGCGGCCGGGGGGCGTCCCGGGCCGGGGCCGCCCGCGGCCAGCTCGGTGAGGAAGCGGCTCGGTTGTTCCTCGCCGCCGATGCCGCCGGAACCGGCCGACGCGACAGCGGTGACCACCAGTCGGCGCCGGGCGCGGGTGATCGCCACGTAGAAGAGCCGTCGTTCCTCGTCGAGCAGTGCCGACGTCTCGGCGGCGACCGCGGCCGGGCCTGCGGCGGGGCGGCCGGCGAGCACGTCGACGAGGCGTTCCGAGCCGAGCAGGCTGCCGCGCAGGCGCAGGTCGGGCCAGATGCCTTCCTGCACGTCGGCCAGGACCACGACGTCCCATTCCAGGCCCTTGGCGGCGTGGGCGGTGAGCAGCCGGACCGCTTCGCCACGGTCGGCGCTCGGTGCGATCGAGTCGGCCGGGAGGTCCTGGCCGAGGACGTGTTCGAGGAAGGTCTCGGTGCGCGCGCCGGGCAGCCGGTCGACGAAGCGGGCGGCCGCGTCGAAGAGCACCACCATCGCGTCGAGGTCGCGGTCGGCGGCCTCGGCACGCCAGCGGCGGGCACGGCCGGCTTCACGGTGGTCGGGGAGGGGGGCGGTGCCGGTGCTCATCGCGTACCACCGGTCGGCCAGACCACTGGCCCGCCACACCTCCCAGAGCACGTCCTCCGCGCTGGCGCCGGGCTCGGCCGCGGCTTTCCGCACCACGTCGACCAGGTGGGCGACGGCTTTGGCGGGGCGGGCCCAGCGGCGCTCGACCAGGTCGAGCCCGGCCGGGTCGCGGAGCGCGTCGACGAGCAGTTCGCCGGAGGGCCGCCGGTCGCCGGCGGCGAGGGCGAGCGCGCGCAGCCCCTGCCGCAGCCGCCGCTCGGCGAGCGGGTCGGCGCCGCCCAGCGGTGAGTGCAGCAGGGCGACGGCGGCTTCCTCGTCGAGCGCCTCCGGGTCGAGGGCACAGCGCAGGAGCAGCAGGAACGGGGCGACCGCGGGTTGCAGGTGCAGCGGCAGGTCCTCGGCGTGGGTCACGGTCGGCACCCCGGCGGCCGTGAGTGCCCGCTGCACCGACGGCTGCTGCAACGTGGTGGACCGCATCACCACTGCCATCCGCGACCACGGGATCCCGTGCAGCAGGTGCGCCTCCCGCAGGGCGTGTGCGATGAAAGCGGTCTCGGCGGCGGGTGACCGGAATGTCCGGACCACCGACTCCGAGACCAGAGCGCCGATGCCGCTCTCCGCCGGGACACCGGGCGCGGCGGACGGCTCCGGCCCGGGAGGCGCAAAAGGCTCAGCGGGCGCAGAAGGCCCGGCTGGCGCGGAAGGCCCGGCTGGCGCGGAAGGTCCAGCGTGCGCAGAAGGCCCAGCAGGCGCAGGGCCGGCGGGTACAGAACGCCCGGCGGGAGCGGAAGGGCCGGCGGGAGCGGAAGGGCCGGCGGAGCTGGCCGGCACGGCGGGGGGCTGGGGCGGGAACATCAGGCGGTGCGTGATCGCGCCGCGCATGCGGCGGGCGACCCGGCCGGTGGCGGCCAGCAGTGGGGGCGCGAGGCGATGGTTGGTGTGCAGGGTGATGGTTGGCGCGGGGGCGCCGGTGGGTGTGCGGAACCGGCCCGGGAACGCGGCGACCTGGGTGGGGTCGGCGCCGCGGAAGCCGTAGACCGAGGAGTCGGGGTCGGCGAAGGCGACCAGGGGCTTGCCGCCGCCGGCGACCTGGGCGAGCAGGTCGAGCTGGGCGGGGTCGGCCTCGGCGAGCTCGTCGACGTAGACGTAGGCCAGGCGGCGGCGCTCGGCGGCCAGCAGCTCGGGTTCGTCGGCGAGCAGGCCGGAGGCGGCGCGGACCAGCTCGGCGGGGTCGTAGGCGGTGGAACCGCGGGTGGTCACGTCGCGCAGGGCGAGGACCGACACGTACTGCCGGAGGAAGCGGGCGGCGGCCGGCCAGTCGTCGCGGCCGAGCCGCTCGCCGAGGCGGGCCAGCTCGACCGGGCCGACACCGCGCTCGGCGGCGCGCTGCATGAGGTCGCGCAGCTGCTGCGCGAAGGCGCGGGTGGGCAGGGCCGGGCGCAGCGCCTCCGGCCAGCCGATGTCGTCGGTCGCCTCCTGGTCACCGACGACGGCGAGCAGCTCCCGGATGATCAGATCCTGCTCGGGCCCGGTGAGCAGGCGCGGCGAGGGCTCACCGCGGTCGGCGGCGGCGCGGCGGAGGAGCCCGAAAGCGTACGCATGGAAGGTGCGCACCAGCGGCTCGTGCACGATCCGCCCGGCGTCACCGGCGATGCGCGCCTCGATCCGGTCGCGGAGCGCCGCCGCTCCCCGGCGCCCGAAGGTGAGCACCAGGATCCGTTCCGGGTCGGTGCCCGCGGCGATCCGGGCGGCGACCGACTCGACGAGGACTGTGGTCTTGCCCGTGCCCGGCCCGCCGATCACCAGGAGGGGGCCACCGTCATGGGCGACGACCCGGCTCTGCACCTCGTCGGGACGCAGCTCGGGCACGGCCGGACGGGGGCGCCGGACCAGGCGATAGGCGGGCCGGCGCACCGGAGATCGGGGGGCCGGCGTGCTCACGGCATCAAGGAAAGCACGAGGGTACGACGATTACGCACCTCAGGCGGCGAGCGTCTCCTCGATCAGGTCGATCGCGGCCGGCACCGTCCGGGCCACCAGGATCATCTCCATCGCCGCCGGCCGGACGAACTTGTCGTCGACCAGTTGCCCCAGCCAGCGCCACAACCCGTCGTAGAAGCCGTCCGGGTCGAGCAGCACCATGGGTTTGCGGTGCACGCCGAGGGTCGCGGTGGTCCACACCTCGAAGAGCTCGTCGAGGGTGCCGAGGCCGCCGGGCAGGGTGATGAACGCGTCGGACCGCTCGATCATCAGGTTTTTCCGGGAACTCATGTCGTCGGTGACCACGAGTTCGTCGGACGTGAGGTCGGCCACCTCCAGGTCCATCAGGCACTGCGGGATGATCCCGAGGGTGGGCCCGCCGCCGGCCCGGGCACCGTCGGCGACCGCGCCCATCATGCCGACGCAGCCGCCGCCGGAGACCAGGGTGTGCCCGCGCTCGGCGAGGACCCGGCCGGTTTCTTCGGCCAGGTCGAGCCAGCGCTGTTCGAGAGAGGTCGAGGAGGCGCAGAAAACGCAGACGGCAGCCACGTCACCGGTCCCCGTCGGCGAGGTCGGCCAGGGCCGCGTCGGCGTCCACGATGATCCGGACGGCTTCGTCGACGTCGTCGGTGACCTGGAGAAGTTCGAGATCCATGGCACTGATTTTGCCTTCGTCGAGCATCCGGCGCTTCATCCAGTCGAGGAGACCGCCCCAGTACTCGGTGCCCATCAGGATCACCGGGAACCGGGTCACCTTCTTCGTCTGCACGAGAGTTATCGCCTCGAAGAGCTCGTCCAGCGTGCCGAAGCCGCCGGGCAGCACCACGAAGGCCTGCGCGTACTTCACGAACATGGTCTTGCGGACGAAGAAGTAGCGGAAGTCGATGCCGACGTCGACCCAGTCGTTGAGGCCCTGCTCGAACGGCAGCTCGATGCCGAGGCCGACGGACATGCCACCGGCCTCGGTGGCACCGCGGTTGGCCGCCTCCATCACGCCGGGACCGCCGCCGGTGATGACCGCGTACCCCGCCTCGGCGAGGGCCGCTCCCAAGCTCTCGGCCAGCTCGCACTCGTAGCTGCCGGCGCCGCTGCGGGCCGACCCGAAGACGCTCACCGCCGGCGGCAGGTCGGCCAGGGTGTCGAATCCTTCGACGAACTCGGAGAGGATGCGCAGTGCTCGCCAGGCGTCCTTGGTCTTCCACTCGCCACGGTGGTGTGAATCGAGAAGTTTTTCGTCGGCGGTGCTCGGCGGAACCGAGTCACGGCGCAGAGTGACACCGCCGCGGTGACGCTCCGGTCCTGGTGGCGGTCGCTCGTTGGTGCTCTCCGTCATGCCACCAAGGTAGTGCGGACGGTCAGTACCCGGTGAATAACCGGCTGCGTTTCGGTAAGGGCATTGCGACCGGCAGACCTTTTTGCCAGATTGAAGCAACCGACGGTAGCCCTGCGACGTCTGTACAGTTACCTACCTCGACCACACGGCAGGCTCGGCGCCCGGCATCGGGTGCCCGGCGAAGGAGCAGCCACCGTGACGAACCGATACGAGCGACTGAAGATGCAGCGCCGCATGCAACGCCGGATCCGCCTGGTGGTGGAGGAACGGCGGATGGCTTTCGCGGCCCGAGAGGCCGAGCCGGCCGTGGACCCGGAGGCCACGATGGAGATTCCGCCACCGGCGCTGCCGCAGCGCGCCGTCGGACGCGTGGCCGTCCGGCCGGCCTGAGGAAGGTCCGGGCCCGGGAAGGAGCAGCCGGGCCCGGCTCCGAGACCCGGGTCAGGGGGCCAGCCAGCGATAGAGGGTGGCGGCGCCGTCCCGGATCTTGCCGATTTCGACGTGCTCGTCCGGCGCGTGCGCGAGCCCCGGGTCACCGGGACCGTAGTTGAGGGCCGGGATGCCGAGCGCCGCGAACCGGGCCACGTCGGTCCAGCCGAGCTTCGCGGCCGGCTCGATGCCGATGGCGTTCAGGAAGTCCCGGGCCGGTGCGGCGTCCAGGCCGGGCAGGGCGCCGGGTGCCGAGTCGGTGACCTCGAGGTCGTACCCCTCGAAGACCTCGTGCAGATGCTCCAGCGCCTGCTCCTCGCTGCGGTCGGGCGCGAAGCGCAGGTTGACGTCGATCCAGCACTCGTCGGGCACCACGTTGCCGGCGATGCCACCGGAGATCCGGACCGCGCTCAGCCCTTCCCGGTAGGTGCAGCCGTCGATCGTCACGGTCCGCGCGTGGTAGTTCTCGAGCCGCCGCAGCACCTCGGCCATCCCGTGGATCGCGTTGACGCCGCGCCAGGCCCGCGCGGTGTGCGCGCGCCGGCCGTGCGTGTGCAACCGGACCCGCATGGTGCCCTGGCAGCCGGCCTCGACCGCGCCGAACGTCGGTTCGAGCAGCACCGCGAAGTCGGCCCGCAGCCACTCCGGATGCGCCGCGGCGACCAGGTTCAGGCCGTTGAACTCGGACTCGATCTCCTCGGCCTCGTAGAAGAGGTAGGTGATGTCGTAGGCCGGGTCGGGCAGGGTGGCCGCCAGGTGCAGGGCGAGGGCCACACCGGACTTCATGTCGGAGGTGCCGCAGCCGTAGATGAGATCCTCGGCGACAGTGGACGGCCAGTTGTCGTTGATCGGCACGGTGTCCAGGTGCCCGGCCAGCACCACCCGTTGCGCGCGCCCGAGATCGGTGCGCGCCATGACGGTGTGACCGAGCCGGTCCACGGTGAGATGTCCGACCTGCCGCAGGGCGTCCTCCACACAGTCGGCGATCGCCTTCTCGTTGCGGGAGACGGACTCGATGTCGACCAGGGCGCGGGTCAGCTCGACCGGGTCTACCAGCACGTCCGGGGTAAGCGGGTTGGCCATGTGCGCACCATACCGGGGCGTCATGAGGCAACCGCCGGGTCGTTGCGGGTCCGGTAGGGTGCGTCTCGTGGAAACAGCGATCTCGACTTCGCCCGCCTGGGGCATCGGCCTCGCCACCGTGACCGCCGAGGGTCAGGTGCTCGACACCTGGTACCCCGCGGGATACCTCGGTCTGGGCGAGGAGCCCGCCGACGCGCCGGCGCTCCCGGCCGGGCAGACCGGCACCAAGTTGCTTCCGGGCCTCTCGACCGTCGAGGTCCGTACGGTGATCAAGTCGCTGGCCGACCCGATCACCGACGCCTCCGACGCGTACCTGCGGCTGCACCTGCTCTCGCACCGCATGGTCCGGCCGAACGCCCTCAACCTGGACGGCATCTTCGGCAAGCTGGCGAACGTGGCCTGGACCTCGGCCGGCCCGTGCCCGCCGGAGCGGGTCGACGAGCTCCGGTTCCTGGAGCGTGCCGCGGGACGGCAGCTCGCCGTGTACGGCATCGACAAGTTCCCGCGGATGACCGATTACGTCGTCCCGGCCGGCGTCCGGATCGCCGACGCGGACCGGGTGCGGCTGGGCGCCTACCTGGCACCGGGGACGACGATCATGCAGGAGGGATTCGTCAACTTCAACGCCGGTACGCTCGGCACCTCGATGGTCGAGGGCCGGATCGTGCAGGGTGTGGTGGTCGGCGACGGCTCGGACATCGGCGGCGGTTCGTCGATCATGGGCACCCTCTCCGGCGGCGGCAAGGCGAAGATCCGCATCGGGGAGCGCAGCCTGCTCGGCGCGAACGCCGGTGTCGGCATCTCGCTCGGCGACGACTGCGTGGTGGAGGCGGGCGTCTACATCACCGCATCCTCGAAGGTCACGCTCCCCGACGGCCGTGTGGTGAAGGCCATCGAGCTGTCCGGCGTGAACAACCTTCTCTTCTGGCGCAACTCGGTCTCCGGCGCCCTGGAGGCGAAGCCCCGCAAGGGTACGGGCATCGAGCTGAACAGCGCCCTGCACGCGAACGACTGATCAGGGCCCCAAGCGCGTCCGATCAGTCGACGCAGCGAGTCTGATCAGGGACGCAGCGCGTCGACGGCCGCCGTGCGCACGGCGGCCGTCAGCGTCTCCAGGGCCGTTGATTCGATCCGCCAGCACTGCCAGTACAGCGGCACGTCGAGGTGCCGCCCGGGAGCGATCTCGACGTAGTCGCCGGCCGCCAGATGCGGCCGGGCGTTCTGCTCCGGCACCATGCCCCAGCCGAGGCCCCGCCGGATCGACTCCTCGTACGCGGCCGCGGCCGGCACGTAGTGGGCCGGCGGCAGCGGCCGGCCGCGCAGGAACCGCTGCTGGAGCTCGTCCTTGCGGTTGAACACGACGACCGGCGCGGTGCTCAGGTCGGTGACGTCCAGGCCGGGTGCGGCGACCGCGAGGAACCGCATGACGCCGAGCCGTTCCACCCGGCAGCCCTGCACCGGCACCCGGTCGGCGGTGACCGCGGCCATCGCCGTGCCGGAGCGCAGCAGCCCGGCGGTGTGTTCCTCGTCCTCCAGGTGCAGCTCGAACCGGACGCCGGGCACCGCGGTCAGCACCGGCAGGAACCAGGTGTTCAGCGAGTCGGCGTTGACCACGACGGAGAGCCGGGTGCCGTCCCGGGCCTGTGCCAGCGCCTCCCGTTCGAGGAGGGCGACCTGCCCGGCGAACCGGACCAGGGCCTGCCCGGCCGTGGTGGCCACGCACGGTTTGCCCCGGCGCACCAGCACCTGACCGACGGACTGTTCGAGCGCCTTGATCCGCTGGCTGACCGCGGAGGGCGTGACGTGCAGCGCCCGGGCTGCCGCTTCGAAACTGCCCCGCTCCACGACCGCCTGGAACGTGACGAGCTGCACCTGATCCACATAAGCAACGCTAATGCATCCTCAGAATCTTTAGCTGGAATGCGCGAGTCGGCGGCCGTAGCGTCGAAGCATGCTCACCTCCGCGCTCGCCGGCTTCGCCGCGTCCGCAGTGCTCATCATCGCCATCGGCGCGCAGAACGCGTTCGTGCTGCGCCAGGGTCTGCGCCGCGAACACGTACTCCCGGTGGTCCTGACCTGTGCCCTCTCCGATCTCGCGCTGATCTGTGCCGGCATCGCCGGCCTCGGCGCGGTCCTCACCGCCCGACCGGAACTGGTCACCGCGATCCGCTGGGCCGGCGCCGTTTTCCTGCTCGGCTACGCGGTGCTCGCCGCCCGCCGGGCACTGCGCCCGCAGCGGCTGGAGACGACCGGTCAGGCGCCGGCGACGCTCGGTGCGACGCTGCTCACCTGCCTGGCGCTCACCTACCTCAACCCGCACGTCTACCTGGACACCGTGCTGCTGCTCGGCTCGGTGGCCCAGCAGCACCCGCACCGCTGGCTCTTCGCGCTGGGCGCCTGCACGGCCAGCCTGGCCTGGTTCACCGTGCTCGGCACCGGCGCGCACCGGCTGGCCCCGCTGCTGGCCCGCCCCTCCGCCTGGCGGGTGCTGGACGGCCTGATCGCCGTGGTGATGACCACCCTCGGCATCACCCTCATCGTGCAGGCTTGACTCTCCAGCAGGTCGAGACACCAGGGTGGGTCGTCGTGGAGAGCAACACACGAGGCATCGGCGAGGCAGCCCAGGCGAGCGGCCTGAGCGTCAGCGCCCTGCGGTTCTACGACGGCGCGGGCGTGCTGGTCCCGGCCGTCGTCGACCCGTCGACCGGTTACCGCCGTTACACGCCCGCGCAGATCAAGGCGGCCCGGCTCATCGCCGGGTTGCGGCGGGTGGGCATGCCGGTGGCGGACATCGCGCAGGCGGTGCGAGACCTGGCTGCCGACCCCGCGGGTGTACGGGCGAAGCTGGACGACCACCTGGTCCGCCTGGAAACCGGCCTGGCCGACGCCCGTCGTGAGCTCCTCCGCCTGCATGCCCTGCTCGACCTGGAGGAGAACCTGATGACCCGGCTGACCATGACCACGGCCGACCTGACCGCCGCCCTCGACGCGGTCCGCTTCGCCGCCGCCGGCGCCACCGAGCCGATCCCGGCCGGCGTGCTGCTGGAAACCGGCGACGGGACGGTGACGCTCGTGGCGACCGACCGCTACCGGCTCGCCGTCGCCTCCGCCCCGGCCGGCGTCGAGGGCCCGCCGGTCCGGCCGTTCCTTCCCCTCGATCTCGCCGACGACCTGCGCGGACTGCCCGCCGGCCCGGTCACCGTGGACGTCACCGCGGACCGGGTGCACGCCCAGGCCGGCGGCACCAGCGTCGAGGGCAAGCCGTTCGCCTTCGACTTCCCCGACTACCGGCGGCTGCTGCCCGCGGCCGGCGAGGAGACCCGCCGGGTGCCCGTGGACGCGGCCGCGCTGCGCGAGCTGCTGGCCGCCGCGCCCGTGGTGGACCGGGAGCACGACGGTGAGGCGTACCGTGTCTCGATCCTGGGCCTGGACCCCGCCGGAAGCCTGCGCCTGGCCACCGAGGACGAGTGGACGGGTGACGGGGGCCCGCACGTCGCGGTGAACCGGGAGTTCCTGCTCCAGGCACTCGACGCCGGCGGCTCCGGGCAGCTGCTGCTGGAACTGGACGGCCCGGTCCGTCCGCTGGTGGTCCGCGTGCCCGGGGACGGTGCCCGATTCAGCCTGCTGATGCCCGTTCGTCCCTGAGCCCGGCCGGTCTGGTAACCGTTCAGACACAGTCCGGCACCGGTACCGCATGGAGCGCGGAATGGAGTCGCCCTTCCGGCGGGCACCCGGCTACGTTTCCCGGGTGCGCAGCAACCGGCAGGGGGAAGAGCTCAACGCCGCGGCTACCGGCGCCTCCATGACCGGGTGGGAATTCGCCTGGCTGGACGGCCTGGCCATGGAGTCCGAGCCGTCCTGGTCGTACCCCGGCCTCGCCCGCCCCCTGGTGCGCCGCTCGGCAAGCGTCCTCGACCTGGACACCGGCGGCGGCGAGTTGCTGGCCGAGCTGGCGCCGCTGCCGCCGCACACCATGGCGGTGGAGAGCTGGGCCCGCAACACCCCGGCCGCCCGCGAGCGGCTCGGCCCGTTCGGCGTGCCGGTGCTGACCGAGCTGCCCGCCGGCGAGAACGAGTTCGACCTGGTGCTGAGCCGGCACGGCCGGCTACCCGCACCGGACATCGCCCGCCTGCTCAAACCGGGCGGCGTGCTGCTCACCCAGCAGGTCGGCAGCGACGACCTGGCCGACCTGAACGTCGCCCTCGGCGCACCGCCTCCGCATCCCCGGCGCTGGGACGCGGAGGTCGCGGTGGCGGCACTGCGCGCGGCCGGTCTGCACGTGACGGACGTCCGCGAGGAGCACCCGCCGGTGACGTTCCGCGACATCACCGCGGTGGTCCATCAGCTGCGCACGGTGCCCTGGCAGATCCGGGACTTCACCCCGCAGCGGTACGAGCGCGCCCTCGCCCGCCTCGCCGCGGCGATCCGGTCCCGTGGCGAGTTCACCGCGCGAGCGCACCGCTTCCTCGTGCAGGCCGAACGGCCGACAGAGGCGTAAGGCGCAAGCCTCTTTCAGGGGAATGGCCGTTAATCCGTTGGTGTCAGCCGGCCGGAAATAATCGCCGCCACATTCCGCGATTCACATTTCCGCTTCACGTTTCACCCGCCGCGGGGGCCGATCCGGTGACGTTCCGCCGAGGCCCCGCCTTGCCTGTGACGGCCCGGCGTGCGTAGCGGCGGATGCCCTGCTCCGGTGTGGTCGAGCCGATCTCGCTGAGCGTGGGCTGAGAGCCACCTGAACGGGATCTTCACACCTGCGGGTTACGCGGATCGGCCCGGACCAGCGACCGATGTGAACGTAACAGGAAGTCGATATGGCCTATCGCCGGGAGCGGGCGGTTCCGCCATCTTTGTCGCAGCACCGGGAAGCCTCCGCGGCTCCCGGGACAACCGATTAACGACGCTCACCCCGGTTGGTCGCTCGGCGATCTCCTCCGGGGCGTAGGCGCACGCTGACCCGTTCCAGGAGGAACATTCCCATGCGCAAGCTCACCAAGCGTTCCACCGCTGTCATCGCCGGCACCGCCGCTGTCGTCATCGGCGGGGGTGCGGCTTGGGCGACCGTCAACGGCTGGGAGATCGGCGGCTCGGGCACGGCGGAGGCCGACACCGCGTCGATCACTCCGCTCACCGCGACGGCACAGATCAACGGCAAGATCTTCCCGGGCAAGGTCACCACGATCACCACTTCGGTGAACAACCCCAACGAGTTCAAGGTCCAGCTCACTGGGACGCTCACCCCGACCGGCGCCGAAGTCATTCCGGCAACCCCGGCCTGCCTGAGCGCGCTGCCCAACGCGAGCGTCCTCAGCACCACGTTCCCCGGCACCCCGGAAGTCCCGGCCGGCGCTCAGGGCTTCTCGGTCAACTCGAACCTGACGGTCGGCAACATCCCGCAGGCCTGCGCGGGCAAGAAGATCAAGGTCACGTACACGTTCACCAGCGTGAGCAAGGCCTGATCCGGATGCCGCGGCGGGGTGGCCCGGCCGCCCCGCCTCCTGCGACCTCGGGACAGTTCATGGTGAAGAAGTGGTGGGCCGCGACCGCCTCGGCCGCGGCCCTGGGCGTCGCCCTCGTGGCCGCGGTCTCCGGCCCGCCGGAGGGACCACAGGACGAGACCCTCGTCCTGGTCGGCCGCGGCGGTGACCGGAGTGGCGGCCGGATGCACTTCGAGTTGACGGGCACGCCGGTGCGCGGCCTCTACCCGGGAGCGGTCAAGCGAATGCGGATCACGGTGGACAACCCGCTGGGCTTCCGGCTGAGTGTGCGGAGCCTGAGCGCCCGGGTGACCTCGTCGTCGCGGCGCGGCTGCCCGGCGACGCCGGCGAACCTGGAGGTCCGGGACTTCACCGGCGCCCTGCCGGCGATGGTCGCGGCGCGCGGCCGCACCGATCTGGCCGGGTCCATCCCGGTCGCCATGCCGCTCGGCGCGACCGAGAAGTGCGCGGGCGCCCGGTTCACCATCGCCGTCAGCGGCGTCGGCGACCGGGTGGCCCGATGAGATCCGCCGGCAAGGCATTGCTGGTGGCCGGTGTGGTCGCGGCGCTCGGCGTGGCCGGGACGGTGTACGCCTACGCGGACGGCTGGACCATCGAGGGGCGGACCAGCCTCACCGTACGGGTGGCGAAGATGCCGCGCGGTGTCGAACCCAGCGTCGCCCGGCAGAGCGGCCGGGCCGTGGTGAGCTGGAGCGCGCAGGAGTTGGCACCGGGCGTGCGGATGGATCACTACGTGGTGACCGCGCACAGCGTGAGCGAACCGCCCCGGCCGGATGTCACGCACACCGTGGCCGCTGCGGGCGCCGCCACCGAGTCGGTCACGTTCCCGGCGCCCGAGGTGGCCGGGGGCGGCTGGCGCTGGTCGGTGGTCCCCCGCTACCTGAATTGGGCCGGCGAACCGGGCCGGCTCAGCGGCCGGGTCACCTTCCCGGCCCTGTCCGCCGCGGCCGCATCGGCCGGCCCGTCCGCGGCGCCCGGCCTGCCGCCGGAACAGGCACCCCAGCCGCCGCCCGCGTCCGCATCTTCGCCGCCGCCGCCCGCACCACAGCAGTCACGGCCGGCACCGTCCCCGTCGACGGAAGTCCCGTCCAAGGCCGTCCCACCCAAGGCCGTCCCGTCCAAGGCCGTCCCACCCAAGGCCGTCCCGGAGAAAGCTGCCCCGGACCGGACCACCGACGACCCCGGCCCGGCCTCGTCGCCACCGGCAGCATCTGATCCGACACAGCCCGGCACGGATGCTGCCGCGACGGATTAGCCCGTGCCACCGCCACCGCGCCCCAGTTTGCCGCCGTCCGATCGGGCCGATTCACGGTCCGGCGGGCGGCGCGGCCGTTCGAGCCCTCGGTGCGTGGCTCCACATGCCGAGGGCTCGACCGGTTCCCTCGACGGGGGCGGATTTGAGGGTGGCGCCTGGTGGGGCTACGCGGATGTCCGGGCAGCAAGGTGCCGTTGCCGGCGATCAGTGCGAGGGCCGGGAGGCAGCGGCGTAGCACGATGTCATCACTCGGGCGGGTTAAACCGGATAGGCACACCTGTCCGATTTATGCACTGGAAGGGCGAACGGAAAACCGATCACATCGGACATCTCTATCGGAGAACGTTGTATGAGCGCCGAACACGGCATCATTCCCATCGGCCTTCGAGGAGGAGCGAGCCGCATGCCCCACCTGAACGACTCACCGGCGGCCGCCGGCGCGGAGGCCGTCTCGTGAATCGGCGCGACGTCCTGACAGGCCTCGGTGAGGGCGGCGCCCAGCGGAATCCGGGCACCGGCGAGGCACGCGGGGGCCGGTCCAGCGGGAAGGCGCCGGACGTGAACATCGAACTTGACCCCGGCGACCACGAGGAACCCACCTGGGAGGTCTACCGGCCGGGCACCCCGCGCCGGCGGTTCGACCGGCGGGCGCGGACGATCCTGACCGCGGCGGCGATCGCGGCGGTGCTGGCGAACGCGGGGGCCGCCTGGGCGTACTGGCGGTTCACCGGCTCGGACGAGGCGAAACCCGAGGTGCAACCGGCCGCGGCGGGCACGCCGTTCGAGCTGGTGCTGAACGGGACCACCGAACCGAACCGGCCGGGCGCCACCGGCAACCTCACCGTCACCGTCACCAACCAGCATCCGGTGCCGATCCGGATCACCGCGGTGCGGGCGGGCGCCGGGCCGGCCGTGGCGGACGACACCCACCGCGACGCCGGCTGCTCGGCGCCACCGGTGGAGCTGAACCGGCAGGCCTTCCCGGTCTCCTGGGAGGTTCCGAAGAACACCATCGGGGCGTTCGTGGTCCCGGACGCAGTGTCGTTCGGGACGGGCGGTCCCGCCGCGTGCCGCGGTGCGACATTCAGTCTGCCGATGCGGGCTCAGGCCGTACGCCCGTGAGATCGTCTCCGAGCGCGACCGGACCGCCCGCCGCGACCAGGCAGGTTTCCGCCGCCCCGATCCGGTCAATGAGAATTCCATGACCCGGATCTCGGTGGTGACCGGCGCGAGCGCCGGAATCGGGCGGGCGGTGGCCCGCAGGCTTGCCGCGCGCGGCGACGCGGTCGCGCTTCTGGCGCGTGGCGAGGAAGGCCTGGAGGCGGCGGCCGAGGAGGTACGCCGGGCCGGCGGCACCGCCCTGCCGATCCCCGTGGACGTGGCCGACCATGCCGCGGTGGACGCCGCCGCCGATCAGGTGGAGAAGGAACTCGGCCCGATCGACCTCTGGGTCAACGACGCGTTCTCCAGCGTGTTCGCCCCGTTCCTGGAGATCGGGATGGACGAGTTCACCCGGACCACGGAGGTCACCTACCTCGGTTACGTGTACGGCACCCGCGCCGCGCTGTCCCGGATGATCCCGCGCGACCGCGGCGTGGTCGTGCAGATCGGCTCGGCCCTGGCCTACCGGGGTATTCCGTTGCAGAGCGCGTACTGCGGGGCCAAGCACGCCATCCAGGGGTTCACCGAGTCGGTCCGCGTCGAGTTGCTGCACGACAAGCGCAACGTGCACGTGACGATGGTGCAGATGCCGGCCGTCAACACCCCGCAGTTCCGCTGGGTGCTGTCCCGCCTGCCGCGCAACGCGCAGCCGGTGCCGCCCATCTACCAGCCGGATCTCGCTGCCCGGGCCGTGGAGTTCGCGGCCGACCACCCGAAGCGCCGGGAGTACTGGGTCGGCGGCTCCACCGCGCTCACCCTCGCCGCGAACGCCGTCGCGCCCGGGCTGCTCGACCGGTACCTGGCCCGCAGCGGCTACGACAGCCAGCAGACGCCGGACCCGCGCCCCGAGGACCAGCCGGCGAACCTGTGGTCGCCGGCCGACGGGCCCGGCGGCCAGGACTTCGGCGCGCACGGCGACTTCGGCGACGAGGCGAAGAACCGCAGCCTGCAGATGTGGGCCTCACAGCACCACGGGCTGCTGGCCGGTGTCGCCGGCGGGCTGCTGGCCGGCGCGGCCTGGGCGGCGCTCAGGCGCTGACCCGCCGTTCGCCGTCCTCGTTCACGGAGCTCAGAGCACCGGCCCGGCGGCGCGGGGCCGGGCTCTCGATCGTGGCCGGGTCGACCACCACGGCGGTGTGCAGCACCGCCCGCGCGTGCTCGGTCGCGGCCCGGACCAGCCCGTCGTCGTGGCTGGCCGCCTCGATCCCGTCGGCGATCACCTTGGCGGTCACGTCACCGTAGGTGCGGGCGTCGTGCACCTCCCGCTCATGGATCAGCGACGCCTCGTGCTCCCGCAGCCGGGCCGCCCGCGCCTCGGACCGCTCATAGGCGTTGCCCCGGGACGCGAACTTGAGCCCGATCGCCGCGCAGTCCAGCGCCACGAGCAGCAGCGCCACACCGAAGTAGAAGAGGCCGACACCCCAGAAATCGGCTTTGATCAAGTGCCACATCGCAGCGGTACGCGCACCGAACCCGGCGTCCGCCCGCACCACCGCGACGTTCGCGGCGTGCTCGGCCGTGATCCGCTCGGTCAGGCCGGCCTGTTCGGCGGCGCGGGCGGCCCGGACGGCCCGCAGGTCCCGTTGCAGCGCGGCCGCCTGCCGGTCCAGCGCGACGGCCTGGTCGTCGAGGGCCCGGGACCGCTGCACGAGCTGATGGCAGTACCCGCCGCGCGGGCAGCCGCTCCGGCCTGTCACACCACGACCGGCCGAGTCGGCGAGCGCCTGCCGGTAGAGCAGCCGGGCGTCGGCACGTTTGCCGGCGGCGGCACCGGTCAGGGCCCGTACCTCGGAATCCTCCCGCGCGGTGTCCTCGCGCAAGGCGGCCAGCCGGGCGGTGTACCCGGCGACCGGCCCGCCCGCGTCCAGCTCGCTCAGCTGGGAGCCGTGCACCTGGGCCAGACGGGCGTCGATCTCGCCCTGGTACCGGGAGAGCATCAGCGGCTCGGTGACCACCACCGCGAACAGCAGCGCCAGGCCGAGCCGGCCCAGGTAGAGACCTGCCGTCGGCGGGCGCAGCAGGTGCCGGGGGTCGGTCGAGTCGAGCCGCTCGAAGTTGACCGCGACCCGGCCCACCACGGCCCGGTCGTACGCCACCACGCCGATCCCGACGAGCGGGCCCACCAGCCACTGGTACCAGGGGTGCGCGTAACCGGTGCTGGCGTCGATGAACGCGGCACCGCCGACTGTCGCATAGACGAAGTACAGGAGGATGAAGACGCCGATCGAGCGGTACAGGACGCGATCCGAGTGCGTGGTGACACTGCGCGGATTCACGTTCGCCACTCTCAGCAGCAGGTGCCCGAGGCCCGTGCGCATGGTGCCGAGTCTTGCCGAATTGCCGTCCGGTCGTTCAGGAAATGACGGGATCGGTGATGGTGACCTTGAGGCGGACCCGGGCCGTCACAACCTGCGTCACCGGGGCCAGATCGAAGCCGGCGTCGGCCGCCTCGAACGTGGCGGCACGCATCATCGGGTGCGGGCCGTCGGTCTCGGCGTCGGCGATCTCGACGATCCGGCTCAGGGTGGAACCGACCGCCGAGGCGTACTCCCGGGCGCGGTCCAGCGCGTCGGTGACGGCCTCGCGGCGTACGTCGGCTCCCGCCCGGCTGCCCGGCCGCAGCTGCCACCAGGGTCCGGAGACGGAGACCAGGTCGCCGGCGGCGAGTTGCGCCAGCAGCCCACCGAGCCGGTCGAAGCCGCTGCCGACGCTGGGCTCACTGCCGGCTCCGGGATCACTGCCGGTGCTCGTTGCGCTGTCGGTGACGGTGACCGTCGAGGTGACCGTGCCGGAGTAGCGCACGGCTCGCTCGCCGCGCCGGTCGAACTCGGGGTGCAGCTGGATGCCGGTGCTCTCGGCGGTGACGTCGTGGCGCTCCAAGATCTCGCCCACCTCCGCGGCGCGCCGGGTGAGGCGCGACAGCACGGTGGCCTTGTCCCGGTCGGCCGCGGACACCGTCACCGAGAAGACGGCCTGCTCCGGCGGCACCTCACGGCGGGCCTCGCCGTGCACGACGACGACTGTCGCGTCCACGGCCGTCACACCTGCCACCCGCCCGAAGCCATCCCGGCTCTCACCAGGACGCGAGCCGGTCGGCGGCCGCCGCGACCCGCTCGTCGGTGGCGGTCAGGGCGATCCGCACATACCGGGCCGCCGCGGGGCCGTAGAAGGCGCCCGGCGCGGCCAGGACGCCGAGGCCGGCCAGGGCTCGCACGGTCGCCCAGCAGTCCTCGTCCCGGGTGGCCCAGAGGTAGAGCCCGGCCTCCGAGAAGGAGATCTCGAAGCCGGCCTTCACCAGGGCCTGGCGAAGCGTCTCGCGGCGGGCGGCGTACCGGGCGCGCTGCTCGGCGACGTGCGCCTCGTCCTCCAGCGCCGCCACCATGGCCGCCTGCACCGGCGCCGGCACGATCATGCCGCCGTGCTTGCGGACCGCCAGCAGCTCGCCGACCAGGGCCGGGTCGCCGCCGACGAACCCGGCACGGTAACCGGCCAGGTTGGAGCGTTTGGAGAGCGAGTGGACGGCGAGCACGCCGGTGTAGTCGCCGGCGGTCACCGCGTCGTCGAGCACCGAGACGGGTGTGGTCTCCCAGCCCAGCGAGACGTAACACTCGTCGCTGACCACGATCACGTCCCGCTCGCGGGCCCAGGAGACCACCTTGCGCAGGTGCTCGGCGGGGAGCACCCGGCCGGTCGGGTTCGACGGCGAGTTGATCCAGATCATCCTGACCCGCCGGTCCGGCCCGAGGGCGGTCAGCGAATCCGAGCGGACCACCTCGGCACCGGCCAGGCGCGCGCCGACCTCATAGGTCGGATAGCAGACCGACGGGATCACCACCACGTCGCCGCGGCCCACCCCGAGCAGCGTGGGGAGCCACGCGACAAGCTCCTTCGAGCCGATCGTGGGCAGCACACCGAGCTCTCCGGACGCGTGGCACTCACGGGCCAGCCAGCTCGCGATCGCGGCACGCAGCCGCGGCGTGCCGGCGGTCAGTGGATAGCCGGGCGCGTCGGAGGCGTCCGCGAGGGCCTGCTGGACGGCCGGTGGCACCGGGTCGACCGGGGTGCCGACCGACAGGTCCACGATGCCGTCCGGGTGCGCCGCGGCGATCGCCTTGGCCGGCTCCAGCAGGTCCCAGGGGAAGTCCGGCAGGGCCGACGACAGAGCGCTCAGTGCCCTTCTCCACGCGGCGGCTGAGCGATCACGAAAGCGGTGTCCTTGTCGATCTTGCCGACCTTGGAGGCGCCACCGGGCGAACCGAGATCCTCGAAGAACTCGTAGTTCGCGTTGGTGTAGTCCTTCCACTGGTCCGGGACGTCGTCCTCGTAGAAGATCGCCTCGACCGGGCAGACCGGCTCACAGGCCCCGCAGTCGACGCACTCATCGGGGTGGATGTAGAGCATCCGATTGCCCTCGTAGATGCAGTCGACCGGGCATTCCTCGATGCATGCCTTGTCGAGAACATCGACGCAGGGCTCAGCGATGATGTAGGTCACGGGTCTTTCCCTTCAAAGCCGCGCCGCGGAACCGCCGACGACGAATTGCAGAGCCTAGTATTCCCGCCGAGGGAGGTATTGCGTGCTCCGACAACAGGATGTGGGACACCGGGTGGTGGTACGCCGAATTGTAGGCGTAACCGGAGACCGCACGCTCTTCACGGATGCCCTCGGTGAGCTCGTTGACCTGACGGAGACCGATCTCACACTCGCCACCGCCAAGGGGACAGTCCGTGTGCCGCTGCGTGAGGTGCACCGTGCGAAGCGCGTACCGCCTGCTCGCCGCCCCGCAGCCGCCGAGGTGACGGCACTGGAACTCGCGGCCGACGAGGCGTGGCCCGCACCCGCCCGGTCCCGGCTCGGCGGCTGGATCCTGCGTGCCGCGGACAACTGGACCGGCCGCGCCAACTCGGCGCTCGCCGTCGGCGACCCGGACCGCACTCTTGAGGAAGCCGTCGACGCGGTCATCCGGTGGTACGCGGACCGGGGCCAGCAACCGCTGATCAACGCGCCGATGCCGCTGGCCGCCCCGGTGAACGCGGCCCTCGACGAGCGCGGCTGGACCGCCCGGCCACTCACCCTGGTGCAGACCACTCCCCTGACGCCGCTGCTCGCCGCGCCGGCCCGGCCCGGCCTGCCGCCGGTGGACCTGGCGGACGCCGCCTCCGACGACTGGTACGCGATGGTGGCTGAGCACAAGGGTGCTCTACCCGCAACGGCGCTGCGCATTCTCAACGGCCCGCCGGAACGGGTCTTCGCCCACGTCCGGGACGCGGGCGGCGAACTCCTGGCGGTGGCCCGCGGCGCGGTGACCGGCCCGGATCGCTGGCTCGGTGTCTCGCTGCTGCAGACCGCGCCCGCGGCACGCCGCCAGGGTCTCGGCGCGCACGTGACGCGGGCGCTCGCGCAGTGGGGTGCGCAGCGCGGGGCAACCCGCGCCTACCTGCAGGTGGAGGAACGCAACGCGGCGGCTGTCGCGCTCTACCACCGGCTGGGCTTCAGCACCCACCACACCTATCTGACCCGGGAAGCACCCCAGCCCCAGGGCCGCTGAGCGGCGGCGGACCAGCCGGGGCGAGCACAACGGCCGCGCCACTCAGCGGCGGCGGACCAGCCGGGGCACGCACACCAACCGGGCCGCTCAGCGGCGGCGGACCACCCGGCGGGGCCGTGCGACGCGGGCCTGGGTGTAGGCGGCCAGCGACCTGGACCGGTAGTCCCGGCCGAGCAGCACTGCGACGCCGTAACCGAGCGCCGCACCGAGGATCGCGCAGCCCGCGTAGATCCAGATCTGGGTGAAGAAGTCGCCCGCGCCGTTCGCGAACGGCGTGCTGCCGCTCAGGAACGGTCCGGCCAGGACGGTCAGCAGCATGCCGCCGAGGGCGCCGGACGCGATGTCGGGCAGCCAGGAGGCGAGGCGCACCCGCTGCGAGCGGACGAAGACGCAGGCACCGAGGATCAGCGCGATCAGGGTGAACATCACGATCGACGCACGGTTCTGCGCGGT
The DNA here is from genome assembly GCF_020873875.1 of Actinoplanes sp. DH11. Lineage (GTDB taxonomy): Bacteria > Actinomycetota > Actinomycetes > Mycobacteriales > Micromonosporaceae > Actinoplanes. The sequence continues at coordinate 288,320 of NZ_JAHWGU010000010.1, forward strand.
GTCCGAACCGTCGAAACCGAACCGGACCACGAGCCGGGCGACCGCGTTGATCACGAACAGACCGACCGCCAGCGCCGCGATCCGGAACCAGCGTTGCTGCCTCATCCCGTCCTCCTCCACAGACGAATGCCATTGACAAGCAGACATCTTGGCGGATGCGGCACGGTGATTCCTAGACGCCAGCTGAAAGTCCGCTGTCAGTTGACCTCGGCCTGGGCGGGCGGGCGGCGGTCCGGCGCCGCCACCGGCTTCAGGATCATCTTGTACGAGTAGACGGCATAGGTCAGGCTGCCGGTCAGAATCATCACGAGCGCCACCCAGTTGTCCCCGCCGAGCAGGTAGTCGCCCTCGGCGGTCCGGGTGCCGGCGGCGGCCAGCATGAGGAGCGTCCACAACGCCCACGGGGGCCCCAGCGCCCATCGCCGGCCGGTGGTCGTCACCGCGAACCACGCGATCGCCAGGTTCGCCCCGATCGCCACCGGGATCGCGAGCGGGATCACCGCGCCACCGCCGGCCCACGGTGACTTCCCACCGACCAGGTCGGCCAGGCCACCGGCACGCAGGGTGGTGAGTTCCAGCTCGATCAGCGCGGTGACCAGGGTGGCGACGAGCGCGACGACCAGGCCGGCGACGCGGAGCACGACGTCCCACCCGGCCCACGGCTCGCGGCGGGCGGGCGGCGGCTGCTCGCCGGTCTCGGCGACGGCTTCCTCGGTCATCATCGCCGCCCCTCCGAAGCGCTCCGCTCGACCCCGGCCTGCTCGACCCCGGACGGCTCGACCCCGGACGGCTCGGCATCGGACGACTCGGCCCCGGACGGCTCGATCTCCAGGCCGGCGAAAAGGTCGTTCTCCCACCGGTAGGGCCCGGAGCCCGGCCCGCGCTCGCCCTTGACGAGGGTGTAGTACTCCACGCCCATGAACTCGCCGCCGAAGTCGCCGGCGATGCCGTAGAGCCACGAGTTGTCCGGGATCTGGGTGGCGTGCGCGCGCATCGCCGCGGTCTTCTTCGCGTAGTGGTCGGTACCGTCGATGCAGGCGGCGATCTCCGCGTCCGGCGTGCCGAACGGCAGGTCCTCGGCCTTCTCCACCGCGGCGAACGGGTTGCCCTCGGACTCCCGGAACGCCTCCATGCCCTCGAGCAGCACGCTCAGCGGCATCGCGCTCCAGTAGATCTTCTGCGGCCCGTCCGCACCGGCCAGCTCGGCCGCGCGCATCGCCACCCGGTGCGCCTGGATGTGGTCCGGGTGACCGTAGAACCCGTTCTCGTCGTAAGTGATCATCACCTGTGGGCGTACCTCCCGGATGATCTCGACCAGGTGCCCGGCCGCCTCATCCAGGTCCGCGCCCCAGAAGGCCCGCGGGTGCTCGTTCGTCGCCAGGCCCATCATCCCGGAGTCGCGGTAGCGGCCCGGGCCGCCGAGCATCCGGTGATCGGTCACGCCGAGCGCGACGCAGGCCCGCTCCCACTCCACCAGCCGGTACCCGCCGAGCTGGTCGGCGTGCGCGGCGCCGAGCTGGGCCAGCTCCGGCACGTGGATCTCGCCCTCCTCGCCGAGCGTGCACGTCACCAGGGTCACGTGGGCACCCAGCGCGGCATAGTGCGCCATGGTCGCGCCGGTGCCGATGACCTCGTCGTCGGGGTGCGCGTGGACCAGCAGCAGGCGGCGGGCGGGCAGGGTCTCGTCACTCACGGCCGATACTGTACTGGCGGCCGGCGGCGAACTCCGCGCACCAGCCCGCGGTTTGCCCCGCGCGAGACCCCCTGATCAGCGATGCTGGGACCGTGGAGTACCCGGGACTCGCCGAGCGCACCGGCGCATTCGGTCACGGCGCGCCGCATCGCGTCACCGTCGGCGGCGACGCCGCCCGCATAGTCTTCCTGCGCTCGGCCGGTCCGGACGACCCGGACGCCGCGCTCTGGGTGTTCGACCGGGACAGCCGCACCGAGCGCCGGGTGGCGCCCGGCCCGATCGGCTCGTACGCGATCGACCGCGACGCCCGGGTGGCCGCCTTCGCCCGCGACGGCGAGCTGTTCCGCGCCGACCTGATCGCCGGGACCGTCACCGCGATACCGACCGCCGAGGCGGCGTACGACCCGCGGCCGGCGCCGTCCGGCCGGGACATCGGCTACGTCACCGACCCGGGCGGTTCGGCCTCGCTGCGGGTGGTCGGCCCGGACGGCGACCGCCTGCTCGCCGGTGAGCCGGGCAACGCCTGGCGGGAGCACGGCGGCGCCATCGCGTGGGGCATGCCCGGTGCCGGCGCCGCCGCGTTCGGCCGTACTCGCGGCTGGTGGTGGTCGCCGGAGAGCGGCCAGATCCTCGCGGTCCGTACCGCCAAGGCGACCAGCCTGCACCTGCTCGACCTGGACGGCGGCTGGGTGGACGCGCACTGGGACCGGGAGACCTATCCCTACCTGGCCCAGGTGCGGTGGGAGACCGGCGGGCCGCTGATCACGGTGCTGCGCCGGTTGCAGCAGCACGGCCTGGTCCTCTCAGTCGACCCGCGGACCGGCGAGACCCAGGTGCACGCCGAACTCGCCGACGCCCGCTGGGTGGAACCGGTGCCGGGCACGCCGCGCCACCTGCCGGACGGGCGGGTGCTGGTCGGCGGCGAGCTGGCCCACGACGGGTTCGACGCCCGCTGCCTCTTCGCCGACGGGAGCCTGCTCACGCCGCCCGGCCTCTACGTGCGCCGGGTCGCCGGCACGCTGCCCCGCGACGGCGGCCCGGCCGGCTCACCCGACCTGGTGGTGGAGGGCAACCTCGGCGACCCGGCTGTGCGTGAGGTGTTCCGGGTGCGCACCGCGGTCGGCGGCGGCGGGCCGGAGGTGACCCGGATCGGCGGGCTGACCGGGCAGGACGGCGTCGTGGTCGGCGGGGATCTGCTGGTCGCCGGCGGGCAGGTGTGGTGCGGGGAGGAACGCGTGGCGACGCTGCGGTCGCTGGCGGCCCGGCTGCCGTACCGGCCGGAGCCGGTTCTCCAGCGCGTCACCGACCGGCGGTTGCCGGCGGCCGTGCTCTACCCCACCGGGCACATCGCCGGCTCCCGGTTGCCGGTCCTGGTCGACCTGGGCGCGGGGCCGGGACACCAGCGGGTGCGTGCGGACGCCGTGGCGTGGCAGGAGCGGCAGTGGTGGGCGGACGCCGGCTTCGCCGTCGTGAGCATCGACCCCAGGGGTACGCCCGGAATCGCGCCGAGTTTCGAGAAAGCGGTGCACCGGCGGCTCGCCGACGTGCTGCCGGCCGACCTGGCGGACGCGTTGCACAGTCTGCTCGGCAAGCACCCAGACCTGGACCTGGGCCGGGTGGCGCTGCGCGGGCACGGCCTCGGCGGCTGGCTGGCGGCGACGGCCGTGCTGCGCCGGCCGGAGGTCTTCCACCGCGCGGTCGCCCGCGACCCGGTCCTCGACTGGACCGACCTGCCGGCCCCGATCGCGGAGCGCTACCTGGGCGACCGGACCGACGCGGCGGACGTGTACGCGCACCACAGCCTGCGCGACGCCGGGTCGTCACCGGCGGTCCTGCTGATCGGCGCGGAGCTGCCGGGACTGCCGTCGCGGCCGGCCGCCGGGCCCGCCGACGAGCTCGCCTTCCTCCGGGCGGGCGCCTGAGCGCATAGGGTCGGTTCATGACCCACTTCGATGAAGCCGGCGCGGCGGTGCAGGCCGCGCTCGATGCGGGAGCCCGCTATGCGGACGCCCGCGTCATGGTGCGGCGCACCGAGGCGATGTCCGCCCGTGACGGCGACGTCGAGGACCTGGGCTTCGACGAGAGCGCGGGCCTCGGTGTCCGGGCGCTCGTCGGTTCCGGCTGGGGCTTCTACGCCGTACCCGAGCTCTCCGGTCCGGCCGCCCGGTTGGCCGGCCGGCGCGCCGCCCGGATCGCCGCCGCCAGCGCCTCCGTCGCCGGGTCCCCGGTCGGCCTGGTCCCGGCCGGAGCCGTCGAGGCGAGCTGGGCCAACGAGTGCGTGCGGGACCCGCTCGGTGTGCCGCTGGCCGAGAAGGGCGACCTGCTGGTCCGGGCGACCGCCGCGGCCAAGGAGGCCGGCGCCGACCTGGCCGAGGCGAACTACTCCGTCTGGGACACCCGCAAATGGTTCGTCTCCAGCGAGGGGCACCGGATCGACCAGCACATCCGGGAGTGCGGCGCCGGTGTGAGCGCCAGCGCGTTCGGCGACGGTGAGATCCAGCGGCGGTCCTGGCCGTCCTGGCGGGGCCAGTTCGGCACCCGCGGCTGGGAGCTGGTCGAGGAGTTGGACCTGGTCGGCAACGCGCCGCGGATGGCGCAGGAGGCGCGGGCGCTGCTCACCGCACCGCTCTGCCCGACCGGCGAGACCACGCTGGTGCTCGGTGGCGAGCAACTCGCCCTGCAGATCCACGAGTCGGTCGGGCACGCCATCGAGCTCGACCGGATCCTCGGCTGGGAGGCGGCGTTCGCGGGCACCAGCTGGCTCGACCTGAGCCGGCTCGGCTCGCTGCGCTACGGCTCCGAGCTGATGAACATCACCGTCGACCCGTCGTTCCCGGGTGCCCTCGGCAGCTTCGGCTTCGACGACGAGGGCACCCCGGCGGCGAAGCGGCACGCGGTGCGCGACGGCATCTGGGTGGGTGTGCTGGCGGGGCGCGACTCGGCCGCGGTCGCCGGGCTCGACTACGCCGGCAGCGTCCGCTCCGACGGCTGGTCCCGGCTGCCGATGGTCCGGATGACGAACGTCGGCCTGGAACCCGGCCCGCACACCCTGGACGAGATCGTCGCGGAGACCGCCGACGGCGTGTTCATGGACGTCAACCGGTCCTGGTCGATCGACGACCGGCGGCTGAACTTCCAGTTCGGCTGCGAGATCGGCTACGAGATCAAGAACGGGAGACTGGGCCGGATGGTGCGCAACCCGACCTACACCGGGATCGGTCCCCGGTTCTGGCAGTCGATGGACATGCTCTCCTCCGAGACCGTCGCCTGGGGCACGCCGAACTGCGGGAAGGGTCAGCCCGGCCAGATCGGGCACACCGGGCATCCGGCGGCTCCGGCACGCTTCACCGGCGTACGGGTGGGTGTCCGCGGATGAGCGCCGAGTCGCACGTGGCGGCGCAGGTCGTCGACCTGGTCCGGGAGCTGGCGGGCCGGTCGGCGGAGGTCGAGGTGCTGGTCCGGCACGACGCCGAGGCGCTGACCCGGTTCGCCAACTCGGCGATCCACCAGAACGTGGCGGACGCGACCACCGGGGTGCGGCTGCGGTTGCACGTCGACGGGCGTACCACCGGGGGCTCCACCACCGTGACCGGCCCGGACGGCCTGCGGGCGCTCGTCGAGCGGACCCTTGCCGCGGCCCGGGTGAGCCCCGCCGACCCGGCCTGGCCGGGACTTACCCCACCGGCGGCGCTGCACCTCTCGGCCGGTCACCACGGCTCCGGCGAGACCTCCGGCCTGGAGTTCGGCTTCGACGAGGCGACCGCCCGCGCCGACCCCGCGGAGCGGGCCGCCCGGGTCCGCGACTTCGTGGACGCGGCCGGCGGGCTGGAGACGGCCGGGTACTGCCGGACCGTCTACACCTCGGCCGCGTTCGCCAACAGCGCCGGGCAGTCCGCCGAGGGCCGCACCGTGGAGGCCGCGATGGACGGCATCGCCCGGTCCGGCGGCGCCGACGGGGTGGCCCGCCTGGCCTCGTCCCGGCTGTCCGGCATCGACGGCGCGGTGCTCGGCGCCCGGGCCGCGGCGAAGGCCCGGGCCGCCCGTGCGCCGGTCGAGCTGCCGGCCGGGCACTACGAGGTGGTGCTGGAACCGGACGCGGTGAAGGATCTGCTGGAGAACCTGGCCACGTTCGGGTTCAACGGCAAGGCGTTCGCGCAGCGGCAGAGCTTCGCCGAACTGGGCCGGCAGCAGTTCGACCCGTCCGTGACCATCGTGGACGAGCCGCTCGGCAGCCGCGGCGAACCGGCGCCCGGCCTGCCCTTCGACGACGAGGGCACGCCGTGCCGCTCGCTGGTCCTGGTCCGGGACGGTGTGACGACCGCGGTGACCCACGACCGCACCTCGGCCGCGCAGGCCGGCACCGGGTCGACCGGGCACGCGTCGCCGGCCTCCCGTTCGTGGGGTCCGACCGCGGGCCATCTGCGCCTGGAGGCCGCCGATGCGACGCCGGCCGGTGGTGCGGCGCCGGCCGGCCCGATCGCCGAGTCGGCCCGGCCGCTCGTCGGCCGGGTCACCCGCGGCCTGCTGATCACCGATTTCTGGTACACCCGGGTGCTCGACGCGAAGAGCCTCGTGGTCACCGGGCTGACCCGCAACGGCGTCTGGCTGATCGAGGGCGGCGAGATCGTCGCGGCGGTGGGCAATCTCCGCTTCACCCAGTCCTACCCGCAGGCGCTCGGCCCGGGCCGGGTGCTGGGCATCGGCCGCGAGTCGGTGCTGCTGCCGGAGTCCTGGGGCCGCGCCCGGTACGCCGCGCCCGCCCTGCACCTGGCCGGCTGGCACGTGACCGGGAACGCCTCCGGCTGATCGCTTATCCCATCAGTGATCATCTAAGTGATCCGGGATGGACTGGTTGTGGTCCACTTCGCATCCCCGCCCAGCGAAGTGTCGGACCTTCGGCGTAACGTGTGCCCCACATCACTGTCGCCTCGCGACGGCTGAGGTGGGGCACCGCTGTGTCCGATCCCGGCCGTCCGCGATCTGAATGGCACCTTCAGGAGATGGAATGACGACGACGGCAACGCAGCCGGGCGGCGGCGGGCGGGCCCGCGCGGCGATCACGGCGCGCACGCTGCGCACCGACCGATGGTGGCTCGCCCCCCTGATCACTTTCGTCGGCCTCAGCGCCTGGGTCACCTACGCGACGGTCCGCGTCTTCATGCACAAGTGGTTCTTCGTGGAGGAGTTCCACTACCTCACACCGTTCTATTCGCCCTGCCTCACGGACAGGTGCGGCCCGGCGGCCGAGTTCGGCACCCCGCTGCCCGATTTCTGGCTGGTGCCGGAGGCGGCGCTGTCCCTGCCGTTCCTGCTGCTCTTCCGGCTGACCTGCTACTACTACCGGAAGGCCTACTACCGGTCGTTCTGGCTGTCACCGCCGGCCTGCGCCGTGCCGGACGGGCACAAGAACTACTCGGGCGAGACCCGGTTCCCGCTGATCTTCCAGAACGCCCATCGGTACGCGTTCTACGCCGCCGTGCTGATCTCACTGCTCAACACGTGGGACGCGGTGGTGGCGCAGACGACAGGTCTCGGACTCGGCAACGTGATCCTCTGGGTCAACGTGATCATGCTCTGGGCGTACACATTGTCCTGTCATTCCTGCCGGCACATCGCCGGCGGCCGCCTCAAGCACTTCTCCAAGCATCCCGTGCGTTACCAGGTGTGGACGTTCGTCTCGAAGCTCAACACCCGGCACATGCAGCTGGCCTGGATCACGCTCGCCACCCTCGCGCTGACCGACTTCTACATCATGGGTCTCGCCGCCGGGTGGTACTCCGACCTGCGCATCATCAACTGAGGGGCCCGCGATGACCACCGCGATCGAACGACACCTGTACGACGTCGTCGTGATCGGCGCCGGCGGCGCCGGCCTGCGTGCGGCGATCGAGGCACGGCTGGCCGGCAAACGCACCGCGATCATCTCCAAGTCGCTGTTCGGCAAGGCACACACGGTGATGGCCGAGGGCGGGGCCGCCGCCGCGATGGGCAACGCCAACTCGCGCGACAACTGGATGGTCCACTTCCGGGACACCATGCGCGGCGGCAAGTTCCTCAACAACTTCCGGATGGCGGAGCTGCACGCCAAGGAGGCGCCGGAGCGGATCTGGGAGCTGGAGACGTACGGCGCCCTCTTCGACCGGACCAAGGACGGCAAGATCTCGCAGCGCAACTTCGGCGGCCACGAGTACCCGCGGCTGGCGCACGTCGGCGACCGGACCGGCCTGGAACTGATCCGCACCCTCCAGCAGAAGATCGTCTCGCTGCAGCAGGAGGACTACGCCGAGACCGGCAGCTACGACGCGCGGATCCGGGTCTTCCAGGAGACCACCGTCACCGAGCTGCTGCTCGACGGCGACCGGGTGGCTGGCGCGTTCGGCTACTACCGCGAGTCCGGCGAGTTCGTGCTCTTCGAAGCGCCCGCGGTGGTGCTGGCGACCGGTGGGGTGGGCCGCAGCTACAAGGTCACCTCCAACTCCTGGGAGTACACCGGCGACGGCCACGCCCTCGCCCTGCGCGCCGGCGGCACCCTGATCAACATGGAGTTCCTCCAGTTCCACCCGACCGGCATGGTCTGGCCGCCGAGTGTCAAAGGCATCCTGGTCACCGAGTCGGTCCGCGGCGACGGCGGCGTGCTGCGCAACTCCGACGGCAAGCGCTTCATGTTCGACTACGTCCCCGACGTCTTCCGCAAGCAGTACGCGGAGACCGAGGACGAGGCCGACCGGTGGTACGAGGACCCCGACAACAACCGCCGCCCGCCCGAACTGCTGCCCCGTGACGAGGTGGCCCGGGCCATCAACAGCGAGGTCAAGGCGGGCCGGGGCAGTCCGGCCGGTGGCGTCCTGCTGGACATCGCCAGCCGCCTACCGGCCGAGCAGATCGTCCGGCGGCTCCCGTCGATGTACCACCAGTTCAAGGAGCTGGCCGACGTCGACATCACCAAGGAGCCGATGGAGGTCGGTCCCACCTGCCACTACGTGATGGGCGGCGTCGAGGTCGACCCCGACTCGGGTGCGGCTGCCGGCCACGTCCAGGGCCTGTTCGCGGCCGGTGAGGTCTCCGGCGGGATGCACGGTTCCAACCGGCTCGGCGGCAACTCCCTCTCCGACCTGCTTGTCTTCGGCAAACGGGCCGGCGAGCACGCCTCGGCCTACGTCGACGCGCTGGACAAACGGCCCAAGCCGGCGAAAGTGGACGTGGCGGCCGCCGTCGAGGTGGCCCTCGCCCCTCTGGCGCGGACTGCGGGCGAGAACCCGTACACCTTGCAGCAAGATCTTCAAGCGGTGATGGGCGACCTCGTCGGCATCATCCGCCGCGCGGGCGAACTGACCGACGCGCTGAAACGGTTGCACGAGCTGCGGCTGCGCGTGGCCAACGTGGCAGCCGAGGGCGGCCGCCGCTACAACCCGGGCTGGCACCTCGCCCTCGACCTGCGCAACATGCTCGTCGTCTCGGAGTGCACGGCCAAGGCGGCCCTCGAACGCGAGGAGTCCCGTGGCGGGCACACCCGCGAGGACTTCCCGAAGATGGACCCGCTGTGGCGCCGGATCAACCTGATCTGCTCGATCGACGAGACCGGCGAAGTGCACCTGGAACGCAAACCGGTCCCCCGGATGCGCAGCGAGCTGCTCGACCTCTTCGACCGCTCCGAGCTCTCGAAATACCTGACCGACGAGGAACTGGCCGAGTTGGAGGCAGAATGAAACGCCACTTCCGCGTCTGGCGCGGTGACGCGACCGGCGGCGACCTGCGCGACTTCGAGGTCGAGGTGAACGAGGGCGAGGTCGTCCTCGACATCATCCACCGGTTGCAGGCCACCCAGACACCCGACCTGGCCTGCCGGTGGAACTGCAAGGCCGGCAAGTGCGGCTCCTGCTCCATGGAGATCAACGGCAAGCCGCGGCTGGGCTGCATGACCCGGATGTCGACGTTCACCGAGAACGAGACCATCACGATCACGCCGCTGCGCACCTTCCCGGTCATCCGGGACCTGGTCACCGACGTGTCGTTCAACTACGAGAAGGCCCGGGAGACGCCCGCCTTCGCCCCGCCTGCCGGCGTCGCCCCCGGCGACTACCGGATGCAGCAGATCGACGTGGAACGCAGCCAGGAGTTCCGCAAGTGCATCGAGTGCTTCCTCTGCCAGAACACCTGCCACGTGGTCCGCGACCACGAGGACAACAAGGAGGCGTTCGCCGGCCCGCGCTACTTCATCCGCGCGGCCGAGCTCGACATGCACCCGCTTGACGCACGCGGTGACCGCAAGGAACACGCGCAGGCCCACCAGGGCCTCGGCTACTGCAACATCACCAAGTGCTGCACCGAGGTCTGCCCCGAACACATCAAGATCACTGACAACGCGATCATCCCGATGAAGGAACGCGTCGTCGACCGCCGCTACGACCCCCTGACCTGGCTCGGCCGCAAAATCTTCCGCCGCGACCAGCTCGAATCCTCCGAATCCATGGCACCCACCTCCTCGGTCGGCGTCACCGGCGTCGCCGCCGGCACCCCGTTCTCCAGCGCCCGCCTGCCCGAGAACGCCCCCGTCGGCCCGGACGGCCACATGGACGTCGCCGAGCTGTCCGCCCCCATCCAGGGCGGCCCCTCCCCCTTCGGCGAAGACATCACCTTCCCCCTGCCGCCGGAGGAAATCGTCTACAACCATCCATCACCGGAGAAGGACCGCTGATCGAACGCCTGTACTAGCATGGCCCCATGAGCAGCAGCTACCAGCCCTCCATGCTCGACCTGCTTGCCGCCCCGGCCGGCGCCGCGGTGCGGGATGCCTCGGGCGGCACTGCGGCGCGGGATGCCTCGAGGGACTTCGGGGTTAGGGCCGCCTCGGGCGACGCCGAGGCTTGGGCAGCCTCGGGCGGCGCGGGGGCGCGAGACATATCGGGCGACGCGGGACTGCGGGTCGCGTCAGGTCACGCGGGGGCAGGGTCGCCGCCCTCGCCTCCCCTGCGCGACTTGCCCCCTTACCGCGATTCGCCTGCTTACCGCGATTCATCTGCTTCTGACTATTCGCGTTCTTCCGGCGATTCGTCCGGTGGGCCTGGCGGGTGGCCGGGAGACCATGCCGGCTTGGTGTCCGTGCTTCCGGGCCCGTCTCTGCTGGCCGGGCCGGACCGGCCGGCCGTGACACTCGCCCCGCTCGACGGCCTGACCCGGCACCGGCTGACCGCGGGCGCCTGGGTGGACGTGCTGCCCGGCTGGATGCGCGGATCCGACTCCGTCTTCGAAACCCTTCTCGGCATCGACTGGCGGGCCGAACGACGCAAGATGTACGACGGCGTCGTGGACGTGCCTCGCCTGCTGCGCTGGTACGGCGGCGGCGACACCCTGCCCCACCCCGCGCTCACCGAGGCGAAATCGCTGCTGAACGCCCACTATGCGAGCGAACTGGGCGAAGAGTTCGTCACCGCGGGCATGTGCCTCTACCGCGACGGCCGGGACAGCGTCGCCTGGCACGGCGACACCCACGGCCGCTCCAGCCGCCACGACACCATGGTCGCTATCGTCTCCTTCGGTTCCCCGCGCAACCTGACCCTGCGCCCCCGAGCCGGCGGCCACGAAACCCTGCGGTTCCCCCTCGGCCACGGCGACCTCATCGTCATGGGCGGCTCCTGCCAGCGAACCTGGGAACACGCCATCCCCAAGACAGCCCGCCCGGTCGGCCCGCGGGTCAGCGTCCAGTTCCGCCCCAGCGGCGTCGCCTAATGGGAGCTACCGGGTCAACCGCTGGCAGACTCGGTGCCCGGTAGCCGCCAGCAAACTCAGTGCCCGGTAGCCGCCGGCAAACTCAGTGCCCGGTAGCCGCCGGCAAACTCAGTGCCCGGTAGCCGCCGGCAAACTCAGTGCCCGGTAGCCGCCGGCAGACTCGGTGCCCGGTAGCCGCCGGCAGACTCGGTGCCTGGTAGCCGCCGGCAAACTCAGTGCCCGGTAGCCGCCGGCAGACTCGGTGCCCGGTAGCCGCCAGCAGGTGAGCGCTCCCCGTCTCCGGCTTCCCCAGCCGCACCCTCGGCGACTCCACAGAGTGCACACGATCTTGTGCCTGTCGACCTTCCGGACAAATCGGCCCCATCCACCTGCACTCGAGACGCGCCGCGCGAGGCGGACGGGCGCGGCGTGGTGTTCCGCGCTCCCGGCCCCTTGTGATCGGTGGATGACCAGCCGCGACCCGCTGCGGTGGGTCCGCGCGGCGTTGTTGATCTGCACGCGATGCGAAATTGCGGTTTCAGGTCCATGATCACAGCGATTTCGTAGCGCTAGCAGATCAACATTTCGGTATCGACGGCCCGTCCGGGTGCCGCCGGGGTCGGATCCGAGGGGACGCCGCGTTGATGCGCAGGCAGTATCGCCTGGGTGGCGATCCGAGGTGCAGCGGCCCGGGGCGGCGGCCGGGGCGGCGATCGGGGCGATCTCGTTCGCGTCACCTCGCGCCATGCCGGTAACTCGCGGTGGGCCGAGGGCGCCCGGATGGGGTGGCGGCGATGCCCACGATGCTCGAGACCCGCACACCGAGGCCGGCGGGAGGCCTCGGTGGCCGGACGACTTCAGCGTCGCGCCCGGCTGAAGCGGGAGACCGCTGCGGCGGACAGGGCGACCTCAGCCCGCGCCCGGCGCCAGGGCATGAACGTCAGCGGCCGGCGGCGCAGAGCTTGACGCGGGCGAGCGTGGGTCGGGCTGCGGGGAGCGTGCCGGGCGGGGAGCGGCGAGAGGGCCAGGTGGGTGGGAACGGCGAAGGGGCGGCTGCGGAAGGTTGCGGGGTGCCATGGCGGCCGGTGTGGGTGGGAGGGGGTTTGAGCTGCGGGGAAATCCTGCGGTAACAGGGGCATTGCAAGTGGTTGACGCGGACGGCGAGAAAGTTACACTCCTAGTGTAAATAGTTGACCATCACTCCACACAGGACTTTTACCGGTCCGGGAGGTGTCCATGGCAACAGACGATCTCGCCCTGCACAACATCACTGTCCGCTTCGGCGGTCTGGTTGCTCTTGACGATGTCTCCCTGCGCGTGGCGCCGGGGCGGATCGTGGGGGTTATTGGGCCGAACGGGGCCGGCAAGACCACGCTTTTCAATGTCATCTGTGGCTTCGTGCCGCCGTCGGAGGGGTCCCTCACACTGGACGGGCGGCCTTGGCGGCCTCGGCCGCACCAGCTGAGCCGGCTCGGGATCACGCGGACCCTGCAGGGTGTCGGGCAGTTCGCCGGCATGACCGTGCTGGAGAACGTGATGGTCGGCGTCCATGGGCGCCGCGCCGAGGAAGAGGCTTTCGCGGCGCTGGAGAGGTGCGGTGTGGCGCGGTATGCGCCGACCTTTCCGGGCGCTCTGCCCTATGCGATCCGGAAGCGGATCGAGCTGGCACGGGCGCTTGTCGCCAAGCCGCGCATCCTGATGCTTGACGAACCGGCGGGCGGGCTGGACGCCGACGAGATCCAGTGGCTCGGCGGCCTGATCAAAGAGGTCGGCACCACGGTGCTGCTGGTGGAGCACCACATGGACTTGGTCATGTCGGTCTGCGACGAGATCCTGGTCCTTGATTTCGGGAAGCCGATCGCGCTCGGCACCCCGGATGAGATCCGCCAGAACGAACGGGTCACCGAGGCATACCTCGGCACCCCCGCATAAAGGCGAGGCACCCCGCGAAACGCGAGGCACCCCGCGAAACACGAGGCACCCCGTACGAACGCGAGGCACCCCGCGGGGCTCCGCGCAAAACCTGACGACCAAACCGCAAGCCGGGCCACCTGCGCCGGCTTCGTTCGCCATACCCGAAATTTCGTGAAAACCCTGGAGGAGACGTCGATGGCAGGAGACACGACATGAGCAGCGCACTGCTGCGGGTCGAAGGCCTCACCGCCGGGTACGGCGCGGCGCCCGTCCTGCACGACGTGAACCTCACCGTCCAACCCGGAGAGATCGTGGCCGTGCTCGGCGCCAACGGGGCCGGCAAGACGACGCTGCTGCGTACCCTTTCCGGCCTGGTCCGCAGCACCGGAGGCCAGGTCGTCTTCGACGGCGCGGACCTGCGGACCACCAAGGTCGAGCAGATGGTGCGTCGCGGGATCGCGCACGTCCCGGAGGGGCGTGGCGTGGTCACCGAACTGACCGTCGACGAGAACCTGCGGCTCGGCGGTCTCTGGCGGCGCGATCAAGCCGACGCGAGACGTGCCCTCGATGAGGTGTACGAGTTGTTCCCGGCGTTGGCACAACGGCGTGCCTTCGCCGGGCACCAGCTGTCCGGCGGCGAGCGGCAGATGCTGGCGCTGGGCCGGGCCCTGGTCGGCCGGCCGCGGCTGCTGCTGCTCGACGAGCCGTCGCTGGGTCTGGCTCCGAAGATCACCGCGCAGATCATGGCGCTCCTGCGTGACCTGCGGGAACGTACCGGTCTCGCGGTTCTGCTCGTGGAGCAGAACGTCCGCAGCGCGCTCTCCGTCGCCGATGAGGGCGTGGTTCTCGCCCTCGGCCGGGTGGTGACCCGCAACCGGGCCGCGGCGCTGCGCGACGACGCCGATCTCCGTCACGCATATCTGGGGTTCTGATGAGCCAGTTCATCTATCTGACCTTCGACGGGCTGAGCCGGGGCGCGGTCTACGCGGCGTTCGCACTGTCCCTGGTGTTGATCTGGCGTGCCGCGCGAATCGTGAACTTCGCGCAGGGCGCGATGGCTGTCGCGGCCGTCTACGCGGCGTACTCGATCACGTCGGCGACCGGGTCCTACTGGCTCGGTTTCGGTGTCGCGCTGCTGGCCGGCCTGGTGCTCGGCGTCACGGTGGAGCGGGTGGTGATGCGCTTCGTCGATCATTCGTCGCCACTGAACGGCGTGGTCGTGGCGCTCGGCCTGGTCCTGGTGATCCAGGGCGTGCTCGGCATCATCTACGGCAACGAGTTCCGGCCGGTGGAGACGCCGTTCAGCCGGGACGCGTTCGAGGTCGGTGGCGTCGCGATGCTCTCCCGGTACGACCTGTTCGTCTTCGCCGCGGTGGGCGCGGTGGTCTTGGTTCTCACGCTTCTCTTCACGCGTACGGCCATCGGCCTGCGCATGCGGGCGGCGGCGTTCGCGCCGGACGTCTCGCGGCTGCTGGGGGTCTCGGTCGGCGGGATGCTGACCCTGGGCTGGGCGCTCGCCGCGGCGGTGGGTTCGCTCGCCGGGATGCTCGTCGTGCCCACCGAGCTGGGCCTGCACCCGACCGCGATGGACGTCGTCTTCGTCTCCGCGTTCACCGCCGCGGTGGTGGGCGGCCTGGACAGCCCGATCGGTGCGGTCACCGGCGGGCTCGTGGTGGGGCTGCTGCTGTCGTACGTCAGCGGCTATGTGGAGCCGACGGTCGCGCCGATGGCCGTACTCCTGCTGCTCGTCGTGGTTCTGCTCGGGAAGCCGGGCGGGCTCTTCTCCAGTTCGAGAGCGAGGGTGGCATGACCGACATGAAGACGAAGGTGGGCACGGATCCCGTACCCGCGAGCGTCTCGCAGAAGACGCGTAGCGGGCGCCGCCTCGCCCCGGTCCTGATCGTCGTGGCCGGCGCGATCCTGATCCTGATCTTGAGCTACACGCTCCCGCCGTTCCGGAACTACCAGCTCGCGACGGTCGGCGCCTATCTCTGCGTGACCGCCGGCCTGACCGTCCTGACTGGACTGAACGGGCAGCTCTCGCTGGGGCACGGCGCGCTGATGGCGACCGGCGCCTACGCGTTCACGCTGGCGCAGAACAAGTGGCTCAGCATGCCCGTCAGCTTCGTCACGGCGATCGTGGTGACCACGCTGGCCGGCGCGGTGATCGGGCTGGCGGCGGCCCGGTTGCGCGGTCCCTACCTGGCCGGTCTCACGCTCGCGGTGGCGATCGTGGTCCCGTCGGTGACCAGCACGTTCGACGGGACCTTCAACAGCGATCAGGGCCTGTCGGTGATGCTCGACCCGCCGCCGGGCACGATCCCGATGGAACGCTGGCAGGTCTGGGTCTGCTGGGCGGGTGCGCTGCTCACGGTGCTGACGCTGGCGCTGCTCGTGCGGGGCCGGTTCGGGCGGCAGCTGCGGGCGGTCCGCGACGACGAGACCGCCGCGAAGCTGGCCGGCATCAACATCGCCCGTACCCAGGTGCTGGCGTTCGTGGTGAGCGCGGTCGGCGCCGGCCTTTCCGGCGCCCTGTTCGCCGTGCTCGCGCAGAGCGTCTCGCCGGGCGCGTTCCCGCTGACGCTCTCCCTCTTCCTGGTCATGGCCATCGTGATCGGCGGGCTGGGCAGCCTGTTCGGCGCGCTCTGGGGCGCGGTCCTGCTGGTCGCCCTGCCCACGTTCGCCCAGTCGATCGCCGAGCAGACCGGCTCGCACCGGCTGGAGGGCAACCTCGCCCTGGTCGTCTTCGGCGTGGTGCTCATCGTCGTCATGCTCGCCGCCCCGGGCGGCATCGCATCAACCGGCAACACCCTCATCCGCAGATTCAGGAGGACACGATGAAACGCACCGCGACGACGTTTGTCGCCGCCATGGTGCTGCTGGCCGCGGGCTGCAGCAGCAGTGACGGCGACGGCGGTACCGGTGGCGCCGATGTTCCGGGCGTGACCGACTCGGAGGTCGTGATCGGCACCCACATGCCGCTGACCGGCCCGGCCGCGGCCGGGTACGCGAGCATCTCGCCGGCCACCAAGGCCTATTTCGACTTCGTCAACGCCAACGGCGGCGTCCACGGCCGGAAGATCACCTACAAGGTCAAGGACGACGGCTACAACCCGGCGAACACCCAGCAGGTGGTGCGCGAGCTCGTCCTGCAGGACAAGGTGTTCGCGCTGATCAACGGCCTGGGCACGCCGACGCACACCGGCGTCCTGGACTTCCTCAAGACCAACCGGGTGCCGGACCTGTTCGTCGCCAGTGGCAGCCGCAGCTGGAACCAGCCGGAGAAGTATCCGAACACGTTCGGCTTCAACCCGGACTACACGGTCGAGGGCAAGATCCTCGGGACGTACGTGAAGGACGAGCACGCCGGCAAGAAGGTGTGCTTCCTGGGTCAGGACGACGACTTCGGCCGGGACGCCCTGGTCGGCCTGGAGCAGGTCGTCGGCGCGGTCGCCGCGAAGCAGACCTACGTGACGAGCAACCCGAACGTCGGGCCGCAGATGGGCGCGCTCAAGGGCGCCGGCTGCGAGGTCGTCGTGCTGGCGACCATCCCCGGGTTCACCGCGCTCTCCATCGGGACGGCCGCGAAGATCGCTTTCAAGCCGCAGTTCGTGGTGAGCAACGTGGGCGCCGACCCGACCACCGTCGGCAAGGCCCTCGGTGCTGCCGCCCCGCTGATGGAGGGCCTGGTGGCGGCGAACTACCTGCCGCTGAGCACGGACGAGGCCAACCCGTGGATCCAGCTGTTCAAGAAGGTGAACACGGAACACAACGGTGGCGCCGAGTTCGACAACAACGTCGTCTACGGCATGTCGGTGGCGTACCTGTTCGTGCAGTCGTTGCAGGCCGCCGGCAAGGACCTGACCCGCGACGGCATCGTCGAGGCGGTCAAGAAGAACGGCTTCCAGGGGCCGGGTCTGGTTCCGCTGCGCTTCTCAGCGACGGATCACGCGGGGTACGGCGGCACGCAGCTCACCAGGATCGAAGGCGGTAAGGCGGTCTTCTTCGGGAGCGCCTACACCACCGACGACAAGGACGGCCCGGTCGCGCCGCACACGGCCACCGCCGTGACACCTCCGTCCAACGGTGTGCCGGCCGCGTAATATCTGCACTTGCTCTGCAAATACAACACTTCCAGGAGGTCGGACGATGGCGGACCAGGTAGCGATCGTGACCGGAGCCAGCCGGGGAATCGGGTTCGCCATCGCGCAACGCTTCGTCGCCCAAGGCGCGAAAGTCGCCGTGACCGGCCGCGACGCCGACGCCCTCGAAGCCGCCGTGAAGGAGCTCGGCGGCTCCGAGGTGGCGATCGGCGTCGCCGGCAAGGGCGACGACCCGGCACATCGGACCGCCGTGATCGACGCGGTCCGGGACCGGTTCGGCCCGGTCACCACGCTGATCAACAACATCGGGATCAACCCGGCGTACGGGCCGCTCGCCACCCTCGACCTGAACGCCGCCCGCAAGATGGCCGAGGTCAACCTGATCGGCACGCTGGGCTGGGTGCAGGAAGCGCTGCGCGGTGGACTCGCCGACACCGGCGGCTCGATCGTCAACATCTCCTCGGTGTCCGGGGTGCGCCCGGCGCCGGGCATCGCGTTCTACGGCACCACCAAGGCGGCCCTGATCCACCTCACCGAGGAACTCGCCCTCGAACTGGCCCCGAAGATCCGGGTCAACGCGGTCGCCCCGGCGGTCGTGAAGACCCGCTTCGCGACCGCGCTCTACGAGGGGCGCGAGGAACAGGTGGCCGCCACGTACCCGCTGGGCCGGCTCGGCACCACCGACGACGTGGCCGGCACGGTCGCGTTCCTCTGCTCGCCGGACGCCGCCTGGATCACCGGGCAGACCATCGTCCTCGACGGCGGCATCACCCTCACCGGGAGCGTGCAGTGAAACGGATCGTCGTCACCGGCGCCGGTGGGGGCATCGGCGCCGCCCTGGCCCGCCGGTTCGCCGCGGACGGCGCCCGGGTCGTGGTCAACGACCTGGACGCGGACGCGGCGAACCGGGTGGCCGATGAGATCGGCGGCCTCGCCGTGCCCGGCGACGCGGCGGACGAGGACCACGTCCGCAACCTGGTCGAGACGGCCTGGACCGAACTGGGCGGGATCGACCTGTTCTGCTCCAACGCCGGCGTGCTGTCCTCCGGCGACGAGAACACCCCCGACGCGCAGTGGCAGCGCGACTTCGGCGTGAACGTGATGTCACACGTCTACGTCACCCGGGCCCTGCTGCCCCGCTGGCTGGACACCGGGGAACCGAAGCGCCTGCTGATCACGGTCAGCGCCGCCGGTCTGCTGTCCCTGCTGGGCAGCGCGACCTACTCGGTGACGAAACACGCCGCCCTGGCCTATGCCGAGTGGCTGCGGGCCACGTACGCCCATCGGGGGTTGATCGTGCAGGCCCTCTGCCCGCAGGGCGTGCGCACCGACATGCTGACCCGCGGCAACGCCGACGGAAGTGGCAGTGCCGCGCTGCTGGCCCAGGGCGCGCTGGCGCCCGAGGAGGTGGCCGACAAGGTCGCCGCGGCACTCGGCGGCACCGGGTTCCTGATCCTGCCGCACGAGGAGGTCGCCGAGTTCTACCGCTTGCGCGCGACCGATCCGGACCGTTGGCTGGGTGGCATGAACAAGATGCAGCGTGGTTTCGAAGGCGCCAAGTGAAGGGCCTGGACCTGACGGCCCTGCAGGCCTACCTGGACAGTCCGCCGCTGACCGGCACGATGTTCGCCGGCGGGCGGTCGAACCTGACCTATGCGGTCACCGACGGGACGAACCGGTGGGTGCTGCGGCGTCCGCCGCTGGGGCACGTGCTGCCGACCGCGCACGACATGACCCGGGAGCACCGGGTGCTGTCCGCCCTGTCGTCCGCCGGGTTCCCGGTGCCGCGGCCCGTACTGCTCTGCACGGACACCACGGTTCTCGGCGCGCCCTTCTACTTGATGGAACACGTGGACGGGACGATCTACCGGGACGCCGCCCAACTCGAATCGGTGGATCTCCGCGCGCTGACGCTGCGGCTTGTCGACACCCTGGCCGACCTGCACTCCCTCGACCCGGAGAAGATCGGCCTCGGCGACTTCGGCAGGCCGGAGGGCTTCAACGCCCGCCAGGTGCGCCGCTGGAAGCAGCAGCTCGACGCGTCGCGCAGCCGGGAACTCATCGGCATCGAGGAGTTGCACGCCCGGCTCGCGACCGACATCCCGGCCGGTGGACCGGGCGCGGTCGTGCACGGCGACTTCCGCCTGGACAACGTGCTGATCGGCGACGACCTGGCGGTCCGGGCCGTCCTCGACTGGGAGATGTCCACCCTCGGCGACCCGCTCAGCGACCTGGCCCTGATGCTGGTCTACGCCGGCCGGCCGCTGCTGTTCCGGGACGGCCGGCCGATCGCACCCACCGACCTGGCCGGGCATCCGAGTCTCGACGAGATGGCCGCCCGCTACGCCGAGCGCAGCGGCCGGGACGTCGGTGACCTGCACTGGTACATCGGCTTCGCCGCGTTCAAGCTCGCCGTCATCCTCGAGGGCGTGCACTACCGATACACCAAGGGTCAGACCGTCGGCGCCGGCTTCGACACGGTGGGCGCCATGGTGCCCGAGCTCGTCGAGCAGGGCCACCGAGCGCTGGAAGGACACTGATGGACTTCGAGTTCGACGCGAAGACCGAGGACTACCGCAAACGGCTGCTCGCCTTCATGGACGAGTACGTCTACCCCCTCGAGTCCTCGTTCCACACCGACGGCTGGGAACCGCCCGCCGCCCTCGCCCCGGTGCAGGCCGCCGCGAAGGAGGCCGGTCTCTGGAACCTCTTCCTCCCCGGCGAACACGGTGCCGGTCTGACGAACCTCCAGTACGCGCCGCTCGCCGAGATCACCGGCCGCAGCCCGGGCATCGCACCGGCCGCGCTGAACTGCGCCGCACCGGACACCGGCAACATGGAGGTGCTTGCCGAGTTCGGCACCCCCGAGCAGCAGGAGACATGGCTGAAGCCACTGCTGGCCGGCGAGATCCGGTCCGCGTTCGCGATGACCGAGCCGCAGGTCGCGTCCTCCGACGCCACGAACATCGGCACCCGCATCGAGCGCGACGGCGACGAGTACGTCATCAACGGGCGCAAGTTCTACATCACCGGCGCGATGAACCCGAACTGCAAGATCTTCATCGTGATGGGCAAGACCGACCCGGACGCCGCGCGGCACGTGCAGCAGAGCCAGATCCTGGTCCCGCGGGACACCCCCGGTGTCACCGTCAAACGCGGCATGACGGTCTTCGGTTACACCGACGGGGACCACGGCGGGCACGCCGAGATCCTTTTCGAGAACGTACGCGTACCGGCGACCAACCTGATCGGCGAGGAAGGCGGCGGTTTCGCCATCTCCCAGGCCCGCCTCGGCCCCGGCCGGATCCACCACTGCATGCGGCTGATCGGCATGGCCGAACGCGCCCTGGAACTGCTCTGCACCCGGGCGCTGACCCGCAGCCCGTTCGGCAAACCGCTGGCCGAGCAGGGCGTCGTCCAGGACTGGATCGCCGAGTCCCGCGTCCGGATCGAACAGGCCCGGCTGCTGGTGCTCAAGGCGGCCTGGCTGATGGACACGGTCGGCAACCGGGGCGCGCACACCGAGATCCAAGCCATCAAAATCGTGGTGCCATCCACCGTGGAATGGATCATCGACAAGGCGATCCAGGCGCACGGCGCGGCCGGGACCAGCCAGGACACGCCGCTCGCGGCGCTCTGGGCGTCCGCGCGTACGCTACGACTCGCCGACGGTCCGGACGAGGTCCACAAACGGTCACTGGCGCACCGCGAGCTGAAGCGATACCGGAGTTCTTCGTGACCACACCACCCCGCGTCGACGGTCGCACCGCGCGCTCCGAACGGACCCGCAACGCGATCGTCGACGCCCACCTCCGGCTGATCAGCGAAGGCGACCTGCGGCCCACCGCCGACCGGATCGCCAAGCTGGCCGGAGTCTCGCTGCGCGCGCTGTGGAGCCACTTCGCGGACATGGAAGCGCTGATGACCGCGAGTGGTCAGCGCGTCCTGGAGCAGCGGGACACGTCGTACCGTCCGATCCCGGCCGGCCTGCCGCTGGCCGACCGGATCGCCGCGTACTGCGAGCAACGCGCCCGGCTGCTGGAGGAGATCGGTCCGGCGGCACGGGCCTCGGCACTGAAGGAACCCTTCTCGGCCGGGCTCCAGCACTACCGCAGGATGCACGTGGCCCGGGTCCGCGACGAACTCACCGAGACGTTCGCGACCGAGATCGGTCAGGACGAGGAACTGCTGAACGCCCTCACCTCGATCAGCCAGTGGCCGACCTGGTCGACCTGGCGTGACGTGATGGAGATGTCGGTGGAGGCCTCCCGGGCGGCGCTGCAACGGGCCGTCACGGCACTGCTGACCCCGGCCTGACCGGCCCCGGTCCGCCCTGGCGAGATGTTGATCTGCTAGTGTCCTGCGCCACAAATTCGCCTGATAAGTGGTGTAGCGTGGTGAGATGCCAAGGACTGGGCGCCCTGTCGCACCGTTGACGCTGTCAGACGAGGAACGCGCGACGTTGCTGCGCTGGGCCC
>NZ_JAHWGU010000110.1 GCF_020873875.1 Actinoplanes sp. DH11
TCATCCGCCTGATCCTCCTCGGACTGGGTCTCATGCTGCTGATGATCTTCCGACCCCAGGGGATCTTCGGCGATCGAAGGGAGATCGCAATCGATGGCCGCTGAACTCACTGACGCCCGTACCGCGCTGGAGAACGTCTCGAGGGAGCCCGGCTCCTCCAAGCCGGACCCCATCGTCAAGGGCAGCAACATCACCCGGACGTTCGGCGGCCTCAAGGCGGTCGACGTCGAGAAGATCGAGATCCAGCGTGGCGTCATCACGGCCCTGATCGGGCCCAACGGCGCCGGCAAGACGACGCTGTTCAACCTGCTGACCGGCTTCGACGAGCCCGACAGCGGCGAGTGGACGTTCAACGACCGTCCGCTGGCGAAGGTGCCGGCCTACAAGGTCGCCCGCTTCGGCATGGTCCGCACGTTCCAGCTGACCAAGGTGCTCTCGAAGCTCACGGTCATCGAGAACATGCGGCTCGGCGCGACTGGCC
>NZ_JAHWGU010000111.1 GCF_020873875.1 Actinoplanes sp. DH11
CTACATATACAGAGGAACGGCAGAAAGGAGAACGACATGACGAAGCAGCAACCACCAGTCGCCAAAAACGAGTATTATGACGTCACATTCACCGATTTGACCCACGACGGGCTCGGGGTGGCGAAAGTCGACGGTTTTCCGTTGTTTGTGAAACACGCGCTTCCCGGCGAGCGGGCGAAGGTGAAAGCGATCAAAGTGAAAAAAGGGTATGGGTACGGCCGCCTCGTGGAGCTGTACGAACCAAGCCCCGACCGCGTTGAGCCGCCGTGCCCCGTCTATCGCCAATGCGGCGGCTGCCAGCTGCAACACCTCAGCTACGAAGGCCAGCTGAAAGCGAAGGAAAAGCAGGTGAAAGAAGTGCTCGCCCGCATCGGCAAGCTAGAAGGCGTCACCGTCCATCCCGTCATCGGGATGAAGAACCCATGGCGGTATCGAAACAAGGCGCAAGTGCCCGTTGGCGAGCGCGAAGGGGGCTTGGTGG
>NZ_JAHWGU010000112.1 GCF_020873875.1 Actinoplanes sp. DH11
TCGTTGCCCGACCCCCGGCTGTTCGACCGGGGGCCACTGCGCAACGACGGAGCAGATGCGATAACTGTTGCGCACTTTTCGCGACATTTCTAGATGACAATTGTCAACCGATCTGGAATCGGAGTGTTTTTGGTTGACAGACGTCAAGTAGCCCTTCAATGAGCGGAGGGGAAAACGGCGAGACTCATGACTTCCAGATTTTCTCAGGCATTTTCGATCAGGACTCCAAGTGGCGTCATCTCGCGACCTTCACCGAGTCGCCATCGTCGAAGGCGATTGTGATTGAGCCGTCCGTGTGAAACGCCGAGGGCTGTCCAAATCGAGCGATCATTTCGGCCTGTTCAGCGGTGATGGGGTGTGGCCCTGCCTTGCGTTCTGCGAGACGATCCAGCCATGCCGTGCGCTGATCCTCCACCCACCGCTCCTCGGCCTCCAGAGCCCGCCGTAGGCGCTTCAGCAGGCACTTCACCGCGTTAAGGC
>NZ_JAHWGU010000113.1 GCF_020873875.1 Actinoplanes sp. DH11
TCATAAGCCATTTTCATTTGGGTATAAATTTGCGCTGGATGATTGCTTGCTAACCAAAGGTAATCGTGCGGTCTGCCCCAATAAGAGATGTGGTAATAAATGCCATTTCCGCCTTTGCGAGCTCGTTCTGCTTCGGTAGGGAAATGTTTAATGTAGCCATAATTATCATCCGTCCACATCAAAGTTACGTCCTCCGGCACTTGCAATCCCATGTTGTAAACATCCAATACTTCCTTATAGGGAATA
The DNA here is from genome assembly GCF_020873875.1 of Actinoplanes sp. DH11. Classification (GTDB taxonomy): domain Bacteria; phylum Actinomycetota; class Actinomycetes; order Mycobacteriales; family Micromonosporaceae; genus Actinoplanes. The sequence continues at coordinate 247 of NZ_JAHWGU010000113.1, forward strand.
AAAACCTGTGGTATTTTTTCTAAATTAGCATTGATGGTATTGGCCAACATTTGCCTTTGATCTTTAAAGATATTGGTAATGGCGTCTTTTTGTTCTTTTAAAGTATTGGCACCTTGCATTTTACCATCGTGTACGCCCCGTATACCTAAAGTGTAAATGTTATCAGAATTTTTCAATTCATTAACTCTGGTTTGCCAAAAATCTAAAACATTTTGCCTGTTATTTACATAATCG
>NZ_JAHWGU010000114.1 GCF_020873875.1 Actinoplanes sp. DH11
ACGCCATGCATCCGGTGATCAAGCCCATGCCAATCCCCGCGCGGATGAGGTTGGCGCGCTGGCCGTACTTGTCGGCGAACATGCCCCAAATCGGCGCCATGATGGCCGCCGACAAAAACGTCGCCGAAAAGACAAGACCGGTCCAGACGCTCAACGAATGGTGCTCGGTGATGCCCATTTCCCACAACAGCAGCGACAAAAACGGAATGACCATCGTCATTCCCGCCGACACCATGAAATTGCACAGCCAAAGGATGCGGACGTTTCGTTTCCAGTTCAAGGCAGGTCATCTCCTGTATTCTTTCGTCTCTCTAATTAATTTGAGCACGATGGAAAAACAAAGGAAACGATTTTGCTTCCGAACGGGGAAAGCGAGAGTCAGGCCGTGCGACGGTGGGGAGCGGTGTCATTTCCCTGAACAAACACCATCCCCCTTGCCTGCCCGGCAAGGGGGTCATCTATGTCATAGGGGGAG
>NZ_JAHWGU010000115.1 GCF_020873875.1 Actinoplanes sp. DH11
CCTAGCTCCTGCCTCAGCTATGTAGGCTTATTTTACGGCATCTTTTAACGCTTTACCCGGTTTGAATGCAGGAACTTTGCTCGCCGGAATTTCCATTTCTTCGCCCGTTTGCGGGTTGCGTCCTTTCCGGGCGGCGCGCTCGCGCACTTCAAAGTTCCCAAAGCCGATTAATTGCACTTTATCGCCTTTTCGCAACGCTTCTGTAATCGAGTCAAATACCGCATCAACGGCTTTTGTTGCATCTTTTTTGGAAAGACCGCTTGTTTCAGCTACCGCGTTGATCAATTCCGTCTTGTTCATGCCATTCACCTCCTCCCAAGGAGCTGTTCTTGTTTACTACCATTTGTGCACACTTTTCTGCTTTTCTATACATAGACGTTGACGGCTTCGGCGGCGAAAAAGCCGGCGCATGAAAGGCGTCGCACCGGTGCAGCCAATGATTCTGCCTTCGTTCAGAAAGACTGACAGAACATG
>NZ_JAHWGU010000116.1 GCF_020873875.1 Actinoplanes sp. DH11
GCATTTCATCGAGCTTCGCCTGATCCATAATGATAAAACCGCCTTTAAAGCCGAGTTCACGCGCTTGTTTCGCCACTTTCGCCGTCGGTTCCGACGGTCCGCCGATAAACAGCACGTCCGGTTTTTCTTTCAATGCGTTCGTCACGATGGTAAAGAAGTCAGTGTCTTTCGTAAAATCAATCGACGGCTTCCAACAGTCAGCCCGTTTAACAGCTGCTGGATGAATAGCTCCATCCCGATCCCCCTTTTTGTGTGCCATTTGGCCAGACCATCAAAGCGGCCGATCTTTCATTCGGTCTGACCGCCCGAATTGCCTGGCTCCTCCTCATTTCGACCGCTTTCTCCAGCTCTTGGCGCCTTTATGCCGTGCAAAATGAAATCAACGAAAATATCCGTCAGTTCTTCTTCAGAGATGCCTTCGTCAGGCCGGAACCAATAATAGCTCCAGTTGGTGATGCCGAGCAGGCCGAACG
>NZ_JAHWGU010000117.1 GCF_020873875.1 Actinoplanes sp. DH11
GTCCACAGGCAAATCAGTCACAAAGAAAAGGGTGCCTCTGCGTTGTCAGAGGCACCCTTTTCTCTTTACTCGTCATCATTGGCTCGCTCGCGACGGAAACAACACGCCAAGCGCTTTTTTCAACTGCACATCATGCTTCGGATCGCGGACGGCTTCCATGATTTTCGTTTGCAGCACATCCGCCGTCGTCTCATCGATTCGCCCCGTAACCGGGAGCTGATTCGCTTTTTGGAACGCTTGGACGGCTTGCTCGGTGTCTTTGCTGAAGTAGCCATCCGTGCGGCCCGGGTTGAAGCCAAGCCCTTTGAGCATTTTTTGCGCATTGGCGATTTGCTCGTCGTTCATGTCATACCGAAGCGGTTTTTCGACATGAAGCGGAGCGACGTGGAAATAATCCGGCTGCGCCACCGCGACATCCGGCTTGATCCCTTTTTTATGGATCCAATGCCCGTCCGGCGTCAGCCATTTGTAC
>NZ_JAHWGU010000118.1 GCF_020873875.1 Actinoplanes sp. DH11
GGCCTGGCTCAGTGCCTCACTGGGCAGGGTGACTTTCCGGGCCTGGAGGCCGGTGCTGATCTCCCCATGGATCGCGGCGGCCACGTCCGGGCTCTGCGACGAGCTGGCGGCCTGCGCAGCCTCCAGCGGGTGCATCGGGATGTCGCGCCGGTGCCGGCCCTGGCCCAGTTCCATGGAGCCGTGCAGGGTGGCCATCTCGGACATGTTCCGAGAGCGGGGGATCGTGACAGCGTCCACCCTCGTGCCGTGGTAGTGGAACCGTTCGCTGTCGGTCAGGGAGATGATCGACTCGGTGGAAGTGCGCTGGACGTTGGGCACGATGACTCCAGGTTGGTTGTTGACGTACCGGAATACTCCCGCGATGGGCGGGGGTTGACAAGGGTCCGATCAGGTCACAGGTAGAGCTTGCGGGCCTTGGCGAGCACCCGGTTGCGGTCGTCCGTGGTGACGCTGGTCGACGGACAGACGCACT
>NZ_JAHWGU010000011.1 GCF_020873875.1 Actinoplanes sp. DH11
TGTTTCGGTGGTCATAGCGGAGGGGAAACGCCCGGTTACATTCCGAACCCGGTAGCTAAGCCCTCCAGCGCCGATGGTACTGCACTCGGGAGGGTGTGGGAGAGTAGGACGCCGCCGGACTCAACGTATGGAAAGGCCCACCCCTTCGGGGGTGGGCCTTTCTGTGTTTCCCGGCGGATTTTTATCGTTGGCGTTCACGGCGCGGGTTGGAGTTGAGGAGTGCGGCGAGGTGTTGCGCGCCCTCGGCCCTGTTGCGGTTTATGGATAGGTGGCCGCTGTTGGCCGCGGGGCGGCTCGGGGCGGTGTTGATCTGCTAGCGATGCGAAATCGCGGTTTCAGGGGCATGATCACAGCGATTTCGTAGCGCTAGCAGATCAACATCCTGTTCGCAGCATGGTGGGTAGCACCGCGGTGTCGGCGTGGGCGGGATTCTTGCTCGGCGCCGTCAGTTGCCGCGGGGCCGGAGGGCTGCGGCCAGCGATTTCGTCGATCTGCCGCGACTCAGGGACCCGCGACACCACACACCGCCCAGAGGGTGGGTGCGGTCTCTGCCGCGGCTGAAGGGAAGATCGGCGGGCCCTGGCGGAGAGGCGGGCAGGGCGTGTCGGCGTCGGCTGCGAAGGTAATCCCGGACCGAGACGGTCGCAGAACAAACTTGCCGCTGCCGCTGCCGCTGCCGCTGCCGCCCAGCCGGCCCACTCGGCCAGCGCATTCGTCCGGGTCAGTCGGCTCAGCGTGACCCAGCGCACCCGCCCGGCTCAGCCGGCCCAGCCAGCCAGCGCACTCAGCCGGGTCAGTCGGCTTAGTCGGGCCAGCCCACTCATCCAACCCATCCGGCCCAGTCCAGTAGGACCCGTTCACGCAGCCGGGCCAGCCCACTCAGCCGGGCCAGCCCACTCAGCCGGGCCAGCCCACTCAGCCGGGCCAGCCCACTCAGCCCAGTCAGCTGGGTCAGCCCACTCAGCCGGGCCAGCCCACTCAGCCCAGTCAGCTGGGTCAGCCCATTCAGCGGACCCAGCGCACTCGGCCGGCTTAGGCCTTCCCCCGGGCCGGCCCACTCAGCGACTTCAGCCGGCCCAGCGCACTCGGCCGGCTCAGGCCTTCTCCCGGGCCGGCTCGCTCGGTCGGGCCAGCCACGCGGCCGGGGCAGCCCGGCCCGGTGGGGCTGGGTTGGTGTTGGGGCGTGTCGTGGGGTGTTGGGTGGCCTTGGCTGTTGCGGTCGTCGGATACGTGGGGGCTGGTGGGTGCGTTGTGTTCGGGGGTGGTGTTGATCTGCTGGCGTAGCGAAATCGCGGTTTTGGGCCCATGATCACAGCGATTTAGTAGCGCTAGCAGATCAACCCTTGTTGGCCGGCGCTATCGCATCGGGGTGGTGGGATTTCTGCGGGACGCCGTTGGTGGCGGGCTACGGCTGTTGGAGTCCTGCTCTTGACCCCAACGTCGGGCTCTGCATTGGGGCCACGAGCCTCAGGAGTCGAAGTATGAAGCCGTACCCCGGGTGGGGCTGGGTGGCTCGGGGTACGGCTTTGTGGTGGTCTTCGACGGGGGTCAGGGGAGATTTAGGCGGCGCCAGTCTACGTATTTGAAGTTGGTGCTTGTTCGGTTGTTGTCGGGCTGGTTCTCGCCGTCGTGGAGGACCAGGAGGCCCTTCGGGTAGCCGGGCAGGGCCTCGGCCGTGGCTGCCGCGCCGTCGGAGTGCTGGACGCCGTCGATGCGGGGGGTGTCGGCGACGGTGAAGATCTTGAGGGGTCGGTTGGTGCGGCGGTCGTAGACGAAGAAGCGGCTGTCGCCCTGGCCGGAGACCACGAGGTAGCCGTCGCGGCGGCCGGTCGGGTAGATGGTGGCGCCTTCCACGTCGGCGTGGATGCGGCCGCCGAAGCCGGGGTCGTTCGCCGTGTCCAGGGTGCATTCCTCGGTGGCCGGGTCGTAGGTGGCCGGCACGCCGAACTCGGCGACCCGTTCCACGATGCGCGGCAGGCTGCTGAAGTGGCCGCCTCGCAGGTCGATGCGCCACAGGGCGACATCCTCCTGGGCGGCGTAGAGCACGCCCGCCTCGGCGTCCACGACCATGCCCTCGACCTGGGGGTCCTCGCCGGGTTCGCCGCAGGGCGTCCAGCTCGTACCGTTCGGCAGGCGGAACTGGCTGGGCAGATCCAGGGTGTCAGTGGTGCGGTAGGTGACCTTGCCGTTGCGCTCCTCGAGGCGGAACATGCCCAGGCGCGTGCTGTGCCGGCGACTCACCACGGCGTAGCGGTCGTAGAGGGCGAGCCCGTACCCCGTTGCCTGCTCCTCCGCCTCGGCCTCGTCCTTCGAGAAGAGCAACGGTACGTTCGCCGCGGTGATGTCGGTGAGACCCGACGACTCGATCCGGTAGATGCGCAGCTTGTCCAGCCCTCGGTCGGTCACCACCGCCACGTCGATGCGCTGCTTGCCCAGTTTGAAACCGGTCAGGACGTCGACGTTGTTGAACCGGCCGCCCGCCGGTGTCGCGATCGACTGCACTTCACGGCCGGCGAGGTCGTACACCCGCAGGCCGCCGTTCTTGGCCGTCCCGATCACCAGGCTGCGGCCCCGGTCCGCCCTGTTGACCCAGATCGCGGGGTCGTCCGCGTCCGCGTCACCGCCGGCCTCGTCGTCGTAGAGGGCCGGCGTCTCGACGCTGGCGCTGATCTCCTTGGGTGGGCGTTGCGCGGCCTGGGCCGGCACCCCGGAGAACGTGGTCAGTGCGACTAGAGCGGCAATGCCCGCAGTCCGATGCATGACACCAAAGCCTTCCTGATCGACCTGACCGCTGAGTGGCCGGTGCTTTAACAGCGTGCGCGCGAGACAGGGTGGGTGCATGATGTCACTGCTGATCGAGGAACGGTAGGCTATAACCGCGGGCCGCTAGCTCAATGGCAGAGCTGTGGACTTTTAATCCATAGGTTCAGGGTTCGAGTCCCTGGCGGCCCACGTTGATCTTGCATGCGAACCACAGCCGGGTGGTTCGCTGTCGTCGGCTGCGGGCGAAGCGCCGGCGGCGGTTCTCTATCCTGCGCGGGTGTCTTCGCTCAGTGATGCCGAGCTCGATGCCTTGGTCGCCGAGGCGGTCGTGGACTGCTACGACGAGCATGAGCAGCTCAGTGGCCTGTTCGCCATGATTGAGGGCGATCTGGCGGTGCCGTTCGAGACCGGGGTTCTCGGCGTGCCGGTGGTGGTCCGAAAGGTGGATCTGCGCTCGTCGGGGATCGTCGCGATCTGCCATCGTGGCCGGCTGCGGCAGGCGATCGGGATTCTGGATCTTCCGTTGCCGGATCCAGCGCCGGACGGTGCGCAGTGGATCGAGGCGTACCGGTGGTGGGCGGGCACACAGTGAGCGAGTACCAGCACTACGAGTTCGTAGCGCTTGACGAAACTTTGACGCCGAAGCAGCAGGGCGAGTTGCGGGCGGTGTCGTCGCGGGGGCGGATCACGTCGTCGAGTTTCGTCAACGACTATCAGTGGGGCGATCTCAAGGCTGATCCGGCCAAGTGGATGGAGCGGTATTTCGACGCGCATCTGTATCTGGCGAACTGGGGCACGCGGCGGATCATGCTGAGACTGCCCCGAGCGGTGCTGGACCCGGAAACGGTGGAGAGGTTCTGTGTCGGCGACTCGGCCGCATCCTGGGCGACCCGTACCCATGTGATCCTCGATCTTCGTAGTGAGGACGAGGGCGGCGACGAAGAATGGTGGGACGAGGAAGGACGGCTCGCGGCGATCGTGCCGGTCCGGGCGGAGTTGGCCGGCGGTGATCGGCGGCTGCTATATCTGGCTTGGCTGCTGTGTGTGCAGAACCGTGAGTTGAATGGTGAAGAGCCGGAGCCTTCGGTCCCGGCCGGGCTGGCGAAGCTGAGCGGGCCGTTGCGGGCCTTGGCCGACTTCCTTCGCCTGGACCCCGATCTGCTGGACGCGGCGGCAACGGCGAGCCGGCCGTTGAATGAGAAGGAGCCTTCCGCCGTCGACCTGCGCCGCTGGGTCAAATCCCTGCCGACGGCAGACAAGGACGAGGTGCTGTTGCGGGTGTTGCGTGGTGATGCCGGGTTGCTGCGGTCGGAGTTGCTGCGGCGGTTCCACGGTGTGACGGAGGAGTCGCCTGCAGGAGAGGGGCGGACCGCCGGGGACCTACTCGCCGCTGCTGAGGGACGGTGGGCTGCCCGGCAGCAGCAGGAGCGGGCGCGAGAGGCGGCTGAGCGTCAGCGTCGTGAGGAAGCGGCCGCCGCGGCTCGCGAGCAGCGCTTGGACGAGCTGGCACGGAACCCAGTCCGCGCTTGGGACCAGGTGGACGAATTGATCGCGACGAAACGTCCGAAGGACTACGACGCGGCGGTGACCCTGCTTTTGGATCTTCAAGCGCTAGCGGTACGGGAGGGTGAGATCTTCGAGTTCGCGGAGCAGATGACCCGGCTGCGGGACCGGCATGCCCGTAAGCCGAGCCTGATCGATCGTTTCGACCGGGCCCGGCTGGACTGAGTTGGCTGCCGGGGTCGCGGCGGCCGGCGTGTGAAGATTGGCCGGTGGTGTCCGTTGACGCGGTGACTGACGACGAGGGCGCTCGGCTTCGTCGTGAGCTGGAGCGGTTACGGGCGGAGAACCATCGGCTGTCGCGTCTGCTGGAACTGCGGGGCCAGGACACCGCTCCGACGCCGGAGCAGCTCGCCGCGATGGCCACGCCGGGGCCGGTCACGATGGCGTCGCCAGTGCCGGAGAAGCTGGCGTTCTACGCCAACCTCTTCCGGGGGCGGCGAGACGCTTATGCGAAGCGATGGGAGAACAGCCGGCTGGGTACGGCGGGGTGGTCTCCGGCGGTGGCGGGTGGCTGGCGCAAGGGTATGGACCGGCGCACGGCGGCCTATCTGCCGCTCACCCAGGAGGTCATGGCCCCCCATCTCGTCGGTGACGTGTTCATGGGCCTGTATCCGCTGCTCACCGACAACAGCTGCCACTTCCTGGCCGCGGACTTCGACGGCAGCACTGCGATGCTCGACGCGCTGGCCTACTGCAAAGCTGCCCGAGCCAGTGGTGTCCCGGCGGCTTTGGAGATCTCCCAGTCGGGACGCGGCGCGCACGCATGGATCTTCTTCACTGGCCCGATTCCCGCGACTACGGCCCGATCGGTCGGAACGGTCCTGCTGCATGAGGCCATGGTTCTGCGCGGCTCCATGGACCTGCGCTCGTACGATCGCCTGTTCCCGAACCAGGACGTCCTACCCGACGGAGGCCTCGGCAACCTGATCGCGGCGCCGCTGCAGGGCCGGCGCCGCAAAGACGGCCTGACGCTTTTCCTCGACCTGGCGACCCTGGAACCGTACGAGGACCAGTGGGCCTTCCTGTCGGTCCTCGACCGGCTCAGCCCGGGCGATGCGGAGAGAGTCGCCCGTCGCGCGAAACAGGCCGTCGTCGGCACCGGTGTGGCGAAGATGAGCAGGTCGGATGCCACCAAGGTCCACCCGCCGCTGCCAACGACGGTGAAGGCAGATCTCGCGGCGGGCCTGAGTATCGACATCTCGCAACTGCCGGCGGCCGCGCTGACCACGTTCAAGCACGCGGCCTCGCTGGCCAATCCGAAGTTCTACGAGTTGCAGCGGCTTCGCAAGTCGACCTGGGACACACCACGATTCCTTCGGGGCTACGACATCACGCTGGACGGCCGCTTGGTCCTTCCGCGCGGGTTGCGGCACGTAGTCGGACGAATTGTTGAGGATGCCGGATCCCGATTGGCAGTCACGGATACGCGGGATGCCGGCAGGGAGATCGAGGTCGCTTTCACCGCTGAACTGACCACCAGGCAAAGCGCCGGGGTGAGTGCGATGCTTGCCCATGACGACGGCATGCTGGTGGCCCCACCGGGCTCCGGCAAGACCGTGATGGCCTGCGCGATGATCGCCGAACGCGCCACCTCGACCCTGATTCTCGTCGATCGCAAAGCGCTGGCCGAACAGTGGCGGTCGCGCATCGAGCGGTTCCTCGGCGTACGGCCGGGGCAGATCGGCGGCGGCCGGCGCAAGCTCACTGGTGTCGTAGATGTCGCGATGTTGCCCTCGCTGGCCCGTCGTGCCGACGTCGCGGACCTCACCGCCGGGTACGGGCACGTGATCGTCGACGAATGTCACCACCTTGCCGCAGCCGCGTACGACCATGCGGTCAAGGGAATCGGCGCGCAATTCTGGCTCGGCCTCACCGCGACACCGGCCCGCCGGGACGGCCTCGGGGAACTCGTGACCTGGCAGCTCGGCCCTGTTCGGCACACCGTGACCGACGAGGACCCGGACACGCTCGCCGCCGTCTGGCAGGACGAGACCGGTCCACGCCGCCTGTTGTTCGTCCACGAGACCCAGTTCCGTGCCGATCAGGAGGACCTGTCGTCGCCGGGCGCACTGGCAGCCGTGTACCGCTCCCTGATCGGAGATGAAGCACGAAATACCCAGATTGTCGACGACGTCGCGGCCGCCCTCGCCAAGGGGCGCAACTGTCTCGTGCTGACCCGCCGGGTCGCCCATGTCGAGACTCTGGCTTCCCTCCTCGCGGATCGCGGATATCAAGCACTCCTGCTGCAAGGCGGCATGTCCGCTGCGGATCGGCGTGCGGCAGTCGACCGGCTCGCCGAGGCGAAGGCTGGCGACGGGATCCTGGTCATCGGCACCACGCCGTTCATCGGTGAAGGTTTCGACGCACCCGTCCTCGACACCCTGTTCCTGGCCGGGCCGATCTCCTTCGACGGCCTCCTGGTCCAGTGCGCCGGCCGGGTTATCCGATCGGCGCCCGGAAAGGACGTCGCCGAGGTACACGACTACCACGACCCGGCGACGCCGATCCTGGCTGTCTCGCTGCAACGCCGAATGCCCGGCTATCGCGCGCTGGGCTTCGCCAAGCCGTAGCGGCTTTCGGATTTTTCGAATAGCGGTATGCTGGCTTCATGTCGAGCACCCTGCGTGAACGGACCGTTCTGCCACCGGAAAACCCCGCCGACCTTGTGCGCTTCGCGCGCGGTATGGCCGCGGCCGAGGCCCCCGCCCGAGCGAAGCTGGTGGGCCCGGACGGTTCGCAGCTCGACATCCCCGCCGAACTCTACGAACTGCTACGTGACGTCGTCGGTGCCCTGTCGCAGGGGATGGCCATTTCGATCGCCCCGCACAACACGATGCTGACCACCCAAGAAGCCGCTGACCTGCTCAACATCTCGCGTCCCACGCTGGTCCGGCTACTCACCGACGGCGAGATCCCGCACAGTTTGCGCGGCCGGCACCGGCGGGTCCTGCTACGTGACATCCTCGACTACTCCGAACGCACCCGCACCGAACGCCGCCGCGCCCTCGACCAGATGGCCGCCGACGCCGAGGACGACGACCTTTACGAGATCACCCTCGACTCCCCGCCGTCGAGGTGACAGCCGGTCATGGTGGCGTTCCCGGCGTTCCTTGACACCTGCGTGCTCTACCCCGCCTACCTCTGCGACACGCTGCTTCGCCTCGCCGAAGCCTCCGCGTACCGGCCGCTCTGGTCAGCCGACATCTTCGCCGAACTGCGTCGCAACCTCATAGCGCGTGGGCTACCAGCAGATCGGGTCGATCGGCGGCTCGCCCAGATGAGCGGTCATTCCCCGACGCCCTGGTCACCGGCTACGAGTCACTCATTGACGGTATGACGAACCATCCGAAGGACCGGCACGTTCTGGCTGCCGCCGTACGCGCCGGTGCCGAAGTCATTGTTACCTTCAACCTCAGCGACTTCCCCGAGCCGGCCCTCAAGCCCTACGACGTCGCGGCCATCCACCCTGACGACTTTCTCCTTGACCAACTAGATCTCTATCCCGGATTGACCATGGGCGTGCTCCGTCATCAAGCCGCGTCTTATCGGCGAGCGCCGAACACCGTGCCGGAGGTCCTCGTACTTCTGCAGCGCACCGGCGTGCCCAGATTCGCGGCTGAAGTACGACGCCATCTTGGTCCCGCGGCCTGGTAGCGCAGCCGTCCGAGGCGGCTGAAGGCGGACTTGAATCAGGCTAACGGCCTGGCCGAATGCCCTTGAACTGGCCAAACGTCCCGGCAGCGGATCGCCGGTGACGATGATCGGGTGGTTCGCACGGCGCAACGTCCGGCCCACTCTTTTCCACAGGTCAGCCCCGGGTCACCGGAGCTGGCCCGTTCCGTCTCCGGGGCCGTACAGCAGCGAAGTACAGCAGCGGCTCAATGATCAAGGGATTCACTGAGCTTCTTGAGGGCCGCCCGGGTCGTCGCCGAGGACACCACCGTGTAGATCTCCATCGTGATCGAGAACTGTGCGTGCCGGAGGATCTGCATCGCCACCCTGGGGTGCACATCAAGATCGGCGAGGAGCGAGGCACAGGTACGGCGAGCGTCGCGGATCGTGATGCGCCGGACGCCGGCCAGGTCGCAGCGGCGGTCCCAGTAGCGGTTGAAGTTTCGCGGCTCGATCGGGGTGCCGAAGCGGGTCGTGAACACCAGATCGGTCGGCTGCCACGCTTCGCCGGCTTCCTCCTTGGCTGCCTTCTGGGCGGTGGCGCGCTGCTGGAGAGCGACCGTGCAGATCTCCGGAAGCGGCAAGGTGCCATCCGAGGTCGGTGTCTTCGTCTCGCGGTGCAGCAGCTCCTTGCCGACCCGCTGGATCTGCATGTCGACGGTCAGCTCGGCCGCGTCCAGGTCGATGCCGGGCCAAGTGACCCCGAGCATTTCGCCCTTGCGGAGGCCGAGCACGAGAACCAGGACGTACGCGGCGTAGTACGGGTCCTTGTCGGCGCGCGCTGATTCGAGGAACTGCCGAGCTTCGTCGCTGCTCCAGGCGCGGCGCTTCTTGGAACGGACCGACGGCAGCTTCACGTTCTTGGCGGGTTCGTCGTGCGGTGGCCCTCGGTAATGGCCTGAGACAGGAGCGTCCGAAGCACTCGCCGGATATGGGCGATCGAAGTTGCCGAAGGCATGTCGCGGCAGCACTTGCCGAGCGCGCAGCACCGTTTCGCGGACAGCGACAGGGTGCCGGCCGCGATGAGCAGGAACAGTGGGTACCCGATCGGCGCACCGGCCCGGCGCCGCCGTTTGATGGTGAGTAGGGCGGCGACGGGGACGAGTTCGGAGATGACGGCGTTGACCCAACCGAAGGCGTCCGGGGTGCCGGCCGGTGTGTGGCGCATGGTCCAGTCGTGGACGTGGGTGAACGATGCCCACCCGGCCGCCACCGCCACGGTGGTGAGGATGGCGGCCAGGATCAGGCCCTCGAAAGCAGTCGACCGGTTCCTGGGCGCAGAAGAGGAAGGTGCGCAGCGCTTCCATCGTATCTGCCGTGTTGTCGCCGTCTGGCGGTGATGAAGCATCGCGGTTCCGTCATGGCAGTGAGGACGGCACGGCCACATAGGGTTAGGTTCCGTGGGTATGCGGTCAATGGGCTGGGACGGTGTTCGCGACGCTGGCCGGGTCAAGGCTCCGGGCGGCAAACTGGGTCCGTCCGGAGCCGCCCTGTGGTAGGAGAACGAGATGGCAGCGTCGGAACGCAACGATGACGACCGAGGGGTTCAGGGGCGGCCGTCGGCCGACTACACCGGTCAGGGGCACGGCGACGGGCTGGCGCAGACGCTCAGCGACATGGCCCGGTCGCTGCAGAACGAGAACAGTCTTGAGGACACGTTGGACGGCATCGTGTGGGCCGCAGTGCACACGGTGCCTGGCGCCGAGCATGCTGGGCTGACGGTGGTGCGCGGTCGCCGTGAGGTGACAACCCGCGCCGCCAGCCACGATGTGGTGCGGCGCGTGGACCGGGCTCAGTACGAGACGGGGCAGGGGCCCTGCCTGGACGCCGTCTATGAGAAGCAAACGGTGCGGCTGAGTGACATGGCCACGGAGGACCGATGGCCAGACTTCACCCGCCAGGCGCTGGAGCGCGGTGTCCGTAGCATGCTGTCTTTTCAGCTGTACGTACGGCAGGACGATCTCGGCGCGCTGAACCTGTACTCGCCGAAGGCCGATGCGTTCGACGACGAGTCGGAGAACGTTGGCTTGTTGCTGGCCGCGCACGCCGCGATCGCCATGGCCGGCGCGCAGAAGGAACACGACCTTTCGTTGGCGATCTCGATGCGTGACGTGATCGGCCAGGCCAAGGGCATCCTGATGGAACGCTACAAGATCACCGGGGACCAGGCGTTTCAGTTGCTGGCCCGGACCAGTCAGCGCGCCAACATCAAGCTCGCTGAGGTCGCCCGCTACCTTGTCGAAACCGGTGACCTCACCAGCATCCGAAAGTCGTAGGCGGCAGACTCTGGCCTCGACTGCCGGCGATCAGGAGGATGGCTGTGCTTGGGGCATACCGAGCCGGATGCGTCTCAGGGAGTCGTCGCGGCGCATCGCTTCGGCACGTTCACGGGTCTGCCGGGCGTCCTGTCGGATCGCTGCTGACTGCACCAGCAATTCCTGCATCGGAACAGCTCTGTGCGGTTGCACGGGATCGCCTGATCGGGTGCCGCGTTGCCAGACAGTCGGTACCGCCGGCAGTGGAAGGCCGAAGATCTCCAGCAGGCCGGTGATCTCCAAGGCCTGCGCCACCAACGGTGCGGGATCAATCAGTACCAGCCGGATGCCGGCAGCGTGGGCGTCGGCGCGGCAAACCAGTAGGCAGCGGATGCCGGAGGAGTCCAGAAAGCCGATGCCGGAGGCGTCGATCTGCAAGGTCGCCGGTGCCGGTCCACGCAGTATGTCGGCGACCGTGTGGCGTAGCTGTTGCGCACCACACCGGTCGAGTTCACCGGTCACGACCAGCCGCGCCAGTTCACCGCCACGGGCGTCAACGATTCGTACCTGCAACCCGTCCCCGCCCGCAGCAGGCACGATGTCCATGGGTTCGACGTTCACAGGTGGCTCCCTGAGCCGACGCGATGGCCGAATACCCTCACTGCTGAAGGCGACCATCCGCGCGGTAATCCTACTCCCGTCCACCGTCCCGATGGCCCCGACACTGGCCACGTTGTTGCGCTGGAAGCTCCGGCCGGGCCTAGAGGGAACGCGCTGGCGCACAACTGCCGCGCCGCTTCGCGGCTTCCTCATCGTGTCTGAAGAGGCACGGCGGGCCGGGCGGGTGCCTCGGCCGTCCGTCACGGACAACCGGTTCAAGTGTGCGGGCTCGCGCTCAGTCGGCGAGGCGGCCGAGGGCTCTGGCGTGCGTTGGGCGCAGCCACGGTGAGGTCAGCACGTGGTCCTCGATGTAACGGATCGCGGGGTGGGTGAGCAGCTCGTCGCGGCGGGCGACGGAGTGCACGCCGCCGGCCAGGTCGCCGAGGTCTTCCAGGTCGGTGCGCAGGGCGGCGAAATCGGCTGTGCCGGTGTAGAAGACGGCACCGTCCCGCTCGTCGGGGTCGCCCCAGGGGCGTTCGAACCGTTCGCTGCGGCCGGCGAGCGTGTCGTTCGGGGTCACCACGTAGTCGCCGTTGAGCAGCATGGCCAGGCGGATCTGAGCGGGGTCGCGCAGGGCGGTGCCCGGCGGGGGGAGGGGGGCGGCCGTCCACGGGGGGCCGAGGCCGGTCAGGTCGTCGACGAAGGCGACACCCACGACCCGGTTCAGGTCGACGGTCCAGGTGCCGTCGTACGGCGTCGCCTCGTCCGGCGGCAACGACCACGTGCGGGAGCTGACCCGGACGTAGTAGTTCGGCGGGAACCCGAGTTTCACCGGCTCACCCTCTCACCCACAGGTCAGCGGTCACCCAGGATCCGGCGGATCTCGGGCTCGTAGACCGGCTCGTCGCGTTTGCTGGTGACCACGCCGCCACCGGGTGTGCGGACCTCGAACGCCTGCTCGTCGGTGACCAGGCCACGGGCCTCGTCGTCGCGCTCCTCGCGGCCGGTGATCCGGTCGTCGGTGGTGTGCCGGCGGTTGAGTTCCGGGGAGACGGTGCCGGGGCGTTCCGGCTGGACCGGCCCGGTGGACCGTTGCGCGGCGCGGCTGCGCAGGCCCTCGGGAACCTCTTCCAGCTTGGACACCCGGCTGCCGGTGGGTGGCGGGGCGGGCGCGTCGATGACGGGACTACCGGCGTCGGTGCGGGCACGGTCGGCGCCGATCCATTCGGCGCCGGTCGCACGCCGGCGGTCCTGGCCGGTGTCCCGGCGACCGGGGCGGGCGGGCGGCGGGCTGTCCGCGGTACGGGCGGGCCGCTGCAGCACCGGCGGCGTGGCGTCGTCGCGCCGGATGCCGTCACCGGGGGTGCCGGCGTGGTGCAGGTCCTGCCGGCTGCCGGGGCGGGCCCGGTCGCGGTCGCCGGTCGGGTTCTTCAGCACCGGCGGCGCGGTGTTCGACGGGGTGGACCCGGAGAACTCCCGGGTGCCGAGCGGGTTTCCCGGTGCCCGCCGGGTGGTGTCCGGGCCTTCGCCGGGGCGGCGCTGACCGGGGGCCGACGGGGCGTTCGGCTGCGCCCGCGCCGGGTCGGCCGGGTTGTTCGGGCCCCGCAAGGTCCGGCCGGGCGGCGGTGCCGACCCGGGCAGTTGCGGTGCGCCGCCGCCGGGCGGGACCCGGCTGAACGCGTTCTTGGTGAGCTGGCCGGGGTTCGGCGGCCGGGTGGCGGGCGGCGACGCCGCGGGCGGGTTCTTGGCGGCCGGTGGTGGCGGGGCGGGCGCGCCGCGTTGCAGGCCGTTCAGGCCGCCGCCCTGCCGGTTCAGGCCGGGCGGGGCGACGGGCAGCGGGGTGACCACCGGCGGGGTGAGCACCGGGGGCTTCGTCACGGGCGGGTTCACGGCCGGCGGAGTCACCGCCGGTGGCGTGGTGACCGGCGGGGTCACCAGCGGCGGGTTGGTCACCGGCGGGTTCACGACCGGGGGGTTGACCGTCGTGTCGGGCGGCGTCACCACGGGCGGTTTGGTGGTGTCCGTGGGGTTCGGCGGCAGATCGGTGCGCAGGTTCGGCGGCGGGTTGACGCCGGGCGGGGTGGTCACCACCGGCGGCGGCGGGGCGCCGCCGGGCGGCAGGTTGAGTGCGCCCGGGTTCGGCGGCGGCGGGCTGCCGGGGGCGTTGAGCACGGCGTTCATCGGACGGTACGGCGGGCCGACGCCGGTGCTCACCATCGAGGTGTACTCGTAGTGCTGGTTACCGACGCGGTAGGCGAGCTCCTGGGCCCGGAGTTGGAAGCGCTTCGTGACCTCGTCGACCTGCTGCTTGATCTGCCACTGCTCGGCATCCCCCCAGGTCGTGTTGCCGTACCGCTCGGTGATGTTGAACCACTCGCTGGCCTGACCGACGAAGTCGACCTTCTGCGCGCCGCGCAGGGCCTGCTGGTACTCCTCCCACAGGGCGTCCATGTCGGCGCGGGCCTCGGTGGCGATCTGCACGAGGTGGCGCAGCGCGGTGACGTTCTTCTGCGCGGCCTCCATCCAGACGTCGAGGTAGGCCAGGGCCTCGCCGGGACCCTTGCCGAAGAACGCGTCACGCGCCTTCGGCGACTGCCAGTGCTCGTCGTGCAGCAGGTTGCTCGACCGCAGCACGTACGAGCGGACGTTGGACATCAGGGTGTGTGCGTTCTGCCACTCGTCGGCCAGCGTCGAGATCCGCTCCGGGTGCATGTTGCGGATGCGGGCTTTGACCTCCTCGATCGGCATGGTGTTGCTGTCGCCGGCCTTGGAGGTGAACGGCTCGCCCGAGGACTCGTGCTGCCCGTAGTGCAGCTGACCGCTGTACGGGCTGTACCCGTAGTTCGGGTCGGCCGTGGTTCCCCAGTACTCGCCCATGGCTTCAGAGTGCGCCGTTGACAGTGGGGTCGTACTGCGCGCTCAGGGGTTTCGGGATGCCCCGCTCGCCCTCGGTCGCGCGCCCCGTGAAGGTCTGCTCGGTGACCTCGTCTTTGCCGTTGCGGGTGGTGTCGGTGCGGGTGCCGGTGTTCTGGTCGAACGTCGTCTCGCGGGAGCCGGTCGGCGTGGTCGTGCCGTCCTCGGCGGTGGTCGCGCTCTCGGTGCGCTCGCCGGCCAGCTCGCCCTCGTCGTTGTAGCGGGTCGTCGTGGTGGTCGTGGAGTTACCGCTGACCACCGTCTTGACCTGGGTGTTCGTGGCGGAGTCGTACGTCGTCGTGGTGCGGGTGCTGTTCTTCGACACCACCTCGCCCTTGGCGTTGAAGATCGTCGTGGTGACCACGGTCCCGCCGCCGGGAATGTTGATCGTGACCGTCTCGCGCTTGTCACCTGTCGTCGGCTGGGTCGCGACGGTCGTGATCGCGTACGGCGAGGAGGAGGTGGTGGTGGCCGGGCCCCAGGCGGCGTTCTCCGTCGCGGCCGGTCCGGCCTGCGCGGCGGCGGCGCGTACCGCCTCGTCGTAGGTCTGCCCGACGTGTGGGGGCAGCCCGGCGGGCCGCGGGACGCTCTTGTCGCCGAAGGCGAACAGCACGTCGTTGAGGTCGGCGGCACCGGCGGCGTCGGACGTGCCGTAGATGTCGGCGATCGTCTGCGCGGCGGAGCCGATGTTGAACAGGGCCTGACCGAGATTGTCCAGATAGGTCATCAGCTCGGCGGCGTTGCCGGCCATCTGCGAACGCAGGAACGCGGCCTCACCCAGGACCAGCCCCTCCCACGCCTGCGAGGGACCGCTCATCAGCTCGGTGAGGTGAGCCTTGCGGCCGTTGAGGTCGCGCTGCTGGTCCAGCATGTCCTTCGCGTAGTCCCGCAGGCCGGCGACGTCGACCTTCAGCGGGTTCGCGTCGATCCACGCGGCGTCGGTGTTCCGCGCCGTCTCGCCGGCGTACGGGTTCGAGTACGGAGTGGCGCCCCCGTTGTCCAAGCCCATGCTGCCCCCGTTTCGATGCTTACCCGTTCGATGGGACAGGGTAATAGGCGCTCGCCTTCTCCGCGAAGGTGAACCGAAAGAGTTCCGAGATGGATACACGTCACTGAGCCGAATCGGCCACAGCGGGTGGCCGGACGAGACAAGGGACGTTACCGTCAGCCGTCCGTGCAGTTTTCGAGTGCCGCTTCCACGAGCGAGCCGACCACGAGAGGCGGGGTGAACCCACTTTGTCCGCGACTCCGGGTATGGGCCAGGTCCATGCCACCCAGGAACAGCTGAACGCGATGGCGCAGCGGTGCGAGAACACCGGCCAGAACATCGCGACCGGCATGGCCCAGCTGGTGAGCCAGATCCAGGGCCTCAGCGGCGGCGGGATGGCCGGCGCGGCGAACAACGCGCTGCAGGACGCCTCATCCCAGCTCAACTCCGGCCTCACCAAAATCATCAACGCGCTGGACGAGCTCGCCGGCAAGATGAGCAGCGCGTCCACGCAGTACGGCGTCAACGACGAGGACGCGGCCACCGAGATCCGGGCCGCCGCGGCGTCGACCGGCGACTCCAGCGTCATCAGCGTCCTGCGCGGCTGAGCGATTCCGAGAGGCGAGACGACATGAGCATCACGTACAACTTCGGACAGATCAGCGAGGTCTCTGGCGCGATCAACTCGTTCCAGGGCCGGATGGACCAGGATCTGAACGACCTCTACACCGCTTTCACCCAGCTCTTCGCCCAGGACTGGACCGGCCAGGCCGGCACCGCCTGCGACGAGGCGCGGCAGAAGTGGAACCAGGGCGCCACCGAGATCAAGACCGCGCTGGCCGCGGTCGGCGTCAAGCTGGGCGCTTCCGGCGAGCGGATGCAGCAGGTCGACCAGCAGATCGCAGCGGGTATGTGACGGCCGCCGCCGGCCGGTGATCCACGGATCCCGGCCGGCGGCGTCGCCCGGTGACCGGGCCTGGCGGTGAGAATGGGGGAGCACGTGGCGGACGTACCGGGCCGGCCCGACTGGGGCCTGCTCCGCGGAATGGTGACGGATCTGCAGAAGGCGACACGATCGTTGCCCGAGCTGCAGCAGCGGATGCTGAGCCTCAGCGGCACCGCCTGGTCGCCGGACGGCATGATCAAAGCCGTGGTCGGGCCGCGCGGCCACCTGCTGGAGCTCGACATCGACCCCCGGGTGCTGCGCCAGCCGAACTCCAAGGCACTCTCCGCCGCCATCGTGCAGACCGTGCGCGCCGCGGTCGAGGAGGTCGGCAAGCAGAGCCAGGAGTTGCTGAGCGGAAGCCTGCCCGGCGATCTGATGTCGCTCGGCGACACCGACATGAAGACCTTCGTCGGCAGCCACGACGCCGACGTCCGGGTACGAGCCGAGGATCGCGATGAGTAGTTTCGTGCGGATCGGGACGAGCCCCGGCGAGATCATCGGTATCGCCTCCCGGATCAGTGCCCGCGGCGACGACCTCACCGCCGCGGTGACCGCGCACAACCAGGCGATCGTGGAGCACGAGAACCACCCGAAGACGTTCCCGTCCGACCAGTTCACCGACGGCTTCACCAAGGAGTACGAGAAGCCGGTGGACGCCAGCGACGGCAACACCCACCCGGCCAACGAGGCGGTCCGTCAGGGCGCTGCCTACTGTGGCCGCAAGCTGACCGAGATCGGCGAATTCGTCAACCGGGCGATGGTGAACTACGAGGTGACCGACCAGCAGAGCGGTGCCGACATCGCGCGGACGGACGTCTGAGCGCGGTACCGGGATGAGCGACGAGAACGAGGTCATGACCTCGATCCTCGACTGGTTCGGCCAGATCGAGGAGTGGGTTCCCGGTGCCCTGCAGAAGGTCACCGATCTGCTGATCGGCCCGATCCCACTGGCCTACGCCAACAACGCGTACAACCTGGCCGACGAGTGGGGCCGGCTGGCCGAGACGCTCGGCGCGGCGTACGAGGACGTCATGCAGGCCGCCAACCCGATCCTGGAGAACTGGTCGGGTGACGGTGCGGCGCAGGCGTTCGCGCGCGACTGGCTGGCGTACCTGGAAGGGTTGCGGCAGACCGCCGAGAGCGCCGCACAGATGCAGCGCGGCGCCCAGAACTTCGGGCTCGAGGTCGAGCTGATGAAGTTCATGGCGGCCCTGAACCTGATCATGCTCGCCGTCTCGATCTTCACTCTGATCGCGGCCGCCGTACCGACCGGCGGCGGATCCCTGATCGCCGCGCCCACGCTCTTCACGACGACCCGGCTGGCGCTCACCCGGGCCGCCTCGGCGACCGTCGGCAAGATCAGCTCGATCGTCCTGAGCATCGTGATGCGCAGCCTCACCCGGGTGTTCGGGCAGGTGCCCGCCGCGGTCGTCCGCAGCCTCGTGCCGGCCGTGGTGCGCGCCGCGGTGCCGCGGCTGACAACCGTCGTCGGGCAGCGGCTCGCCACCGCGATGACCACCACCGCCCTCGGCCGGGGAGCCCGCAACATCGCCGCGCGCGGCATCTCGAAGGCCGTCGCCAACCGGCTCGCCGCCCAGGCCCTGCGCGGTGTCGCCGCGCACGAGATCCGTGGTGCGCTCTCCCGGCAGACCACCCGGGAAGCACAGCGCCAGCTCGCCAAGGAGATCCGCAAACAGCTCACCCTCAAGTGGGCCGGGAAAGAACTCGGCGAGACCGGCCTGTCCAGGGTGGCGGCGGCCCAGGTCGGCGAGACGCTGCTCGGGCGGGAGTTCGCGAAGTACGTGGGCACCCGGGTCGCGTTCGGCGCCGGCTTCATGGGCGGCGGCAACATGCTCGGCCAGTTCGGGCAGATCGCCTCCGGCAACCGGACCGAGGGCGTCGACTGGGACCAGGTCAAGAGCAACGCGTTCATGGGTGGCGTCTACGGCGCCGGCATGTTCGGCGGGGTCCTCGGGCACACCGCCGGTGGTGCGCTCGCCGGCGGCGGCCTGACACTGGGCCAGGAGGCCTACGACTACGCCCGCACCGACGGCCAGAACCAGATCGACTGGGGCAAGGTGCGGCACAGCGCCGGCGAAGGCGCGCTCTCCGGCGTCTTCATGGGCACCCAGACCGTCCTGGAGACCTCGAACTTCAGCAATTCCTTCCGGCACGGTGACTTCCGCATCGGCGCCGAGGTGCACATCCTGCCCGGGGACAACGGCGCCTTCACCATCGCCTCGACCAGGTCCACCGGCCACGAAGGACTGTTGCTGACCAGCGACGGCTACGTCGCCTTCCAGGGCGCGGACGGCGTGCGGCACGTGCCCGACGAACTGGCCGGCCGGTCCGACGTGACGACCGTGATGAACCAGCACTTCAGCGGCCTCACCGTCGACCCCGCGGCGGCCCGCACGGACCCTGCCGCGGGCGGCTCCCGGGCCGGGGACGGAAACGCGGGCGGGGGGTCACGGCAGTCGTCCGGCGATCGCGACGCGGGCGGCCGGGACCCCGAGCCGGGTACGCGGCCCGAGGCGGCGCCGCACACCGAGGAACGCGTACGGGTGGCGGGGGACCAGGGTGCGCCGGTCGACCGTACGCCCGACGCGGAGACACCGGCCGCCGACCGGCCGGTGGCTGACGATGGCCGGGCGGTCGCGCAGCGTGAAGATGTTGTCGCTGAAGGCGATGGTAATCCGCCGGACGGTGGGACGCCGGAGGGCCGGTCGCCGGAGGCTGGGGCGCCGGGCCGGTCGGAGCGGTCCGAGGACGCGCCGTCGGTGGTCCGTTCGCCGGAAGGATCGGAGCGCGCCGAGACGGGTTCCGGGCCGCGTGATGAGGTGGGGACCCGGGGCGACGGCGTTCGGCAGGGTGAACGCGCCGGGACGGACTCCGTTGCGGACGGTTCCGGGCCGATGCGCGATGGCGGGCGGGACGGGTCGGCGAGGTCCGGGGACGGGCCTCCGCCCAGGTCGGAGCCCTCTGAGCCGTCGAGGGGCGTCGGGCCACACGCGACCGGGCTTCCCGAGTCCTCCGGGGCGTCGCAGGGCGGAGATTCGTCCGGGCCGGTACGTGAGGGGGATTCGTCCGGGCCGGGACGTGAGGGTGACCCGGCCGGGCCGGGACGTGACGGTGACCCGTCTGGGGCGGTGCATGAAACCGACCCGTCTGGGCCGGTGCGTGAGGCGGATCCGGGCGGGCCGGAAGCCGGCGTTGCCGGTGACGATCCCGTGATGAGCAGCACCGGTGCGGCGAACGGGCTGCCGCCGACCGAGGAGACGATCCGGCAGGGCACCGTCCGGATGGAGGACCATCCGGACTATCCGCGGGCGGTCGAGGATCTCGCCGCGATGGGCTTCTCGGTCCTTCCCTCCGATCAGGGGCATCCGCACACGGTGATCAGGCACGTCGTGGACCCGCGGACGCACGAGGTGCTCCGGGTGGAACGCGAGGTGCGGGTGGTCGAGGGCATGCGCTTCCTCGACCTCGAACACGAGATCGCTCACGCCCGCAACTCGGTGGAACGCTTCGCTCCGGGTGAGCATCCTCCCTCGGAGGCGGCGCGCGACCGGCCCGGGAACACCCCCAAGATCATCAAGCGGGGCGTGAAGCTGCTCAGTGCGGAGCAGGACCAGATCGGCGAATATCACGTACGCCTGGAGGAGTACATCCGGCTGGCCGAGCGCGGTGTCGACGTGTCCGTGCTGGAAGAGCATGCCGCGGGCGTCGAACACCACCGTGACGGATATCGATCAGTGGTGCGCGACCCCTACGACGGTGCGGCGTCACGGGCCTGGGGGGACCGGCACTACCCGGAGATCCGCGATCTTCAGGAGCGGTACGAGCAGCTGCGCACCGCCGCCCCGGAGAGCACCGTGCCGGATGCCGGGGTGGCGGGCCGTGGACCGGACGCCGGGCCGACGGATTCCGTGCCGGGGCGTTCCGGCTCGGACGCCGGGGGGCCGGGGCGGTCCGGGCCGGACGCCGGGCCGGGGCGGTCTGAATCGGACGCCGGGCCTGGGCGTTCCGGCGACGGGACGGCGCCGATGGCCAAGGCGCCCGGCGGGACTGACCCGTACCGGCTGGTTCCGGTGGACGGCCCGGTTCCGCACGACCCGGTGTCCGTGCCGCGCGAGGTCGCGGCCGTGCTGGACGCCGAGCTCAGCGGGCTGATCGAGGGCCGCGCGGACGACGCGCCCGACCAGCCGCGGAACGCCACGTGGGACCCGGAGACGCAGACCTTGCGCGTGCGGTACGGCGACGGGCTCGAAGTCGACGTCGTGGTGCAGGTCAACGAGTCGGTGCCGCCCGGCCGGTCCGTCGTGGTGCGCCCGGCGCTGGAGATGGCGGACGGCGTCTGGCGGCAGACCGAGGCGGCCGGGGTGGTGCTGTCGTCGCACGCGTCCGCCGATCCGGTGACCCGGACCGCGCACGTGACCGAGGCGCTGCGGTCGGCCTGGCGCACCGTGCACGACGAAGTCGGCCCGCAGCTCCGTGCGGCGGAGGAGACCGGGCCGACGCGGGACGCGGACTCACCCGGAGATGCTGGTCGCGGCCGTGATGCCGGTCCGAGTCGGGACGCTGATATCGGCCGTGATGCCGGCCCGAGTCGGGACGCTGATATCGGCCGTGATGCCGGCCCCGGCCGTGATGCCGGCCCTGGTTGGGACACCGGTTTGCCGGTGCGTGACGGCGGGCCGGGCGACGGGCTTTCCGGTCCGGAGGCGATGCGGGCGCTGGAGGAGCCGGTCGGCGACGTGCCGGTGCGCGACGCGGACGCGGTCGGGATGCACCGGGCCGACCCGGCGGACCCGCCCGCGCCCATGCCGATCACCCCGGACAGCGTTCGCGAGGCGCTCACCGCCCGCCGGGGGCCGGAACAGCTCGGCCGCTGGGCCGCCGAACACCTCGCCGACCGCGACTCGGCGGGGACGCCGCGGCCGAAGCGGGCCGACGAGATCACCGCTACCGTCGAGCGGCTCGCCGACGAGGCCGTCGACATGGTCACCCCGGCGCCGGAAAACGTGGGGCACACCCCGGGCGCGAGGCCGGACACCACCGGAACGACCCCGGATGCCGCCGGCGCGAGGCCGGACGCCGCCGGCACGACCCCGCGCGCTGACGGCATGCCGGGCGGGCGGATCGAGCAGGCCCCCGGCGACGGACCGGCGGCTCGACCTGACCCGATGCCGGACCGGCCCGGGGACGGCGCGGACGGCAGGCCCGGGGATGGCGCGGACGGCGGGCTCGGGGACGGTTGGCCCGGGGATGGTGGGCCGCGGCAGCCCGGCGAGCCGCGTACCTCCCTGCGGGAACTTTTTCCGCGCACCGAGGAGGAGGCCGCGGGCTGGGGTTCGCGCGTGGAGCAGGAGTTCGTGCGCGAGCTGAGCGGCCGCGACTTCGCCGGCTTGGACGTGCGCGTCGACCGGGTCACCGCGGACCCGGGCGACATCAACGCCGATCTGAGCGTCATGCGGCCGGGCACTTCCGAGCCGGTCGGCCGGATCGTGCGGCGGATCGTGATGAGCCACGACGGCGTGATCGAGGTGATGCACACCAAGCTGGTCCTGGACCGGGGGGTGCAGGGCACCGGGTTCGCGCGCGCGTTCAACGATCACATGGAGGGGTGGTACGCCGAGTCCGGCGTGTCCCACATCAGGCTGCGCGCCGCGGTGAGCGTCGGTGGTTACGCCTGGGCCCGCGACGGTTACGGATGGGACGCCCACTACGGCGACGACAATCCGCGGCAGACGTTCGGCCGGCTCAAGAGGGAGCTGGACGCTCTCGACGCCGACATCGGCGCTCTCGACGAGGCGCTGACCCGCAACGACACGGGCGCGGTCGACGCGATCCTCCGGCGGCACGGCCTCACCGACCCGGACACCGCGATCCGGGTGCTGAACGACCAGTGGGAGGCCGGGACGGCCCTGCACCAGCGGTCGGCGCGGCCGTTCGGCTCGCCGGGTTACCCGACACCTTTCGAGGTCAGCCAGGTGGGCCGGGCCGGACAGACCGGAGCGGACGGTACCTGGGTCGGCAAGCGGGCGATGATGGGCTCGGACTGGCGTGGGATCAAGACGCCGACGGCTCAGCCCGAGGCGCCGTTGCGGCCCGCGCCTGAGCCGCCGCAGGCCCGGCCGGAGACTCCGGAACCGACCCCGGCGGACCGGGAGCCCACGCCGCAGGACCGGACCGACGACGCATGGACACCGCCCGATGACACCTGGACACCGCCGGACCAGCCCGGCGGCGACCGGACACCGCCCGACGACGTGGCGGACCCGTGGGCGGCGTACCGCGATGCGCCTGATCCGCGGACCGACGCCGAGCGGCAGGCGGACCTCGATGCGATAGCCCGGGCCCTGGACCCGGCCAACCATCCGGCGCCGACCCACGGCAGTCTCATCGACCGTGCTCTCAACCCGGACCGGTACGCCGATCAGCCACCGCCCGACGACGCGATGGGCCGGGCGCTGAACCCCGGCGCGTACGCCGACCCGCCGCCTGCCCGGGATGTGATCGGCCGGGCCCTGGACCCGGACGGCTACCCCGAGCCGCCCGCCCGCAGCAACGCCGACGTCTTCTACAACGGCGGCGACGTGCCGTTCACGCCGGACGCGGTGACGCGCGCGGCCGAGATGATGGGCCTGGACCTCAGCGGGGTACGGATCCACCTGGTCACCGACCTCGTCGAGTTGCGGCTCATGGACGAGCGTGGGATCAGCGCGGTCACGCCGCCGGAGATGGGTGGTACGGCGATCCGGTTCGGGCCGGCCGCCTTCGCCGACGCCGAGATCCTGGCCGCCACGGTGGCGCACGAGCACACGCACGTCGTGCAGCTCCGCGAGGGGCGCGACATCGGTACGGACAATTTGCGGGCGCTGGAGGACGAGGCGTTCGCGAACGAGGGGCCGGCCCTGGACCGGTTCCGGCAGGCTTTCGAGGGGTGGCAGCGTGACGGAGAAGGCGCAGTTCCTGATCGAGGAGGTCGTGGACCTGCCGAGCCGGGGTGGCCTGCTGGTGACCGGCCGGGTCCTGGCGGGGCGGATCGCCCGTGGGGAGACCCTGCGGGACGCGGTGACGGCGACGTCGGCCGCAGTGCTCGGGATCGAATTCGAGACGCCTTCGAGTCGGCGCAGTGGCCGCACGACGCTGATCGTGGAACGGGTGGAACCGACGCCGGTGGCCGTCGGCCGGATCCTGGTGACCTGAACCGGCCGATCGGCGGGCGGCGGGACGGCCCGCCCTTCGACTACGAGCGGTTCTACCGGGATCCGCAGTGGACGCCGGAGGCGCTGGCGTTCGAGGTGCGCCTGGGTGCGCACTACTTCAACGACCCGGTCACCGTGGGCACCGCCCGGGAGGCGGTTGGCCGGCTGCGGGACGTGCTCACCGCGATGGCCACCGAGGGCGTGACCGATCCGGTACGCCGATCCGAGATCACCCGTGAGGTCGAGACCGCGTTCTTCCGGGGGGACGAGTACGCGTACAGCAGCGCCGGGCAGGTCGGTCACGGTGTGCCGTTGGACTCGCTGCTGCGTGACGGCAACCTGCGTGAGCTGATGACGGCGTTCTACAACGCCGCCTACTTCAACCGGGACAGCCCGCACACCCTGGCCCGGACGCTGCTGGACGTGATCGACAACGGCCGCTGGAGCGAGGCCGGCCGGGCGGGCATCGATGTCGGCGAGTTGCGCGGCATGCGCGACCAGCTCGACCACAGCCTGATCCGGGGGCTGATGGGCCGGATCGAGGACCGGTTCCCGCCGGCCGAGTCGCCGCGGTTCAACCGGCACCCGTTCGCCACCGCGAACGTGATCATGCGGTCGGATCACTGGGTCCGGGACCTCACCGAGGTGATCAACAGCCAGGCCGGGCGGCGTACCCGGGACGCGGCCGAGCAGCTCGAACTCGCCACCACCATGGCGCACTACGAACGGCTCGGTGCGCCGCTCGGCCGGTTCGAGCGGGCCTTCGTCGAGTCGGTCATGGGCGGGCGCCTGGACCCGGACGCCAAGCTTCCCTGGCGGGAGGGGTACGTCTGGCACGAGACCGGCGGCAGCCGATGGGCCCGCGCTGTGGGGCGTGACGGCTACCCGGTGCTGGACGGCGTCTCGGCCACCACCACCCGGATGCTGACCGGCGTGAAGATGCTCGGCTTCCGGGACGCCGGCGCCGAACGTTTCCTGCACGCCCTGGTCGGCTGGATGCTGCCGGCCCGCGACCACTCGCTCTTCGAGCTGCTGCGCGGTGCCAGCATCGCCGGAGTGGAACCGGTCGCTCTGCGACCGCCGTCCGGGCGGCCGACCGCGATCGACCTGTACCGCGCCATCCCCGGCATCGACCAGCACACCCTGCGCACGATCGCCCCGGACGGGCTGCTGCCGCACGAGGCGCGCTACCGGCATCACGCCCTGGACCCGGACGGGTTCACCGAGACGCAGCACAAGGTGCCGGAGATCGCCGACCGGCTCGCCCCGCAGCTGCGCACGGGCCGGGTCACCGACCCCGACCTGGCGCAGTGGCTGGAGCGCAACGGCATCGAGCCGCGGGACGAGGGGGCCGTACGCGCCCTCGGCGAGCGGCTGACCGAGCCGCACATCATGGCGCTGAGCGTGTACACCCGGCACAGCCACTACCTGATCAACAATGTGATCACGGCGCAGATGGCCACGCTGGGCGTTGCCGAGCCGGTGGTCCGCACGGTGCACGACCGCAAGATCAACGAGCTGATCGACAACTACGTCGAGAAGCTGGCCGGCGCGGAGAAGCCGCTTCCGCTCCCGCTGGCCCTGCGCCCGGTGCTGCACCAGGGCACCGGCCACCTGGACTCCACGTCCCAGCTGCGACCCGAAGCCGCCCGGCTGGTGCGGGCGGTCCAGGACGTCCGGTCGGCCGACGCGGACGTCCAGCGGCACGTGGCAGCGGGCGACCGGGCTGCGGCGATCGAGGCGAAGAACGCGTACAAGCAGGCCGTCGCGGAGCGGGAAGCGGCCCGGGCCGAGATCCGCCGGGACGCCGGACAGGTGGCACCCCGCCTTTTCGAGGAGGTCCGCTGGCACGCCGACATGGTGTACGACGCCCTGCGGCAACTGCCTGCGCTCGGCACCCCGGACCAGCCGGTGATCGCCTACCGCGGTGACTGGACCACCCGGATCTGGTCGCCGATCTACGGCAACAAGCTGTTCCCGAACGGGACGGCCCTCAGCGTGCTCAGCGTCAGCCGGCTGCCCGAGGTGGCCGTCCGGTTCATGGCGGAGAACCCGGCCGCCGGTGACAAGGTTCTCGTCGTCTACAAGCTGACCGGGGTGAACGCCCGGGACATCTCGGTGTTCTCGTCGTTCGCGGCCGACCAGGAGGCGGTGCTGCCGCCGGGGTCGCGTACCCGGCAGGTGGTCGACCCGGTGTTGGAGCGGCAGACCCGCGAGCTGCTGCCGGAACAGTGGCGCGACACCACCCGCATCATCGTGATGGAGGAGCCGGCGCCGCCGCGGCCACCCGCGGAGGCGGCCTATCCCGGGGAGTTCCGGCCGGACTTCCCCAGCGGAGCCGACTTCATCCCCGATCCGGACGGCATCTCCGAGCGGGCGATCGACGCGTACCGCCGGATCCGGATCAGTCCGCAGGACACCCCGCTGGTCGCCGAGCACGCCGGTCTGGACCCGGCGGTGGTCGAGGTGATGCGGCAGAACCTCTTCGTCCAGGAACATGAGGTGGCCCTCGGGCCGGGCCAGGTGGAACGCGGCTACTTCACGCCGATCGAGGGGATCGCCGACCTCTGGGACGGTGCGGTCGCCGACACGCTGAGCCGGGACCAGTACGACGAGTTGCGCAACCTGGTCGCTCACGAGTATGTGGAGAACCAGCTGATGGAGGCGGGGTTGCCGTACCGGTCGGCGCACCCCGACGCCTGGGATGACGGCATCAGCATGCTGCATGCGGACCATCCCGGGGCACACGACCTGGCCCCCAACCAATGGAAGCCGCACGACTTCTTCGGGCACTGGCGCAGGTGGGGTCTCGACGGATCGGGCATCCGGCTGGAACCGGACCTGTCGAACATCCATGTAGTGGTGGACACGATCTTGCAGGGACTCGGACGATGACACCCGACGAAGCCGTTCGTGCCGTGGCCGACCGGCTCCGTGCCGTCGACTGGACACACCACGGTTACCGGTCCTGGTCACAGGCGACCCTGCTGGAGGAGTACTTCCGCCGGATGGCGCTGTGGACGGCCGCGTACGGCTGTGCCACCCACACCCCGTTCTATGATCTGGCGCAGTGCATCGACCCGGCGGTCCGGGCCGACCAGGTGGTGGTGGACGAGGTGATGCAGGCGATCGAGGCCGCCGATGCGGGCTGGGACGTCGAGGACGTCACACCGTTCATCCTGCACTGGGCCGCGCTGCGGGCCACCCCCGAGGCGGACCTGCCCGAGGGCCTGGAGGACCCGTTCGAGCCGCTGCTGCTGCTCTTCGAACGCGACGGCGCGTTTCACAGCGCCAAAGGTTTCGTCAACTTCGAGAACCTCAGCGTTGTCATGCTCAAGTGGCGGGCACGTGCGAGCCGGCCGCCGCTCGCCGATCTCATCCCGGGCGCCCTGGACGAGATCGACCGCGCCGGGTCGCTCAGGCAGTTCGGATACGTGATGAGCAGGGAGAGGTAACTCCGACGATGACACCCGACGAAGCCGTCCGTGCCGTGGCCGACCGGCTCCGCGCCGTCGACTGGGAGCGCCACGGCTACCGGTCACGGTCGAGGGGGAGCCTGATGCAGGAGTACTTCCGCCGGATGGCGCTGTGGACGGCCGCGTACGGCTGTGCCACTCATACGCCGTTCTACGATCTGGCGCAGTGCATCGACCCTGCGGTCCGCGCCGACCCGGCAGTGGTGGACGAGGTGGTGCAGGCCATCAAGGCCGCCAGCACGATGAGCCGCGACGTCACGGACGTCACACCGTTCATCCTGCACTGGGCCGCGCTGCGGGCCACCCCCGAGGCGGACCTGCCCGAGGACTTGGACGACCCGTTCGAGCCGCTGCTGCTGCTCTTCGAGCGCGACGGCGGGTTTCACATCGAGAAGGGTTTCGTCGAACTCGAGTACGTCGCCGTGCCCATGTTCAAGTGGCGGGAGAAGGCCGGCAGGCCGCCGGCCGACCTCAGCCCGGCCGCGCTGGACGAGCTGGACCGGGCCTGGTCGCTCAAGCAGTTCGGGCACGTGATGACGAAGGAGGACTGACGTGGCCGAGACCCGGGAGTCGCTCGGCGAACCGGCCTGGCGCCTCTTCACCGGACTGCACCGGCTGTTGCTGCGCCTCGCGGGCCGGGTTCCCGACGACTGGCTGAACCACGTGCGGACCCGGATCGCGACCGGTGAGCTGGCCGAGGTTCCGGACACGATCTCGGGCACGACGGCCGAGCTCCGGGTGCCGCTGACCGCCGGCGAGGTGGCGTTGCTGCGGGAGCTCGTACTGCTGCTGCACGGGGACCGGGAACCGATGCGGATCGAGCAGGTGGTCGTCGCGGAGCGGACCCCGGCGAGCGCGCACCGGTTCTTCCCGGTGCCCGCCGAGGTGCTCGCCACCGACGCGGCGCGGATCCCGGCGCACCTCGACCTCAGCGGCACCGACGACCTGTGGCAGCTGCCGCCCCACCTGGCGCACCTGGACGATCTGGCGATGCGGCTGACCGATCTGACGGACACCGCTCCGGTGGTCGCGCTCGGGCAGCGCGACGACGTGCTGTCGATCGCGCGGGCCTGGCGCTTCCCGCTGGACGGCCCGCCCGTCGACGGGGTGCGGGTGCTGCTGGTCGAGGTGGCGTCCGGAGCGCCGGCCTGGGATGTCGCCCGGACCGCGGAACGGGACATGGACGAGGCGGGGGCGCAGGTGGAGGCGTACTGGGCCGGGGACGAGCTGCCGCCGTACCACCGCCGGGCGCTCGCCGGCGCGGCCGTGCTGTGGAAGCGGTCGTGACCGTGGACGACGTGACGTACTACGCGCGGATGCGCGCCGGTGAACGCGCGACCCGGCCCTCATGGGTGCTGCGCCGGGTCGCCTCGGCGGACCGGAGCGTGGACGAGCTGCTGGGCCGGGACGGCGAGTGGCATCCGACGGACATGCTGGCCCGGGCCGAGCGCGGCGAGCTGCCCGGCACCCTGCGGCAGACCAGCCGGCACATGCCGGAGGCGCACGCCGACAGCGCCCGCGTCCGGTACGGCGTGGCCCGCCGGGCGATCGCCAAGCAGCGCTCCGGCGAGTTCCTGCTGCGGCTCGCCGTGCCCGGCACCGGGACCGGGTTCGGACCGCTGGACGCGGAGGCGCAGGCCGAGGTGGTGGCGTTCCTGACCGGCGCCCCGCTGGTGAGCACCGGACCGGCGGGGACCTTCCGCACGGACGGCATGTGGGTGTGGCCGGAGTCGATCGCCGGCGAGGTGCTCGCGTCCGGGGCGCACCCGGAGGACGAGCTGTACCACCACATCCTCGAGCGGCGGTTCTGCTACCCCGAGACGGTGGAACCCGCGGTGCTGGACCGGGCCCGGCAGTTGCTGGAAAGCGCCGCGGCCGGCGACGGCACGCGGCGGGTCCAGGAGACGAACGTGCCGGGCCGGCCGGCACCGCCCACCATGGAGGAACGGCAGCAGGCTCTGGGCGCCTGGCACGGCGAATGGCAGCGCCGCCACGCCGGCAGCACGCCGTTCCGGCCGGAACTCCACGCCGCCGACCCGGACTACAACCTGCACCACGTGGACCTCGAGGCCTCCTCCGAAGCGGATCACGAGTTCCTGGTGCGGGCCCGGGAGATCATGGGTCTCGACCCGGAGACCGGTGCGGCGATCGACTTCTGACGGCCGGGTCCCGGACGTCCGGTCATCGCGGCCGCACTCCGATGACTACCCTGAGCCGGACGAGACGGGGGTGGGAGCCGGATGGCGTCGGAGAATCGGATAGCGGGCGCGCGCTACGCGTTCCGGGTCGCGCACCCGGCAGCGCCCATGCTGCGCGTGCGGTACCGGCACGGGGTGCCGGTCGACCCGTGGGGTTTCCCGGACTGGACGCCGTACGCCCGCACGCTCGTCGACCTGCCGCCGGTCGTCCCCGACCTGACGCTCGACGAGGCCCGGGTGGTGGACGTGCGCGCCGCCGGCACGGTCGCGCGCGCCACCGGCGACCCGATCTGGTCCGGCACCGTCGGCACCCCGCCCGGCTGGACGTGGGCGCACCTCGCCCGGAGCCGGCGGCTCGCCCTCGTCCCGGCCGAGCTGCACGCCGCCTTCCGGCATCTCGGCGGGGTAAGCACCGGCGCCACCCGGCCGGCCGGGCGTGGGCTCACCGCCCGCGGCGGCTCCGCACCGCGGATCCTGGTCTCCGAGCATCTGTCCGGCGCCGCGGTGGACAAGGCCGAGGAGACTTTGGGGGTACGCCTTCCCGGCGCGTACCGCGACTTCCTCGCCCGCACCAACGGTGGCGCCCCAGCTTTGCCGGTCGTTCTTCCCGGCCACGGATTCGTGCTGGACCAGCCGCTGTTCGGCTTCCGCGACGACCGGGCGCAGGACCTCGGCTACGTCAACACCTGGTTCCGTGACCGGCTGACCGAGGACTGGCTGGCGATCGGTCACCTGCAGGGCGGCCTGCTCGTGCTCCGGGTCCGCGGGGCGGGAGCCGGTGCGGTCGGTCACCTCGACGACGACGATCCGCGCGACCGGGACGGGTTCACCGCGGCCGAGGTGTGCGACAGGCTGGTGCACCGGCTGGCGGACGACTTCGCCGGATTTTGGACGGCGCTGCGACCCGTACCCGCCGATCTGGAGCAGTTGGCGGCACATGCCGCCGCCGGCGCCCGGGTGCCGGACCCCGACGGAGCCGGCGCGCTCCTGCCGTCCTCGCACCGGCGGGTGGCGCGGTGAACGGGTGGGAGCCGGTCAACGAGATCGAACGGGCCATGCTGCTGGCCGTGGGCGAGGGCGACCGGCAGGCCTACTTCCAGCTCCTGGCGCTGGCCGACCTGTTCCTGCCGCAGGTCGCCGGCGACGACTCGCGGGACCAGCGGTTCCTCACCGTGCACGCGTTCGACGAAGTGTTCCTGCCGGTCTTCACCTCGGTGCAGGCGCTGGCCGGGCAGTTGCGCGGCGCCATCAACGGGTACACCGTCACCACCTATGCGGAGCTGCGCCGCAAGTGGCCGGACCCGGAGTGGCGGCTGGCGATCAACCCGGGCACGCCGATCGACGCGTACCTGTCGGTGGAGAGCGTCGAGGAAGCGGCGATCGGTGACGTCACCGTGCCGACCCTGGCCGAGCTGGCCGAGGCGGCCGAGGCGGACGTGGGCGCCGAACTGGAGATGCAGGCCCTGCGCGCGGAGGGCGACTACCCGGACGACCCGGCCGCCGCGCTGGCGGCTGCCGCCCGGGCCGGTGACGTCTACGGCTACCTGGAGTTGCTGCTCGACTCCGTGGTGCTGATCCCGACGGCCCGGCAGGTCGACGCCGAGCAGATCCTGGAACCCGGCTTCCCGTGGCAACCCGGGCCGGACCGCATGATCGAGGTGTTCACCAGCCCGGCGGCGCTGGCCCGCCGGCATCCCGAACCGGTGCCGTCGGTCGAGGTGGCGCTGCCGTTCGCGCTCGCGGTGTGGCCGCCGGAGCACGGCCTGGCCGTCGACCCGGGCGGCGACGGGGGCATCACCGTCCCCGCCGACCAGGTCGTGCTGTTGCTCAGTTTCAGCCCGCCCGGCGCATCAGGGAGCTCCGGGTGACCTCGTCCGGGCCCGGGGCGGTGACCGTCACCGGTGTGCCGAACTGGTCGAGGGTGAAGGACATGGCGGCGAAGTACTCGCCCTGCGGGTGGAACGCCGCCTCACCGGGGTTCGCCGGGTCGGCCTCGTAGATCAGGCTCAGCGACAGGTCGAGCCGCCGGATCAGCCCGTCGTCCCCGATCCAGACGTTGAACAGCGGGTAGAAGTTCACCTTGTTGAAGAGTCCGCCCAGAGCGGCCGGCAACGGCGGGGGACAGTTCGGCGAGACGTTCGCGGTGCACCGGATCATGTATTCGTGCGGGGCCCCCGGCACGTCGGGCAGCTCGTCCGTGTAACCCTTGGCGGCCACGTCGACCTCGGTCCTGGTCAGGAACTCCTTCCAGAAGCCGAAGTCGGTCAGGTCCAGGTTGGGGTCCGCCGGCACGGCACCCCAGTCGGCCGGGGTCGTCGAGCGGAACCAGGAACGCCCGTCCTCCGCCGTCAGGCTCGGCGAGGTGTACCAGGTGTCCGCGCCGACCCGGATGCCGCGGGCCTCGACGGGTTCCTTGCCGCCGGCCACGATGGCGGAGTAGGTGGCGTCCCACTGCTCGGTCTCGCCGAACGTCACCATGCTGGTGCCCGACCAGGCGCCGGAGGGCCCGGCCACCTGGGGCTTGAGTTCGGCGGTGAAGGCCACCCGCGCGCTGCCCGACGCCTTCAGGCGATCACTGATCCCCACCAGGCGAGCGTGCAGGTCCTCCTTGGACGATCCGCCGGTGAACCTCTCGACACCGACGACGACAGCGGCCCCGAGCAGCACCACGACGATGCTGAAGATGATCCGTCGGCGTGACAAGGACGACTCCCCGGTAGTGATCGACAGCGATGGGACAGGGTACCGCGCGGCCGGAACAGCACCTTTATCATCATCCGGTGTCTGCGATGAGTCGCCGCCTGCCGGCCGTCCTGGCCGGTGTCGTGCTCGGCGCGCTGGCGATCGTCCCGGCTGTGCCGTTCCCGGCCTCCGCGGCCCCGGCCGTGCCGGTGCTGGCCCGTGACGACAACTGCGCCGAGCCGGCCGACGTGCCGGCGGAGGCGCCGTGGCCGCGGACGATGCTGGCGCTCGACGCGGTCTGGCCGTTCAGCCGGGGCGGCGGCGTCACCGTCGCGGTTCTCTCCACCGGGGTGGACGCACGCCATCCACAACTGCGTGGCCGGGTCCTGCCCGGCTTCGACGCGGTCACCGGCCGGGGCACCGCCGACAGCGACTGCACCGGCACGG
The DNA here is from genome assembly GCF_020873875.1 of Actinoplanes sp. DH11. Classification (GTDB taxonomy): domain Bacteria; phylum Actinomycetota; class Actinomycetes; order Mycobacteriales; family Micromonosporaceae; genus Actinoplanes. The sequence goes on from NZ_JAHWGU010000011.1 coordinate 31,715, forward strand.
GCACCCAGATCGCCGGTGTCGTCGTGGCCGAGCCGACGGCCGGCAACGGTGTCGTCGGCGTCGCGCCCTACGCGCGCGTCCAGCCGGTCCGGGTCATGCCGGACAACCCGTTCGGCAACACTCCCGCTGCCGTGGCGCCGCTGGTCCGCGGCATCTCCTGGGCGGTCGCCAACCGGGCCGACGTGATCGTCGTCGCCACACCGGTCTACCGGGAGGACGAGGCGTTGCGCAGGGCAGTGGCGGACGCGGTGACCCGGGGCGTGCTGGTCGTCGCGGCGACCGGGGACACCGAGCTGATGGGCACTGCCCGCGTCTCCTATCCGGCCGGGTACCCGGGCGTGCTGGGCGTCGGCGCGATCGGGCAGAACGGCGAAATGTGGGCCAGGTCGCCGGCCGGTGACTTCGTCGACGTGGTGGCGCCCGGCATCGCGGTGCCGACCGTGCAGCGCAGCCGCGGCCTCACCGTCGTCGACGGCACGGCGGTGGCCGCCGGTTACGCCGCCGGGGCCGCCGCGGTGACCCGCGGCAAGCGGGGCGACCTGCTTCTGACCGAGCTCCAGCAGCTCCTCGTCGCCACGGCCGGCCCGGCACCGCTCACCGCCGCGTACGGGGCCGGCGTCGTCAACCCGTACGGCGCACTCACCGAGCAGGTCGTGCCGCCGAGCGCGCGCCCGCTGCCGCAGGTCCAGGCGGCGCCGGTGCCGGACACCGCGGCCGAGCGGCGCCGCCAGGAGCTGGCCCTGGCCGGCGCGGGACTGGTGGCGCTCGTCGTGGTGGCGGTGGTGATCGCCACGGCGGCACTGCGGCGGCGGGTCTGGCGGCCGGGTCTGGCGGCGCCGCTGCCGGTGATCGAGGAACCGATCGAGCCGGGACCGCCGGTGATGCTCCTGGACGACCTGTCGGGCAAGAAGTAGTTGTTCGCCCTGCGGGCAGGAGTGGTTATTCGCCCGCGCGGGCCGGTGCGAGGGCGTTCGACGGTTCCAGGGTCACGCCGGCCGGGATCCGGTTGACCAGGGCGGTCGGCACCGTGACCGCCGCGGCCGGGGAGTAGCCGAGCATGGCGAGCACGTCCGGGCTGGGCACCGCGTACCGGATGCCGAGGTCGGTGACCAGGGTGTAACCGCCGGAACCCGGCACCCGGACCAGCTGGTAGGTGCCGGCCGGCACGAGCACCGCGTCGGCCATCGCCCGGCCGGTCGGTGCTGCCGACGACGTCGGGACGGAGGCGGTGAGTTCGGCCGCGGAGCCGCCGATCGACAGTGCCGGGGGAGCGCCGGCGTCCCGGGTGATCGCGCAGACGGTCCGGTCCGGCTCCACATCGGCCAGTGGTGGCGGGGTGGCCGGGGGCTGGGTGGCCGGGTCGAGGCCGTCGAGGCGGGTGCTGGTGGGCAGCTGCCCGACCTCGTTCACGGTGATCGGTGCGGGGGTGCCCGGGAACCGGGCCTCGAGCACGGCCCGCTGCAACGGGGTGATCGGTGCCAGGCCGTCGTCGAACACCAGGTAGTTCTGCTCGCCGCTGCCGGTCGTCGCGACAAGCACCTCGCCGTTCTTCCGGCCGGGGACCCGGCCGGAGGCGGCGCCGCGGTTCGCGACGCCGAGGGCCGCGATGTCGACGCCGGAGGGGATCGCGTCGAGCCAGGCGGTGCCGACCGGGGTGGCGGCGACCGCCCCGAACAGCGCCGGGATGGTGGTCCGGGAGTCCTGGAACTGGTATTTGCGGCCTTGCCAGATCAGGTAGCGCATGCCCTTGGCGGCGTCCTGGACGACCAGGCCCCGGTCGGCGAGGCCGGCACCGGCCGGGCCGGCCGAGCCCGCGAGCAGCACCGACGAGGGGCGCGAGCCGATCACCGCGCACATCGTCCACGGCAGACCGGACTGCCGGCCCGCCTCGGGCAGCGATTCGGGCGCCCCGGCGATGCCGATCATGGTGCCGCGCGGCACCTCGGCCAGCGACTTCGCCGCGATCCGCTGCACGACCGGGTTGGGTCGCCCGGCGGCGAGCTTGGCGGAGGCCAGGTTGAGCGCCGGGTTGAGCCGGCCGCTCAGGTAGACGAAGACGGCGCCGGACTCGCGTTCCACGACCACCGAGCCGTCGCTCTTCCAGGTCTTCGTACCGACCTTGGTGAGGATGCCGACCACGCCGCAGACGGCGCCGATCAGGATCGCCACCATCAGGCCGCCGAACAGCGCGCCGATGCCCCGGCGCAGTGGCGACTGCGCCGGGTCGGTCTCCCGCATCACCAGGGCCGACACGACCCGCTGATTCATGAACTGGTACGAGTGGAGCTGGTCACGACGAGAGGTCATGGCCGGGTCACCCGCCGATCGAGGCGAACAGCCCGCGGATGGTGCCGAAGATGCCGATCACGGCACAGGCCAGCGGGATCAACGCCATGATCGCCAGGACGTCGAACCAGTCGGCGGCCCGGCCCAGGTAGGGCGACGGCGCCTTGCGGCTGAACACCAGGGCCGCGGTGAGCGCGACGACGGCGGTCGCGACGGCGCCGGCGAGCAGGTAGAGACCCGCGGCCGTGCCGTCCGCGTGGTACGCCGAGCCGATGGCCAGCGTCGCCGTCGAGGTGAGGCCGGCGACCAGCAGCGGCACCCGCTGCCGTGGCACCGGCAGGAGCCGGGCGCGCAGCAGCATCGCGGCGACCGCGGCCACGATCAGCAGGACACCCGAGATGTCCGGCCGTTCCAAGGTCAGATAGCCGACGGCGATGACGCCGCAGACCGCCGTGGACAGCAGCAGCCCGGTCAGCACCTCACCGGCACGGACCACGGCGGCGAACACGTCGGAGCGGCGCGGCATCGGCTTGTCCTGGAGGATCTCCTCGGCCCGGTTGGGCAGCTCGGGGAAGGGCACCCGGCCGGCCCAGGACGCGATCACGGGATAGCCGGGCAGCAGCCCGATCACCGTGGTCAGTGCCACCGCGGCGGCACCCGGGCCGGTGATGCCGGAGATCACCAGCAGGGCGGCGAGCAGCCCGGTGAGCGCGGCGGCGATGCCGGCCACGAAGAGGCGGGTCAGGCCGGCCACGCCGGTGTGCCCGACGACGCTGAGGACCAGCAGGGCGGCGGAGCCGAGCAGCAGACCCGGCGCACCGAGCCCGAGCACGCCGGCGTCGTCCGGGGTGAGCAGCCAGGCGCCGCCGGCGAACGCGTACGGCAGGGCGCCGGCCGCGATGACACCGCCGGCACCGGCGTCGCCGAACGCCCGGGAGAGCAGGATGCCGCCGATGGTCAGGACGAGGGCGAGGCAGAGGGCGACGATGCCGGCCAGCTGCCACCCGGGACCGGTGATGGCGAGACCGGCGAGGCCGGCGGCCGACGCGACAGCGGTGATGGCGAGGCCGCAGCGGCGGGTCTCGGCGGGGCCCCAGGACCGCCCGTCCCGGCGGGACCCGCTGGCGATCACTTCGACGACGTCGTCGTACGCCAGCTCGGGCCAGTCCTCCTGGGCCGGCTTGAGATGCAGCAGCTCGCCGTCGCGGACGCCCTGCGCGGACAGGTTGCGCTGCGGTTCCAGAGCCGTTCCGGTGGCGCGGCGCAGCACCCAGCCACCGTTGCGCTCGCTCGTCTCGCCCAGCGCGCCCTCGGCGTGCCGCACCAGGTGCGGCAGCAGTTCCGCGACGAGCATGTTGTCCGGCAGCGCGATGTCCATCCGGCGCTCGGGCGCGGCAATGGTCACCCGCGCCAGACTGGGGCTGCCCGGTGAGCTCATCAGGTCACCTCCGCACCGACGTCGATATTCGCGCCACAACCTAGCAGGCTCGGTTCGCCTTCGCGTGACCTGGGATTCGCTCATGTGAGCGGGGCTCATGCCGGCCGCTGCTGATCGCTAGGATGGTCGCCGATCCGTCGCCGAGGGGGAGTGCCAGCGTGACAGTCACCATCGTCAAGCGTCCCCCGCGACGGGGGGCGCCGCCGATGCCGTCCGGCGAGGTGCTGCTGGACCCGCCCCCCGAGGTGCCCCCGGCGGGTGGCAAGGGCTGGACCCGGATGCTGATGGTCCTGCCGATGGCGGCGGGTGCGGGCGCGATGGGCCTGATGATGGGCGTCCAGCGTGGCGGCGTGATCACCTATGTGGCCGGCGCGATGTACGGCGTCTCCATCCTGGGCATGATCGGCATGATGTTCGCCAACACCACCGGCCCCGGCAAGCGCGAGATGATCGAGGCCCGGCGGCAGTACCTGCGGCACCTGTCGCAGCTGCGTGCCCAGGTGCGCAACGCCATCCGCCAGCAGCGTGAGGCGATGTACTACCGCAACCCCGACCCCGACACACTGTGGACGCTTGTGGACGGCGGCCGGCTGTGGGAGCGCAGGCCGGGCGACGCGGACTTCACCGTGATCCGGGTCGGCGTGGGCGCGCAGGAGGTGGCGACCCGGCTGGTGCCGCCGCAGACCCGGCCGGTGGACGAGCTGGAACCGATGTGCGCGATGGCGCTGCGCAAGTTCGTCAGCACCTACTCGGTGGTGCCGGACCTGCCGGTCGCGGTGGCCCTGCGCGACTTCTCCCGGATCTACCTGCGCGGCGCCGACGACGCCGTGCTCGACCTGACGCGGGCGCTGACGGCCCAGCTCGTCGCGTTCCACGCCCCCGACGACCTGCGTGTCGGCGTCTGCACCCCGGACCATCAGCGGTCCCGGTGGGAGTGGGCGAAGTGGCTGCCGCACGCGCAGCACCCGGGCAAGGCCGACGCGGTGGGTTCGGTGCGCCTGGTCGCGCCGAGCGTGCCGGCGCTGGAGGCGATGCTCGACGACGTGCTGGTGAACCGGCCGCGCTTCGACCCGGCCGGCCCGCCCTTCAACGGACCGCACGTGGTGGTGATCATCGACGGCGGCTCCACGGCCGGGTCGGACCACCTGATGACCGAGGGCGGCGTCGCCGGGGTCACCATTCTCGACCTGTCCGTGCCGCCGCCCCGGCTGCTCGACGACAGCTCGGTGATCCTGGAGATCGACGCCGAGGGCACGGTCACCGGGACCACGATGGACGGCAGCACCACCGTCGGCCGCGCCGACGCGCTCGACGCCCGGCAGGCCGAGGTGCTGGCCCGGGAGTTGGCCCCGCTGCGGCTGTCCGCGGCGTCGCACCGGGACGAGGCCGCGATCACCCAGGACATGGGCCTGGCCGAGCTGCTGGAGCAGGACGACCCGTACGCGATCGATCTGCAGCAGCTGTGGGCGAGCCGCCCCAACCGGGACCGGCTGCGGGTCCCGATCGGGGTGGGGCTCGACGGCCGGCCGATCGAGCTGGACCTGAAAGAGTCGGCGCAGGACGGGATGGGACCGCACGGCCTGCTGGTCGGCGCGACCGGCTCCGGCAAGTCCGAGCTGCTGCGCACGCTGGTGCTGGCCCTGGCCATCACGCACGACCCGGAGATCCTCAACTTCGTGCTCGTCGACTTCAAGGGCGGCGCCACGTTCGCCTCCCTCGACCGGTTGCCGCACACCAGCGCGATGATCACGAACCTGGAGGACGAGCTGTCGCTCGTCGACCGGATGCTCGGGGCGATTCAGGGTGAGCTGAACCGGCGGCAGGAGTTGCTGCGCAAGGCCGGGAACTACGCGTCGCAGCGCGACTACGAGCGGGCCCGGTCGGCCGGGGTGCCGCTGGCGCCGCTGCCGAGTCTGCTGTTCATCGTCGACGAGTTCTCCGAGCTGCTCAGCGCCCGGCCCGACTTCATCGACATGTTCGTCCAGATCGGACGCGTGGGACGCTCGCTCGGCATCCACCTGCTGCTGGCCTCGCAGAAACTGGACGAGGGCCGGCTGCGCGGGCTGGAGTCGCACCTGTCGTACCGGATCGGCCTGCGCACGTTCTCGTCGATGGAGAGCCGGGCGGTGCTGGGTGCTCCGGACGCGTACGAGCTGCCCCGCTCGCCCGGCCACGGCTACCTGCGCACCGGCACCGAAGGGCTGATCCGGCTGAAGGCCGCGTACGTCTCCGGTGCCGTCCAGCAGCAGAACGCGATCGCCGCGTCAGGCGTCAAACTGGGTGACCCGATCCGCGAGTTCTCCACGTTCTACGCGGTTCCGCTGCGCGACGAGCAGCCCGACGACGGCGCGGTGCCGGAGCAGACCGACGACGCCGACGAGCGGGTTGTCGGCGACACGCTGCTGGAGGTGCTGGTCCGGCAGATGGAGGGCCAGGGCACACCGGCGTACGAGGTGTGGCTGCCGCCGCTGGACACCGCACCCACCCTGGGCCAGATGCTGCCGCCGCTGGTCAACGACCCGGTCCGTGGCCTGGCGGCCGACGCTGCCGAGCGGTTCGGCACGCTGCACGCCCTGGTGGGCGTGATCGACAAGCCGTTCGAGCAGCGCCGCGACCCGATGTGGCTGGACCTGTCCGGCGCGGCCGGCAACATGGTGGTGGTCGGTGCCGCACAGTCCGGCAAGTCCAACCTGCTGCGTTCGCTGATCGTCAGCCTGGCGTTGACGCACACCCCGCACGAGGTGCAGTTCTACGGGCTCGACTTCGGTGGCGGCCCGTTGAGCGCCCTGACGGATCTGCCGCACGTCGGCGGGATCGCCACCCGGCGTGACGTGGACCGGGTTCGGCGGACCGTCGCCGAGGTGCACGGGCTGATGCGTGCCCGGGAGGAGCTGTTCGCCCGGGAGAACGTGGAGGGTGCGGCGGCGTACCGGCGGGCCAAGGCGCAGGGCCGGTTCGCCGAGGACCCGTTCGGTGACCTGTTCCTGGTGGTCGACGGCTGGGCCACGCTGCGCGCCGAGTTCGAGGACCTGGAGCCGGTGCTCAACGAGCTGGCCAACCGGGGTCTCGGCTTCGGTATCCACGTGATCGCGGCGGCCAACCGGTGGATGGACATCCGCCCGCAGACCCGCGACGTCTTCGGCACCCGTGTCGAGCTGCGCCTGGGTGAACCGAGCGACTCCATGATCAACCGCCGGGAGGCGGTGAACGTGCCGGAGCAGGCGCCGGGCCGGGGCCTCACCCCGGACGGCTACCACTTCCTCGCCACCCTCCCCCGGGTCGACCGGGAGCAGCGGGTGGAGGACCTGTCCGAGGCGGTCGGCGCCTACGTCAAGTCGGCCACCGAGCACTGGACGGGCCCGCCGGCCCCGCCGGTCCGCCTGCTGCCGTCCGAGTTGCCGTTCACGGCGCTGCCGGCGTCGCACGGCGCCCTGGTGCCGATCGGCATCGCCGAGAGCGATCTGCAGCCGGTCTGGCTGGACTTCGACGCCGAGCCGCACGCGCTGCTCTTCGGTGACGTGGAGAGCGGCAAGAGCTCGTTCCTGCGCGGCCTGGCGAAGTCGATCGCGGCGGGTAACGACCCGTCGCAGGCCCGGCTGCTCCTGGTCGACCTGCGACGCAGCCTGCTGGGCTGTGTCGACCCGGGCCACACCATCGGGTACGGCAGCTCCCACCAGGCGACCGCCGACCTGATCAACCAGGCCGTGGTGGTGCTCAAGGAGCGGCTGCCCGGCCCGGACGTGACCCCGGAGATGCTGCGCGAACGCAGCTGGTGGAAGGGCCCGCAGCTGTACGTGCTGGTCGACGACTACGACCTGGTCGCCGGCGCGTCGGTCAACCCGCTGCTGCCGCTGCTGGAGTTCCTGCCGCAGGCCCGCGACATCGGCCTGCACCTGATCATCACCCGGCGCATCGGTGGCGCCGCCCGGGCGATGTTCGACCCGCTGATCGGCCGGATCCGGGAACTGGCCTCGCCCGGCATCATGATGTCCGGGCCCCGCGAGGAGGGCCCCCTGTTCGGCACGATCAAGCCGCAGATCCTGCCGCCCGGCCGGGCCTGGCTGATCACCCGCAAGCACGGCAGCCGCCTGGTGCAGCTGCCGTGGACCCCGCCGGCCAGCTGACCCGCGGGCCTGCTCCCCCGGGTCGGCTGCGGTGGGTTCGCGCGGCGTAGTTGATCTGCTAGCGATGCGAAATCGCGGTTTCAACCCCATGATCACAGCGATTTCGTAGCGCTAGCAGATCAACATCTCGGCAGGGGCGGCGCCGCGTCAGCGCCGGGGTGTGCCGATCTCTCGGCGCTCGATGTCGGTCTGCGCGAGGTAGACGTAACGGTCCGTGCCGCCGTCGATCAGAGCGATCATGTCGTCCGCCATGAACTGCACGAACTGGCTGCTGTGCGGGCGCAGCCGCAGCGCGGTCGAGGCCAGGGCCGCCTCGTCCCCGCCGAGCCGCTGCAACAGGGTGAGGTGGGCGTCCTGCAGGGCCGCCAGTCCGGGCCGGTCGAGCTGGCGCAACAGGGTGAGCTGGGAGCGCCACGGGCCGAGCGGCGCCGTCTGGGCCGGGACGGTCATGCCCAGGTCGTACACGGTCAGGGCCGGGATCTGCGCGGTGCCCTGCGTCACCGGAACCTGGTCGCCGGTCAGCACCCGCAGCCGGTTGTGCTGCCCGGTGGCCCGCTCGCCGAAGCCGGTCCACGCCTGCGGCTCGGTGGTCACCACTGTCACCCGGGCGCCGAGGGCGAAGGCGCGGAAGACGATCAGGTGCGCCGCCCACACCCCGCCCACCACGGCGACCCGGACCGGTTCCGGGCTGAACAGACGCAGGGGTACGGCGGTGTGCTGCCGGTCGCGGCCGATGATCAGGCCGGCCCCGGACGACGTGGTCACGTGGACCTTCCGCAGGGTCGCCCGGGAGATGGTGTGCCGGCCCACGTGCAGCCGGGGCATCTTCCCCGACGGCCGCAGGCGTACGTCCGCCTCGGCCCAGGTGCCGCTCGTGGGAGGCGGTCCGTCGTTCTCCGGCCGTTCCGCGGCGGGGGCCGCCGTGGCCGCGGCGGCACCGGGGTTCGCCAGGGGCGCGCTTGTCACGGCGGGCGCCGCGAGCCGGCGGGCGGCCGGGTCGGCCGCCGTGGTGCCCTGGACACCGGGTGCGGGCGTGGGCACGGCCGGTTCGACGACCACCTCGGGCGGCGCCGGCGCGACGGGTGCCGGCGGCGGCGCGAACGCCGTGGGCGGCGGGGGAAGAGCCTGGTCCTGTTGCGGGCGTGGCCGCCAGGCCCCGTCCCGGTCCGGATACGTCATCCCGCACCACCCCCCGTCGGTGCCGTGGCGTAGGCGGCCGGCCCCTGCTCGCCGTCGAGCGGGCGCACCTCGCCGCCGAATCGTGCGACGCCCTCGACGAGGAAGTTCTCGAGGGCGGTGAAGTCGTCCTCCGGCCGGGCGGCCAGCCGGATCAGGCAGCGGACCGTGACGTCGTCACCGCCGTCCGGGTCGATGACCACCGAGACGTTGCTCTGCGCGGCCGGCACCGCCGAGACCCAGGTGAGCAGCTCGCCGATCGCGGTCGCCGACGGCGGCCAGCTCTTCAGCCAGAACGTGCGGTGCGCGAGGTGCGCCGAGTGCCACCGGGTCCACTCCTCACGGACCTGGGTGGACCCGGTGATCGAGCCGGCCTCCACGTCGCAGGAGCGGGCCAGCGCGGCGACCAGGTCGTCGGCATCGAGCACCCGGCACCCGATGCCCAGCCGGCGCAGACTGGTGGCCACCTTGCGGCCCAGACTGGCGACCAGGGCGGCGGCGGCCGCCGGGTCGGCGTTGTGGTCCAGCAGCGCCTCGGCCAGGCTGCGCGCGTCGACGCGTACGCACACCGACGACTCGCGGTGGGCGGGCACCGGATCGTCGCTGAGCCCCTGCGCGAGGTGCCGGTACGACCCGCCGGCCGGCGACGCCGGATGCACGTCCGGCCCCGGCGCCGGCACGGTGTGGGTGGCCAGTTGCAGCACCACCCCCGGCTGGTCGGTGGCGGCCAGCACGCCGACCAGCGCGTCCAGCGGGACCGGGCCGGCCTCCTGGTGCACCGGGGCGGTCGGGGTGAGCGCGACAACCGTGAACCAGCCGGCCTCGTCGCGCGCCACACCGACGCGGGCGCCGTCGGGGGCGGACTCGTTGCGGACCGCGAGGCCGGGGGCGATCGCGTGCAGCAGGCGGATCGGGCCGGCGCCGGTGGGTGCCGTGCCACGCCGGCGGTGCTGCCAGGCGATCAGCCGGTCCTCCAGCCACCACCGGCCGTGCCGGCGGGCGAAGACCACTCCCAGCACCGCGGCCGCGGCGGCACCGCCGGCCAGCCCCGGCGTCAGGCCCTGCGAGGCGGCCGCCGCGGCGCCCAGGAGCGCCACCTCGGCGACGACGATCTGGCCGATGCCGAACGGGCCGAGATGACCGCTGCGGCGCACCGCCCGCACCTGGGCCGCATCGTCGGCGGCCGGTTCGGTGAAGCTTGTCGCCGGTGCCGGCGCGGAAGGGTCTGTCCGCACCGGATAGCCGTTGCCTTCGATCACCGGACTCCTCCCCACCGGGCCGTCGTGCGGTTCCCCGTGGGCACGGCGGCGAGAACGATCACTTTACGGTGAACTCGTACGCGTCGCGGTCCGGGTGGGTCCGCCAGGTCTTCAATGCCTTCTCGTCGTAGTCCAGCACCCAGTCACCGGAGCCGCGCGCGTTGAAGTAGACGAATCCGATGATCTTCTTGCTCCGGGCGACCTCGGCGAGAAGCTGGTCGACCACCGCCGGGCGCATCGAGCCCGGTTCGGAGCCGGTCTCCACGATGAGCACCGGTAGATCGGCGAACTTCGCGATCTCCTTGAGGGTCGGCCCGAACAACTGGTCGAACTGCCGCACGCCCTTGCGCGTGAAGTACCCGTCCACGCCCACCCAGTCCACGTACTTCTCGCCCGGCCAGAACGGCTTGAGCGCGACACCGGGCAGGTAGTTCGTCACGTTCGGCGTCCACGTCCAGATCACGTTCGTCGCACCGGCCTCGGTGAACAGGTCGTGGATGTGCCGCCACGCGGCGACGAAGTCCTTGGCCGAGCTCTTCTGGGTGCCCCACGGGTACCAGTGGCCGTTCATCTCGTGCGCGACGGTCAAGGCGATCGGGACGTTGACCCGGCGCACGTCCCGGGCGAACGCGCTCACGTAGTCGTCGAACCGGCCCTCGGCGATGTCCGCCAGGTCCTGTTTGAACGGTTCCCAGCGCAGGATCGGCAGGGCGCCGGACCGGTAGATGTCACGGATCTCCGAGGCCGCGAAGTCGTCGTCGAAGCTCTCGTAGATCGTCACCATGTTGGGTTTCTGCCCGACCCGCGCGGCGAACGCGTCGACCCGGCTCATGTCCTGCGGTGCGCCGTCGATGGCCACCCCCAGGTAGTTCTTCGCCGGCCGGAGCAGGTGCGTGACGTCGTAGGCGGTCGCCGCCGAGGCGGTCGGTGCGGCGCTCGGTGGCAGCGCCGACGCCACCGGGACCGGTGCGGCGGCCTCCGAGAAATCCGGCCCGAACGCGGCATAGCCGAAGACGCCCGCCACGAAGACGGACATCGCCAGGAGCAGGTGCGGGGTTCTCATGCCGTGCGTCCTCCGGGAACGTCGCGGACGGGATCGACCAGCAGGGCCTGCAGAACGGTGGCGAGGTACACCGTCCCGGCGAGGAAGGCCGGGGCGAAGGTGGCCAGGTCGACGGTGCTCATCCGGGCGGCCGCGAGGAGCGTCCAGGCCAGCGCGGTGCCCAGGCTCCACAGCGCGATGCCGGTCCGCAACCGGCGGGTGCGCGACTTCTTGCCGGTGGCGCCGGTCGGCTGCCAGCCCATCGGCTGACCGCGCAGCAGGTCCCAGATCGCGAACGCGTGCGCCCAGCCGTAGACCAGCTTCACCGTCCACGTCTCGAACCGGAACCGGGCGCGGTGCCACAGCGGGAAGACCACGAAGTTGTAGAGCACGCTGGGCACGATCAGCAGGTAGTGCTCGAGCCGGACGAACTGCGGGAAGAACAGCAGCATGACGATCGGCACCAGCGGGCTGACGAAGGTGAACAGCGCGGTGTGCGCGTAATAGCAGAACCCGGAGACGTACGACAGTCGCTGCCGCCAGCCCATCCGGAGGTTCCAGAACTTCGTCGAGCCGAGCAGGCTCATCGACCCGGCACACCAGCGGTACTGCTGGGTGTAGAACGAGTTGAGGTCGGCCGGGCACAACCCGACGGCCAACGGGACCGGGATGTACCGCAGCCCCCAGCCCTTGCGGCGCATGTCGAAGCCGGTGTGCACGTCCTCCGAGTGCTCGATGAGAGTGGACCCGCCGATCGCGTCCAGCGCCGCGCGACGGTAGATCGCGCAGCTGCCGACGCAGATGGCGGCCTCGTGCCGCTGCCGGGAGACCTGCACCGAGCGGTAGAAGAGCTCCTGCACGGCCGCCGCGCCGCGTTCCAGCCAGCCCTGGTTACGGGTCACCCGGAAGTACTGCGGGGACTGCAGGATGCCGACGTCGGGGTACGCGTCGAAGTACGGCACCATCTGGTCGAGCATGTCGGTGCGCGGGGTGAAGTCGGCGTCCAGCACCAGAACCAGGTCGCCCAGGGTGCGGTGGTAGGCGTACCGCATGTTGCCGGCCTTCTTGAACCAGCCGCGGTTGGGCCGTCGCTGGTAGACGAAGCCGAACTCGAGCGCCAGCTGCTGCCGTTCGGTCGACGCGGAGTCGTCCAGCACGTAGACGCAGACCCGGCCGCGGTAGTGGTCGGCCATCATGTCCACGTGCCGCCAGGTGTTCTCCAGCACCTCCAGCGCCTCCCCGCAGACCGGCAGGAAGACGTCGACCGACGGGTACTGCGCGGGTTTCCAGCGCTGCACCAGCTCCCGGTGCCGGGACATGTCGAAGCCGGGCGTGAAGGCGTTCACCGCCAGGGAGATCAGGTAGTACGCCACGGTGAACGCGAAGGCCGGGACGAACAGGTACAGCCACGGCGACATCCGCAGGAACAGCACCTGGCTCACCATGAGCGAGGTGAAGCTGATCAGCGAGGCGCCGGTCAGCACCCAGAGCCGGCGCTTGGCGTAGAGCCCGGTCTCGTCGTCACTGGGCGGGGGCATCAGCGGTGCCGACGCCCGCCCGCGCGGCGCCACCCCGACCGCCTTGCGCCAGACCTGCCGGGGCCGGGCGATCAGGTCGGCGAGGGTGCGCGGCTTGTCTCCCGTCATCAGCGGGAGCACGACCGTCTCGTCCGGAGCCGGCGGTCTCTGCTGTGTCGTGGTCATGATTTCCCGGTCGACTTGCGGACGTACAGAGCCACGGTGAAGCCCCGCAACGGCCAGATCTCCGACTCCACGAACTCCTGCCGCAGCAGCGCGTCCTTGGCGTCACCGATGTTCTGCAGCGCGTCGGTATAGGTGCCCTTGCGCACCACCCAGACCCGCGGCGGTTTGCCGAAGCACTTCGGGATCTCGGCGTCCGGGCATTCCTGGGCGCCGATGCTGCCGAGGGTGCGAGGTGCCCGGACCATCAGCGGGTCGGCCGGGCGCCGGTCCTCCGGCAGGTAGCGCATCACCGCGTCGCGGCCGGTCAGCTGGTCGTTGCCGGCGTACGGCCCAAACAGCAGGGCATCGCCGGCGGCCTGGTTCGCGGCGAGCACCTCGGCGACGTCCCGGCTGGCGTAGTCGTGGCCGTACACCGTCCGGATCGAGGTCTGCGCGGGCACGGCGAGGGCGCCGATGCCGAGCACGGCGACCAGGCCGCGCAGCAGGGTGAGCCGCCGGACCGCCAGCGCGGCCAGCAGCGCCCAGGCGGGCAGCACGAACAGCAGGAAGCGCGGCACCCAGAGCGGGGTGATCAGCAGCGAGGCGGCGGCCAGGGCGGCGGCCGGCACCAGCGCCCACAGGGTCAGCACCTGTGCCGACGTGCGCAACGACAAGGCGGTAAGGGCCAGCGCCATCACCGCGCCCGCGATGATCGTCGCCCCGAACAGGAGCTCGGGGGTCACGGCGAACCGCTGCCAGGTGAGCGGCGGGATCCAGGACAGTTGCCCGCTCTGCCGGGAACCCAGGTAGAGGATCGGCACGGCCGGGGCGACGCCCACCAGCACGGCGGCGAACCAGCCGAGGACGGCACGGGCGGAGCGGCGCACCCGCACGATCAACAGCAGGTGGGCCAGCAGCACCAGCAGGCCCGCCACATGGGAGAGACCGAGCAGCAGGACGGCGGCGGCGTAACCCGCGTACGTCCGGAACCGGGGCTGCTCCGCCAGATTGATCACCAGGTAGGTCGCCCAGGCGGCGGCGAGCATCCCCAAGGTGTACGGCTGGGCCTCCTGCGCGTACCGGGAGAAGCCCGGAAGCAGGGCGAGGAGCAGTCCCGCGGCCAGCCCGACCCGGACTCCGGCGAGCCGGGTGCCGACCAGCGCGACGACCGCGGCGGCCAGCGCGGCGAAGACCACCGAGGGGAGCCGGAACAGCAGGTCGGTGTCACCGACCAGGGTGGTCCACGCCCGCATCATCACGTAGTACGGCCCGACGGTGGCGTCCGTGTTGACCAGGACGCTGCGGAAGTCGCTCGAACTCGCGGTGACCATGCCCCAGGTGGTCAGTTCCTCCTCGCTGAGCCCCGGGGTGGCGAGGTTCCAGGCACCCATGCCCGCGGCGACGAGAAGGGGCGCGATCCACGCGACGGCGCGCAGCCGGGCATTGCTGAGCGGTTCGGCGGCCGCGGGCACGTCCTCCGGCAGCGGCGCCCAGTCGGTCGGCCCGTTGCCGATCCCTGCGGAGCGCTCGTGGTCGGCCGGGACGCGAACGATGATCGCCGTCTGATCGTTGCTTGTCGCGCGCATGTCGGTCGACGTCCTGACGTCTCGGTCCTCGAGGTTTTCCGGGCGAAGGCATCGACGCCCCGCACACCTGTTCCGGATCGGCCACTGTACCGGCAGTTACCGGATCGCGGTAAGCAGGTCGTCCAGCACCAGCGTGGTGAGGTCCTCGCGGCTGGGCATCCGGCCCAGCGCCCGCAGCCGGCCCGACTGTGCCTTACGCATGCCTTCCAGCAGCTTGCGCGCCTCCCGGGCGTTACCGAAGTTACGGTCCCGCTCCAGCTGGGAGAAGTACTCGTGGAGTGCGTCACCGAGTCCCGGTGCGAAGACGTAGTCGTCGTTGCGGGCGATCCGATCCGCGATCATGACGAGTTCGTCGGGTCCGTAGTTCTCGAACTCCAGGGTCTTGGCGAACCGGGAGGCGAGGCCGGAGTTCGCGTCCAGGAAGTCCAGCATCTCCTGGGTGTAGCCGGCGACGATGACCGCGACCTGATCGCGGTGGTCCTCCATGAGCTTGACCAGGGTGTCGATCGCCTCCTGGCCGAAGTCGGCGGCGGCCCCGCCGGCCCGTGCCAGGGTGTACGCCTCGTCGATGAAGAGCACGCCACCCATTGCCGCCTCGAAGACCGACGTGGTCTTCTCGGCGGTGTGACCGATGTACTGGCCGACCAGGTCACGGCGGGACACCTCGCGGAACTCGCCGTTGGGCAGCACCCCGAGGGCCTTGAGCAACTGGCCGTAGATGCGGGCGACGGTGGTCTTACCGGTACCGGGGGCGCCGGTGAAGATCAGGTGGTGGCTCGCCGCGCCGACGGACAGGCCGGCGTTGCGCCGCCACTCGTTCACCTGGATCTCATCGATCAGGGCGCGGACCTCGCTCTTCACACCGGCCAGGCCGACCATCTTGTCCAGGTCGGTGAGCAGGCGTTCCACGTCCGCCGCGTTCTGGTTGTTACCGGTCTCGGCCGCGCCGACACCGGCCTTCGGTGCGGTGCCCTCGTCGAGCGAGACGACCGGGTTCGCCGCCGGGTCGACGTCGACGCCCGGAGCGGCCGTCTTCTCCACCCGGCAGTGTTCGACCGAGCCGCCGCAGCCGGCACCGAAGACGATGCCGGATCCGGTGGTGTCGTGCACCCAGCTCTCCACGATCCGGGGTGAACTGCGGTGCGCGACGAGGATGCCGGCGGCGCCGGTGCCGGAGATGTCACAGCGCTCGATCACCGGCCGGCCGGACTGGTAGACGTAGATGCCGCGGTACCCGCACCCGGTCACGGTGGTGTTCCGGACGACCGGGTCGGCGCCCAGCCGCACGATGATGCCGTCGTCGGTGACGTCACGGACCTCGCAGGAGTCCACCGTCCCGCCGGCGTCGGAGAAGACGAAACCGTGCTGGCCGCGGGTCACGCGTACGTTCTCGGCCTCGACCACGGCGCCGTCGCTCGCCTGCAAGCCGGCGCCGTAGCCCGCGGACAGCTCGCATTGGCGCAGCGTGAGACGCCCGCCCACGGCACTGACCGCCGGATAGTCCCCGCTGGTCAGCGTGAGCCCCTGCACGGTGATCTCGCCGGAGGTCACGGAGACCGCCGGGCTGTCCAGGCCGGTCGCGTCGATGATCGCCGACCCGGCGTCACCGGCGGCGCGCACGGTCAGCCGGCGCCCGGCGAGGGCCAGGCGCTCGGTGTACGTCCCGGGCGCGAGGGAGATGACCGCGCCGTCGGGCGCCACCTCGAGAGCGTCGGCGATCGTCGGGTAGGCCCCGGGAACGGCCAGGGTCTGTGACACGAGCTCTCCTTAAAGGGTGAAGGTCCGGTCGCGGATCGAGTTGACGACCCGTTTCAGGTCGTCGGCGCCGGCCAGCGGCGCGGTCATCCGGAGCACGAGCTCACGGTCGATCGGGCCCTGCGGGTCGGACCGCCAGAACGCCAGATAGACCAGGCCGTACTGGCGGGCACCGGTGATCTTGTCGGTCTCCGCCCAGGTCACGAACGGGCCGCTGCGGGTCCACTGCAGACCCCAGGCCTCCTCCCGCTGCCGCAGGGCGGTCCGGTGCTCCTCGGAGCACGTGACGGCGCAGGACCGTACGATCAGGTCGCCGCCGCTCTCCGACGTGGCGTCGGCGCCGCCGCCGCACTGGTAGCGGACCGCAGCCTCGGCCTTCTCCACCTGCTCACAGCTCCAGGTGAACGGCACGCGGAAGTCGAAACCGAGGCCCTCCAGCCCGGACATGGCCTTCGTCGGCGTGGTCGCGGTGAAGGTCGGCGACCCGGCCGGCCAGCCGCCACCGACCGGGGGCTCGACACCCGGCGCGGCGGGCGGGTCGGGGGTGAGCAGGAGCTGCGCGTCGCTCGGCGGCTGAGCCACGGGCTGCACGACCGGCTTCTCGTCGCCGTCGCCACCGAGCGACATCAGCGCCGCGGTGGCACCGGAACCAATGAGCAGGCCGGCGACCGCGGCCGCGGCGACCAGCCGGCGGGTCCGGCCGAAGCGGGGCGCCGCCCGGCTCGTGAACCTGGGGGTGGTGACCGGGTGGGCGACCAGTTCGGCGGGCCTGCGCTGCTCGTCACCGGGCGGGTGCTCCGTGGTGGTCACGATCGGGCCCGGGTCGGTCACGGTCGGGCCGGGGTCGGTCGCGGTCGGGCCGGGGTCGGTCACGGTCGGGCCCGCGTCGTGGCGCTCCGGCTGCGGGGCTGGCACAGGAGTCGGCTGCGGAGCCGGAACGGGAGCCGGTGACGGCTCCGGCACGGGCGTGGGCTCAGGGGCAGGAGCGGGCGCCGGGCCGGGGACGGGCGTGGGCTCCGGACGGGGACTGAGCTCCGGGACAGGGGTGGGATCCAGGACCGGCGTGGGCGGCGCCACCGGCGTGTGTGGCGGGACCGGGGTGGGCTCCGGGATCGGCGCGGGCTGCGGGTCGGGAGTGGGGACCGGAGCCGGCATGGGCTGCGGGACCGGCGTGGGGACCGGGACGGGCGCGGGCTGCGGGGCCGGCGCGGGGTCCGGGACCGGCTCGGGAACAGGCACCGGCTCGGGAACGGGCACCGGCTCCGGTACCGGCTGCAACCGCTGCCCGAGGGCCTCGAAGATCTGCGCCGCGGCCGCGCCGCCTCCGCGCTCCGGTGCGCACGCCACCCAGGGGCGCGCGGCGCCATGGTCCGAGGCGACGATCGGCAGGCGGTCGGTGGCGTGGGCGAGCGCGTCCGCCGCGGCCGCGAACGCCCCGCGCCAGCGTTCGTCGTCGGCGGCGCGCTCGTTGAGCACGGCCACGGTGACGGTGTCGCCCCGGGCGTCGACCCCGGACCAGACCTCTCCTACCTCGCAGGTGCTCAGCGCCTGCTGCAAACGGTACTGACCGGCGGTCTGCATGTGGCCTCTCCGTCTTCGGGTTCCACCGGTCGCCGGCCGCCGGGGTCGTACTCCCGGGGGCACCGGCACGCCGGCAACGACCGATCGGAATGACCCGGGAGACGACACCATGGCGGTGGCGTCGGCGTGATCAAGCAGTGTAGTAGGGCCCACGCCGCGAGCCACCCGGCCGGTACGTGCGAAGAGGAGGCCCGCAGGCCTCCTCTGTCACGTCGTGCTGGTCAGGAGCGCAGCTTGTTGCGGGGGCTGCCCTGCTCGAACTCGCTGGGGACCGGGAAGTAGTTCTCCAGGAAGACCCGGGCCACCTGGGCGCGCTCGGCGGCGGAGACCAGGCCGTGGTGGCTGTCGTTGAGGCAGAAGACGTCGAAGCCGCGGCTGGTCAGGATCTGGGTGAGGCGGGGGTGCTGGGCGACATCGCCGAGGTCCACATAGGCCACCCGGAGCGAACCGCGGGCGGAGCGGCCGGTGAAGTAGCCGTAGTAGTGGTGCAGTGCGGACGGGATGGCGATGTCCGTCGCGGACCGCAGCTGGCTCCGCGCGGTGTTCGCGTACTCCTCCGGGAACTGTTCCTCGATGTCGCGCAGCGTGCTCACCCGCAGCGGGTGCGGGGTGTGCAGGAACGCGTGGGTGATCGTCCGCCCGAAAGCCCGCTTGATCAGCTCCCGGTTGTTCTTGCCGGCCGCGAAGTTGAAGTCGTCCTCGGCGGTGATCGGGGTGAGCGGCACCGCGGTCGGCGACTGGAAGTAGAGCGCCGTGCCGTTCGCTGAGAAGAACGACTGCGGCTGGAGCGGGCGGCCCAGGAACACGTCGTCGTTGAAGTAGAGGAAGTGCTCGGAGAGGCCTTCGATGCGGTGCAGCTGCGACTCGATGGCGTGCGAGTTGAAGGTCGGCAGCTGACCGCGGTCGCCGAAGACCTCCTTGTGGCTGACCACCTTGATCCGCGGGTGGTTCACGTCGAGCCAGGCCGGGGTCTGGTCGTCGGTCACCAGGTAGATGTTGCGCACCCACGGGGCGAACAGTGCCAGCGAACGCATCGAGAAGCGGAGCTCGTCGCGGCTGCGGAACCGGGCGTCGCTGGCGGCGGCCTCCACGGGCGGGTAACCGAGCCGCTCCAGCACCGCCGACTTGCGCGCCATCCAGGCCGGGTCGTCGCCGTCCACCCAGGTGTAGACGACGTCGATCGGGAAGTCCACGTCGCTGGCGAAGGTCTCGGTGAAGGCGCCCACCGTGGGGTACGACCGGTCCCGTACCTCGATGGTGGACGGCACCGTCATGACACCGCTGGGGATGACGTCACCGATCAGGGTGCGGCGCAGCGGCTTGACCGTCTCGCCGTCCTCCGAAGTGGTCCAGAACTCGAGGTCGGCGCCGTAGGCGGGCCCGTACCGCAGGGTCCGGGACGACGCCACCACCGGCTGGAAGACGCGCAGGCCGCCGGCGCTCTCGCCGATGTCCGACGTGCCGGCGAGCGCCGCGAACGTGATGCCGGAGACCACGCCGGCCCGGCTGATCAGCTCGGCGTAGATCGCCTTGTCCGGCCAGTCCTGTGCCATCGCGGCGAGCACGGCCGGGCGGTCCGACTCGGCCAGGGCCAGCCGGTGCCGTACGCCGTGGTCACGGATCAGGGAGTACCCGATGTTGTGCCGTTCCAGCAGGTCCGCGACGAGGCGCAGGTTCTGGTCGGCAGCGTCGTACGGCGTCATCGCGTCCGACTCGACGCAGAGCTGACCGGCCGAACGCACCAGGGTCTCGTCGCGCTCCGCCAGCCGCTGCTCGAGGTCCCGGGCGGTGAGCTGGAACAGCGGTCGCTGCGGGGTGGGCGCGGCCGGCGCCAGCCCGGAACCGCCGGTGGTGGCGACCCAGGCGGCCATCCGGTCGGCCTTGCGGTTGAGCCGGGTCCGGTCGTCGCGGTCGCGCAGCAGCTGCTCGTAGAGGGCGAGCCACTGGCCCATGATGACGTCGAGCCCGTACGCCTCGGAGGCGCGCAGCGCGGCCTCGCCGAACGAGTGCCGCAGCTCCTCGTCCTCGATGAGGCGGCGCATCGCGCCGGTGAGCCCGTCGGTGTCACCGGAACCGACGATGAAGCCGTCGACGCCGTGCGTGATGATCTCGGCCGGTCCGGTCTGGATGTCGTAGCTGATCGCGGGGACACCGGCGGTGAACGCCTCGATCAGGACGAGCGGCAGGGCCTCGCCGTCCTTGGAGGTGAGCAGCGCGATGCTGCTCTTCGACCACTCCTCGGCCATGTTCTGGATCGAGCCGAGGAACTGGACGTTCTCGTGCAGGCCGAGACTTTCGGCGAGGCGGCGCAGCGCGGGCAGCTGCTGGCCGTCGCCGAGGACGCGCAGAACCCAGTCCGGGTGCTCCTCGGCGATCTCGGCGAACGCGCGGATGGCGTGGTCGACCTGCTTCTCGGCGACGACCCGGCCGGCGATGGTGACGACCCGGGTGGTCCGGCTGGAACGGGGGCGGAAACCCGGCGGCAGCGCGTTGCCGATGATCCGCAGCTCCGGGGAGGCCCAGCGCAGCGTGTCGGCGAACCACTGCCGGGTGCGCTCGGTGAGCACCACCAAGGCGTCGAGCTGGGGAATGAACTGGAAGAGCGGGTCACCGGTGGCGCCGCGCAGCTGGGAGGGGCGGTGCTCCTGGTGCACGGTGACGACGTGCGGCTTGCTCAGCGAGGTGGTCGCGGCCATCAGCGCCGGCGACGAGGAGACCAGGATGTCGGTGTCCAGCTCGCGCAGCGCGTGCTCGAGCTCCATGTCGGCCAGCCGGTGGAAGCTTTTCTCCCAGCGCTTCTGCACCAGGCGGCTCTCCGCCGCGGCCAGGGCGGCGCACTGCGCCTCGTCGAGGGAGCTCTCCCGCACCGGGCGCGGCACGGCGGCGGTGGCGTCGACCAGGTAGCGGATCCGGATCCGCGGGTCCACCTCGAAGAAGCGTTCCTGACTGGTACGGAAGACGCTGATCACCTCGACCTGGTGCTCCCGGACCAGGTACTCGGCCTGCGTGAAGATGGCGCGTTCGGTGCC
Organism: Actinoplanes sp. DH11; assembly: GCF_020873875.1. Taxonomy (GTDB): domain Bacteria; phylum Actinomycetota; class Actinomycetes; order Mycobacteriales; family Micromonosporaceae; genus Actinoplanes. The sequence goes on from NZ_JAHWGU010000011.1 coordinate 52,673, forward strand.
GCCCATCGCGTCAGCGGTGTTGAGGAGGAACGTGATCTTCATGCGGTGTCTCCAGGGTTGGCACCGGTGCAGGTGAGCGCGATGCTGCCGGCCGGTGTGTAATACGGGCGCAGGTGGAAAACCACGCCGCCGGGCATCAACATCCGGCGTTCGTAGGATCGCAGGACGGCCCTGACGTTCTTCAGGTCGTGCAGGTAGCGGCCGACACGCAGGCGCCGCCCGCCGGTACGGATCCGGACGTCCCAGATCTCCTTCTCGCCCGCGGCCGGGGCCATCTCGGTCAGCGGCACCTGGATCCGGAAGATGTCGCCGTCCACCTGGACCGGACCCTCGAGAACCCGGTCGGACTCGCGGCGGGAGAACTCGGCGACCGCGTCACCGGCCTCGCCGACGCCCACGAACCGCCCGATGATCTCGGCGCGCCCGAGGTCGAGGGTCAGGCGGACCACCTCGGCACGGGTCTGCCGGCCGCGGACGGTGATCTGGCACAGCCCGAACGAGGTGGTGGTGGGCCGGAACCGCATGCCGGTGTCCGGGCACGGCGGGGTGACGACCGTGGGGCCGACGCCCCGGGCTTTCGCCGCGGTCATCCGGCGCACCGTGAAGTCGTGCGTCTCGCCGGAGTCCGTCACGACCCGCAGGCCGACCGTCCAGATGCCGGGGTCGAGCGGGAGCCGTCCCCGCAGCGGACCGAAGACGGTGGTGGTGTCGGCGTACCAGTCGCCGTCGTACATCTTCCGCAGCGTCGCCGGCACGCGGTGCTCGACCCGGTCCTTGCTGAGGACGACCTCGGCGGTGGCCGGTTCGGCGTTCTCCACGGCGGGCAGGCGCACCTGGAGGTTCAGTGTGTGCCCGTCGAGCACGGCGAAGTACTCACAGGTGGCGATGTGGTGCGTCGGCCCGAGCCGGACCATGCCGAGGGCGATCCGGGTCCAGGTGCGGCGTGCCCGCGACTTGATCACCGTGTCGACCTTGCGGCGTGCGACCGACAGGGTTTCCGCCGGTCCACGGCGCAGGGTCCGCTCCACCCGAACCGCCAACGGGTCCACGCTCATCTGGTGTCTGTCCCTTTTCCCTGTTGTCCCGGCGCCGACGATCCCGGGTTGTCTCTTCTCGCCCACGCGCCACCGGCCGGCCACCCGCGGCGAAGTGGCGGGAAGGCTAACAATAGATGGGGCCTTGGGTAAATGATGCCCGACGGGATCGAGCTGGATCTCTCAGCCGGGCGGCGACCAGGTCAGCCGCCGCCCGGCCGGATCAGTGGATCTCCGACGCCCGGCGCTCGCGGGCGATCTGCCGGGGCAGCGCCGGCGCACCCTCGCGGGAGGCCCGGAAGAGCTGGGTGGCGCTGAACTGGGCGCGCTCGGCGGCCACCTCGTCCGGCAGCTCGAACGGCGACCGGAACGGGAAGTACTGCGGGAGGAAGTCGGCCATCATCGCCGCCTGCTCGCTGAGCGCCACCGCGGCCGAATCGGTGTCGTTCAGGCAGAAGACGTCGCAGTGCCGGCGGGCCAGCAGGAACGCCAGCTGGACCGGGGTGGACGGGTGCGCCAGGTCGGCGTACGTGTACTTGATCGAACCCGGCACCGCACGCTTGGTCAGGTACGACCAGTAGTGCTGCAGCGACGACGGGATCGACAGGTCACCCGGGTGCCGGAACGGGTGCTCGGCGGTCTGCCGCACCTCGTCCGGCAGCCACTTCTCGATCTCCTCGAGCACACTCTTCTGCAGGGTGTACGGCACGTGCTGCATCTTCTGCGTGATGCCGCGATCGAACCGTTCGGCGATGTGCCGCCGGTTGTTCTTGCCGGCCGCGGTTACCGGTGCGTCGAAGATGGTGGCCGGCCCCGCGTCGAGCTGCGCCTTGGACTGGAAGAACTTGGCGATGCCGTTGGCGTGGAAGAACGCGTCCGGCGACACCAGGCGGCCCAGGAACATGTCGTCGTTGAAGTAGATGAAGTGCTCCGACAGCCCCGGGATGCGGTGCAGGCGGGACTCGATGGCGTGCGAGTTGAAGGTCGGCAGCACGCCGGTGTCGCCGAACAGCTCCTTGTGGCTGACCACGGTGAGGCGCGGGTCCGAGGTGTCCAGCCAGGCCGGGATCTGATCGTCGGTGACGAGGAAGATCCGGCGGACCCAGGGGGCGTACGCCACGATCGACCGCAACGAGTACTTCAGCTCGTCCCGGCTGATGAAGCGGGAGGCGTTCGTCGCGATCGTGTTGATCTGCTCGTGCCCGAACGCCGCGAGCGACGTGTTCTTGCGGGCCACCCAGTCGGGGTCGTTGCCGTCCACCCAGGTGTAGACCACGTCGATCGGGAACCGGACGTCCTCCGCCGGCACCATGGCGAACTCGGAGCGGGTGCGGTACCGCGGCCGGTCGTCGGCGAGCGGCATCATCGGGTTCAGCGCGATCGGCGGGACCTGCACGTACTCCGCCTCGGCGGGCAGTGCGTACGCCACCGAGTTGCGCCGCGGGCCGACGATCATGTCGGGTGCGCCGCCCTCGCCCTTCTGCGTCTTCCAGAACTCGATCTCGCAGGCCGAGCCGCTGCCGAGGACCGTCGACCCGTACTGGCTGGTGATCGGGAAGTGGACCTGCACACCGTTCTTGCCGCGACCGGCCGAGAAACCCGTCTCGGTGATCTCGCCCGTGCGGATCTCCGCCTCGGCCAGCTCGGCGGCGCCCTGCAGGGCGGCGAGCGTCCGGTCGCGGTCGCGCCGGTGGACGGAGACAGCACTGTGCAGATTGTTGACCGGGCGCAGGCAGAAGTACTCGATGCCGGCCCGGTCCAGGACGGCGACCACCGCATCGAGGTTCTGCTGCCAGGCGGCGGCCGGAGTCATGTCGGGCACGACGCGGGCGCGCACGGCCTTGCCGGCGTCGCGGACCGTGACCAGCGAACCGGGTTGAGCGGGCTTGGGCAGCGGCCGCTGCCGGGTGAGTCGGCGGACCAGCCAGAGCTGCCGGTTAGGTGGAAGGAGTTCGACCAATTTGAGCCGGTAGTCCTTGGGCAACAACCGGTAGAAACGTAGCGCGATCATGCGGCACCCAGCATTGTCGCCGTGGCGAGCGGCGTGATTCGCCGGCCCGCAAGCCCGTCAGAATTCTTAGAAGACACCTCAGCCTTCCCCCCGTGCACCGCTTAGGACGGCCGGGTGTCGACTAGGGCGTCGATGGTCTTGGCCGTGGCGAGTTGCCAGGGTAGTTGGCTGAGCTTCGTGAAACAAATCCATGTATGGTAGGTGGCCGCTCGGTTACGCAGAGCTGGGCTAATAAACCCAGATCCGAGTTTTGATCGGGATTTGGTCATTCGACCACAGCCAGTTCATGGCCGCGATGGACACCCTCCGGCTCTTGTCCTCGGCCTTGTCATCCGGTGCGGGCGTCGCCGGCGCGCCCGGCGGGGGACTCGCCCCCGGTGCGCCGGACGGGGGCACGCTGGGTGCTGACGCCCCCGGTGAGAGATCGATCACCCCGGTCGGGGACTGCGACGGTACGCCCGGAGCCGTCCCAGCCGTTTGTTGCTCGGCCGTTTGCTGCTCGGCGGCTTGTTGCTCGGCCGTTTGTTGCTCGGCGGCTTGTTGCCGGTCCGCTTGTTGCCCGGCCGAGTCGCAGCCGGCCGCGAGGATCGACGCGGTGGCCAGAGCGGCCGTGATCGCCAGGAGTCTGCGCACCGGTCCTCCCCTCGCGCCGCCGGTGGCCGTCATTGTAGAGACGTATGTCCACCGATCGACCGATGACCACCTATTGATCACCCGGCCGGGTGGACCTTACGAGAAAAGCTCACAAAAGAGCCTAGTAGTCTTTGGCTATGTCATGGAAGGCGAGCGGGCGGCACGGCGTACGCGAGGCGCCGGGCGGGTTCGCGCTCGTCCAGGAACTACTCAACACGCGCGCCACGATGGCGTACGGTGCCGACCTCCTAGCCGCCACCGACGACGCCCAGTGGTGGTTGACCGACGCGCTCGGCACCTGGTCCCGGGTCTCCGGCCTGCCCGCGCCGACCCTGCTGCTCTCCACCGGCGACCTGCGCTCGCTGCGCCGGCTGCGCGCCGCCCTCGAACAGGTGGTGCTCGCCGGCGCCAACCCGGAACGCGACGGCGCCCTGCCCCCCGCCGACGTGCAGGTCAGCCTGGTGCCGGACGCGGACGGCTGGGTCCGGGTGGTGCCGACCGGCCGGGGCACCCGCTGGTTCGCCTCGGCACTCTGGGCGGAAGCGTTACAGGCACAGCAGGCCGGCCTCTGGCCACGGCTCAAGCTCTGCCACAACACCGCCTGCCGGGCCGCCTTCTTCGACACCTCCCGCAACAACAGCGGCGTCTGGCACGACGTGAGCACCTGCGGCAACACAGCCAACCTGCGCGCGTTCCGCGAACGCCGCCGCCTGCTCGGCCACACCACCGGCGGCCAGCCGGGGCCGTCTCTCTGAGCGCCCACCCCTCTGGCGCCGATCTCTTCCCGAGCGCAGGTCTTCCCGAGCGCGGCTGTTCTTGAGCGTGGGTCTTCCCGAGCGCGGCTGTTCTTGAGCGTGGGTCTCTCCGAGCGCGGCTGTTCTTGAGCGTGGGTCTTCCCGAGCGCGGCTGTTCTTGAGCGTGGGTCTTCCCGAGCGCGGCTGTTCTTGAGCGTGGGTCTCTCCGAGCGCGGCTGTTCTTGAGCGTGGGTCTCTCTCCGGGCGCGGGTCGCTTTCCGAGCGCGGGTCTCTCTCCGAGCGTGGTGTTCCTCTCCACTCGATGCCCGTTGGACAAGACCGTTCGCCGGCCTGGCTGGGCCCGGCCCGGTCACCGGAGTCTTGGCTCAAGCCCAACCGCTCAGCTTCGCCGAGTGTCAACCGTCAAGCGGCTGGCCCGTGGTTGGTGTCGGCTTGTACCGATGGTCCTCCGGGAGCGACTCCAGCAACCTCAAGCGGCAACGGACCCGCCCGGCTGTCACTCACGGTCGCCGGGGAGCGGTCCCGGCAGCCGTCAGTGACAGCCGGGCTCGTCTGGCTGTCGTTCACGGTTGTTCGGGAGTGCTCTGGGCAGCCGTCGGTGACAGCCCCGTTCGGCTGTCGTTCACGGTTGTTTGGGAGCGGTTCCGGGCAGCCGTCAGTGACAGCTGGACTCGCCCGGCTGTCGTTCACGGTTGTCTGGGGATGGTTTCGGCAGCCGTCGGTGACAGCTGGGCTCGACCCCATGCCGTCTGTGGTCGCACGAACGTCTTCCAGTAGCCGCCGGCGCCGGTCTGCCCCGATCGGCTGGTGCCTGTGGTTACGTTGAATGCTCCTACGCTTCCGAGCGCCCAACACGTCGCCCGGAGCGGCCAAGACGTCGCCCCGAGTGTGCGAGGCGTCACCGTGAGTGTGCGGGGTGTCGCTGGGAGTGCGTGGGCGGCGCATGGGGCTGGCGGATACTCGCTGATTGTTCCCGGGTCGCCGGGAATCCCTCGGCGCTCGCCGGGAACCTGGAGGCTCGGATGGGCGACTATTCATTCATGGCATGTGAGCGGTGGCGCGAGATGCTCTCCGCGCAGTTGGACGGCGAGGACGACCCGGTCCTGCGGCCGCTGGTCGACGAACACCTGGCCGGGTGCGCCGGCTGCCGGAACTGGCTGGAGCGAGCGGCCACGGTCAACCGCCTCACCCGGACCGCCCCGGTGCCCGCGGTGCCGGACCTGAGCGACGCGATCCTGGCCGCCCTGCCCGAAGCCGGCGGTTCATCCGCGGCCGGGACGCCGGGTGTACAGCGGAGGGGGCAGGTGCCGAGTCGGCGGGGGCAGGTGCCGGGCGTGCGACGGGGACGGGTGCCAGGTGTGCGGTGGCGGGTGCCGGTGGCGGCGCTGCTCTACGTGGCGCTGGCGCTGGTCGGCGCGGTACAGCTGATCCTCGGCCTGACCCAGGTCGGTGGTGGCGTGAGTGCCGGGCACGAGCATGCCGGGCTGGGTGCCACACCGGGGCATCTCTGGCACGAGTCGGCGGCCTGGAACGTCGCGGTGGGCGCCGGTTACCTCTTCATCGCGTTGCGCCGGACCCGTCCGACCGGGCTGCTGCCTACGCTCACCGCCTTCGTCGCGATGCTGCTGCTGCTGTCCGTCAACGATCTGACCGGCGGCCGGGTCGACGTGGCCCGGCTTGTCGGTCACGGGTTCGTCATCATCGGCTACCTGCTGGTGGTGGCCTTGGCCCGCGGCGTAGGCGGCACCGCGCGACCGCCCGGCTCGCGGGTCGGGACGGGCTGGCGGGCACGCTTCGACGCCGTAGCCGACGTGGCCGACGACGCGCCGGCCCGCCCGGGTCTTCGCCTGCTGCCGCCGCCGGGCCCACTCACCGCCCAGCGCGCCGAGCAACCGGGCGATCGAGCCGCCTGACCTGTCAGTCAGGCAGAAACCAAGCCGTTCGAAGCGCGGCCTGCCGGCAGTGTGAGCTCGCTCGAAGCGCGGCCCGCAGGCAGCGTGAGCCGCTCGAAGCGCCGTCCCGGTTACGGATCGCTGAGCCGGCATGGAGTGGAGCCGGGCCCCTCAATTGCCGGTTTTGTGAAGAGCCCGCCGGGTCGCGGGACGAAGTCGGCGATAAGCCCTAATTAGCTGCCGTGCCGGGCGGCCGAGCTGGGCCCGCGCGGGGCTGGGCTGGCACGCGGTGGGCCAGGCTGCGCTGCGCCGGGCCGGGCTGGCACGCGCTGGGCCGGGCCGCGCTGGGCCGAGCTGGCACGCGGTGGGCCAGGCTGCGCTGGGCCGGGCTGCGCTGGGCCGGGCTGCGCTGGGCCGGGCTGCGCCCGGTCAGCGGTTAGGCGGGCGGACCGAGAGTTCGCGCCACTCGTCCGGGCCGTTCAGGAGGGCGCGGACCATGTCGAGCGCCGCGTCCTCGCTGTCGAACTCGAAGAAGTGTGAAGCGCCGTCGGAACCGCCGGCACGCTGTTCGACATACCACTGGTCGCCGCTGGTCCGTAAGTAGACGTCCTTGCGGGCCAGCCGCCCCCACTTACCGTTCCACCAGTGTTTACGCTGCTCCATCCCGGCACTGTATCGAACATCTGTTCGAACAGTGCCGGGTGGGCGGATCTTTTCGTATGGTCAGCGCGGCGGCTGCTGCTGGGTGTTGCGGCCGAGCACCTCGTCGAGGGCGTTGTTGGCGACCTGGTGGCCCTGGCCGCGCAGCATCGCGTCGCGGATCTCGGTGAGGAGCTTGACCTCTTCGCTGGGCGCCTTCGGCGGCGGCTCCTCGCCGCGGCGGCGGCGCTCGGCGAGCCGGTTCAGGGGGAAGACGACGAGGAAGTAGAGCACTGCGGCGGTCAGCAGGAACGTGATCAGCGCGTTGATGAACGACGCGTAGTCGAACGGCACCTTGTTGATCTCGAAGGTGCCGGCGGTCATTCCCTTGCCGCCGCCGAGCAGTTGGATCAGCGGCTTCAGGAACGCGTTCGTGAAGCTGGTCACGACCGTGGTGAAGGCGGCACCGATCACGACGCCGACCGCGAGGTCGACGACGTTGCCGCGCATGATGAAGTCTTTGAAGCCTTGGAACATCTTGCTCACGGGCACTCCCGGGGGGCCGAAGGTCATCCGGCAACGGACGTGCCCGCCACCGGTCGGCGACAAACTACGCCGACCGGTGAAGCGGGGTTGTGCGCGACCTCAGTCGAGCGCCGGCTCCTCGGCGGTGACCGCCTCGTCCACGGTCGGGTAGGTGTGCAACACCTCGACCAGACCGCTCACCTCGAGGATGCGCAGCACTCCGCGCTGCGGTGCCGCCAGGCGGACCGTGCCACCGGCGTCGTCGGTGCTGTTCTTCGCCCGGACGAAGACCGACAGCCCGGTGGAGTCGCAGAACGACACCTCGGCGAGGTCGAACACCAGGCGGGTGCGGCCCTTCTCCAGCAGATCACTTATCTGATCCTGCAGCTGGGGGGCGGTTGCCATGTCGAGCTCACCGGCGACTGACACGACCACCATGTCGTCGCGCTGTTCCGTTTGTACCGTCAGGGACATTCGCCGACCTCCAGTTATTGCTGAACGGTACTCCACGCACCGGGGGATGCGCAGAACCGGTCCCCGGCCTGTTCCGGTCCGTTAGTTGGTCTACAGCAAGTAACGGACCTACTGATGGTAAAGTCCGGCCGTTGCGCAGGGATCGTGTGGTAGGGAGGCAGCGAATGCCGCTGAGTTCGGATGAGGCGAGCCGCTTCGCCGACCTGCTGAAGGAACACGGGGAGTCACTGACGACCCGATGGACCGAGCTGGTCGCCAACGGCTTGCGAGGTCGCTTGAGCAGCACTGAGCTGCGCCGGCAGATCGAGGAGTTGCGCAAGGGCTTCGAGCAGGCACTCCGTGCGGGATCGGTGCATCTGACCGACGAGGCCTCGGCCGAGTTGCGTGCCCAGCTCAGCGAGTTGTCCGGACACCGGGCGCGGCAGGGCTTCAACGCCACCGAGACGGCGATCAGCGTCTACGCCCTCAAGGACGCGGTGCTCGAGGTGCTCGACAACGGGACCGACAACGGGGGGCTGCGTGACTACGTGGCGTTCTCCTCGTTCGTGGACCGTGCCGCCCTGTTCACTTTCGACAGCTACGTACAGGTCCGGGAGGCACTCATCGCCGACCAGGCCGAGCAGCTGCTCGAACTTTCCACCCCGGTGGTGAAGCTCTGGGAGGGCGTCGTCGCCGTGCCGCTGGTCGGCACGCTCGACTCGGCCCGGGCCCAGGTGGTGATGGAACGGCTGCTCCAGACGCTGGTGGACACCGGCTCGCCGTACGCGATCATCGACATCACCGGCGTCCCGGCCGTCGACACTCAGGTCGCGCAGCACATCCTCAAGACCGTGGTGGCCGCCCGGCTGATGGGCGCCGACTGCATCATCTCCGGTATCCGCCCGCAGATCGCGCAGACCATCGTGGCGCTCGGCATCGAGTTCGGTGACATCGCGACCAAGGCCTCGCTCGCCGACGCGCTGCGTTACGTCCTCGGCAAGACCGGCAACCGCTCCCTGTCCGGCAAGCGGACGGAGCGCTGACGTGGAACGTGTCCCGGTCCTGAAGATCGGTGACATCCTCCTCGTCTCGATCCAGATCGACATGGAGGACCAGGTCGCCCTCCAGCTCCAGGAGGACCTGGCCGAGCGGATCGTGGCGACCGGGTGTCACGGTGTGATCATCGACATCAGCGCCCTCGACATCGTGGACTCGTTCGTCGGCCGCACGCTCGCCACCATCGCCTCGGTCTCCCGCGTGCTGGACGCCGAGACCGTCGTGGTCGGGATGCGCCCGGCGGTGGCGATCACGCTTGTCGAGCTGGGGTTGTCGCTGCCGGGCATCCGGACGGCGCTCAACGTGGAACTGGGCATCGAGATGCTGGCCCGCGCGCGCCAGGAGTCGAACCCGGATCTGGACGACGACGAGGATGAGGCCGACGCGGCAGCGGTCAGCACACCGTGAGCGGCGAGAGCCAGCGACTTCCGGTCTCGACCGACCAGGACGTCGTACGGGTCCGGCAGCTGGTGCGTACGCTCTCGGTCGCGGTGAAGCTCTCGCTGGTGGACCAGACGAAACTGGTCACGGCGGCGAGTGAGCTGGCACGGAACACGCTTGTCTACGGCGGCGGCGGCGAGGTCGTGGTGGCCCGCGTGCAGAACGAGCGCCGGGCCGGCATCCGCATCGTCTTCGCCGACCAGGGCCCCGGCATCGCCGACCTGGAGCTGGCGCTGACCGACGGCTACACGACCGGCGGCGGGCTCGGGCTGGGACTCAGTGGCGCACGTCGCCTGGTCGACGAGTTCGAGATCGACACCGAACCGGGTAAGGGTACGACCATCACCGTTACCAAGTGGTGCCGATGAGCGGAGGCACGGTGGCATCGCTACCCGAAGGACTTCTCGACGGTGGGGTCTGGTTCCGGGTGGAGGAGGCCGTGACCGCCGCCGCTGTGCGCCGCGCCGCCGAGCGCCTCGCCGCCGACCTGGGGATGCCGGAGCGCCGGATCGCCGAGCTGTCGATCGTCGCCGCCGAGGCCGCCGGGAACCTGGTGAAACACGCCGACCAGGGCGTCGTCCTGATCCGCCCGGTGCGCACCCCCGAGCAGGGCGGTGTGGAGATCGTGGCGATCGACAGCGGGCCCGGCATCGCCGACGTCGAGCACGCCATCGGCGACGGGCACTCCACCGCGGGCACCCTGGGCATCGGGCTCGGCGCGATCCTGCGCCAGGCCGGCCGCTGGGACCTGCACTCGGTGCCGGGCCGGGGGACCGTGCTGGCCGTGCAGGTGTGGCCGGAGAAGACGCCCGAGCCGTCCTGGGCCTCCGGGCTGACCCGGCCGCTGGGCGGGGAGACGGTCTGCGGCGACGCGTACGCGGTCCGGCAGGCGGGTGATCGCCGGCAGGTGCTGGTCTGCGACGGGCTGGGGCACGGCGGTCTCGCGGCCGCCGCTTCGAACGAGGCGGTCCGGGTGTTCCTGAAGGGGCCGGTCACCGCGCCGGCCGCGACGGTGGAGGTGCTGCACCGGGCTCTGGGGCACACCCGGGGTGCCGCGCTCGCGGTCGCCGAGATGGACGTCGAGGCCGGCGTGGTCCGGTACGCCGGGCTGGGCAACATCGCCGGGACGGTGCTGCTGCCGGACGGCACCCGGCGCGGCATGATCTCGATGCCCGGCATCGCCGGTCATCAGCGCCGGCAGGTCCGCGAGTACGACTATCCGTTCCCGGCCGGCTCGGTGCTGCTGATGCACACCGACGGCGTGGTGGACCGGTGGACCGCGGCCGACTACCCGGGCCTGCTGCGGCGTTCGCCCGCGGTGATCGCCGCTACCGTGCTGCGGGACGCCGGCACCCGCCGGGACGACGCCGGAGTGCTGGTGGCCCGGCCGTCATGACCGAGACGCCGCTGATGAGCATGCGCCTGCGTGTCGAACAGGACATCTTCGTGGTGCGGCAGCTCGGGCGGGAAGTGGCCCGTGCCGTCGGCCTGGAGGCACAGGACCAGACCCGGTTCGCCACGGCTATCAGTGAGGTGGGCCGGGTCCTGCTCGCCGCCGGCCCGGACGCGGAGGTGGCGTTCGCGGTCCGGCCGTACGGGGTACCTACGCTGCATGTGGTGATGACGCATCCGGCCGTCGGCGAGGCGGCCCGGGTGTCCCGGCAGGTGCAGCAGGTCGGCCGGTTGGTCGAGACGATGGAGGTCGAGAATGGCGACGACAGCACGGTGGTACGGATGTCCCGGCGCCTCCCGCCGGGCGTACCGGGGCTGACCCCGGCTCGCATGGAGGAGATCCGTGCCGGACTCGCCCAGCATGTGCCGGGCAGCCCCCTGGACGAGCTGGCGGTGCAGAACCAGCAGCTCATCGCGGCGCTGGACGAGGTACGTGCCCAGCGTGACGACCTGGCGCGCCTCAACGCCGAGCTGGAGGAGACCAACCGCGGCGTGATGGCCCTCTACCACCAGCTCTCCGAGGAGCTGGAGGAGACGAACCGCGGTGTCGTGGCGCTCTACGCCGAGCTGGACGAGAAGTCGGTGCAGCTGCGGGCGGCGAGTGAGGCGAAGAGCCGGTTCCTGGCCAACGTGAGCCACGAGCTGCGGGCGCCGGTCACCGCGATCATCGGGCTGGGCCGGCTGCTCACCGACTCCGCGTCGGATGCGCTCACCGGGGAGCAGAACCGTCAGGTGGAGTTGATCCGTAGCTCGGCGAGCGACCTGCTCACGCTGGTGAACGGCCTGCTGGACCTGGCCAAGGCGGAGGCCGGCCGGATCGAGGCGAACTGGACCCAGGTGGACCTCAAGGCGATGTTCGGGCAGCTCCGCGGCACGTTGCGGCCGCTCGCCACCCGCCCCGAGGTGGACTTCGTGGTGGACGAGCCGGTGGTGCCGGTGCTGCGCTCCGACGAGGTGCTGCTCGCCCAGGTGCTGCGCAACCTGCTGATCAACGCGCTGAAGTTCACCGAGGCCGGTTCGGTGCGGCTGAGCTCGCTCCTGATCGACGGCGACATCGAGTTCATCGTCTCGGACACCGGCACCGGCATCCCCCCGGAGCTGCACGAACGAATTTTCGAGGAGTTCTACCAGGTGCCCGGCAACAAGCCGGTGAGCGGCAAGGGCACCGGCCTCGGCCTGCCCTACGCCCGGCGGCTGGCCGGCATCCTCGGTGGCGGGCTGCGCGTCGACTCGACGCCCGGCGAGGGCAGCGCCTTCACCCTTCGGCTCCCGGCCACGACATGACCGACTTCCCGCGTGGCAGCGCGGTGCAGCCGAAGGTGCCGGCGACCGTGCTGGTCGTCGACGACAGCGCCACGAAGCGATACCTGCTGGTGAGCTGGCTGACCCGGGCCGGCTTCACGGTGATCGAGGCGGAGACCGGCGGCGAGGCGCTGACCAAGCTGCTGGAGGTGGACGCCGACCTGGTGGTCCTGGACGTGAAGCTGCCGGACATGAGTGGCTTCGAGGTCTGCGAGCGGATCAAGACCGATCAGCGGTACGGGGTCCTGCCGGTGATCCATGTGTCGGCACACGCCGTGGACGTGAACGACCGTACCCAGGGACTGAACCGGGGCGCGGACGCCTACCTGGTCGAGCCGATCGAGCCGGACGAGCTGATCGCGACGGCGCAGGCCGTGCTCCGCTACTACCGTGCGCGGCGGCGGGCCGAGCTGCTGGCCGAGCGGATGGTCCGGCTCGCCGAGACCACCCTGGCGATCAACTCCGCACCCACCCTGCCGGCCCTGCTCGCCGCGGCGGCCGAGGGCGCGTTCCACATCTTCGGCGGGCCGGTCGTGGTGGTGGCGGAGAACTCCGAGGGGGAGAGCCTGGCCGCGGTGGGCCGGCCGGCGACGGTCCGCCCCTGGAGCGTTCCGGAGGACGGCGTCGCGGCCGGCTCGCTGGTGCGCACCGACGAACCGGCCGGCTGGGACGTCGCCGAGTGGCCGCCGGGCGACACGGTCGCGGTGGCCGTGGCCCGGTTGCGCGCCGACCGGCCGCCGGTCTACGTGGCCGCGCCGGGCAGTTCGCAGAACCCCGGGTTCCCGGTGCTCCGGCAGCTCTCGCAGGCGGTCGCGGCGGCGGTGGAGGCGCAGCGGTCGTTCGACGAGGAGCATCGGATCGCGGTCACCCTGCAGCGCAGTCTGCTCCAGTCGGAGCTGCCCCGGGTGCCCGGCGTGGAGCTGGCTGTGCGTTACGAGCCGGCCGGCGCGCAGACCGAGGTGGGCGGCGACTTCTACGAGCTGACGGTGCTCGGCGGCGAGCTGCTGGTGGCGATCGGTGATGTGGCCGGGCACTCGTTGCACGCGGCCACGGTGATGGCCGAGGTGCGGCATGCCGTTCGCGCGTACGCGGTGGAGGGTCATCCGCCGGGCGCGGTGCTGGAGCTGGTCAACAGGTTCATGCGGACCGTGTTGCCGCACGACTCGGCGACCCTCTGCCTGCTCACCCTGGACCCGGTGACCGGCCGGATCCGGATGGCCAGCGCCGGCCACCTGCCGCCGCTGATGCACGTCGACGGCGAGACGAGTTTCGTGTCGCTGCGGGGGGCGCTGCTCGGCATCGCCGCGCCGCGCCGGGCGGAGCTGGAACTGACCCTGCCGCCGGGCGGCACGCTGGTGCTCTACACCGACGGTCTGATCGAGCGGCGCGACGCGGACATCGATGTGGGCCTGACGGCTCTCGCGGCGACCGCGAGTGAGGTCGAGCAGGATCTCGACGCCTTCTGTTCGCGCCTGGTGAACCGCCTTGCGGGCACCGGTCAGCAGGCTGACGACATAGCAGTGGTGGCGCTGCGGCGCAGCGCCTGATTTCCGGTTCGTCCTTCCGTGGCGGGCTTGACGGCTGCTATTCACTGAGTGAATAGTACGGCACATGTCCACCGCACATGTCCTCCTCGGCTTGCTCGCCGGCGGCGCGCGCCACGGCTACGACCTCAAGCGGGCGCACGACGAGCGCCTGCCGCAGGCGAAGCCCCTGGCGTACGGGCAGGTGTACGCGACCCTGGCCCGCCTGGAACGGGACGGTTTCGTGGCGCAGTCGGGCCAGGAACAGGACGGCGGACCGGAGCGGACCTCCTACACGCTCACCGACCTGGGCCGGGCGCGACTCAAGGACTGGCTGACCGAGGTGGAGCCGCCGGCGCCCTACGTCACCAGCACCCTGTTCAGCAAGGTCGTCGTCGCGTTGCTGACCACCGACGCCGACCGGGCACGGACATACCTGACCCGGCAACGAGCCGCACACATGACCCGGATGCGCGAGCTCACCGTCTCCAAGTCCACGCCCGGCGCGACGGTGGGCGACGTGGTCGCCGCCGACTACGCGATCGGGCACCTCGACGCCGACCTGCGCTGGTTGCAGACGACCCTGTCCCGCGTCGCGGAGCTGCAGAAGGAAGTGACCTCATGAGCACACCGCTGCTGATCGCCACTGGAGTGCACAAGAGCTACGGGAACACACCCGCCCTGCGCGGCGTCGACCTCGCCGTCGCGGCGGGCGAGATCGTCGCGGTGACCGGGCCGAGCGGCTGCGGCAAGTCCACGCTGCTGCACTGCCTCGCCGGGATCCTCCGTGCCGACCAGGGTGAGATCCGGTACCGCGATCAGGACATCGGGCTTTTCTCCGAGGCCGCCCGGTCCCGCCTGCGCCGCAGCGACTTCGGCGTGCTGTTCCAGTTCGGGCAGCTCGTGCCGGAGCTGACGGCGGCCGAGAACGTCGCCCTCCCGTTGCTTCTCGCCGGTTCGGGGCGGCGAGAGGCGCGGGAGGCGGCGCTCGGCTGGCTCGACCGGTTCGGCGTGGCCGATCTGGCCGACAAGCGCCCCGGCGCGATGTCCGGTGGTCAGCAGCAGCGCTGCGCGGCCGCCCGCGCCTTCGTCACCGAACCGCAGGTGATCTTCGCGGACGAGCCGACCGGAGCGCTCGACCAGCTCAGCGGCGAGCAGGTGATGGGCGCGCTGGTGCAGGTGGTGCGCGATCGGGGCACGGCCGTCGTGCTGGTCACCCACGAGGCACCCATCGCGGCGTACGCGGACCGCGAGGTCACGCTCCGGGACGGCGCCGTGGACCCGACCGGGCTCGGGGTGACGCCGTGAGGTTCTCCACCCTGGTCCTGCTGAGCCTCGCCGGCAACCGCACCGACCGGCTGCGGACCGTGCTGACCGCCGGCAGTGCCGCGCTCGCCGCCCTGGCCCTGCTCGCCGCGGCCACCGTCGCGTCGATAAGTGGCGGCGCGTGGATCGACACACCGGGCCCGACCGGCGAGCGGATCATGTCGCCCGGCACCGCGCAGTACGCGAGTCCGCTGCTCGCCGAGGCCGGGCTCCGACCCGGAGTGATCTTCGCGCTGGTCATGCTGGCCCTGCCGGTGCTCGCCCTGGCCGGGCAGTGCATCCGGCTCGGCGCACCGGCCCGGGACCGGCGGCTCGCCGCGCTCCGGCTGGGCGGGGCCACCCCCGGGCAGGCCGTGCTCATCGCCGGCGCGGAGACGGCGGCCGCCAGCCTGCTCGGCTCGGTGCTCGGGCTCGGTGTCTTCCTGGCAGTGCGCGAGACTCTCGACCTCCGCAGTGCCGACGGCCGCCTGTGGCTGCCCGTCGACCAGCTGCCCGGCCCGGTGCTCACGGCCGGCGCGCTGCTGCTGGTGCCGCTGGTGGCCGGCGCGATCGGCGTGCTCCTGATGCGCCGCGTGCTTGTCACGCCGCTCGGTGTGGTGCGTCGGGCCCGGGAGGACGGTCCGGGTCCGTGGCCGGGTGTGCTGATCGCGGTGGGGCTCGTCGCCTTCGCCGCCCCGGGCCTGCTGCCGGTCGGGTGGGAACAGCCGGACTGGCTGACACCGGTCTCGATGGGCTGCGCGGTGCTGCTCGTGACCGTCGGCGTGGTGCTCGGTGTCGGCTGGATCTCGTACACGGCGGGCCGGCTGTTGCGCCGTTACGGCCGTGGGCCGGCGACCCTGCTGGCCGGTGGGCGGCTGATGGCCGACCCGTGGAACGGCAGCCGGACCCTGGGCGCGCTTCTCGGTGCGATCGTCTTCGGTGCCGGGACGCTGGGGTTCCGGGCGCATCTGGCGACCGATTTCGAGGCGTCCCGGCGCTACGAGGACCTGGTCGCCGGCACCGACTTCGCCGGAATCGGCTACGGCACCGCGAGCGACCAGGAGTTCTACTTCGGCGCGATCCGGCTCGTCATGATCGCCGTGTCGATCGCGGTGGCGGTGGCGGCGGCCGGGGTGCTCGTCGCGTTCGTCGAAGGGATCGTGGCGCGGCGCCGGGCCTACGCGGCGCTCACCGCGACGGGTGTGCCACGCCGGACGTTGAGCGCGGTGCTGCTCTGGCACACGTTCGTGCCGCTGGTGCCGGCCGTGCTGCTGGCCCTCGGGACCGGCGCCGCCCTGTTCCGGCTGACCGGCACCGAGGTCCGGCTCGGCGGACCCTACGAGCAGTGCGTCGGGCCGGCTCCCGACCCGGCGGCCTGTGTCACGGAGACGATCGTCGCGCCGCTGCTGGTCATGTCGATCCCGATCCCGTTCGCACAGCTCGCGCTGCTCGGCGGCGGTGCGCTGCTGGCCATGCTGCTGGTGGTCGGCGTGGGTGCGGCGGTGCTGCGGTCCAGCACCGATCTGGAGGAGCTCCGGGTCGGCTGAGGCCTTTGCCCTGCGGTGCGGCGGGTGCGCGTAGGTTGACGGGCCGCTCAGCCCGGCCCGCATCCGGGCCGGATGCGGGCGCGACGGCCCGGTGGAGGCACCCGGGTCGCTTGGTGGCCCGGGTGCCTTCTCGTCATCCGTACTAGTGAGCGCTCTTGACCGTGTCCAAGATCCAGGAGAGCACGAAGGCCTCCTCCTTCCAGGCGTCGTACCGGCCGCTGCGGCCGCCGTGGCCGGCGCCCATCTCGGTCTTGAGGAGGTACTCGCCGTCGGGGGCGACCGTGCGCAGGCGGGCGATCCACTTGGTCGGCTCGTGGTAGAGCACGCGCGTGTCGTTGAGGCTGGTCACCGCGAGGATCTTGGGATAGGCCAGCTTCGCGACGTTCTCGTACGGGCTGTACGACTTCATGTACGCGTAGACCTCGGCGGACTCGAGCGGGTTGCCCCACTCCTCCCACTCGGTGACGGTCAGCGGCAGACTCGGGTCGAGGATCGACGTGAGCGGATCGACGAACGGCACCTCGGCGACGATCCCGGCGAACGCCTCCGGCGCCAGGTTGGCGACCGCGCCCATCAGCAGGCCACCGGCCGAACCACCGCGCGCGACCAGGCGCGACGCCGACGTCCACCGGCTGCGCACCAGGGCCTCGGCGCACGCCACGAAGTCGGTGAAGGTGTTCTTCTTCGCCAGCATCTTGCCGGTCTCGTACCAGTTGCGGCCGAGCTCGCCGCCGCCGCGGACGTGCGCGATCGCGAAGACCACGCCGCGGTCCAGGAGGCTGAGGCGGGCGATCGAGAAGTACGGGTCGATCGAGTGCTCGTAGGAGCCGTAGCCGTAGAGCACCGCCGGGGCCTCGCCGTCACGCCGCACACCCTTGCGCGTCACGATCGAGATCGGGATGCGGGTGCCGTCCGGCGCGGTCGCCCACTCGCGGAACTGCTCGTACTCCGCCGGGTCGTAACCGCCCAGCACCGGCTTCTGCTTACGCAGCGTCATCGAGCGGGTCACCAGGTCGACGTCGTAGACCGACTCCGGGGTGACGAGCGAGGTGTAACTGATGCGCACGGAGTTCGTCTCGTACTCCGGGTTGCCGGCCAGCCCGACGCTGTAGATCGGCTCCGGGAAGGACATGTCGTACGCGTCCGTGCTCCCGTCCGTCATCACCCGCAGGCCGGTCAGGCCCTCCCGGCGCAGCGACACCACGACGTGCCGGGCGAACGCGTCCACCGACTCCAGGCGGGTGCCGGGCGTGTGCGGGATCAGCTCCACCCACTCGCCCGGGTTGTCCACCGAGGTGCAGGCGAGCGCGAAGTCCTCGGCGTCCCGGTTGTGCAGGATCAGGAAGCGGTGGCCGTGGTGCTCGATGCTGTACTCGACGCCCTGGACACGCTCGGCGATGAGTGCCGGCTCCGCGGTGGGCTGGTCGGCGGGGATCACCCGTACCTCAGAAGTGATCTTGCTCTGCGCGTCGATCACGATGAACTTCTCACTGCGGGTGAGGCCGACACCGACCCAGAAACGCTCGTCCGGCTCCTCGAACACCACGGTGTCGCCGGACTCGCCGATCACGTGCCGCCACACCCGGTTGGGCCGCCACGCCGCGTCGACGGTGATGTAGAACAGCACGCTCCCGTCAGCCGACCAGGCACTGCCGTAGAACGCGTCCGGCACCTCGTCGGGCAGCACCTCACCGGTGCGCAGATCCTTCACCCGCAGCGTGAACCGCTCGTCGCCGTCGAAGTCGGTCGAGAAGGCGAGGCGGTTGCCGTCCGGGCTGACGTCGAACGTGCCGAGCGCGAAGAACTCGTGCCCCTCGGCGAGCTGGTTGCCGTCGAGCAGCACCTCCTCGCCGGGCTTCTCCGCACCCATCGGCGGGTCGGTCTCGCCCGGGCGGACCGGGACGCGGCAGTGGATCCCGTACTGCTTGCCTTCGACCGTGCGGGTGTAGTACCAGAAATCGCCCTTGCGGGTCGGCACCGAGAGGTCGGTCTCCTGCGTGCGGCTGCGGATCTCCTGGAAGACCTTGGCGCGCAGGTCCTCCAGATGCGCCGTCGCTCGCTCGGTCCAGGCGTTCTCGGCCTCCAGGTACGCAATGGTCGCCGGGTCCTCCTTGTTCATCAGCCAGGCGAACTCGTCGGTGACCGTGTCGCCGTGGAAAGTGCGCTCGGAGGGCGACTGGTGGGCCGTGGGGGGCGCTTCTTTCGTCACCGGAAATACGTTACCGGCCCCGCCGGGCCCCCGGAGTTCCTTACACACGTCGACCTCAACGATTCGAACATGTGTACGATATGCCAGAGTGGACGATCTTCAGGGGGTCTCGATCTCCGTAAGGGGGAGGCAACGGCGTGAGTGATTCCCTTCTCGACACGCTCGTGGACATCTGCGGCCCCGGGTTCGCGCGCCCGGGCCGTTCCGTCGATCGGGCCGCCGGCCGGCGCGCCGGGCTGGTCGCGCAACCCGCCACCGCGCCAGCGGTCGCCGCCACCCTGCGGCTCGCCGCCGAACGCGAGCTCTCCGTCCGGGCACGCGGCGCCGGGACCAAGATCGACTGGGGTACGCCGCCAGCCGGTCTCGACATCATCGTGGACACCGGCCGGCTCAACGGGATGTGGGACCACCACGGCACGACGGCCGTCGTGGCCGCCGGCACCCCGGTCACCGCCGTGCAGGCCGCTCTCGCCCTGCGCGGGCAGCGCCTCGCCGTCGACCCGCCGTCCCGGGCCGCCACCGTCGGCGGCATGCTCGCCGTCAACGAGTCCGGCCCGCTGCGGCACCGGTTCGGCAGCCCCGCCGCGCAGGCCCTGAGCGTGGGATACGTGTCGTCCGCCGGTGACGAGGCCGAATCCGACGGCGAGGACGGCCGGCCCGGCATCGCCGAGATCGACGGCGTGCTCACCTCGGCCGTCCTGCGGCTGGAGCCGCTGCCACCGGCCCGCCGCTGGGTCGGCCGCGGCGTGACCACACCCGCCGAGGTGGAGGAGCTGGTCGCCAACGCCCTAGCGCTCGACCTCACGCCCAGCGGGATAGAGGTGGAGCTGCCCGGTTCCGGCGGCGGCGTGCTCGCGGTCCTCCTCGAAGGCACCGAGGCCGAGGTCGCCGACACCGCCGACCGGATGGCCGGCGCGTGGGGCCCGAGCTCGGTCGTCGCGGGGTCGGCACCCGCCTGGTGGGGGCGCTACCCGTTCGGCCCCGGCGACGTGGCGCTGCGGATCGCGGTGCAGCGCCAGCACCTGCAGTCGGTGACCTACGCGCTGCGCGACATCGCCGGCGGCGCAGTCGTCGTCCGCGGCTCCGCCGGCGTCGGCACGGTCCACGCCGCCCTACCCGGCACCCTGGGCGCCACCCGCGTACGCGAGGTGCTCACCGCGATGGACCAGGTCCTGCTGGCCCGCCGCGGCCGGCTGGCCGTGGTGTCGGCGCCGCCCGAGCTGGCCACCGAACTCCCGATGGCCGACCGCCACAACCTGTTCTGACCCTTTCGCGGGCCGCGCCGGCTGCCCTGCGGCTCGGCCTGGCTTGCGGCTCGGCCTGGCTTGCGGCTCGGCCTGGCTTGCGGCTCGGCCTGGCTTGCGGCTCGGCCTGGCTTGCGGCTCGGCCTGGCTTGCGGCTCGGCCTGGCTTGCGGCTCGGCCTGGCCTGCGGTGGGCCTGGCCTGCGGTGGGCCTGGCCTGGCCTGCGGTGGGCCTGGCCTGCGGTGGGTCAGCCGAAGGAGGGGATTCTGGTCACGGCTTCGGATGCCAAGTGGCGTCCGAGCCGGGCCACATCCCCGACCGCGTAGGTGAGGTAGGCGAACTGCCCGACCTCACGCACCCCCGTCAGCACCAGGTCATCGACCAGGAGCTTGCGGCGCAGCAGAGGCGCGCCGTCACCGAGGATGGCGGGCGCGATCCCAAGGATGATCTCGTCGAGCAGGCCGTGGTCGACGAACTGGCTGACCAGGTTGCCGCCACCGGCGAGCCAGACGTTCTTGCCCTGCGCGGCCACCACCATGGCATCGTGGACGCGGCGGACATCCCCACTGATCATGAAGACGTTGGCGTCCGGCACGGGCGGCAGATCGCGGTGGGTGAAGACCCAGCACGGTACGTCGCCGTACATGTCGTGCCAGTTCTCCGGCTCCTCCAGCAGATTGTCGTTCTTCAGCACCCACTCGTAGGTGGTGGCGCCCATGGCGAACGCGCCGACGCCGGCGAAAAACTCGCCGAACGGGTTGGCCGTGCCCTCGTCCACCTCGAAGAGCCAGTCCAGCGAGTTGCTCTTGTCGGCGATGAAGCCGTCGATGCTGGTGGCGGTGTAGTACTGCGTCTTCGCCATGACCAACACGATGCCACGACACGGCCGACAAAAAGGGCAGATCGATCAGGACTGCGGGAAGAACTCGCCGGACACCAGGCCGGACGTCACCACACCCACCACCTCCTGATCCTCCCCAGCCGCCAGCCGCCAGCCGCCAGCCGCCAGCCGCCAGCCGCCAGCCGCCAGCCGCCCAGTGGCCAGCGGCCCCAGTGGCCCGGCGGCCTAGCGGCAGCCGCCCCAGCGGCCAGCCGTGTCCCCTGCCTGGCGCCCAAAGTGTCGGCCACGCCGAGAAGTTGATCTGCTGGCGTAGCGAAATCGCGGTTTAAGCCCCATGATCACCGCGATTTCGCATCGCTAGCAGATCAACAACGCCGGGCGGACAGAACGCAGCGGACCGCGCCGACCGCGAAGGAGCCGAGGCCGAGAACACCACTCCGCACCCCGCCGCCGGATCGACATCCTGCACGACCAGGCAGGAGGCGCCCCCACCCAGCCTCGCCTGCCCGCGCCCGGCCTCAGCCTGCCCGGCCTCGACCGGCGGCCCGCCGGCTCGACTCGCGGCCCGCCCGGCCTTGGCCTGCTGGCGGCTCGCCCAGCGCTCGCCCAGCCCGCGCCCCGCCCAGCCCGCGCTCGACGTCAGCCCGCGCTCGACGTCAGCCCGCGCCCCGCCCAGCCCGCGCTCGACGTCAGCCCGCGCCCCGCCCAGCCCGCGCTCGACGTCAGCCCGCGCCCCGCCCAGCCCGCGCTCGACGTCAGCCCGCGCCCCGCCCCAGGGTGGCGGATCAGCCCCGGGGGGCGGATCAGGCCGGTTTCTTGACGTCGTAGGTGAGGTAGGCGAACTGACCCATCGCCCGCGCCTCGGTCAGCGTCAGCCGCGCGGCCCCCAGCCGTCGCGGGAGCACCGGCGCGCCCTTGCCCAGCGTCACCGGCGCCACCCCGAGGATCACCTCGTCGAGCAGGCCCGCGTCGGCGAACTGGCCGGCCAGGTCGCCGCCGCCGACGACCCAGATGTTTTTGCTGCCCGCGGCGGCGGCCATCGCCTCGTGGGCGGGCCGGACGTCGCCGCGGACGAAGCGGAGGTCGGCCCCGGGGATGGCGGGCAGTTCGCGGGAGGTGAAGACCCAGGCCGGGGTGTCGCCGTAGGGCTCGCGCCACTTCTCCGGGTTGTCCAGCGCCTTCTCGTGGGCCAGGATCCACTCGTAGGTCGTCGACCCCATGGCGAACGCGCCGACGTTGTCGAAGAAGTCGGCGAACGGGTTCTGCCCGCCCTCTTCGACCTCGAAGAGCCAGTCCAGCGAGTTGTGCTCGTCGGCGATGAAGCCGTCGATCGTGGTCGCGGTGTAGTACTGCGTCTTCATACCGATGACCCTGCCACGCGGGTACGACAGAAGCGGCTACGACAGAAGCGGCTACGACAGAAGCGGGTACGACCCAAGCCGGGCTGGACGGTCAGGCGTCGTTGCGCAGGACCAGGATGGCGATGTCGTCGCGGGGTTCCTCGACCGAGAAGTTGATCGTCGTGGAGCGGAGCCGGGCCGCCGTCACGTCGGCCGGGTAGCCGGCCAGTGGGACTGCCGCCTCGCGCAGCCGGTTGGAGCCGAAGAGTTCGCGGCCGCGCCGGCGCTCGGTCACGCCGTCGGTGTAGAAGATCAGGGAGTCGCCCGGGTCCAGGGTGATCGACACGTCCGGCGAGGTGATCGTCTCGAGCAGGCCCAGGGCGGTGCCGCCCTCGCCGACGAAGGACGTCCGGCCGTCGGCCCGGACCAGCACCGCGCGGTCGTGGCCGGCGAGGTGCAGGCAGACGCCGAGTGATTCACCCTGACGGGTGACGGAGGCCATCGCGAGCGTGCAGTACCGCCCGCCGCCGCGCTGCACCAGGGTGCGGTTGACCCGCCAGAGGATCTCGCTCATCGCCTTGCCGTCGTCGACCAGGATCCGGATCACGTCACGGACCAGACCGGTCACGGTCGCGGCCTGCACGCCCTTGCCGGAGACGTCGCCGACCACCACCAGGTATTGCCCGTCGCCGAACGGTACGACGTCGTAGAAGTCACCGCCCACCTCGGAGCCGGTCGGCACGTACTCCGCGGCGAAGCCGATGCCGTCCACGTGTGGCAGGGCCGGCGGCAGCAGGGAGGCCTGCAGCGTCCGCGCCACCCGGTGCCGCTCGTCGTGGATGCGGGCGTTGTCGATGGCCAGTGCCGCGCGCCGGGCCACGTCCTCCAGCACGGCCACCTCGTCGGCGTCGTGCCGGTGTTTCGGGTGGCGGCCGACGGCGAGGGTGCCCAGCCGGGCGCCGCGGGCCACCAGCGGCACGGCGTAACCCTCCGAGGGGGTGCCGAACATGACCTGGGTGCCGAGCCGGGACGCCTCCTCGAGCCGGGCGAGGATCGACTCGGGGCCGGTGTCGGCGAGCGACGAGTGCAGCTGGGCCAGCTGGGACTCCTCGGCGTGGGTGGCGGCGGCCAGTTGCAGCCGGCCCCAGGCGTCGGTGGTGTGCACCGCGCACCACTGGCCGAGCCGCGGCACCACGAGCTGCGGGATCAGGGCCATCGTCAGGTTCACGTCGAGGGACTGGGCGAGCAGTTCGCTGGCCTCGGCGAGGAAGGTCATCCAGGTCTGCCGGCGGGCGTCGGCGCGGCGCAGCCGGTCGTTCTCCAGGTGCAGCGAGAACCGTTCGGCGACCATGGTGGCGAGGGATTGCGCGTAGCCGACCGGGGACGCGTCCAGTTCCAGCTCACCGGAGTAGGGCCGGTGGACGTTCAGGGGCACCCGGATGGTGTCGGCGTTGTCGCGGGGTGCCCGTCCGTAGCGGGCGAGGAGCTGCCGCCCCGTACCGTCGCCGCGGTCGAGCCGGACCACCCCGCCGGCCGCGCCGGTCAGCCGCGCCAGCCGGGAGAGCAGGTCGGTGGCGAGGTCGGTCAGGCCTTCGTCGGTGTGCTTCTCGGAGCCGCTGCGCAGCAGGCCGGTGAGCGCGCCGAGGCTCGGCGACTCGGCGTGGCCGGGCAGCCGGACCGGGATGCCCGCGCCGTCGCCCTGCTGGTCGAGGCGGAACCAGACGCCTTTGCCGTCGCCCTCGTGCACGGTGCCCCAGCGGCTGGCGAAGTGGTCGACCAGCAGCAGGCCGCGGCCGCGTTCGGCGACCTCGCCGATGTCCGGGCTCTCGTTGCGGGGGCCGACCGCGAGCTGTTCGACCGGGCCGGGCGCGAAGTCGGTGACGCTGACGGTGAGGCCGCCCGCGTCGGCGGTCACCTCTATCTCCAGGTCGGTGTTGGCGTGCACCACGGCGTTGGTGGAGAGCTCGGTGGTGAGCAACAGCGCCTCGTTGAGCAGCGCGACGAGCCCGGTCTCCTCGAGCACCGAGCGGACGAGTGCGCGGGCCGCCGCCGGGGTCCGACGATCGTTCGGCAGCCGGGTTCTGCGCACCAGCGCATCAGGCGACGCACCTATAGGAACGGTTCCGACCTCGGCTGGCACCCATGCATCCTCTCCTGCCGGTGGGTGTATGCACAAAGTCGTCTCTCGCATTGACCCGGTCGGGCGAGAGAGGATAGGTAACCCCCGGCGTTGAGGTTTGTTCCGGACGGCGGAAAAGGTACGTCTTGAACAACCCTCGGTTGGACAGCGAGTGAGGACAGCATGACAGCGGCCAACGAAGCCAGCGTCGGCGTGCCCGACGAGACCGTTCTGCTCGAGGAGCTCGCGGACGCCTTGCGCCGTGTCCGCCGCGGCGATCTCAAGGTCCGGCTGCCCCGTCGCAGTGGCATGGCCGGTTCGGTCGCGGAGGCCTTCAACGAGGTGATCTCCCTCCAGGAGCGGCAGAACCTGGACATGCGCCGGATAAGCCGGATCGTGGGTCGCGACGGCCGGCTCACCGAGCGCCTCGACGAGGAGGGCCTGGACGGCGCCTGGGCGGACAGTGTCCGCTCGGTGAACTCGCTCATCGACGACCTGGCCCGGCCGACGACGGACTTCTCCCGGGTCATCGTGGCGGTCGCGGAGGGTGACCTCTCGCAGCACATGGCGCTGGAGATGGACGGCCGCCCGCTGCGCGGCGAGTTCCTCCGGATCGGCCGCACGGTGAACACGATGGTGGACCAGTTGTCGTCGTTCGCCGACGAGGTGACCCGGGTGGCGCGCGAGGTGGGCACCGAGGGGGAGCTGGGTGGTCAGGCGGACGTGCGGGGCGTCGCCGGCACCTGGAAGGACCTCACCGACTCGGTGAACACGATGGCGTCGAACCTGACCCACCAGGTCCGGTCGATCTCGCAGGTGGCGACCGCGATGGCCCGCGGCGACCTGTCCCAGAAGATCACCGTGTCGGCGCGCGGCGAGGTCGCCGAGCTGGCCGACACCATGAACGGTCTCACCGACACGCTGCGGCTCTTCGCCGAGCAGGTGACCCGGGTGGCGCGCGAGGTGGGCACCGAGGGCAAGCTGGGCGGTCAGGCCGAGGTGCCGAACGTGGCCGGCACCTGGAAGGACCTCACCGACTCGGTGAACTCGATGGCGTCGAACCTGACGAGCCAGGTCCGCAACATCGCCCAGGTCTCCACGGCGGTGGCGAAGGGCGATCTCTCGCAGAAGATCACGGTGGCCGCGCAGGGCGAGATCCTGGAGCTCAAGGACACCGTGAACACGATGGTGGATCAGCTGTCGTCGTTCGCCGACGAGGTGACGCGGGTGGCCCGTGAGGTGGGCACCGAGGGCCGGCTCGGCGGTCAGGCCCAGGTCCGCGGCGTCTCCGGCACCTGGCGGGATCTCACCGAGAACGTGAACCAGCTGGCCGCCAACCTGACGGCCCAGGTCCGCAACATCTCGCAGGTCTCCACGGCGGTGGCGAAAGGCGACCTGTCGCAGAAGATCACGGTGGACGCCCGGGGCGAGGTCCTGGAGCTGAAGAACACCGTGAACACGATGGTGGACCAGTTGTCGTCGTTCGCCGACGAGGTGACCCGCGTGGCGCGCGAGGTGGGTTCGGAGGGCAAGCTGGGCGGCCAGGCCCAGGTCAAAGGCGTTTCTGGTACGTGGCGCGACCTCACCGACAACGTGAACTACATGGCGTCGAACCTGACCAGCCAGGTCCGCAACATCGCCTCGGTCACCACGGCCGTGGCGAAGGGCGACCTGTCGCAGAAGATCACCGTCGACGCGCGCGGCGAGATCCTGGAACTCAAGTCGACCGTCAACACCATGGTCGACCAGCTGTCGTCGTTCGCCGACGAGGTGACGCGGGTGGCCCGCGAGGTCGGCACCGAGGGCAAGCTGGGTGGTCAGGCGCAGGTGCGTGGGGTCGCCGGCACCTGGCGGGACCTGACCGACAACGTGAACTCGATGGCGTCGAACCTGACGAGCCAGGTCCGCAACATCGCCCAGGTCTCCACCGCCGTGGCGAAGGGCGACCTGTCCCAGAAGATCACCGTCGACGCGCAGGGCGAGATCCTCGAGCTGAAGAACACCGTGAACACGATGGTGGACCAGCTGTCGTCGTTCGCCGACGAGGTGACCCGCGTGGCCCGCGAGGTGGGTTCGGAGGGCAAGCTGGGCGGTCAGGCGCAGGTGAAGGGCGTGGCCGGCACCTGGCGGGACCTGACCGACAACGTCAACTACATGGCGACGAACCTGACGAGCCAGGTCCGCAACATCGCCTCGGTCACCACGGCGGTGGCGAAGGGCGATCTCGGCCAGAAGATCACGGTGGACGCCCGGGGCGAGATCCTGGAGCTGAAGAACACCGTGAACACGATGGTGGACCAGCTGTCGTCGTTCGCCGACGAGGTGACGCGGGTGGCCCGCGAGGTGGGTTCGGAGGGCCGGCTGGGTGGTCAGGCGCAGGTGCGTGGCGTCGCGGGCACCTGGCGGGACCTGACCGACAACGTGAACCAGCTCGCCTCCACGCTCACCATCCAGTTGCGCGCGATCGCCGAGGTGTCCACCGCGGTGACCCGCGGTGACCTCACGCAGAGCGTCGCAGTCGAGGCGCAGGGCGAGGTGGCGGAGCTCAAGGACAACATCAACCAGATGATCGTGACGCTCCGCGACACCACCAAGACGAACGCGGAGCAGGGCTGGCTCGACTCGAACCTGGCGCGCATCGGTGGCCTGCTCCAGGGCCAGCGGGACGTCGGCGAGGTCTGCCGCATGATCATGACCGAGGTGACGCCGCTGGTGGACGCGCAGCTCGGGGCGTTCTTCCTGGTGGACAACGAGGAGGCGGTGACCCGGCTGCGGCTGGCCGCGGCGTACGGCTACGTCGCCCGTGACTTCGAGGTGACGTTCGGGCCGGGCGAGGGGCTGGTCGGCCAGGCCGCGGTGTCCCGTCGCACGATCCGGGTCCGGGCCACCCACGACGGGATACTCACGATGCGCTCCGGGCTGCTCGCGATGCCGCCGAACGACCTGGTGGTGCTGCCGGTCCTGTTCGAGGGCGAGATGCTCGGCGTGATCGAGTTCGCGTCGGTGGCGGCGTTCAACGGGCTGCACCTGACGTTCCTGGAGCGGCTGGTCGCCACGATCGGCGTCGCGCTCAACACGATCCAGGCGAACCGGCGTACCGAGGAGCTGCTCACCCAGTCGCAGCGCCTGGCCCGGGAGATGCAGGACCAGTCGGCCGAGTTGCAGCGCACCAACGCCGAACTGGAGGACAAGGCCAAGCTGCTCAGCGAGCAGAAGGCCAACATCGAGCTGAAGAACCGGGAGATCGAGCTGGCCCGGCTCGGCCTGGAGGAGAAGGCGCAGCAGCTGTCGCGGGCCAACACGTACAAGTCGGAGTTCCTGGCGAACATGAGCCACGAGCTGCGTACGCCGCTGAACTCGCTGTTGCTCCTGGCCCGATTGCTTGCCGACAACACCGAGCAGAACCTCAGCAGCAAGCAGATCGAGTTCGCCCGGACCATCCACAGCGCCGGTTCGGACCTGCTGTCGCTGATCGACGACATCCTCGACCTGTCCAAGATCGAGGCCGGCCGGATGGACGTCGAGCCGGACGTCGTCGACTTCCACGGCATCCGCAGCTACGTCGAGCAGGCCTTCGCGCTGCAGGCGGAGAACAAGGGCCTGGAGTTCCGGGTGGACGTGGCGCCGGAGCTGCCCGAGTCGATCGTCACCGACCCGCAGCGGCTCCAGCAGATCCTGCGCAACCTGCTGTCGAACGCGGTCAAGTTCACCGACAGCGGCTCGGTGACGCTGAGCATCTTCCCGGCCTCGCCGGACGTCGACCTCGAGATCCCGTCGCTGCTGTCGGCCCGGCAGGTGGTCGGGTTCGCGGTGACCGACACCGGCATCGGCATCTCGGACGAGAAACTGGCGATCATCTTCGAGCCGTTCCAGCAGGCCGACGGCACCACGACCCGCAAGTACGGCGGCACCGGCCTGGGCCTGTCGATCAGCCGGGAGTTCGCCGCGCTGCTCGGCGGCACGATCACGGTGGCCTCGGTGCCGGGCGGCGGCTCGACCTTCACCCTCTACATGCCCGAGGCGCTGGTGCCGGACGCCATCCCGATGCCGGCACTGCCGCCGGTCCCGGCGAAGGCGGTGGCGGTCCGCCCGGTCGCCTCGCTGGACATGCCGCTGATGGAGATGCCACAGCTGACGCCGCGGGTCGAGGAGAAGCCGGTGATGACGCCCGCCGGCCGGCAGCTGGACGGCGCCACCGTGCTGATCATCGACGACGACGTGCGGAACGTCTTCGCCCTGACCAGCGCGCTGGAGATGCACGGCCTGAACGTCCTCTACTCGGACAACGGGGTGGACGGCGTACGCATCCTGGCCGAGCACCCGGAGGTCGACATCGTCCTGATGGACGCGATGATGCCCGACCAGGACGGGTACGAGACCACCCGCGGAATCCGGCGCAATCAGCGCTTCCGGGACCTACCGGTAGTCTTCCTGACGGCGAAGGCGATGCCCGGTGACCGGGAGTCCGCTCTTGCCGCCGGTGCGAGTGACTACATCACCAAGCCGGTCGACCTGGACGAACTGATCGAACTGATGGCGCGCTGGGTGAACGCGGAAGGGGCCGACGGTCCGGGACGTGGCTGACACGCTTCGGCGTTACCCGGCAGCGCATCGGGGTAGCAGGCTGGGAGGAACGACCTGTGGGTGAGGTGAGCACGCGTGGGTGAGCGCGCCAAGGCGCTGCTGGTCGACGACCGGCGGGACAATCTGCTCGCTCTGGAGGCGATCCTCCAGGGCCTGCCGGTGACCGCGGTCGCCGTGGAGAGCGGCGAGGCAGCCCTCAAGCAGTTGCTCACCGACGACTTCGCGGTGATCCTGCTGGACGCGCACATGCCCAACATGGACGGGTTCGAGACCGCCAGCCACATCAAGCGGCGGGAGCGGACCCGGCACGTACCCATCCTTTTCCTGACCGCCGCCGACCGCGATGCGCAGCTCGCCCTCCGGGGTTACGCGGTCGGCGCGGTCGATTACCTCACCAAGCCGTTCGACCCGTGGGTGCTCCGGGCGAAAGTTTCCATCTTCGTCGAGCTCTGGACCAAGAACCAGCAGCTCAAGGCGCAGGCGGAGGCGTCGAAGGAGCGGGAGGCGCAGTGGGAGCGCCTGACCGAGACGATGGACGAGGCGGCGCGGGTGCTGCGGGCCGGCGGGGATGACGCCGCGGCCGAGGCACTGGACCTGCTGGAGAAGGCCCGCTGGGGGAGCTGAGGTCTCCGGTGTGACCTGGGTCACGCCGAACAACCTTGGCGGGCAGCCGCGCCACTACCGGGGCGTGATCGCTTGATCATGCGCGACGACCGCCGTCCTTGCCGACGGCGGTCCTCCATCCCACGAGTAGGAGCAAAATGCGGCACGCAATGCCTCCCGCTGCCTCGGACCGCCGCCGGCGCCGCCGGTTGGTCACGGGCCTCGGCGCTGCCGGTGCGGCCGGTGCGGTCACCGCCCTGGTCGCCGTTCTGGTTCCGTCGGCCTCGGCCGCCACACTCTTCTCCGACGACTTCGAGGGCGGCGCGAGCGGCTGGTCGAAGTCGGGCGGCACCTGGGCGGTCGCCACCGACGGCTCGAAGGTCTACCGGCAGTCCAAGGCGGACAGCGAGCTGGCCCGGGTCTTCGCGGGCGAGACGTCCTGGACCGACTACTCGGTGCAGGCCCGGGTCAAGCCGGTCACCCTCGGCAGCGGCCTGGCCGGCATCGCGGCCCGCGCCGGCAACGCCTCCACCATGTACCGCCTGGCACTCACCGCGGCCGGCAAGGCCGAGCTCCAGACGGTGAAGGGCAGCGCGGTGAGCGTGCTCGGCTCGGTGCCGGTCAGCAACCTCACCTCCTGGCACACGCTGCGCATCGACGCTTCGGGCAGCACGGTGACCGGTTACGTCGACGGCGCGAAGGTCGCCTCGGGCGCCGGCACGCTGTCCTCGGGACGGATCGGGCTGGTCACCAGCTATGCCGCGGCCTCGTTCGACGACGTCGCCGTCAACCCGGTGAGCGGCTCCACCACCCCCACCAGCCCGGCGGCGACCGCAACGAAGCCGCCGGCCGCCTCGCCGTCCGCCAGCAAGTCCGCGAGCAAACCGCCGGCTGCCTCGCCGTCCGCGAGCAAGTCCGCGAGCAAGCCGCCGGCCGCCTCTCCGTCCGCGAGCAAGTCCGCGAGCAAGCCGGCCGCCACCGCGGCGCCCACGCCGACCTCCGGCTCGACCGGCAGTCCCACCGCGGCCTGGCCGGCCGCCAACGGCAGCAAGCCGGTGACCGCGACCATCCCCGTCTCCGGCACGCTGGACGGCGGCAACGCCCGCTACTTCGGCAGCGGCGCCCTGGGCGGCGACGGCCAGGACGAGGGCCAGGACCCGCTCTTCAAGCTGGCCGACGGCGCGGTGCTGAAGAACGTGATCCTCGGCGCCCCGGCCGCGGACGGTGTGCACTGCTCCGGCTCCTGCACGCTGATCAACGTGTGGTGGGAGAACGTCGGTGAGGACGCCGCGACATTCAAGGGCGGCAGCTCGGCGACCTACACCGTCGACGGCGGCGGTGCCCGCAGCGCCGACGACAAGGTGTTCCAGCACAACGGCGGCGGCACGCTGACCATCAAGAACTTCCAGGTCTCCGACTTCGGCAAGCTCTACCGTTCCTGCGGCAACTGCTCCACCCAGCACAAGCGTGCCGTCGTGGTGCAGAACGTGATCGCCACCGCACCGGCGAAGAGCCTGGTCGGCGTCAACGAGAACTACGGCGACACCGCCACCCTCTCCAAGGTCACCGTCGTCGGCGACAAGGACCTGGAGATCTGCGTCCGGTTCAAGGGCAACAACACCGGCAAGGAGCCGACCAAGACCGGTACCGGTCCGGACGGTGTGACCTGCAAGTACTCCGCATCTGACATCACCTTCAAGTGATTTCGCGCGGTGGCCGCCGGACAACCGGGTCCGGCGGCCACCCCCGCCGATGAGCCACCGAAGGCTGCTTGCGGCACAGATCC
Source organism: Actinoplanes sp. DH11 (assembly GCF_020873875.1). Taxonomy (GTDB): domain Bacteria; phylum Actinomycetota; class Actinomycetes; order Mycobacteriales; family Micromonosporaceae; genus Actinoplanes. The sequence continues at coordinate 83,966 of NZ_JAHWGU010000011.1, forward strand.
ACGGTTGGAGGGCGGCGGGATGAGGCTCATCGACGACGAGGTACGCGCGGCACTGCGCGCCGAGGCGGTCCGGCACCGCCCGAACCGCGAGGCGATGCTCGACCGGATCACCGAGACGGCGATGCGCAACCAGTTCGGAAGGCACCGGGCAGCACCCCGGCTGCGGATCAGCGGCGCGGCCGTCGCGGTGGCCGCCGTGCTCGGTGGCGGCGGGTTCGCGCAGTGGGCGCTCGCCGGGGACGGCACGCCTCCGCCACCCCCGCCGGCACCGGTGGTCAGCACGCCGGCGACCCCGCAGCCGACCCCTTCCGGCACGCCGAAAGCACCGGCCGCGTCCCCGCCGCCGAAGTCGATCGCTCCGTCGGCCCGCGCGGACGCCTCCAGCAAGGTGCCGCGCCGGTCCTCGGCGGCCCCGCCCCCCAGCAGCCTGCCGCCGTCGAACGCCGCCGTCGCGGATCCGGCGGTCTCCAGGCCCCTCCGGTCGGCCGGCTCGATCGACCCGGAGAGCGGCGACAGCCAGGGCAGCGGAATGGTGACGATCCGGACGGCCGAGCGGCTCACCGCCCTCGAGGTGACGATCCGGGTGGCGCGAACCCCCGGCCTGGTCTCCCGCGGCGGCAGCCAGCAGGTGCCGGGCGCGAGCGTCACCGACGAGGTCACCGAGGAACCGGACGCGCTGGTCTACCGTTTCGCGGTCTCCTCCGGCGACATCCTGGAGCCGGGGACCTATCTCTTCTACGCGCGGTACACGCACGCCGACGGCGGGCGGGACGCGGGCGCGGACACCTATGCCGCGACGGCCGTCACCGAGGCCGGCGCCACCGTGACGATTTCCGGTGCCTTCGGCTGACCTTCTCCGCTTTCTCCGGCCGACGTTCCACAGCCGACGCCGCTCTCAGCAAGCCACAGCCGACGCCGCTCTCAGCAAGCACCCAACCGCGATGTGACAGCATCGCGGTATGGGACGTGGCGGCTCAGGCGGTGCTACTGATCATCAGCGCGCTGCGCAGGCCGGTGATGTCCAGCACCCGCATCAGGAAATCGCCGACGTTGGCGAGGGCCAGCAGCGTCTGCGCGTGTTGTGCCTTGCGGCTCAGCACCACGAGCGTGCCCAGACCCTGCGAGTCGCAGAAGGTCACGCCGGCCATGTCGAGCACGATGCGCGTCGGCGGCTCGGCCAGCAGCTCGTTGACGATCGTGGACAGCTCGGTGACCGTGAGCACGTCGATCTCCCCGGCGAGCGCTATCACGACCTCGTCGGGGGCTCGCTGAACCGTGATGGACAGCTCGGGTCGCTCCACGCAGGTCAGCCTATCCTCTCCGGGGCGGTTCGGCCCGTTCGGCGCGGTCAGACCCGGTCCTTCCGGGTATCCGCCGGTGACGTGAACAACCCTCTCGAGATACTCGACGTACGGCGCTGACAGAATGGGAACCGCTGTGACCACGACATATCCCACCGCGGGTCTTCCTTACCCGGAGGACGCCCCGGTCTCCCAGGCCCTGTTCGACCGCGCCCAGGCCATCGTGCCGGGCGGGGTCAATTCACCTGTGCGTGCGTTCCGAGCGGTCGGCGGCACGCCCCGATTCATGGTCTCGGGCAGCGGCCCCTGGATGACCGACGCGGACGGGCGGCGCTACGTCGACCTGGTCTGCTCCTGGGGTCCGCTGATCCACGGGCACGCCCACCCGGAGATCATCGAGGCGGTGCAGCGGGCCGCCACGTCCGGCACCAGCTTCGGCACGCCGACGGCCGGTGAGGTCGACCTGGCCGAGGAGATCGTCCGGCGGACCGCGGTCGACGAGGTGCGTCTGGTCAACTCCGGCACCGAGGCCACCATGACCGCGATCCGGCTGGCCCGCGGCTACACCGGCCGCTCCAAGATCGTGAAGTTCGCCGGCTGTTACCACGGTCACGTGGACGCGCTGCTCGCCGCGGCCGGCTCCGGCGTCGCCACGCTCGGCCTGCCCGACTCGCCGGGTGTCACCGGCGCGGCCGCGTCCGAGACGATCGTCGTGCCGTACAACGACGTGGCGGCGGTCGAGGCGGTCTTCGCGGCCGAGGGTGACGCGATCGCGGCGATCATCACCGAGGCGGCCCCCGGCAACATGGGTGTGGTCGCACCCCGCGACGACTTCAACGGCAAGCTCGCCGACATCGCGCACCGGCACGGCGCGCTGCTGATCGTCGACGAGGTGATGACCGGTTTCCGGGTGTCCGCGGGCGGTTGGGCCGGGCTGCACCCGGTCGACGCCGACCTGTTCACCTTCGGCAAGGTGATGGGCGGCGGCCTGCCGGCGGCGGCCTTCGGCGGCCGCCGCGACATCATGTCCCGGCTGGCCCCGGCGGGCCCGGTCTACCAGGCCGGCACGCTCTCCGGCAATCCGCTCGCCTGCGCGGCCGGCCTGGCCTCGCTGCGGCTCGCCGACGAGGCGACATACAAGCGGCTCGACGAGGTGGCCGGCACGGTCGGCTCGCTGGCGTCCGAGGCGCTGACCGCGGCCGGTGTCCCGCACCGGCTGTCCTGGGCCGGCAACATGTTCTCGATCTTCTTCACCGATGCGGACGTCGTCGACTACGAGTCCGCGAAGACCCAGGACGCCGCGGCGTTCAAGGCCTTCTTCCACACGATGCTGTCGCACGGGGTCTACCTGCCCCCGAGCGCCTACGAATCGTGGTTCGTCTCGACCGCGCTCGACGACGCGGCGCTGGAGCAGATCGCCGCGGCCGTGCAGCCCGCGGCCCGAGCCGCTGCGGGGGTTCAGTCTTGAGCGAGCCGACCAGGACCACGGTGCACGTGCTGCGGCACGGCGAGGTCTTCAACCCCGGCAAGATCTTGTACGGGCGCCTTCCCGACTTCCACCTCTCCGAGCTCGGTCATCAGATGGCCAAGGCCGCGACCGAGGTGCTGGCCGGCCGGGACATCACGCACGTGGTGGCGAGCCCGCTCGAGCGTGCCCAGGAGACTGCCGCGCCGTTCGCCGCCGAGTTCAAGCTGGAGACGGCGACGGACGTCCGGCTGATCGAGAGCGCGAACTACTTCGAGGGCAAGAAGGTCTCGGTCGGCGACGGCGCGTTCAGCAACCCGCGGCACTGGTGGGTGCTGCGTGACCCGATCACCCCGTCCTGGGGCGAGCCCTACCTGGTGATCGCCCAGCGGATGTTCGCGGCGGTGCAGGCGGCCCGGGTCGCGGCCGAGGGGCACGAGGCGGTCTGCGTCTCGCACCAGCTTCCGATCTGGACGCTGCGGCGGTACGTGGAGGGCAAGCGCCTCTGGCATGACCCGCGTCGCCGCGAGTGCGGGCTGGCAAGCCTCACCTCGTTCCGGTTTGAGGGGTCCAAGGTGGTCGGTGTGGACTACTCCGAACCGGCCGCGCACCTCGTCGCCCTCTCCGCGACGGCCAAGACCGCCAAGGGGGCGTGACATGCGTCGCCTCGTGGCCGTCACCGTCGCAGCGGTCGCCGCTGCCGGGCTCCTGGCCGGCTGCGGCGGCGACGACAAGAACTGGGCGAAGAACTGCTCGACCACCGAGAACCTGGTGGTCGAGTGCGCCCCCGAGGACCGGCCGCAGGTCTCCGGCGTGACGGGTGAGCTGCTCGACGGCGGCAGCTACGACGTGGCCGGTGACCTCGGCAAGGTGCTCGTGGTCAACTTCTGGGGCTCCTGGTGCGCGCCGTGCCGGGCCGAGGCGGACGACCTGGAGAAGACCTACCAGGCCACCAAGGCCAAGAACGTCGCGTTCATCGGCGTGAACAACCGGGACGACCGGGATTCGGCGATCAACTTCGAGCGGGGCCGGGTGACGTACCCGAGCCTCTTCGACCCGGCCGCCGCACTGGCCATCAAGTTCGACCCGACCCAGGCGAGCACCCCCGGCACGCTGATCCTGGACCGGCAGGGCCGGATCGCGGTCGCCATCCGGCGGGCCACCACCGCCGTCGAACTCCAGCCACTCGTCGAACGGGTGGCCGCCGAGGACCTTCCGACCACCCCACCCGCCACCCAGCAGCGGACTGAAGGTGGTTCCTGATGGGAGAAGCCTTCCAAAGTACGGCCCTGAACGGACCGCTGCTCCTCGCGATCGGTGCGGCGCTGATCGCCGGGCTGGTCAGCATCCTCTCGCCGTGCGTGCTGCCGCTGGTCCCGGGCTACCTCTCCTACGTGACCGGGCTCGCCGGCTCCGACCTGGAGGAGGCGATCGGCAGCACGTCGAAGCCCGCCGAGCCGGGGGCGGTGGCGACCGTGACCCGGAGCCGCACGCTCGCGCTCAAGGGCCGTGTGCTGCTCGGCAGCAGCCTGTTCGTGCTCGGGTTCGCGGTGGTTTTCACGCTGCTCATGACGTTCGTCGCGAACATCGGCTACACCCTGCTGACGCACCGCGACACGCTCAACGTGGTGCTCGGCACGCTGGTGATCGTTCTCGGACTGGGCTACCTGGGCTGGATCCCCGGCTTCCAGCGCGAGGCCCGGTTCACGAAGCTGCCGGCGGCCGGCCTGCTCGGTGCGCCGGTCTTCGGGGCGATCTTCGCGGTGTCGTGGATCCCCTGCGTCGGCCCGACCCTGGGTGCCGTCTCGGCGCTCGCCGCCACCAGCGGCAGCACCGACCGGGCGGTGATCCTGGCGCTCGCCTTCAGCCTCGGGCTGGGCATCCCGTTCATCCTGTTCGGACTCTTCTTCCGCCGCCTGCTCGGCGTCTTCCAGGCGATCCGCCGGAACAGCCGCTGGGTGACCCGGGTGGGGGGCGCGCTGCTGATCATCATCGGGCTCACCCTCGTCACCGGCCAGTGGAACTACTTCCTGGCCTGGCTGATGACCACCCTCAACTTCGGCGGGGAGCTGTACCTGTGACGGTCGTGGAGGACCGACCCGAAACCGCCGAGGCGCCGCCGCCACGGCGGGCCAACCGGCTGTGGGCGCTGCTGCGCAACTCCTGGCGGCAGCTGACCAGCATGCGTACCGCCCTGGTCCTGCTCTTCCTGCTCGCGGTGGCTGCGGTGCCCGGCTCGATCTTCCCGCAGCGGTCGGTGAACCGGGAGAACGTCGCGGAGTACTTCGCCGCGCACCCCGATCTGGCACCCACGCTCGACCGGTTCTTCGCCTTCGACGTCTACTCGTCGCCTTGGTTCGCCGCGATCTACCTGCTGCTGTTCACCTCGCTGATCGGGTGCGTCCTGCCCCGCCTCCGCGATCATGTCCGGGCGCTGCGGACCGTACCCCCCGCCGCACCCAAGCGGATGGACCGCCTGCCGCACCATGCCGCCGGGATCGAGGGCTCGCAGAGCCCGGCCGAGACGGCCGCGAGCGTCGCACGGACCCTGCGCCGCAAGTGGTTCCGCACCCGGGTGCACGAGCTGCCGGACGGCGCGTGGTCGGTCGCCGCGGAGAAGGGCTACCTCAAGGAGACCGGCAACCTGCTCTTCCACTTCGCCATGCTGGCGATCCTGGTCGGGGTCGGTTTCGGGCACTGGTACGGCTGGCACGGCAACCGCCTCCTGGTGACCGGCGCTGACCAGGGGTTCTGCAACGCGGTCACGCAGTTCGACGACTCCGCGCTCGGTCCCCAGGTGGACCCCGGCGACCTGCCGGCCTTCTGCCTGAGACTGCAGGACTTCGAGGCGACCTACCAGGCCAACGGGCAGCCGAAGTCGTACGACGCGACGGTCGCGGTGAGCGAGAACGGCGGTCCCGACCAGATCCGATCGTTCACGGTCAACGACCCGCTGCGGCTCGAGGACGCCAACGTGCACCTGCTCGGGCAGGGTTACGCGCCGGAGGTCAGGTTCACCGACCGGTACGGGATCTCGCAGACCAAGGTCGTCCCGTTCCTGCCGACCGACGGGATGCTGACCAGCGAGGGTGTCGCCCAGTTCCCGGACGTCAACATCGACCCGGCAACCAACACCCGTGACGACAAGCTGCAGGTCGGTTTCGAGGGCGTGTTCCTGCCGACCGGCAGCACCGACGGCGAGGCCCGGTCGCAGTACCCGGCCCTCAACAATCCGGTGCTCTACCTTACGGCCTACCAGGGCGACCTCGGCCTGGACGTCGGCATCCCCGGTTCGGTGTACGCCCTGGACCGTGACCAGATCGACAGCGGCGAACTGAAGAAGGTCGGCGGCGAGCGGCCGTACGTGCTGCGTCCCGGCGAGAAGATGACCCTGGACGACGGCACCACACTGGAGTTCGTCGCGGTCCGCCAGTTCGCCACCCTCTCCATCCGGCACGACCCGACCCAGTTCATGCTGCTGATCGGCTCGGTGCTGGGCCTGGCCGGGCTGATGCTCTCGCTCTCCGTGCACCGCCGCCGTGTCTGGTTCCGGGTGGTACCGGCCGGTGCTGGACGGACGGGGAGTAGCGTGATCGAGGCCGGTGGGCTGCCTCGCACCGACTATCCCGGGTTCGGCGACGAGTTCGCGGCGCTTACCCGAAGCATCAAGGAAGGGACGCCCTGATGGCGGAGCTGTCGAATCAGCTGATGGCCTTCACCGTGCTGGCCTACCTGGCCGCCATGGTCTGCTACGCCGCGGAGTACGCGTTCGGCAAGCGCAGCCGGATCGGCAAGGCGGCCGTGCGCCCGGCGAAACAGCTGGTGGGCGCGGGCGCGGCCGTCCCGCCGGACGCGCCGGTCACGCCGGACGCCCCGGTGACGAAGGCCAAGGCCAGCCGCGGCGAGCTGGCCGGCCGCATCGCGGTGGGCCTCACCGTGCTGGGCTTCGCGCTGCACCTGGGCTCGACGGTCACCCGCGGCCTGGCCGCGGAGCGCATGCCGTGGGGCAACATGTACGAATACATCATCACCTCGGCCCTGGTCGGCGCCGGTGTGTTCGTGACGATCCTGCTGCGCAAGCCGGCCCTGCGCCACCTGGGTCTGTTCGCCTCGCTGGCGCTGGTGGTGCTGCTCGGCGCGGCCAGCCTGATCGCCTACACCCCGGTCGGCCCGCTGGTCCCGGCGCTGAACTCGTACTGGTTCATCGTCCACGTGTCGACGATCATCGTCTCGTCCGGCATCTTCCTGTTCGGCGCGATCCCGGCCGTGATGTTCCTGATCAAGGACGGGTACGACGCGGGTAGGCGCAGCTTCCCGTACACCCTGGGCAAGCGGGTCGGCGACGCCGGCGCGCTGGAGCGCCTCACCTTCCGCCTGCACGCGTTCGCCTTCCCGCTGTTCACGTTCGGCGCGCTGATCGCCGGTCCGCTGTGGGCCGAGGCGTCCTGGGGCCGGTACTGGGGCTGGGACCCCAAGGAGGTCTGGGCGTTCATCTCCTGGGTCGTCTACGCGGCCTACCTGCACGCCCGTGCCACCCCGAGCGTGAAGCGGACCGTGGCCACGTGGATCGCCCTGCTGGGCTTCGTGACGATGCTGATGAACCTGTTCGGCGTGAACCTGTTCTTCGAGGGCCTGCACAGCTACGCCGACGCGGGCGACTGAGCGAACTCAGCAGTCCCCGGCGGTCCAGGTGTCGTACCGGGTGACCCAATCGAGGCAGAAACCGCCCCGGCGCATTTGTTGCCCCGGGGCGGTTCCCGTGAGGGTGGCCACGTCCTCGCGCCAGTAGCGGGCCGGGCCGCCGTCGGCCGGCTTGAGCTGGACGTTGTCGACGGTCACCCGGGGTACGTCGATGCGGACCACCGGCTTCTTCGCGTCGGCATGCACCTCGACGTACTGCTCGATCCGCGCGCTGCGCCCGACCGGCAGCTTCTCCCGGGTGAGCAGGTTCCACTTGTTGTTCCAGAAGAGCCAGGCCTGCCAGACGCCGTCGGAGTCGGTGTGCAGGTCGACCCAGACCTTGTCGCCGGGCTTGATCGGGTACTGGTCGTAGAACTGCCAGGCGTTGGTGTTCGTGTTGAACGTGTAGACGCGCTGCTTGCCGGCGCCGGACCAGCCGGTCTCCGCCCAGCCCACCTCGAGCCACGAGATCCGGCCGGCGCCCATGTCCCGTTTCGCCATGAACCGGCTCGCCACGAAGTCGTACGTGTTCGGGCGTACCGACACGTCCACCACGGAGAGCCGGCCGGAGACGCCGCTCCACTCGCCGCTCGTCCCGGCGCCCAGATGGTGGTAGCCGCCGGGCGTGGCCACCGGGACCGACGACACGGCGACGAGTCCGGCGACGGCCACGCTGGCGAGGTTCACGTTGCGGTCAACGCGAGTGGCCGATCACTGGTGACGGGACCCCTCAGGCAAGCCTCAGTGATCCGGTGCCAGACTGGGTGGCATGGCGCCGCGTGGATTCCCCTATGCCGATCTGCAGAGCTTCATCAACGCCCTGGAGAAGGCGGGTGAGCTGCGGCGGATCAAGGTGCCGGTGGATCCGACCCTGGAGATCAGCGAGATCGTCACCCGGACGGTCCGGGCCGGTGGTCCGGCATTGTTGTTCGAACGGCCGACCCGTGGCGAGATGCCTCTGGTGATCAACCTGTTCGGCACCGAGAAGCGGATGGCGATGGCTCTCGGCGTCGACACGCTCGACGACGTCGGTGCCCGGATCGGCGACATCGCCAAGCCGGAGCTCCCGGTCGGCTGGGCCGGCATCCGGGAGGGCCTCGGCAAGGTGCTCCAGCTCAAGTCGATGCCGCCGAAGAAGGTGAAGACGGCCTCCTGCCAGGAGGTGGTGCTCTCCGGCGACGACGTCGACCTGAACCTGATGCCCGGCCTGCAGGTGTGGCCCGGCGACGGCGGCATCTTCCACAACTTCGGTCTCACCCACACCAAGCACCCCGAGACCGGCAAGCGCAACCTGGGCCTCTACCGGTTGCAGCAGCACTCGCGGAACACGCTTGGCATGCACTGGCAGATCCACAAGGACTCCACCGCGCACCACGCGGTCGCCGAGCGGCTCGGTCAGCGCCTGCCGGTGGCCGTCGCGATCGGCGCCGACCCGGTGGTGACCTACGCGGCCAGCGCCCCGCTGCCCGGTGACATCGACGAGTACCTGTTCGCCGGCTTCCTGCGCGGCGAGCGGGTCGAGATGGTCGACTGCCTCACCGTGCCGCTCCAGGTGCCGGCCGAGTCGCAGATCGTGCTCGAGGGCTACATCGAGCCGGGCGAGCGGTTGCCGGAGGGTCCGTTCGGCGACCACACCGGGTTCTACACCCCGGTCGAGCCGTTCCCGGTGATGCACGTCGAGACGATGACGATGCGTAAGAAGCCGATCTACCACTCGATCGTCACGTCGCAGCCGCCGCAGGAGGACCACGGTCTGGGCAAGGCGACCGAGCGGATCTTCCTGCCCCTCGCGAAGATCCTGATCCCGGACATCGTCGACTACGACATGCCGGCCGCCGGCGTCTTCCACAACTGCCTGATCGTCTCCATCCGCAAGCGGTACCCGAAGCACGCGCAGAAGGTGATGAGCGCCATCTGGGGCGCGCACCTGCTGTCCCTGGTCAAGCTGATCGTGGTCGTGGACGAGGACTGCGACGTGCACGACTACAACGAGGTCGCGTTCCGGGCCTTCGGCAACGTCGACTACGCCCGCGACCTGCTGCTCACCGAAGGGCCGGTCGACCACCTCGACCACGCCTCCTACCAGCAGTTCTGGGGTGGTAAGGCCGGTGTCGACGCCACCCGTAAGCTGCCCACCGAGGGCTACACCCGGGATTGGCCGGAGGCGATGAAGATGTCGCCGGAGGTCGTCTCGCTGGTCGACAAACGGTGGAAGGAATACGGGCTGTGACAGCGATCGAGGAGAAGCCCGGCAAGGTCAAGGCGTTCCTGCGGCTCGTGATGATCGAGCACTCGATCTTCGCGCTGCCCTTCGCCTACCTGTCCGCGCTTGTCGCCATCGACCGGGACGGCACCGGCCGGCACTGGGCCGACCTGGTTCTCGTCACGATCGCCATGGTGTCCGGCCGCACCTTCGCGATGGCCGCCAACCGGATCCTGGACCGCAGGATCGACGCGCTGAACCCGCGCACCCAGAACCGGGAACTGGTGACCGGAGCGGTGAGCGTGCGCACCGCCTGGACCGGCGCGCTGGTCTCGCTCGTCGTCCTCTTCGTCGCGGCCGGCCTGCTCAACCCGCTCTGCCTGGCCCTGTCGCCGCTCGCCGTGATCCCGCTCGTCGTCTACCCGTACGCCAAGAGGTTCACCAACTTCCCGCACTACGTCCTGGCCCTCGCACAGGCCGTCGCCCCGGTCGGTGCCTGGCTGGCGATCACCGGCACCTTCGACGGCTCCGGGCCGGCCTGGGTGCTCGGCGTCGCGGTGGGCCTCTGGATCGGCGGCTTCGACATCATCTACGCCTGCCAGGACATCGAGGTGGACCGCCGGATCGGCGTGCATTCGACGCCGGCCCGGTTCGGTGTCCGTACCGCCCTGCACATCTCCACGGCCACCCACGTGGTCGCGTTCGCGTTCTTCGTCTGGTTCGGCCAGCTGGCCGGGCTGAGCTGGCTCTGGTGGCTGGGCCTGGTGGTCACCGGCGCCGGCCTGGTCTACCAGCACGTCGTGGTGACCGCGAACGATCTCTCGAAGGTGAACCGGGCGTTCTTCACCGCGAACGGCTTCATCGCGATCGCGCTCTTCGTCTTCGCCCTGCTCGACCTGATCCTGCTGTAACGCACACTGGTAGGCATGCGCGAACCCTGGATCGTCGGCGTCTCCGGTGCCTCCGGCACGCCGTACGCGAAAGCAGTGATCACCGGACTGCTGGACGCCGGCGAGGCCGTGGACCTGGTGATCTCCCGGGCCGCCCGGCTCACCCTGCTGGACGAGACCGGCGCCACCGTGCGGGACGCGCACTGGAAGGACGATGTTTCGGCCTGGCTCGGCCGGGAACTCGGCGACCTGACCTACTGGCCGGCCGGGGACCTCGCCGCCGGGCCGAGCAGTGGTTCCTACCCGGCCCGCGGCATGGCCGTGGTGCCGGCGAGCACGGCGGCGTGCGCCGGGATCGCCATCGGACTGTCGAAGGATCTGCTGCAACGCGCGGCGGAGGTGAACCTCAAGGAACGGCGGCGCACCGTGGTCGTTCCCCGGGAGACCCCGGTCACCCGGAGTCACCTGGAGCACCTGATCGCGCTCCACGATGCGGGGGCGGTGGTCCTGCCGGCGAGCCCGGGTTTCTACGGGTCCGGGGCAGGAGCCACCGCACAGCAGCTGGTCGATTTCGTGGCCGGCAAGGTGTTGGACGCCATGGGCGTACCGCACACGCTTTTCCGCAGATGGACCGGCGAGCTGGGTGAGGGACGCGCCTAGCGCAACCCGTTGGGCGGGCCGTAACCCGCGCCTGGGTTGCTGGGCCCCGTGTTGCGGGGCTTGTTGGCGGCGTCGTCCTCACGCATTTCATCGATCACGCCGTCGCCTTCCAGCAACGCGCGGACCTCTGACTCGCGGAATCGGCGGTGTCCACCGGGAGTCCGGATGCTGCCGATGCGCCCGGCGGCGGCCCAGCGCGTTACCGTTTTGGGGTCGACGCGGAAGAGCGCGGCCACCTCGCCCGGCGTCAGCAGACGATCTCCAGTGTCCACAACCCCCTCCTCGTGTGTGTTCTGGAGCGGCCGGTGGTCACGCTGAGTGTCGGCTTGCTCGATCGGGACGTAAAGCCATTAGAGCACCGCCCCCGAACCAAGTCCGTGAAATGCGGAAAAAGCCCCGATTGCGACAGTGGTCATTATCCTGCCGCCCATTCGCCGCTACCGGGCGTGAGTGTGGCGGAGCCACCCGATTAGGGTTTCAGGCATGGACTCCATCGACCTCCGGCTGATCGACCTGTTACGGGAGAACGCCCGCTCGTCGTACGCCGAACTCGCCCGCAAGGTCGGGCTTTCCGCGCCCGCCGTGCATGAGCGAGTGGGTAAGCTCGAGGCCGCCGGAACCATCCGCGGGTACCGGGCCGACATCGACCACGAGGCGATCGGGCTCGGTGTCACCGCGCTGATCGGCATCATCGAGGACTCCGGCGCCGACACCGACGACGTGCTCGCCGCAGTCCGGGCCATGCCCGAGGTGGAGAGCTGCTATTTCATGGCCGGCGTCGAGTCCTACCAGCTCACCGTGCGGGTCGGCACGATCGCCGAGCTGGAGCAGCTGATCGTCCGCATCAATCGGACGCCCGGCGTCGCATCGACGCGCACCGCGATCGCGCTCTCCACCAAGTGGGAGAACCGTCCGCAGCCGGGGCTGGGCTGAGATGGAGACCACCAGCCTGGACCGCTCCGTCATCGTGGCCCGTGAATGGGCCCGCGATGCCATCGCCAAAGTCGAGGCGGACGCCAACCGCTCCGCCGACACCCACCTGCTGCCCTTCCCGCTGCCCCCGGCCTGGGGGATCGACCTGTACCTCAAGGACGAGTCGTCGCACCCCACGGGTTCACTCAAGCATCGCCTGGCACGATCGCTTTTCCTCTACGCGCTCTGCAATGGCTGGATCGGCCCGCGAACGACAGTCGTTGAGGCGTCCTCCGGATCGACGGCGGTGAGCGAGGCCTATTTCGCGCGAATGCTCGGACTGCCGTTCATCGCGGTGATGCCCGCCAACACGTCGCCAGAGAAGATCTCGCTGATCGAGTTCCAGGGCGGCAAGTGCCATCTGGTCGCCGCCGCGACCGACGTGGTGCCCGAGGCCCGGCGGCTCGCGGCCGACCTCGGCGGTCACTTCATGGACCAGTTCACGCACGCCGAACGGGCCACCGACTGGCGCGGCAACAACAACATCGCGGAGTCGATCTTCAGTCAGCTCTCGCTGGAACAGCACCCGATCCCGGCCTGGATCGTGGTCGGCGCAGGCACCGGAGGCACCAGCGCCACCATCGGGCGGTTCGCCCGGTACCGTCGATTCGACACCAAGCTCTGCGTTGTCGACCCGGAAGGGTCAGCGTTCTGGCAGGCTTATCTCGCCGGTGACTGGAACGTGGTGACCGGCCAGGGCTCCCGCATCGAAGGCATCGGCCGACCCCGCGTGGAGCCGTCGTTCCAGCCCGCCGTCGTGGACCGGATGGTGCACGTGCCCGACGCCGCCTCGCTCGCCGCGATGCGCGCCGGTTCGGAGGTGCTGGGCCGCCGGCTCGGTGGTTCCACCGGCACCAACCTGTGGGGCGCCTTCCGGCTCATCTCCGAGATGCTCGCAGCCGGCCGGACCGGTTCCGTGGTCTCGCTGATCTGCGACGGCGGCGAACGCTACGCCAACACCTACTACTCCGACGACTGGGTGGCCGCCCAAGGACTCGACCTGACCCCGCACAGCGCGATGATCAGGCGGTTCCTGACGGACGGCGAGTGGCAAGACCCGGGTAGTGCGTCAGGAACCCCGCCTCGTCCAGCGTCAGATCCGCGCTGAACGTCTCACTGGCGAACCGGACCCGGTTGTCGCCCAGCGGCGTGTAGATCTGGTCGGCCTGCACCACCTCGAGGCTCGGCACCAGCACCCACGCGACGCTGATCCGGTGCGCCACCCCGGCCTCCGCGGCCGGCAGGCCCAGCCGCCGGATCGGCAGCGTGTTGGTCAGCGGCGAGCCGCCCAGATCGACGTCGAACGCGCCGTAGAGCAGATCCGGGTCCTCGCTGCCGGGCAGCCCCGCACGGGCGTGCCCGGCGGCCGTCAGGGCCGCGTCCAGGTCACCCTGCTCGGAGGCGGTGACCCGCCAGCGGCCGGCGGCCAGCTCCAGGCGGACGCTGCGGGCCCAGCCGGCGCCCTCGGCCCGGACGTCGAACCGGGTGGTCACCCACCCCTCATCGGTCTGCAACTCGTAGTGGCACGCGAACGGCACCGGATCGACCGCCAGCGCGGTCCCGTGGGCATAGAGCCCGGCGTGATCGGCCACCAGGGCGTGCTCAGCGCCCGGCACATCGAGGCGCTCCCAGAAGAAGGCGGTCGGCAGCGGCATGCCGGTAACGTACCCGCTCGGTCACTCTTCAGCCGCTCGGCGCGGCCTTTACCCCTTTATGGGAGTACGGGGCCTGAGGGCTCCCGTGGGGTCCACGCGGCGTGCTGCGGCGGTCCGGGCCGCGGCGCGACCGCCGGGGTGCGGAGAAACGCCAGGCCCGGCACGCTGTCGCGTGCCGGGCCTGTCACGTTGCTACTACTGCGCCGGCCTGTCGGCCGGGCTTACCGACCCTCAGTAGCTGCGGGCCGGGCGGGACGAGCCGAAGCGGCCCTGCGGGCCCTCACGACGGTCACTGCGGTCGCTCCGGACACCGTCACGCCGCTGGCCGGCCGGGCGGTCCGCGAAGGCCGGGCGGTCCCCGAAGGCGGGACGGTCACCGAAGTGCCGCTCGCCACCGTGCCGCTCGGTGCGGGCCGGACGGTCGCCGAAGTTCCGGTCCCGGTCGCCGAAGCTGCGGTCGCGGTCACCGAACGACCGCTGCGGGCGGTCACCGAACTGGCCACGCTCACCGGAACCGGCCGGACGGTCACCGAACGACCGCTGCGGACGGTCACCGAACTGGCCGCGCTCACCGGAACCGGCGGGCCGGTCACCGTACGGGCGGCGCGGCCGGTCACCGAAGCCACCACGGTCGTTGCGGTCACCGTACGAGCGCTGCGGCCGGTCACCGTAGCCACCACTGCGCGGGCGGTCGCCGAACCGGCGCGGACGGTCGCCACGCTCACGACGCGGCTCCGGCTCCTCGACGACCGGGATGCCGCTCGGCTGCTTGGCGCCGGTGATCTCGGACAGCTTCTCGTCACCGGTGCGAACCCGGGTCTCGGTCGGCGCCACGCCGGCCTTCGACATCATCGCCTGGGTGGTACGCCGCTGCTTCGGCAGGACCAGGGTCACGACCGCGCCGGACTCACCGGCCCGGGCGGTGCGACCGGCCCGGTGCAGGTAGTCCTTCGGGTCCTTCGGCGGGTCCACGTGCACGACCAGCGAGATGCCGTCGACGTGGATGCCGCGGGCCGCCACGTCCGTCGCGACCAGGACGTTCGTCCGGCCTTCCTTGAACTCGGCGAGCGTGCGGGTGCGTACCCGCTGGGTCTTGCCGCCGTGCAGCGCACCGGCGCGCACACCGACCGCCGCGAGCTGCTCGACCAGCCGGTCCACGCCCATCTGGGTGCGGGCGAAGACGATGGTCTTGCCGTCCCGGTTGGCGATCCACGACGTGATCGGGAACTTCTCGGCCGGCGGGATCAGCAGCAGGTGGTGATCCATGGTGGACACGCTGGCCTCGGCCGGCGCGGTCGAGTGGGTCACCGGGTCGTGCATGAACCGCCTGACCAGGGTGTCGACGTCACCGTCCAGAGTGGCCGAGAACAGCAGCCGCTGGGCGTTCTCCGGGGTCTTCGACAGCAGCTCGGTGACCTCGGGCAGGAAGCCCATGTCGGCCATCTGGTCCGCCTCGTCGAGCACGGTGACCTCGACGTCGTCGAGTCGGCACGCGCCACGCTCGATCAGGTCGGCAAGCCGGCCCGGAGTCGCGACGATGACCTCGACGCCGCGGCGCAGCGCGTCCATCTGACGGTCGTAGGGAACGCCGCCGACAGCGGTCTTCAGGAAGACGCCGACCGAACGGCCGATCGGCATGAGCGAGTCCGCGACCTGCATCGCGAGCTCACGGGTCGGCACCAGGATCAGGGCCTTGGGGTAGTGCGGGCGGGCCTTGCCGCTCTTCGCGGTCCGGGCCAGCACGGGCAGGCCGAAAGCCAGCGTCTTGCCGGAACCGGTCTGACCGCGGCCGAGCACGTCACGGCCGGCGAGCGCGTCCGGAACGGTGGCGGCCTGGATCTCGAACGGGGTGGAGATGCCCTCCCGGTTCAGCACGCGGACGATCTCGGCCGGCAGGCCCAGGTCGGCGAAGGTGAGAACCGGCTCGGTCTCCTCGACGGTGTCGACGACCGCCGGGGTCTCCACAGCATCTGCGGGAGTCGCCACGGTCTCTGCGGCGTCCGCGCGGACCTCTGCGGTCTCTACGCGGGTCTCGTCGGCGACGGTCTCGCCGGTGACGGCCGGGGACTCTTCGGTCACTGCGGGGGTCTCGAGTACGGACGGGAACGTGCTGGGATCAGCGAAAGTGGTCAAGAGAACCTCTCTACGGGGGCGCATGCTCGCGAATGGCCCGCCGCGGTCCTCTCCGAACCGCTCGCTGTGATGCCCGCAAGAACGCCCGTGGCGCGCACCGGGTGGGCACGCCGCGTGAATAACTGTCATTAGTGTACGGGTCAACGTTTGCCCAACCGCCCGCATTCCCTGCGGGTAGTGGGCAGGCTCACCCGGAGCACAACCCTGCAAGCTTAGAGTGCAGGACGCGGACCGGCAAACGCCACGTGTTTCACCGGCCCGGGGTAGCCCGATCGTCCCGCACAAAGTCCAACCGGCCGGACGGCTCGGCCGTTCCGGTCAGTTCGCCAGATTCTTCACCATGTCGGTGAAGGCGTCGCCCGCCGTGAAAACGAAGATCAGGCTGATCGTGACCAGGAGGCCGAGCACGGCCAGCATCGCCACGACCACCTTGAAGTTGCTGCGTCGCTGGTCGACCGGGGCGTCGTGCCAGCCCTGCGCCAGGATGTGCCCGGTCAGCGAGCCGGAGTTCTCCACCGCGTCCATGCTGACCGGCATCGTCGTGTCGATCGACGGGTACTGCGACCCGATCGACGGGTAACCGCCGGTGCCGTAAACGGTTCCGCCGGCCTGCTGCGCCCGCTGCTGCGGCACGCCGTTCTGCGACGGCGGCACCGGCGTGGTGGCCGGCGCGCCGTACGAGGTGCCGGTGGGCACCGGCTGGGTCATGTCGCTGGACACGGGTTGCGTCATGTCGATGTTCTCCGGTGCTGCAGGGAATCCCGGGTACGCCTTCGCGACAGGCCTGCCATAGGTCGCCGGAGTCGGCGACTTCGCAGCGGCACCCGGCGGCGTTGCCGGTGGCGTTTGCGGCGGCAGGCCGGCCGGGCCGGCGGCGGGAGGCATGGTGTACGCCGGCAGACCGTTCCCGATCACCGGAGGCGGGGGCACGATCGGCGGGATCGGGGTCGGCCCCGGTGGGATCGGGCCAGGTCCCGGGCCGGGCGGCACGGGGGCGGGCCCTGGGCCGGGAGGCACGGGCGACGGTCCTGGCCCAGGCGGGACGGGCGTCGGTCCCGGGCCGGGCGGCACCGGGCTGGGTCCAGGGCCGGGCGGCGCGGGGTTCGGCGGCACCGGGTTCGGGGGCGCCGGGGTGGGTGGGACCGGACTTGGTGCCGGTGGGGCCGGGCTGGGTGCGGGCGGCACCGGGTTCGGACCGGGACCCGGCGGCAGCGGCGACGGCGTCGGCTCGGGCGACGGGAACGGGCCGGGTGGCTCCGGTCGCGGGCCGGGCTCCGACGGCTCGCCGGGCTCGGGCCGCGTCGGCTCGGGCTCCGACGGCTCATGCTCCGTTGGCTCGAGCCGCGCGGGGCCCGGTTCGTCCGGATTGGGGCGCGTGGAGTCGGGCTGAGCCGGATCGGGGTGCATCGGGTCCGGCTGGGATGGATCCGGGCCGGCGGACAGCGGGCCGCCGGGCTCGGAACGGGCGGGCTCAGACTCAGCGAGCTGCGCTGCCCCCGCAGACTGAAACTGATCAGCCGGCCCGTCGGCCCCGGGGGCTGCCATGTCGGTCCCGGAGTCTGCCGCGCCGGATCCGGAGAGCGACCCGTCGGCCTCGGAACGCTGCGCGGAACCGTAGACCACCGGCGTCCCGGACGCGTGTGCCTGCTCCGCAGCTACTTCTTCGGCACCCGGCCGGATGGCTCCGGGCACGCTGGCACGGGCCGCACCGGTCGCCGGGGCAGCCGAGACAGGCCGAACTGTCCCTCCCTGTCCAGGGGCGCCCGGAACTTGCGCCGACCCGGACGCAGGCGGGCTCGACACCGGCGCGGGCCGGAAGGAAGCGGGCGCGCTTCCGGAAGCCGCCGGGCTCGACACGGCTGCTGACCCGGAAGCGGGCGGGCCGGAGACCGAGGCCGACCCGGAGGCAGGCGGGCTGGAGGCGGGGGCCGACCCGGAAGCGGGCGGGCTCGGAGGCGAGGCCCACAGGGCTCCGGGGGCGGGCGGGGACGGTGGAACGTACCCCTCAGTGGGCGGCCGCGCGGCGGTCGGCGTGCCGATCTCGCCGTCCCGGGTCGCCTGCTGCTCGTCCATGGGTCCTCCCGACCACCGCTGCCGACGGTTCGGACGTCGGGCGCTGACCTTAACCGTGCCACATCAGTCGGTGTGAGCACACCCGGCATCGGACTCACTCACCGGACACCGGGTGACCGATGGGTGGATGGCCGTTTCGGATGGATTTGCCGGGCGTTTATCGGGTCAAGCCAGGACTATTTGTCACTGGACGAAGAGGACGATGGGGACTTCTCGTCCGCGGTCGCCGAGGCGGATCCGGTGGCGTCGGACGACGTCTTGGTGGCGCTCGCCGAGGTCTTGGTGGCGCTTGACGACGTCTTGGTCTCGGTTGCCGATCCGGAGGTCTCCACGTCGCTCGGATCGGTGTCCGGCTTGCTCGTCGTCGTGTCCGGCACCGGGGTGGTGGGCGGCGGGTCGGCGGGCTTGCTGGGCGACGTCGACGGTTCGGCGGGCTTGCTCGGCGACGTCGACGGGGTCGTGGGCTTGCTGGGCGAGGTCGACGGGGTGGTCGGCTTGCTCGGCGAGGTCGACGGCGTGGTCGGCTTGCTCGGCGAGGTCGACGGGGTCGTGGGCTTGCTCGGCGAGGTCGACGGCGTGGTCGGCTTGCTGGGCGAGGTCGACGGGGTCGTGGGCCTGCTGGGCGAGGTCGTCGGCGACGGCCGACCAGGCGACGTCGGGCTGGTGGGCGTGGTCGTGCCCGGGTTGTTCGGCGTGGTCGCCGGCTCGTCGGGGTCGGGCGCGCCGAGGTCCGGGAGTTCCGCGTCGCCCTCGACCGAGCCGAAGATCCGGGTGGCCGCGAAGAGCCGGCTCCACCGGACCGGCGTGAGCCGGACGTTGAGACCGGTCCGCGGGGCCTCCACCATCATGCCCTCGCCGGCGTACATCGCGACGTGATGGATGCCTGTCCAGCTGTTGGAGGAACTGAAGAAGAGCAGGTCGCCGGGGAGCAGCGAGTAGCGGGAGACCGTCTTGCCGCGGGTCTGGTAGTACTGGTCGCGGGAGACCCGGGTCAGCGGGAAGCCGACCGAACGGTAGGCCGCGAACATCAGGCCGGAGCAGTCGTACTGGTCGGGGCCCTCCTCGGACCACACGTACGGGTCGCCGCGCTGGGCCAGGGCGAACTGCAGTGCCTGGATGGACCGGGCGTCGGCGCTGCGACCGGCCTCGTCACCGGCCAGGTAGTCCTGTCCGAGGGCCTGGTCGGCGGCGTTCTGGGTGGTCTCCACCGCGTTCAGCTCGGAGGCGTTCGCCGTCTCGAACTTCTGTTGTGCGGCCTGCTTCTTGGTGAGCTCGCCGTTGAGCTTGGTCCACTGCGCGGCGAGTTCGGCGTATTTCGCGTTTGCCGTGGTCTGCTCGTCGAGCGCGAGCTGGGCGGCGATCTCGGCGGCCTCCAAGCGACGGGCGGCGGCCTGGTCGCCGGTGTCGTCGCCGCGCTGCATGCGGGCCAGGGCGTCGAGGTCGAGCAGGCCGGAGCCGGTGGCGCCGGGCGGCAGGGCGGCGGCCTCGCGCATCGCGGCGTCGGCGGCGGTGACCGCGTCGGTCTGCGCGGCCTGCAGTGCCGTCTGCGCGTCAAGAACCTTCTGCGCGGCGGTGGTGACCTGCGCCTTGATGATGTCGCGTTCCTGGCCGACGCGGATCAGCTGGTCGCCGAGGGTGGTGATCTCGGCGCGGCCTTTCTCGATCTGCTGCATCACCGGTGAGTAGGCGACGCCGGTGAACGAGGTGGCCGGTGCGGTCGTGGTGGTGCTCGCGGGGCTGCCGGGCAGCACCAGGTTGCCGGCCTGCGTGGGCCGGGAGCCGGTGTCCGGGATCGACGTCGCGGTGCTGGGCAGGCCCGGGTCGGCGGGTGCGGCCATCGCGGGGATCGGCTGGAAGAGCGCAGCGATCGCCGCCGCCAGGGCCGCCGAGTAGGCGAACGGGCGCAGGCGCAGCGGACCGAACCGTGGCGGCTTCGGCGATCCGTATCGCAGTGCCTTGGACATGTGCTCCCCGTCCGCGACGATCGAGACCGGCGCTAGTCGTTCCATATGGTTCATACCCCAGGCTGCGGACCGGTGTCGATCGAAAGAAGATGAAAAGACGCTGAGAGAATTTCAAGTTTGCGGTGCCGCAGGTAACGCGGCAGCACGCCTGGTGCCTCCGGCGCGGTTCACCGACGTACCCTCGACGCGAGGTGACGAGAGGGGCGACACATGGATGCCGGGCTGAAACGTGAGCTCGAGGCGAAGGTCTACGCCGGTGAGCGGCTGACCCGTGCGGACGGCATCGCTCTCTACGAGTCGGACGATCTCACCTGGCTCGGCCGGCTCGCCCATCACCGGCGCACCGAGCTGAATGGTGACCGGGTGATGTTCAACGTCAACCGGCACCTCAACCTCACCAACGTCTGCTCCGCGAGTTGCGCCTACTGCTCCTTCCAGCGCAAGCCGGGTGAGAAGGACGCGTACACGATGCGCATCGACGAGGCCGTGCGGAAGGCCAAGGAGATGGAGGACGAGCAGCTGACCGAGCTGCACATCGTGAATGGTCTGCACCCGAGCCTGCCGTGGCGCTACTACCCGAAGGTACTGCGCGAGCTGAAGGCCGCGCTGCCGAACGTGAAGCTCAAGTGCTTCACCGCGACCGAGGTCCAGTGGTTCGAGAAGATCAGCGGGCTGTCGGCGAGCGAGATCCTCGACGAGCTGATGGACGCCGGGCTGGAGTCGCTGACCGGTGGCGGTGCCGAGATCTTCGACTGGGAGGTCCGGCAGCACATCGTCGACCACGACTGCCACTGGGAGGACTGGTCGCGCATTCACCGGCTCGCCCACGCCAAGGGCATGAAGACGCCGGCGACCATGCTGTACGGCCACATCGAGGAGCCGCGCCACCGGGTCGATCACGTGCTGCGCCTGCGTGAGCTCCAGGACGAGACCGGCGGGTTCGCGGTCTTCATCCCGCTGCGCTACCAGCACGACTTCCACGACTCGCAGGACGGCAAGGTCCGCAACCGGCTCCAGGAGCGCACCACCATGGCGGCGCCGGCCGAGTCGCTGAAGACCTTCGCGGTCTCCCGCCTGCTCTTCGACAACGTGCCGCACGTGAAGTGTTTCTGGGTCATGCACGGCCTGTCGGTGGCCCAGCTCTCGCTCAACTTCGGCGCCGACGACCTGGACGGCTCGGTCGTCGAATACAAGATCACCCACGACGCCGACGCGTACGGGACTCCCGCCACCATGCACCGCGACGACCTGCTCCACCTGATCTGGGATGCCGGGTTCCAGCCGGTCGAGCGGAACACGCGGTACGAGGTAGTCCGGGAGTACGACGGCCCGGTCCCGCTCGCCGAGCGACGCAGCGAGCCGCAGCGGGTCTGGGCCTGACGTGGTGAACCGGCAGCGGAGCGTGCGTGGCCTGCGCCGTGATGAGGGCGGCCGGCTGGCGACCATCGGCGACCTGCTCGGCTCGGCCTTCGCCGGGCTCGCGGTCGGCCTCGTCGTGCTGCTGATCTTCGAGGCGGTGATGGCGCTCACCGGTCTGGCCGAGTTCGGCGATTCGAACGGCTGGCTCGCGCTGATCCTGCCGGTCTGGCTGTTCACCGAGGAGTTCCGGGCCGAGGGGTTCGGTGCGAACCGGGTGATGGTGGCCGGTCTTGCCGGCGGGTTCGGCGTCGCGGCCGGGATGACCGTGGTCGGTCTGCTCTCCGGGCTGGTTCCGTCCTTGGTCAGCGGCGCGGCCGGCGCGGCCACCGGTACCGTCGTGTACTGCCTGGTCTGGTTCTACGGCCTCCGCTGGCTCAGCCATCGAGCCGGCTGAGGGAGAGAGCTGAGTGAGATTGACATGTTGAGTCCCGCGATCAAATACACGCTGGGCCGGATCGGCCTGTTCCTGGCCGCTTTCGTCCTGCTGCTGCCGACCCCGCTGAACATCCTGGTCAAGGCCATGGTCGCATTCATCGTGTCGGCGGTCCTCTCGCTCCTGGTGCTGCGCAAGTGGCGGGACGAGATGGCCGAGCACCTGGGTTCGGTGGCCGCGCGCCGCACCGCGGAGAAGGAGCGGCTGCGGTCGGCGCTGGCCGGCGACGAGGATGCGGCGGCCGCGGGCGACCGGGTCGCGGCAGCGGACGACCGGGCAGCGGACGATCGCGCCTGAGAGGGCCGGGCCGCCGGCGAACGTGCCGGAAAAGCCCACCCGCGGCGACCACCCGCTACCTGTGGGTTAGCGTTTCCTGCGAGACCGTGCCTCAGCGAATCCGGTGCGAAACCGGAGCTGTCCCGCAACTGTGATACCTCCACGGCGGAGGTCTAGCCAGGTCGCCTGGGCACCGGTCGCGATCCAGCGCTCTCGCCGGAGGGGCGCCTCGCAGGCTGCGGCCCACGGTCCGGCCGGCGGAGCACCGAGCCGGCCGACAGGAGGACCACATGGAACGCCGACGCCTGCTCGCCGCCGCGACAGCCGCCATCGCCCTGCTCGCCGGCGGTTGCACGCGCGCGGAGGACTCCGGCGGCCTGCTGGAGACCCCGGCCAGCTCGGGTGCGTCCTTCCCGGTCACAGTCGGTGCGGTGACCCTGGAGGCCCGGCCCGAGAAGATCGTCTCGCTGAGCCCGACCGCCACCGAGATGCTGTTCGCGATCGGCGCCGGCGCCCAGGTGACGGCGGTGGACGACCAGTCCGACCACCCGGCCGAGGCCCCGAAATCTGACCTGTCCGGTTTCAAGCCGAACGCCGAGGCGATCGCCGCGAAGGACCCGGATCTGGTGGTGCTCTCCAACGACACCGAGAACATCGTGGCGCAGCTCGGGAAGTTGTCGATCCCGGTGTTCCTCACACCGGCGGCCACGACGCTCGACGACACCTACGCCCAGCTCGGTGACCTGGGCACACTCACCGGGCACCGGGCCGAGGCGGAGCAGGTCAGCGCCGGCATGGCGACCAGGATCGACGAGATCGTGGCGTCGGTCCCGGCGCGGGGCACGCCGCTCAGCTACTTCTACGAGCTCGGCCCCGACCTCTACTCGGCCACGTCGAAGACTTTCATCGGGTCGGTCTTCGCACGGTTCGGCATGACGAACGTGGCCGACGCCGCCGACCCGGACGGCTCCCTCGGTGGTTACCCGCAGGTCACCCAGGAGGCCCTCGTCGAGGCGAACCCGGACACCATCTTCCTGGCCGACGTGAAGTGCTGTCAGCAGTCCGCCGTCACGGTGAAGGCACGCAAGGGATGGTCGACGGTGACCGCGGTCGAGAAGGGCCAGATCTTCGAGCTCGACGACGACATCGCGTCGCGCTGGGGCCCCCGTACCGTCGATCTCGTCCAGGCCGTTGCCGACGCGGTCCGCAAGGTTCCCGCGTGATCGCTGCTCCGGCTCTGGAGCGCAGGGCCCGGCCTGCCGGGCTGCGTCCGGCGTGGCTCGCCGCGGGGGTGCTCGCGGTGCTGGTGGCGATGCTCGCCGGCCTTGCCTTCGGCTCGGCCCGGCTGCCTGCGGGCGGCGTCGTGGTCGAGATGCTCAACCTGATTCCGGGGGTACGCCTGGACAGCGGCCTGAGTGACCGTGAGATCGCGATCCTGTTGCAGCTCCGGCTGCCGCGGGTGGTGCTGGGCCTGCTGGTCGGGGCGATGCTGGCCCTCGCCGGGGCCGCCTACCAGGGCGCGTTCCGCAACCCGCTGGCCGACCCGCACCTGCTCGGCGTGGCCGCCGGTGCCGGGCTGGGTGTCACCGCGGTGATCGTGCTCGGCGCCTCCAGCACCACGGAGGTGCCGGTGACCGTACCCGTGGCCGCGTTCGCCGGTGCCGTCCTCGCCGTGGCCCTGACCTGGCTGCTCGGCGCGGCCGGCAGCCGGGACAGGTCGCCGGCGGCGCTGATCCTGGCGGGTGTCGCGGTGTCGGCGTTCCTCTCCGCGGCGCAGACCTACCTGTTGCAGCGGCACGTCGAGTCGCTGCAACAGGTGTACTCGTGGCTGCTCGGCCGGCTCGCCACCGCGGGCTGGCACGACGTGCTGGTGATCCTGCCGTACGCCGTGGTGACCGGGGTGATCGTCCTGGCGCACCGCCGGGAACTCGACGTACTCACCGTGGGTGACGCGGAAGCGGCCAGCCTGGGCCTGCATCCGCAGCGCAGCCGGTACCTGTTGATCATCGCGGCCTCGCTGGGCACCGCGGCGGCGGTCTCGGTGTCCGGGCTGATCGGGTTCGTGGGCATCATCGTGCCGCACACGATCCGGCTGCTGGCCGGCCCGAGTTACCGGTCGCTGCTGCCGCTGTCGGTGCTTTTCGGCGCGGCGTTCCTGGCCCTGGCCGACCTGGCCGGCCGGACCGTCGCGGGCGACGCGGAGATCCCGATCGGGGTGGTCACCGCGTTCCTCGGCGCGCCCTTCTTCGTGCTGGTGATGCGGACCAGCCGGTCGGTGCCGACGTGACCGGGCCGGCCGGTGCGCCGGCGATAAGTGTGTCCGGGCTGACGGTACGCCTGGACGGCACCCTGATCGTCGACGACGTGAGCCTCGACGTCTCCGAGGGCGAATGGGTCACCGTGATCGGCCCGAACGGTGCCGGCAAGTCCACCGCGCTGCGAGCCGTCGGCGGCCTGCTGCCGTTCGCGGGGGAGATCCGCTGGCACGGCACCCCGATCGATCGCCTGCACCGGCGTGACCGGGCCAAGGCGATCGCCACCGTGATGCAGTCGCCGGTGGTCCCACCCGCGATGGGGGTGTACGACTACGTGCTGCTCGGGCGCACCCCGTACATCCCGCCTCTGGGCCGGGAGTCGGCCGCCGACCTGGCCGTGGTCGACGAGGTGCTTACCGCGCTCGACCTGGATCCGTTCGCCGGCCGCCGGCTCGACACCCTCTCCGGTGGTGAGCGGCAGCGTGTCTTCCTGGCCCGGGCGCTCGCGCAGGGCGCCGGCATCCTGCTGCTCGACGAGCCGACGAGTGCCCTCGACATCGGGCACCAGCAGGAGGTGCTGGACCTCGTCGACCGGTTGCGTGCCGAGCGTGGCCTGACCGTGCTGGCCACGATGCACGACCTGTCGGCCGCCGGCGAGTACGCCGACCGGATGATCCTGCTCGCCGGCGGCCGGGTCGTCGCCGCGGGCACACCCGGTGAGGTGCTGACCGAGGCGAACCTGGCCGAGCACTACCGGGTGCGGGTCCGGGTGATCGAGGGGGAGCACGGCCCGCTGGTCGTGGCGGTCCGCGGCAACCCAACCGCAACCATTTCGCACTCCGGAAACACTTGATCCGTCCGAACAGACCGATATGACGGATCAGATGGTGTTGGAGCTGGCGTTCCAGGCCATGACCATCGCGGCGAAACTGTCCGCGCCGGTCCTGCTGACCGCGCTCGGTGTCGGGTTCGCGATCTCGCTGTTCCAGTCGGTGACCCAGATCCAGGAGGCGACGCTCTCGTTCGTGCCGAAGGCGGTGGCGATCGGGGCGGCGTTGCTGCTCACCGGCAACTGGATGTTGCGCGAGATGATGACCTTCACGGTCCAGCTCTTCGAGAGGATTCCGGACCTGCTGCGCTGAGCCGTCAGCGGTTTCCGGCCAGGATCGCGAACCGGCCGCCCTGCGGATCCTCCAGCAGCGCGTACCGACCGGCCGTGATCGACGTTGGTGGGTGCACGAGGCGCCCGCCCAGCCGTTGTGCGTGCTCGGCCGCCACGTCGCAGTCGCCGACCGCGAAGTAGATCAGCCAGTGCGGCGGCAGGTCGTCGGGCCAGCCGCTGCCCACCATCAGCTGCATCCCGGCCACCGGCTGCCGGTTCAGCTCGCACATCACGTACGGCAGGCCGCTCACGTGGGTGTCCTGATAATCCCAGTCGAAGACCACGCCGTAGAACGCCTTGGCGCCCTCGGCATCGCGGGTGTTCAGCTCGTTCCAGGTGAGCGCACCGGGCACGTTGAAGATCTCGGCGCCGCGCATGATCCCGGCCTCCCAGACGCTGAACGGCGCGCCGGCCGGGTCCAGGAACGCCGCCATCCGGCCCTGATCCACCACGTCGAACGGGGCGACGAGAACCTTCCCGCCGGCCGCCTCCACCCGGGCGGCCACCACGTCGGCGTCGTCGGCCGCGAAGTAGGTGCTCCAGGCGGTCGGCTGCGCCTCACCGAAGAGCGGTCCCGCCCCGGCCACCGGCAGGCCGTTCAGCTGGAACGTGGTGTAGCCACCGAAGTCGTCGCCGGAGACCTCGGCGGTCCAGCCGAACACGGCGGTGTAGAAGCGGGTCGCGTCCGCGAGGTCGGCGGTGGCCAGATCGATCCAGTTGGGCACGCCAGGCGACGGAACGGTCATGTGCCGCATCGTCGCATTCACGTACCGCAAGGCGTATGAAACTGTCGTCTACCCGAATCGCCGCCCCCGTCCGGCGCCCGCTTCGCTGCCGGCTCCTAGGCTGGCGCCGTGATTCTGCGAGCGGCGCATGCCGGCGAATTGACCCAGGTACTGGCGTTCTGGCGGGACGCGGCGGAGAACGGCAGCCGGCCGGCGGACACCCTGACCGCGCTGACCGCCCTGTTCGAACGTGACCCGGCCGCCCTGATCGTCGCGGTCGACGGCCCGGAGATCGTCGGCACGGTCGTCGCGGGCTGGGACGGCTGGCGCTGCCACCTCTACCGCCTGGCGGTCGCCCCCAGCCGTCGCCGCGAGGGCATCGGCGGCCGGCTGATCGCCGCGGCCGAGGAACGGTTCCGCTCGCTGGGCGGCACCCGGGTGGACGCCATGGTGCTCGACGACAACGAGCGGGCGCACGGTGTCTGGGCCGCGCACGGGTACCGCCGCCAGCCGGAGTGGTCCCGCTGGGTGAAGCCGCTCTCGGCCTAGACGAGCTGTTCAGGCGAGCCGGGTCCGTTCGTCGAGGAAGCGGGTCGGCACGCCGGTGAAGGCCACGGCCGGGTCCGGCCGGTAGGCGAGGTTGAGGGTGTCCAGCCGATAGCTCCACGCGCCGTCGCAGAGGTGCGTGAGCCGGTAGTTGATCTGCCAGCGCAGCCACTGCCCCGGCGCCAGCAGCACCATCGAACCCCGGTGCCAGCGCGCCGGCCGGGTGCCCGGCTCCGGCACCAGTTCGACGCTCAGCAGGCGGCCGGCCTGGTGCAGTGCGATCCGGGCCGGGTCCGGCAGTTCACGCCGGGCCGAGAAGCGCGGGCTGAAGTCGTCGCCCTCCGACATCTCGACCTCGTGCAGCAGCGGCAACCCGTCCGCCGGAATCGGGAAGGCGATCGGCGCGGAGTTGCGTCGCGCGGCGGCGGAGCCACCGCGCGACTGTTTCGTCCAGGTGGTGCGGATCCACTGGGTCACGACGTCCACAAAGGGAATCGTCACCCGGCGGACCGGGGCTCGGCGAGTGGGTTTCCCCGATCAGGGGACGGAACTCAGCGGCCGAGCGCGGCGAGAGTGGTACGCACCTGGCCGACCGGGTCGGCTCCGAGCGGGCGCAGCACCAGCGACGTCATGCCGGCGTCGGCGATCGCCCGCACCTTGGCCGGTGTCTCCGCGGCCGGGCCGATAAGCGTGAACAGGTCGGCCGGCTCGACGCCCAGCCACGCGGCCTGCGTGCGGACCAGGTCGCCGGTGACGTCCGCCGTCTCCGCGGGGTCGTCGCTGACGTGCAGCAGCGCGAAGACGATCGCCTCGTGGTCGTCCCCGCCGCCGCCGCGGCGCACGTGGGCGAGGGATGCGGCCAGCTGCGCCGGTCCGTTGCCCTCGGCGATGATGGTGCCGTCCGCGACCCGGCCGGAGAGTTCCAGCGAGCGCGGTTTCACCACGCCGGTGACGATCGGCGGCACCACCGACGGCGGGTGGACCAGCTTCACGCCGTCGATGTGGACCTCGCTGCCGTGCAGCGTGACGGTTTCACCGTTGAGCAGGCCGCGGACCGCGACAACGGTCTCCTCGAGCAGCGCCAGTTTCGCCTTGCGCTCGGCGCCGACCTGCCGCATCCACTCCGGGACGCCGTGGCCGAGACCGGCGACGAGCCGCCCCGGGTGGACGCGGGCGAGCATCGCCAGTTCCATCGCCAGCAGGGCCGGGTTGCGCAGCGGCGCCGGGGCGATGCCGATGCCGACCCGGATCCGCGAGGTGGCGGCAAGGGCCAGGGCTGCCGCGCTCATCGAACCGGCCCAGCCGAGGTCCTCGACGACCCACAGGTCGTCGACGCCGGCCTCCTCCATGGCGGTGGCGAAGGCGGGCAGTTGCTCGGGGGCGCGGTCGCGGTCGAACATCACTCCGATACGGGACATCACGAGATCGTAAGCGCGCTGGGCAACGGTTTGGAATGGATCACCGCGAGTGTGGTGACGGCCCGGGTGAGCACCACGTAGAGGCGGTTCAGGCCCTTCGGCTCGGCGGCCACGATGTCGGCGGGCTCGTGGACGACGACATGGTCGTACTCCAGGCCCTTGACGAGCGTCGCCGGCACCACCGCGACGCGCGCCTCGGTCCCGGTGTCGTCCGCGCTCGCGTGCTCGATGCCCGCCGCGGTGAGGTGCGTCCGCAGCTCGTCGACCGCGCTGTCCGCCGCGATGACCGCGACTGATCCCTCCTGGGCCAGCGTCGTGGTGACCTCGGCCAGGGTCCGGGCGGCCAGCTCGGCGGGATCCGGCACGGGAACCACGACGAGGTTGCCGTCGCGGCGCAGCGAGACGGCCTCGGGCACGTTCACGCCGAGCGCCGGCAGCAGGCGGTTGGCCAGGGCGACGACCGCCGCCGGTACGCGGAACCCGACGGTCAGCGGAACCACCGGCGCGTCCGGCTTGCCGAGGTGCCGCAGCACGTCCCGCCAGTCCGTGGCCGCCCACGGCGCGGTGCCCTGCGCCAGGTCACCGAGCAGCGTGATCGAGCCGTGCTCGCTGCGCCGGGCGATCGCCCGGGCCTGCATGGGGGAGAGGTCCTGCGCCTCGTCGACGACCACGTGACCGAAACTGTTCTCCCGATCGAGGAGCCCCGCGGCCTCGTCGAGCAGCAGCAGGTCGGCCACGGAGAACTTCGCCGACTTGACCGTCCGCGGCGGCTTGACCCAGCGGATCGTCTCCTGTTCGTCGGCGGTGAGCAGGTCACCGGCCGTCGACGGGTCGGTCAGCACGCCCACCACCAGCGACTCCGGGGTGACGGCCGGCCACGCCGACTCGAGGAACGCGGTGACCGGCGCGATCCGGCTCATCCGGCGGAGCCAGGACTCGTTGGGGGAGTTGCCGGTGCGGTACTCCGACTGGCGTTGCAGCAGCCCGACGACCCGGGCCCGGACGCGTTCCCGGCCGACACCGTAGGGCAGGCCCTCGCGACGGGCCTCGTCGACGATCCGGCGCAGCGGTTCCACGTCGATGCGCCACCGGT
The DNA here is from genome assembly GCF_020873875.1 of Actinoplanes sp. DH11. Taxonomy (GTDB): domain Bacteria; phylum Actinomycetota; class Actinomycetes; order Mycobacteriales; family Micromonosporaceae; genus Actinoplanes. The sequence goes on from NZ_JAHWGU010000011.1 coordinate 113,289, forward strand.
ACGACCCGTCCGACACCATGACCGGTTCGGTGGGCTTGCGCAGCCCCGCCCACAGGGTTCGCCGGAGCACCTCCGCCATGCGTACGTCATGCTTGATCAACATCGCCGCCGGCGTGTCGGCCGCCCGGACCGGCACCCGGCCGATCAGTTCCTCCAGCGTGGACTGCTGCACCTCGACCTCGCCCAGGGTCGGCAGGACCGCCGAGATGTAGGAGAGGAACGCGGTGTTCGGCCCGACGATCAGGACGCCGGACCGGCGCAACCGTTCCCGGTGCAGGTAGAGCAGGAACGCGGCCCGGTGCAGGCCGACAGCCGTCTTGCCGGTGCCGGGCGCGCCCTGCACGCAGATCGAGTCACCCAGGTCGGCGCGGACCAGCTCGTCCTGTTCCGGCTGGATGGTCGCGACGATGTCCCGCATCGGGCCGACGCGCGGCCGCTCGATCTCGGCGGTCAGGATCCGGCTGCTGGTGCCGAGCTCCTCGCCGCGGTCCAGGTGCTCGTCCTCGAAACTGGTCAGCTCGCCCCGGACGAACCCGAACCGGCGGCGGGTGGCGACGCCCTGCGGGTCGCGCACACTGGCCCGGTAGAACGACCGGGAGAGCGGGGCACGCCAGTCGAGCACCATCGGCTCGCCCGCGTCGTCGGTGACGTGCCGCCGCCCGACGTGGTAGGCGCTCTCCTCGATGTCGAGGCGGCCGAAGAAGAGCGGGGTGTCCGGGTCGTCGGCGAGTTCCTTGACCCGGCGGGCCATGTGCCGGCCCAGCTGCTCGGCGGTGTAGGCATCCCCGGCGACCTTGTCACCGGTGGCGAAGAGCGATCGGGCCCGGTCGCGCATGCGGCGCAGCGCGGCCCGGGAGTCGGCGAGGTGGGTACGTTCCGCGGTCAGCTCGGTGTCGAGATCGGTAAGCACAGCCATCCCTGAGAATCGAAGGGTGCTGCTCGCGTATCCGCAGGGCGGTTCGGCCGCCGGCGGCGCGGGGACGTCCGCTGCGGTGCATGCTCACCACGGCCGTCAAGCGGCCCTCCACGCTACGGCACTCCCACCCCTTGTCCACCGATTTAGCGACTGCCGAATGCGATATCCTGAGATATCACAGGAGGTGTGACGATGGATTTGTTGCTCCGTGACGTTCCCGATGAGGTAGTTGCCGCACTCGATGCCGAGGCCAGGCGTCTGGGGCTCTCCCGCAGCGAGGTCTTGCGCCGGGCTCTCGCGCGGACGTTCCCTCCGGAGAAGCGTAAGGCGACCATGGCGGACCTGGCCCGATTCGAGGACCAGTACTCCGGCCTCGCTGACGAGGAACTGATGACCGAGGCCTGGCGGTGACCGGCTGGCTGGCCGACAAATCCGCCCTGGTCCGCCTGTCGAGGAGCGCCGACGCGGAGGAATGGCTCGATCGGCTCGGGCGAGGTCTCGTCCGGATCACGACGCCGACTCTGCTCGAGGTCGGCTACTCCGCGCGGTCGGGACCTGAGCATCGCAAACATGCGAGTCAGCCACCGTTGTCGTTGATGCCGATCGAGTACCTCACTCCCTCCGCCGAGCAGCGTGCCGTCGAAGTGCAGGCGATTCTCGCGGACCAGGGCCGGCATCGGGCGCCGTCGGTTCCCGATTTGCTGATCGCCGCTGTCGCCGAACGATCCGGCCTCATCGTTCTGCATCTCGACAAGGATTTCGATCTCATCGCTGAGGTCACCGGGCAGCCTGTGGAGCGCCTGCGAGTGCCTCCCGCGGGCGATGCCTGACGGGCTGGACAGAATGGGTGGATGGCGGAGCAGGGGAGTGAACGGCCGAACGTCCGGATCACCGACGCGCGGACGATGCGGGCGCTGGCGCATCCGGCCCGGATCGAGATCGTCGACCATCTGACCGTGACCGGGGCCGCGATGACGGCCACCGAGTGCGCCGGCCTGGTCGGCCTGTCGCCGAGTGCGACGAGTTACCACCTGCGGGAGCTGGCGAAGTACGGCCTCGTGGAGCAGGCGCCGAGCCAGGGTGACGGCCGGGAACGGCGGTGGCGGAGCACGGGTGCCGGCCTGACGCTCGACGCCGATGCGGAGCACCCCGAGTCGTACGCGGCGGAGCGGGCGCTCGTCGATCTCTATCTGGCCCGGGACAAGGAGCGCATCCGGGAGTGGATGGGCCGGCAGCCGCAGGAGACCCGGCAGTGGCGGGAGGCGTCGCACCTGATGGGTCTGCACCTGATGGTCACGGCCGAGGAGCTGGCCGAACTCAACGAGAAGGTCCGGACGCTGATGGACCCGTACCGGCTGCGTGACCGTCCGGAGACCGAGGGTGCCCGTCAGGTGGTCGTGCAGTACGCGGCGTTCCCGATCACCCACGACGGGACCTGACGCCAGAGCCTTGAGTTGATCAGATGTGAAGGATTACTTTCGAAGTATGTCCTTCACATCTGGGACCTCGCGCTGGACCGACGTGCACCTCGCCGCGATCGGCCGAGCCGTCTCTGTCTGTGGCGACTTCCTGGCGGCCACCACCCTCGCCCTCGTCCTGCAGGAGGCGGGGCACGGCGGGCTGGCCGTCTCCGGACTGCTGGTGGCGGCGAGCCTTCCGCTCATCGTGCTCGCCCCGCTCGCCGGGCGGCTGGTGGACCGGGTGGACAGCCGTACCCTCCTGGTTCTGATCGGTCTCGGTCAGGCCGCGCTCTGCGCCGTGCTCGCGTTCACCACCCAGCCGGTTCTGATCATCGCCCTGGTCGGCCTGCTCGCGTGCGGTCTCGCCGTCACGCAGCCGACCTTCGCCGCGCTGGTGCCGGGCATGGTGCGCGAGGCCGACCTGGCCCGCGCGAGTGGCATCGTGCAGACCGCCGGGCAGGCCGGGATGCTCGTCGCACCGGCCCTCGCCGGCATCCTGGTCGGCTGGACGGGCCCGCGCGTGCCGCTGCTGCTGGATGCGGCGAGCTATCTCGCGCTGGTTGGGATCGGGCTTCTCATCCGTACGCGCAGAGGCGCACCCACCGGCGCCGCGCACCTGCCGGCCGGCCGTTTCCGGCTGCGCGACGACCGCACCCTGACCGTGATGACGGTGGCGGTCGCGGCCGTCGTCGCCGGGGTGAGCGCGGTGAACGTCTTCGAGGTGTTCTTCATCCGGGAGACGCTCGGCGCCTCGACCACCGTCTACGGCTTCGTGATGGCCTCGTGGACCGTCGGCATGCTCGCCGGCAGCGTCCTCTTCGGCCGGGCGCCGCGCCGGTGGATCACGCTGCCGGCAGTGCTGGCGCTGCTCGGCGGGACCTGTGCGGTGGTGTGCGTCGCCGCCGCGGTGACCTCCGCCGGCTGGCTCGTCCCGCTCTGGATCCTCGGTGGCGCGGCGAACGGCGCGTTGAACATCTGCACCGCGGTGACCATCGCGAGCCGGGTTCCGTCCGCGGCCCACGGCCGTGCCTTCGCCGCGACCACCGCCGCCGTGCAGGGCGCCGGTCTCGCCGGCCTGCTGCTGGCCGGGCCGCTCGCGGAGGCCTTCGAGCCCCGCGTCCTGGTCGCCGGCGCTGGAGCGGCCGGGATCCTCGCCGCGCTGGCCTGCCTGCCGCTGGTGCGATCTGAGCCACCCGCGCCCCCGCGGACCCGTGACGACCGCGAGATCGGGGATAACGTCGCAGCATGAGCGACAGCGTCCGTCGGCCCCGGGTCGGGCACATCCAGTTCCTCAACTGCCTCCCGATCTACTGGGGTCTGATGCGCTCGGGCGCACTGCTTGACGTCGACCTGCACAAGGACACCCCGGAGCGACTCAGCGCCCAGCTCGTCGCCGGTGACCTGGACATCGGGCCGATCACCCTGGTGGAGTACCTGCGGCATGCCGACGAGCTGCTGCTGCTCCCCGACCTGGCGGTGGGCAGCGACGGCCCGGTGCTCTCGGTCAACCTGATCTCCACCCGACCGCCGGCCGAGCTGGACGGGCGGCCGGTCGCGCTCGGTTCCACCTCGCGGACCGGCGTGATGCTCGCGCAGATGCTGCTCTCCGAGCGGTACGGGGTGGAGCCGGAGTACTTCCGCTGCCCACCCGACCTGTCGCAGATGCTGATGGAGGCGGACGCCGGGGTCCTGATCGGCGACCCGGCGTTGCGCGCGATGTATGAGGCCCCCGCCCGCGGCCTGCAGGTGATCGACCTGGCCGAGGCGTGGAAGGAGTGGACCGGGCTGCCGATGGTCTTCGCCGTCTGGGCGGTCCGCAAGGACTTCGCGGCCGCCCACCCGGGCCGGGTCAAGGACGTGCACGAGGCGTTCCAGCGGTCCCGTGACCTCTGTCTGGGCGAACTCGACGAGGTGGCGGAGGCGGCGGCCCGGTGGGAGCCGTTCGACGCCGCCACACTTGCCAACTACTTCCGGGTGCTGGACTTCTCGCTCGGTGACCGGCAGATCGCCGGGGTCCGCGAGTTCGCCAGGCGTGCCGCCGGGCGAGGCGAGGTGCCGGTGCTGCCGGACGGCGGCCCGCTCTTCGCCGAAATCTGATCTTCACCGTGGGCGGTCGTTCCCGCCGCCGGGCCGGTTATAAGATCCGCGGAATCTCTCCGGCCGCACGCGCGGCCGTCGATCCCGGAATCGGTGACCATGCGCCTGCGCAGTTTGTTCCGTCGTCTTGCCCGGCCCGCGGTGGCCGGCGGTCTGGCCGTGGTGGCCGGCATGGCCGTCACCGGTCTGGCCCTGCCCGCACAGGCGGCCGAGGACGGCGACATCCCGTTCGTGACCTTCACCGGGCCGGAGACGGTGACGGTCGTCAGCGGGCAGTCGAAGACGGTCAAGTTCAGCCTCTACAACACCGGTACCGTCCCGGCTGAGGACGTCGTGCTCCGGTTCGGCGACAAGGCCCACCCGGTCGGCACCGCCCTCGGTTTCACCCCGCCGGCCGGCTGCGTGCGGAACGCCTGCGAGCTTGGCGACTTCAAGCCGGGTGAGCGGCGCACCCTGCGGTTCACGGTCAAGCCTGCGGCCGCTGCCGGACCGGTGGGAAGCATCCCGGTCACCACCACCGTCGGCGGGCTGCCCAGCTTCGAGTCCTCGGTCGCCGTCGTGCAGACCGACAAGGGTGGCGCCGACCTGGAGGTCGGCGACATCAAGAGCCTGAAGCTCGGCCGCGGCAGGTCCGCCGACGTGCCGTTCGAGGTGCGCAACACCGGTGACAAGGCGGTCGAAGCGGTCGGGCTGGTCGTGTTCCCGCTGCACGACGGCGTGGCGGCGGAACTCGACTACCGCAACTGCGCCGCGGTGCAGGACGAGGAGCTCGGCGGCGTGCTCTGCGTCTTCGAGGATCCGCTGGCGGCCGGTGGCACCTTCGTCCTGCCGGAGTCGACGCCGCTGCGGGTCAGGGTGAAGGCCGACGCGCCCGGTCCGTACGACTACCCGGTCTTCGTCACCGCCGTCGGCATCACCGGCGAGTTCCTCGGCGAGTTCGACCGCCGGACCGCCGGCGCGACCGGCGCGGAGCTGAAGCTGGAGGCCAGGCTGACCGCGACCGACGAGGAGGACGAGGAGCCGGCCGGGATCGACGACCTCAACCCGGAGGACAACTTCGCCGAGTTCGCGGTGTCGGTGCCGCGATCCGCCGCGGACAGCCGGGCCATCGGTGGCGTCTTCGCGGGCCAGCCCGGCGACACCGTGGAGGCCGAGGCCGGTGTGCAGAACCTCGGGCCGACCGCGACGGTTCCGATCGGTTTCAACTGGTTCCCGTTCGTCCACGTCAAGATGCCGACCGGCGTGCGGCTCGTCCGGATCGACAGTGCCTGTATGCCGGGGACCTCGCCGGCTGACGTCGACTACGAGGACGAGTCGCTGAACGGCCGGGACTACGTCTGCGCGGTGGACACGCTGGCGAAGAACCAGAAGGTGCTCTTCACCTTCACGGCCGAGATCCTCGACGGCCGGCACGCGGCGGGCGCGGTGACCGTCGACGGCGGGGTGCAGGACACGAAGCGCGGCAACGACCGGGCCGCGCTCACCGTGGACATGCCCTCGGCCGGCCAGGGCGGCGGCGAAGGGCTGCCGATCACCGGCGCGCCCGCCGGGCTGCTCGCGGGCGGCGGGGCGGTGCTGCTGGTGGTGGGCCTGATCGCCTACCGGGCGGCCCGGCGCCGCCGGACCATCACTCTGGTGGAGTAGAACGACCGCGCGGTGAACGACCGCGCGGTGAACGACCGCGCGGCGCGCCTGCCGACCGCCGGGCCGCAGGGGGAACGGTCAGCTCAGGATCGCCTCCAGGGCAGCCACGTCCGCCGCGTCCAGCTGCCAGGAGCCGGCCGCCGCGTTCGCCCGGACCTGCTCGGCCGTGGTCGCGCCGGCGATCACGCTGGTCACCGCGGGCCGGGCGGCCAGGCCGGCGATCGCGACGTCGAGCAGGCTGCGGCCGCGCTCGGCGCCGTAGGCGGTGAGCGCCTCGATGGTGTCCCAGTCGGCGGTGTCGAGCCAGGAGGCGTAGCGCTGCTGCGACATCCGGGTGCCGGCGGCCGGCGGTTCGCCCCGGCGGTACTTGCCGGTGAGCAGGCCGGAGTCGAGCGGGAAGAACGGCAGCAGACCCAGGCCGAATCGCTCGCAGGCCGGCACCACTTCGGCCTCGGCGTCGCGGTGCAGCAGGCTGTACCTGTTCTGCGCGCTGATGAAGCGGGCCTGGCCGGCGGTCCGCGCGGTCCAGTCGGCGTCCGCGATCTGCCAGCCGGCGAAGTTGGAGTTGCCCAGGTAGCGGACCTTGCCGGAGCGGACCAGGTCGTCGAGCGCGGCGAGTGTCTCGTCGATCGGGGTGGCCGGGTCGGGCTCGTGCATCTGGTAGAGGTCGATGTGGTCGGTCTCCAGCCGGCGCAGGGAGGCCTCGACGGCGCGGGTGATGTACCGCCGGGAGCCGCGGGCGCCGAAGTCCCGGCCGTTGAGCCCCTCCATGTTCATGCCGAACTTGGTGGCCAGCACCGCCTCGTCGCGCCGGCCCTTGAGTGCCTGGCCCAGCAGCTCCTCGGAGGTGCCGTGCGGCGTGCCGTAGATGTCCGCGGTGTCGAACAGGGTGATGCCGGCGTCGAAGGCGGCGTCCACCACCTCGCGGGTGCCGTCGGCGTCCAGCTTGCGGCCGAAGTTGTTGCAGCCGATGCCGACGACGGACACGACGAGCCCCGAGTCGCCCAGCCGGCGGTAGGTCATCTCACTCATGTGCCGACCCTATGCCGCCCCCGGGCAGGTGCCACGACGGAACAACATATTGGTTATCGTCTATTGACACGACTTGTTACCTCTCGCAGAGTTGAGGGCACTCTGTGAGGGCCGGGCCGGGTAGCCCGGCAAGCCGCCGCGTCCATCGTGGACTCGCCCACGATCGGTTCACGATGGGCGCGGCCCAGGGCCTCAGTCGACCTCTTTGCCCAGGTCGCGATAGGTGGCGCGGAGCGCGTCGACGAGCGGCAGGTGCCGCACCCGCACGGGTGGCGGGTCGAGGGCGCGCAGCAGGAGTTCCGGCGGGGTGGCGCCGCGTGCCGGCCGTTCCCGCAGCCGGCCCAGGCTGACCCCGGGGGTATAGAAATCGGCCAGCCGCTGCGCCAGGGGTTCCTCCTCGACGGCGAGCGGGTCGGCCGGCTCCTCCTCCGGCTCCGGGGTGCCGCGCAGGTCGCCGAGGAGCGTGTCCCGGTCCCGGCCACGCCACGCGAGCACCAGGAACGGGTCGTCGTCGAAGGCCTCGGCGAGCACGTAGAGCGCGGCCGACCCGTGCTTGCAGGGGACACCCCAGTCCGGGCAGGAGCAGGTGATGTCCAGCTCCCCGGGGAAGAGCGGCAGCCCGAGGTCGGTGAAGAGGTCGACGATCTCGTGCGGCATCTCGCCGGCCAGCAGGGCCGCCCGGTAGAGCGCCCGGCCGGCCAGCGCCGCCGTGATGCCGGCCCACTGCTCCTCGTCGTACGCCGTGATCCCGATCTCGACCTGGTACGGCGTCGGCCGCGACCCCTGCACCCGGGCCGTCACCCGGCCCGGCCGCAGCGCGAAGTCGAGCACCTGCCCCTTGCGGGCGTAGGTCCGGCCGCGGGCCAGCCGTCCCGGCTGGCAGACGTCCTCGAGCACGTCGACGAACCGCCGCGACCACCACTGCTCGCCGATCTTGCCGCGCTGGGACCGGACCGCGAGCCCGCCGTCCACCTCGATCGGGCGCGCGGCCTCGTAGAAGCGCCCTTCCGGGTCGATCGGCACCTCAGCTCACCGCCCCCGGGTCGAGGGCGAAGAGCTCACGCAGCTGGTCGGTGCTCAGATCGGTGATCCACTCCTCGCCGGTGCCGACGACCGCTGAGGCGAGCGCCTTCTTCCGCTCGATCATCTGGTCGATCTTCTCCTCCAGCGTGCCGGTGCAGATGAACTTGCGGACCTGCACGTCACGGGACTGCCCGATGCGGAACGCGCGGTCGGTCGCCTGGTCCTCGACCGCCGGGTTCCACCACCTGTCGAAGTGGACGACGTGGTTCGCCGCGGTCAGGTTGAGGCCGGTGCCGGCGGCCTTCAGCGAAAGCAGGAAGATCATCGGCTCGGTGCCGGTCTGGAACCGTTCGACGAGCTCGTCGCGGCGCGCCTTGCCGAGCCCGCCGTGCAGCCAGAGCACCGGTCGGTCGAGTTGCGCCGTGAGGTACGGCTGGAGCAGCGAACCCCACTCCGCGTACTGCGTGAAGACCAGCGCCTTGTCGCCGTCCTCGACGATCTCCTCGGCCAGTTCCTCCAGCCGGGCCAGCTTGCCCGACCGGCCCGGCAGGCGGGAACCGTCCTTGAGCAGGTGGGCCGGATGGTTGCAGACCTGCTTCAGCTTCATCATCGCGGCGAGCACGTTGCCGCGCCGCTGGATGCCCTCGCTGTTCTCGATCTCGGCCATCATGTCCTCGACCACGGCCTGGTAGAGGGTGGCCTGCTCGGGCGTGAGTGAGCACCACACCTTCATCTCGTTCTTCTCCGGAAGGTCCGAGATGATCGTCTTGTCGGTCTTGAGGCGCCGCAGCACGAAGGGGCCGGTCGCCCGTTTCAGCGCGGCCGCCGCGTCCGCGTCCTGCCGGTTCTCGATCGGCTCCTGGAAACGCCGGCGGAACCGTTTCGCCGGCCCGAGCAGCCCCGGGTTGCAGAAATCCATGATGGACCAGAGCTCGGCGAGGTGGTTCTCCACCGGTGTGCCGGTGAGCGCGAGCCGGGTCCGCGAGCGGATCGCCCGGACCGCCTGGGACTGCCGGGTGCCGCTGTTCTTGATCGCCTGGGCCTCGTCGCAGACCACCCGCCCCCACGCGACCTCGCGCAGCGTCTCCAGGTCGCGCAGCGCGGTGCCGTAAGTGGTGAGCACCAGATCGGCCGCCGCCACCGCCGTGTCGAACTCCGCGCCGCGCCGCCGGGTGCCGCCGTGGTGCACGTAGACGCGCAGCCCCGGCGCGAACCGGGCCGCCTCCTTCTGCCAGTTGCTCACCAGCGACATCGGGCAGACCAGCAGCGTCTTCTCGGCCGGGTCGGTGAGCAGCAGGGACAGCGTCTGCGCGGTCTTGCCGAGACCCATGTCGTCGGCGAGGATGCCGCCCAGCCCGAGCCGGCTGAGGAAGTGCAGCCAGGAAAGACCACGTTCCTGGTACGGCCGGAGCGTCCCGTGGAAACCGTCCGGCGTGGGAAGCGGGGTCAGGCGGTCCGCGGCCTGGCCGGACAGCAGATCACCGAGCAGGCCGTCGGCGTCGACCTCGATCAGCGGCAGGTCCTCCTCGCCGCCCTCGACCACCTGCTCCAGCACCTCACCGGCGGTGATCTCACCGGTGCGGCGCTCGCTCACCGCCTTGAGCGCGGCCTTGAGCTGCCGGTCGTCGAGTTCCACCCATTGACCGCGGACCCGGACCAGGGGCACCTTGAGACGGGCCAGCTCGGCCAGTTCCTCGGCGCTGACCGTGCTGTCGCCGATCACCAGGTCGAGCCGGAACTCGACCAGCTCGGCGAGGCCGAACCCGGAGTCGGCGACGGCCCGGGACGCGCCGGCCTTGGTTTTCGGTTTCGACCTGGTGGTGAGCTTGAGACCCACCTGCTTGCGACCGGCCCAGGCGGGCAGCTGCACGCCGAACCCGGCGGCCTGGAGCAGCGGCGCCACCTGCCGCAGGAACTCGAACGCCTCACCGGTGGTGAGCGGCATCGCGGCCGGCCGCTGTTCGAGCAGGGCCACGTGCAGCAGCGGGAAGAGCCGGACGGCCCGGCCGAGCCCGGCCAGCAGCGTCTCGTCGGGCCGGCGGGGCAGGCCGGGGAACCGCTCGCCCTCCCACAGGGCGGCCGCGGGCAGGTAGAGGCTGGGGTCGTCGGCCGACTGGAGCGCGAACTCGAGAGCCCACTCGTCGGCGCCCGGCTCCGGCTCGATCAGCCGGAAGCTGACCCGGATCGGCCCGTTCGCCGCGTTGGCCGAGCGCATCCAGTCGTCGAGCGCCTGGCGCAGCTCACGGACCTCACCGCTCGCCGCACCGGGCAGGGACGGCTCGGCGGTGAGCGCGGAGAGCCAGCGGTCCGGCAGCGGCGCTTTCGGGCCGGGCCGCATCCCGGCCAGGATCCGGTCCGGCATCAGGCCGCGTGCCGCCTCGTCGAGCAGCGCGTCCAGGGCGTCCCGGACGACCCGGCCGGCGGGGTGCCCCTCCGCCGCGCCGAGGGCCCGCGTCACCGGCGGGATGCCGGCCGCGAAGTCGCGGAAGGTGGCCGCGTCGGGCCCGGTGAGCACCGGGCGCCAGCGGGCCGCCGGCACCCCGGCCTCGACGGCCAGCTGCGGCAGCATCCGGCCGCGGCGGGCCAGGTCGCACGCGTACCCGGCGAGCAGGCACAGGTAGCGCAACGAGGAACCGGCCACCCACGGCGCGCCCGGATCGGGGTCGGCGAGGGTGGCGAGGACCGCGGTGGCGTCGGCCGCGGGCACCGCGAGCACCGGCACGGTCCAGGAGCCCAGCCGCAGACCGCGCGGCGCCGGGCCGGTGTCGGTGCCGGCGTCGGCCTCGGGGGACGGCAGTGGCCCGCGGGCGGTGCCGGGCAGGGCGGCCGGCAGCGTCGTCGCCTCGGCGGCGGCGACCGGCTCGCCGAGCGCGGCGCGCAGGGACTCCGCGGGCGCCGCGCAGGGGTGCGGCCGTTGGCGTGCCCGGGACGCCGGCGCCGGCGGCGACGCCGGATCCTCCGCCCAGAGCACGAGCCGGCCCGGTCCGGTCCGGCCCGGCACCCAGCCGGCATGCACGACGAGCACTTGCACCCCCTCCGCAAAGCCCCGTCGAGACTACCCGCGCACGTCAGCGGCGCCGGTGACCCGCGCCGCTGACGCAGGCCGCCGCCGAGACGTACGCTTCGAATCGTGACCGCGAATCCGGAGATCGACAGCATCCTGCAGCGCGGCGCCGACGGCGGGCGGATCACGCCCGAGGAGGCGCTGCTCCTCTACACGCAGGCCCCGTTCCATGCGCTTGGTGAGGCGGCCGACGCGGTCCGGCGTCGGCGCTACCCGGACGGTGTCGTCACCTACCTGATCGACCGGAACATCAACTACACAAACGTCTGCGTCACCGCGTGCAAGTTCTGCGCGTTCTTCCGGGCGCCGAAGCACAAGGAGGGCTGGTCGCACCCGACCGAGGAGATCCTCCGGCGGTGCGGCGAGGCGGTCGACCTGGGCGCCACCCAGGTGATGCTCCAGGGTGGGCACCACCCGGACTACGGCGTGGAGTACTACGAGGAGCTCTTCTCCTCGGTGAAGCAGGCGTTCCCGCAGCTCGCGATCCACTCGATCGGGCCGAGCGAGATCCTGCACATGGCCAAGGTCTCGAACGTCTCGATCGAGGACGCGGTGCTCCGCATCAAGGCGGCCGGGCTGGACTCGATCGCCGGCGCCGGCGCCGAGATGCTGCCCGAGCGGCCGCGCAAGGCGATCGCCCCGCTGAAGGAGAGCGGTGAGCGCTGGCTCGAGGCGATGGCCGTGGCGCACCGGAACGGGCTCTCCTCGACGGCCACCATGATGATGGGCACCGGCGAGACGAACGCGGAGCGTATCGAGCACATCCGCATGATCCGTGACGTGCAGGACCTGGCGGTGGCGAACGGTTACCGCGACGACGCCGTGGAGCAGAGCCACACTGTCGGCGGGTTCCGGGCGTTCATCCCGTGGACCTACCAGCCGGAGAACAACCACCTCAAGGGCCGCACCCAGGCCACCACGATGGAGTACCTGCGGTTCATCGCGGTCTCCCGGCTGTTCTTCGACAACGTGGCGCACCTGCAGGCGTCCTGGCTCACCACCGGCAAGGACATCGGCCAGCTGTCGCTGCACATGGGTGTCGACGACCTGGGCTCGATCATGCTGGAGGAGAACGTGATCTCCTCGGCCGGCGCCCGGCACCGGTCGAACCTGCGGGAACTGATCTCGATGATCCGCACTGCCGACCGGATCCCCGCGCAGCGCGACACGTGGTACAGCCACCTGGCCGTGCACCTGACCGAGGCGGACGACCCGACCGACGAGCGGGTGGTCTCGCACTTCTCGTCGATCGCGATCCCGGGTGGTGGCGCAGGTCGCACCCAGCTGCCGCTCGTGGAGGCATCCTGACCCCTTTGGGGGGTGGTCGTCGGCCGTTCGGCCAGGTTCGGGTCGTCGGACCGGTGAGGGTGGGTTGCTCCTTCGTAACGAGCCCGCCGGTTGCCTGTACCGGCCCTGTCCGGCTGGTTACGTTGCCTGCGTAAGACAGCGGAACCTCATGCGTCGCCAGTCGCGGTCAGCGCCGGTGACGAGCAGTCGGACCCGACCGATGGCGGTCGTATATATAACGCACGAGGCACGGGCGGGATGGGAAACCATCCCGCCCGTTCTGTTTCTCCCGAGGTGGAGCAGAATCGCCCTTGTGACGCGCGCAGACCTGGACAAGCAGCCGCACGAGGTCGCCGAGATGTTCGACGGCGTGGCCAACCGCTACGACCTCACCAACACCGTGCTCGCCTTCGGCCAGGACCGGGGCTGGCGCCGGGCCACCCGGGCCGCTCTCGGCCTGCGGCCCGGGGAGCGGGTCCTGGACGTGGGTGCCGGCACCGGCGTCTCCACGGAGGAACTGGGCCGGTCCGGCGCGTTCGCGGTCGGCGCCGACCTCTCGATCGGGATGCTGCGGGCCGGGCGGGTGACCCGGCCGGACGTGCCGCTGCTCGCCGGCGACGCCCTGCGGCTGCCGTTCGCCGACGCCACCTTCGACGCGGTGACCATCTCCTTCGCGCTGCGTAACGTCGTGGACACCGCCGCTGCGCTGCGTGAGTTCGCCCGGGTGACGCGTCCGGGCGGCCGGCTGGTGGTCTGCGAGTTCAGCCACCCGACGAACGGCCCGTTCCGGACCCTCTACATGCAGTACCTGATGCGCTCCCTGCCGGCGGTGGCGCGCGGTGTCTCCTCCAACCCGGAGGCGTACGTCTATCTCGCCGAGTCGATCCGCGCCTGGCCGGATCAGCGTGGTCTGGCCGCCCGGATCGCCGAGTCGGGGCCGTGGGACCGGGTCGGCTGGCGCAACCTCTCCGGCGGCATCGTGGCGCTGCATCGCGCCACCCGGGTATAAATCCGGCATTCGGCGTACAAGGCCGCCAATGGCTGTTTAGCTCGGATTTATGACCGATATTGGGCATCTCGAGGACACCGACATCGACATCGCGATCGACGAGGGCGAAGCCGGCGAGCGTCGCGCGACCGAGCTGGCCAGCCGTCTGCGGATGGTCGCTGCCGAAGATCCCTTGTTGGCTCAGGACCTGGTGGAAGGGCTGATCGTCGCCTTGGACCGGGCCATGGGCGGAACCATCCGCGACCATCTGGACGGGCCCGCGCTCGGTGTGGCGGAGAAGGTTCTGCCCGCTCCGGACCCGGCGCCCCAGCCACGCCAGAACAATTAGGCGAACCTAAGCGCAAAGATCTTCGATTGTCGGCCTACACTCCGATCGAGGGATGCTTGTGAACTAATTCACGAGCATCGCACGAGATGGAGGTTGGACCGTGAGCGACCACGGAGCGAGTTCGATCGTCGCCGATGAGGCGGACGTGATCGTGGTCGGAGCGGGGCCGGGTGGCTCTGCCGCGGCGTACCACCTGGCCCGGCACGGCATGCGCGTGCTGCTCCTGGAGAAGACCGAGTTCCCGCGCGAGAAGGTGTGCGGCGACGGTCTCACGCCACGGGCGGTGCGCCAGCTGATCCGGATGGGTGTGGACACATCGGAGAAGGCGGGCTGGCTGCACAACCGCGGCCTGCGGGTGATCGGCGGCGGTGTCCGGATGGAACTGGACTGGCCCGACCTCGCGAGCTTCCCGAACTACGGTCTGGTCCGGACCCGGATGGATTTCGACGACCTGCTGGCCCGGCGCGCCACCGAGGCGGGCGCCCTGCTGCGCACCGGCGTGACGGTCACCGGCCCGGTGTTCGACGAGGACGGTTACGTGATCGGCGTCCAGGCGAAAGCCGGCGCCGGCAAGGAGCCGGTGGAGTACCGCGCGCCCCTGGTGATTGCCGCTGACGGCGTCTCCGGCAAGTTCCCGCTCGCCCTCGGCCTGGCCAAGCGCGACGACCGCCCGCTCGGCGTGGCCGTCCGGCGTTACTACCACTCGGCGGCCAAGGCCGACGACAACTACCTCGAGTCCTGGCTGGAGTTGCGCAGCGCGCAGGACCCGGCCCGGCTCCTGCCCGGCTACGGCTGGATCTTCGGTCTCGGCGACGGCCGGGTCAATGTCGGCCTCGGCATCCTCAACTCGTCCGACGCGTTCGGCAAGACGAACTACCGCAACCTGCTCACCGACTGGCTCGGCAGCACCCCGGAGGACTGGGGCCTGCGCGACGAGGCGAACGCGGACGGGCCGACGCTCGGTGCCGCGCTGCCGATGGGCTTCAACCGGGTCCCGCACTACAGCCGCGGCGTCCTGCTGGTCGGCGACTCCGGCGGCATGGTCAACCCGATGAACGGCGAGGGCATCGCGTACGCGATGGAGTCCGGTGAGCTGGCCGCCGAGATCGCGGTGCAGGCCCTGGCGCGGCCGGCGGGGCCGGAGCGCGAGCGGGCCCTGAGCGCCTACCCGGCCGAGCTCGCTCTCCGCTTCGGCGGCTACTACCGCCTCGGCGGGATATTCGTGAAGCTGATCGGGAACCCGCAGATCATGCGGCTCGCCACGAAGTACGGCATGCCGCACCCGACGCTCATGAAGTTCGTCCTCAAGCTCCTGGCCAACCTGACCGACCCCCGGGACGGCGACGCCATGGATCGCATCATCAACGGTTTGACCAAGGTGGCGCCCGCCGTCCGCTGACGGAACTGGGCACCCCGAGCAAAGGGATACAAAAGAGCACGAACTAGTGTGAAGCGGCTAACAGTCGTACGGGAGTGAACATGACGGTCAACCCTTATGTCCCGATCGTCGGGTTGCTGATCCTCGGCGCCCTCTTCGCGTTGTTCTCGGTGTCCATCGCGCCCATCGTCGGGCCCAAGCGCTACAACCGGGCGAAACTCGAGGCTTATGAGTGCGGCATCGAGCCGGCTCCACAGCCGATCGGCGGCGGCCGGTTCCCGGTGAAGTTCTACCTGACCGCGATGCTTTTCATCATCTTCGACATCGAGACCATCTTCCTCTACCCGTGGGCCGTCTCGTTCGACGCGCTCGGGCTGTTCGGGTTCGTGGAGATGGTCCTCTTCATCGTCACCGTGTTCATCGCCTACGCGTATGTGTGGCGGCGCGGCGGCCTGAACTGGGACTGATACGCATGGGAATCGAAGAGAAGCTACCTGCCGGCATCCTGCTCACCTCGGTGGAGAAACTCTCCAACTACGCCCGCAAGTCATCGTTCTGGGGCGCCACCTTCGGCCTGGCCTGCTGTGCCATCGAGATGATGGCGGCCGGCGGCCCGCACTACGACCTGGGCCGCTGGGGCATGGAGGTGTTCCGGGCCTCGCCCCGGCAGGCCGACCTGATGATCGTCGCGGGCCGGGTCAGTCAGAAGATGGCCCCGGTGGTCCGGCAGATCTACGACCAGATGCCCGAACCGCGCTCGGTGATCTCGATGGGTGTCTGTGCCTCGTCCGGCGGCATGTTCAACAACTACGCCATCGTGCAGGGCGTCGACCACATCGTCCCGGTCGACATCTACCTGCCGGGGTGTCCGCCCCGACCGGAGATGCTGATCGACGCGATCCTCAAGATGCGCGAGAAGGTCATGGCGGCGCCGCTGGGTCCCAACGGGCTCAAGATGCTCGCCGCTCGCGAAGCGGAGGGCAAGTCGCCGATCGTGGCGCCGGGTGCCATGCCGTCCTCGTACCGCGCCGACAAGACGCGGCGGGCGGAATGGACTCAGGCCGTCAAGGAAGGCCGTGAGGAGCAATTGCGGATCGAGAACTGGATGAAGCTCCAGCCGCATTTGCGGGAAGGTGTCAAATGAGCATTTCTTCCGGCACTGAGGGTGGCGTACCAACTACTGCGCCGACCGGAGCGGAACTGGGTGCGCCGGCACAGACACCGCCCAGCCCCGACAAGGGCATGTTCGGTGTCAAAGGTACCGGTGACGTTTCCGGCTTCGGTCGTCTGGTCCGCCCACGACCTGCTGTTTTTGACAGCCCACGGCCGTACGGCGGGTATTTCGACGACGTCTATGACGCGTTGGAGGAAGCTTATCCGGCCTTCTCCGAAGCCATCGAGAAGGTGGTGGTAGATAGGGCGGAACTCACACTTCACATCAGGCCCGAGAAAATCACCGAGGTCTGTCAGGTAATGCGCGACGACGAGTCGCTGCGATTCGAGCTGTGCTCCTCCGTGGACGCGGTCGACTATCTCGGCAGCGACGAGCGCCGGTTCCACGTGACGTACCAGCTGACCTCGATGACGTACCGGCGGCGGGTGCGCCTGGAGGTCGCGGTTCCGGACGGCGTGAGCGTTCCCAGCGTCACCGGCGTCTACCCGACGGCCGACTGGCAGGAGCGCGAGGTCTACGACATGTTCGGCGTCGTCTTCGCCGGACACCCCAACCTCACCCGGATCCTGATGCCGGACGACTGGGAGGGGCACCCCCAGCGCAAGGACTACCCCCTCGGCGGCGTGCCGGTGGAGTACAAGGGCGCCGAGATTCCGCCGCCCGACCAGCGGAGGGTCTACCAATGACGACATCCGAGTACGCGACCGAGCGCGAGACCACCGAGGGCCGGGTCTTCACGGTCACCGGCGGCGACTGGGACACCATCGCGGCCGGCGTCGACCCGCTCAGCAACGAGAAGATCGTCGTCAACATGGGGCCGCAGCACCCGTCCACGCACGGCGTGCTGCGCCTGGTGCTGGAGCTGGAGGGCGAGACGGTCGTCGAGTGCCGTCCGGTCATCGGTTACCTGCACACCGGGATCGAGAAGAACCTGGAGTACCGGAACTGGACACAGGGCGTCACCTTTGTCACCCGGATGGACTACCTCTCGAACATGTCCAACGAGGCGGGTTACTGCCTCGCGGTGGAGAAGCTGCTCGGCATCACCGATCAGATCACCGAGCGGGCCACCACGATCCGGGTCATGTTCATGGAGTTGCAGCGGATCGCCTCGCACCTGGTCTGGCTCGCGACGACCGGCATGGAGCTGGGCGCGATCTCGATGATGCTCTACGGCTTCCGCGAGCGTGAGTACATCCTCGACATCTTCGAGGAGACCTCCGGCCTGCGGATGAACAACGCGTACATCCGCCCGGGCGGTCTGGCACAGGACCTGCCGGAGTCCGCGGTTCGCAAGATCCGCGACTTCCTGGTCTACCTGCCCAAACGCCTCAAGGAGTACGAGGCGATGCTCTCCGACCAGGTGATCTGGCAACGCCGTACGCAAGGGGTCGCCGTCCTGGACGTGACCGGCTGCCTGGCACTGGGCATCACCGGTCCGGTGCTGCGCGCCGCCGGTCTGCCCTGGGACCTGCGCAAGACCATGCCGTACTGCGGTTACGACACCTACGAGTTCGACGTGCCGACCGCGACGACCGCCGACGTCTGGGGCCGTTACCTGGTCCGGATCGCCGAGATCCGGGAGTCGCTCAAGATCGTCGAGCAGGCGCTGGACCGGCTCCGTCCCGGCCCGGTCTGGATCGCGGACAAGAAGATCGCCTGGCCGTCGCAACTCGCGCTGGGCGTGGACGGGCTCGGCAACTCGCTCGAGCACGTCGCCAAGATCATGGGTCAGTCGATGGAGTCATTGATCCACCACTTCAAGCTCGTGACCGAGGGCTTCCGGGTTCCGCCTGGTCAAGTCTATGTCGCGATCGAGCATCCGCGTGGCGAACTTGGCGTACACGCGGTTTCCGACGGTGGCACCCACCCGTACCGGGTGCACTACCGCGAGCCGAGCTTCGTCAACCTTCAGGCCATCCCCGCGATGGCCGAGGGGGCGCTGCTCGCCGACGTCATCGCCGGCGGCGCCTCCCTGGACCCCGTGATGGGTGGGTGTGACCGCTGATGTCCGAGACCACGGTGGACTTCTCGCCGGCGGCCGCGCCTCTCGCGGAGAAACTGCTGGAACCGGCCCGCGAGATCCTCGCCCGCTACCCGGCGGGCCGGGAACGCTCGGCGCTGCTCCCGCTGCTGCACCTGGTGCAGACCGAGGAGGGGTACGTCAGCCCGCAGGGCGTCTCGTTCTGCGCCGAGATCCTCGGGATCAACAAGGCGCAGGTCGGCGCGGTCGCGACGTTCTACACGATGTACAAGCGCCGCCCCACCGGCGAGTACCTGGTGAGTGTCTGCACCAACACCCTGTGCAATGTGCTGGGCGGCCAGCAGGTCTACGACGAGCTGGCCGAGCACCTCGGTGTCGGGCACGACCAGACGACGGCCGACGGCAAGATCACGCTGGAGCACGCCGAGTGCCTCGCCGCCTGTGACTACGCGCCGGTCGTGACGGTCAACTACGACTTCACGATCGACGAGGCCACGCCGGAGTCGGCGATCGCCTTGGTGGAGGGCCTGCGCCAGGGTGAGCGGCCGACGCCCGCCCGGGGCGCCCGGATCTGTTCGCTCAAGGAGATGCAGTTCCAGCTGGCCGGCTTCGCCGACCCGCGGGACGGTGCGGTCGGCGACGGGGTGGCCGGCGCGCCGACCCTGCGCGGCGTGCGCCTGGCCCAAGAGCACGGCGTCGCGGTGGCCGGGTTCGACACCGACACACCGATCACCAGGACGAAGCCGGCCCGGGACGAGAGCGCGCTGCCGCCCCGGACGGACGACGCGGACAAGCCGGTCGAGCCGAAACCCGAGGGCCGCATCGCCTCGGTCGCCAAAAAGGCGGCGGGCGCGGTCAAGGCGGCGGCCGGCGCGGTCGCCGACAAGGTCGAGGACCGGCGGCACACCAAGGCGGACCACCAGGTCGCCGACCAGGCCGCCGGCCATGCGGGCCGGACCACCGACACCGGTGACCTCAAGGACCCCGAGGTCCGCACGGCCGAGCAGCGCAACCCCACCATGGGCGAGCCGGACCGGACCGGCGGCGCCGAGGCGGACGAGCCGGCCCCGGAGAACCCGGCCGAGGCGGCCGGCGTGGCACAGAACAGGACTGCCGGTGACGGCAAGCCGGCCGGTGACACCACCCGCGGCGAGCGGATCGTCAGCCAGCGCACCGCCGATCAGAAGCCGGACGCCGCGGACCCGAACCCCGGCTGGCAGAACGTCCCGCGTGGCACCGAGGAGGAGAAGTGACCCAGCCCCGGCCGGAGGTCCTCCAGAAGCTCACCCCCGTACTCACCAAGCGCTGGCTCTCGCCGGACGCCTGGCAGATCGGCGTCTACGAGCGGCTGGACGGCTATCTGGCATTGCGCAAGGCTCTCGATGTCCACCCCGACGACCTGATCCAGCTGGTGAAGGACTCCGGTCTGCGCGGTCGTGGCGGCGCCGGCTTCCCCACCGGCCTGAAGTGGGGCTTCATCCCGCAGGGCGACGGCAAGCCGCACTATCTCGTGATCAACGCGGACGAGGGCGAACCCGGTACCTGCAAGGACCTGCCGCTGATGACGTACGACCCGCACTCGCTGGTGGAGGGCGCGATCATCGCCTCCTACGCCATCCGGGCGAACCGGGCGTTCATCTACATCCGCGGTGAGGCGGTGCACGCCGCGCGGCGGCTGCGCAACGCGGTCCAGGAGGCGTACGCCAAGGGTTACCTCGGCAAGAACATCCTCGGCTCCGGGTTCGACCTGGACCTGGTGGTGCACAGCGGTGCCGGCGCTTACATCTGCGGTGAGGAGACGGCCCTGCTCGACTCCCTGGAAGGGTTCCGCGGCCAGCCCCGGCTGCGCCCGCCCTTCCCGGCCGTCGCCGGCCTCTACGCGAGCCCGACGGTGGTCAACAACGTCGGCACCATCGCCAGCGTGCCCTACATCGTGCTGGGCGGCGCGGACTGGTGGAAGAGCATGGGCACCGAGAAGTCGGCCGGCCCGATGATCTACTCGCTCTCCGGCCGGATCACCAACCCCGGGCAGTACGAGTGCGGCCTCGGCATCACCCTGCGCGAGCTGATCGAGCTGGCCGGGGGCATGAAGCCGGGGCACAACCTGAAGTTCTGGACGCCGGGCGGGTCGTCGACGCCGATCCTGACCGCCGAGCACATCGACACCCCGATGGACTTCGAGGGTGTCGCGGCGGCCGGGTCGATCCTCGGCACCACGGCGATGCAGATCTTCTCGGACCAGGACTGCCCGGTCTACAACACGTGGCGGTGGCTGGAGTTCTACCACCACGAGTCGTGCGGCAAGTGCACCCCGTGCCGGGAGGGCAACTACTGGATGGTCCGCACCTACCGGCGGATCCTCGCCGGGCAGGGGACCTACGCCGACCTCGACACCCTCCAGGACACCGCGGACAACATCTTCGGCCGGTCGTTCTGCGGCCTCGGCGACGGCGCGGCCACCCCGGTCGTGTCGACGCTGAAGTGGTTCCGGGACGACTACCTCGGCTACATCGAGGGCCGCACCGCTCCTCGGCTGTCGGAGAAGACCCTCGTGGGAGCCCACTGATGCGAGCGAGGAGCGCAGCGAAGCAAGCCCCGCAGTCCGCATCGAAAGGTGGGCTCAGATGACTGACGTAGCCAAGAAAGCGGACACCGTCACCCTCACCGTCGACGGCGTCGAGGTGACGGCGGAGAAGGGCGAGCTGGTCATCCGGGTCGCCGAGCGGATGGGCATCGCGATCCCGCGGTTCTGCGACCACCCGCTGCTCGCACCGGCCGGCGCCTGCCGGCAGTGCCTGGTCGAGGTGGAGGGCCAGCGCAAGCCGGTCGCCTCGTGCACCCAGACGGTGGCCGAGGGCATGGTGGTGAAGACCCAGCTCAGCTCGCCGGTGGCCGCGAAGGCGCAGGCCGGGATCATGGAAATGCTCCTGATCAACCACCCGCTCGACTGCCCGACCTGCGACAAGGGCGGCGAGTGCCCGCTGCAGAACCAGGCGATGAGCACCGGCCGGGCCGACTCGCGCTTCGTCGAGCACAAGCGGGAGTACGAGAAGCCGATCCACATCTCCAGCCAGGTGCTGCTGGACCGGGAACGCTGCGTGCTCTGCCAGCGCTGCACCCGGTTCTCCGAGGAGATCGCCGGTGACAAGTTCATCGACCTGATGGACCGTTCCTCCGGCGAGCAGATCAACGTCTACCGGGACGACTTCTTCGGCGGCGAGGGCACCGGGGACGGTCAGGCCGGCGAGGACGAGGGGGACGTGCCGTTCAACTCGTACTTCTCCGGCAACACCATCCAGATCTGCCCGGTCGGTGCGCTCACCGGCGAGCAGTACCGGTTCCGCGCCCGCCCGTTCGACCTGGTCTCCTCGCCGAGCGCCTGCGAGCACTGCGCGGCGGGCTGTTCGCAGCGCGCCGACCACCGGCGCGGCAAGGTGCTGCGCCGGCTGGCCGGTGACGACCCGGCGGTCAACGAGGAGTGGAACTGCGACAAGGGCCGCTGGGGCTTCCGGTACACCACGGCCACCGATCGCATCACCACGCCGCTGCTGCGCGACCCGGCCTCCGGCCGGCTGCGGGAGGCCTCCTGGAGTGAGGCGCTGCTGGCGGCGGCGGAGGGTCTGCGGGACGCACGGGAGCGCGGCGTGGGCGTGCTTCCGGGTGGGCGGCTGACGGTCGAGGACGCGTACGCGTACGCGAAGTTCGCCCGGGTCGTGCTCGGCACCAACGACATCGATTTCCGGGCCCGGCCGATCCGGAGTTCCGGCTCGTCACCGGCCACGACGGAGGAGGCGGACTTCCTCGCGGCCTCGGTCGCCGGGATCACCGACGTGACGTACGAGGCGGTCGAGAACGCGCCGTCGGTCCTGATCGTCGGGCTCGAGCCGGAGGAGGAGTGCCCGATCCTCTTCCTGCGCCTGCGCAAGGGCCACCTCAAGCGGAAGCTCACGGTCACGGCCGTCTCGCCGTACCTCTCCCGGGGTCTGGAGAAGCTCGGCGCCGCGCTCGTCGCGGCGGTCCCCGGTGACGAGGCCCGGCTGCTCAACACCGATCCGGCGGTCGCCGGCGCGCTCAGCGCGCCCGGCTCCGTGCTGATCGTGGGCGAGCGGCTGGCGACCGTGCCCGGTGGACTTTCCGCAGCGGCCGCCCTGGCCCGGCGGACCGGCGCCCGGCTGGCCTGGGTGCCGCGCCGGGCCGGTGACCGGGGCGCGCTCGACGCCGGTTGCCTGCCGAACCTGCTGCCCGGCGGCCGTCCGGTCACCGACGTGGCCGCCCGGGCCGAGCTCTCGCTCGCCTGGCGGGTCGAGGCGGGCGTGCTGCCCAGCACGGCCGGTCGTGATGTCGACCGGATCGTCGCGGCGGCCGCGGACGGCACACTCGGCGCCCTGCTGGTCGGCGGCGTGGACCCGGCCGACCTGGCCGACCCGCGGCTGGCCGAGGAGGCGCTCGCGGCCGTGCCGTTCGTGGTCAGCCTGGAGCTGCGGCAGAGCGCGGTGACCCGGCACGCCGACGTGGTGCTGCCGATCGCCCCGGCGGTCGAGAAGGCCGGCACCTACATGGACTGGGAGGGCCGGCTGCGCTCGTTCGCCGCGGTTCTCCCGGGCACGGCGATGACCGACGGCCGGGTGCTGGAGGCGATCGCGGCCCTGCTCGACGTCACCCTGAACACCGGTGACGTCTCGGCGATCCGCCGGGAGCTCGGCAGTCTGCCGGCCGCGACGGCCCGGCCGGCACTGCCGGCCGCCGAGGTCGTGGAGCCGGCCCGGCCGGCCGAGCGGGAGGCGGTCCTCGCCACCTGGCACCAGCTGCTCGACCTGGGCACGCTGCTCGACGGCGACGAGGTCCTGGCCGGCACGGCCCGCCCGCCGGTGGCCCGGATCGGCAAGGACCTGGCGGAGTCGCTCGGGGTTGTCGACGGTGACCTGGTCACGGTCAGCACCGACCGGGGTGGGGTCACGTTGCCGGCGGCGATCACCGACCTGCCGCCGGCCGTGGTGTGGCTGCCCACCAACTCACCGGGCTCGACGGTCCGCCGCAGTCTCGGCGTGACCGCCGGCGCGGTGGTCCGGCTGCAGGCCGGCGTACCGGGCCCGATCCTGGCCGAAGGGGTTGCGCGATGAACGCACTGCTGGCGGCGCACGCCGTCGATCCGACCCTCGAGACGTTCGAGAACGACATCTGGTGGATCACGCTGATCAAGCTGTTCGGCGTGTTCGTGCTGCTCCTGCTGCTGACCCTGTTCACGATCAACTATGAGCGCAAGGTCGTGGCCCGGATGGCGGTCCGGCCGGGGCCGAACCAGGTCGGGCCGAAGGGCTGGTTGCAGAGCCTCACCGACGGCCTGAAGCTGCCGTTCAAGGAGGAGATCATCCCGAAGACCGCCGACAAGGTGGTCTACTTCATCGCCCCGGTCATCTCCGCGACGGTGGCGTTCACCGCGTTCTCGGTGATCCCGTTCGGCGGCGTGGTGAACATGTTCGGTCAGCAGACCGCGCTTCAGCTCACCGACGTGCCGGTCTCGGTGCTGGTCCTGCTCGCCTGCTCCTCGATGGCGGTCTACGGCGTCGTGCTGGCCGGCTGGGCTTCCGGCTCGACCTACCCGCTGCTCGGTGGTCTCCGGTCCAGCGCCCAGATGATCTCGTACGAGGTCGCGATGGGCCTCTCGATCGTGGCGGTGTTCATGACCGCCGGCACGATGAGCACGTCGCAGATCGTCGCGGCCCAGGCGGACGGCACCCCGGTCAACATCTTCGGCGTCGACCTCACGGCGCCCGGGTGGTACGCGATCCAGCTCCTCCCCAGCTTCGTGATCTACATGATCGCGGCGGTCGGTGAGACGAACCGGGCGCCGTTCGACCTGCCCGAGGCGGAGTCGGAGCTGGTCGGCGGCTTCCACACGGAGTACTCGTCGTTCAAGTTCGCGCTCTTCTTCCTCGCCGAGTACATCAACATGATCACCGTCTCGGCGTTCTGCACGACGCTGTTCCTGGGCGGCTGGCGGGCGCCCGCGCCGATCACCACCGTCTGGGAGGGCGCGAACTCCGGCTACTGGCCGCTGATCTGGTTCTTCGGCAAGGTGCTGATCCTGCTCTTCGGGTTCATCTGGCTGCGGGCCACGCTGCCCCGGCTCCGCTACGACCAGTTCATGCGGTTCGGCTGGAAGGTCCTCATCCCGGTCAACCTGGTGTGGATCCTCTTCCTGGCGTACTTCAAGGTCGCCCGCAGCGGCGAGCTCTCCGACGAGGTCCGGTGGATCTCCACCGGTGCTATCGCGCTCGTCGTGCTGCTCGTCGCCTGGCGCTGGCCGGCGCCGAAGAAACCGAAGCCGGTCGCGATCGAGGAGGAGCTCGCCCGGCGCCCACCGGGCAGCTTCCCGGTCCCGCCGATGGACCTGCAGGTGCCGCCGAGCCCCCGCGCCCGCCGAGCCGTGGCCGAACGTGCCCCGGCCACCGTCGGTGGCGACCCCGAGACGAAGGAGGTGTGACGTGGCCACTCTGACCGGCTCCTTCAAGGGTTTCGGCGTGACCTTCGCGCACATGTTCCGCAAGGTGATCACGACCGACTACCCGTTCTCCCCGCCGAAGCCGGCACCTCGGTACCACGGCCGGCACATCCTGAACCGGCACCCGGACGGGCTGGAGAAGTGCATCGGCTGCGAGCTCTGCGCCTGGGCCTGCCCGGCCGACGCGATCTACGTCGAGGGCGGCGACAACACCGACGAGCAGCGGTTCTCCCCGGGCGAGCGGTACGCGAAGATCTACCAGATCAACTACGCCCGGTGCATCTTCTGCGGGCTCTGCATCGAGGCCTGCCCGACCCGGTCGCTCACCATGAGCAACGAGTACGAGCTGGCCCGTGACAGCCGTCAGGATCTGATCTTCACGAAGAAGGAGCTCCTGGCGCCACTGCTGCCCGGCATGGAGATGCCGCCGCACCCGATGCGGCTCGGCGAGACCGACAAGGACTACTACATCGGTGCGCTGACCAACCCGGGGACGTCGGCCGGTGCGGAACGCGCACCGTGGTCCGATGCGGACACCCACGACGCGTCCGACCCGGCGGAGCACGTCGACCGGGCGGAGACGGCGGGCACCGTACGCAAGGAGGGTTCGCCGCGATGACCGACCTGTTGATCGCCGCCGCGGCCGCGCCGGTCTCCACCGGCGAGGCTGTCGCGTTCTGGATCCTCGGCACGGTATCGGTGATCGGCGCGCTCGGCATGGTGCTGGCCCGCAACGCGGTGCACTCCGCGCTCTGGCTGGTCGTGACGATGCTCTGCCTGGGTTTCCTCTACGTCGTCAACGCGGCGCCGTTCCTGGGCATGGTGCAGATCATCGTCTACACCGGCGCCATCATGATGCTGTTCCTGTTCGTGCTGATGCTTGTCGGCCGGGACGCCTCGGACTCGCTGATCGAGACGCTGCGTGGTCAGCGGGTCGCGGCGATCCTGCTCGGCGTCGGGTTCGCCGCACTGATCGCCACCGGTCTGGCCCGTTCGCTCGGTGACATCACCGTGGTCGGCCTGACCGAGGCGAACCAGAACGGCAACGTCAAGGGTCTGGCCGCGCTGCTGTTCACCAACTACGTGTTCGCGTTCGAGGTGACTTCGGCCCTGCTCATCACGGCTGCGGTCGGCGCCATGGTGCTGGCCCACGTGGAGAAGGCCAAGGAGGAGAAGCTCGACCAGGTGACGCGGATGAAGGAGCGCTTCCGGCCGGGCAACTACCCCGGGCCGAAGCCCGGTCCCGGCGTCTACGCGAACACCATGTCGGTGGCCGCGCCGGCCCGCCTGCCGGACGGCAACGGTGCCGAGCGCAGCATCTCGCCGATCCTTCCGGTCCGTGAGCTGAGCAGCTCGGAGGTCGCACCGAAGGGCACGGAGAAGTGACTCCTGACTACTACATCGTTCTCTCGGTCGTCCTGTTCACCATCGGCGCGATCGGTGTACTGATCAGGCGTAACGCGATCGTCCTGTTCATGTGCATCGAGCTGATGCTGAACGCGGCGAACCTCGCGCTGATCACTTTCAGCCGGATCAACGGCGGCCTGGACGGCCAGATCATCTCGTTCTTCGTGATGGTCGTCGCGGCTGCCGAGGTCGTGGTCGGCCTCGCCATCATCATGTCGATCTTCCGTACGCGACGCTCGGCGAGCGTTGACGACGCGAACCTCCTCAAGTACTGAAGGGCCTTCACGTGGAACAGACAGTGGAGTTTGCCCCACCGACGGGAGTGCTGAGCAGCATCTGGCTGCTCGTCGCGATCCCGCTCGCCAGTGCGGCCGTCCTGCTGCTGCTCGGCAGGCGGGCCGACAAGTGGGGGCACTGGCTCGGCGTCCTCTCGGTCGCCGCATCGTTCGTGCTCGGCCTGGTCTTCTTCGCCAGCCTCGCGGGGCTGGACGCCGATCGGCGTTCGGCCGAGCTGAGCCTCTGGGATTTCATCGTCGTTGGCGGCCTCAACGTCGACTTCGGCCTGCTCTTCGACCCGCTTTCCGGTGTCTTCGTCCTGCTGATCACCGGCGTCGGATCACTCATCCACCTGTACGCGGTCGGCTACATGGAGCACGACCCCGGCCGGCGCAAGTTCTTCGCCTACTTCAACCTCTTCGTCGCCGCGATGTTGCTGCTGGTCCTCGGCAACAACTACGTGATGCTCTACTTCGGCTGGGAGGGCGTCGGCCTGGCGTCGTACCTGCTGATCTCGTTCTGGTACACCCGGCCGTCGGCGGCCACCGCCGGTAAGAAGGCGTTCCTGATGAACCGGGTCGGCGACGCCGGCCTGGCCATCGGCATCTTCCTGATGTTCACCGAGCTGGGCAGCACCCAGTACGACGACGTCTTCAACGGCGCCTCCACGCTCGCCGCCGGCACCGTGCTGATCATGGGCATCCTGTTGCTCCTCGGCGCCTGCGGCAAGTCCGGCCAGTTCCCGTTGCAGGCGTGGTTGCCGGACGCCATGGAGGGCCCGACCCCGGTCTCCGCCCTGATCCACGCGGCGACCATGGTCACCGCGGGCGTCTACCTGATCGCCCGCTCCAACCCGATCTTCTCGGCGAACACCACGCTGCAGCTGATCGTGGTGAGCGTGGGTGCGCTGACCCTGCTGATCGGCTGTGTCATCGGCGCGGCGAAGGACGACATCAAGCGGGTGCTCGCCTGGTCGACGGTGAGCCAGATCGGCTACATGTTCCTCGGCGTCGGGCTCGGTGGTGGCGCGTACGCGCTGGCCATCGTGCACCTGCTGGCCCACGGCTTCTTCAAGGCCAACATGTTCCTCGGCGCCGGCTCGGTCATGCACGGCATGCACGACCAGGTCGACATCCGGCGGTTCGGCGGCCTGTCGAAGCACATGAAGATCACCTGGATCACCTTCGGCACCGGCTGGCTTGCGATCATCGGCATCCCGCCGCTCTCCGGCTACTTCTCCAAGGAGCCGATCATCGCGTCCGCGTTCGAGCGCGAAGTGGTCTGGGAGGCCTGGGTGTTCGGCCTGGCCGCGCTGCTCGGCGCCGGGCTCACCGCGTTCTACATGACCCGGCTGTTCTGGCTGACGTTCCACGGCCCGGCCCGCTGGACCGACGACATCAAGCATCCGCACGAGTCGCCGCCGATCATGACGATTCCGCTGATCCTGCTCGCGATCGGCTCGGTCGGTGCGGGTTACCTGATGAGCACCAGCGTGCCGGAGTGGCTCACGCCGGTGCTGGGTGAGTCGCACGGCGAGGCGGCGCACGGGGTGCTCGGGCACACCACGGTCACCATCCTGTCGCTGGTGGTCACGGTCCTCGGCGCCGGTCTGGCGTGGGCGTTGTTCCGCAACGGCACGGCCACCGAGCCGCAGCCTGCTGGGGCACTCGTCACCGCGGCGCGGCGCAACCTCTACACCGACGCGTTCAACGAGGCGGTGTTCGAGCGGCCCGGCATCTACCTCACCCGGGCCCTGGTCTTCCTCGACAACCGGGGCATCGACGGTGTGGTGAACGGCCTGGCGGCCGGGATCGGCGGGGGCTCCGCGCGCCTGCGGCGGCTTCAGACCGGTTTTGTACGGTCCTACGCGCTCTCGATGCTCACCGGCGCCATGCTGGTCGTCGGCGCCTTCATCGCGATCCAGCTGGGGTGGTTGGCGTGACGAACATTATTCGGTCCGGCCACAACACAATCGTCGGCTTTGCGGGATTTGGGAGGCCGAATAATGTTCGATGAGTTCCCGTTCTTGAGCGTTCTCACCGTGCTTCCGCTGGTGGGCGCGGCAGTGGTGGCGTTCATCCCGCGGGCCAAGGCCGAGCTGGCGAAGATCGTCGCGCTCGCCTGGTCACTTGTCGTCCTGGTGCTCAGCGTCGTCATGTGGCTGGCGTTCACCATCGACGGCGACCGGTTCCAGTTCCACGAGTCGTACGCGTGGATCCCCACCTGGGACGCCCGCTTCACCTTCGCCGCCGACGGCATCGCGCTCGTCATGCTGATGCTCATCGCGATCCTCTTCCCGGTCGTCATCCTGGCCTCCTGGAACGACGTCGACCAGAGCCGCCGGTCGGCACCGGCGTACTTCGCGCTGCTGCTGTCCTTCGAATTCACGATGATCGGTGTGTTCGCCGCGGCGGACGTCTTCCTGTTCTACGTGTTCTTCGAGATCATGCTGATTCCGATGTACTTCATCATCGGGTCGTTCGGCACCGGCCAGAAGCAGTACGCGGCGGTCAAGTTCTTCCTCTACAGCCTGGTCGGCGGCCTCTTCATGCTCGCCTCGGTGATCGGTCTGTGGGTGCTCGGCGGGCGTACCTTCGACTTCACCAAGCTCGCCGAGGCGACCGCCTCGATTGATCCGAACACCGCGCGCTGGCTGTTCCTGGGCTTCTTCGTGGCGTTCGCGATCAAGGCGCCGTTCTTCCCGTTCCACACCTGGCTGCCGGACTCCGGTGGTGCCGCGCCTGCCGGTGCGGCCGCGCTGCTCGTCGGCGTGATGGACAAGGTGGGCACGTTCGGCCTGTTGCGCTACTGCCTCTCGCTCTTCCCGGAGGCGTCGCGCTGGTTCGCGCCGGCCGCGATGGCCCTCGCGGTCATCGGCATCATCTACGCGTCGCTGCTCGCGGTCGGCCAGAAGGACCTGAAGCGGCTGGTGTCGTACACGTCGATCGCGCACTTCGGCTTCATCGGCATCGGCATCTTCGCGTTCACCACCCAGGCCGGCACGGGCGCGGTGCTCTACATGGTCAACCACGGCCTCGCCACCGGCCTGCTCTTCATCGTGGTCGGGATGTTCGTGGCCCGGCGCGGGTCGGCGCTGGTCAGTGACTTCGGCGGCGCCGGGAAACTGGTGCCGGTGCTGGCCGGTGTGCTGTTCTTCGCCGGTCTGGCGTCGCTGGCTCTGCCCGGGACCGCGCCGTTCGTCAGCGAGTTCCTGGTCCTGATCGGCACGTTCAGCGTGCACAAGGGGTACGCCGTGGTGGCGACCCTGGGCATCATCCTGGCGGCGGCGTACGTGCTGTGGATGATCCAGCGGACCACACAGGGCACGCTCAACCCGGCGCTGGCCGAGGTGCCGGCGATGTCCAAGGACCTCAGTCTGCGCGAGAAGTTCGTGGTCGCGCCGCTGATCGCCCTGCTGCTGGTGCTCGGCTTCTACCCGAAACCGGTCACCGACGTGATCAACCCGGCGGTGCAGGCGACCCTGCAGGACGTCGGCACCACCGACCCGGCCCCGACGGTGGTCGCGGATGGAAAGGCAGGCGGCTGAGCCATGGGAGAACTGCAACTGCCCCCGATCGACTACGGCGCACTGGCGCCCATGTTGATCCTGTTCGGAGCCGCCTGCCTCGGTGTGCTGGTCGAGGTGATCGCCCCGCGCCGGGCGCGCCACCCGGTCCAGCTGACGCTCTCCCTGCTCGCCGTCGTGGCGGCGCTCACCGCCGTGGTGCTCCAGCGGGACACCCGGATCACCACGATCGGTGGTGCGGTCGCGATCGACGGCCCGGCGCTGTTCCTGCAGGGCGCCATCCTGGTGCTCGGCGCGGTCTCGCTGCTGCTGATCGGTGAGCGTTCGATCGAGCAGGGCGGCGCGTTCGTCTCGCAGGCCGCGATCACCGTCGGCTCGGAGAAGGACATGCGGCAGGCCGGCGGCGAGCCGGGTGCAACCGAGGTCTACCCGCTCACCCTGTTCGCCCTCGGCGGCATGATGCTCTTCGTCTCGGCGAACGACCTGCTCACCATGTTCGTGGCCCTGGAGGTATTCTCGCTGCCGCTTTACCTGCTCTGCGCGCTGGCCCGCCGCCGGCGTCTGCTGAGCCAGGAGGCAGCGCTCAAGTACTTCCTGCTCGGTTCGTACGCCTCCGCCTTCTTCCTGTTCGGCGTGGCCTTCATCTACGGCTTCGCCGGCGGGATCCGGCTCGAGGTGGTGCGGGACGCGGTGGCCAACCCGCAGAACAGCCAGGTGCTGCTGTACGCCGGCTTCGGCCTGATCGCCATCGGCCTGCTCTTCAAGGCCGCGCTGGCGCCGTTCCACGTCTGGACTCCGGATGTCTACCAGGGCGCGCCGACACCTGTCACCGCGTTCATGGCGGCCTGCACCAAGGTTGCCGCGTTCGGCGCGCTGCTGCGCATCCTGTACGTCGCCTTCGCCGGGGTGCAGTGGGACTTCCAACCGGTCCTCGGTGTCGTCGCGGTGCTGACGATGTTCGTCGGCGCCGTCCTGGCGGTCACCCAGACCGACCTGAAGCGCCTGCTGGCCTACTCGTCGATCGCGAACGCCGGCTACCTCATGGTCGGCGTCCTCGCGATGAACGAGGAGGGCCTGAGCAGCACACTGTTCTATCTGGTGGCGTACGGCTTCTCGGTGCTGGCGGCGTTCGCCATCCTGAGCCTGGTGCGCGACGCCGAGGGCGAGGCCACCCACCTGTCGCGCTGGGCCGGCATCGGCCGGAAGAGCCCGTTGCTGGCCGGCACGTTCACGCTGGTTCTGCTCGCCTTCGCCGGCATCCCGCTGACCAGCGGTTTCATGAGCAAGTTCGCGGTCTTCGGCGCGGCGATCGAGGGTGGCCAGACCTGGCTGGTGATCTTCGGTGTCATCTCCAGCATGCTCATCGCCTTCCCGTACCTGCGGATGGTCGTGCTGATGTGGCTCTCCGAGCCCGGTGAGTCCACTCCCTCGGTCTCCATCCCGGGCTTCCTCACCGCCACGGCCCTCGGCCTCGGTGTGATCGCCACGGTGGCCCTGGGCGTGATCCCGGCACCGCTGCTGGACCTGACTCAGGATGCGGGACAGTTCGTCCGCTGACCGATTCAGAACAGTCGACGGGTCCCGGTTGCACGACCGGGACCCGCCGTACATCTGCTGTCAAGTTTTTGATCTTGTCGTGCGCCACCCTGGGACAGAAACCGACGGAGGGGTATGGCATCGTGAGATGCGTGGTGAGCACCGGTGATCTGACGCTGTCGTCGCTGGGCCTCGACGTCGATCCCGCATTGGACGCGTCGGTGTCGGCGACGCTGGCCGCCGTGGAGGAAGCGCTGCGCGGCCATGTCGCCAGCGCCGACCCGCTGGTGGCCGAGGCCGCGCGCCATCTCGCCGACGCCGGGGGCAAACGGTTCCGGCCGCTGCTCGTCGCGCTCGGTGCGCAGTTCGGCGACCCGTCCGCACCGCAGATCGTGGACGCGGCGAACGTGGTCGAGCTGACCCATCTGGCGACGCTCTACCACGACGACGTCATGGACGAGGCCACCGTGCGCCGCGGCGCCCCCAGCGCCAACGCGCGCTGGGGCAACTCGGTGGCGATCCTGGTCGGCGACTACCTGTTCGCCCAGGCTGCCGACCTGGCCGCCGCGCTCGGCACCGAAGCCGTCCACCTGCAGGCACAGACCTTCGCCCGCCTCGTGCACGGCCAGATCGCCGAGACGGTCGGCCCGCGCGGCAGCGACCCCATCGAGCACTACCTGCACGTCATCACCGAGAAGACCGCCTCGCTGATCGCCACCGCGGCCCGCTTCGGCGGCCTGTTCTCCGGTGCGCCGAGCACCTACGTGGAGGCCCTGGCCGGTTACGGCGAGACCATCGGCATCGCCTTCCAGCTCTCCGACGACCTGCTCGACATCGCCTCCGAGTCGGTCCAGTCCGGCAAGACCCCCGGCACCGACCTGCGCGAGGGCGTCCCAACACTGCCGGTCCTCTACGCGCTCGCCGGTGACGACACCGACGCCTCCGCGGTCCGCCTGCGCGAACTCCTCTCGGACGGCCCGATCATCGACGACGCCCGGCACGCCGAGGCGTTGACGCTGCTCCGCGAGTCGGCCGCGATGAAACAGGCCCGCGAGACGGTGCGCTCCTACGCCGAGGAGGCGCGGGCCCAGCTGGCCCCGCTGCCCACCGGCGAGGCGCGGCGCACGATGGAGGCGCTCTGCGACTTCATCGCCGACCGTACGGGGTAGGGCCCGCCCCGGCCCCCTCGGCGTCGCTGTGTCACCCCGTGACATAGTCAACACAAAGTTGTCACGTCCGCACCGGCCGTAACGCCACAGCTGCCATCCCCGCGATGCCCGGGCTGAGCCGGTTGCGTGGCGGCGAGATCGGGCCTACGCGCGTGCGTGGCGGCGTAGCAGGCGGCTTCCGAAGAGCATCAGGACGGCGGCCGACACCATCGCGGCGGCGCCGGACATCCACATGGCCGGATAGCCGGCCAGGTCGGCGACCGCGCCGAGGCCAAGAGGTCCCACGCAGCCGCCGGCGTACACCCCGGTCTGCGTGATCGACGTGGCCGCCGCCGGAGCCTGCGGGTGCAGCCGCACCACGGCGAAGGTCATCAGGCCCGGCCAGGCCCAGCCGAAACCGAAGCCTGTCGCGATTCCGGCGACCAAGGCCACCGGCCCCGGGACCGCGAGCAGCGCCAGACCGGCCGCCCCCGTGGCGAGCAGGGCCGCGATGACCCCGACCTGCCGTTCCGGGTGGTGGTCGGCCTGCCAGCCACCGAGGACCCGGGCCAGCGCACAGATCGCGCCGCCGAGGGTGAGCGCCAGACCGGCCGATCCCGGTTCGATGCCCCGGTCGACGGCGGAGGAGACGACGAAGGTGCCGAGCGCGTTCGCGGATCCGGCGGCAAGCATTGCCGCGAGACCGATGACGATCAGTGCGGTGGTGGCCTGACCGGACTCCGTGGCCGTCCGTTTCCGCCGGGTTTCCCGGGGCACCAGCGGGATGGTGGCGCTCGCGGCCACGGCGGCGATGACGAAGGCCCAGCGCCAGCCGACGGTGAGGGCGACTACCGGTACGGCTGCTCCGGCGAGGAGGGTGCTGACCGGGATGGCTGCCTGTTTGATGCCGAATGTCAGGCCCTGCCGGTGGGTCGGCACGTGCCGGGACAGGCTGGTGTTGCTGGCGAGCTGGCCGAGCGCGTTGGCCCCGGCGCCGAGGGCGAGGATCGCGACGAGCGTCCACAGTGATCGGGCGAGGCCGGCGACGGCGAGCAGGGAGACGGCCGCGAGGGCGATGCCGGCGCGGGCGATCCGGGTCGCTCCGTAACGTTCGACGAGGGCGCCGGCCGGGATCGAGGCGAGCGCGCTCGCTCCGAAGTAGGCGGAAACCGCGAGACCGAGGCCGGCGGGGGAGAAATCGAGCTCTTCGCCGACCTGAACGGCGAGACCTCCGACCAGGAAGACCGGTATCGAAACAGCGATCGTCGTGGTAAGTGCGCCGACCGTCGCCCACCCCGCGTTGGAGCTGGTGGAACCGGTTCCGCTCGAATCGATCATCGGCTTGTGCACTCGACTCAGGCTAAGTCAGACATGGCACGTTCGGCTGCGGACAGTCCTATTGATCACACCCGCTGTGTAAATCGATCGTGATCCACATGCTTTTGGCATTCCGTCGACGAACGTTTCTTCATATGGTGTAAGTCCCTGGCCTCGGAGGTAGCTGTGCGTGACCCCCTAGCGGAGCCGTCAGATCTCATCCGGAGCGTGTCGCGTGCCCTGCGCGTGCTGGAATCGGTCGGTCGTGCTCCGCGTGGACTCACCGTGAAGCAGATCGCCCGGCGGTGCGAGCTGACCGTCGCGACGACCTATCACCTGGTGCGGACGCTCGCCTACGAGGGGTACGTGATCCGCCGCGAGGACGGCACGTACATCGTCGGGCTGGAGATCGCCGATCGGTACCGTGAGCTGGTCTCGGCGTTCCGTGGCCCACCCGCCGTCGGTGAGGCGCTGCGCCGGGCCGCGCTGGACACCGGGTACAGCCATTACCTGGGCCGGTTCGTCGGCGGCCGGATCGCGGTGACCGCGTCGGCGGAGGGCGCCCGGTCGCCGTTCCTGGACGACGTCGCCCCCGGATTCGACGAGGGCGGCCACGCCACCGCGCTCGGCAAGGCGCTGCTCGCCACCCTTACGCCGGACCAGCGGTCGCGCTATCTGCGCGACTACGGGATGCGCGGGTTCACGCCGGCGACCCTGACCACGCCGGAGGCCCTCGAGGCCGACCTGGCCGCCGGGGAGCGGCGCGGCATGCAGATCGAAATGGGACAGTTCCGGCAGGGGCTGGCCTCGGCGGCCGTGGTCGTCGTCGCCGACCGCGACATGGAACGCCGCCTCGTTCTGGCCTGCTCCATGCCGGCGGCGGAGATGCTGACCTCGGCCCGCGTGGTGCGGGCGAAACTCACCGCGGCGGCGCGGAACGTGGCCGAGGCGCTGTCCGGCGGCGAATCCGCGACCGCCTGAAAGCGATCGCCCGGAAACGATCTTTGACAGGGCCCGCTCGAACGCCGCGACCCGTGGCTCTGCGCGATCGAACCGCCACGGCCTGACCGGGGGCGCTAAGGAGCCGTTGAACCCTAGCGCCGCATGCCGCGTACCAGACATCGGGACGGGCGAGCCGGCGGGAGGCGGTAGTCATGCGGTGCGAGGACGGGCACGACGACGCCGCCTACGTCCTCGGCGCGCTGTCGCCGGGTGAGCGGGCGGCGTACGAGAATCACCTGGCCAGTTGCTCCTTCTGCCGGGAGGCCGTCGCCGATCTGGCCCGGGTCCCGGACATGCTGGACCGCCTCGACGCCGACGAGTTCGCCCGCCTGCTCGACCCCACCCTGTCCACGTCGTACCCGCCCCGGACGCCGCAGGCTCCGACCCGGAACCGTAAACGCGTCCGCTCCCTGCCGATCCGGCTCGCCAGCACGGCCGCCGCCGCGGTGCTCATCCTGCTGATCGGCGGCGGCGTCGTGGCGTGGAGCAACGACCAGCAGGCGCCCGCCGGGCCGCCGTCGGGCCCGGCCGTGGCGATGACACCTGTCGACGACGTCTCCGCGATCACCGCGACCGTCCGGCTCACGAACACCGCCGGTGGCACCAAGGTGGAGATGCTCTGCTCGTACAGCGAGACGGCGGACCGGGCCTACACGTTCCGGCTCATCGCGTACGGGCCGGACGAGCAGAAGGAACAACTCGGCTCCTGGCTGGCGCAACCCGGCACGGAGTTCCGGATGCCCGGTGCCACCCACTTCGGCGAGGGCAGCCTGTCGCGGCTGGAGATCGTGCGGTTCGACGGCAAGGCCGTGCTGTCCTACAAGCCGCCCGGCTTCGACTGAGCGACCTCAGCGTGCGGGCAGGGCGGTCGCGGTGGCGGCCGCCGCCTCGGCTGCCGCCCGGTTCCGGGCCTGCATCCGGGCGTTCCGGATGCCGTCCACCGTGAAAATCATCAGCGCCACCCAGACCAGGCCGAAACCGGCGATCCGGGCCGGCGGCATCGGCTCGTGGTAGAGCAGCACACCGCAGGCCAGCTGGAGGATCGGCGCGACGTACTGGAGGATGCCGAGGCCGACGAGCGGCACCCGGTTGGCCGCGCCGGCGAAGAGCAGCAGCGGGACAGCGGTGAACACCCCGGAGACCAGCAGCAGTACGGTGTGCGTCGCCGACACGTGCCCGAACTGGGCGCCGCCGTCGATGTTCAGCCAGGTCAGGTACGCGAGGGCGGGCAGTGCCAGGACGCCCGACTCGACGAACAGGCCCTCGGCCGGCGGCAGCGACATCCGCTTCTTGATCAAGCCGTAGGAGCCGAACGAGGCGGCCAGGGTGAGCGCGACGTACGGCAGGTGTCCGTAATCGATGGTGAGGATCGCGACCGCGAGTGCGCCGATGCCGACGGCCGCCCACTGCCAGCTCCGCAGCCGCTCGTGCAGCACGGTGACGCCGAGCAGGACCACGACAAGGGGCGTGATGAAGTAGCCGAGCGCGGTCTCCACCACCCGGGACGAGTTGACCGCCCAGATGTAGGTGCCCCAGTTGACACCGATCAGCAGCGCGGCCAGGGAGACCCCGGCGAGCAGACGCGGGGTGCGCAGGATCCGGCCCAGGAAGGCCCAGTTGCGCATCACGGTGAGCAGCAGCGCCACGAAGACGACCGACCAGAGGATCCGGTGCCCGAGGATCTCCAGCGCCGGTGATGGCTGCAGCAATTTGAAGTAGATGGGGAAGAAACCCCAGAGCGTGTACGCCGTCAGGCCGTACAGGTATCCGCGCCGCTCGTCGCTCATGCCCCCACGGTAAGGGCTCCGACCGGAATCGGTCCTTGCTGATATGGGCCAGGTCACGAGGCCAATTCGTGGTGGCTGGCCTGCTTCGGCGGGGACACCGTCGCCGGTGGCCCCGCCGGCCGGGTCAGTCGTCGCCGTCCGGGACCAGCATGTTGAGTACCCAGCTCACGACGCCGACCAGGAGTGCGCCGAGGAGGGCGGCCGGCCAGAAGCTGTCGACGTGGAAGCCGAGACCCAGCTCGCCGGCGATCCAGCTGGTGAGCATGAAGAGCAGGCCGTTCACGACGAGCGCGATCAGGCCGAGCGTGAGAACGTACAGCCCGCAGCCGAGAACCTTGATGATCGGCCGCAGGATCGCGTTGACCACACCGAAGATCACTGCGACCGCGACAAGCGTGCCGGCCTTGCCGCCCGCCGAATCCGAGGTGAGGTCGATTCCGTCGATCACCAGGGTCGCGATCCACAGTGAGACGGCCGTGATCAGAAGCCGGATGAGGATGCCCATGGCACGCGATGGTGCCACGCGCGCGCACCCGTTGGGTGCGACACCCCGCGATCTTCAGTCCGGTGATCCTCGCAATGGCGACTTACCACCGATATTGCGCTGCGCGGGGTGGCCGATCAGGACTTTCTCGACCGACGTGGGCGACAGCGCGGCCCATCGGACCGACTCGTCGCTGATCACCGCGATCATGCCGGGTGGCATCCGGGGCAGCAGGTCGGCGGCGCTGCCGAGGGCGACCGCGGAACCGACGACGGCGGCCTCCGCCTCGGTGAGCGGTTGCAGGAGAAGAAGGTCGGCGGAGGCGGCGGTGTCCGCGTCCGCCCGGTCGAGAACGGTCATGGTGGTGACCCACGGCAGGTCTGCGGGCGGCGCCGGGGAGTCCGACGCGGGTGGCCGGGACGGCGGGGCCGGGAGAGCTCGCGGATCGGGGTGGGCAGTTGTCTCGTCGATCAGCAGGGTCGGGCGCAGCGGGGATCCGCCCGGGACGCTGCGGGCGGTGCCGGGCTGGAGGAACAGGTCGTCGCCGCCGAGAGCGTGCCGCAGCGGGGCCCACGTGGCCGGGTGGTTCGTGCGGACCACGACACGGGCGCCGGCGCCGAGAGCCCGGAAGGCGATCAATTGGGTGCAACGGGGGCCGGCGACCAGGACCGCGGTGGTGTGCCGCGGGCGGAACAGGCGGGCCAGCACCGGGCGGTCGTGGCGGTTGCGGCCCAGCAGGACACCGTGATCCAACGCTGGCAGGGCCGGGTCGCCGAGGCGGGACGACGTGTCGCCGGGCCGAGGGTGGGGCGGCGGCCGGTGGCGATCAGCCGGCGACGGGTCATGGG
Organism: Actinoplanes sp. DH11; assembly: GCF_020873875.1. Lineage (GTDB taxonomy): Bacteria > Actinomycetota > Actinomycetes > Mycobacteriales > Micromonosporaceae > Actinoplanes. The sequence goes on from NZ_JAHWGU010000011.1 coordinate 151,518, forward strand.
GGCGCAGGGCGGGGGAGGGGCCGCCGGGATGGGAGGTGCCTGCGGGCGGGCCGGGGTGCGTTGTCAGGTTCAGGGTGGCGGGATGGACGGCCAGGGGGAGGGTGGCGGTCAGGGCCGGCAGGTGGGCGCCGTCCAGGCGGTGGGCGGTCATCCGCTCGGACGCGAGGATCTGGTGCAGTGCCTGTGCCGCTTGGTCCAGGGCCGCTTCGTCGGGCGCCGCGAGCCGGGTCAGGAGCGTGAACGTGCCGGCTTCCGGGGTGAGCGCCACGGTCGACGCGGTGGCGGGCGTGTGCAGGAGGCGGGACAGCAGGTGGGCGGTGATGCCGGTGCCGGGTCCCGGGTCGCAGCGGAACGTCGCCTGCTGCTGTCCGCCCACGGTGATGCCATGCCATTGCTCGCTGAGCGTCGGATGCCCTCCTGCGTGTGCCAGGTCGCTCGTAGCCCGTACCGCCGATGCCTCGTCCAACAGCCTGGCATCCGGATCGCGCAGCTTGCGCACCATTTTTCGCACCGCCGACGGCAGCGGTTCGGCGCTGTCGTGCGGAACCCGGATCGCCAGCACCGCACGGAACTGCGCCAGTGAATCCTCGGGGTTCAGGGCTCGGTAGGAGGTCGCCGCGGGGTCGGTGCGAAGGCCTGGCGCAGGCATCCCGGTCAGGATCAGCTGGAGGTGGATGCTCGGATCGTTCCCGGTCAGCAGAGTCTCGAGCGCGGGTGTCCGGCCCAGCTCGAGGAGCACCGTCGAACCCCTGTCCCCGACAAGCACGGCAACCGGCTCACCGTAGATGTTCGCCGAGGTCAGCCGAGTGCGGGGAGCCGCAGAGGCGAGCAGTGCGAAGGGGGCGCCGAGCCGGGTGGTGCGGCGGCGCGCAACGAATCGCACCCGGACACCGAACCATTGGAAAGCCCAGCGGTCGCGGACCCGCACCCAGGTCAGTGCGAGCACGCCGGCGGCGCCTGCCGCGGCTGCCGCCGATGCGAGATCGCCGCCTGCGGCACCGAGAAGAAGGAGGGCGGCGGCGGCTTGGGTGGCGAGCAGCTGATTGAGGCGTACGCGGAGAAGTCGTCCATGTCGGACAAGATGCGTCGTGGTCAGATCGCCGGCACCTCCCCCGCTGGTGTCCGGCCCTCATCGTAGGGCTGCCGGCGGGCGCCGACGGAGTTGTCCACAGCCGGATACGCACGATCCGCCGAGTTGTCCACAGGCCGCGAAACGGTGCGGCCGCCGGATACGGGTCTCGACTAGCGTCGGATCGCAATCGCATGTCTAGTGATCAGCGTCAATGTCATGCGAGAGTTCGGAGGGTCCGCGCGACGGTCCACAGCGGACGAAATGGCGACCGGGTGGGGGTGGCATCCAGAAATGTCGGAAACGCAGGCCGATGCCGCGGTGATGGCGAGTGCCGCCGCGAGATTCGAACAGGTCAACGACGGGTTGCAGAGAACGCTTACCGGCTTGATGTCCGAACTGTCGGTGTTGAACGGCGCCTGGCGTGGGCTCGGGGCGGAGGCCTTCGAGCAGGTCAAGACGGAGTACGCGGCGGATCTGCGCCGGTTGGGCGTGGCGCTAGCGGAGACCGCCGAGTCAATCCGGGCGTCCGGCGTCGGCTATCAGGCGGTCGACGCCGGGGCGGCAGGGCGGATCGCGCGCACCGGCGGCTCGATGATCCTGCCGCTCTGATCGTGGTTGCCCTCGGCGCGAACCGGGTGTGGCTGTCCTCGATGAAAGGGATATTCCGGTGAATGACGGACTTCTTCGCGTCAACTTCGGGGCGCTGCGGCAGGCCGGCGCCGACATCGATCGCGCCTTGATCGCCCTGCGCACCCAGCTCGACCAGCTGGAACGCGACGCCGGTCCGCTCGTGGCGACCTGGTCGGGAACGGCTCGCGAGGCCTATGCGGCCCGGCAGGCCACCTGGCGTACCGCTTCCGAGGACCTGCAGGGAATCCTGCGACAGATCAAGATCGCCCTGGACGAGTCGGTGGCCGACTATGCCGACACCGAGCGGGCGGCCACCCAGCGGTTCCAATGATCGATCTGTTCGGTGCCGCGAGGTCGCCCGATCGCGTACTGGCGGTGGCACCGCACAGGTCTACCATCAGTGGTTGGATGATCGCGCGCAGCGACGGAAAGCGGCTGGTGAGGTCTTGCGGATCTCGTGCCGGGAGCGCTGCGGACAAGACTCGACAGTCAGCATGCCGCCGCCCATTGTGATTGCGGTCTGACCTTGTAGGTTATACGCGTTGAGTTGGGTCGTTCGCAGCGCGCGGTTCCGCGGCGTTGGCATTCGCAGCATATGACTTCGTAGCCCGAGGCTTCGCCGAGTGGGGCTTCGCAGAGTGGGGAGAGGTGGACGTGTCCGAGTGGGAACCGGCTACGGACGCCGAGGTCGCGATGCGCGATGCGTTGCGCACGGACGATCAGGAGTCCTACTTCCGCATTCTCGCCGGTGTCGACCTTCTGTTACCAGTCTCGGCCGACGCACTCGCCGGTCTCGCACCACTGGGCTGGGGCACCTGGAGCACCGGCGGCCGCACGCACGTGCTGGCCTTCACCTCGCAGGAGGCGCTGAAGTCGTGCCTCGCTGACTATTCCGGCTCCGCCCGCCGCGTGCCGTACGCGGAGCTCGCCAACACCTGGCCTAACCTCGAGTGGTGGCTGGCCGTCAACCCCGGCCTGCCGATCGAGGGCTACCTCCCGGCCTGGTTCGTCGCCCAGCTCGCCCGCGGTGACCTGCGGCTGCCGACCCGCGGCCCCGGCCGCGACAACCACAGCCCTTCCAAAATCCAGGAAATCGGCGCCGCCGCGCTGGCCGCCGGCCGCGGCCCGGAGTCCGCAGGCGGGCCGACCTACGACCAGACCTCCGCCGGCCTGCCGTCCCGTCCCGCCGCCGCGCCCGGCTCAGCCGCGCCCGGCTCGGCCGCTCCTGGCCCGTCCGGGCCGCCTGTCCCGTCCGGTTCTGGCTCGTCGGGCCCGCTGGCCCCGGCTGCTCCCGGCTCGTCGGCCGCTTCCGGGGCCTTCGCCACGCCCGGTTCACCCGCCGTTCCTGGCTCGATGACGTCGCCGCCGGTCGCTCCGGCTGTCGCGCCGATCCCGCCGGTCGGGGCGCCCGGGCCGGCCACTCAGCCTCCGATCGGGCCCGCTGGGCTGCCCATCCGGACGCCCGGCACGGCGGCGCCGGGTGGAGCGCCTGCCGGCTACACCCCGCCAGGCTCTTCAGCACCCGCCGCCTACCAGCCGCCTGCCGCTCCGGCGCCCCCCGCCTACCAGCCGCCTGCCGCTCCGGCACCCGCCGCCTACCAGCCGCCGGGTGCTTCCGCACCTGCCGCCTATCAGCCGCCGGGTGTCTCGGCGCCCGCTACCAATCAGCCGCCGGGTGCGGTGCCGGCCGCCTATCAGGCACCTGGTGCCGCCGGGCCGGGCACGGGGCCTGCCGCCTATCAGCCGCCCGCGGCCTACCAGTCGCCTCCGGCCGCCTATCAGGCTCCGGCGCCGCCCGCTGCCTACCAGCCGGGGTCCGCTTCGTCGCCTTCGGCTTACCAGCAGCCCGCCGCCTATCAGCAGCCCGCCGCCTACCAGCAGCCCGCCGCCTACCAGGCGCCCGCCGCTCAGCAGTCGCCGGCTGCGGCTCAGTCGTCCGCTGCCTACCAGGCTCCCGCAGCGCTTCCGCCGGCGCGGCCGGTCGCCCCGGTCATCGGCGGGCCCACCCCCGGTGCTGGGCTGGCCACCCCCGGTTGGGAGAAGGAATCCCTTCCGTTCAATCCGGACGAGGACCCACGGGGCCCGTTGCAGGATCTGAGGGCCCCGCTGCCGGTCCGCACACCGATGGCCAACACGCCGCCGGTGCCCGAGCACGTGGCCCCCTACGATCCGGCCGAGACCCCGGTGCCCACCTGGTCCGCAGGGCGTGGAACCCCGGTCTCCGGCGCTCCGGCTCCGGGCACCCCCGCCCCGAACGCGCCGGTCTCGGCCACGCCCGCATCCGGCGTGCCGTTCGGCTCGCCGTCCGCGGCCGCACCCGCTTCGGCCGCGCAGACTCCCGGCGTGCCGCTGGGCCCGCCGGCTTCCGGTGTGCCGGCTTCAGCCGCGCCGGCTTCGGGTGTGCCTTTCGGTTCGCAGGGCGCGCCCGGTTCCGGTGCGGGCGCCGCGCTTCCGCGCCGCCAGCCCGGGCAGTCCACCGGCACCGGATCGCTCTCCAGCATGTCCGGCTTCGGCGCTTCCGGATCCCAGCCGGGCGCGATGTCCAGCTTCCCGGGCTTCACACCCGGGGCGGGAGCGTCGGCAGCCGCCGCGTCCGCTTCGGCACCGCCGGCGCCAGCCTTCCCGCAAGGTCCGGCCTCCCCGCAGGCCGCCGCCGCGCAGGGCGCCACCCCGGCCTCCGCGCAGGGCGCCATGCCGGCCTCCGCGCAGGGCGCCCTCCCGGCCTCCGCGCAGGCCGCCGCGCCGGGCGCCACCCCGACCTCGTCGCGTGGCGCTGCCCCGGCTTCCCCGCAGGGATCCAGCACCGACGCCCCCGGCAGTCCGCTGCCCCGTCGCCAGGTCACCCCGCCCTCGGAGCGGCCGGCCTCGATGGCGGCCGCCGCGCAGGCACTGGGTGCCAGCCGTCAGCCCATGACCGATCCGGCCCAGCCGGCCGGGGACCGGTTCGGCCCGTCCGGCCCGGCGCCGTCGATCCAGCCGCACTCCGGTCCCGGTGCGGCCGGTGTGCCCGCTCTCGCACCCCCGGTCATCCCGGGAGCACCGGCGATGGGCGACCAGGCCTCCGGCTACGGCCAGCCGAGCGGTCAGGCCCCGAGCGGTCAGGCCCCGAGCGGTCAGGCCCCGAGCGGTCAGGCCCCGAGCGGTCAGGCCCCGAGCGGTCAGGCCGCCCCGGGCACACCGCAGACGCCGGGCCTGCAGCAGGCCGCGGGCATGCAGCGAAACACGGCGCCGGAGGCCTATGCGCCGCCGGCCGCGTACGCCGCTCAGGGCACTCAGCATGCCCTCCCGGCGGCGTACGCCGCTCCGGTCAGCCCGCCGCCCGCCGCCTACGCCGCGCCGGTCGTTCCCGCCGCCTACGCGCCCCCGGCTCCGGCTCTGCCCGGCATGCCGCCGCAGGGCAGCCCGGCGTCGGCCTATGCCGCGCCCGGTTACGCGAACGCGCACGCGACCCAGGTCATCCCGATCACCGCGGCGAGTTATGGCAGCAACGACCCGGCCGCGTCGGGTCTCGGTGTCGCCGGGTCGGCGACCGGGACGCGCGGGCCGTCGGGGCAGCCGCCGCGGGGTGACGAGCCCGAGTTCGTGCCGGCCAACGACGTGGAACGCCACCTCCAGGACGCGGCCGACGCCGGTAACACCGACGTCTTCCTTTCCACGCTGCTGCTGGCCAACGTGCTGGTGCCGGTCGCCAGTAATTCGCGGCCGGGCAGTGCGCCGGGTGAGTCCGGCTTCGCGTTCCTGCCGGAGGACGTCGAGGGTGAGCGCTACCTGATCGTCTTCACCAGCAAGGATCGGCTGTCCGAGCACTTCGGTGAGCCGACCCGCACGGTCGGTGTCCGGTTCTACGAGCTGATCCGCAACTGGCCGGACCCGTCCTGGTCGTTCGCGGTCAACCCGGGCACGCCGGTCGGCGCGAAGTACCCGGGGGCGCAGATCATCGCGCTGGCGAACTGGGCCACCGAGGCGGGTCTCGGCGCTGACCCGGTGGACGGGCCGGTCGCGGAGGAGACGGCGGCACCGGTGCCGGCCCCGGAGCCCGCGAGCGACGAGGCGCAGTCCGCAACGGTCATGCAGAAGACCATCTCGGCCGAGCAGGTGGATTACTACCTGGACCGGGGATACGACCGGGTGGCGGGTTTCGTGCACCGGGCGTCCGAGGTGGAGCACCTGCGGACCCCGGAGGAGTTGTTCGGCGCACTCGGGCTCTACTACGACTCGTCGCCGTTCCAGCCGGACGCCAAGGAGGCGTTCGTGCTGCGCTGGCCGGCGTACCGCCCGAGCCTGTACCGGATCCCTTACGGCGGGCAGAACGAGCAGGCGCTGCGGGCGATGGACGGCTGGGTGATCGAGCGGCCGCCGTTCCGTGGCAACGGGTTCGCGCCCGGTGAGGGCCGGGATGTGATCGCCGAGTTCAAGGTGGACAGTGTCCGGCTGCCGCACGGCGCGCAGCTGTGGCGGATCGATGCGGACGGCAACGAGCGGATGCTGGCGATCTTCGACGCGGACGCCCCGCTGTGGCGCCGGGTGGGTGAGCAGTGATGCGTGACGGTTACGTGGTGACCTGGCAGGGCCGGGAGTACGACGCGGCGCCCGACCGGGACAAGGTGCGGATCTACGCGACTGCTCCGGAGGAGGGCTTCGAGGAGGTCAAGCCGGGACGGTATGTCCGGGTCCTCGAACCCGACGAGTACGACGAGATCACGTACGTCCGCACGTTGTGCACCTGGCGCGGCGAACCGTTCGTGGTGCTCGCGGAGGCGGACAGCTGGCTGCGCCTGGAGTACACGGGTGGCCGTGCCCCGGTGGCCCGCCAGCTCGGGCTCGAGGAGTTCGATTACGGCGTGTACCAGGGGTGGGCGCCGGCCCACGAGGTGCGCGACCGTTACGAGCACCGGATCTGACGCGACGCCGGCCTAGGCCGGCGTCTTCAGCCAGCGCAGGATCTCGCCGGTCACCACGTCGGGCGTCTCCTGGTGCAGGAAGTGACCGGTCTCCGGGATCAGCCGCCACTCGTAGGGCGCGGTCACGTAACGCCCGGAGCCCTGCGCGGTGCGTGGCAGCACGGCGGTGTCGAGGGCGCCGTGCAGCTGAAGCGTCGGCACGCTCGACGGCCGCTGCATCAGTTTGACGAACCGGTATCCCTGCAACCGCAGCGCACTGCGCGCCACCCAGCGGTAGGCCTCGAGCGCGCAGAACGCGGCCTGCGGGATCTGCATGGCTTTACGGCAGCGGTACGCGTATTCGGCGAACTCCTCGGAGGCGGCGAACGCCGGGCTGCTCCACTTGGTCAGCAGCTCGCCGACGAGCGCCGCGTCGTCCCTGGTCAGCACGTGCTCGAAGCGCGGCACCTGGAATCGCAGGACGGTGGACGAGGCGGCGAACTGGCCGCGCGGGTCGGCGAAGAGCGCGGCCCGTAGCCGCAGCGGGTGTGCCGCGCCGAGCACCACGAGACGGTTCACCAGTTTCGGGTGGAAGGACGCGGCCGCCCAGCCGATCATGCCGCCGGCTCCGGCGCCGACCACGGTGGCCGACCGTTCACCGAGGGCGCGGATCAGGCCGGTGACGTCGGCGGCCATGGTGTAGCCGTCGTACCCCCGTGGTGGTTTGTCGCTGGCACCGTAACCGCGAAGGTCGATGGCGGCCGCCCGGTAGCCCGCGTCGGCGACGCGAGTCATGATGTCGTGCCAGGTCCACCAGAACTCGGGGAACCCGTGCAGGAAGAGCACGAGCGGCCCGGTGCCCACCTCGGCCACGTGGAAACGGCTGCCGTTGGCGCCGACGAAGCGATGGCTCCACGGCCCCTCCGCCAGTACGAACGACTCGTCCATGCGGTCAGCCTATTCGGCGCTGTCACGGGCGTGGCCGGGCACCGGCCGGAAACTCACTTGATCGGTTCGGACGCGGTCATCGCCATCAGGTCGCCGGGGCCGCAGTAGATGCGCAGCTGAGTGGTCTCGACCTGCACCCGGACCCGCTCGCCCTTGGTCAGTTCGACGCCGTCGGTGCCGTAGAGCGCGTATTTCGTACCGTCGTCGGCGGTAAGCCCGTAGCAGGGGCCTGTCCCCCCGCGGGTGACCATGCCGGAGACCCAGCCGGTCGCGGGTGGCCCGTCGCCGGGCTCGCGCGGGATCTCCGAGGGGTCGGCGCCCGTGCCGGTGGAGGGGCCGGCGCTCACGCCGGTGGAGGGCGGCGCGCTCACGCCGGGGGCGGACGGCGCCGGCTCCGTGGCCGGCGCCGCCGGGGAGTCGGAGGTGGCGCCGCAGCCAGCGAGGAACGCTCCGGCCGCCATGGCGAGTCCGATTCGGTACGTGACCTGATCGCGCATCGTTCCGTCCTTCCCGAGCCGTCCGAGCGACGTAACAGATCCGACGACCCGCGCGGCGGATCGGTTCCGCGCGCGCGACGGCGCCCGGGGAGCGAACTTCCCGGGCGCCGCCGATCAACCTCACTTCGCCGGTACGGTGCCCACCTCCAGCCGCTGGTTGGCAGTCGACGCCATCGGCTGTTTCACCTCGACGACGACGTTGTACTCGCCGGCCATCGGCACGTTCGTCATGGCTTCGTAGACACCCGGCTTGCCGGAGATCTCGGCCATCACGATCGGTCCCTGCTTGTGCGCCTTGGGCATGGCGACCATGTCGGTGTACGCCACCACCTGGCCCTTGGTGATCGGGTCGTAGCTGCCCGGTGAACTGACCCTCGCCTCGATCCGCACCTGAAGGTCACCCAGGTGCTCACTGACGATCGAGATGGCAGCCTGCGGCTCGGCTGCCCGCCCCTTGTCCGTGGCCGTCTCCTGCTCCGCCACGGCCGGTGTGGCCGCCCGCGGCGGGGTGAGCAGGAAGGCGGCCACGCCGACCAGCAGCGCAGCGGTCATCCCGATGCAGACGCCCAGGATCAGGCCCTGCCGGAACGGGCGTGATCGCGGCCGGGCCTGCTTCCGGCCACCGGCCGGCCGGGAGGCTCGGGCCGGCTTGGTGACCCGGGCCGGCTTGCCGTGCCGGATGTCGTCCGGCAGCCGCCACTTCTCCTTGAGCGCGCTCATCACGCCACCGGCTTGTCCGGCAGCGCGATCAAGCCGGTCTGCTTGGTCGCGTGCACACGGAAGAGGCCCCACTGACCGCTGTTCAGGTGCCGTTGCAGGGTGCTCGACCGGTACAGGTAGTCACCGGCCGCGGCCCGTCGACCTCCGGCGCCGCCGGTGATCGCCGGATCGAGCAGGATCTGGTACGAGACACCCGGATTGAACTGTCCCTGACTCGCCGCCAGCTGTGACTGCGCGTCGTTCGGCGCCCGCCGCCACAGATGGTCGTGCAGCGCGAAGCTCGTCGAGCGCGCGTCACCGACGGCCTGCCCGACGTGGAACACCGTCTTGTCCCCGCCGTACGCCTGGAACGTCGGTGTCGACGGATCCCCGTGCACGTACGAGCTGAAGATGTTGGTGATGTTCTGGTCGTTGGCGTACCGGTGGGACCAGGGTTCGTTGGTGTAGTTGATGGAGAACTCGCCCTGATCCTCGGCGTCGTCGGCCTCCTGGCTGGGGGTCCGGACGAGGTCCAGGTTGTCTGGCACCGGCTGGTCGTCGGCCGGGTTACCGTTGGTGTCCTTGCGGAACAGCGCCAGGTCGCTGTTCATCAGCACGATGTTCTCCCGGAAGTCGGGCACCGACGGATTGGCGATCACCGCACTGGTGCCGCTGCTCAGCGGTGCACCGGTGGCCGGGTCGAGGTACGTGGACCCGGTCGGCTCGATGATCAGTGCGCCGTACAGGCCGTGGTTGGCGTGGTGCAGCGGGTCGGCCATGTCACGCAGCATCGCCATGCCCGGCGGAGTGTCCAGGAGCCAGCGGGAGGTGATCTGTTCGCCGGGTCCGGCCGTCCGGTCGTACCCGTTGATCGTGCCGACATTGACCCCGGACGAGAAGCTGTAGTGCGTGGTCAGCTGTGGCTTGATCGACACCCGGTTGCTCACCTTGAGCGGCTGGAAGCCCGGGACGTTCACCTCGTTCTTCGGGGGCTGGTCCAGGCAGCCGGGGTAACTGAGATCGCTGTACCGGTAACCCAGTTGTCCCGGTTCGACACCCTCGAAGCAGTTCGGTTTCATCTTCGCGGGGTCGAGCTTGTTCTTGAGCGTGACCTCGACACAGTCGCCCTGGTTGGCGCGGATCACCAGAGGTTCGTTCTTGACCGTGTTGTTCAGCCAGTCGGACTCCAGCGCGTACTGCAGACCGTTGGGGTCGTGGTCACCGGCCTTGTTGTAGGTGATGTCCCGGTTGATCGCCACGATGCTGAACGACTTGACCGGTGCGCCTCCACAGGGCTGGCCCGGTGGTTGCGTGATCGGCTTGGGCGGGATCGTCGGTTGCTCGTTGATGCAGTTCAGGGCGTTGGCCGTGTTGTCCGGCAGCGGGTAGAGGGCAATCTCCGGCTTCGGCGGCACGTCCGGTCCCGGCGACACCGCCGCGCCGTAGGTCTGACATCGGAAGACCCGTAGATGACCCCACGCGCCGAGGAACAGGTCGTCCGAGCCGCCGAGGAAGTACAACTCGTCGCGGTCGATCGGATAGAAGTGGTATCCCTCCGACGTCGTCTTCACCTGCATCTCGAAGTATTCGAGGATTCCGATGTGCTGGGCGGAGACGATGTTGGACCCGTCGTCCTTCGGTTCGTGCCGCCACTTGGCATCGATGTTGATGCCGTGCGATTCCTCCTGGGAGAGCTGGAATATTCGCCACTTGATCCGGTCTCCCCGGAACGCACCAGGTGTCGGTGTGTAGGGAAGGTTGCCCCAGGCTTCGAACTGGGCGCTGTCCGGCTGCACGGTGAATATCCGGGACGGATCTCGATCCCGGCGCGCTTCGAAGGGCTCCAGCCGGTAGTTGATGCCCATCACGCCGTAGTCGTCGTTGCTGGACGGGAACTTCGCCGGATAGATCGGCACGCCGTCCTTGGTGACGAACTGGTCGTCGTTCGTCGTGTTCGGGTCCGCCGGTTTGAACATCGGCACGTGGTCCTCGATGAAGAGGGAGACGTTCCGGTAGTCGTACCCGTCGGTCCGTGTGCCGTTGTAGTCGGTGGTCGAGGTGCAGTGCACCGCCACGATCGTGCCGATCTTCACTTCCTGGTTCGTCCGCCCGTCACGGAAGACGCATCCGGCGTCGTGGATCGTCCCACCACCGAACAGGCCGGCGTCCTGATGGACGTTGGCGTAGAAGTGGTCGTGGAACGAGTTGGTGGCGGTGTTCTCGTGCACGAAGTTGCGGTAGGTGATGGTCTGGCCGTTGCCGCCGGCCGCACCGTCCGCGCCCTGGTCGTAGTTCCACCCGTTGGCGGCGCCGTCCGAGGAGAGCACGTCGAACTGCACCATGTGCTGATGCAGGCCCACCTCGTTGGTGATCTGCTGCCTGTCGAACGTGGTGCCGCCGTAGTCCAGTGGCAGCCGGTTCGTCAGTTTGTAGACCACACAGTCACCCACGTTGAGCAACGGTGAGAACGGTTCTGGCTTCTGCCCGGCCAGCACTTTCTCCCGGTCGTCGTTGAGCACATATATTCGCGATTGCGGGTTCGTCCACTTCACCGTCGGGTTGTAGACCTGACTGAGCTGAATGGCCGATATCTGGAATTCCTTCGTCGGACGGCCGGTCGGACACGGGTTCTGGAAGAACCCGCCCGGCACCTGCGCTCCGGGATCCGCCGCGGCCTGCTCCTTCGCGGTGGGCGGGAACGCGCCGGTCGCGGTGCGGCTGGAGACGCCGAGCGGCGGCTTCGGCGCCTTGAACCCGAACTTGCCGGGTACGAAGTGCGGGAATCCGATCTTGGTGGCGTCCGGCACCGGCGGCTTGTCGAGGTTGGTGCCGGCGGTCGGCTGGTAGTCGAAGTCGGCAAGCGGTTCCAGCTTCGGGATCGGTGTGCCGTCCGGGTTCTTCCGGGTGCCGTCCTCGAGCTTGTCGAAGGTCCGGTTCAGCCCCCACATCCCGGTGGCGAAGTGCGGGTAGAGGTGGCAGTGGAAGATGATGTCGCCGAACGTGGCCTGCTTGCCCTTGTGGGCCGAGCCGGCACCACCCTGCACGGCGAGGTCGTAGTGCGCGCCGGGGGAGACCGACTGCACGTCGAGGATGTTCGTCGTGCGGGTGACGTGGTTGGGGCTGCTTATCGCGTCGAGGCCGCCCTCGTCCTGCGGGTCGTACGCCCAGCGGTTCACGTGCCAGTGGAACGTGTGGGTCTCGTACTCCGCCGCGTGCATGAGTCGGACCTGGGTCGGCTCACCCCGGTAGTTCGGGAAGATCAGGTCGCCGCCGCCCGGATCGCCGTACGCCCAGGACGACAGCGAGGTCTCCTCGCCGACGCATTCGTTGGCCTGATATCCCTGGCCGGACACGCTGGCCGAGGGACAACCGAGTTCTTCCCGGTTGTAGGTGGGCTCGGACCGGTAGTTGAACGCGAACCACTCGAGCTTGATCGGGATCTGCTCGTGGTACTGCACGATGGCGTCCGCGTCCCCGCCGCCGAGGCCGGGCAGGGTGCCCTTGGTCAGGACCGCGAGCTGGGCCGCCGTGGGCTCGATGCACTCGGTGCCGGTCGCGTCGTCGTCATCCCCGCCGCTGCGGCAGTAGCGGGTGAGGATGCCCGGCTCGGCCTCCACCTCGTCGTGCATGAACAGCACGTTCTCGCGGAAGTCCTTGTTGCCGGGCCGCTTGATGATCGCCCGGGTCCCGGAGGCCAGCGGACCGCCGGTACGCGAGTCGACCCAGGTGGCGTCGCTCGCCTCGACCACGACCGCACCGAACGCGCCGAAGCTCTGCGATCCGATGTACTGCTTGGCGCCGGCGGGCTGGGTGGACACGGAGGTGAAGTCCGCGCCGTCCTTGAACTGGAACTCGCCCTCCGCCTGCGCGTGCAGCAGGTACGTGATGGACGCTCCCGGCGCGGCGGTGGAGTCCGGGTTGTTGCCAACGGCCGTGCCGTCCCCGGTCTTGACGTCGTAGTCGAGCCCGTCGAAGTGCATGGACGCGTTCGGCGCCTTCGCCGGATCGAAGTCGATCTTCGGGGCGGTGAGGGCCGGCGCGAACTCGCGGGCGCCGAGCGTCGACGACCCGGGTGCCTTCTTGATCTCGCCGGGCAGTGTGTAGATCGCCGAGTCCCGGACCGTGCGGTCGAGTTGCGGCGCGGCCTCGTTCAGCCGGTTGGTGAACTTGATCGACACGCAGTCGCCCTTGTTGGCGCGGATGGTCAGCGGTTCGATCAGGTCGTCGAGGTTGGCCTTGGACGGGTCGGCGGCGTACTTGAAGTTCTGCCGGACCGTGGCGATGTTCCCGTCGAGGATGTACATCCGGCCCTCCGGGACCACGTCCCCGAACCGGTTCAAGAAGATCGGCAGGTTGATCAGCGAGACGTCGAACGTCTTGGTCGCTGCGCCGCTGACGCACGGACTCACCGCGGCGCCCGCCTTGGGCGGCAGGGTGGCGGCGGCCGTCGCCTGGCTCACCATCCAGATGGCGCCGCCGACCAGGCCGATCCACAGGCCGGCTCCGGCGGTGAGTGCCACCCGTACCGGCCCGTTCGGCCTTCGTCGTGCGCTGAGCAGCACGTACGCGGCGAAGGTTGTGATCAGTAGTAGGGGTATGAGGTCAATCGGTGTGGACACGCCACCTCCAGGACGCGGGACACGAGGCCTCGCGTCCCGCGCCTCTTCGCAGAGGCGCAGGCGGCTGGAATTGTTGTTGGCGTGGCCCCGTATCCACGACAAACTATCGAGATCAATCTATGACTTAGATCGTTGTATGTCTATGAGTCAGGCCCGCCCGGGTGTCCCGGACGGGCCTGATCGGTACTGCGTGGAGCTCGACTACTCGGTGACCGCCGTGATCGCGACCGAGCCGCGGCCGACGACCGCGCCCTCGTCCGTCACCAGCGACATCTCGCCGAACATGGTGCGTCCGGCCGGCGGCACCGAAGCCGCGGTGATCGACCCGGTGACCTTGGCGCTCTGGCCGTTGGCCAGCGAGACCGCGGTGCTCTGGGTGGTGATGCCGCCCAGAGCCGGGCTGAAGTACGCGTCCAGGTAGTCGAACTGCGTGGAGCCGCTGGGCACCGCGTAGCCGTCCACCAGGACCGTGTAGGTGCCGGCGGCCGGCGAGACGACTGACACGGCTTCCTCCGAGTCGCCGTCCGCCTGCTGAGCCACCACCTGACCGGCCGCGTTGTAGAGCACCAGGTCCAGGTCGGCGGCGGCGTCGCTGGTGTTGCCGATCGCGACGTTGAGGCGCTGCACGCCGGTCGGGACCACGACCTCGAACTCCTGCTGCTGCTTGTCCGCGATCGTCGGGCGGTCACGGAAGGCGCTGCCCAGCGGGGCGCCCTGTGCGGTCAGCTTCACCGGACCGAAGTTGTTCTTGACGGTCCAGGTCAGCGGGACCGCCTGGCCCGCCTTGACGCTCGGCAGCGTGGTGGCCGCCGGGTCAACCGTGACGCCCTGGATCTTCGCGGTCAGCGTGAACGGGTTGTTCAGCGCCGGCGACGTACGCCGGGACTCGACCTCGAGTTCCCAGATGCCCGGGATCGGGTTCTCGTACGACCGCTCCTGCGGCTTGCAGGCGTTGACGTCGGAGAAGTTGGTGTAGCAGGCGGTGCTGGCCGTCGACTCGACCGGGACGCCCCACGGGTTGATGGCGACCCAGCGGGTCTGCGAGCCGGTCGCGATGCCGGACAGGTTCACCTGCAGCGCGGTCGCACCCTCCGGCACCACGACGAAGAACGACTTGGTGGAGTTGCGGTCCACCTCGCCGGTCACCGTGTCGAGGTAGCCGGGCTTCTTGGTCACGGTGCCGGTGACGACCGTGTTGAGCACCTCGAAGTCGACCACCGGGGTACGCGGGTCGTCGACCTTGAGGATGGCGCTGTTCAGGCCTTCACCGGGACGCACCTTGACCTTCACGCTGACGGTCTTCTTCAGCGGCAGGTCGACGGAGCCGGCCGAGGAGAACGCCTTGCGGTCGCCCACCCAGCTGAGCTTGTGCTTGACGGTCTGCTTCGGGCCGGTGGTCCGGGTCAGCTTGACCGTGACCGTCTTCTCCTTGCCGGCCGTCAGGCCGCCGGAACCGGCCGCGCACCGGTTGTAGATGCCGGTGCCCTGGTTCGCGGTGGCGAGCTGCTCGGAGAGCGGCGTGCAGACCGGGGCCGACGCGGTGTACTTCCGGATCTCCGACTTCTTGGTCAGCATCTTCCACGCGGCGGGCACGTCCATCTGCCCGTTGCCCTGGCCGTTGACCGACTCGCCGGGGATCAGGTCCGCGGTCGAGTAGAGGGCGCGGCGCAGCCCCGCCGGGGTGACACCGAGGTCCTTCTGCTTGGCCGCCGAGAGCAGCAGCGCCACACCACCGGTGATCTGCGGAGCCGACATCGAGGTGCCGTTCTGCATCGAGTAGCCGGGCGGCAGGGTGTAACCGACGGTGTCCAGGCCGGCCATCGGCTCCCAGGTCGGGACCGTGGAGATCGCCGAGCCGGGTGCGGTCAGGTTGGGCTTGAAGCCGCCGTCCTCGCGCGGGCCGCGCGAGGAGAAGTTGAACAGCTGCAGCGACCGTCGGGTGACCGAGCCGTAGTTGGCGAGCCAGGTCTCCTTGCTGATGCTGGCCGCGGAGCTGATCGCGTCGGTGGCGACCGACGGGTCGCCGACCGTGTTGGTGCCCGGACCGGAGTTGCCGGCCGAGATGACGATCTGCACGCCGTACACGTCGATCAGCTCGTCGTAGAGCCTGGCGCGGGCGTTGTTGCCGTCGTTCAGCGCGGGCAGGCCGCCGATGGACACGTTCACGACGTCGACGTGCCGGTTGATGACCAGGTCCATCATGCCGGTGGTCAGCGAGGCGGAGGTGCAGCCGCCGCCCCACGAGCAGGACCGAGCCGAGACGATCTTCGCGCCGGGGGCCTGGCCGTCCAGGTTCCGGTTGCCGAAGAGGTCGTTGCCGGCGGCGATGCCTGCCACGTGCGAGCCGTGCATGCCCTCCGGGATGCCGATGTTCACGTAGTCCGTGGTCGCCGGCAGCGTCGGGTCCTCGAGCGGCTCGAGCGAGACGTCCTCGCGGTACTCGACCACGAACGGCATGCGCTCGGCGATCGCGGTGGCCGGGTTGTCGGTACCGAAGTAGCCGACGTCGAACTTCTCCCTGTACGGCCGCATCACGGCGTCGTCGGTGAAGTCGCGGTTCTGGTTCACGTCGACCCGGATGTCGTGGCTGATCGGGTCGTAGAGGATCCCGAACACGTCGGTGGTGTCACCGTCGCGGTTCACGTCGCCACCGGGCTCCGAGGAGGCCGTGATGGCCTCGGTGAAGCGGTTGACCCGCCAAGTGCCCGCCGGAGCGGTCCAGGTGGCGTTGTTGTAGGTGAACGTCGGGCCGGCCACCTCAGTCAGCATGGCGCGCCAGGTGGCGTCCTGCTCGACCACCGGGTCGGTCGCGGTGACCCAGTCGACGATCTTGCGCTCGCCGGTGGTCGTCTTCTGCAGCGCCGGGTGAGCCAGATCCACACCGGAGTCCATGACGCCGATGGTCACGCCACGGCCGTCCCAGGACGGGTTCTGCTTCTTGAAGTCGACCGAACCCGTCTCGCCGGTGGGCATGTACGGGTTGTCGGCGGGCGTGGTCGCGCCGGGCCCGGGCAGCGGAGCCGCCTGCCGGGCCGCGTTCTTGCTCGCCGGCAGGTCGATCTCCGGCAGCTTGATCGTCTCGTCGAGGTCGACGGCGGCGACACCGGGCAGGTTCGCGGTGTTCAGCACCTTGCCGGTGGGCACCGTGGCCAGGACGTACCCGACCTGGTCGAACCGCCGGCTCACCGTGCCGCCGAGGCCCTTCACCCGGGCGGCGACGTCACCGGCGCGGCCGGCGTCCGTCGCGATGATGACGGTGACCTTCGGCTTCTTCTGGGCCTCGGCGTCGGCGAGCAGATCGGCGTCGTGCGAGCCGAGCGTTTCCGCCGGGGAGTCCTTGGGGGTGGCCGGCTCTTCGGCCGGGCTCTGGGTGGTGGCGGGGACGGTGCCGGTGCCCGGGGCCGCCGAGGCGGGGATCGGGCTGCTCAGTGCCGTCGCGCTCGCGGCCATGCCGAGCGCGAGGACAGAGGTGACGGTTCGCCGGCCCCAGGTGATTTGTTGTGTCACGTACGGGTCCTCCGGAGGGGAACAGCGCCCGAGGGGTGATCGGGCGAATCCCCGTGATCCTGCGATCGATCCGAATGAAAGTCACTACGGTCGATGACGTTGTGACTACGTCGTGACCTTGGCGCCGCCGGCGAGTAGACGGCATATTTCCGACATGAGAAGGGCCGGTGACGCGCATCGCGTCACCGGCCCCTGACCGTCCGCTGTGGAGACTCAGTCCTCGGACTTGCTGGTCTTCATGCCGGAGGAGATCAGATCCATGACCGTCGAGTCCTGGAGCGTCGTCACGTCACCGAGCGACCGGTTCTCCGCGACGTCGCGGAGCAGTCGCCGCATGATCTTGCCGGAGCGGGTCTTCGGCAGTTCGGTGACGAGCATGATCTGACGGGGCTTCGCGATCGCGCCGAGCGTCTTGGCCACGTGGTTGCGGAGCTCCTTGATCAGCTCCTCGCCGGCCTCGCCCTCGATCACGGCGCTGCCGCGCGGGATGGTGAACGCGACGATCGCCTGCCCGGTGGTCGGGTCGGTCGCGCCGACCACGGCCGCCTCGGCGACCGCCGGGTGTGACACCAGGGCCGACTCCACCTCGGTCGTGGAGATGTTGTGACCGGAGACCAGCATGACGTCGTCGACCCGGCCGAGCAGCCAGAGCGCCCCGTCGTCGTCCTTCTTCGCGCCGTCGCCGGCGAAGTAGATCCAGTCCTCCGAGGACCCCGACCCGGAGCCGGCCCCGAACCGCGACCAGTAGGTCTCGAGGAACCGCTGGTCGTCGCCCCAGATGGTGCGCAGCATCGACGGCCACGGCTCCCGCAGCACCAGGAAGCCGCCGCCACCGTCCGGCACCGACTGCGCCTGGTCGTCGACCACGTCGGCGCTGATGCCGGGCAGCGGGGTCATCGCGGAACCGGGCTTGGCGGCGGTCACACCGGGCAGCGGCGAGATCATGATCGCGCCGGTCTCGGTCTGCCACCAGGTGTCGACGATCGGCGTGCGCTCCCGGCCGACGTGCTTGCGGTACCACATCCAGGCCTCGGGGTTGATCGGCTCACCCACGCTGCCGAGGACCCGCAGTGACGACAGGTCGTACTTGGCGGGGATGTCGTCGCCCCACTTCATCATGGTGCGGATCAGGGTCGGCGCGGTGTAGAGGATCGACACCTTGTACTTGTCGACGATCTGCCAGAAGCGGCCGCGGTCCGGGGTGTCCGGCGTCCCCTCGTACATCACCTGGGTGGCGCCGTTGGAGAGCGGGCCGTACACGATGTAGGAGTGGCCGGTGACCCAGCCGATGTCCGCGGTGCACCAGTAGACGTCGGTCTCGGGCTTCAGGTCGAAGACCGCGTGATGGGTGTACGAGGTCTGCGTCAGATATCCGCCGGTGGTGTGCAGGATGCCCTTCGGCTTACCGGTCGTGCCCGAGGTGTAGAGGATGAACAGCGGGTGCTCGGAGTCGAACGGCTGCGCCTGGTGCTCGGTGCTCGCCTGCTCGACGGTCTCGTGCCACCACTTGTCCTTGCCGGTCCAGGCGACGTCCTCGCCGGTGCGGCGGACCACCAGCACGTGCTCGATGCTCTCGGTGCGCGACACGGCCTCGTCGACGGTCGGCTTGAGCGCCGACGGCTTGCCCCGCCGGTACCCGCCGTCCGCGGTGATCACGACCTTGGCGGCGGCGTCCTGGATCCGGGTGGACAGCGCGTCCACCGAGAAACCACCGAACACGACGCTGTGCGTGGCGCCGATCCGGGCGCAGGCGAGCATCGCCACCGCGGCCTCGGGGATCATCGGCAGGTAGATCATGACGCGGTCGCCGGCCACCACACCGAGATCGGTGAGCGTGTTGGCGGCCTGGCTGACCAGCTTCAGCAGCTCGGCGTACGTGACGGTGCGGGTGTCACCGGGCTCGCCCTCCCAGTGGATCGCGACCTTGTCGCCGTGCCCCGCCTCGACGTGCCGGTCCACGCAGTTGTAGGCGATGTTCAGTTCGCCGCCGACGAACCACTTCGCGAACGGCGGGTTGGACCAGTCCAGCACCTGGTCCCACTTCTTGGCCCAGGTGAGCCGTTCGGCCTGCGTCGCCCAGAAGGCCAGCCGGTCGGCGGAGGCGACGTCGTAGGCCTCGGCCTTCACGTTCGCGTTCGCCGCGAGCTCGGCGGGCGGCGGGAACTGTCGCGTCTCCGAGGACAGATTCTCAAGTGTCTCGCTCATGAGCTGCGGCTCCTCTGCTGCCTGACCGGTCTTTCGATGCACACTAGTTCTGCCGGCGGTTCCGGCGAAGGGTTGCGCGGCGGGACGCGCCCGGCGGTGCCGTGCGCGCGCCGACCGGTGTATTCCTGATCGGTACTGCGCGAATCTTGCCAGTTCCACGCTCGTTTGTGCACCCCATGTTTCCGTCGTCTTACCGGATATACCGTGTGCGAGTGGATCCACTAGCCCCGCTGCTCCAGCTCGCCGACGTCGGGCCCGCCTTCGTCCAAGCCCGCGAGACCGTCGACGCCGCCATGCGGCACCGCGCCCTGCGCCGGCACGGCGGCCAGGTCGCCGCCGAGGCGAGCCTGCGCGCCGCCGTCGCCAGCTCCGCCCTCGAAGGCAACCGGTACGACCTGGAGGAGGTTCGCGGCGGCACCGTCACCGACCCGGTCGTGCAGGGCGCCCTGCGGGTGGCCGAATCCCTCGGTGGCCTCGTCGACCTCTGGCCGCGGGCGCCCCGCCAGGTGCTCGCCAAGCTGCACGTGCTGGCCGCCCGCGGCGTCGTGCACGACCACGACCTGGGCCGGCTCACCGGGGGTGCGGAACGGATCGACGCCCTGGCCGGCCTGGTCGCGGGCAACGAGGAGACTCCGCCGCTGCTGCTCGCCGCGGTCGTGCACGCCGAGCTGATCTCCCTGCGGCCGTTCGCCGGTCCGGCCGGCGTGGTGGCCCGGGCCGCGTCCCGCCTCACCCTCATCGGGCGCGGCTTCGACCCGCGGGGGCTGGTCGGGGTGGAGACCGGGCACCTGGAACGCGAGCCGGAGTACGTGGGCTCGGCCGGCGCCTACGCCACCGGGACGCCGGACGGAGTGCGGTCATGGCTGCGGCACTACGCGGCGGCGGTCACCGCCGGCGCCGGCGTGATCACCGAAATCGGCGACGAGGTCCTGGCGACGGTCTGAGCGGCGGCATACTTTGCCGCATGGAGGACGACTGGGTCCGTCCCTATCCGCCGGGAACCGGCCGCTGGCTCGTCATCGCATGGGAAGCCGGTGCTCTGGCGCTGCTGGCCTACGCGACAATCGAACAGTTCGGCCTGATCGGGCACGGTGTCCGGGCGGCGGCCGGGTTCCTGGCCGCGATCTGGGCGGTCGGCGCCTGGCGGATCCTGCGGCACGGCGTCTACCTCAGCGCCGAGGGCGTACGCGTGCAGGGGCTGCTGCGATCACGGACGATGGGCTGGCGGGAAGTGGCGGGGGTACGCCTGCACCGCGCCACCCATCGGCTCGGCCCGTGGTGGATCGAGAGCGGCATGACGGTGCTGCTGGAACGGCACGACGGCGTGACCGTGAACACCGAACTCTGGGCCCAGGGTGTCGACTTCCACGCCCGCCCGAAGCTTTTCCGGGCCGTCTACCAGGAGATCCGGCACCGCCACGAATCCGCGGCCCATTGAACCGAATCCGCCGCGCCTTGAACCGAATCCGCAGCGCATTGAACCCCGGCGCGTCAGCGCATGAACGTGCCGGCGCGGTAGTGCATGAAGGCCTGGCGCGTTAAGAGCCGGCGTCCCTGGTGGGGCGCCGGCTGTGCACGTCCGAACCGGGTTAACAAGCGTGCACCTGGGTCGTTGTCGGCAGTCCCGCGCTCCGGAATCCAGAGCTTGGGTCCCGCCGCAACGTGCCTGCCGTGGCTGATCGCGCGTGGGTTCCCGGTGGCCGTGCACGGTTCCCGTTCGCACGGGTCCGCGACTTCTTTCTACGCCCCTCAACGCATGATCGCCAGGTATCAGCCCGGCAAAACTGGCGAATCGCAATTACTCAGACCAATAGCATTCATGCAGGTCATTGCGGCGGTGGGTGTTTCCTGCACCGATGGGTGATTACCCGCTATGTCGGCGGGATGGCTCAGGCCTGGCCGCATGCCCCCGCACCGGGTCGGGGTCAGCGCCAGGCCCGGTGCGGGGCCAAAACCGGAGGCCGGAGCCGGGTGACCATGCGCCGTCTTCACGGGCAGGCCCCACCACCGCACCGCCGACCCACGCACCCCGCTCGCCGCACCACCGACGGCCGCGCCCCGATCGCTGCAGTGCCGCCCGCGCACCCCCATTCGTCGCACCGCCGCTCGTCGCACCGCCGCTCGCCGCACCTTGATCGTCGCCCAGCCGATAACGCCCGCGCATCGGCCCACGGGCCCCCTTTCGCGCCCCGCGGCGCCGGACGTGGTCATCCATGTCGAGACGTTGATCTGCTAGCGGAGCGAAATCGCGGTTTCAGACCCATGATCACAGCGATTTCGTAGCGCTAGCAGATCAACAGCGCCGCCCGAACCCGACGCAGCGGATCGCGGCTTTCCCATCCACTGAACGCAAAAGAGGCGAAAACGCCACGCATTACCCGCGTCGCCGGCCGCTGCCACATCGACATCCTGCACGGCGTGCTCCACGGCTATCGCCTGCCGGCACAAACCAGGCTCCACCGCCCGCCTGCCGGCACAAACTGCGCTCCACCGCCCGTCTGTCGCACAAGGGTGCTCCTGCCGCTGGTACAGAACCCATAGGAGCGCGTCGCCCGCGCGGAACGGCTCACGCCTCAACGCACGGTCTCCACATTGCCTGCGGGACGGCTCGCGCCTCGCCCACGGCCCCCGCATTCGCCCGCGGGACGGCTCAGGCCATTGCCGCGCGGGTGCGGCGGTGCCGGCCGTAGAGCGCGAACCCGATCGCCACCCCCACGCCCACGCCCAGGGCCGCCGCGGCCACCGGGACGGCCGGGCGGTCACGCAGGCGTTTGCCGAGCGGGATGGGGTGCCGGAACTCGAGGATCGGCCAGGAGCGCTCGGCGGCGACCCGGCGCAGGGTGCGGTCCGGGTTCACGGCGCTGGGGTGACCCACGGCCTCGAGCAACGGCAGGTCGCTGCTGGAGTCCGAGTAGGCGAAACACTCCGCCAGGTCGTACCCCCGGGTCTCGGCCAGCTCGCGGACGCCCACCACCTTGTTGGGCCCGGCCGAGTAGAAGTCGACCTCGCCGCTGTAGCGCCCGTCGACGATGGCCATCCGGGTGGCGATGACGTCGGTGATGCCCAGCAGCGCGCCGATGGGGCGGACCATCTCGTCGCCGGAGGCCGAGACGAGCACGACGTCGCGGCCGGCGGCCTGGTGCTCGGCGATCAGGGCGGCGGCTTCCAGATAGACGTACGGATTGATCAGGTCGTTGAGGGTCTCGGCGACGATCTGCTGCACCTGTTCGACCCGCCAGCCCTTGCTGAGGGCGGCCATGTAGTCGCGGGTGCGTGCCATCGCCTGCTCGTCGGTGCCGCCGCCGAGCCGGAACATCAGCTGCGCATAACCCGACTTGACGACGTCTCGGCGGCTGATCAGGCCGTCACGGTAGAAAGGCCGTCCGAAGGCCAGGGCGCTGGACTTGGCGATGACGGTCTTGTCGAGGTCGAAAAAGGCGGCGCTCGGGCCCACGGGCCGAAAGTGTAGCCGCACCGGGCTCGGGCCGGTTGATCCCTACGCCCGGCGAGCCCATCGGTGACGCACTGTGAAAACGGTCAGACGGGCGGCATCTCACACATCGGGTCACATTCAGGACTCGACGGATCGGCAGAGTCTGAGGCAGACTTGTGTTCACAACCGTGAGGTGCATTCGCGGTTGCTTCGAGTTGGACGCACTTATCGATCCCAGGCCCTCGGCGGTCGCGCCCCCCGCGATTGCCGAGTTGATTCGGCTCGACCCCCCCGGAGCCGAATCCCAAGGGCGACCCCCGTCTCCCCCGACGGGGGTCGTTCCTTCTCAGGCGCCGGTTGCCTGCGCGCGCCCGGGCTCGGCGGGCATCGACTCGTCGGCCGGTTCGAGCAGCCCGAAGAACTCGGAGAGCCCGGTCACCGACAGCACGTGCCGGAAGTTCTCGTTCGGGTTGACCACGGTGAATCCGATGCCGCGGTCCTGCGCGTCCCGGTAACTCTCGATCAGAGCGCCCAGCCCCGTCGAGTCGATGAACGACGCGTCACGCAGATCGACGCGGACGGCGGACGGTGACCAGTCGACGATGGCGTCCCGGATGCCCTCGGCCACGGTGTCGGCGCTGGAGAAGTCGATCTCACCGAGCACGGTGACGGTCACAGTCCCGTCGTCGGCAAGCGTGGTCCGGATCGCGTTGTCCATGCCAGCTCCATCGGCTCGAGTCCGAAACACGATACCCAACCCCGCCCGGATCCATCCCCGGGCGGGTCGGACTACCAGACCGCCCGTGCCGGCCGTGGGTTGTCCACAGGCTTCCACGTTATCCACAGGCGGATCCGCGGCGCGTTGTCCGGCCCGGACCCGGCCCGCGACGGTGAGCGCCCAACCGCCGTCCCGCTGGAGGCCCGTGATGTCTGCCCCACGCCGTCCCCTGGTCGTCACCGCCGATCAGGACCTGCTCGACGACCTCCTCCGGCTCGCCGCGGCCGGCGGCACCGAGGTCGACGTGGCCTCCGACCCGGCCGCGGCCCGCGCCCGATATCCCCGTGCCCCGCTCGTCGTGGTCGGCGCCGACCAGGCCGAACCCTGCATGCGGGCCCGGCTGCCACGTCGGCAGCGCGTGATCGTGGTCGGCCGGCACACCGGCGTGGACGCCGGAACCTGGGAACACGCCGACCTGCTCGGCGCCGACCACGTGGCGGTGCTGCCGGCGGCCGAGACGTGGGTGGTGGAGCAGTTCACGGCGCGGGCGGAGGCCGTACCGGTGTCGCGGACCGTCGCCGTGATCGGCGGGCGCGGTGGCGCCGGGGCGAGCATCCTGGCGGCCGGGCTGGCGACCACGGCGGTGCGGGCCGGGCATCGGACGCTGCTGGTCGACGCCGACCCCCTGGGTGGCGGCCTCGACCTGGTCCTCGGCTGGGAGGAGGTGACCGGGCTGCGCTGGCCGGCGCTCACCGGCGCCGACGGGCGGGTCGACCCGCCCGCGCTGCTGCGTGCCCTGCCCCGGCGCGGCGACCTGGTGCTTCTCTCCTTCGACCGCAAAGAACTGCCGGGCGTGCCGGTGGAGGCGATGGCGGCGACGCTGGACGCCGCCCGGCGCGGTCGCGACGTGATCGTCGCGGACCTGCCCCGGAAACTCGACGACGCCGCGGCGCTCGCGCTCCAGGCGGCCGATCGGACGCTGCTCGTGGTGCCGGCGGAACTACGGGCCGCCGCGGCGGCCGCGCACACCGTCGCCGCGGTCCGGGTGCACTGCGAGGAGATCGCGGTGGTGGTCCGCGGCCCGGCGCCCGGCAACCTCACGGCCCGGCAGGTTTCCGACGCCCTCGGTCTGCCCCTGGCCGGCTCGCTGCGACCCGACCCCGGGATGTGCCAGGCCATGGAGGACGGGTCCGCCCCGGGCGCGGACGGCAAGGGGCCACTCGCCGAGCTCTGCCGCCGGCTTGTCGACGACCTGATGCGTACGGGCACGGCGGCCCCCGCATGAGCACCATGAGCAGCAGTGTCCGGCACCAGTTCGCGCACCGGGGGATCGAGGCGACCCCGGCCGCCGTCGTCAGTGCGGTGCGCAGGGGCAACGAGGTGCTCGGTGACACGGCGGTGCTGCGGATCGCCGACCGGGTGCGTGACGAACTGCTCGGGGCCGGCCCGCTGGCGCCTCTGCTCGCTGACCCGGAGGTGACCGACGTCCTCGTCAACGACGTGCAGGTCTGGGTGGATCGGGGCGCCGGCCTGCAACGGGCGGCCGTCCGGTTCGGTGGTCCCGACGAGGTGCGCCGGCTCGCACAGCGACTCGTCGCCGCCTGTGGGCGGCGGCTCGACGACGGGCAGCCGTACGCCGACGCCCGCCTCCCCGACGGCACCCGCCTGCACGCGGTGCTCCCGCCGGTCGCGGCGACCGGGCCCTACCTGTCGTTGCGCACGTTCCGGCAGCGGCCGTTCACGCTGGACGACCTGGTCACGCAGGGCACCGTCGCGCCGGCCGTGGCGCCCGTGCTGGCGGCCGTGGTCCAGGCCCGGCTGGCCTACCTGGTGACCGGCGGGACCGGCAGCGGCAAGACCACGCTGCTCGGCACGCTGCTCGGCCTGGTGCCGCCGACCGAGCGCATCGTGCTGGTCGAGGACGCCGCCGAACTGCGGCCGGTGCACCCGCACGTGGTGGCGCTTCAGGCGCGCACCGCGAACGTCGAGGGCGCGGGCGCGGTCGGCCTCACCGACCTGGTGCGGCAGGCCCTGCGGATGCGGCCGGACCGGCTCGTCGTCGGCGAGTGCCGGGGCGCCGAGATCGTCGACCTGCTGGGTGCGCTGAACACCGGCCACGACGGCGGTGCGGGCACTCTGCACGCCAACGCACCCGGTGACGTGCCGGCCCGGCTGGAGGCGCTGGGCATGCTCGGGGGTCTGCCGCGGGCGGCGCTGCACGCCCAGGTGCTGGCGGCGCTCCAGGTGGTGCTGCAGGTGCGGCGTACCGACCGGGGGCGGCGCCTGGAATCGATAAGCGTCCTGGTGCCGTCCGGCGAGAATCGCCTGGTCACAGTCGTTCCGGCGCTGCTCTGCAGGCCCGGCCCGGGTGCCGCTGTGCTGGCCCGGATGCTCACCGGCCGGGGCGTACCGGTGCCACCGATCCTGCGCACCCCCGGACAGAACGGATGAACTGGCACCTCGCCGCGCTCCTGGTGACCGGTGCCGTGATCGTGGCGTCCGGGCCGCGACCTGCGGCGCGACAACGCCTGGTGGGGCGGCGCCGGGCCGATCCCGTGGTGCTGCGGGCGGCAATTCCGGGCGTACGGGCGGCAGCCGCCCGCCTCACGAACGGCCCCGCCTGGCGCCCGATTGCCGCCGCGGCGGCGCTGGCCGTGGTGCCCGCCCTGCTGCTGGGCGGCCCGGTGGGCGCCGTGATCGCGGGCGCGTACGCCGCTCTCGGCGCCGGCGAGTGGACGCGCCGAGTCACCCGGAAACGGGCGGCGTCGGCCCGGGCGGCACAGCTGGACGGTCTGTGCACGCTGGTGGCCGACCTGCGGGCCGGCCTCCCACCGGCCGCCGTCAGTGCCGACGGCCCGGACAAAGGCGGACGGATCGGGCGGCTTGCCGGTGCGGTCTGGCGACTCGC
Source organism: Actinoplanes sp. DH11 (assembly GCF_020873875.1). Taxonomy (GTDB): domain Bacteria; phylum Actinomycetota; class Actinomycetes; order Mycobacteriales; family Micromonosporaceae; genus Actinoplanes. Next base: position 177,634 of record NZ_JAHWGU010000011.1, read on the forward strand.
CGAGCAGACCGGTGCGCCCGCCGCCGACCTGCTCGACCGGATCGAGACCGACGTCCGCGCCGCCGACCGGGCGGCCGCGTCCGCCGCCGCACAGGCCGCCGGTGCCCAGGCCACCGCGATACTCCTCGCGGCGCTGCCGCTGGGCGGGATCGGTCTCGGACATGCGATCGGCGCGGACCCGCTCGCGGTGCTGCTGCACACACCGATCGGCGCCGCGTGCGCGGTGACGGCGGTCCTGCTCCAGTGCGGCGGCCTCCGCTGGGCCCAGCGGCTCGTGGACGGCCCGCGATGACCGGTGCGGTGGTGGCCACGTGTCTGGGCGCGGTGGCCGTACTCCTGTTCGCCCCGCACCGCCGCCCCAGTCGTCGGCTGCGACGGGTCGGCGCGCGGCGGGCCCCGGCCCGGACCGACGGCCGGCGCTCCCGGATCCTGCTGTCGGTGCTGGCCGGCCTGGCCGTGCTCGGGTTCGTGGGGAACGCGTGGGGCGTACCCCTGGGATTGTCCGCCGCCCTCGCCGCGGATCGCGCCCTGCGCCGCCGCGAACCACCCGACGTACGCCACGCCAGGCAGCGAGCCCGTGCCGACCTGCCGCTTGCCGCGGATCTGCTGGCCGCCGCCCTGCGTGCCGGCGCCCCGGTGGATCGGGCAGCCGCCGCGGTGGCCGACGCGCTCGGCGGCCCGCTCGGCGCCCGGCTGGAACGGGTGGCGCGCTCCCTGCGCCTCGGCGCCGGACCGACCGAGGCCTGGGGCCACCTCGGTGACATACCCGGGACGGAACGACTCGTCGCCGCCGCTATCCGGTCCAGCGCGAGCGGCGGCGCCCTGGCCGGCGCCTTCGAACGCCTCGCCGGCGACCTGCGCTCCGACCGCGCCGTCGCGGCCGAGGCCGCCGCCCAGCGAGCCGGCGTCCTGATCGTCCTGCCGCTGGGCCTCTGCTTCCTGCCCGCCTTCCTGCTCGCCGGCCTGGTCCCCATCCTGCTGGCCGTCCTCGGCGACGTGCTCTGACCCGTGCGGCCCTCGCCGCTCCCACAACGCGGCATCTGCCGCCCGGCCAATGCAGCTTCAGCTGCCCACAACGCGGCATCTGCTGCCTGGCCAATGCAGCTTCGGCTGCCCGAACGCGGCACCCGCCGCACCGCAGCGCTGTCAGCTGTGCCTGAAAAGCGGCATTCCCGCCGCGCCCAACCTGAGGAGAACTCGATGAACAACCTCGTCAGCCGATTCCGGCAGCTTCAGACCGAGGCCGGCGACGCCGGCATGAGCACCGCCGAGTACGCCGTCGGCACCCTCGCGGCGGTCGCCTTCGCCGGCATCCTGCTCAAAGTGATCAGCAGCCCAGCGGTGCAGCAGGCGCTCACCGGCATCATCGGCCGGGCGCTCAAGTGAGCCGGCGCCGGCGGCCCGGCCGGGACCGGGGTTCGTTCACCGCCGAACTCGCGGCCGGGCTGCCGGCGCTGATGCTGCTCTTCCTCGCCGGGCTGACCGCGGTCATGGCGATGACGGACCGGGCGCGATGCCTGGACGCAGCCCGGGAGGCGGCCACCGCCGCCTCCCGGGGCGACCCGACGGGCCCGGCAGCACGGCTCGCGCCGGACGGCGCGGAGATCTTGGTGGGCGGCGATCCGGAGACGGTCACGGTGGTGGTCACCTCCCGGGTACGCGTCCTCGGCGGCACCCACCTCCCCGGCCTGACCATCCAAGCCGAATCGGCCGCCGCCCGCGAACCGGAACAGGTCCCATGGTGACTGTGAGTGACAGCGACTCGGATCTTGTAATCACTCCTAGTGACCACTTCGGTATGCGGGACGACCGGGGTGCAGCCTCGATCCTGGTCCTCGCCCTCGGCCTGGTACTGCTTGCCGCCGCCCTCGCCGCCACCGCCGTGGGTGCGGCGCAGTCCGCCCGGCGCGAGGCCCGTAACGCCGCCGACCTGGGCGCGCTGGCCGGCGCTCAGCGGGCGATCCTGGGCCCCGAAGCGGCGTGCGCCGAAGCGGCCCGGATAGTGGCCCGGAACCGGGCCAGAATGAGCGCCTGCACCCTGACCGGCCTGGAGATCACCATCCACACCGAGGTGCCGACCGGCCCCCGGACAGCCGCAGCCGCCGCCCGAGCCGGCCCGATCCACGCCCCGGGGGAGTGAGCACTCAGCCAAGGCGCCCAGACCCCCACGATCTCGACCGGCGTCGCAGGGGCGACGTCCGAAAAGGCCCACTCGGTACGCGACAGGCGTCGCCGATCCGGCGTCGGCCCCCGCCGGGAAGGCCGCGCCGACCACCGACCAGCCGGGTTGGCGGCGCCCGCCGTCGACCAGCCGGGTTGGCGGCGCCCGCCGTCGACCAGCCGGGTTGGCGGCGCCCGCCGTCGACCAGCCGGGTTGGCGGCGCCGGCCATCGGCCAGCCGGGTTGGCAGTCCCGGCCGTCGCCCAGCCGGGTTGGCAGTCCTCGGGTGAACGGCGCGGCCGGCCGGTGCCGCTTGTGCATCAACCCCGGGCCCTTTCCCGGCTTCGGTGGCACCGGACGCGTCCCTGTCGAGATGTTGATCTGCTAGCGATGCGAAATTGCGGTTTCAACCCCATGATCACAGCGATTTCGTAGCGCTAGCAGATCAACAAGCCATGCAGGCGCAACGCGGCGGAGCGGCATGACCGCCGCGGGCCGAGGGGCGAAAGGCCATGCCGTCTTGGGCGCTGCCGCATCGACATCCTCTACAAGACGCGTTGCTCCTACTGTCGGCGCAAATCGGCAGAAAGCTCCCACCCCTGCTTGGCGACCATAGGGACACCCATGCCGAGGCCTTGGGCGCCGAGTAATGGGCATCTGGCGTGGCTTGGCGGGGGCCGGGGTGCGGCGATCGGCCCGAGGGCTTAGCTGGTCTCATGCCTCCGGGCGAGGGGCTGCGGCCGAGGCAGGCGCCGAGGAGGGCGCCGGGGCTGCGGCCGGGGGTGCGGCCGAGGCGGGGGCCGGGGCTGCGGCCGAGGCGGGCGCAGGGGTCAAGGCGGGCGCAGGGGTCAAGGCGGGCGCAGGGGTCAGGGCGGGCGCAGGGGTCGGAGCTGCGGCTGGCGCAGGCGCGCGGGCAGAAGCAGGGGCTGGGAGGGCGGCCAGGACGGTGTCCAGGACGCGTACGGCGCCGGGCTTGTCCAGGGGGTTGTTGCCGTTGCCGCACTTCGGGGACTGCACGCAGGACGGGCAGCCGGCCTCGCAGACGCAGGACGCGATGGCCTCGCGGGTGGCGCGTAGCCAGTCGGCGGCGACGCCGTACGCCCGTTCTGCGAAGCCCGCCCCGCCGGGGTGGCCGTCGTAGACGAAGACCGTCGGGGCCTCGGTGTCCGCGTGGTTGGCCGTGGAGAGGCCGCCGATGTCCCACCTGTCGCAGGTCGCGATCAGCGGCAGCAGGCCGATGCCGGCGTGTTCGGCGGCGTGCAGGGCGCCCGGGAAGTCGGCGGGTTCGACGCCCGCCGCGAGCAGGGCTTCCGGGGAGACGGTGAACCAGACGGCGACGGTACGCAGCTCACGGACCGGCAGGTCGAGCGGTCTCGTGTCGATCACTTCGCCGGTGCCGATGCGGCGGCGCTGGTACGACACGACCTGGTTGGTCACGTCCACCTCGCCGAGGAACAGTCCGACCGGGCCGGCGTCGACGTATTCGCGGACGTTGACCACGGACAGGTTCGTGACGTCCCGGGCGTGCGTCGTCCAGTCCGGTTCCTCCTGGTGGACCAGCGCGATCGCGTCGTCCAGGTCGAGTTCGTCCACCACGTAGGAGACGCCCTGGTGCAGGTGGACGGCCCCGGTGTGCAGCATGGCGTGCGAGGAGCCGTGGTCGACGGTGCCGAGCAGCCGGCCGGTCGACGACTCGACCACCGCGACCGGTGCGCCGCCGGTGCCGCGCAGGTCGACCTCGGGGCGGCCGCGATGGGTCCAGTACCAGCCGGACGGCCGGCGCCGCAGCACACCCTCCTCGACCAGGGCGGCGACCGCGGCGGCGGCCGGCTCCCCGCCGAAAAGTTCCAGATCGGCCTCGGTGAGCGCTGCCTCGGAGGCGGCGCAGCACAGTTGCGGGCCCAGCACGTACGGGTTCGCCGGGTCCAGCACGGTCGCCTCGACGGGCCTGCCGAACACTGCCTCCGGGTGGTGCACCAGGTAGGTGTCGAGCGGGTCGTCCCGGGCGATGAGCACGGCGAGCGCCTCACCGCGGGCCCGGCCGGCCCGCCCGGCCTGCTGCCAGAGGGAGGCCCGGGTGCCGGGGTAGCCGCAGATCAGCACGGCGTCCAGACCGACCAGGTCGACGCCGAGTTCGAGGGCGTTCGTGGAGGCCAGGCCGAGCAGTTCGCCCGAGAGCAGGGACCGTTCGATGGCCCGGCGGTCCTCGCGCAGATATCCGCCGCGGTAGGCGGCGACCCGTTCGCCCAGCCCGGGCACCGCCTCGTCGAGCGCGCGCCGGGTCATCGAGGCGACGACTTCGGCGCCGCGGCGGGAGCGGACGAAGGCGAGGGTACGGGTACCGGCGACGATCGCGTCGGTGAGCAGGTCGGCGGTCTCACGCAGCGCCGAGCGCCGGATCGGAGGCAGCTCCACGTCGACGAAAAGCGGTTCCCCGGAGAGCGGTTCCCCGGAAAGCGCGTCGTCGGAAAGCGCGTCGTCGGAAAGCCGGTCTGCGGAAACCGGATCGGCGGCGCCGGAGGAAACAACGGCGGGAGCGGCGGCGGCGGAGACCGCGGCGGACTCGCGTGCCGGCGCCGACTGGACGGGCAGCGACAACGTGGACTGCGGCAGCAGCGGCGGCTCCCACAGCGCGAACGTCACCCCGCCCCGCGGCGACGCATCGGATGTGATCTCTGTCACCGGCAGACCGGTCAGCCGGGACGCCGCACCGGCCGGGTCGCCGGAGGTGGCGGAGGCGAGGACGAACGTGGGCGACGAACCGTACCGCGCGGCGGCCCGGCGCAGCCGGCGCAGGACGTGCGCCACGTGCGAGCCGAACACGCCGCGGTAGGTGTGGCACTCGTCGATCACCACGTACGCCAGGCGGCGCAGGAACACGCCCCAGCGTGCGTGGCCCGGCAGCAGCGAGAAATGCAGCATGTCGGGGTTGGTGAGCACGAACCGTGAGTGCTGCCGCACCCATTCGCGCTCCTCCCGGGCGGTGTCCCCGTCGAACGTGGCGGGGCGCACGCCGTCCAGACCGAGGCGGGCCACGCCGCGCAACTGGTCCGCCGCGAGCGCCTTGGTGGGTGACAGATAGAGCACGGTCGCCTTAGGGTCCGTGGCGAGCGCGTTGAGTGCCGGCAGCTGGTACGCCAAGGATTTCCCCGAGGCGGTGCCGGTGGCCAGCACGACGTGCTTGCCCTCCCAGGCCAGGGTGGCTGCGGCGGCCTGGTGTTCCCACGGCGCGGCGATGCCCTGCGCGGCGAACGCGTCGCGCACCGCGGGGTCGGTCCACGCCGGCCACGGCGCGACCCGCCCGGCCCGGGGTGGCAGCCGCTCGATGTGGGTGATCGGGGACTCCGTCGCCGGGGTGCCGCGAGTTTGCAGACGATGCAGCAGCTCAGCGGGACCGAAGGCGGTGGAGGTCACGCATTGCACTGTGACACCGGTATGCCCCGAACCTCAAACGGGTAGGACGGTGGGTGCCACGCGTCGCCCCGTGTCGGTCGGTGGTTAGATTTCGCGGGGGAGATCAGGGAGGAGGACCGATGGAGCTGTCGCTGGCGGACCGGACCGTCGCCGGGCACACCGTGCTCGAGGTCGGTGGTGAGGTCGACGTTTACACCGCTCCTCGGCTGCGGGAGCGGCTGATCGAGCTGGTGGACGCGGGAGCGCGTGACGTGGTCGTCGATCTCGAGCGGGTCGAGTTCCTGGACTCGACGGGTCTCGGTGTCCTGGTCGGTGCGTTGAAACGGCTGAGGACCGCGCACGGGACCTTCGGTCTCGTCTGCGCGAAGGAACCGCTTCTCAAGATTTTCCGAATCACCGCGCTGGATCAGGTCTTCCCGATCTTCCCGACGGTCGAGGCAGCCACCGAACGCGACGGCAGCGGTCCCGCTTCGTGATGGCGACCGTTCGGCTCTCCTTCTCGCCGGCCCCGGTGCATGTGCGCACCGCGCGGCTGGTCGGTGTCGCGGTCGCTCGTCGGGCCGGTGTCGCCGAGGAGCTGCTCGACGAGGTACGGCTGGCGATCGGCGAGGCCTGCACACGTGCCGTGACCCTGCATCGGCAGTACGGGCTGACCGAGCTGGTCACCGTGGAGATGTCCGACTCGGATTCGTACACCGTCCGGGTCATCGACCATGCCCCGATCGAGGCCAGCGTCGGCCTGACGAAGCTTCCGCCGGACGAGCTTGCCGACGAGTCGCTCACCGACGACGCACTCACTACCGGCGTCGGTTTCGCGCTGCTTGCCGGTTTTGTTGACGACCTCCAGGTGCGTCCCGTGGACGACGGCACCGGCACCGAGGTCCGCATGGTCTGGCCCGTCACCCGCCGCTGACCGCGCCTCACTCCGCCGGCTGAGGACGAGACGCGCCGGCTGAGGACGAGACGCGCCGGCTGAGGACAAGACCCGCCGGCTGAGAACACGGCCGAAGCGGTCATTCACCAGCGCCAACGGATAAACCGCGCTCTATACCCGCTCGCCGCGCCGCTAACACAGCGGCAAACATCACCGCGACACGGCTGTGTGCAGGTGTGACGATCGCCATATCTGCCCTATACAGTACGCGAGTTGTCAGCTACTGCTGGTCCGCGTCCGCGGGCCTGGTCGGTCGTTCCCCGAAAGTTCCGGGGAATGCGCCCGGAGGTCTCGTCCGCCGTCCGGGTGCGCTCGGTGTGTACAGGAGGACATTGATGTCCGGGACTCCGATAGACCTCGCCGCCGAGGGTGGCGGGGTGTCCCTGAGCGGTGAGAACCTCTCCTACGTCATCGTCGCGCTGGCGTTCGCGCTGGTGGCGCTCGGCTTCGCCGCGATGTTCGTTCAATCCGTGCTGCGTACATCGCGCGGCACCCCCAAGATGCAGGAGATCGCGGGCGCTGTGCAGGAGGGCGCCTCGGCGTACCTGATCCGGCAGTTCCGCACCTTGGCGATCTTCGTGGTGATCGCCGTCGTGCTGTTGTTCCTGCTCCCGGTGCACGCCACCGAGAACGAGACGCTCGTCAAGGTCGGCCGATCGCTCTTCTTCATCGTCGGTGCGATCTTCAGCGCGTTCATCGGTGGCGCCGGCATGGCGCTGGCGACGCGGGCGAACCTGCGGGTCGCCGCGGCCGCGAGCGAGGAGGGCGGCCGGGAGAAGGCGATGGGGATCGCCTTCCGTACCGGTGGCGTGGTGGGTTTCCTCACCGTGGGCCTGGGCCTGTTCGGCGCCGCGCTCGTCGTCCTGATCTTCAGGAGTGACGCGCCGACGGTGCTCGAGGGCTTCGGCTTCGGCGCCGCGCTGCTCGCCATGTTCATGCGGGTCGGCGGCGGCATCTTCACCAAGGCCGCGGATGTCGGCGCCGACCTCGTCGGCAAGGTGGAGCAGGGCATCCCGGAGGACGACCCGCGCAACGCCGCCACCATCGCGGACAACGTGGGCGACAACGTCGGTGACTGCGCCGGCATGGCCGCCGACCTGTTCGAGTCGTACGCGGTGACCCTGGTCGCGGCGCTCATCCTGGGCCAGGCCGCGTTCGGCCAGGACGGGCTGATCTTCCCGCTGATCGTCTCCACGATCGGTGTGCTGATCGCGATCGTGGGTGTCTTCATCACCCGGCTCCGGGCGAGCGACCGCAACGGCCTGACCGCGATCAACCGGGCCTTCTACATCTCGGCCGTGATCTCCGCGATAGCGGTGGCCGTGGTCAGCTTCCTGTACCTGCCGGACACGTTCGCCGGGTTCGGCGACACCGGCATCGCGCAGGACATCCTCGACAGCGGCGAGAACCCGCAGGTCATCGCGATCGGCGCGGTCATCATCGGCATCGTGCTGGCCGCCGCCATCCAGGCGCTGACCGGTTACTTCACCGAGACCACCCGGCGCCCGGTGCAGGACATCGGCAAGTCGTCGCAGACCGGTGCTGCCACCGTCGTGCTGGCCGGCGTCAGTGTCGGCCTGGAGTCGGCCGTCTACTCGGCGCTGCTGCTCGGCGCCGGCGTCTACGGAGCGTTCCTGCTCGGCGGCTCGTCGCTGACCCTGTCTCTGTTCGCGGTGGCGCTGGCCGGTACCGGTCTGCTCACCACGGTCGGCGTCATCGTGGCGATGGACACGTTCGGCCCGATCTCGGACAACGCGCAGGGCATCGCCGAGATGTCCGGTGACGTCGACGAGCGCGGCGCGCAGATCCTCACCGAGCTGGACGCGGTCGGCAACACCACGAAGGCGATCACCAAGGGCATCGCGATCGCGACGGCGGTCCTGGCGGCCACGGCGCTGTTCGGCTCGTACACCAACAGCCTGGCCAGCGCGCTCGCCGACGCCGGGGTGGGCGAGGTCGGCGCGGAGATCCTGGGGATGCTCAACATCGCCAACCCGCGCAGCCTGGTCGGCCTGCTGATCGGTTCCGCGGTCGTGTTCCTCTTCTCCGGCCTGGCGATCAACGCGGTCTCGCGGTCCGCCGGCGCCGTGGTGATGGAGGTCCGCCGGCAGTTCCGGGAGTTCCCCGGGATCATGGACGGCACCCAGCGCCCGGAGTACGGCCGGGTGGTCGACATCTGCACCCGGGACGCGCAGCGCGAGCTGCTCACCCCCGGTCTGCTGGCGATCATGGCCCCGATCGCGGTGGGCTTCGGGCTGGGCCCGGGCGCGCTCGCGGCCTACCTCGCCGGCGCGATCGGCACGGGCACGCTGATGGCGGTCTTCCTCTCCAACTCCGGTGGCGCGTGGGACAACGCCAAGAAGCTGGTCGAGGACGGCAACTACGGCGGCAAGGGCTCCGAGGCGCACGCCGCCACGGTGATCGGCGACACGGTCGGTGACCCGTTCAAGGACACCGCCGGCCCGGCGATCAACCCGCTGCTCAAGGTGATGAACCTGGTGTCGCTGCTGATCGCCCCGGCGGTCGTGGCGGTGACCTACGGCACCGACGCGAACCTCGGTCTGCGGGTCGGTGTGGCGATCCTCGCGGTCGCGATCGTGACCGCTGCCGTCGTGTGGAGCAAGCGCAAGCCGATCTCGATGGGCGACGACGCCTCCGCGGCCTCCGCGGCCGGTGCCGGCGACACCGGGAAGGCCGCGCGGGACGCCCGCGAGACGCCCGGTCCGCGGGTCAAGGACAACGTCTGACCAGGACGAATCGCATGACGAAGGGCACCCGGCCACCGGGTGCCCTTCGCTATGACTCGATCGAGGCGTGTGGAGTGTCCGCCTGTGGCCGTACTCTGCTCCCATGCGCGCGGTCCGACCGATATCCCTGGCTCTCGTCCTCGTGCTCGCTGTGCCGCTGGGCGCCTGTTCCGGGCAGCCCGGCGCGCAGGCCTGGGCCGCCCTGGTCTGCACCGCTCTCAGCCCGTGGCGCAGCGAGATCGATTCGCTCGCCGGTCGCACGCGGGCGCAGATGACCGCCGAGACGACGCCCGGCCAGGCGAAGGAAAACCTGACCCGGCTCTTCGACGGCGCGGCCGACGCCAGCGAGAAGGCGCGGGCCGAGGTGGAGCGGGCCGGCGTGCCGGACGTGGACGAGGGCGAGCGGATCGCCGACGGCTTCCAGGGCTCGCTGGCCGGCATCCGGGATGCCTACGGCCATGCCCGCAGCGGCATCGAGGTGCTCGCGACGAGTCCCGCCAAGACCTTCTACACCGAGGTCGCCAAGGTGGTCGACCAGCTCTCCGCGGAGTACGAGAAGAGCAGCCTGGACACGACGAAACTGGAGTCGGTGGAGTTGCGGCAGGCGTTCGACTCGCTGCCGGAGTGTCAGTGAAGGTTCCGTTGAGATGACCGAGGCGGGGTGGCCGCTGATACCGCGCGAGGTCCTTCCGCCGCCGGTCCCGGTGGTGCGGCGGACCGCCCGGCGTGGTGCCTCGAGCCGGAAACCGGGTCGCCAGCTGCCGATGTTCGGTGCGGAGACGACCGAGCCCTCGCCGGCCGACCTCGCCGGTCTGCTGGCCGGGCCGGGCCGGCTCGACCGGATGGGCGGCACGGCCCGGGTGTCGGTCCGGGTGGATGCGGCGTGGCGGGTGCACGTGCTGGTCAGCGAGTTCGTCGCACGCGGGCTGACGGCAACCTGGGCACCGGCTGACGAGCCCGAGGCACCGACCGACGAGCCCGAGGCTGCGGCGGAGACGGAGGAGTGCGATGCGCCGGAATCCGGCACACCGGTTCAGCTCTTCGACGTCCGTACCGCGTACTCCCGGAGGTTGAACGCTCTGGCGAACGCCTGGCCGCAGGCCGCCGCCCAGCTCTTTCTCAGCGGACCTCGGCTGCGGCTCTGGGTGGCCGCCGCCGGTGGGCCCCGGCCCGGCGGGTACGCCCTCAGCCTGAACCCCGCCGCCGACACCCGTCCGGTCGAGGCCGCGCTGATCAGAGCCGGTCTGGCGGGGCGGCTGTCGGAAGACGGACGTGTCTGGCTCGTCACCGGTCGCCGTCGTCTGACACGCCTGGCCGAACTCGTCGGAGAACGCCCCTCAGCAGCACCGGAAGAGCTGTGGCCGGGCGGCGCACCTGCGTGATCTTCCGGGATTGTGTCCGACACGACACCACTTTCGCGGTGTACGGTGTCGCGGTCGGACGCATGCGGTGGCCGGACCGTTACCATCCGACTGCGGGGCTCCCCGGGAATGCAGGCTTGTCCGGCGCGTTACGTTGAACATCTGTGCTCCGCCGGGCGAGACGGCGAGCGCCGAGTCTTGATAGCTGGGAGTGCCGTGCCGAGTAACGCCAGGACGACCCGTCTGGTCATCGTCGAGTCCCCGTCGAAGGCCAAGACGATCGCCGGTTATCTGGGCCCCGACTATCTGGTCGAGGCCTCCGTCGGCCACATCCGCGACCTGCCGAGAAACGCCGAAGAGGTCCCCGACGAGTACAAGGGCCAGCCCTGGGCCCGGCTCGGGGTCGACGTCGACAACGGCTTCCACGCTCTCTACGTGGTCTCCGAGGGCCGCAAGCAGCAGGTCGCCAAGCTGCGGAAGCTGGCCAAGGAGGTCGACGAGATCTTCCTCGCCACCGATGAGGACCGCGAGGGCGAGGCCATCGCCTGGCACCTGATCGAGACGATCAAGCCCAAGGTCCCGGTCAAGCGGATGGTCTTCCACGAGATCACCAAGCCGGCCATCCAGGCCGCCGTGGCGAACCCGCGTGACATCGACCGTTCCCTGGTGGATGCCCAGGAGGCACGCCGCATCCTGGACCGGCTGTACGGGTACGAGGTCAGCCCGGTCCTGTGGAAGAAGGTGATGCCGAAACTCTCCGCAGGGCGTGTCCAGTCCGTCGCCACCCGCATCGTGGTGGAGCGGGAGCGGCAGCGCATGGCCTTCCGGACCGCGGAGTACTGGGACATCCTCGCCTCCCTGTCCGTGCAGGGCCAGGCCGAGGGCGCCCGGCAGTTCCAGGCCACCCTGATCGCGCTGGACGGCGACCGGATCGCCACCGGCAAGGACTTCGAGCCCACCACCGGCCGCCTGCGCACGGGTTCCGGAGCGGTGCAGCTGGACGGTGACGGCGCCCGCGGGCTGGCCGCCCGTCTGGAGGACCGCCCGTTCACCGTCACCCGGGTCGAGGAGAAGCCGTACCGGCGCCGGCCGTACGCGCCGTTCATCACCTCGACGCTGCAGCAGGAGGGCGCCCGCAAGCTGCGGTACTCCTCGGCACAGACGATGCGCACCGCGCAGAGCCTGTACGAGAAGGGTTACATCACCTACATGCGTACGGACTCGGTGAACCTCTCCGAGACTGCCATCGCCGCCGCCCGCCGGCAGATCGCCGAGCTCTACGGCGCCAACAACGTGCCGCCGCAGCCGCGCCGCTACACCACGAAGGCGAAGAACGCGCAGGAGGCGCACGAGGCGATCCGTCCCGCCGGCGACAACTTCCGCACGCCGGGCGAGGTCGCCAAGGAGCTGACCACCGACGAGTTCAAGCTCTACGAGCTGATCTGGCGGCGCACCATCGCCTCGCAGATGACCGACGCGATCGGCAACTCGGTGAGCGTGCGGATCCGGGCGGTCTCGCCGGCGAATGAGGAGGCCGACTTCGCCGCCTCCGGCAAGACCATCACCGACCCGGGCTTCCTGCGCGCCTATGTGGAGTCGTCCGACGACGAGTCCGCGGAGGCGGAGGACGCCGAGCGGCGCCTGCCCAACCTGGTCAAGGACCAGCCGCTGACCGCCGACGAGCTGGCCGCGGTGGGCCACCACACCTCGCCGCCCGCGCGTTACACCGAGGCGTCCCTGGTCAAGGCGCTGGAGGAGCTGGGCATCGGCCGCCCCTCCACCTACTCGTCGATCATGCAGACCATCCAGGACCGCGGCTACGTGGAGAAGCGCGGCCAGGCGATGATCCCGTCGTTCCTGGCGTTCGCGGTGATCGGCCTGCTGGAGGGGCACTACCCCCGGCTGGTGGACTACAACTTCACCGCCGCGATGGAGGGCCAGCTCGACGACATCGCCGCCGGCGACCACACCCAGCTGGACTTCCTCACCTCCTTCTACTTCGGCACGCAGGTGGCCGGCGCGGACGAGGAGATCGCCAAGGCCGGTGGCCTGAAGAAGATGGTCACCGAGAACCTCAGTGCGATCGACGCCCGCGTGGTCAACTCGATCCCGCTCTTCGTCGACGAGGAGAACCGCCAGGTCGTCGTCCGGGTCGGCAAGTTCGGCCCCTACCTGCAGCGCAAGGCCCCGGCCGTGGACGGCGCCGAGGAGCCGGCCGAGGACCGCGCGTCAATCCCGGAGGGGACGGCGCCCGACGAGCTGACCCCGGAGAAGGTGGCCGAGCTCTTCCTCGCCGGCAACGGCGACCGGTCGCTGGGCGACGACCCGGCCACCGGCGAGCCGGTCGTGGTCAAGTCCGGCCGCTACGGGGCCTACGTGCAGAGCGGCGAGCGCAGCTCGTCCCTGTTCGCCTCCCAGTCGCCGCAGACGCTCACCCTCGAGCAGGCGTTGCAGCTGCTCACGCTGCCCCGGCTGGTCGGCAAGGACGCCGACGGCAACGAGATCATCGCGCGCAACGGGCGGTACGGCCCGTTCATCCAGCGGCTCAAGGACTCCCGCTCGCTGGAGAGCGAGGAACGCCTCTTCACCGTCACCCTGGACGAGGCGCTCGCGCTGCTGGCGGCGCCGAAGACCCGGCAGCGGGGTGCGGCCAAGCCGCCGCTGCGGGAGCTGGGCGTGGACCCGGTGACGGAGAAGCCGATGGTGGTCAAGGACGGTCGCTTCGGGCCGTACGTGACCGACGGCGAGACGAACGCGACGCTGCGGCGCGGCCAGACGCCCGAGGAGCTGACCGTCGAGCAGGCGTCCGAGATGCTCGCCGAGAAGCGCGCCAAGGGCCCGGCCCCGAAGAAGAAGGCGGCCACGAAGAAGGCGGCGGCCAAGACCGCCGACCCGGCCAAGAAGGCGGCCCCGGCGAAGAAGACCGCCGCCGCGAAGAAGGCCACCCCGGCCAAGAAGGCGACCGCCGCCAAGAAGACGACGACCGCCAAGAAGGCGGCCGCGCCCCGGAAGACGACGGCCGCCGCCGAGTGAGTCAGGCGCCCAGCACCCGGTCCAGGTAATCGTTGGTGAAGACCCGGGCCGGGTCGAGGCGGTCGCGGACCGCCACGAAGTCGTCGAACCTGGGGTACGCGGGACGCAGCGACGCCGCGTCCCGGTAGTGCAGCTTCCCCCAGTGCGGCCGGCCGCCCAGCGGCTCGCAGAGCGCCTCGACGGCCTTGAAGTACGGCTCGTACTCGTTGCCGAGGAACTGGTGCACCGCGACGTAGGCGGACTCCCGGCCGTACCCGTGCGACAGCCACACGTCGTCCGGCCCGGTGAACCGCACCTCGACCGGGAACTGCACCTTGAACGGCAGGGTGTCGTAGATCCGGGGGAGGGCGTCGAGCACCTCGGGCAGGGCGCCGCGCGGGATCTCGTACTCCATCTCGGTGAACCGCACCCGCCGCGGTGAGCAGAAGACGCGGTCGGACCGGTCCGTGTAGGTCCGGGCGCTCAGCGCGCGAGCCGCGACGGCGTTCAGCGCCGGCACCGTGCCCGGCAGCCGCCGCCCGACCCGGCAGACGCCTTCCCAGAGCGTGTTGGAGAGGAACTCGTCGTCGAGCCAGCCGCGGAACCTCGACAGCGGCTGGTCGTGCACCGGAACGATGTTGTTGCGCTTGAGCTGGGCCCGGTCGGTGTACGGGTACCAGTAGAACTCCACGTGGTCGTTGCTCGCGATCCACTCCTGCATCCCGGCCAGCACGTCGGCCAGCGGCATCGGCTGCTCGTCGGCGTGCAGCACGAACCCGGGCACGCAGCGCAGCGTCACGTCGACCAGGATGCCGAGCGCACCGAGCCCGAGCCGGACCGCCTGGAACTCGGGTGCGTCGGCTGTGAACCGCTCGACCTTGCCGGCCGCGGTCACCATCGTCACCGCTTCCACGCTGGACGCCAGTGTGGAGTACCCGGCGCCGGTGCCGTGGGTGCCGGTCGCGATGGCGCCGGCGACGGTCTGCGCGTCGATGTCGCCCAGGTTCGGCAGGGCCAGCCCGTGCCCGGCGAGCAGCGCGTTCAGTGTGGACAGCCGCATCCCGGCCTGCACGGTGACGAGGGGACCGTCCACCGCGACGAGCTGGTTGAGCCGGTGCACGCTCATCCGCTGGTCACCGGCGACGGCGATCGCGGTGAACGAGTGCCCGCTGCCCACCACCTTCACCCGCCGGCCGGTTGTCGCTGCCTGGTTCACTGAGGCCACGACCTCGTCGACAGTTCCGGGGGTCAGAAGCTCCGCGACCGATTCCTGGTTGAGGCCCCAGTTGGTCCAGCGACGCGCGTGAACGGGTGTAGTCATTCCGGCTTTTGTCCTCCGTCCGAGCGGACACCGGCACCTGGCGTCCCGTCGATGCGCCTCGCTCGTTGATCCGAGTAACGTTCGATTTAACACTGAGACTTATTCATGACCATGCTTGCGCCGACGTCGTGAACAAGTCTCACTGCTGAGAGGGAGTGGCGACGCGTGTCGACACCAACCGTCAGTACCGGTCCGCTGCGGCGGGTTCCGGTGCAGGGCAGAAGCGTTGCCCGGGTACAGCGCATGCTCGACGCCTGCGCGGAGCTGGTGGACGAGGTCGGTTACGAAGGCCTCACCACCACCCTGCTGGCTGAGCGTGCCGAGGTCGCCATCGGTTCGGTCTACCAGTTCTTCCCCGACAAGAGGGCCATCGTGCAGGCATTGGCGCTGCGCAACATGGATGCGTACCTGCAGAGTCTCTCCGATCGCTTCGCCAGCGAGACGTTCACCCATTGGTGGGACGCCGTCGACGCCGCGATCGACGGGTACATCCACATGCACCGCAGCGTTCCGGGCTTCCGGACGCTGCACTTCGGTGATGTGGTGGACCTGCACCTGCTCGACTCCGACCGGGACAACAACGCGGTCATCGCCGAGCGCCTGGCCGAGCTGCTGGTCGAGCAGTTCCAGCTGATGGACCGGGTCCGGCTGCGGTTCGCGCTGCAGATCTCGGTGGAGGCGGCGGACGCGCTGATCAAGCTGGCGTTCCGGCGCGACCCGGGCGGCGACGACGCCGTGCTCATCGAGGCCAAGGCGTTGATAAGGGAGTACCTGCACCGCCACGTGAACGCCTGAGCGGTCACCCCAGGAAAGCACGGCCTTCTCCGCGGTACGTGAGGGCCGGCGTCGCTGTCCCACCGTCGATCAGCTGCAGCTCGTTGACGCGTTCGCACAGCTCGCCGGCCTTGGCGTGGCGGAACCAGACCCGGTCGCCGGGACGCAGCTCGTCGGCGGCCGGACCGAGCAGGGGCGTCTGCACCTCGCCGGCGCCCTCATCACTCTTGAAGCCGAGCCCTTCCGGCAGGAACGGCGTGGGCAGCCGGGACCGCTCGGCCGGCCCGGAGGCGATCCAGCCGCCGCCCAGCACTGTCGCCATCCGCGGCGCCGGGCGGCGGACCACGGACAGCGCGAAGAAGGCGGCCGGCGACGGGCGCCAGCTGCGGTACGCGTCGAAGAGGGTCGGACCGTAGAGCCCGGAGCCGGCGGTGACCTCGGTGACCGACGGGTCGGCGCTCGTCGCGGCGACGCTGCCGGTGCCGCCGCCGTTCACGAACTCCAGGTCGGCGTGCTCCCGGATCGCCCGCACCGCCGCCGCGCGCCGGCCCAGCAGCTCGGGCAGGGCCTTCTTCTGCATCAGGCGGATCGCGCGGGCGTAAACGGCCCGGCCCGGCGGGTCGTCGCCGACCCCGGCGATGTGTGCCTCGTAGGACATCACTCCGACCAGCTGGAAACCCGGCCGCTCGGAGATCTTGCGGGCCAGGGCGCCGGCCTGTCCGGCGGAGTGCACCGGCGAGCGGCGTACCCCGATGTGCAGCGGACCGGCCGGTCGCCAGGAGGCGTCGACGTCCATGCAGAGCCGGATCGGCGGGCGGCCCGCCGGGGCCGAGGTCTGGTCGACCAGGTCCAGCTGGGCGGGGTGGTCGACCATGATGGCGATGGCGGCGGCCAGTGCCGGATCGGCGGCCAGCTCCCGCAGCGCGGTCCGGTCCGCTGTCGGGTACGCCACCAGGACGTCGTCGGTCACGCCGGTGCGCACCAGCCAGATCGCCTCGGGCAGCGTGTAGGCCATCACGCCGTGCCAGCCGGGCCGGGCCAGGACCCGTTCCAGCAGCGCACGGCAGCGCACCGATTTGCTGGCGACCCGGATCGGCTTGCCTGCGGCCCGCCGGGTCAGGTGGTCGGCATTGTCGTCGAAAGCGGCCAGATCCACCGCGGCGACCGGGGTCTCCAGGTGGTCGGTCGCCTTGTCGAGCCGCCGGCGCAGTGCGATGCGGTCAGTGAGCACACGAGTACGTTAACGGCTGTCGAGGGCAACGCGAAAGACATTCATCTCTGTTCCACTCGACAGTGCGCGTCACGCTGAGGCCGCCGGACCCCATGTGAGCTGCGGCGGCCGGTTACAGTGCTCCGAGCAGTGACCACGGGAGGTAGGGGCCATCAGTACCGACAAACGCCAGGACAGCGGCCCTGTCGACCTGTCCGGAGCGGCAGCGTTGCGATCCGTCCTGCGGCTCCGCGGGTTCCGCCGCCTCTGGCTCGTGCTCGCGGCCGCCTCCTTCGGTGACTGGATCGGCATCCTCGCCACCGGACTGTTCGCCTCCGCCCAGTTCGAGAACCCGGCGGCACAGGGCGCCGCGTTCGGCGGGACCATCGCCGTACGCCTGCTGCCCTCCCTGCTGCTCGGACCCATCGCCGGAGTCATCGCCGACCGGTTCGACCGCCGCTACACCATGGTCATCGTCGACCTGCTGCGGTTCGTCATCTACCTGTCGATCCCGCTGGTCCCGCTCTTCGGCGGCTCACCCGGCCTCACCGTGGCCTGGGCCACCATCGCCACCTTCCTCGGCGAGACGATCACGCTGATCTGGATCCCGGCCAAGGAGGCCGCGGTACCCAACCTCATCCCGAAATCCCGGATCGAGGTCTCCAACCAGCTCACGCTCGTCACCACGTACGGCATCACGCCGATCCTGGCCGCGCTCACCCTCTCCGCGCTGACCGCCGGCATCCAGCAGTCCGGCGCCACCCTGCCCGACTGGGCGCAGCCCGTGCAGATCGCGCTCTACGTCAACGCGTTCGCCCGGCTCGCCACCGCGCTCGTCGTGTTCTTCGGCATCAAGGAGATCGGCGGCAAGAGCCCCGAGCGGGAAAAAGCCGCCGAACAGGGCCTGACCAAGCAGTTCACCGCCGGCTGGACCTACATCGGCAGCACCCCGCTCGTCCGCGGCCTCGTCGTCGGCATCTTCGGCGCCTTCGCGGCCGGCGGCGTCGTGATCGGCGCGGCCCGCACCTACGCCGTCTCGCTGGGCGCCGGTGAAGCCGCCTTCTACCTGCTCTTCGGCACCATCTTCATGGGCCTGGCGCTCGGCATCGGCCTGGGCCCGATGATCGTCAAGGAACTCTCCCGGCGCCGCTGGTTCGGCATGAGCATCGTGCTAGCCAGCGGCTCCGTGATGTTCCTCGGCCTCGCGTTCCACCTCTCCATGGCCCTGGTCGGCGCCCTGCTCGTCGGCGCCGGCGCCGGCATGGCGTTCCTCTCCGGCACCACCCTGCTGTACGGGGAGATCGCCGACGAGATGCGCGGCCGCACGTTCGCCGTGGTGCAGATCGGCGTCCGGATGGTGCTGCTGCTCGCGATCACCCTGTCCGGCTTCCTGGTCGGCCTGGGCAGCTCGCGGCGCGTCAGCCTGGGCCTGTTCGACGTCGACGTCTCCGCCACCCGGGTGCTGCTGCTGGTCGCCGGCGCCATCGGCATCTGGGTCGGCATCGGCTCCTTCCGCCAGATGGACGACAAACGCGGCGTACCGGTGATCGCCGACCTGTGGGGCTCGCTGCGCGGCCGCCCGCTCTCCCCGGCCGAATCGTTCGTGCAGGCCGGCGTGTTCGTCGTGTTCGAAGGCGGCGAGGGCGCGGGCAAGTCGACCCAGCTCACCCTGCTCGCCGAGACGCTGCGCGAACAGGGCCGCGACGTGGTCGTCACCCGCGAACCCGGCGCCACCGACCTCGGCACCCGGATCCGCCGGCTCGTCCTCGACAAAACCCAGGACGCACCCTCCGCGCGGGCCGAGGCCCTGCTCTACGCCGCCGACCGGGCACACCACGTCGCCACCGTGGTGCGGCCGGCGTTGGCCCGCGGTGCCGTCGTCGTCAGCGACCGCTACGTCGACTCGTCGCTCGCCTACCAGGGCGCCGGCCGGACCCTGCCCGTACAGGAAATCTCCTGGCTCTCCTCCTGGGCCACCGGCGGCCTCAAACCCGACCTGGTCGTGCTCCTCGACGTCGACCCCGGCGTCGGCCTGACCCGCGTCGACTCCCGCGGCGGCGACGCCGACCGCCTGGAGAGCGAGTCGAGGGCCTTCCACGACCGCGTGCGGTACGCCTTCCTCGACCTGGCCGCCGCCGACCCCAAGCGCTACCTGGTGCTGGACGCCTCCCGCCCGGTCGAGGAGATCGCCGAGGCGGTCCGGTCGCGGCTGGCCGGTGTGCTGAGCACGGTCGACGAGGCGTACCCGGAGAACGCCCCCTCCTCCTGAGCCACCCGCTCGGCGTGCTTGCTTGCCGCGCTTGCTTGCCGCGCTCGCTCTGGGGCTCTCGCTCGGGGGCTCTCGCTCGGGGGCTCTCGCTCGGCTGTCGTGCTGGTCAGCCTCTCCAGAGGGTGACCATCATCGCCTCCAGGGCGATGTCCGGCTTCACGTTGCGCTCGATCGCGTCCTGGCAGGCCAGCACCGCCTCCAGGCGCCGCAGCACGCTCTCCGGTGACCACTTCTCCGCCGCGGCCGCCGAGATCTGCTCGATGTCGGCGTGCACCACCGGCACCGGCGCGCGCAGACCGGTGATCAGCACATCACGGTAGAAACCCGCCAAATCCTTCAACGAACGGTCCAGCGCATCCCGCTGCGACCGCGTCGCCCGCGATTTCTGCCTGCGCTCCAACTCCTTGATCTGGCCGGCCGCGCCGCGCATGGCAGTTGTCGCCCCACGCCCGGTGCCGCCCGCACCGAGCGCCTGCTCCAGCGCCGCCCGCTCGGTCGCGTCGCTCTCGGCGACCGCGTCGGCGGACTCCCGCCGGGCCGCGTTCACCATCGCCTGCGCCGCGTCGAAACACGCGCCGATGCTGCTCAACCTGCGCGGCACGGACAAAACTTCCTCACGCCGGGTACGCGCGTCCGCATCAGTGGCCAACTGAATCGCCCGCTCCACGTCACCCTGCGCCGCCGCTGCCGCCCACGCCGCCTGCTCCGGCTCGATCGCGTGCCGCCGCACCAGCACCTCGGCGACCGCGGCCGCCGGCGCCTGCCGCAACGGCACCACCCGGCAGCGGGACCGGATCGTCACCGAGATGTCCTCCGGATGCACCGACGGCGTGCACAGCAGGAACACGGTCCGTGGCGACGGCTCCTCCACCGCCTTGAGCAGCGCGTTGCCGGCCCGCTCGCCGAGCCGGTCGGCATCCTCCACGATCACCACCTGCCAGCGCCCGGCCGACGGCGAACTGGCCGCCCGCATCACCAGCTCCCGCATCTCCCGCACACTGATCGACAGGCCCTCGGAAACCACGATCCGCACGTCGGCATGCGTCCCGCCCAGCGTCGTACGGCAACCGTGACACTCACCGCAACCAACCCCGTCACGCTCACACTGCAGCGCCGCCGCGAACACCCGCGCCGCCGTGGACCGCCCCGACCCCGGCGGCCCGGTGAAAATCCACGCATGGGTCATGCCACCCCCACCGGCCGTGTCACCGGCCACGACGCGGGCGGCCGAGGCGGCGGCCCGGCGGAGCATCTCCACCGGCTCGTCCTGCCCCACCAGTTCAGCGAAGACGTCATGCACCCGACGATGGTATTGCCCCGCACCGACAATCCCCGCACACCAGGTCACGATCCCGCCCACGGCCCGCCCGCCCACGCCGCGCTCGGGGGCGCTGGGTCGCGCTTCGCATGACCGTGTGCTGCCGTCGCCACTTGTGTCGCCAGACCGTGCGGACTCCACCGACCGTGCCCGGTCACCGGACCGTGCTGCCTCACGGACCGGCGTTGTCCACGAACGTTCACCGAGTGCGCGAGCGCGTGCTGGCCGGGCTCGGCCGGCGCTTACGGCTGCAGAAGACGCCCTCGGGCAACCCCCAGTGACAGCCGGCGGTGTTGGCTGTCACTGGTGGCTGCTGAGAGCGCTCTCGAACGACCGTCAGTGACAGCTGGCGGGTCCGGCGGTGCTGGCTGTCACTGGTGGCTGGTGAGAGCGCTCTCCAACGACCATCAGTGACAGCTGGCGGGTCGGCGGAGCTGGCTGTCGCTCACGGTCGCTGGAACTGGTCTCGAGCGACCACCAGTGACAGCCGGTATTGATCTTCTCGCTCCGACCGCACCTTTCGGCCCGCCGCCGGGCGGCTACGACCGGTGGAAGCCGAGCAGTTGGCTCGAGCAGAACCACAACCGCAGCCACCGGGCTCGCCGGAGTCGACCGGTGAACTTCGGCGGTCACGGCATGGCCTGTGTCCAGCCCTCCGAGCCCCGCCGGCCCGGACGGATCGGCCGAAAGGTCAATCGGACGCCCAAGCCGTTACTCACGGTCACCCATACGGTCATCACCGTAACGGGACGTCCGTGCCCTATCGCTTATCCACAGGGGACCCTTGTGGCGTAGCGGGACGGTCACCGAAGCGGTACGGTCTGATGCCGGAACGCTACGGCGGCATGACACGCGGTGAGGAGCCGGAATGGGCCGCGAGATCGACGAGGCGTGGATCGACGAGGCGATCGAGCGGTACCGGCGTGTCGAGGAGTTGCGTGCCGAGTTCGATCAGGCGGTGGCCACGCATGCGGTCTCGGTGCACTCGCCGGACCGGACTATCGAGGTCGTCGTCACGGCTTCGGGGGCCATCGTGGACGTTCGGTTGCACGGCGAGCTGAGCCATCGTGATCCGGCCGAGTTCGCTCGCGAAATCAAGGAAGCCGTGGTCAGCGCGGCCGAGGCGGCCCGCTGGGCGCGGGAGAAGCTGCACGGCGAAGTGTTCGGATCGTTCCGCACCCTGGAGGGGCACTGAGGTGGACCGGCTCGCCGATCAGATCGACAATGTCGCGGCAGTTCTGTCGACGATGGACCGTCAGATGACGCTGCTGACGCCGGCCGCCTCGGCTTTCGGGGCTGACGAGGCGGGCCGGCCTGGGCGGATCGGCCGCGCGCTCTACGCCGGCTGGACCTCGGTGCTGGCGGCACGCGCCCGTGAGGCGGCCGCCGCGTCAGCGTCCCTGACCGAAATGGCCCATGCAGTGCGGTCCGGGGCCCAGGCTTACGCGGCAACCGACGAGGCGGCTCGGCGCCGCTTCCAGCGGGAGCTCTAGGAACGATGCGGGATGGCTGGATGACGAAATCGGAGCGCTAGATGATGGACCGCCTGGACCATCTGCTGGACGCCGCGAGCCCACTGCTGAACCGCGTGGACGAGATCCTCTCCACGGTCGGCGCGCCGGAGGGTCACGCCGTCTGGGTCGAACTGCGCCGGGTGCGCGTGCTGCCCGGGGACGCGGCCCGGGCGGTCGGCGCACTCCATCCGGAGGCGATCCGGAGCGCGGTGCCGGAACTCCGGGCCGACGTGCAGGCTTACGCGGCGGTCGCGGACGGGCTGCCGCTGCCGGGTGCGTGGCAGGGCGAGGCAGCCGAGGCGTACGAGGTCGCCCGCCGCCGCATCGCCGAACATCTGAACGGCGGTCCGGACAGTCTGGGACACCGGATGGCGGCGACGGCCGACCTGGCCGACGCCCTGACCGGGTGGATGACGCGCGCCCGGGGCGAACTGGCCGGAACCCTCGCCACGGTCCTCGCCTCCGCCGAATGCGTAGCCCTCACCACCGGCGACCTCAAACCCGACGAACTGGCCCGCCTGGCAGCCGACATGGCCGCGCCGTTGCTGCGGACGGTGGCGGACGCCTACGACCGAGGCGAGTCCCTGATCGACGAAGCAGCCGCCCTGCAACGGGATCGCTGACCCTCCAAAAGCGACAAAGCAAGCAGAATCGACTCGCCCAGGCGCGGCTTGCGCGGTCTGGCTTGCGTGTAGGCCCACCCGCGCCTGGGCTCGGTCCGCGCCTGGGCTCGGTCCGCGCCTGGGCTCAGTCCGCGCACGGGCTGGCCGCGCGCGGGCTCAGGGCGATCGGCGGCGGCGGATGCTGAGCAGGAGGGCGCCCACCCCGCCGGCCACCATGCCGGCGCCGGTCAGCAGCCACGAGACCGGACCTCCGGGCCCGGTGATCGGCAGACCGGCCGCGGCGTTGGAGCCCGAATCCGAACCAGAGCCCGAACCAGAGCCCGAACCCGAGCCCGAACCGGCAGGTGCGGCGCCCTGTCCGGTGCCGCGCTTCGGTGCGACGGCGCCGGCTTCGAGCATGCCCAGTCCGAGGTCGGCGACCACTGCGGACGGACGGTACCCGGATTTTCCGCGGGGACCGGTCGGCTTTCCACCGCGTACCAAGGAAATCTTCACCGCCGTGGCCCGCGCCGCGATGGCTCGCCCCTCGGTGGCCTGGCGTGCGGCACCGAGCGAGACGCGCAGCCTCGCGGCGGGTACGGGGCCGGTGGCGGCAGCCGGTGCCGGGGTGGTCTCCGCGCTGGTCAGAGCGGGCAGTCCGGGGATCGCCGGCAGGGGAAGCGGGCCGGCGGAGTCGAGGCTCGACGTCAACGACTCGAGCAGCGTCGCATCCTCACCGAGCGTCAAATCGGTGTAGTCACCGACCGTGTTGAGAATCGTCCGTTTGCCGTTTCGGTGGGTCACTTCGACGGCCGCCGGCTCGTACCCGACCTCGCCCTGCCCGCCGTCCGACATGCTGACCCGCAGCCTCGCCGGCCGCAGCACCCGCAGGCGCACCTCTCCGTCGGCGAGGCTGAGCCGCCCGGCCGTCAGGGAGGCCGTCGCCACCGATGCGGCCTCGCCGCCGCGCTGTCGGATGCCGGCGGTGCTCGTCGCGGTCAACTTTTCGGCCGCCCGGAACAGGGACCGGTTGCCACCGCCGCTCACCGCGACCCGGTTCAGTTCGGCCTCTGCCCGGGAGGCGTCGCCGTTCGCGGAACCGCAGCCCAGCCCCTCGTTCCAGCGCGCGTGTGAGGTGAGGGTGCCGCCGCCGGCGCGCACCGGCCCGTACTGCCTGGTGCTCAGCCGTTTCCTACCCGCCTCCCGGTTCGACGGCGGCGCCTGCTGCAAGATCACGTCATTGCGCGCGGCCGCGCCGGACACCCGCCCGTCGAGGGCCCGGCTGGCGGCCGCCGACTTGATCGGCCCGCTGGCGATCAGCACGCTGCGGGCGTCACCCAGGCCCACCCCTCCGACGGGCGGCGAACTGCTGTGACGCGTACGCCCGGCGCCCTTCTCCTCGTCCGCCGAAGCGGAATCCGCGTCCCCGCCGGAAGGCGCCGAAGAGGCCGCGTCGCCGCCGCCGGCGTCCGCACTCGGTGACCTCAGCCCTGGCGCCTCGGCCGCCGACCGGGTGCCGGGGGCAGCCACCGCGCCGAGTTCGAGCCGGTTGATCCGCAGCACCTGGGCGCCCGACTGCGCGGCGTGACTGCCCGGCTGCGCGCACAGGGCGGCGTGGGCCGGCGCCGGAGGGGACGCGACGAGGGTGCTCGCGAGGCCCAGCGCGACGGCGCCGGTGGCCACCGACCTGGCGGGTGTCATGGGGGTCCTTTCGGGGGCGGCGTCTACGCGACTGGCCAACGACTGTCGATTCGGCCAGTTGCGCCGCATCTATGCGACAACCCACGCGGGTAGTTCAAAACCGGCATTTGGTGCGGCCCGCTGAGCGTCGTAGGGTTGGCACATGGGCATGCTGTGCGCGGTCAGCTTCAACCGGTACGGCCGCCTCTACTACCTGGACCCCAACGGGTTCACGCCGGCCGTCGGAGATCGCGTTCTGGTGCCGACCGACGACGGCCCCGAGGTGGCGGAGTGCGTCTGGGCACCGCAATGGGTCGACGAGGAGACCTCCGGGTTTCCCAAGGTGGTGGGTCTCGCCGACGAGCAGGACCTGCACCGCGACGAGCTGCTGCGTAAACGCAAGGCCGAGGCCAAGGTCGCCGCCAAGAAACTGATCAAGGCGCACGAGCTGCCGATGAAGGTCGTCGCCGTCGACCACGTGCTCGACCAGGGCGGATCGGCACGCACCACGATCTACTTCACCGCGCCGCACCGGGTCGACTTCCGGTCCCTGGTCCGTGACCTCGGCGCCACCCTGCACTGCCGGGTCGAGCTGCGCCAGCTTTCCGCCCGTGACTCCGCACGCGTGCAGGGCGGCATCGGTTCCTGCGGGCGCGACCTGTGCTGCGCCACGTTCCTCACCGACTTCGAGCCGGTCACCATCCGGATGGCGAAGGACCAGGACCTGCCGCTCAACCCGCTGCGCATCTCCGGCGCGTGCGGCCGGCTGATGTGCTGCCTCAAATATGAACACCCTTTGTACTCGAAGTTCCAGGCCTCCGCGCCGGCTGTCGGCACCCGCGTCACGACGCCCGAGGGGGACGGCCGGGTCGTCGGGCACAGCGTGCCGAAGGACGAGGTCGTGGTCCGCCTCGACTCCGACGGATCACGGTGTTCGTGCAGCCGCGCCTCGGTCTGCGGGCCGCGGCAGGCGCACGACTCCCGGTACAGCTGACGCGCTGACCCGCCCCGCTATGGGCGGTCCGCGTCCGGGCCGGCCACCCGGACCGGCGGCTCGATGCGGTGTGGGGTCAGCGGTGTCTTCGGGCGCAGCCAGGGGCTCTGCGGCGCGCCCTGCGGGTCGGGAACCCAGTCGTGGCAGACCTTTTGCAGGCCGATCGGGTGGATGGTGAGCGTACCGTCGGCGCCGATGTGCATGCGCAGGAAGCTTTTGCCGTCCTCGATGCCCTGACCGGCGAAAAGCTCGTTCACGTTCACCCCGAATCGGGATGCGATCAGCAGGTAGAGCGCCGTGAGCTGCGTCGACAGGATGGCGATCAGCGGGCCGTACACCACCACGGCCACCACCAGCGGCCACGGCCACGGCCATTCGCGGAAGTCCAGCCGCAACCAGACGAACGCGCCGGCCGCGGCCAGCCCGATCTGGGCGAAACCGTGCAGCAGGCCGAGGATCCAGTGCCGGGCATGCTTC
Source organism: Actinoplanes sp. DH11 (assembly GCF_020873875.1). GTDB lineage: Bacteria > Actinomycetota > Actinomycetes > Mycobacteriales > Micromonosporaceae > Actinoplanes. The sequence continues at coordinate 203,421 of NZ_JAHWGU010000011.1, forward strand.
GCCGCGGAGGCACCCGGTGGCTGCGCGAACAGGACCGTCGCCGCCATGATGATCACCAGCATGAGTACGAGCGGAATCGTGAACAGGCGCTGAATGCTGCCGTCATTCTCCGCGCCGGCCCCGGCCATCGCCAGCATCGTCAGCGTCTGGATGATCCCGAGCATCGTGGCGAACCCGGCGTTGCGGCGCGGCAGCCGGTGGAAGACGCCCCAGCTCCACCGGCGCGACGTCGCGGCGTCCGGGAAGCTGCGCTCCAGCCGGTAGCTGCGGCTCCGACTCTTGCTGCGGGTCAGCGTCTCCTTCGGCGGCACCGTGAGCTCGTCCGGCAGGTTCTGCGTGCCCACCAGGTAGGCCCCGCCACCCCCACAGGTGATCAACTCGCGGTCCTCGCCGGTGTAGCGCGCATAGTGATGCAGGTCCCCGGAGACCAGCACCCGGACATGCGCCCGGGTGGGCGCCAGGATCGTACGGATGAAGTAGTCGACCGCGTCGTACTTCTCCGGGGCGTCGGCCGCTTTGACCCACGTCGGCGACGGCGTCATCAGGATCACCCGGTCGTCCGGCCCCACCCGCGCCGCCGCCCGCTCGAAGTAGAGCAGCTGCGGGTCGTCGATGTACGCCCCGAACTGCTCGTCCACCGCGAACAGCCACCAGTTCGCCGGCAGCTTCACCGCGAAGTACGACCGGCGCTGCTCGGTGCGCCACCCGCCGATGTGGCCGTCCTTGCGGCGGGCGAAGAGCCGCAGGAACGCGGTGAGGCCGTCGTACCAGTCGTGGTTGCCGGGCAGCGCGAACAGCGTCGGCCGCGGCAGACCCGCCGGGGCCTCCGGGAGGGCTGCGCGGTACGGCCCTTTCATCCGGTTCTCATAGCCGTCGCCGCTGGCCAGCGGATAGACCTGGTCGCCGCCCATCAGCAGCAGCCGGCCCCGGGGCAGCCGCTCGCCCGCCACCTCCAGCTCCGGCTGCGCCAGAAGATAGGCGACCGAGTACGTGGCGTCGAACCCGTCACCCAGGTCCGCCACATAATCCAGCCAGAGCTCCCCGTCCGCCGTCGACGAGTGGTCGAAGACGTCGTCGTCCAGCGCGTTCTGCAGCTCACGCTTGTCCAGGTAGGCCCCGAACAGAATCGCCAGCAGCGCCCGCAGGCCGGTGCTGAGCAGCAGCAGCGGCGCCAGCCACCCGATCGGCCGTTTCGGCGCGAACCCCAGCTCGTGCGGATCCATGCTCGCCGGCCGAGCAGGCACAGTCAGCTCCGACTCGGCAGGCTCCTGCCGTGGAACGATGGACATCAACCGATCGTAGTCGGGCCCTCTGACAAGACGCCCACCCCTGTTAGGCGTGCCGATCAGATGCCGTACACTGTCTTTTCGTTGCCGCCTTAGCTCAGTCGGCTAGAGCGACGCACTCGTAATGCGTAGGTCGACGGTTCGATTCCGTCAGGCGGCTCCAACCCGAAAGGGCTGGTCAGACCCGGTCTTCACCAGGTCCGGCCAGCCCTTTCGCCATGCCTATCGTCTCCGCTCGGCAAGCCGATCCGGGCGGTGTCACCTGGGCGGGCCGGTGGAGCTGAAGATGGGGCAGAGTTGCTCCCTCGTCGCGTCCACGATCTTCTGCGCGGTGGCCTCGTCGGCCTCGAAGCCGGCCGCCGCGGTCTTCGCGACCTCGGCGTCGGTCTTGCCCTTCGTGATGTCCAGGCAGATTGTCGCGCCGTGGCGCAGGACATCGTCGTCTCGGGCCAGCCGCTCGTCGACGGCCCCGAGGGCTTTCCGGTACGCCTGTACCGCTTCCTCGGAGAACCGCAACCCTGGCTGCAGGAACGCCGACCCGGCCTTCGACGGAGGTGCGGCAGGCGGGGCAGGATCGGCCGGCGCCGGTTCGGCGACGCCGCCGCAGCCGGCGAGCAGGCTCAGAGCCAACAGGGCACCCGCTACGTGGCCGGTGAGCGTCTTCTGTGGATTCACAGCATGCACGGTACGGCGTACCGCAATGACGTTCCTCAATAGACTGGCCGGATGCGACGGGATCCGGAGTGGGATGGCGCGGTTGTCGGGGCCGGGCCGGCGGGGTTTGCCGCGGCGTATGCGGCTAGCGGGGGCCGGGGCGCGGGTGATCGTGCTGGAGCGGGGGCGGCATCCGCGTTACAAGACGTGCGGGGTGGGCTGCTCGGTGTTTCGGTGCGGGCCAGTACGCCACACCTGAGTGTTCCTGCGCGGGATGCCGTCAACGCGGTCACATTCACTCATGATGGGCGGCGCGAGTTCACCCGGCTTGCGCCGGGTGAGCCGGTGGTGACCATGGTGCGGCGTGCGGAGTTCTGCGGTCCGGGACCTGGGCGGGCACGGTTGCCGCGACGTCGGCGGACCTGGCGGACTATGACCGGATCATCGGCGAGCGGCTGGCGCCGGAGATGGCGGCGGGCCGGCGGCTGCTCGGACTGTACGGCCGGCATCCGGCGCTCGTGCACGCGGCGATGGCCAGTCCGGTCGGGTGGCGGGCGTTCACCGGTTTCTGCCGTGGCGAGCTTTCCATGGCCCGGGTTCTGCACCGCCGCCCGATCGCTGCGGCCGTCAGTTTTCTGGGTGGGTGAACTGTGGTCAGGAACGTGACTGCCAGGGCGCCCATTGCACCGCTGCGGCGAATCCGCCGCGACGGGCGTCCCGGGCACCGGCTGCGGAGAGCGGGCCCTCCCGGTCCAGCAGGACTCCGGTGCCGATCAGCCTGGTCTCGAACCAGGACCCGCCCACGCCGCGGCGCACTCGCTCCCACAGGCCGCCCTCGACGAGCGCGGCGGTGTGGGCGTGCAACCGCTCCACCAGGCCTTCGGGATCCTCGGCGCAGGTGTCGCAGGCGCAGGTGGGCAGCGACTGCTCCCACCAGCGGCCGAAACGCACCAGCAGACCCGGATCGGTGAAGTGGATCGCCAGCGGCGCCCCGGTGGGTGAGCGGGGGATGAGCCGGACGGTCCGCACGAGCGCGTCGTCGAGCCCGAACGGTTCCTTCGTCTCCCGGCGCTCCACGCGGTAGCGCTCGGTGAGATCGTCCAGCAGGGTGTCGGCCGCATCGTGCAGCAACGCGAAGCGGTCGGACTCGGTGGCGTGCGGATTGCCGTCCACCAGTGCAGTATGCCGCGCGTGGTCCGCGGCGCCAGGTTGCTCCGGAGGAAGCGACCTCATTCGAAACCGAAGTCCCCGGCCTTGACTCCGGAGACGAACGCCTCCCACTCGGCCCTGCTGAACGCCAGGGGTGTGGCGTCGAGGTTCTTGGAGTCCCGGATCAGGACTTCGTCCCCGATGGTCGCCACCTCGACACATGCCCCGGTGGCGCAATCTCTGCTACGTCGCCAGCGCAGCCCTTCCGTCTGTCTGATCATCTGAGTACCTCCGTGACGGCTCGAATCCACGGTATGCGAATGAACCGGGCATGGGCGGGCACACGCATGAGTGAAAACGAAACGACGCCGCTTATCCCCTCAAATGCGAGGGTATGCGGCGTCTCTTCGAACCGAACTACGTATTTTGTGAGTACTTTTTACGCGCCCGCTCCGCGTTCCTGGCGTCGAGCACCGGTGCGCGAAGCGGGCGACAGCGACCTTCAGAAACGGAACTCGCCCGCGGTCACGCCCTCGACGAACGCGTCCCACTCGTCCTTCGTGAAGGCGAGCGCTGCCGCCTCGGGGTTCTTCGAGTCACGGATCAGGTATTGGTTTTCGACCTTGGCAACCTCGACGCAGGTCGACGTTCCGCAGCGGCTGCTCTTCCGCCATGCGGGCACGTTCAAGTCTTCCATTGTGGACCTTCCACGGTGTTTATCGGGTTTCTCCAGGGCTCGTGCCCTCGAGGATCTCTATTTGCCGCCGAATGAATTCGATCGTGTCGTCCTCATCCGCGACCTCCTGCCAGACCTTGTCGTAACGCGCGCGGTGTTTCGCGGTCGTGTCGCGGTCTTCGATCAATTCGTCACCCAGACCGGTCTCCCGGTAGAGCACCTCGCCCTCGCCGAGCAACAGCAGATCGAAACTGGCGTTGTTGGTGACCGAGGCGTCCAGGGAGAACGGCACCATCCGGATGCGGATCATGCCGTTCTCGGCCAGCGCCTTGAGGTCACGCAACTGGTCGGCGAACACCTGCGGCCCACCGATGGTGCGCCGCAACACCGATTCGTCGACCATCACCAAGATCTGCACGTCGCCCCGCGCGAGCAGCGCCTGCCGGCGCATCGCCCGGGCCTGCACCCGCCGATGACGCTGATCCTCGGACAGCTCCTCCTCGTAGCGATGCATCAGGGCAGTCGCGTACGCGGTGGTCTGCAGCGGACCGGGGATGTAGTAGACCGAGTACGAACGGATCTCGGAAGCCTCGGCCTCGTACTCGATCAGCTTGCGCATGTGCTCGGTGAGGTTCTCCCGGAAATCGGGCGCCTGGTACCACGCCTGACGCTGCCGGGTCCGTGCGATGCGGGCGTCCGCGATCAGCGACGCGACGGCCGACTTGTCCCGGATGCCGAGGTAGCTCAGCAGTGGGCGCAGATCGTTGGGGGAGATGCTGACATCCCCGTTCTCGATCCGGATCACCTTGCTGAGCGACCACTCCATTTCCTCGGCGACCTGGAGTTGGGTGAGGTCGGCTCGCTCCCGCGCTTCACGGAGCGCGAGTCTCACGCGTCGCCGCGCGATGGTAGGCGAGTCGCCCTCAGCCATGAGTCCTTCATCGTCGAAGTAAATGGTGACATCCGGTAACGCCGGACGTGCGATGTGCTACCTCGCAGTTTGCCAAGTGGCAGTCAGCGAGGTCGCGGACATCCTATTACTGTCCTATCAGAACGAGAGGTGCGACGTGCGGTTTTGATCAAATAGAGATGTCACCCGAGAGGTATTCGCGAATTGCCTGGTCAGGCCGCGGCGAGGCCATAACCTCGAGGTGTACGGCCGGAATCCTCCATGGCTCTGCGCAGCGCCCGGCTCACCTGGTTGAAGACCCGCGCGTCGGAGGCGGAGTAGAGCACCACCGCCTGGCTCCGGTACTGGGCGTGCAACTCCCAGCGGCCTGGCTGGCGCCACAGGGCCATCACGGTTGGTGCCGCGACGGCGAGGAATCCCGCTATGTACCACTTGTGGGTCGGCAGCAGGGTCCAGCCGGCGACCGCGGCGAACAGGACACCGACGGCGAGCGCGGGGGCGAACGGGCGCATCCGTGCCGGTGACTGGACCAGGCCGACGTTGCGCAGTTCGCGGACGGTGAACGTGTGCTGTGCCGAGACGGTTCTCCAGACGAAAAGATCGTCGGTCACCATGGCGTCGGGCCCGTGATAATAGGTGCGTTGGCGCATGGCGAACTCCTCTTCGCTTTCCCTTGCGAGGGGGAGAAGTGCGGGCCACCATTGGCGCGAGGGACGTCCCCGCCTCGCGTGTCGCAAACGATGAGAGCCGTACAGATTCAGAGCCGTAACAGATTCAGAGCCGTAACAGATTCAGAGCCGTACAGATTCAGAGCCGGGACAGACGGTTCGGGCCGCAATTGATCAGTGAAAGTGCCGTAGAGGTGACAACGGCACCCGTTTGCCGCCGGGTGCCGTTGTTCGTCTTCTCCCTCCGACTCCACCCTCTTTGCCTTACTCGTAGTACAGCACGCCACAGAGCAGTTCGCCATCACTCAACCTGCCATGTTGCAGATTGCGTAGAAGCTTCTTGTGCCCCGCTGCGGGCACGGGTGCGGCGCCGGCACCGGCGTTTCAGCCCGGGGCGGACCGGGTAGGCCAACTGCGGATGCCGCGACGAACCTGTATTTTCGCAGGTGGGAAGGCTGAAGCCGAATGGAGAGCCGGTTGAGGGTCGCGAACCAGGCGGTGCAGCCAATCTTGGTGATGTTCCCGCTCGGGTTGTTCGCGATGGCAGTAATGTTCGATATGGCCGACTTGCTGGGGGGACCTAGCATGCTGGGGGCCCTGGCGTACTGGAACATCATCGCCGGGCTGGTGGGCGGCCTGCTCGCCACCCTGGCCGGAGCCGTCGACGTGATGTTCGTGCGCAACGCGGACGCGCGCCGCCTCGGCGTCCTCCGCGGCCTGATCAACATGGGTGCGCTGGTGATCTTCGCCGTCATCCTGATGCTCCGCGTGCAAGCCTCCGACCGTGCCATCGGTGGTGGCCTGTTCGTCGTCGAACTGCTCGCGCTCGCGCTGTCGATCTTCGGTGCCTGGTTCGCCGGAAAGCTCGCGACCGGCCACGCCCCGGCGTTTGCCCGGGCCGCGGCAGGGAACCGCACGTACTGACGGCTGAGAACCGCAGCTACTGACGGCGCGAACAGCGGAAGGAGCGATGATGGCTTCGATAAATGGCAAGCGGGTGGCCTTCCTGGCCACCGACGGTGTGGAAGAGGTCGAATACACCGAACCCCGCAAGGCCGTGGAATCCGCCGGCGGAACGGCCGAACTGATCTCGATCAAGAATGGCGAGATTCAGGCCGTCAATCACATGGACAAGGCCGGCACCTACCCGGTGGAGAAGAGCGTCAGCGACGCCGATCCGGCCGATTACGACGCCCTGGTCCTGCCCGGCGGTGTCGCCAACCCCGACTTCCTGCGCGCCGACTCCGACGCGGTCCGTTTCGTCCGCGACTTCGTCAGCGCCGGCAAGCCGGTGGCCGCTATCTGCCACGGCCCCTGGACCCTCATCGAGGCGGGTGTCGTCGAGGGGCGCACCCTGACCAGCTGGCCCAGCCTGCGCACCGACCTGGTGAACGCCGGCGCCACCTGGGTCGACGAGGAGGTTCACGTCGACAACGGCCTCGTCACCAGCCGCAAACCGGACGACCTGCCGGCCTTCTGCAAGGCGATGATCGCGGAGATCGCGGCCTGACTTCTCGGGTACGGGGTCCGCGGATCCCGTCCCCGGTCCGGCTCGGTCGCGACGCGCGGCCACCCCACGCACCGCGGCCGAGCCGCCCTGGTCAGGAACGGCCGGCCGCGGCGGCGGCCCATTCCTCGTCGGCGGCCTTCTTCAGGGCCATGCCGTCCTTGCCGTTGTAGCGGACCAGCTTGGGCAGCGCCGCGGCCAGCGCGATGCTGCCGGCCACGCAGAGGACGCCGCCCACCCAGATCGATCCGGAGATGCCCAGGGAGGTGCGGGCCATCAGGCCGGAGCGGAGCTGGCCGGCGAGCGGCCCGGTCGTGTACGAGAGCATCTCGATGCCGGCCAGGCGCCCGCGCAGGTGGTCCGGGATCGTCTGATTCCACATGATCATGCGGAAGATGCCGGAGATCATGTCGGCGGCACCGGCGAAGGCCAGGCAGAAGAGGGTCAGCCAGAGGGTTCCGGAGAGGCCGACACCGATGATGCCGACGCCCCAGAAGGCCGCGGCGACGAGCACCATCAGGCCGTGCCGGTGCACCCTGGCCGTCCAGCCGGAGCCGAGCGTGGCGATCAGCGAGCCGACGGCGGGTGCGGCGTAGAGCAGGCCGAGCACGCCGGGACCGCCGAGCTTGTTCGCCAGGAACGGGTAGAGCGCGGACGGCATGCCGAAGAACATCGCGTTGATGTCGACGAGATAGGTGCCGAGCAGTTCCGGGCGGGACCTGGCGTACCGCAGGCCGGTGACGACGCTGGAGAACGACGGGCGGTCGGCGGCCGGTGGCGGCGGGACGGCACGCACCAGGGTCAGGCAGATCAGCGAGACGACGAAGGTCAGCAGGTCGAACGCGTACACCCAGGCCAGGTCGAAGCTGGCCAGCAGGATGCCGGCCAGGGGCATGCCGAGGAGCTGGGCGAACTGTGCGCCGAGCGACTGGAGCGACATGGTGGCCGGCAGCTCGTCCGGTTTCACCAGGCGCGGGACCATCGCGTCCAGGGCCGGGCGTTGCACACTCGCCACCGTCGCGGTGAGGAACGCAGCGACGTAGAGCAGCCACAGGTGCGGCTCGTCGGACAGTGAGTTGATCAGCAGGATGCCGCAGATGGCGGCGAGCGCCAGTTCGGCGCCGCGGACCAGCAGCCGCCGGTCGATGTAGTCGGCAAGCGCGCCGCCGACGAACGCCATGAACAGGATCGGGGCGAGTTCGCAGACGCCGATCAGGCCGACCATCAGCGGGTCGTCGGTCAGCTTCGCCACCTGGTACGGGATGGTGACGTAGCTGATGAACGAGCCGAAACTCGTGACGACGCCGCCGATGAAGACGAACCGGAAGTCCCGCGAGGTACGCAGGGGCGTCAGGTCGAGCCCCAGGCGCTTACGGTCGGTCACGAAGGGTCATCCTGCCGCAGGCGCCGCCCGGCCCGCACCGGGTTTTCCGCCCGGGCGGGCGCGCGTCGCGCCTGTCACTTCATGACGAGCCGGCCCGTCCGGCGGAACTCCTCCAGGTCGGTCAGCGCCTCGTCGATGATCAGGGATTTCTCGCCCGGCAGCGCGTCGAGCGGGAAGAAGCCGGCGTCCACGCTCTCGTCGGTCTGGCGGAGCAGCTCGCCCTCCCAGCTGTGCACCACGAACGACATCAGCACCTGCTGGTACGTGTGCTGGAACTGGTTGGTGTACGTGTACTCCGTGTAGAACGCGTACGGCGTGAGCGACGTGGCCCGCAGGCCCGTCTCCTCCCACAGTTCCCGGATCGCGCACTGTTCCATGCTCTCGCCCAGCTCCATCGCACCGGCCGGGATGGCCCAGCGATGGTTGTCGGAGCGCTGGATCAGCAGGAGCCGGCCCTCGTCGTCGAAGAGCACGGTCCGGGCCCCGACGAAGAAGATGGTGTCGGTGTCACCGACGCTCGCCCGGACCCGGCCCAGGTAGGACTCTCCCCATGTCAGCGCCACCGGGCCACCCCGCCGCCGACCACACACACGAAACCCATGGACCGAGCGTAGTCACGCGGACTTCTTGGCGGGCTTCTCGGCGGACGTGGACTTCCTCGCAGTTGTCGCCTTCTTGGCCGTCGCGGCCTTCTTGGCGGGTGCGGCCTTCTTGGTGGCGGCACTCTTCTTGGCCGGGGCGGCGGTGGCGGTCTTCTCGGCCGGGGCCGGCGCGTCGGATTCCGTACCGGAATCGGATCGTGCCTTGCGGGCGCGTTCGACGGAGGCCTTGAGCGCCGCCATCAGGTCGATCGCCGCCGCCGGCGCCTCCTCGGCCTCTTCCGGCTGGACCACCTCGCGGCCCTCGACCTTGGCGTCGATGACCTCCTGGAGCGCGGCCCGGTAGTTGTCGGTGAAGTCCTCCGCGTTGAAGCTGCCGGCCATCGAGTCGATCAGTGAGCTGGCCATCGCGAGCTCGGCGGGGCGGGTCTCGATGTCCTCGTCGAGGAACCCGAAGTCGGGGGTGCGCACCTCGTCGGGCCACATCATGGTGTTGAGGATCAGCACGTCGTCGCGGACCCGCAGGGTGGCGAGCTGTTCCCGCTGGCGAATCGCGATCTTGACGATGGCGACCCGGTCGGCGTCGCGCAGGGCGTCGCGCAGCAGGACGTACGGCTTGGCGGCCTGGCCCTCGGGTTCCAGATAGTAGGACTTGGCGAACAGGATCGGGTCGATCTGCTCGGCCGGCACGAATTCCAGCACGTCAATGGCCCGTGACGTGCTCAGCGGCAGGTCGGCGAAGTCCTCGTCCGTCAGGATCACCATTTCGCCGCCGCCGATGTCGTACCCCTTGGCGATGTCGTCGTAGCTGACCACTTCACCGTCGACGGAGCAGGTGCGCTGGTACTTGATCCGGCCACCGTCGGTGCGATGCACCTGGTGGAACCGGATGTCCTTCTCCTCGGTCGCCGAATACAGCTTGACCGCGATCGACACGAGGCCGAACGAGACAGCGCCTTTCCAGATCGCCCGCATGGAATCAGAATCGCATCACTGGGACGCCTGCGTAAGGTGATTGCTTCTGCCTATGGTGATCGGGTGCCGGGTCCTCCCCTCTCGCCGATGCTTGCGACGGCGGGCCCGCTGCCGGAGGGCCCCGGGTGGAACTACGAGTTCAAGTGGGACGGTGTCCGCGTCCTGGCCCTCTTCGGTGGCGGCCCGCCGCAGCTCTTCGCGCGCTCCGGGACCGTGGTCACCGCCGCCTACCCGGAGATCGCCGGCCTGCGTCTGCCCGAGGGAACCCTGCTCGACGGCGAGATGGTCGTCTTCGACGCGGCCGGGCGCCCGTCGTTCACCGCGCTGGCCGAGCGGATGCACGTCCGCGACCCGATCCGGGCGGACCGGCTCGCGATCACGGCCCCGGTCACGTACCTGATTTTCGACGTGCTGTTCCAGGACGGCATGGATCACACCGGCCTGCCGTACCTGGCCCGGCGCGAACGGCTCGAGGAACTCGGCCTTGCCGGGACGAGCTGGATGGTCCCGCCCACGTTCCGGGACGGCGAGGCCACCGTGGCCGCGGCGCGGGAGAACCGGCTCGAGGGCGTGATGGCGAAGCGTTCCGACTCGGTCTACCTGCCCGGCCGGCGGTCACCGGACTGGGTGAAGGTGAAGTTCGACCGGACCGGCGACTACGTGATCGGCGGCTGGCGGCCGGGCGCCCGCAAGCTGGGCGGGCTGCTGATCGGCGTGCCCACCCCGCAGGGTCTGGCGTTCCGCGGCCGGGTCGGCGGGGGCATCGGCGCGGCGGCCGAGAAGGACCTGCTGGCACGGCTGGAGCCGCTGGCGGCGCCGAGGTCGCCCTTCGCGCCGGGCGCGGTACCGCGGGAGGATTCGCGAGGAGCACATTGGGTACGCCCGGAGCTGGTGGCCGAGATCCGGTACGGCAACCAGACACCCGACCGTCGCCTGCGGTTCCCCCGTTTCCTGCGGCTGCGCGACGACAAGACGCCCGCGGAGTGTGCCGACGATGACCCCACGTGACCGGTTCGCGGTGAGCATCGAGGGCCGCGACGTCGACCTGTCCAACCTCGACAAGGTCCTCTACCCGGCGGCCGGTTTCACCAAGGGCGAGGTCATCGACTACTACACCCGGATCGCGCCGGTCATGCTGCCGCACCTGCGGGACCGGCCGGCCACCCGGATCCGCTTCCCCAACGGGGTCGGGGGCGCGCACTTCTTCGAGAAGAACAAGCCGGCGGGTACGCCCGGATGGGTGCGCCTGGAGACCCTGGCGGCGCCGGGGTCCACGAAGAGCCGGGAAACCATCGAGTACGTGGTGGTCGACGACCTGCCGACCCTGGTCTGGCTCGCCAACCTGGCCGCGCTCGAACTGCACACCCCGCAGTGGCGGGTCGGCGCCGACCCGGACCTCATGGTGGTCGACCTGGACCCGGGTGCGCCGGCCGGTCTGACGGAGTGCTGTGCGGTGGCGATGCTGATGCGCGACCGGCTCGCCGCGGACGGCATCGACGCCTACCCGAAGACGTCCGGCAAGAAAGGGATGCAACTGTGCTGCCCGATCTCCGGCACCCAGGACAGTGAGGTCGTCTCCGCGTACGCCAAGAAGGTCGCCGAGGAGCTGGCGGCGATGGTCCCCGGCTCGATCACCGCGAAGATGGCCAAGGCCGTCCGGCCGGGCAAGATCTTCATCGACTGGAGCCAGAACAACGCGGCGAAGACGACGGTGACGCCGTACTCGCTGCGCGCGGGGGAGAGGCCGACCGCGTCCACGCCGCTGACCTGGGACGAGGTGATGGCGATGGCGACGGGCGAGGTGCCGGCCCGGCAGTTCGGGGCCGACGAGGTGCTGGAACGGGTCGAGGAGCACGGCGATCTGCTGGCCGGCATGCTCGACAGCGGAAACGTCGTACCGGAGGCGTATCGACGAAAGTGATCCACGGCCCTATGCTGGCGGCGCCATTCAAGATCAATGGCTGAGTCCGGCTTTCTCCTGGGGAAGTGACACTTGAAGATTTCTCACGCAGCAGTGTCGGCGACCGTCGCCGGCGCGCTGATCGTGGCCGGCCCCGCGCCGGCGTTCGCGGCCGACGAGCAGGCGCCGCGCATCGTGGACACCGGCATGCAGTCGGGCCTGGTCGGGCTCCGGCCGACCCTCACGATGAAGGTCGCCGACAACGTCGGGGTGGTCCGGGTGGAGGTGCTGCACGCGCGGGTACGCCTGGCCGACGTGACGGTCACCGGCGCCGGCGAGGAGATCACCGTCCGGCCGGACTTCGGGCTGGTGCGCTCGCCCGGGCCGGTCGACATCCTGATCCGGGCCCACGACGCGGCCGGCAACGTGGCGGAGGCCGCCGCCACCGTCATGGTCGACCGCGACCTGCCGACCGCGACCCTGAACCCGCCGCTCGGCCACTCCCTGCGCGGCACCGCCTCGGTCACCCTCACCGGCGTGTCGCCGGACACCACGCTGATCAAGCTGGTGCACCTGGACACCCGCGTCGAGTGGGCGCGAGCCACCGCGGCGCCGTGGACGCTCACCTGGAACACCGTGGGGCAGCGGGACTTCCCGATGCTGTACCTCTACGACCAGGCCGGCAACGAGAACGTCATCCACACCGTCTGGCACATGGACAACGAGCTGCCCCAGCTGGGCGGGCTCACCTGGCGCCGCACGGTGGGCGCGACCACGTTCACGTCCACGAACGGGCGGGTCGGCGGCACCGGGACACTGTCCGCGTCGATCAAGGACGAGGGCAAGGCCGCCGTCGAGTGGCGGCTGGACGGCAAGGCGCAGTCCACGTCGCCGGCCTGGACCTGGAACACCGGCTCGGCGAACCGGACTGCGGCCGTCGACCTGCGGGCGCAGGACCCGGCCGGCAACGTCGCCACCAGGCGGTACTCGGTGGTCGTCGACAACACCGGCCCGGCCGTGCAGGTCACGTCGCCGGCGGCACTCGTGCGCGGCAGCCGGATCTCGTCGGCTGTGCGGGCGAACGACCCGTCCGGCATCCACTCGGCGCTGCTGGCCGGGGCGAAGGCGGACACGGCGGCCCCGTACACCGCCTCGATCGCCGCCGGTCGCGACGGCCGCAAGACGCTGACCTGGACCGTTTACGACCGGGTCGGCAACACGACCGTGGTCCGGCGGGCCGTCACCGTCGACAACACCGGCGCCAAGGTGGCGTTCGGCACGGCGCCGAAGAACAAGGCAAAGGTCAAGGGCACCGTGAAGGTGACCGCGTCGGCGAGCGACAAGAACGGGGTGGCCCGGGTCGAGTTGCTGGTCAACGGCAAGATGGTCGCCAAGGACGCCAAGGCCGCGTACAAGTTCTCGGTCAACACCAAGAAGTACGGCAAGAAGATCAAGGTCCAGCTGCGGGCGTACGACAGGGCGGGCAACGTGACCACGACCAGCGCTCGCACGTGGAGGCGCTGACATGCTGCGTCGTACTGCGGGAGTCGCGGCCCTGACCGGGTCGCTCGTCCTCGGTGCGGGGGCGCCGGCGTCGGCGGACGAGCCCGTCGACGGGACGAAGCCGGTGGTCACCTCGACCGGTCGGGCCGATGGCGAGTACCTCGGGGGATCCCAGCGGCTCACGCCGGTCTACAGCGACAACGTGCGCGTCGTCCGCGTGGACTTTCTCATCAACGGCGAGTTGCAGCGGGCGCAGCCGGTGTGGCCGGGTTTCGTGAGCATCCCGTTCGAGCCGCACGTCAAGTTCGACGGGCAGGAGGTAGACCTCACGGTCCGTGCCTTCGACGCCGCGGGCAACTTCGGCGAGGCCGTCTCCCGGGTGCGTGTCGACACCGTCGCACCCGTCGCGACGTTCACACCGGAGGGGGCACCGTTCGGAGCGGAGTCATCACCTTCAAGGCGTCCGGCGTGTCCGCGGACACCGTCTCGATCACGTCGACTCAAGGTCACGTGGTGAAGTCGGCGCCATGGACCTTCACCTGGGACGTCCGGCCCTACGCCAACAGCTACGAGCCCATCCACCTGCGGGTGGCCGACCGGGCGGGCAATGAGACGACCTACGGCCAGGGCTATTACGTCGACGGCGCCGGGCCGACCGCGAATTTCCAGTCGTTCCCAGGCGTGGTGGGCCGGGGTCGCACTGCCCTGAACGCCTACGCGCTTGACCGCTCGGGCGTGGACCGCACCGAGTGGTGGGTGGACGGCGTGCGGCGCGGCTCCGGTGAGCAGTACGTTCACGACTTCGGGATCAGGGGCCGGACGGCCCGGGTGACGTTCAAGGCTTACGACGAGGTCGGCAACGTCACCTCGATCACCCGGAACGTGATCGTGGATGTGACAGGTCCGGCGGTCACCTGGGTGTCGCCCAAGCCCGGTGCTGTCGTCCGGGGGCCGGAGGTCACGACCTCGTTCCGTGCGGTCGACGCGAACACCGAGTCGGTCGTGGTCCTCGACCGGAGCCGCGGTGCCGTGATGACGTGCAAACCGGTGTGCACCTTGGTGCGGAAGCTCGCCGACGGGAAGCGGGAGATCCGCTGGACGGTCGAGGACCGCCTCGGCAACCGGACGACCGCTCGCCGCACCGTCGTCGTGGACAGCACCAGGCCCCAGCTGAAGGTGACCAAGGCGCCGAAGAACAAGGCAAAGGTCAAGGGCACCGTGAAGGTGACCGCGTCGGCGAGCGACAAGAACGGGGTGGCCCGGGTCGAGTTGCTGGTCAACGGCAAGGTGGTCGCCAAGGACGCCAAGGCCGCGTACAAGTTCTCGGTCAACACCAAGAAGTACGGCAAGAAGATCAAGGTCCAGCTGCGGGCGTACGACAAGGCGGGCAACGTGACGAAGACGTCGACCCGTACCTGGTACCGCCGCTGATCCGAACCGTTCGAAGCCGGCCCGGCCCCCGCGATGGGAGCCGGGCCGGTTTGCGTTTCGAGCGGTGCGTGCAACACTGTTCTAGAACTGTAGAGTTCTAGAACAGTGGGGTGAGTCATGTCCGAGCTCGTGCTGCCCTCCAGCAGCGTGATGAGTGACCCCGGCGAGCGGGGACGGTTCGGCGAGTACGGCGGCCGGTTCGTTCCCGAATCGCTGATCCCGGCGTGCGCGGCGATCGAGGAGGCGTTCCGCGACGCCTGGGGCGACCCGCGGTTCCGCCGCGACCTGGACCGGCTGCTGGCCGTGCACGCCGGTCGGCCCACCGCGTTCACCCCGGCCTGGCGGCTCTCCGCCGAACTCGGCGTCAACGTGCTGCTCAAGCGCGAAGACCTGGCACACACCGGCTCGCACAAGATCAACAATGTGCTCGGGCAGGCGCTGCTCGCCCGCCGGATGGGCAAGACCCGGCTGCTCGCCGAAACCGGTGCCGGGCAGCACGGCGTGGCCACCGCGACCGCCGGTGCGCTGCTCGGGCTCGCCGTCACGGTCTACATGGGCGAGAAGGACATCGAACGGCAGGCGCTCAACGTCTTCCGGATGAAGATGCTCGGCGCCGAGGTGGTGCCGGTGACCGGCGGCAGCCGCACCCTCAAGGACGCCACCAGCGAAGCGATGCGGCAATGGGTGACATGCGTCGACGAGGCGCATTACTGCCTGGGCTCGGTGATGGGGCCGCACCCGTACCCGTGGATGGTCCGCGAGTTCCAGCGCGTCATCGGCGACGAGGCGCGACGGCAGTGCGCGGCCGAACTGAGCACCGGCGTACCCGACTACGTGGTGGCCTGCGTCGGCGGCGGCTCCAACGCGGCCGGCACGTTCGCCGGGTTCGTCGACACCGGCGCCCAACTGATCGGTGTCGAAGCGGCCGGGGGAGCGGCGGTCGCGTCCGGGGTCGTCGGTGTGCTGCACGGGTTCCGGTCCTACCTGCTGCAGGACGAGAACGGCCAGGTCAGCGAGGCGCACTCGGTCGCCCCCGGCCTGGACTACCCGGGCGTCGGGCCGGAACACGCGCACCTCAACGACGCCGGGCGGGCCCGGTACGTCACGGTCGACGACGACGAGGTGGTGCCGGCGGTGCACCGGCTGGCCCGTACCGAAGGGATCCTGCCGGCGCTGGAGTCGGCACACGCCATCGCCTGGGTGATCAAGGCCGCGGAGTCCGGTGAGTTGCCGCCCTTCTCGACAGTGCTCGTCACGCTCTCCGGGCGCGGCGACAAGGACGTGGCGACCCTGATGGAGGCGTCATGAAGATGCTCGTCCCCTACCTGACCGGCGGCATCCGGCCGGACTGGACGCGATACCTGCAGGAGTACGAGCGCAACGGCGCGGACGCCATCGAGATCGGGTTGCCGTTCTCCGACCCGATCCTGGACGGACCCACCATCCAGGAGGCCTCCGACCGGGCGCTGCGGCGCGGCGTCACCACCCGGAGCGTGCTCGCCGACCTGGCCGGGGTGCGGATCGGCATCCCGCTGATCGCGATGACCTACTACAACCTGGTCCTGCACCGGGGCGCGGACCGGTTCTGCGCGGACCTGGCCGAAGCGGGCGTACGCGGCCTGATCGTCCCCGACCTCCCCCTGGACGAGGCCGGGGCGCTCTCCGACGCCGCCGTCGCGAACGGTGTGGACCTCACCCTGCTGGCCGCGCCCACCACCCCGCCCGACCGGCTCGCCGAGATCGCCGAGCGCAGCCGGGGCTTCGTCTACGCCATCTCGGTGATGGGCACCACGGGCGAACGCGACGAACTGGCCGAGTCCGGCGTACGCCTCGCCGGGCGGCTGCGGGAACTCACCGGCAAGCCGGTGCTGCTCGCCTTCGGGATCTCCCGGCCGGAGCATGCGACAGCCGCCGCCGGCGTCTGCGACGGGGTGGTCGTCGGTGCCGCGCTGATGCGCCGGATCCTGGACGGCGACGAGCCGGAGCAGCTGGGTGCGGCCCTCGCCGGGTTCCGCGCGGGCCTCGATACTGTGACGGTCTGAGGGACCCTGACAGGAGGAGCATGGCGGATCGGATACCGGCCTATCGGCGCATCGCCACCGACCTGGCCGAGAAGATCCGCGACGGCGTCTACCGGCCCGGCGACGCCCTGCCCGCCCAGCGGGAACTCAGCGCCGGGTACGGCGTGACGCTGATGACGCTGCGGCAGGCCCTCCAGGAACTCCGTGACCAGGGGCTGATCGTGCAGCAGGCAGGCCGGGGCACCTTCGTGACCCCGGCCCACGCCGCCTACCGGGTCGACACGCTGCGCAGCTTCGTCGAGGACCTGCGCGAACAGGGCCACGAGGTGACCACCCGGGTCCTGGCACACCACGACGGCGTCCTGGAACGCCTGCGCCTGCTCGGCGGCCGGCCCGCGATCCACCAGACGTCACGGGTGCGCCCGGACATGGCGCCTGCCCTGGACGGCGTCGACTTCCGGGCGGTGTCGCTGTACGCCACCCTGGCAGCCGCCGGCGTGACAATCGCCAGAGCCTCCGAACGGATCATCCCCGGCCTGCTGCCCGAGGAACTCGCCGCCCACCTGCGACGGGACGCGGGCAGCCCGGTCTTCGTGAGCGCCCGCACCACCTACGGCCTCGACGACCGGATCCTGGTCGAGGACCGAGCCGTCATCCTCGGCGACCTGCTCGAGATCCGCGCCGAACGCGCTGCCACCCGCCTCTCCCTGCAATGGGGGGCCGCCGGCTGACCCCGCCGGTCACGGCTGGCGCGGCGGCCGGATGCCCCGCAGAGAGCGTTGTCTGCCGGCGGCTCTGACCAGGTTGACCTCGTCAGTCCGTCGTTACGAAGCAGTCTATTCGAACTCTTGTTCGAGCGCGGCCCCGGAAGTCAGTCGATCTTCGGGAGGGGTGGGCCGAGAACGTCGTCAGCGTCGACGATGGTGTAGGCGTAGCCCTGCTCGGCCAGGAAGCGCTGGCGGTGGGACGCGTACTCGGTGTCGATGGTGTCCCGGGAGACGACCGAGTAGAAGTGGGCCTGCCGCCCGTCGCCCTTGGGCCGCAGGACCCGGCCCAGCCGCTGCGCCTCCTCCTGGCGGGAACCGAACGTGCCGGAGACCTGGATCGCCACCGCCGCCTCGGGCAGGTCGATCGAGAAGTTGCCGACCTTGGACAGCACCAGCGTCCGCAGCGAGCCGTCGCGGAAGGCGTCGAAGAGCCGTTCCCGTTCCTTGTTGGTGGTGCTGCCCTGCACGATCGGGGCGTCCAGGTAGTCGCCGAGCTCGTGCAACTGGTCCAGGAATCCGCCGATGACCAGCACCTGCTCGTTGCGGTGCTTCTCGACGAGCGCCTTGACCACGGGCAGTTTGGTGCGGGCGGTGGCCGCCACCCGGTAGCGCTCCTCGGACTCGCTCACCGCGTACGCCATGCGCTCGGCGTCGGTCAGGGTGACCCGGACCTCGACGCACTCGGCGGGGGCGATCCAGCCCTGCGCCTCGATGTCCTTCCAAGGCGCGTCGTAGCGTTTCGGGCCGATCAGCGAGAAGACGTCGCCCTCGCGGCCGTCCTCGCGGACCAGGGTGGCGGTGAGGCCGAGCCGGCGGCGGGCCTGCAGGTCGGCGGTGAACCGGAAGATCGGCGCGGGCAGCAGGTGGACCTCGTCGTAGATGACCAGGCCCCAGTCGCGGGCGCCGAACAGGTCGAGGTGGGTGAAGGCGCCGCCGCGACGGGACGTGAGCACCTGGTAGGTCGCGATGGTGACCGCCCGGATCTCCTTGCGCTCGCCGCTGTACTCCCCGATCTCCTCCTCGGTGAGCGAGGTCCGCGCGATCAGCTCCCGTTTCCACTGCCGGCCGGCGACCGTGTTGGTCACCAGGATCAGCGTGGTCGCTTTCGCGGTGGCCATCGCCGCCGCGCCCACGAGCGTCTTGCCGGCGCCGCAAGGCAGGACCACGACGCCCGAACCGCCGGCCCAGAAACCGTCGACCGCTTCCTGCTGGTAGGACCGCAGTTTCCAGCCGTCCTCGGCCAGGTCGATCGGGTGCGCCTCGCCGTCGACGTAACCGGCCAGGTCCTCGGCCGGCCAGCCCAGCTTCAGCAGTGCCTGCTTGAGCCGGCCGCGTTCGGACGGGTGCACCGCGATCGTCTCGTCGTCGATGCGGGCGCCGAGCATGCCGGCCAGCTTCTTCGATTTCGCCACCTCGACCAGCACGATCCGGTCGAGGCCGCGCAGGACGAGGCCGTGCACCGGGTCGTTGGCCAGCTGGAGCCGCCCGTACCTGTCCATCGTCTCGGCGATGTCGACGAGCAGCGCGTGCGGCACCGGGTACCGCGAGAATTTGATGAGCGCGTCGACCACGCTTTCGGCGTCGTGGCCCGCGGCTCGCGAGTTCCACAACCCGAGCGGGGTCAGCCGATAAGTGTGCACGTGCTCCGGGGACCGTTCCAGCTCCGCGAACGGGGCGATCGCCATCCGGCACGCGTGGGCGTCGGGGTGATCCACCTCCAGGAGCAGGGTCTTGTCCGACTGCACGATCAGTGGTCCGTCGCTCACCCGTACACCCTCCGTAGTAAAGCCGACCCTCCAGTGTGCCACGGAAATCGGCTGCAACATTTCGGAGCGCTCAAGCGTGTACATGGTGCCGGGCCGTGTGCTGACGGGGGTGCACGGCCCGGCAAGGACGCTCACTCCTCGGTGACCGCCGCGGTGATCCGGTGCAGGGCGAAGGTGTGCAGGCTCTCGCCGCGCTCGTCCTCGGCACGCAGGTAACCGGCGCTCAGCGACACCGGTTTGACCAGCCGGGACAGCGTGGCGCCGTGCGAGTCGACGTAACCGACCCAGACCCGGGCCTTGTCCCGCACCGCCTGCTGCAGCACCGCCATGGCCTGGCTGTGCTGCTGCACCGCGGTCAGCCCCGGCACCGCCTGACCCTGCGCGGCACGCACGGTGACGGGGGCGCGGCGGGCCGCACGGGTCGCGATGTCGCCGCGGCGCAGCTGCTCGACCACGCCGGCCAGGCGGGGACCGGCCAGCAGCGGCGGGCCGAGAGGTTCGGGCACCCGGGGGGTACGCGTCACCGCCCGTCGCGCCTTCGGCCGGGTGAGCACCGTCGCGCCACCGGCGTCCTCGGCGACCGGGGCATAACCGGCCTCCCGCAGCGCGCCCAGCAGCCGGGCCACCGGGCGCGGGCTGACCAGCACCGTCGGCGCGATCCGGCGCAGGTCCACCGGCACCAGCCGCTTGTCGCCCAGCACCTCGGCGAGCAGCGCCTCGTCGTCGCTGCGCAGGTAGGAGCCGGCCGAGCCGCTGCGCAGGCCGCCGTGCTTGCGCGCGGTGTCGTCGATCAGGTAGGTGAGCGTCTGCGGCACCGGTGTGCGGGACCGCCGGCGGAACAGGGTGTGCAGGTCATCGGCGCGGTACCCGATGTCGAGCGCCCGCCGCACGCTCGCCGGGGTGACCCGGAAGACGCTGGCGCCGCCGGCCGACTCGGGTTCGGCGACCGCGTCGAGTTCGGCGGCGAGCTCCGGTTCCGGCGGTCCCGGCACGACCACTGTCAGGTCGGCCTGCACCAGGACGTGATCGACCGGCGCGGGCAGCAGCTCGTCGAGCGCCCGCACCGCGTCGGCCGGGGCCTCCGCCGGGTGCAACCCCAGCGGGTCGGTCTCGTCCGGCTCCGGATCGGTCAGGAGCAGGCGGGCGTACGAGGTGAGCGCGCCCAGCCCGGTCACCCCGAGCACGGCCGCGCCCGCGTAGGCGTCCCGGTGCGCGACCTCGCGGCCGCGGGCCCGTCGCGGGGCCTGCCACAGCAGCAGCCCGAGCAGGGCGTCGACCGGCGGCGCGGCGCCCGTACCGAGGTCGGCGAGGGCGTCCAGCGCCTCCCGGCGAGCCTGCGGTGCCCCGGCGCGTTCGGCGTCCGGTGCGAGCGCGTTGATCGGGCGGTCCCGGTCGTCGCGGCGGCCGATCAGGCCCGGCTGCCGGGTCATCGCCAGCCAGCACCGGGCCAGGGTGGCCCAGCGCTGGGCGACACCGGCGGCACGCCACAGGTCGTACGCCCCGGTGGGCAGGAAGACGTCCGGTGCCGGGCCGCCGGCGCTGCGGGCGCCGACCTCGGACTCGCCGATCAGGCCGGCCGCGTACGCCGTCTCGATCAGGAGGGCGGCCGCGGCCTCGTCCACCCCGGCGGCCTTGGCCAGACGTTTCAGGTCGCGGACGCCGAGGCCGCCGGCTCGCAGCACGGGCGCGGCCTCGGCGGCCAAGGCTTCCAGGATCGCCTCGGTGGCGCGGACCGCCTCCATCACCTGACCGGCGCCGGCCGAGTCGGCGGCGCGCGGGTCACGCACCGGGCCGTCCGGCAGCGGCGGGGCCGGGCGCAGCGTGCCGAGCGGGCCGGTCTCGCGGCGCAGCAGCATGCCGATCTCGCGCGGCAGCTCGACGAGTTCGCCGTCGGGGCGCGGGGCGCGGCCGGCTTCGGAGACCGGCACCAGCACGTGCTGGTCGACAAGCCAGCGGACCGGCTCGGCGACCTCCGCCCGGTCGGTGTCCGGCTTGCCGCCGTCCGGCGTGCCGTCGTCTGCCCGGCCGGGCGCGGCCCGGTTGAGGGAGGCCCTGTTGAGGGCCCCGATCGGGGGACCCGCGGCCAGCCGGTCCAGGACGGCGCGGGCGGCCGGCGGCGCGGAGAGCACGGTGCGGCGCAGCTTCGCCCGGTCCGCGACGAGGGCGCCGGCCTGCGCGTCCAGGAAGTCGGCGGGGCGGCCGAGGCCGGCCGGGTAGGGCGAGGTGACCTCGTCGACCGCGCCCACCACCTGCAACGCCTCCGGCGGGCCGTGCAGCAGGAACCGGGCCCGGAGCCGGTCGATCGCCGCCCGGACGTCGTCGGGATCGACCCCGGCGGTGAGCTCGAGGATCGCGTCCACCGAGGTGAGCGCGGTCGTGGTGGCCCGGCTCAGGCGGGTCGCGTCGAGGATCAGCAGGGTGAACTCGTCCAGCCCGTCCAGGCAGCGGGCGACCGAGTTGCGGGACTGTGCGCGTACGGCGAGGGCCGAGATGTCGGCGGGCACCGGCACGACGAGGTCGGGGCGCAGCTGGATGAGCGTGCCCAGAGCCTCGTCGGGTAGCGACCGTAGTTGATCGGCGAATGTGGTGGCCATCGCCTTCAACGCTAACGTTCATGGGACGATGGTGGTGGGTCCGGGCGTGGCCGGACCTCGATTACGAGGAGGACTGAACGTGGCGTCGAAGGCCAACATGCCGGGCACCCAGGTGTCCGCCAGCCCCAAGGGCGCCCCGCGAGGGGTGGACATGAAGGGTCAGATGCACGTCTCGGAGCTGATCTCCGACCGGGCCGCGGCTCCTTCGCCGTTCGGTGACGACATCACCTTCCCGCTCCCCGTGGAGAACCTCATCTACACCCCGACGTTCACCCAGGAGTGAGCGCCTGACCGACCCGTCCGCCGGCACCGCCGGGTGAGATTGCAGTTGGGTCCGGGCCCGCGTCTGGATAGCCTTGCCGTGAGCAGTTGTGTCCATTGAGTGAAGTTGAGGTCAGCGGTGCCCACGGGTCGAGTGAAGTGGTACGACGCGGCTAAGGGATTCGGGTTCGTCACCAGTGATGAGGGCGGCGACGTGTTCCTGCCCAAGGGCTCGCTGCCGACCGGGGTCACCGAGCTGAAGACCGGTCAGCGGATCGAGTTCGGCGTGGTCGACAGCCGCAAGGGCGCGCAGGCGCTCGGCGTGAAGCTGCTGGAGGCCCCGCCGTCGGTGGCCGAGCTGCGCCGCCGTCCGGCGGACGAGCTGGCCAGCATGATCGAAGACATGATCAAGGTCCTGGAGAGCTCGGTGCAGCCGTCGCTGCAGCGTGGCCGCTACCCGGACAAGAAGACCTCGCTGAAGATCGCACAGCTGGTGCACGCGGTCGCCCGCGAGTTCGAGATTTAGAGGAACGGTTTCACAGGTGGCGTCAGACCCGCCGCCGCTGCGCGTCCCAGGAGGGCGTCGGCGGCGGCGAGTCCGTCTTGGCCGAGGTCGAGGGTGAACTCGTTGACGTAGAGCTCGATGTGTTGCTTCACGACCGCCGGCTCCATCTCCTGCGCGTTGGCGAGGATGAAGTCGTGGCTCGCCGCCGGGTCCAGCCACGCCTGGCGGAGCGAGGCACGCACCCATTCGGTCGCCTGGGCCGGGTCGACCGTGCCCTTCTTGGCGAGGATCGCGCCGAGCGGGATCGGCAGGCCGGTGTCGCCCTCCCACCACTCGCCGAGGTCGGCCAGGGCGGTCAGACCGTACCGCTGGTAGGTGAAGCGCGCCTCGTGGATGACGAGGCCGGCGTCGTAACGGCCGGCGGCGACGCCCGGCATGATCTCGTGGAACGGCACGACCTCGATGCGGGCCGGCGGGTGGGCCGCGGACCAGAGGCGGAACAGCAGGTATGCCGTGGTGCGGTCACCCGGCACCGCCACCGTCCTGCCGGTGAGGTCGTCGAGCGGTTCCCGGGCCAGCACGAGGGGGCCGCAGCCCCGGCCGAGCGCGCCACCGCAGTGCAGCAGCTCGTAGTCGTCGAGCAGCCACGGCAGCGCCGCGTAACTCACCTTGACCAGGTCGAATCGACCGTCCAGGGCCGCCGTGTTCGTCACGTCGACGTCGGCGAACGTGAGGTTCACCCGCGGGGCGCCGGGCACCAGCCCGTGGATCAGCGCGTGAAAGACGAAGGTGTCGTTCGGGCACGGGGAGACCGCGAGCGTCAGTTCCACGACACTCACGCTAGCCGCGCCCGGCGCCGAGTGCCCGCGGCGGCCGCTGTCTAGCTCCCCACATCCGGCGTGCGCCTGGAAAAAAGATTCACGTTCATATCTGGATCTGGGACGTGACAATTCTTACACTCCGCCTTGTTGGATCATTTGATCGATCAAAGGGGGTGTCCCGTGGCCCGGTTCCGGAATTTGACCGCGGGCGTCCTGGTGCTCGGCCTGGTAGGTGGGCTGCCCGCGCCCGCCGCCCAAGCCGCGACCTGGACGCCCGCCAATGATCTGGAGGGTGCGTGCGTCACCCTCCAGGCGCCGAACGGTTACGTCTTCAAGGACAGCGTGGGGTACGGATACACCGGCACCGCGGCGAAGGCCGAGAAGTTTCGGTTCGAGGCCACCCAGCTCGGCCGGTACGCGATCCGCGACTCCACCGGCGCCCCGATCTACCAGAGCGTGCTGGGCTGGATCTGGGCCGGCACCGAGTACGGCGAGCGGTCCGACTGGACCGTCTCCGCGTCCGACGGCCGCTACCGGCTCGTCGCCACCGCCACCGGTCAGCAGGCGGGCGTCCACCTCGGCGGGTTCGGGGCCGGGAACGCCACCTTCGCGTTCGCCCCGGCCTCCGGCTGCGCGGCCAACCCGGACATCGCGACAGGCGTCAGCGGCACCCCGGCACCCGGGGTGGACTCCGGCGGCAAGCTGGTGGGCTGGATCGACGCGCACTCGCACATCACCGCGGCGGAAGGGTTCGGGGGGTCGCTGCACTGCGGTGACGCGTACGCCCCGGGTGGTGTCACGGTGGCACTGAAGGGCTGTGCCTCGCACGGCACGCTCGGCTGGGGTGCCCTGCTCGAGGCGATCATCGCGGGCACCGACCCGATCAACTCGGCCGAGGACGGCTGGCCGACCTTCGGTGACTGGCCGCAGAACGACACGATGCTGCACGAGGCGTCGTACTTCCGCAGCCTGGAACGGGCCTGGAAGTCCGGTCAGCGGGTGCACAACGCGCTGCTGGTGGCGAACCGGGTGATCTGCGAGCTGACGCCGCAGCACACCTCCTGCGACGAGATGGACCAGATCCGGGCACAGGCGACCTACCTGCGCAAGATGCAGGACTACGTGGACGCCCGCAGCGGTGGTCCGGGCAAGGGCTGGTTCCGGCTGGCGACCACGCCGGCGCAGGTCCGGCAGATCGCCGCGCAGGGCAAACTGGCCGTCACGATCGGCGTGGAGAACTCCGAACTCTTCGGATGCCGCGAGATCAAGGACGTGCCGCAGTGCACCACCGCGGACATCGACGCCGGGCTCGACGAGCTGGAAAGCCTCGGCGTGAGCGGGGTCTACCCGGTGCACAAGTTCGACAACGCGTTCGGCGGCACCCGGTTCGACGAAGGGGTCACCGGCGCCGCAATCAATGTCGGTCAGTTCCTGTCCAGCGGGCACTGGTGGACCGCGACCAGCTGCACCGGCCCGTCCGACAACGAGCAGCCGCTGGTCAGCGACGACTTCGCGCGGCTGCTCCAGCTCGGCGTCGGCCTGCCCGCCGGTGCGGTGCTGCCCGTCTACCCCAGTGGGAAGATCTGCAACACCCGTGGCTTGACGTCGCTGGGCTCGTACCTCGTCAACCAGATGATCGACCGCGGCATGATCATCCACATCGACCACATGGGTGTGAAGACCGCGCAGGCGGTCCTGGACATCGCCCAGCAGGCCGGATACCCGGGCGTGACCTCGGTGCACACCTGGTCGGACCCGACGATCGTGAACCGGATCCTGGGCCTGGGCGGTTTCGTCGCCAGCTACGCCTTCGCCGCCACCGACGACGGCCAGGACACCCCGACCTTCCTCGACGAGTGGCGCGCGCACCAGGGACTCGCCAACGCCTCGAAGATCACCGGGTACGGGGTCGGCACCGACGTGAACGGTCTCGGCCCGCAGGCCGCCCCGCGGCTCAACGCCGGATCCAGCCCGCTGACCTACCCGTTCACCGCCACCAACGGCACCACGGTCACCAAGCAGGTGTACGGCAGCCGCACGTTCGACCTCAACACCGACGGCGTCGCGCAGTACGGGCTCTACGCCGACTGGCTCACCGACCTGCTGAACCAGTCCGGAGCCGACGCCGCCAAGCTTCGCCGGCAGCTGCTCAGCGGCGCCGAGGCGTACACGGTGATGTGGGAAAGGGCTCGTGCGTGACAGTTGTCGAAGCGCCGGTCCGCCGCCGCTGGATGACCGCCTATGGCCTGGCCATGGTCGGTGTGGCGGCGGGCTGGTTCGGCCCCATCCAGATCCTGCTCCCGGAGCAGGCGGCCCGGCTGGCCGGCGAGGAGGGCAAGGAGGCGCTGCTCGCCTTCGTGACCGCCTGGGGCGCAGCCGTGTCGATGGTGGCGAACCCGCTCTGGGGTGCGCTCTCCGACCGGATCGGGTCACGGCGCCGGCCGGTCTTCCTGGCCGGCGCCGCGGTCGGCATGGCCGGCCTGCTGGTGCTGGCCGGCGCGGACACCCGGACGACGATGGTGCTGGGCTGGTGCCTGGTGCAGGCCGGCCTGAACGGGCCGCTGGCCGCGCTCGCCGCGATGATCGGCGACCGGGTGCCGGAGCGGCAGCGGGGCGCAGTCGGCTCGATCTTCGGCGTGGCCCAGATCGTCGGCGTCGTGCTCGGCACCGCCCTGGCCGTCGTGGTGGGTCAGGGTGCGCCCGGTTACGTCGCGGTCGCGATCGCGGTGCCCGCCCTGGGTGCGGCCCTGCTGATCCTGCACCGGGACGGCCCGGTCGCCGCGACCGTCCGGGAACGGACCGACTGGGCGGTTCTGCTGCGTCCGGGCGGGCAGTTCGCCTGGGCCTGGCTGATCCGCTTCCTGCTGAACCTCAGCAACGCGCTGGTCCTGGTCTACCTCTTCTACTACCTGTCGGACTCCGTCGGCGTCGCCGACCCGGCGCTCTGGGTGCTGATCCTGACCGTGGTCAACGTGCTCTTCGCCGGCCTCGCCGGTGGGTTCGGCGGCGTGCTCTCGGACCGGTGGGCGCGCCGCCGGGCGTTCGTGGCCGTCGCCGCCGTGGTGATGGCGGCCGGCACCACGCTGATGGCGCTCGTGCCGGTGACGGCCGTCGTGGTCGTCGCCGCGGCGCTGGTCGGGCTGGGCTGGGGCGCCTACATCGCGGTCGACATGGCGGTGATCACGCACGTGCTGCCGGACGCCGGCACCCGCGCCACGATGCTCGGCGTCGCCAACATCGCCGGCACCCTGCCCCAGCTGCTCGCGCCGGTGCTCGCCGCGCCGATCGTCACCGGGCTCGGCGGCTATCCCGCGCTCTACCTGCTCACCGGTGGTGCCGCGCTGCTCGCGCTGGCGGCGCTGCCCCGCCTGCACGCACTCCGATAGGAAGGGTCGTCTTGTATCCCCAGCTCCCACCAGGTTTCCGGTTCGGCATGTCGACCTCGTCCCACCAGATCGAGGGCACCGCAGGGCTGTGCCCCAGCATCTGGGACACCTTCGCCGCCCGGCCCGGCACCATCCGGCACGGCGAGGACGCCCGGGTCGCGATCGACCACGTCCACCGGTACGCCGAGGACGTCGCGCACATCGCGGCGGCCGGGACGCACGACTACCGGTTCTCGTTCTCCTGGCCGAGGGTGCTCTCCGGCGGCATCGACTTCTACGACCGGCTCGTCGACAGCCTGCTCGCGGCCGGGGTGCGGCCGGTGCCCACGCTCTACCACTGGGATCTGCCGCAGAGCCTGGAGGACACCGGGGGCTGGCTGAACCGGGACACCGCCCACCGGCTGGCCGACCACGCCGGCACGCTCGTCACACGACTCGGCGACCGGGTCCGGGACTGGATCACCATGAACGAGATGAACGTGCACACGCTGTACGGCTACGCGCTCACCGACCACGCCCCCGCCCGCGGCCTCGGCCTGGGCGCGCTGCCCGCGGCACACCACCAGCTGCTCGCACACGGGCTGGCCGTGCAGGTGCTCCGGGAGCACGGCGCGGCGACGGTCGGCGTGGCGAGCCAGCACTTCCCGGTCATGCCGGCGAGCGACGACCCGGCGGACGTGGCGGCCGCCGGTCTCTTCGAGGACCTGACGAACTGGACCTTCTCCGATCCGATCCTGCGGGGGGCGTACCCGAACGAAATGATCGTGGCCGGGATCGGCACCGGCGGCGCGCAACTGGACCGCGACCTGGAACTGATCCGGGCGCGCCTCGACTTCTACGGGGTCAACTACTACGAGCCGACGATGATCGAGGCGCCGCGGGAGGGCAAGGACTACGCGGGCGTGCTCGAGGTCGACATCCCGGAAGGGATGCCGTTCTCGCCGGTGCCGGTGAAGAGCGACGAACGCACCGACTTCGGCTGGGCCGTCGTGCCGTCCGGGCTCACCGAGATCCTGGTGACGCTGCGCGACAGGTACCCGGACCTGCCACCGGTGATCGTCACGGAGAACGGCGCGTCGTTCCACGACGCGCCGCCCGGGCCGGACGGCCGGGTCCATGACGACCGGCGCATCTCCTACCTGGACGCCCACTTGCGCGCGGTTTCCGACGCCATCAAGGCGGGGGTACGGGTGGACGGCTACTACGTCTGGTCGGCGCTGGACAACTTCGAGTGGGCGGCCGGCTATGACGAGCGGTTCGGGCTGGTGCACGTCGACCGGGAGACGCTGAACCGCACTCGCAAGGACTCCTGGTACTGGTTCCGCGACCTGATCGCGGCCCAGCCCCACCGCTGACCCAGGCGTTCCGGCCCGCCGGTCTTGGCCCGCCAATCTTGCTCGCCGGTCTCGGTCCGCCGGTCTTGTCCTGGGCGTCGGCTGGTCTTGCCCGGGTGCGCTGGCCGGCCTCGCCCCGAGGTATGGGCGCTGCGGTGGGCCCGCGTGGCGTTGTTGATCTGCTAGCGCTACGAAATCGCGGTTTCAGGTCCATGATCACAGCGATTTCGTAGCGCTAGCAGATCAACATCCCGGCGCAGGCGGCGCGTCCGGCGTCACCGGGCCAGAATGGGGCCGCGGGGGGGGTGTCGGCTGGGCGGTGATCCCGGGTGCGGCGGCGGGCGCGGGGGGGGTGTCGGCTGGGCGGTGATCCCGGGTGCGGCGGCGGGCGCGGGGGGGGGTGTCGGCTGGGCGGTGATCCCGGGTGCGGCGGCGGCCGCCGGGCGGCGCCGGGTCAGCGGCGGAGCTGGTCGACGAACTGGGTGGCGAGGCGGGTCAGGCGCTCGGCCCGGCCCTCCTCGGCCCATCCGTCGACCAGGCTGAGCAGCGTGCTGCCCTCGACCAGGATGATGAAGTCGTCGATCACCGCGTCGTCGTCCACCCCGGCGCGCAGCTCGCCCAGTTCCCGCGCCTCACGCAGGCAGACGCCGAGGTGCACCCGGATCTCCTGATGCGAGCTTCGACGCGACGCGGCGAGCCCGGGATGGGACAGCGCGGCCCCGGCGAACGCGACGTTGACGTGCGCGTCGGCGGCCCGTTCGGCATCGAGCGGCAGCACCGCCTCCAGCGCGGCACGCAGGCCGTCCAGCCCGAACAGGTCGCCGCCGATCCGGAAGGCGCGCTCGACGATCCGGTCGTAGACCGCCTTCTGTGCGGCCACCAGGATGTCGTCCTTGCCGCCCAGGAAGTGCGCGAGCACGCTCAGCGAACACCCGGCCTCGTCCGCGATGGCCCGGGTGGTGGTGCCCTCCACGCCGCGGGCGCGAACCACCCGCCACGCCGCCGTCAGCAGCTCGGCCCGTCTCAGATCGCGGTCGACCAGCCTCGGCACGCGGCAAGCTTAGCCAGCGGCCCTGACAGAAGCCTCCGTGCCGGCTCAGCCGGCGGCCCTGACAGAAGGCTCCGTGCCGGCTCAGCCGGCGGCCCTGACAGAAGGCTCCGTGCCGGCTCAGCCGGCGGCCCTGACAGAAGGCTCGGTGCCGGCTCAGCCGGCGGCCTTGAGGGCCGGCTCTGTGCCGGCGAGGTGTCGCAGGCGGCGGGCCAGTGGCAGCGTCAGGAGCACCACGACCACCGGGATCAGGAAGGCGACCCGCAGGCCGACCGGTTCGGAGAGCGCGCCCAGCAGCACCGCGCCGAGCAGGGCGCCGCCGTAGTTGAACAGGTTCACCTTGGCGATCACCTCGTCGCTGTTCGCTGCCGCGGCCTCGCCGGCCGCGCTGAACGCCAGCGGGACCAGCACGCCGACGCCGATCCCGGCGATCGCGAAGCCGGCCACCGCGGCGCCGACCGACGGCAGCGCCGCCACCAGGCCGCAGCCGGTCGCGCAGACCGTCAGGCAGCCGAGAACGACAGGCAGGCGGCCGGCCCGGGGCATCACGTGGTCGGCGACGAGCCGACTGACCAGCACGGCTGCCTGGTAGGCGGCGTAGCCCAGCGGCGCCACCGAGGCTGCCGCGTCCAGCGAGTCCTGGAGGTAGACGGTGCTCCAGGTGCTGATCGCCGAGTCCACCAGGAACGCCGTGAAGATCAACATGCCGCAGACCAGGACGATCGGGCGGATCGCGCGGCCGCCACCGCCGTCCGGCGCCGCACTCGACCGCAGTGTCCGGCCGGGCTCGAACAGGCGCCAGCCGACCACCGCGACCACCGCGGCGAAGACGGCTGCCACCCCGACCGCGAGCTCGGCGCCCGCGCCGCTCTCCAGCACACCCGACATCAGCAGGGCCGCGGCGATCGCGGCAGCCGTGTACGCCGCGAAGAGCCGGCTCATCACACTGCGGCCCAGCCGGGCCTGCACCAGGACGCCCTGCATGCTCAGCGACGCGTCCACCGCGCCGAGGCCGACGCCGTAGGCGAGCAGGATCGTGGCGAACACCGCGTTCGGCGAGGCGACGGTCGCGCCGGCCAGACCGGCGGCGACGAGCATCAGGCCGGAGGCGAGAGCGAACCGGCTGCCCCAGCGAGCGGCGACCCGGTCGGCCAGCATCGAGCCACCGGCCGCGGCCACGCAGACCAGCAGCAGGATCGCCGAGACGAACGTGTCGTCGATGCCCTGCCGGTCCTTGAAGGCGGGGAGCGCGGTCACCACCGCCGCGTAGCCGAGACCCTGCGCCGCATAGCCCGCGCCGATCAGCCGGGCCCGCGCGGCGGCCGACATCGGGGTGCCGCTCACGTCGTCCATCGGGCCTCGCTTCTCCGGCGCAGCGGCGATTCACGTGCTGTTCAGCGCAGCATGCCGGTCCCGTCGATGAACGGCAATGACTTCGAGGTAAACGAATGAATCGAGGTTCAGCAGCGTGCGGGACGGGCGAAGGCGCCGTGATTCAGGGCAGCGTGCCCAGCGCCCGGGCGGCGGTGGTCAGCGCGGCGAAGGCCTCGGCCATCCGCCAGGCCGCCCGGTCGCGCGGTCCGACCGGGTTGGAGATCGTGCGGAGCTCGGCGAACGGGATGCCGGCGTCGGTGGCTGCGGTCGCCACGCCGTACCCCTCCATCGCCTCCGCCACCGCC
Organism: Actinoplanes sp. DH11; assembly: GCF_020873875.1. Lineage (GTDB taxonomy): Bacteria > Actinomycetota > Actinomycetes > Mycobacteriales > Micromonosporaceae > Actinoplanes. The sequence goes on from NZ_JAHWGU010000011.1 coordinate 234,245, forward strand.
GCCGGGAAGCGGGCCGCCAGCCCGGCCGCGGTCGTCGCCGTGCCGGTGACGGTGCTCAGCGTCAGCACGTCACCGGTCACCGCTGCGGGCAGGGCCGTGCGCAACGCCGCGAGCAGGGCCGGGTCGCACTCCACGATGTTGCGGCCGAAGCCGAGTTCGGTGACCGGCAGGAAGCCGTCCGGGGTCTCGGCGCCCAGGTCGGCTGCGATGCTGCGGGTGCCGAGCACGATGCCGCCCACCGGGGCGCGGCCCGGGAATCCACCGGCGATCCCGGCGCTGAGCACGGCACGGTAGTCGCCGCCGGCGAGCAGCCGCGCGGTGCCGGCGGCAGCGGCTGCCGGGCCGACGCCGACGGCCTCGACCGCGACCGACTGCGGGTCGAGAGCTGGGCGGATCGCCTCCGCCTCGGCGGGCACCGCGGTCACGACCAGGATTTTGTACGCGCTCACGAGTCCTCGTCGCTCGCCGGGTCACTGTCGCGCGAACTGTAACCAGCGCTGGAGGGCCGGTACACGTGGTACCCCGGCGGCGCCCCCGAACCCGCCGGCCGCCGCGCGGGACCGCCACTGCCGTCACCGCCCCGGTACCGCACCGTGGGCCGCTCCGCGTCGTCGTCCTCCGCCCGGCCCGGCCGCCCAGGTACGGGAACGCCACCCCGAGCCGGCCCGCCTCCCGTGCCGGAACTGCCGGAACCGCCGGAACTGCCGGAACCGCCGGAACCGCCTGAACTGCCGGAACCACCCCCCGTGCCGGGACCGGGCCCTGCGGCCGGCCGGGTTCCCGTGGCGGGCTCGGCACCCTCGGCGGGCAGCCGGCGCGTCACGTCCGCGGCCGGCTTCTCCTTGCGGCGGCCCGGCCACAGCTTCCGGCGGGCCGGCCGCTCCACCAGGGTCGGGTCGAGCTCGTCCGCCTGGGCCGCGCCGGGTTTGTCTCCCCGCGCCGGACCGGACCTGTCGGCAGGAGCCGTGCCCAGCGAGTCCGTGCGGGCCGCACCGGGCTCGCCACTCCAAGCCGCACCGGGCCGACCCGCGCGGGCGTCTCCGGGCCGGTCCGCGGGGGTGTCTCCGGGCCGGTCCGCGGGGGTGTCTCCGGGCCGGTCCGCGCGGGCTGCGCCGGACTTGTCGCGGCCGCGCTGGGTGGGCGCCGGAACGCCCCCTGCGGGAGCGGTCGGCGGGTCGGCCCACGGATCGACCGCTTCGATCACGGGGGTCGAGGAGGTGTCGTCACGGCGTACCCCTGTGGTCCTGGGCCCTTCGGAGTGACCCGGCGGGGGACCGGCATCCGGACGCCCCGCCAGCCGTTCGTTGTGCAACCGGGCCGCCGCCCAGGCGGCACGGGCCGCCGCCAGCACCGCCAGCAGCGCCGCCAGCGCGATGCCCGTCCGGCCCGGCAGCGGGATGATGCCGAGCCCGCCGCCGACCACCCAGGCCAGCATGAGGACCGTCTCCGAGTGCGCGAACGCGGTGGCCCGCTGCTGTTCGGCGACGCGCTCCTGGATGCTGGCGTCGACCGCCAGCTTGGCGATCCCGCTGAAGATCGCGGTGAGCAGGGCCAGCAGGGTGACCATCGCGAGGTTGTAGAAGATCGTGGTGAGCACGGCGACGGCGGCGGTCAGCACCAGGCCGCTGGACTGCAGCGCCAGCGGGCGGCGGATGCGCAGACCGGTGCCGGCGGCGGTGGAGAGGAATGTGCCGAGCGCGAGCGCGCCACCGACCAGGCCGACCGCCGCGGTCCGGCTCAGTTCGAGGCCGAGGACCGTGCCGGGCAGCGCGTCGCCCATGATCGCGAAGGTCAGGAAGAGCAGCAGGAAGCCGTAGAGCAGGCGCAGGCTGGCGCTGCCGATCAGGCTCGCGGTGACCAGGCGCTCGGCGAGCGGGCGCCCGGTGCCGGCGACCCGGAGCACGGCACGCCAGGGCCGCGGCATCTGCTCGGGCGGATCGGAGTCGGCGCGCGGTGGCAGGCGCAGCGCCACCACCACGCCGACCATGAAGATGATCGCGGCGACCCGCAGGGGCCACTGTGGCCCGAACTTGAAGGCCAGCAGCCCGATCGGGGCCACGACGGCGCCCGCGAACGTGCCGTAGACGCTGGCGCGGGCGCCCACCTGGGACAGTCCCACCCCGGTCGGCAGCAGACGTGGCACGGCCGCCGACCGGGCCACGCCGTAGGCCCGGGAGAACGCGAGGACCGCGAAGGCCGCCGGGTAGAGCCCCCAGCCGAGCAGGTTGTCCGCCATCACATAGGCCAGGAAGGCGCGGCCCAGCATCGTGCTGGCCAGGGCGTAACGGCGGCCGTGCCGGAAGTGGTCCAGCAGCGGGCCGACCACCGGGGCGAGCAGCGCGAACGGCACCATGGTGATGAGCAGGTAGAGCCCGACCTGGCTGCGCGCCTCACCGAGCGGGACGCTGAAGATGGTGCCGGCCAGACCGATGGCGATGAGCGCGTCACCGGCGCAGGAGACCGCGTGCAGGTCGAAGAGCCGGATCATGCCGGTCTCGTTGGCGGCACCCCGGGCCCGAGCCGTGCCGACCCGGCGGGTGGCCCAGGCGCTTCCGCGCACCGAACCGCGGACCACCAGACGGAGGGCCTTCACGCCGGTACCGACGGTGCGTCCGAGTGTGGGAAGCAGCGGCATGACAACCATCCTGACTGATGTGAGCGACCCGCGTCGCCTTCCACGCGCGGCGATCTGGGGACTCGTTGCGGGCTTTCGGGTTCGGTAGGCAACAATGGGCGGGTGACCTCCAGGACCACCTCCCGCGCCGCCCGACTCGACCAGGTCTGTGCCGATGCCGTCGGGGTGGCTCGCGGTGCCATCACCGAAGTGGACCCGACCGACGTCGGCGATCATCTCGAAGCGATCGCCGAGGGTGACCGTGTGGTCACCCATCTTTTCGACAGTCACCTCGCCGGATATCAGGGCTGGCGCTGGGCGGTCACGGTGACCCGTGTCCCGCGCAGCCGGCACGTCACGGTCTGCGAGACCGTCCTGCTGCCCGGCCCCGACGCGCTGCTCGCTCCCGGCTGGGTGCCGTGGAACGAGCGGGTGCAGCCCGGCGACCTCGGTGTCGGCGACCTCATGCCGACCGCGCCCGACGACGACCGTCTCGCTCCGGGCTACGTGCTCAGCGACGACGCGGCCGTCGAGGAGGTCTCCTGGGAGCTCGGCCTCGGCCGGTCCCGGGTGATGTCCCGCGAGGGCCGGATCGAGACCGCCCAGCGGTGGTACGACGGTGACGCCGGCCCGGAGGCCCCGATCGCCACGGCCGCCCCGCGCAACGCCCGCTGCGGCAGCTGCGGCTTCTACCTGCCGCTCGCCGGCACGCTGCGCGCGATGTTCGGCGTCTGCGGCAACCTCTACGCACCCGACGACGGCCGCGCGGTGAGCGCCGACCACGGCTGCGGCGCGCACTCCGAGGCACTGCTCGCCACCACCGAGCAGCCGGTCGAGGAACTGCCGACGATCTACGACGACAGTGAGGTCGAGGCGGTCGCGGTCAGCCGCGGGCACGGCTCGGTCGAGTCCGGGGAGCCGGCCGAGGATTACGGCCACAGCTAGGCCACCTTGAAGCCGCGGCCTGGGCCGCTACGTCAACGACCTGGGCCGTTACGACCTGGGCCGTCACGGCCTAGGCCGTTACTTCGAACTCCGGGTGCGTCAGCGCTCGGCGGCGTTTCCGGTTCCGGTCGTGCACGACCATGGTCAGGGTGCCCGGGATGCCCCAGATCAGCCCGGCGAGGCTGACCTCCACCCAGTGCGCCGGCGCGTCGGCGAGCCAGGTGACGAGCAGGGCGACGGCGAAGGCGGCCACGCCGGCGAGAGCGAACGGGACCATCGGCGGATCCAGCGGTTCGGGCCGGGGTTTCGTCCCGACCACCACGGCGAGAACCTCGTTGGGTTTCGTGGCGGGAGACAGGTCACTCACTCCGTCAGGGTACGACCATTACGGACCGCATCGGTGCAGCGCGTGAGAGTTGTAACATCACTCCGCTTTTGCGGAAACAGTTGGTTCTGGAAGCATGCGCCCGTCCCCTCATGCGCGTCCCTCGGAAGGGTCACATGTCCACAGCCAGTTTCGACCGCTTCTTCGAGATCACCGCCCGTGGATCAACCCTGAGCCGGGAGATCCGGGGTGGCGTCGTCACCTTCTTCACGATGGCCTACATCGTGGTGCTCAACCCGCTGATCCTGGCCGGGGGCACCGACTCCACGGGGGCGCACCTGCCGCTCGCCGCGCTCGCCGCCGGAACCGCCCTGGTGGCCGGTGTCATGACGATCCTGATGGGCGTCGTCGCCCGCTTCCCGCTGGCGCTGGCTGCCGGCCTCGGTGTCAACGCCCTGGTGGCGTACGAGATCGCGCCGGAGATGACCTGGGCCGACGCGATGGGCCTGGTTGTCATCGAGGGTGTGCTGATCGGCATCCTGGTGCTGACCGGCCTGCGTACGGCCGTGTTCCGCGCCGTGCCGACCCAGCTGAAGACCGCCATCGGCGTCGGTATCGGCCTCTTCCTGATGATCATCGGTCTGGTGGACGCCGGCTTCGTGCACCGCGTCCCGGACGCCGCGAACACCACGGTGCCGGTCGAGCTCGGCCTCGGTGGCAAGCTGATGACCTGGCCCACGCTGGTGTTCGCGATCGGCCTGCTCTTCACGCTGGTGCTCTTCGTCCGCAAGGTGAAGGGCGCGATCCTGATCGGCATCCTCGGCACCACGGTCGTGGCGATCATCGTGGAGGCGATCGCGAAGGTCGGCTCCTCGGCGACCAACCCGCACGGCTGGTCGCTGAACGTGCCGACGCTGCCGGATCAGATCATCGACGTACCGGACCTCTCGCTGATCGGCCAGTTCAACGTGCTCGACTCGTGGTCGAGCGCCGGCTGGCTGGTCGTGCTGATGTTCATCTTCACGCTACTGATCACCGACTTCTTCGACACGATGGGCACGATGGTCGCGGTCGGGCAGGAGGGTGACCTGCTTGACTCCGAGGGGATGCCGCCGCGGACCAAGGAGATCCTGCTCGTCGACTCGATCGCCGCGGCTGCCGGTGGTGCGGCGAGCGTCTCCAGCAACACGTCGTACGTGGAGAGCGCCTCCGGTGTCGGCGAAGGTGCCCGTACCGGTGTGGCAAGCCTCGTCACCGGTGCCCTCTTCCTGGTGGCGATGTTCTTCGCGCCGCTGGTCAAGGTCGTCCCGTTCGAGGCGGCCTCCACCGCGCTCGTCGTGGTCGGCTTCCTGATGATGACCGTGGTCACCCAGATCGACTGGTCGGACTACACCATCGCGGTGCCGGCGTTCCTGACCGTCACGCTGATGCCGTTCACCTACTCGATCTCCAACGGGATCGGCGCGGGGATCATCTCCTACGTGGTCCTCAAGGCGGCGACCGGCAAGGCCCGGGAGATCCACCCCATTCTGTACGGGGTCGCAGCCCTGTTCGTCCTCTACTTCGCCCGGGGCCCGCTGGAGGCCTGGATCGCCTGATCCCGACGATGTCACAGCCGTCACCGGGTGCGTTACCGTGCCCGGTGACGGTGGTCATACGGGTCAACTGATGTCGTTAGCCATGCTCATTAGCTAGGCTAAATATCGTGATGGAGCGGGTCGTGACTTCGGAGCGCGTGACAGCGGAGCCGCTGGCCAAAACGCTGCGGGATGCGATCACCAGGCTCGGCCGCCGAGTCCGCCAGGCCCGGCCGGTCGGTGACCTCACGTTCAGTCAGCTCTCCGCGCTGACCAGCCTCCAACTGGCCGGTGCGCTGACTCCCCGTGAGCTCGCCGACGTGGAGCGGGTCCAGCCGCCGACGATGACCAAGATCGTCGGGAAGCTGGAGGATCGTGGGCTCGTCGCTCGTACGCCGCACCCCACCGACGGGCGCCAGGTCATCCTGGCCGCCACCGATGAGGGGCGGGCGGTGTACGCGCAGTACGAGAAGGCGCGCAACGAGTGGCTGGCACAGGCCCTGGACCGTTTGAGCCCCGAGGAACGGGAAACCTTGGCACACGCTGCGGAAATTCTGCAGCGCGTCGCGCGGGACTGAAACTCCCCCTGGCTGTTCGCCTCGCCTGGCCTGGTTGTTCCGCTTCGTCACACGACGATGACGCGTACGGCCGAACAAGGAGGCACAGCCACGTGCGGGCAGGCCTGAACTCCACATTCCGATCCCTGGAAGTCCCGAACTACCGCCTCTTCGCCGGCGGGCAACTGGTGAAGCTGGTCGGCGTGTGGATGATGTTCACGGCCCAGGACTGGCTGGTGCTCGAACTCTCCGACAACTCACCGGGCGCGCTCGGCATGGTCACGGCGCTCCAATTCGTACCCGTCATGCTCCTCACCCTGGTGAGTGGCCGCCTCGCCGACCGGTACGACAAGCGCAAGATCCTCATTGTCGCGAACGCCGCCTTCGCGGTCTTCGCCATCGCCTTCGCCGTCCTCGTCACCGCCGGTGTCGTCGCCCTGTGGCACGTCTTCGTCTTCGCGCTGCTGCTCGGCATCGCCAACGCCGTCGAAACGCCGGTCCGGCAGGCCTTCGTCTCCGAACTCGTCGAGCTCCGGCTGCTGCCGAACGCGCTCGCCCTCTCCGCCGCCACCTTCAACATGGCCCGGATCAGCGGCCCCGCGCTGGCCGGCGTGCTGCTCGCGGTGCTCTCCACCCCCGGCGTCTTCCTGATCTCCACGGTTCTTGCGGTAGCGCCGGTGTTCACCTACATCCGGATGCGCCAGGCCGAGCTGCACCGGTCCGAGCGCAAGCCGGGCGCCGCCCCGGCGCGCGTCATCGACGGGCTGCGCTACGTCGGCAAGCGGCACGACCTGCTGCTGCCGATCTGCCTGATGGCGATGATCGGCATGATCGGCTTCAACTTCCCGGTCACCCTCGCCGCCCTCGCGAAAATCAACTTCAACGCCGGGCCGTCCACGTTCGGCCTGCTCACCACGGCCCTCGCCATCGGCTCGCTCGGCGGCGCGCTGGCCGGCACGCGGCGGCGGTCCCGGCCCGGGGTCTACCTGGTCATCGGGGCGGCGCTGCTCTTCGGCGTCTTCGAGTTCCTGGTCGGGTTCGCGCCCAACTTCGTGGTCGCGGCGCTGCTGCTGGTACCCACCGGCTTCTTCTCGATCTACCTGGCGCAGGGAGCCAACCACCGGGTGCAGATGGGGGTGGATCCGGAGTTCCGCGGGCGGGTGATGGCCCTGTACGTGCTGGTCTTCCTGGGCACCACCCCGATCGGGGCGACGCTGGCCGGGTGGTGGGGCGAGCATTACGGTGTGCCGTCGAGCATCTGGGCTGCCGGGTTGATCAGTTTTGTGGCGGCCGTGGGTGCGTTGATCTGGCAGCTGCGGGTCAGTGGGGATCGGTTCGAGGTGCGGGGTCTGCGGGTGCGGCTGGTCAGCGCGTCCACTGAGCCTTCATCGTCGCCTTCCCCCGCGCCTGCTCCTTCGGGTGCCTCACCCGCCTCGGCGGTGCCGGGGCAGCGGGAGAAGGGCGGGGTGCGCGGGCACGCCGAACCGGTGGCGAACCCCACGGGCCCAGTGGCCCACGTCTGACAGTTCCGGATAAATGCGTCCTCCGAGCGCTTGGTAAGGATGTGCAGGGGTCTGACGTTGGCAGACTGCCTCCACCAAACGGGTATTACCGGCCCCTGCCATCACCGCCTAGCGTCGAACTCGTGGCTATCGTGCACATCGCTGTGCTCTCAGTGGCGCTGTCGGCGCTGCTGATTCTGCGGTGCGCCGGCGTCCTCGACGACCAGCGCGGCAGACGCAGCCGGCTCACCATCCGCAGCCGCCGGGAGCTGCGCTCCCTGCGCCGGCTTGACCGTGCCCTCCAGACCCACGACCCGGTCACCCCCTCCGGTGCCCCCTCCATCGAACAACTTGCGTACGATCTGCGCCGTCTCGCCCGCCAGCGCCACACCGGCCCCACCCGCTGCTCGGAGGTGTGGCTGGCGGCGGTGCTGAGCGCCTACGACGCCCGCCTCCAACTGGCATGCCGCCGCCTCGGCGTCCCGGAACGGTTGCAGCCCCTCGAAGGGGTGGACCGCGAACGGGAACGCCTCCGCGTCGAAGACCGCTTGCAGGCCGCCGGCTTGTCGCTGCGCCCCGGCCCGTACTGACAGCCCCCACTGCCGGCGGCTTGTCGCTGCGCCTTGGCCCGTGCTGACAGCCACCCGCTGCCGGCGGCCCGCGGCTGCATGCCGACCGGTACTGACAGCTACCCGTCCCGGCGGCTTGTCGCTGCGCCCAGGCCCGTATTGGCAGCTACCGCCCCCCGGCCGGCTCGTGCTTGTCATCGTGGCAACGCTCCGCGACGACCGTGCGTCCGTCACCTTGGTCGCCCCACCCGGTATCGCCGCCCCCGCACCAACCCGTGCCCCTGCCTGGCCCGGTGACGCCGGAGACGTTGACTGTGCCGAGATGTTGATCTGCTAGCGCTACGAAATCGCTGTGATCATGGACCTGAAACAGCGATTTCGCATCGCTAGCAGATCAACAACGCCACGCGGGCCCACCGCAGCGGGTCGCGGCTGGTCGGTCACTTGCCGCCGAGGATCCGAGGGGCTGCTTGACGAAACCATCGGGAGGGCGATCGCTCACCGTGCCCCGGCTTGGACGTTATGGATGGGCGCCCGCATTCGGACCTTGACGCGGGGGCCTTGGTTCTTCAGCTCAGAGGGTCCACTCGGCGATCCGCGAATAGTGGCCGGCCTGGCTCCGGACCAGGTGGAAGGATGACACTCGCCACTCTGGACCGTTATATCCGGATAAAGATTCCAGGAGCTGTCGCGAGTATCGGTACGACACCGTCAAGTGCGGCCGGAACTCTTTCGCATCCAGGGGAAACCCGGCCAGTGCCGTCACAATGCCGTTCCGTAGCTGGCTCAACGCCGCCGCGTCGCCGCCGATCCCGGCCCAGATGACCGAGCCGAACCGTCCGCTTCCGGCTACCCGGATTGTGAACGGCCCGCCGAACGACCGCCCCGACAACGCCGCCACCGCGACCTCGGCAGGATCTGCGCCGGCCGCAGCCGTCCCGATCGGCGCAGCACCAGCCCGAGTGCCGGCAGGCTCGTGCGCAGCGGCAGGCTCGTGCGAAGCCGGCTTGGGCACCGCCGGCTCGAACGCGGCTGGTCGGGTTTTGCCGAGGAAGGCGAGAGTCACGTGCCACTTCTCGGCGCGCCCTCGTGCCGCTGACGGCACGTGGGCGCGCAAGTCTTCGCGCACGGACTCGGGCGGGAAGATGGCGACGAACAGGCTCAGGAGGACTCCCGGGCGGCTGGGCCGCCCCCGAACAGTACGTCGTCCCAGCTGGGGAGGCGTTTGCGCGGTTTGCTGCTGGTTTCGTCGGACTCTGAGGCGGCGGGGGTGGTGCTCTGGCCGACGGTGCGGCGGGGGCGCAGGACGGCCAGGGACGGGACGGCGGGGACCTCTTTGGGGAGGTCGGCGTCGTCGTCGAAGGCGGAGCCCGCTCCGCCGCCGAGCAGGGCTGCGGCGCCGCCGGCGACGGGGCGGCGGCTGGCGGGGGAGACCGGCTCGAGGCTTCGGCCGGAGCTGCCCTCGAGGGGGCGGTCCAGCGAGGCGAGCAGGGCGTCGCGGCCGGCGCGGATGGGGTCACGGTTGGAGCGGGACGGCGTGGAGTCGGCCGTGGGCAGGCCGTGGCCGCCGCGGGACGGCTCGGAGCCGCGGGACGGGCCGGGCAGGCCGTGGCCGCCGCGCTCCGGGGCCGGCTCCTGGCCGAGGATCTGGGTGGGGCGCTCGGCGCACAAGTATTGCGCCATGTCGTCGTGCGGCGAGACGACCTGGCGGCCCTTGTCGAGATCCCAGATGGCCTGGGCGGTGGCTTTGCCGGACGGCCAGGTGGCGACGATGCGCCAGGTGCCGTCGTCCTTGCGGAACGCGTCCCACGAGATCTTGTCGGTGTCGATGCCGTGCTGGGCGAGCCGGCTGTCGACGACCTCGGCGAGCGGCTGGCCGCTGTCGGAGGTCTTCAGGCGGGTGCGGCGGGCGTGCTGCGCCAGCATGGCGCGCTCCTGGAGCACCGGACCGGCGTAGCGGAGCACGCGGTCGACGGGCACACCCGCGACGCGGGCCACATCCTCGGCGGACTCGCCGCATCGGATGCGCGCCTGGATGTCACGGGGTGACAGCGAGGGAGTGTTTTCCGGGGCGAGGACTGCCACCGCTGTCCCGGTGCCGCCGGCGGCCTGGCCGCCGTCGGTCAGCGCACCGCTGATCCGGTCGTCGATGGGAAGCGCAAGGAGCCGGCCGACCTCATCGGCGAGCACCAGGGCCTGACCGTCCTCGGAGAGGGCGACGAAGCGTACCGGCCGCATGCGTTGCCTCCGTCTCGTCGCGTTGGCCTGTGCTCCCGAGAGTCAGCCACCCGGGCGCGTTTCGGAACACGGTACGCGCCCCGGTCACCCTATGGGGGTAAGCCACGCCGTCAAAGTCGCTGACCAGGGGAGATGATCTTCAACATCTCCCGAACCACAGGTCATTTAAACCCAGAAATCAATTCAGGGGTACGGGCTTTCGGCCGTTCCGGCAATGAGCCCCGTCACTGGCGTCCCGGCGACCACCTGCGACTCCGGCCTGTGCCGCCGCTGCCGGGCGGTGCTGCCGTCCCGGCGGCTCCGGGTTGCGCCGATGTCGGAAGGTTGCCATTCCCCGGGCGCGCCGCGGGACGCTCGCACGGCGCGCCGCGGACGCTCGCACGGCGCGCCGCGAGGTGCCGGGTGCCTAGAGTCGCTCGACCACGTGGTCGATGCAGGCGGTGAGAGCGGCCACGTCGGACGGGTCGACGGTCGGGTAGAGCGCGACCCGCAGCTGGTTGCGGCCGAGCTTGCGGTACGGCTCGGTGTCCACCACGTCGTTGGCCCGCAGGATCTTGGCGATCGCCGCCGCGTCGACGCCCTCGGCGAAGTCGATCGTCGCGACGGCTGCGGACCGCAGGGCCGGATCGGTGATGAACGGCTGCGCGAACGACGACCGGTCGGCCCAGCCGTAGATCTCGGCCGCGCTCTCGGCGCTGCGCTTGACCGCCCAGGACAGGCCGCCCTGAGCGTTCATCCAGTCCACCTGCTCGGCCGCCAGGAAGACGGTGGCCAGCGCCGGCGTGTTGTACGTCTGGTCCAGCCGGGACTGTTCGATCGCGGTCACCAGGTCGAGGAACTGCGGGATGTACCGCCCGGTCGCCTTGACCTCGAAGGCCCGCTCGATCGCGGCCGGCGACATCACAGCCAGCCAGATCCCGCCGTCGGAGCCGAGCGCCTTCTGCGGCGCCAGGTAGTAGACGTCCGTCTCGCGCACGTCCACGGGCAGGCTGCCGCCGCCGGACGTCGCGTCGGTGAGCAGCAGCGCGCCCGGGTCGGCGCCGGCGACCCGGCGGACCGGCACGGCCACGCCGGTGGAGGTCTCGTTGTGCACGCTGGCGTAGACGTCGACGCCGGCCTCGGCGCTCAGGTAGGCGGCCTGACCGCCCGGCGCCCGGTGCACGGTCGGCTCGGCCAGGAACGGCGCGGCGGTGACGGCCTGCACGAACTTGGCGCCGAACTCACCGAACTCGGCGAACTGCGCCTTCTCCTTGACCAGGCCGAACGTGGCGACCTCCCAGAACGCGCTGGTGCCGCCGTTGGCGAGGATCACCTCGTACCCGTCGGGGACGGCGAAGAACTCGGCGAGACCGCGGCGCAGCCGGGCCACCTGGTCCTTCACCGTCTTCTGCCGGTGCGACGTACCCATGAAGGTGCGTGACACCGCGGAGAGCGCCTCGACGCCTTCCGGTCGGACCTTGCTCGGCCCGGAGCCGAACCGGCCGTCCACGGGCTTGATGTCGTCAGGGATCCGGAGTTCAGCCACGGTCACACATTATGCGTGAGCTGACTCCAGCCCTCGACCTCCTGCGGCTTGCGGGGTGCCGGTCCGACGTAGCTGAGACCGGGCCGCAGGATCCGGCCGAACCGTTTCTGCTCCAGGATGTGCGCGCTCCAGCCGGCCACCCGGGCGCAGGTGAACATCGAGGTGAACATGTGCGCCGGGACCTCGGCGAAGTCGAGCACCACCGCGGACCAGAACTCCACGTTGGTCCAGAGGTGCCGGTCCGGTTTGCGCTCCTGGAGCTCGGCCAGGGCGGCCGCCTCCAGGGCCTCGGCCACCTCGAACCGGGGTGCGCCCAGGTCCTTGGCGATCCGGCGCAGCACCCGGGCCCGCGGGTCCTCGGCGCGGTAGGCCCGATGACCGAAACCCATCAGCCGCTCACCGCGGTCGAGGACGTCTTTCACGTACGCCGTGGCGTCGCCGCCGCGTTCCACCTGTTCGAGCATGTGCAGCACCCGGGTGGGCGCGCCGCCGTGCAGCGGCCCGGAGAGCGCGCCGATCCCGGAGGAGATGCAGGCGGCCGCGTCCGCGCCGGTGGAGGCGACGATGCGGGCGGTGAAGGTGGAGGCGTTGAGCCCGTGTTCGGCAGCGGCGATGAAGTACGCGTCGACGGCCTTGATGTGCCGGGGGTCGGGTTCGCCACGCCAGCGGCGCATGAACCGCTCCACGATGGTCCCGGCCTTGTCGATGTCCTTCTGCGGCACCGCCGGCAGGCCCAGCCCGCGGGCCGCCTGCGCGACGAAGGAGAGCGCGGTCACCGACACCCGGGCCAGGTCGGAACGGGTCTGCTTGTCGCTGATGTCGAACATCTGGGAGAGCCCCCAGTACGGCGCCAGCATCGCGACCGCCGACTGCACGTCGACCCGGATGTCACCGGAGTGCACCGGCACCGGGAACGGCTCGGCCGGTGGCAGCCCGGGCCCGAACTTCCCGTCGACCAGCAGCCCCCAGACGTTGCCGAAGGAGACCTGGCCGATCAGATCCTCGATGTCGACCCCCCGGTAACGCAGCGCGGCGCCGGTCGGGTCGGGCTCGGCGATCTCGGTCTCGAACGCGATGACGCCCTCGAGTCCCGGCTTGAAGTCGGACACGGCACTCCCTGGGAAACAGGACGGTGGTGCGGGTTTGCGGTGGGTGATTCATCTTGCCCGCCGGGTAACCGCACGGTCGAGCCGTCGCGATTGTGCTCTCGATGACACCCATCCTGGTTCACCTGACGTTTCGGCACGGGCGACTTACCGTCGTTTGCGTCCGGTGGGTACCCCGGTCTTCGATACAGCTGTGAACGGAGCGCGCATGTCCGAGGAGCCGCCGTCACCGGCCGGGATGCGCCGGGACTACACCGGGTGGGCGCCGATGCTGGAGGGTGGGCTGGCCGGTGACTGGACGACCCAGTTCGCCGCCTGGTTCGCCGACGCCACGGCGGGTGGACTGCCCGAGCCGAACGCGATGATCGTCGCGACGGCCGACGGGCGGGGGCGTCCGTCGGCGCGCACGGTGCTGCTCAAGGGGTACGACGCGACCGGTTTCGTGTTCTTCACCAACTACGAGTCCCGCAAGGGAAGTGAGCTGGCCGTCAACCCGTACGCCAGCCTGGTCTTCCCGTGGTTCGCCATGCAGCGCCAGGTGATCGTGACGGGTTCGGTGGAGCGGGTGTCGCGCGCCGAGACCGAGGAGTACTTCGCGTCCCGGCCGCGCGGCTCGCAGCTCGGCGCCTGGGCCAGCGCGCAGTCGTCGGTGCTGCCCGGCCGGGACGCGGTGGAGGCGGGACTGGCGGCGGCGGTCGAGCGGTTCGGTGACGGTCCGATCCCGGCGCCACCGCACTGGGGTGGTCTGCGGGTGGTGCCGGACGCGGTGGAGTTCTGGCAGGGCCGGAGCAGCCGGCTGCACGACCGGCTCCGGTTCCGCCGGACCGGGGGCACGGACGGGAACGGGGCCGGGGCCGGCGACTGGGTGGTGGAGAGGCTGGCGCCGTGAAAGCCGTGAAACAGGACACGGCCCGGCGGGAACCCAGGTCCTGGATGATCGACACCCGGCCGCTGCGGGTGGTCGCGTACCGGCGGATGTGGATCGGCAACGGCGCCTCGTTCTTCGGGTTCCAGTTCACCGCTGTCGCCGTACCGGTGCAGATGTTCGCGATCACCGACTCGACGACCTGGGTGGGGCTGCTGGGCGTGGCGGCACTCGTACCCCTGCTGATCTTCGGGCTCTGGGGCGGTGCCGTCGCCGACGTGGTGGACCGGCGCCGGTTGCTGCTGGCCAGTTCCGTGCTGACCTGGATCACCACGGTCGGGTTGCTGGCGCAGGCGCTGCTCGGGGCGCGCAGCGGTCACCTGCTCCTGGCGCTGACCGCGCTGCAGTCGGCCGGTTTCGCAATCAGCTCGCCGGCCCGCAACGCGATCGTCCCGCGGATCGTCCCCACCGATCTGGTCCCGGCCGCCAACACGCTGAACTACACGACCACCACGGCGGGTGGCGTGCTCGGCCCGCTCGCCGCCGGCCTGATCATGGGGATCTGGTCGACCGACGCGGGTGTGGAGGTGGCGTACGCGGTCGACGCCCTGCTCTTCACGATCACTTTCTGGGCCACCTGGCGGCTGCCGGCGATTCCGCCGATCGAGCGCGCCGACGGCGAGGAGAAGCCCTCGGCGGGTCTGCGCGGCATCGCGGCCGGGCTGACGTTCCTGATCACCCAGCCGGTGCTGCTGCTCTCCTTCGCGATCGATCTGATCGCGATGGTGTTCGCGATGCCCCGGGCACTGTTCCCGGCGGTGGCCGAGGACCAGTTCGGCGGCGGTTCGGCGGTGGGCTGGCTCTACAGCGCGATCGCGATCGGCTCGCTCGTCGGCGGTCTCACCTCGGGCTGGATCAGCCGGGTCCGGCGGCAGGGTCTGGCGCTGGTGGTCGCGGTGGTCGGCTGGGGTGTGGCGATCGGTCTTTCCGGACTCGCGGACCAGCTGTGGCTGATGGTGGTGCTGCTGGCCGTGGCCGGCGCCGCCGACCTGGTCAGCGCGGTCTACCGGCAGTCGATCATGCAGACGTTCGCCCCGGACCGGCTGCGCGGCCGGCTGCAGGGCGTGTTCACCGTGGTGGTGGCCGGCGGCCCGCGTCTGGGTGACCTGCGAGCCGGCGCCACGGCCGACGTGACGGGAATCACCGCGTCCTGGGCGGGTGGCGGCTTCGTCGCGGCCGGACTGGCCGTTGTGCTCGCCGCTGTCTCTCCGGCGCTGATCCGATACCGGCCCGTCCGCGAGGGATCAGAGGACCGATAGTGTCGCGGGTATGAGCGCAGAGTCAGCCGCGAAGTCCGGCATCCAGTGGTCGATCGAGGCGGACGGGCACCGTGCCGTCCTGACGGAGGTCGGCGGCACGCTGCGCTCCTATTCCGTCCGCGGTGCCGAGCTGCTCGACGGCTTCGGCACCGATGAGATCGCGCCGGGTTCGGCGGGCCAGATCCTCGCGCCGTGGCCGAACCGGATCCGCGACGGCCACTACGAGTTCGAGGGCACGTCCTACCAGCTGGCGCTCACCGAACCGGACCGGCACAACGCGATCCACGGACTGGTCAACTGGGCCCGCTGGCACGCGGTCGAGCAGGCCGCCGACGCGGTGACCCTGGAGTACGAGCTGCCCGCCCAGATCGGCTACCCGTGGTCGCTGCGGCTGCGGGCCCGCTGGTCGGTCTCGGCGGACGGGCTGCGCTGCGAGCAGGAGGTCGTGAACACGTCCGACGCGAACGCGCCCTGGGGTTACTCGGTCCACCCGTACCTGCGGCTGGCCGGGGTCAGCGTGGAGGACACGGTGCTGCACGTGCCGGCGAAGTCCCGGATCATCGCGGACGCGTCCCGGCTGCTGCCGCTCGGTGCGGTCAAGCTGGCCGGCACCGAGTTCGACTACTCGGAGCCCCGCCGGATCGGCTCCGAGGTGCTGGACACCACGTTCGGCGACATCGACTTCGACGCCGACGGGGTCACCGCGGTGACCCTGTCCGACCCCGGCTCGGACGCGAAGATCGTGATCTGGGCGGCCGAGCAGTTCAAGTACTGGCAGGTCTTCACCGGTGACACCCTGAGCGGCGAGCGGCACCGGCGTTCGGTGGCGGTCGAGCCGATGACCTGCGGGCCGGACGCGTTCCGCAGTGGCCGCGACCTGGTCGTCCTGGAGCCGGGCCGGACCTGGGCCACGACCTGGGGCATCCGGGCCTGATGGAGTTCGACGAGGTGGTCCGGCGGCGCCGGATGGTCCGCGGTTACGACCCGGACCGGCCGGTGCCCCCGGAGCTGGTCGACAAGATCGTCCGGCACGGGTTGCGGGCGCCGTCGGCGGGCTTCTCGCAGGGCTGGAGCTTCCTGGTCCTGACCGAGGCCGCGGACCGGGAACTGTTCTGGTCGAGCACGGCCACCGGCTCCAACGGCTGGCTGGACCGGATGCGGACCGCGCCGCTGATCATCGTCGCCCTGTCCAACAAGTCCGCGTACATCGAGAGGTATGCGGAGTCGGACAAGGGCTGGGCGGATCGCGACGAGTCCCGCTGGCCGGTGCCGTACTGGGACATCGACACCGGCTTCGCCGCGCTGCTGATGCACCTGACCGCCGTGAACGAGGACCTGGCCTCGTGTTTCATCGGTCTGCCGGCGGATCGGACCGACGCGTTCAAGAAGGCGTTCGGCGTTCCGGACCAGTTCACCCCGATTGGCGCGCTCACGGTTGGGTACCGGGGTGCCGACAAGAGGTCTCCATCACTGGCGCGCGGTCACCGGCCGGTGGCCGAGGTGGTGCATCATGGCCGGTGGGCTTCGAGAGGCGAGGTCTGACTCGCGCGCGGCTACGCTGGCATGCGTCGAGATGTCGTGACGGGAAGGGGCAGTCGCCGTGATCTTCAAAGCGGTCCGGGACGGAGCCCCGTACCCCGCTCACAACACCACGCTCAAGGCGTGGGCGGAGATTCCGCCGCGCCCGATCCGTCTGGCGGAGCTGATCACCACGAAGCGGGAGCTGGCGCTCGACAAGCTCCTCGCCGAGGACTCGACGTTCTACGGTGACCTCTTCCCGCACGTCGTGGAATATCACGGTGCGCTCTATCTGGAGGACGGCCTGCACCGGGCGCTGCGGGCGGCTCTGCAGCAACGCAACCAGATCCACGCCCGGGTGCTCGTCGTCGAGGATTGACCTCGCGGGGGATCGGCAGGCCGCTCCGGATGCGAAATGTCGCACCACCTCCGTACCGTTGAGGCATGGCCGACGCACCGGATGTCGAAGAACCGACCAGGGAGTACCCGGCCGTGCCCGCGCAGGATGCGCCAGGTGCGCCGGGCGCGACCCCGCCCGAGCGCCGCAGCAGCGGTTTCGTCCGTCTGCTGGTCTTCACGGGTTTCGTCTTCGCGCTGATGGTCGCGGGTTGTCTCGGGCTGCGCGCGGTGAACGTGCTGCCCAGCTTCGACAACCCGTTCGCGGATCAGCGGGTCGACCGCAGCCAGCCGGTGCTGTTGCAGTCCATGCGCGATCTCAACCGCTATGTCGCCGCCGACGGGACCTTCCAGATCATCGTCGACCTCCAGGACAGCCAGGAGAACATCCCGGACTTCCTGATCAACCGGCGGACGCTGTTCGTGGGTTCCGGCACGGTCGAGGCCTATGTCGACTTCAGCGGGCTCGCCGGTGACGCACTCAAGATCGACGAGACGAAGAAATCGATCGAGTTGACGCTGCCGGCGCCGGAGCAGTCCACGGCGGCGCTCGACATGGCGAAGAGCTACGTCGTCGCCGAGGAGCGGGGGCTGTTCAACCGGATCGGCGACGCCTTCCGGGAGGATCCCAACAAGCAGCAGCGGGTCTATCAGCTGGCCCAGGAGCGGATCACTGAGGCCGCGCGGTCCAGCGGGATGGACCAGCGGGCGAAGCAGAACACCCAGCGGATGCTGGAGAGCCTCTTCGCCCGCCTGGGCTACACGACCGTGACCGTCACGTTCGCCAATCCCTGATCATCGGCCGTTACTCGTTGGGCATCATGGCCCACAGCACCAGGTATGCGATGAACTGCGGTCCGGGCAGCAGGCAGGAGACCACGAAGAGCAGCCGGACCGTGCCGGCTCCGAGGCCGAAGCGCTGGCCCAGGCCGGCACAGACACCGGCGATCATGCGGTTGTGGCGGGGACGGGTCAGGGTGCGGGACTTGACGGCGCGGGACACGTTCATCCACTCCTTCTGCGGTGGTCGTGACGTTCTGCCACGTCCACTTCGACGGTAGGTACGGGAGACCGGTCGTCCCTCAGTCCAGAGGGGGATACCGGCGGTCACGCTCCCTTAAGGGTCTCCCGTACCCAGGTGACGCCCGCTGTTAACCTGGAGCCGATTTCGGGGCGGGTGCCACCCCCGTGCGGTGACGAGGAGACGAACACGAGATGTTGGCCCTCCTCCGGTCGCAGCCCGGCTCCGCACTCCCGCCGGCCGACGCCGGTCAACTCGCCGGTGAACTGACCGAGGCCCTGCACGCGGCCGGCGCCACCGAGGTCGTGACGGTGCCGCCCGCCGGTGAGCCGGACGCCGCCACCCGGATCCGGGAGGCGGCCGGGCACGCCCGCGACGCCGGTGAGCCCCTGCTGATCTGCCCCGACAACCTGGTCGCGCACCCCAGCCTGCTGTGGACGCTCGCCACCGAGCCGGCCGGCCGCAGCACCGTCCTGGTGATGGCCGACCCGGCCGGCGACCTCAGGGAGGACCGCGGCCGCATCGTGCCCGCCGCATCCGGCGCCGGCACCGCCCGCTTCCTCGGCGCGATGTGTCTCGCCCCGGCCGACCTGCCGATCCTGGAGAAGGCCGCCGACCGGCCGGACCTGCTCGCCGCGCTGCTCGAGGACGGCCTCGTGCCGATCGCCACGCGACCGCGGACGCTGCGTGCCCAGCAGGTGCGGACGCCGGCCGAGCTGGCATCGGCCCGCAAGGCGGTCGCGGCGGTCGACGAGGACGCGGCGCGGCTGCGGCTCGCGGTCAAGGAGCAGGACGACTTCTTCACGACGTACGCGGTGAGCAGCTGGTCCCCGCTCGTCACCAAGGCCGCAGCCCGGCTGCGCCTGACCCCGACCGGGGTCACCGGCCTCTCGGTGCTCTTCGCGGTCGCCGCCGCGCTGGCGTTCTGGCAGGCCTCCCGGCCGCTGATGATCCTCGGCGGGATCCTGCTCTACCTGGGTTTCGTGCTGGACTGCGTGGACGGCCAGCTCGCGCGGTACACGCGCAACTTCGACGCGTTCGGCGGCTGGCTGGACACGATGGCCGACCGCGCCAAGGAGTACGCGGTCTACGCCGGACTCGCGGCCGGCGCGGAGCGGATGGGTCTGCCGTACGCGTGGCCCCTCGCGATCACCGCGATCGTCCTGCAGACCGCCCGGCACATGACCGACACGTGGTACGGCGCCCTGCACGACGAGGCCGCCGCCCACCCGGTCCAGCAGTCCGGCGGTGGTGTCGGCGCCCGGCTCACCGCCGCCTCGGTGAAGGCGCAGAGCCAGCGCGGTTCCCTGGTCTACTGGGCGAAGCGGATCGTGGTCTTCCCGATCGGCGAGCGCTGGGCCCTGATGGCCGTGCTGGCCGCGGTCACCGACGGCCGGGTGGCGCTCGCCGCGGTGGTCGGGTTCGGCCTGCTGGCGGCGGCCTACACGCTGGCGCTGCGCTCGCTGCGAGCGCTCTCCATGCGGGTCTCCGTGCTGCACACCGTGGACACCATGCGGCACCGCGACGACGGCCCCCTGGTCCGGCTGGTGCTGAGCCGCGTCGGCGCCGGCGCGCCGCTGCCGGTGGCCGCCCTCTTCGCGGTGTACGCGCTCGCCACCGTCGCCACCTTCCTGGCCGCCGACCCGGCCGACCGGCCGTGGCTGCTCGCCCTCGCGGCCGTTCCCGTCGTGCTCTGCGGCTTCCCGGCCCGCAACCGGCACGGCGGCGCCCTCGACTGGCTGGTCCCGGCCGCCCTGCGCGCCGCCGAATACCTCGTCGTGGTCGCCGTCGGCCTCTACGGCGCGGTGCCGCCGGCCGTGGTGTTCCTGCTGCTGTTCATGCTCGCGCTCCGGCACTACGACCTGACCGCCCGGATGGAGAAGGGCGCGCCGGCCGGCGGTGCCGGCGGGGCCCTGCTGGGGTGGGACGGGCGGGTTCTGCTGCTGGTGCTCGCCGCCCTGGCCGGGTACGCGACGGCCGGTGTCGCGGTGCTGGCGGCGGCGGTGGGCGTGGCGTTCGCGGTGACGGCGATCAAGGACTGGCGAGCCAGCCGCACGCGCTGACGGCGGTCAGGGACTGGCGGGCCTGCCGCACGCGCTGACGCCGGCCGTGGGCCGGGCCCCGACGCGGCCCCCGACGCGGCCCCCGACGCGGCCCCCGACGCGGCGCCCGACGCGG
This sequence comes from Actinoplanes sp. DH11, assembly GCF_020873875.1. Lineage (GTDB taxonomy): Bacteria > Actinomycetota > Actinomycetes > Mycobacteriales > Micromonosporaceae > Actinoplanes. The sequence continues at coordinate 254,500 of NZ_JAHWGU010000011.1, forward strand.
CCCCCGACGCGGTCGGGGAAATGTCTTTTTTCGCGCTGGTTCTCGTGTGCACGTGCACAATCGATCTCCTGGCGTTCAGATCTCCGTAATCGATTGATCACTATCTGCGAATGGCACTTTCGACCGATGGCATCGCATCGAAACCCCTCGGAGAGTTAGTGCCCGATTGCCGACCGTCGTGGGATCGGGATCACACGATCGCAGGAGGTTGACGGTGTCCACCGTCGCGCTCAAGGACGTCACCAAGATCTGGCCGGATGGCACGTTCGCCGTCGACAACCTCGATCTGGAGGTCAAGGACGGGGAGTTCATGGTCCTGCTCGGCCCTTCGGGCTGCGGCAAGTCGACCGTGCTGCGCATGATCGCCGGGCTGGAGGACCCCTCCGAGGGGGAGATCCTGCTCAACGGCGAGCCCGTGCTCGACCTGCCCCCGCGGGACCGCAGCATCGCGATGGTGTTCCAGGACTTCGCGCTCTACCCGCACATGACCGTCGGCGAGAACATCGGTTTCCCGCTCAAGCTGTCCGGCGTCGAGCCGTCACCACGCCAGGAGCGGATCGACGCGATCGCCGGCGCGCTCGGCATCGGCGAGGTGCTCGGCCGCCGGCCCAGCCAGCTCTCCGGCGGGCAGCGCCAGCGGGTCGCCATGGGCCGGGCCATCGTGCGCCGGCCCGGTCTGTTCCTGATGGACGAGCCGCTCTCCAACCTGGACAGCGGCCTGCGCGCCGAGCTGCGCGCGGAGATCTCCAGCATGACCCGGGAACTCGGCGTGACCACGATGTACGTCACGCACGACCAGGCCGAGGCGCTGACCATGGCCGACCGGGTCGCGATCATGCGGAAGGGTGTGCTGCAGGACGTCGGCACGCCCACCGAGGTGTACCGGCGACCGGCCACCCTCTATGTCGCGGCTTTCCTCGGCTCACCGCGGATGAACCTGCTCGAGGCATCGGTCTACGTCCACCTCGACCAGTACATCGTGCTGAACTTCGGCGAGCAGAACCTCTACCTGCCGTGGAACGATCCGCGGGCCCGGTCGGTAGCCCGCTATCACGGCGAACGGATCGTGGTCGGCATCCGGGCCGAGGCGCTGACCCCGGTCGCGCCGGACACCCAGGGGCACGTGCTGCAGGGCCGGATCCGGTACCTCGAGCACCACGGGCACGAGTCGCTGGCGTTCCTGGACGTCGGCGCCACGGCGATCGTGGTCGACGAGATGAGCAACCCGGTGCAGACGCAGCCGCCCGTCGAGGGGGCGTTCAAGCGGCTCAGTGGCGCGCTGCAGCGACTTACCCGGCCGTCGGTGGTCGAGGCCGACCCCCGTCCGGCGGGACGGGTCAGTGTGCTCAACGACCCGGGGCGGCATCATCGGAAGCCGGCCGAGCTGTCAGTGCGGCTGGCGCCGTACCCCGCGGTCTCGCCGGGTCATCCGCTCGCGATCTCCGTCCGGATGGACGCGTTGCACTTCTTCGACGAGAGGGGTGACCGGATCGATGTCGGGTGGCGCTGAGGGCGGTCCGCGGGTGTTGGTGACGAAAAGGGGCGAGAGGGCGAACCACGCCACTTCCGGGCGGGATCGCCGATGCCACGTGCCACCGGCCGGGCACAGCGCGTAGGCTGCACGACGGTGGAGGACAGGATCGGCCAGAGCGTGCGTTCGGCTCCGGATCGGGAGCCGAAGGCCGATGTCGTGCGCACACCGGCGAACCCGGTGCTGCTGGATCGGTCGTTCGGCCAGGACGACATCACCGTCCTGCGCCACGAGGTGACTTCCCGGCTCGTTTCGCTGGACCTGAGTGCCGATCGCCGCCACGGGTACGTCCTGGCCGTCAACGAGGTCATCACCAACGTCGTGCTGCACGCCGGCGGCAACGGGCGGCTCGTCCTGCGGGTCGAGGACGGTTCGGTGTGGTGTGTGGTGACCGACTCCGGCCCCGGCATTCCGGGCGGCTACCTGGACACTCCGCAGGCTCCGGAGGCGTTCGAGGTCGGCGGCCGCGGGCTGTGGCTGGCCCACCAGTTGTGCGACGAGGTCACGACCGCCACCGGCCCGATCGGTACCTCGATCGGATTGCGTCTCTCGCTGGGTGCCACGCCGGATTCCTGATGAAACAGCAGGTTGAACGACGTGTGAACCCCGATCGAAATGTGAAGCTGCCCTTCCGCACTCGTGTCGCTTGCGGTCCGGCTACATTGGGCGCGTGCTCGGACTTCCTTCGCAGGTGACCGTTTGCCTTTTCGATCTTGATGGCGTGCTGACCCAAACCGCGCTGGTGCACAATGCCGCGTGGAAACAGACGTTCGACTCGTTCTTGGAATCGTGGTCGGAACGTCACGGTCTGCCGTTCGTCCCGTTCGATTCAGGCACCGATTATCACCTCTATGTCGACGGTCGGCAGCGTGCCGACGGTGTCCGTACCTTCCTCGCCTCCCGCGGCATCACCCTGCCCGAGGGCGCGCCCGACGACGGCCCCGACCGGGAGACCGTGAACGGTGTCGGCAACCGCAAGAACATCCTGGTGCTGCAGAAGATCCAGGAAGGCGCCGTGCAGGTCTACCCCGGATCGGTGGAGTACCTGAAGGCGGCCAAGGCGGCCGGTCTGCGCCGCGCGGTCGTGTCGGCGAGCGCCAACTGCAAGGACGTCCTGGAGGCCGCCGGCATCGCCGACCTCCTCGAGGTCCGGGTGGACGGCGTGGTCGCCCGTGAGCTGGGCCTGCCCGGCAAGCCGGCGCCCGACACCTTCCTGCACGCGGCGAAACTCCTCGGCGCCGCGCCCGAGCAGTGCGCGGTCTTCGAGGACGCGCTGGCCGGTGTGGCCGCCGGGCGTGCCGGTGGCTTCGGCATCGTGGTCGGCGTCGACCGGGTCGGCCAGACCGAGGCCCTGCTCAGCAACGGTGCCGACGTCGTCGTCACCGATCTTTCCGAGCTCCTCTGAACCCGAAAAACCTCTTCTTCTCAGCTTCGAGAGGCACGACCGTGATCCGTGAACGGGCCTACCCCGTCGACCCATGGCACATCCGGGAGACCCGGCTGGACCTGGACCTGCTGGCCCAGTCAGAGTCGGTGTTCGCGCTCTCCAACGGACACATCGGGATACGCGGAAACCTGGACGAGGGCGAGCCGCACGGCCTGCCCGGCAGCTACCTGAACTCGTTCTACGAGCTGCGGCCCCTGCCGCACGCCGAGGCGGGTTACGGCTTCCCCGAGTCCGGCCAGACGATGGTGAACGTCACGAACGCCAAGCTGATGCGCCTGCTCGTCAACGACGAGCCGTTCGACGTGCGCTACGGCGAGCTGCGATCCCACGAGCGCTGCATGGACCTGCGGGCCGGCACGCTGGAGCGGGTCGTGGAGTGGGTGTCGCCGTCCGGCCAGGGCGTCCGGGTGCGCACCGTGCGACTGGTCTCGTTCACGCAGCGGGCCATCGTCGCGATCCTTTACGAGGTCGAGCCCCTGGAGGGCTCGGCCCGGCTGATCCTGCAGTCCGAGCTGGTGGCGAACGAGCAGTTGCCGCCGACCAGCAAGGACCCCCGGGTCGCCGCGGTCCTCGACCAGCCGCTGCAGGCCGAGGAGATGATGGAGCAGCGGACCGGCGGCATCCTGGTGCACCGGACCAAGGCCAGTGACCTGCGCATGGCCGCGGCCATGGAGCACCTGGTGGAGACGCCGGGCCGGCACGCCATCACCACCGAGGGGCACCCCGACTGGCTGCGTACCACCGTCGCCTGCCGCCTGGAGCCGGGGCAGAAGCTGCGGGTGGTCAAGCTGGCCGCGTACGGCTGGTCCAGCATGCGTTCCCTGCCCGCGCTGCGTGACCAGGTCGGCGCGGCCCTCGCCAGCGCCCGCCTGGACGGCTGGGACGGCCTGGTCCAGCAGCAGCGGGAATACCTCGACGCGTTCTGGGACCACTCGGACGTCAAGGTCGAGGGCGACCCGGAGGTGCAGCAGGCGGTCCGCTTCGGCCTCTTCCACACTCTGCAGGCCGGCGCCCGCGCCGAGCAGCGCCCGATCGGCTCCAAGGGCCTCACCGGCCCCGGTTACGACGGGCACACCTTCTGGGACGCCGAGACGTTCGTGCTGCCTGCGCTCACCTACACCCAGCCCTCCGCCGCGGCCGACGTGCTGCGCTGGCGGCACTCGACGCTGGACCTGGCCCGGGAGCGGGCGCAGACGCTGGGCCTGCAGGGGGCGGCCTTCCCGTGGCGGACCATCCGCGGGCAGGAGTGCTCCGGCTACTGGCCGGCGGGCACGGCGGGCTTCCACATCGGCGCGGACATCGCCGACGCGGTCCGCCGCTACGTGCAGGCCACCGGTGACTACGACTTCGAGCGTGAGGTCGGCGTGGAGCTGCTCGTCGAGACGGCGCGGCTGTGGCGCTCGCTGGGCCACCACGACCGGCACGGCCGTTTCCACATCGACGGCGTGACCGGGCCGGACGAGTACACGGCGGTGGTGAACGACAACGTCTACACCAACCTGATGGCGCAGCAGAACCTGATGACCGCGGTCGAGGCCTGCAAGCGTCACCCGGACCTGGCACGCCGGTTCGGCGTGGACGACGAGGAGGCGGCGTCCTGGCGGGACGCGGCGGCCGCGGTGCACATCCCGTACGACAAGGAACTCGGGGTGCACCAGCAGTGCGAGGGCTTCACCCGGCTCCAGGAGTGGGACTTCGAGAACACCCCGCCGGAGGGTTACCCGCTGCTGCTGAACTTCCCGTACTTCGACCTGTACCGCAAGCAGGTGGTCAAGCAGGCCGACCTGGTGATGGCGATGTACATCCGCGGTGACGCGTTCACGCCGGAGGAGAAGGTCCGCAACTTCGCGTACTACGACGCCCGTACCGTCCGGGACTCGTCGCTCTCGGCCTGCATCCAGGCCGTGATGGCGGCCGAGACCGGTCACCTGGAGCTGGCGCACGACTACCTGGGCGAGGCCGCCCTGATGGACCTGCACGACCTGCACCGCAACGCGCGGGACGGCGTGCACGTGGCGTCACTCGCGGGCTCCTGGATCGCGCTGGTCGCCGGTCTGGGCGGCATGCGCGACTTCAACGGTCAGCTGAGCTTCGCGCCGCGCCTGCCCAGCCGGATCAACAACCTGGAGTTCTCGCTGCTCTGGCGCGGCCTGCGCCTGCGTGTCAACGTCACCGCCGACGAGGTGACGTACTCGCTGCGCAACGGCGGCGGTTCGGCCCGGCTCACGCTGCTGCACCACGGCAAGGAGCTCGAGGTGACCCAGGTCCGCCCGGTCACCATGCCGATCCCGCCCGCGGTGGCGGTCGGCTCTGCGCCGGTCCAGCCCGCCGGCCGGGCACCGGTGCGCCGCGCCGTGCACTGACGCGACAAACGCAACGGCCCCCGTCCAGCAGGGGCGGATTCCAGGGGTCGTTGCAACACAGGTTGATTAACTGGTTTCGGCCAGGAGTTTAGCGAAGCGCTCGGCTGGGGTGTCCCAGCCGAGCGTTTTGCGTGGGCGGCCGTTGAGTTCGACCGCG
>NZ_JAHWGU010000119.1 GCF_020873875.1 Actinoplanes sp. DH11
CATGCGGCAGGCCGCTGAATTTCCACGTCGCGTACGTTAAAATGTCGACCGGATTGGTGGCGACGAGAAACAGTCCTTGAAATCCGGATGCCATGACCGACTCAACGATCGAGCGGAAAATGGCAATGTTTTTGTCCACAAGATCAAGCCGCGTCTCGCCCGGTTTTTGGTTGGCGCCGGCGCAAATGACAACCAAATCGGCATCGCGGCAATCATCGTAATCGCCGTGCCAAATGTCAGCCGGCTTCGGCGCAAATACTTTCCCATGGTTGAAGTCCATCGCATCGCCTATGGCCTTGCTTTCATTCGCATCGATGAGCACGATCTCATCGGCAATCCCTTGATTCATTAAGGCAAACGCATAACTGGCGCCGACAAACCCGGTGCCGATGACCACTACTCGGGTTCCACCGTTGTTTTTCATTGCATTCATCCCCCTCAATACAATGTGAACACTTTCACAAACTATTT
>NZ_JAHWGU010000120.1 GCF_020873875.1 Actinoplanes sp. DH11
GCGCAATGTCCTGCTCTGTGCCGAATTCGTACCATTTGTCGTAGTTCTGCTCGACGTTAACGATGCGGGTGCGCGCCCGGGCTTCACCGTTGATCAGGTAAAGATCGTTCATCTCCATATAGTGGAGTTCATAGCCGCGACGCTGCGCTTCCAGCAGCATAGCGAAGCTGGAATCTTTCTTGATGTTAATGTTTGCGATGGGGTCCATCACGATGCCGAGCTTGATCATCTTTCTCTCCAATATGCGTCAACCCAGATCGCCAAACCGTACCTGTAGCGCGGTAATGGCCGTGAGTGCCGTTGTCTCAGTGCGCAGAACGCGAGGTCCCAACAGAATATCAGTAAACTGGTAACGTGCCGTCATCGCGATTTCATCCGCCGAAAGCCCACCTTCGGGACCAATCAGCAGGCGTACGCGCTCGACGGGCAAGGGCAGCGTATTGATGCTGGCGCTGGCGCGCGGATGAAGAT
>NZ_JAHWGU010000121.1 GCF_020873875.1 Actinoplanes sp. DH11
TATTGCGATTCATAGCAAGCAAAGCCTGTTTACGAGTGGTGCCTTTGATTTTTTGCTTATCTTTTATGCTTTGAAGTCTGGCATTTTCTTTGTTAAACCATTGATTGATACTTTTTAATCTCCGCCCATCAATGATAAATGATCTGCCGTCTGATGTGACACAAGTGGCAAGATTGTTTAATCCTAAATCAATTGCCAGTGCTTTTTGGTCATTTAATTCTCTTTGATCTTCAGGCATTTCATATTTATACTGAATCTCAAAGAACCTGGCATGATGCTTAGGAATGATTTCAATCTGCTTAATCTTTTTGTCCAGTAACACAGGCGGAATCGTTATCGTGATAGGCTTGTGAGTCTTTTTAAATAGGCGAGAATACGGTATCGTGAATTTGTTGCCGTCTATACGAATCTGGCCAATGATCAGTGAATGAAAGCCATCTTTTTTAAGATATTTTGGAATACTGATAGCC
>NZ_JAHWGU010000122.1 GCF_020873875.1 Actinoplanes sp. DH11
TCGATGCAGAGGGCTGCAACTCCCGGAAGGCAAGGGCAGGGGTGGCAGATGCTGGTGATCGCAGTTGTTTTAGCCGCCAGTGAGGTGCTGAACTGGGGGTCAGGCTGTTCCGATTGGCAGGGTGACAAGTTCCGGCACGGGCTCCCCGCGCATCTCTGTCTTCTGGTCCATTCCTTCGACTGACAATCCCCTAAACCCGTTCGGTTGCCTGCGTGCAACCCCGCGTCAGCCCGGGCCGTGTTGCCCCTTCGGGGCTGCCCGCTCCATCCCGGTCCTCCGGGGGTTTCCGGCGTCCGTTCCGTCCACCGTGCACGCGTCACCCGACGGGCTTTTTCCGGGTCTTGTCGAAGGGACGGTCCCGAAGACAGGACACACAGGAGCTTACCATGCAGAACATCGTCATCCTCGCCGGCAACATCGGTCAGACCCCCGAAGTCCGCACCACCCAGGGCGGCACCAAGATCACCAAC
>NZ_JAHWGU010000123.1 GCF_020873875.1 Actinoplanes sp. DH11
GTTGCGGCAGACGTTACAGTATATGAGCGAAGGGCGCGATTTAGAGATCATGGCGTTGATTTATGAGATGAAAATGCTCCCAGTGCTCGGCATTCCGCCGGTGCTTGACCGTTGCGCGCGTTGCGGGGCGACAGAAGGGAGCGTCTCGTTTTCGGTCAAGGAGGCGGGCTTCCTTTGTCATCGCTGCGAGGAGGCCGACCCGCACCGGATGCCGTTGTCGCCGGCGTCGGCCCGGCTGTTGCGCCTGTTTTTCCATATTGATCTTGCCCGGCTGGGCGCGATTTCGGTCAAAGAAACGACAAAGGCGGAATTGAAGGCGGTGCTGTCGGCGTACTACGATGAATATGCCGGCCTGTCGCTGAAGGCGAAACGCTTTTTGCAGCAAATGAGCGTGCTGAAAGACACACTCGCCCCCGATAGCGGCCAGGATGCTTAATTTTCCTTGTAAACGCGTGATGTAGTATAATAT
>NZ_JAHWGU010000124.1 GCF_020873875.1 Actinoplanes sp. DH11
GAGTGAACCGTGGGCAGAGTATGCGAGCGCCACGTCGTACGGGACGAAGATGCCCCGGACGTCCTGGGAGCAGATGGCGACGCTCGAAGTAGTGCCAGCCCCGCTTGATCAGCAGCGTCGCGTCGCGGATTTCTTGGACGGTCAGGTCGCCCGCATTGACGAGACCATCCGGCTCCGCCGAGAGCAGGCTGCATCCGTGAGTCAGAGGTTGGGGGTCCTTGCGGACCGCCTGATTGATGAGGCCCAGAACTCCGTCGGATGGGTGCGCCTCAAATACATGTGCGACCTCGTCACTGTTGGGATAGTCGTTACCCCCGCTGCTTGGTACGCAGATGAAGGGGTGCCTGCCCTGCGCGGCACGAACGTCAAGCCAGAGGCGATTTCGCTGGATGACCTCGTTTATCTATCCGAGGAAGGGCACAAGGTTCACCGCAAGTCGCAACTCCGCGCTGGTGACGTGGTCGTGGTG
>NZ_JAHWGU010000125.1 GCF_020873875.1 Actinoplanes sp. DH11
ATACAAACGTCCTCTTGCAAGACCCGTATTCAATTTTTTCGTTCGAGGACAACGAGGTCGTCATTCCGGCTGTCGTCCTGGAGGAAGTGGATTCGAAAAAGCGGTATATGGATGAGGTCGGGAGAAACGCCCGCCAGGTGTCGAAGCTGATCGACCGCCTGCGCGAGAACGGCAAGCTGCACGAGAAAATTCCGCTTGAAAACGGAGGGGTGCTGCGCATTGAACTGAACCACCGTTCATTCCATCAGCTTCAGGAAATTTTTGTCGAAAAAACGAACGACAACCGCATTTTGGCGGTGGCGAAAAACTTATCGCTTGAGGAACAAGCGAAAGAGGACGGACGTTCGGTCATTTTGGTGAGCAAAGATGCGCTCGTGCGCGTGAAAGCGGATGCCATCGGGCTGCAGGCCGAAGACTTCTTAAGCGACCGCGTCGTTGACGTCGACCATATTTACACCGGGTTTTTGG
>NZ_JAHWGU010000126.1 GCF_020873875.1 Actinoplanes sp. DH11
TGGCACGGACGGGACACGACCTGTTCGATCAAGGAAAGCACTTCTTCACGCGCCAATAAGTCTAGGCCAACGGTCGGCTCGTCCAAGATCAGCAGCTTCGGATTCGCCATCAGCGCCCGGGCGATCAACGTTTTTCGCTTTTCCCATTGCGACAGCGTCGCGTATCGCTTCCCTTTTACCGCTTGCAGGCGGAACGATTCCATCAATGCCTCCGCTTGATCCCGATCCTCGCTAGTTACTGCATCATACAGGCCAATCGTCGCAAACTTGCCGCTGATGATGACATCTTCAACCGTTTCCGTTTGCAGCGTGTCGTGAAATTGATCAAGGAGCGCGCTGCTGACAAACCCGATGTGCCGGCGCAACTCCGGCAGACTCGCCTGTCCAAACCGATAGCCTAATACTTCCACCTCACCGCGCGTCGGGTACTGATAGCCGGTGACGATATTGAGAAGCGATGTTTTCCCG
>NZ_JAHWGU010000127.1 GCF_020873875.1 Actinoplanes sp. DH11
GGATGTGGGTGCGCGGGCGGCTGGCCGCGAAGGTCAGGGAGGGCAAGGAGGAGGCGGGCGCGAAGTTCGCCGACTACTTCGACTTCGCCGAGCCGTTCACGGAACTGCCCTCGCACCGGGTGCTGGCGATGCTGCGCGGTGAGAAGGAGGAGGTCCTCGACCTCGTCCTGGAGCCGGAGGAGCCCGTCGACGGGCCGTCGTCGTACGAGGGGATCGTCGCGCACCGGTTCGGGATCGCCGACCGGGGGCGCCCGGGCGACAAGTGGCTGGGGGACACGGTCCGCTGGGCCTGGCGCACCCGCATCCTGGTCCACCTCGGCATCGACCTCAGGCTGCGGCTGCGGACGGCCGCCGAGGACGAGGCGGTGCGGGTCTTCGCGGCGAACCTGCGCGACCTGCTGCTGGCCGCCCCGGCGGGCACGCGGGCGACGCTGGGTCTCGACCCCGGTTTCCGTACGGGCGTGAAG
>NZ_JAHWGU010000128.1 GCF_020873875.1 Actinoplanes sp. DH11
TGCGACGCGGCGGCTGCCTTGTCATAGTTGGACTGCCTCACGATGAACTGCCGATTCCTATTTTTGACACTGTATTAAATGGCGTTACGATAAAAGGTTCGATCGTCGGTACACGAAAAGATATGCAAGAAGCTCTAGATTTCGCCGCACGCGGAAAAGTTCGCCCTATTGTGGAAGCGGTACCATTAGAAAAAATTAACGAAGTATTTGAACGGATGGAAAAAGGTCAAATCAATGGCCGCGTTGTTTTAACAATGTAACACAAAGCAGCAGAAGAACAACCCTAAATTTCCTAGAGGAACGATGGAAAATAGCGATTTTTTCGGCATTGTCTGTTTTTGGTTTAGGAGTGGATTGATATCATAAGGTTTCCCATTTTGAGAAATCGACCTGTTCCACCACAACGCCTATCATCTGCTTTCTAGAAAACATTACGGTGCCTATTATATCAAGCTCTTAGGGGACGA
>NZ_JAHWGU010000012.1 GCF_020873875.1 Actinoplanes sp. DH11
CGCCGCGGCCAGGCCCGCAGCCCCGCTTCTCCCCCAACCAGGCACCACGCCAAGTTCGTCACGGAATGACCGATGTCCGCCCCCGACCGCCGCAGCCCGGACGCCGACCAGCCGATACCACCCGCGCATCATCCGTGCCCTCACTGCCCCCCGGTGACGCCGGCCGCGCCGCCCAGGCGAGATGTTGATCTGCTAGCGCTACGAAATCGCTGTGATCATGGGCCTGAAACCGCGATTTCGCATCGCTAGCAGATCAACAACGCCAGTCGGGGCAAACGCAGCGGACAGCGGCTACTCCATTCGGTGATCGCGAGGCAACCGAGGGCAGGAAACACCACGCCGCGTCGGATCTGCTGGGCCCGCCGCTGCCGCGCCGACATCCTCCACCAGCTCCGCATCCGAACCGCTACCAGCGCAAACGGGCGAATGAAGCTGCGCGCGCCGCGCGACGAAACCGTAGGTCGAGGCGACGCCGGCTCAGAACCGGTCATGGCACTGCCGACGCCGGGTGCAATGACACGGCCTCGCCGAAAAGGACCGCTCGAAGGGACGACCAGAGCCACGACGACGCGCCGCTCGTGCGACTTTTCAGCCGCTCGGAAAAGGAGCGCGTAAAGGTGATCGAAACGGGACGGATAGCCGCTCGTATCAAGGCAGGAAGAGAGATGGATCGGAGCGAAGGCACTGCCGGCGTGAGTTGACTCTGCGGCCAGACGGCCAGACGGCCAGACGGCCAGACGGCCAGACGGCCAGACGGCCAGACGGCCAGACGGCCAGACGGCCAGACGGCCAGACGGCCAGACGGCCAGACGGCCAGACGTGAGCCGGCCAGACGTGAGCCGGCCAGACGTGAGCCGGCCAGACGTGAGCCGGCCAGACGTGAAGGCGGCCAGACGTGAAGGCGGCCAGGCGTGAAGGCGCCGCCGCAACGCCAGTGACGGCGAGCGGCCCCCGGGTCGAGCAGCTGAAGTCGGCTGCGGCCGGCTGCCAAGGCTGCGAAGCGCACGAGAATACGACTCGGACCGTCCGGTCTTCGGCCGCGGCGCCGGACACGCACGCCGCCAGGAGGGCGACCGATGGGGTTCAGCTGGGACGGCTGGGATCGTGGGCAGCGCCGGGTTCGGTGATGTCGGGGGCTCGGTCGCCGGTGGGCACGGAGTAAGGGGCGGGTACGGCGCCGGGCGCGGACTCCGCCGACCCGGACGCGCCGGTTTTGCGGGCAGGCTCGCCCGCATCAGGCCCCGCGCCTCTGAGGGCCGCAAGCTCGAGGTCCGCCCTGGTCGCGGCGTTGGTGACGGGTTCGACATCGACGGCGAGGCCAGGGGCGGCCCCGGAACCGGAGGTGGCAAAGGAGCCGGAGGTGGCAGCGGAGCCCGAGGCGGCCCCGGAACCGGAGGTGGCGGCGAGGCTAGGGGCGGCCCCGGAACCGGAGGTGGCAGAGGGGCCGGAGGTGGCAGCGGAGCCCGAGGTGGCTGTGAGGCCCGAGTTGGGGGCGGCAAGGCCCGAGGCCGGGGTGAGCCGGCGGTGGCGGAACTCGGCGGGGAGGACGGCGAGGGCTACGAGGACGCCGACGGCGCCGACGGCTGCGAAGCCCCAGGGGGCGCCCTTCGAGTCGATGGCCAGGCCGGCGAGGGGGCCGCCGAGGGCGACGCCGACGGTGAGGGCCGAGTTGTGCAGGCCCATGGCCTCGCCGCGGGCGGCGGCCGGGATCATGCGGCTGATGGCGTCGGAGCTGGCGGTGATGGTGGGGGCGCAGAGGGCGCCTGCGGGGGTGAGGAGGAGGGCCAGCAGCCACCAGTGGTCGCCGCCGAGGCCGACGGGGATGGTGAGCAGGGCCATCGGGGCGAAGAGGGCGAGGGCGGGGACGCCGCGGCGGATGGTGCCGTAGACGAAGCCTCCGACGAGGGAGCCCAGGGCCCAGAGGGAGAGGACGAGGCCGGTCCACTGGAGTTCGCCGGACTCGCGCAGCACCGCGACGACGGCGACGTCGGTGCCGGAGAGCACCAGCGTGGCGGCCATCGTGACGGCCAGGATCGCGACGAAGCGCGGCTTGAGCCAGCTGCGCCGGGGGACCCGCTCGCCGCTGGCGACCGGCGCCTCGTGCGCGGCCCGGATCGGTGGGTTGAGCAGCCAGAGACCGAGGCCGGAGAGGAGGATGCCGCCGGCCAGGGCGAGCATCGCGGCGCGCGGGCCGGCGGTGGTGGCGATCAGGACGCCGAGCGCGGGGCCGGCCATGAACGACATCTCGGTGGTGATCGAGTCGAGGGCGAAGGCGGGCAGCCGATGCGACTCGGGTGTCAGGGCGGCGATCGACTGCCGCGCCACCGAGAACGCCGGCAGGGCCAGGAAGCCACCGACGACGGCGACCGGGAGCAGCGCCCAGTAGGGCAGGGACTGCGCGATCAGCCAGTAGATCACCTCGGCCACGGTGGTCAGCACCAGGACGGGCCGCAGCCCACGCCTGTCGATCAGCCGGCCCATCACCGGCGCGCCGACCGAGCCGCCGATCGTGGCGGCCGCGCCGATCAGGCCCGCCGCGCCGTAACCCCGGCCGAGGTCGGTGACGACGTGCAGGGTGAGCACCACGGTCGCGGCCGCGATCGGGATGCGGGCGAGCGTGGCGACCACCAGCAACGACCGGATCTTCGGCAGTGCGAGGGTTTCCCGGTAAGGCGTGAGCAACATGACGATCCTGACCTCCGCCGCCGATCCTCTCGCAGGGGTACGACAGAAACCATCGGGTTTGAGCAGCGTCACGTAACGCGACGGAAACGGGCCGGCCCGAATGGGCCGGCCCGTTTCTCACGAGAGGTGTGTCAGCGGTCGCTGCGGTCTTCCGGGTAGGTCGCGCCACCGTCGGACTCCGCGGAGAGCGGCCGGGCGCCACCCTCCGGCGGGCCGGCCAGCGAGTGGCCGGCGGCCAGCTCCGGGAACTTCTCGTCGAACGCGGGGCGCTCGGAGCGGATCCGCGGCATCCGGTCGAAGTTGCGCAGCGGCGGCGGGGTGGTGGTGGCCCACTCGAGCGAGTTGCCGTGACCCCACGGGTCGTTCGCGGTGACCACCGTGCCGACCTTGTACGACTTCCAGACGTTGTAGATGAACGGCAGGGTCGACAGGCCGAGGACGAACGAGCCGACCGTCGAGAACGTGTTCAGGAAGGTGAAGTCGTCGCCCGGCAGGTAGTCGGCGTACCGCCGCGGCATGCCCTTGGTGCCCAGCCAGTGCTGCACCAGGAAGGTCGCGTGGAAGCCGAGGAACGTCAGCCAGAAGTGAATCTTGGCGAGCCGCTCGTCGAGCATCCGGCCGAACATCTTCGGGAACCAGAAGTAGATGCCGGCGAAGACCGCGAACACGATCGTGCCGAACAGCACGTAGTGGAAGTGCGCGATCACGAAGTACGAGTCGGAGACGTGGAAGTCGATCGGCGGGGCGGCGAGCAGTACGCCGGAGAGACCACCGAAGAGGAACGTCACCATGAAGCCGACCGCGAAGAGCATCGGCGACTCGAAACTGATCTGGCCGCGCCACATGGTGCCGATCCAGACGAAGAACTTCATGCCGGTCGGCACCGCGATCAGGAAGCTCAGGAAGCTGAAGAACGGCAGCAGCACCTGGCCGGTGGCGAACATGTGGTGCGCCCACACGCTCATCGACAGGGCGGCGATCAGCAGCGTCGCCGCGACCAGGCCCTTGTAGCCGAAGACCGGCTTGCGGCTGAACACCGGGATGACTTCGGTGATGATGCCGAAGAACGGCAGCGCGATGATGTACACCTCGGGGTGGCCGAAGAACCAGAAGAGGTGCTGCCAGAGCATCGGCCCGCCGGTCTCCACGTCGAAGACGTGGGCGCCGAGCACCCGGTCCGCGGCGAGCGCGAAGAGCGCGGCCGCCAGGAACGGGAAGACGAGGATCGCGAGCAGGGCCGTGACCAGCATGTTCCAGGTCATGATCGGCATCCGGAACATGGTCATGCCCGGTGCCCGCAGGGTGATGATCGTGGTGATCAGGTTGACCGAGCCGAGGATCGTGCCCAGACCCGACAGAGCCAGGCCGACGACCCACATGTTGCCGCCGACGCCCGGCGAGTGCAGCGAGTCACTCAGCGGGGTGTACGCGAACCAGCCGAAGTCAGCCGCGCCACCGGGGGTCAGGAAGCCACCGATGGTGATCAGGCCGCCGAACAGGTAGAGCCAGTAGGCGAACGCGTTCAGCCGGGGGAACGACACGTCGGGCGCGCCGATCTGGATCGGCACCACGTAGTTGCCGAACGCGAACACGATCGGTGTCGCGAAGAACAGCAGCATGATCGTGCCGTGCATGGTGAACAGCTGGTTGTACTGCTCGGGCGACAGCAGCTGCATGCCGGGCCGGGCCAGCTCGGCGCGCATCAGCAGCGCCATCAAACCACCCAGCATGAAGAACACGAAGGCCGTGATCATGTACATGATCCCGATCTGCTTCGCGTCCGTCGTGCGCAGGATCCGAGCAAGCGCCGAACCCTTGACCTGCCGTCGCACCGGATATGGTCGGGTCGCGATCGGCGACGGCGCAACGGTCGTCACGAAATGCCTCCGTTGTCTCGTTCGTGCCTCTCAGGATTCCCTGAAGATCGGGCGTATCCCGCTGGCAGAATAGTCCCCCTCCTGCCATCGGCTGGCGCGGGGTGACCCCACCGGCCCCGATGGACAGCGTCCACCCAGGTCCGCGAGCATCGATCGCGGTGGCGGCGCGGTTCTAAACGGGAGACACCAGGTCGCGGTAGTGGTCGGTGAAGATGCGGAGGCCGCGGCGGCGCAGCATCGGGTCGCGCAGCGTGGGCGGCACGTCCCTGGTGCGGTCCCGTTCCCGGGTCCGCTCGCGCACCTCGGCACAGCGGGGCCGGCGGCGCTCCTCGTAGGCCCGCAGAGCCGTGCGGATGTCACCGGCAGCGCCGCGCAACTCCTGGCCGAGCACCCAACCGTCCTCGAACGACATCGCGGCACCCTGTGCCAGGGTCGGCGCGGTGGCGTGCGCCGCGTCGCCGACCAGCACGACCGGCCCGGTGGACCAGCTCGGCAGCACGACCTCGTCGGTGCGCGCGACCTGCACCTTCTCCACCTTGTCGAGGATCGCCGGCACCGGGCCGCCGAACGAGCCGAAGAGCTCGATCAGCCGTTTCCGCGGATCCTCCGGGTTCGGGCTGTCGGGTGCGGTCTCGTCGGCGTAGCAGTAGATCCGGCGGCCACCCATCGGCATCGCGACGAACGACGCGCGCCGGCCGAGCAGCGCGGTCCAGTCGGTGAGCGGCGGCCCGCCGCTGACCACGGACCGGTAGACGATCTGACCCGTCGGCACGGCCGGCCCACCCAGGCCCGCCTTCTCCCGGATCGTGGAGCGGCGCCCGTCGGCGCCGACGACCAGGTCGTATTCCGCGACGGTGCCGGTGGAGAACTCCACCTTGGCGGCACCGTCCACGATCTCCAGGCCGGTGACCTCGGTCTCGTAGCGGACGTCGCCGCCCACCGCGGTGAGCAGCACCTGCTGGAGGTCACCCCGGCCCAGCGCCCGGGACTCGCCGACGCCGGCCCAGAGGGCGGCCACGTCCATCTCGAAGAGCTCGCGGCCCCGCGTGTCCAGGAAGACCTGCCGGAAGATCAGATCGCCGAGCGGGCGCAACGGGACGTCGAGACCCAGGAGCCGCAGCGCCCGGGAGGCGTTGCCCGGAAGGTAGATGCCCGCGCCGGGGACGACCGTGGCGGGCAGGGCCTCGACCACATCCGGACGGAAGCCGGCGACGCGCAACCCTCGCGCCGCAGCCAGGCCGGCAATGCCGGCACCCACCACGAGGATGCGCAAGGTCATCGCACCAACGCTTTCTTGTCGATGGATACGCGTCGGAGCCAAGACACTACCCCCAGCCACCATCGCGGGGGAACACCCGCGATCAACATCTAGTCCGATTTGTTCGCGGACCACCCCCTTGGCGGTGACTCGGTCTCATGTGGTGGAACTGCCCTGAACGTCGATTTCGCCGAAGGCGCGGCCGGCCCGGGCGAGCGCGACGGCCCGGCGCATCCGCAGGATCCGGCGGGCCGCACGCGGCGATCCCTCCGCCAGCGGCCGGGCAACCCAGGAACCCGCTGTCGCACTGCTCCGGGCGGCGAACGCCGTCGAGGAAGTCATGTGGACACTCAACCACCGGGGTACGACAGTTTTCCCCGTCGAGTTACACCGGTGTATTTCTGCCGGAACGCGGGCAGACAATCGTCCCATGACGGATCGCCTCGACGAGTACCGCAGCAAACGGGACGCCCGTCGCACCCCCGAACCGATTCCCGCCGCGCCGCCCGATCCGGCGGCGCCGAAGTGCCGGTTCGTCATCCAGCAGCACCACGCCCGCAGCCTGCACTGGGACGTCCGCCTGGAGCGCGACGGCGTGCTGGTCTCGTTCGCGGTGCCCCGCGGCCTCCCCCGCGACCAGGCCCGCAACCACCTGGCCAAACACACCGAGGATCACCCGCTGGAATACCTCGGCTTCACCGGCGAGATCCCGGCCGGCGAGTACGGGGGCGGCCGGATGACCATTCACGACCGGGGCACCTACGAGACCGACAAGTGGCGGGACGACGAGATCGGCGTGACGTTCCACGGCGAGCGCACGAACGGGCGTTACGTCTTCTTCCAGACCGGCGGCCGGGACTGGATGGTGCGCCGGATGGACCCGGCCGAGCCGGGCTGGGAGCCGATGCCCGAGACCGTCCCGCCGATGCTGGCGACCCGGGTGGCGGGACTGCCGCCGGACGACGCCGACTGGGGTTACGAGATGGCGTGGGGCGGGCGCCGCGTCACGGCGTACATCTCCGGTGGAAGAACTCGCCTCGCCGATGCCGACGGCGCCGATGTGACCTCGTGGTACCCGGAGATCCGCCTGATCGGTCCGGCGCTCGCGCCGATCGAGGCGGTGCTCGACGGTGAGATCCTCGCGTTCGACGGCGCCCGGCCCGCGCCTGAGCTGCTGACCCGGCGCAAGGCGCCGAAGGACTCCGCCGCGGCACGGCGGGCTGCGGAACGCACGCCGGTGCATCTGATGGTGTACGACCTGCTCTGGCTCGAAGGCCACTCCACGACGGAACTGGTCCGCTACGCCGAGCGCCGTGAGCTCCTGGACGGGCTGGGTCTGACCGGCGAGCACTGGCAGACACCGCCGTTCTTCGCCGGTGGCGGCGAGTTCGCCCTGGAGGCCGCCCGCGCGCAGGGTCTGCCCGGCGTGGTGGCGAAGCGACTGGACTCGCCCTACCTGCCCGGCCGGCGCAGCCGCCTCTGGCTGAGCATCGCCGCGGACTGACGGCGCGCGGCCCGATGCCGGGCCGGGATCCCGGCCCGGCGGTTCACTCCCGACGGACACCGTTGACCGTCCCGTTTTCCGCAGGTGCCGCCCCTGGCCGCCGATCAGGAGGTTTTCCACCGGACGCCACCGGGAAGGGTCGTCATCACGATGCACGCCGACGTCTCCGCCGAACTCTGGAAGTCCGCGACCTGGGTGCTCGACACCGGCCGCGCGGACCAGCACACCCGGACCAGCTGGGATGCGGCGATCACGTCGATCGGGTTCGCCTACACCGACCCGGCGCGCGCCTGGCACGCGCTGCGGGCACTCTTCGAGGCGCAGCGACCGGACGGCCAGGTGCCGCACCAGAGCTTCGCACCGGGGTATGCGCGAAGCCCGTACCGCCGAGTTGTGCCCGCCCCGCACGCGGTGGCGGCCTGGGAGGTGTACCGGCACTCGGCCGGGCACGGTGCCGCCCGGATCCGGCAGGCCCAGGACGAGCTGGCCTGGCTCTATCCCCGCCTCTCCGCGCTGCAGGAGTTCCTGACCGACGAGGTGACGCATCCGGGACTGGACGCGCTGCTCGGCGCCGCCGACCTGGCCCTGTCCCAGATCGCCGGCGCGCTCGGCCGACCCGCCGACGCGGACCGTCACCGGGACCGGGCGCAGGCCGTCGCGGCCACGATGACGCGCCGGTTGTGGGATCCGTCGACCGGCACGTTCCGGGCCCGCGACCCGCGCACCGGCGAGGCCGGTCCGGCACACACCGCCGGTGGCCTGCTCCCGTTGCTGCTGCCGGACCTGCCGGCCGAGCACGCCGAGGCGATCCTGGCGGAGGTGGCGTCGGAGCGGTTCGGCATGCCGTTCCGAACCGGCCTGCCGGTGCCGATCGCCGGCGCCTCGGCCCGCGGTCCGATCCGCCCCGACCTGAACTGGCTGCTCCGCCGCGGCATGCTGGTGCACGGCCGGCGCCGGGAGGCGGAGGAACTGCGGGTCGCGGTGACCGGGTTGGTGCATGCGAACGGCCACTACGCGGAGTACGACCCGCACACCGGCGAGGGCCTCGGCGCGAGCTGCGACGAGCGGACCGCCGCACTCTGCCTGGACCTGCTGGCCGACCGATCGGTCCGCGCCTACGCCCGCGCGTGACCCGCGATCCTGACGCTCACGCCTGCGCCTGACCTCCCGGCCGGCGCACCTCGACCGGCTCCTTCAGCAGCGCCTCGGAGAGCCGGCCCAGCTGGCGCCCCTGCGCCGCGGTGAGCCGGTCGAAGACCAGCTGATGCACCGCCTCGGCGTGCCCCGGAGCCGTCTCGATCACCTTGGCCAGCCCGTCGTCGGTGAGCACCGCGATCTGGACCCGGCCGTCGGCGGCGTCACGCTCCCGGCGGACCCAGCCCTTCTCCTCGAGTCGCGCCACCACGTGGGAGAGCCGGGAGAGGGAGGCGGAGGCCTGTTTCGCGAGCCGGCTCATGCCGAGCCGGCGATCCGGACGCTCGGAGAGGGTGACCAGGACCAGATAGCCCATGTGGGTCAGCCCGGCGTCCCGCTGGAGTTGAGCCTCCAGCGCTGCCGGCATCTTGACGAGCACCTCGACGAGCAGCCGCCAGGTGCGCTGCTGCTCCTGGGTCAACCAGCGAGCCTCGTCCATGGTGGAAGGTTAGTGCCGGACGGACGCCCGGCCGGCGGCCGGGCGTCAGAGATCCGTCAAGATCCATATATCGGTGCTGGATTCGATCGACTTACGTGAACTTCGGCGGGTAGTCTGTGCGGGGACTTTCACCCCGACACGACGCCGGAACCGGCTGGCTGGGGGGCCTCGGCCGGTTCCGGCGTCGTTCACCTCCGCGCCGCAGACCGGCCGTCACGCCGACGGCGGCTCATCCTTGCCGGCCTCCTCGAGCGCGTCCGCCTCTTCCTTGGTCTTGTGCACCGCGCCGTCCGCGTGCTCCGGCGGGCCGTAGACGGTGTAGAGGACCAGCGGGTTCGGCCCGTCGTTGAGGAAGTTGTGCTTGCGCCCGGCCGGCACGACGACCAGGTCACCCTGAGCGACCTTGCGGGTCTGCCCGGAGATGATCGCCTTGCCGACACCGCTGACGAAGGTCAGGATCTGGTCCACCTCGTGGACCTCCTCGCCGATCTCGCCGTCCGGCGGGATCGTCATGACCACGAGCTGGGTGTGCTTGCCGGTCCACAGGACGCGGCGGAAGTCGGGACTCTGCTCTGCGACGGTGGCAATCGTGAAGTGCTCCATGCACGCACGTTACCCGCGTCAGGCGTTGCGCAATCGGCCCGGCGGAACCGGCGACGGCCGGCCGATCAAATAGCCCTGGACGTAGTCGACGCCCAGCTCACGCAGCATCCGCAGGGTCGGCTCGTCCTGCACGAACTCGGCGACGGTGTGAATGCCGTACGCCTGGCAGACCTGCACCAGCGCCCGCACCAGGACCTGGTCCTGCGGGTTGTCGACGAGATCCACCACGTACTCCCCGTCGATCTTGACGAGGTCGATCGGGAAGAGTCGCAGGTAGCGGAACGACGCGTAGCCGGAGCCGAAGTCGTCGAGCGCCAGACCACAGCCGAGGTCGCGGACCCGGTCGGCGAAGCGGCGCGCCTCGCTCAGGTTGCCGATCAGAGCGGTCTCGGTGATCTCGAAGGTCAGCTGCGCCGGGTCGACCTGGTAGCGGCCCAGCAGCTTCTCCACCTCGGCGGTGAGCCGCGGGTCGCCGACCGAGCGGCCGGAGAGGTTGACCTGGAGGCAGAGGCCGGGCTCCTCGGCGGCCAGGCGCATCGCCCGCTCCACCACCCAGAGGTCGATGTCGAAGATCGCGTCGAGTCGCTCGGCGGTGTCCAGCACCTGGATCGGCGACTGCGGGCCGTCCGCCTCGTCAAGCACCCGCAGCAGCAGCTCGTGGCGGGTCACCCGGTTGCTCTGCAACTCCAGGATCGGCTGCGAGTAAAGGGTGAACCGGTCGGTGCCGAGCGCGTCGGCGACCCGGCTGCGGTAGGAGCCCTGCCGGTCGCGCACCGGCACCGGATGGGCGACAAGGGTGAGGGGCCGGCCCACCTCGCGGGACTGGCGCCAGGCCTGTTCGGCGTCGATGAGCAGGCCGTGACTGCCCGCCTCGGCGTCCCGCTCGAACCGGACCAGGCCACCCCAGGCGCGCACCCGCAGACACTCCTCGGGTGTGAAAACCTGCTCGCACAGCGTGTCGACGAGCCGCCGGGCGTGCTCGTGCGCCGCGTTCCACCCGGACGTGGTGAGCAGCACGCCGATCTCGTTCGGCCCGACCCGGCCCAGCAGGTGCTCCGGGCGGACCCGCTCCTCGAGCAGTTTGGCGGCGCGGCGCAGCAGCTCGGCGTTGTGCTCCGGCCGGACACCGTCGTCGCCGTCGGCGTCCAGCTGGACCCGTACCACCAGCACCGCGCCCGCCGCGCCGCGCAGCGCCCGGTCGATCTCGTCGGCGAAACGGGCCCGGGTGAGCAGGCCGGTCGCCGGGTCCGGCTCGATCAGGGAGGCCTGCACGGTCTCGCCCCGGCGGGTGAGCCGGGCGTTCTCCCGGCGGGCCCGCTCGCGGACCGAGACGTCCTGCACCGTGCCACGCAGGCCGCGAACCGTGCCGTCCGGGCTCATCATCGGCTCGAGCCGGCAGTCCACGTCGAACCAGCCGCCGTCGGCGCGCATCAGCCGCAGGGTGATGTGCACCGTGGTCCGGCTGGTCCAGGCCTCGGTGATCGACCCGAGGGCTTTCGCCAGGTCGTCGCGGTGCACGTAGCGGGCGAGGATCTGGCGGGTCTGCTCGCGCTCCGCCGGTGGGCGGCCCAGCATCGCGGAGAGCGCGGCGGACCAGACGATCTGGTCACCGGCCGCGGAGTAGGTGAACCAGGCGACCCGGTCCTCGGCGGGCTGCCGCGGCTCGGGCAGGGAGGCGGCAGGCGCCGGCGACCAGCGTTCCCGTTCTTCGGGCACGGTCATCCGACGTCACCTCCCCCCTTGTGCAACTGCTCCCCAGGCAACCCCAGAACCCCTCACCTATTACGACCCGTCACCGGGCCGCAGTAACAGTGGGCGCACGCGTCAAAGTTTCTGACGTTCCCGCAGGCAAGGCCAGGAGCAGGGAATTATCGCCCATCCAGAGCAACGAAACAACCGAACGGACGACCTCGCCGCCGCACAATTACGTCGAAATGCCACTGCGTCTCCATGACGGAAAGTCACTGCGAGTATCGGCTATGGAACCTTACGCAGTTTCCTACCCACAGGTAGCCGTCCACATGCACCCATTGGAGTCGGTAGTGCGCACCGCGTGACGTCAGTCCCCGTCAACGGTCGGGATCTCCAGCTCGGCGATCCGCTGCCAGAGCGGACGCATCGCCGCCTCCGGCTCCCGGGCGAAGACACTGCCACGAATGCGTACGAACACGCAGTTGCCCACCCGCTCCAGCACCGACTGCCGGCGCATGTCGCTCTCCCAGCGCTCCGGCCCGTGGTACGCGTCCCCGTCGCACTCGATCGCGAGCCGCCGCCCGTCCGGGGCGTTGAGCACGAAGTCGATCCGGTAGCCGCCGATCCGGAACTGCGGGATCGGCCGGTAGCCCCGGGCCACCAGCAGCTTGAGCACGTCCCGCTCGAAGTCGCTCTCGCAGCGGTTCGCCAGGTCGGCGGCGGCGGCCTCGGTCGGCAGGTTCAGCGCGTACGACAGGAGCAGCCCGCGCGCGTCGTCGGCGGGCAGGGCGGCCGGCCGCACCGAATGGAAGATCCAGAGCTGGTCACGCGCCCGGGAGGCAGCCACGTTGATCCGCCGGTGGTAGTCGCGCTTGGTGAACGCCGCCACCCGCGAATCGTTTTCGGACACCACCATCGAGATCAGCATGACGTCGCGCTCGTCGCCCTGGAACGTGTACGCATCGCCGACCCGCAACCGCCGAGCCTCGATCTCGTCCTCGCCGATCGCCTCCCGCAGCTGCGTCAGCAGGTATCCGGCCTGGCCACTACTGCTCAGCAGGCTAATCACGCCGAGCGTCTTCCGGTCGTACCGCGGATCCGCCACGATCTTGGTGACCCGCTCGACCAGAGCCGCCGCCTCCTCCAGGTTGACATCGCCGAAACCGGCCAGCGACTGACGCACCCCGGTCTCGCAGAAGACCGTCTGGATCGACGGCAGCGCCGGCCGGTCCGCCCGCAACGGCATGATCTTGTGGTCGTAGTAGTGCCGCGACGAGAACTCGATGATCTGCGGCACGCACCGGAAGTGCTCGGTCAGCAGGATCCGCTCCGGCGAGCGGCGCACCGCGTGGTCGTAGAGCGATGACTCCGGGTCGAAGTGCTCGGCCGACGGCACATCACCCAGATGCCGCTGGATCAGGCCGGAGACCGCCCCGACGAACCCGAGCTGCGGGCCGATCTGCTGGTCGTCGCCGACCACCACGGCCCGCTCGGCGAGCGAGAGCACCGGCAGTGCGAACAGGTCGGCCTGCGACGCCTCGTCGACGATCACCACGTCGAACTTCGCGCCACCGGCGAACTGCTCGATCGCCCGGTCCACCGACATCACCCAGACCGGCACCGCGCTCACCGCCGACTCCATGGCCCGCTGCGCGTGCGCCTGCCAGGCCGCCGCGCCGCGTCCGGTGCCCTTACCGATCTTGCGGAGTGCGGTGGTCCAGTCCGCGAGGGCGGCCCGGCGGCGGTCGTCGAGCGCCCGCGCCACCTCCAGCCACGCCGACGCCACCACCAGCTCACCGGTCAGCCGCCGGATCCGGGCCCGGGCCCGCTCCACCCGGCGGGCCAGCACCGCCGGATCCACCTCACCGACCACCTCGTCGAACCACGTCTGCGCCCGCCGCCACTCCCAGGCCTCCAGGCAGGCCTGGCCGGACACCACCTGATGCTCGCCGCTCGCGATCCGGGCCGCCCACTCCGGCGCCGCCGACGTGAGCCGGTCATGTGCCGCGTGGAACCGCAACACGTCCGGCTGCAACAGCACCAGCCGGCGCACCCCGGCGATCGCGTCGTCCCAGCCCTCCAAGGTCTTCCACGCCTCGGCCAGCTCCGGCCACGGCGCCACCCGCTCGGCCACCGCACGCGTCTGCGCCCGCACCCGCTCCAGGGCGAACAAATCGGCTGCGCCCTCCGCCAGGACGGCCACCTCGGCCAGGCACGCGGCGTCGATCTCCAGGTCCTTCTGCGGTACGAGCTGAGCCAGCCGCCGTGCCAGCGGCGGCCACCTGTTCAGATCGAAGTCGAGCGACTGTTTCGCCTCGGCCAGCAGCGCGCCGGCCCAGACCTCCGGATCACCCCAGCCGGTCGGCGGCTCCGGCACGGACAGCCGTTCCACCCACTCCTGCCAGGAGTCACCGAGCCGCCGGCGGGCCTGCGACCGGCGCACCCCGGCGACCACCAGATCCACGTCGGCCGCCGTGCGCAGCGGTTCGCCGTCCACCCGGATCTCGTCGGCCAGCCGGTACAGCCCCGGTTGCAGCAACCGGCTCAGGCCGCGGCCGGCCGCGAACCGCTGCCGCATCTCCGCCAGCCTGGTGAGCAGCAGTTTCGGCTCGGCGAGGGTCGGCTCCGGCACCGCGATCCGGTGGCCGGTCACCTCGCGGGCCAGCGTGGCCAGCTCGGCGAACAGTTTCTCGGTGGCGACCACCTGGTCGTTCCAGAGGGTGCGCCAATGCTGGTCGTCGAGCAGCCGGCCCAACCGGTCCGTCCAGGTGCCCTCCCGCCGGCGCAGCCAGGCCACCGCCTCCCGCAGCTCCGCCAGCAGCTCGGTCAGGCCGGTGCGGCCCTCCGCCCGTACACCTGCCAGGTCGAGGCCCCGCTCCGCCAAGCCGGACAGCGCCGCCTCGATCTCCGCGCACCTGGCCCGCGCCGCCGCGGCCGCCGCGGCGTCCGGCAGATCCTGGATCTCCGGCAGCGGCCGCATCGCCGCCGCACGATCCTCCGGGGTGAGGCGGGCGGCGAGCTTGAGCAGCGTCGCGAAGTCCTCGATGGTCAGCGGTGGCGGCCCGCTCACCGGGTCCGGAATGCCGCCGTGCGCGGCCGCGCGCTCCCGCAACCAGGCGCCCACCTCGGCGGGCAGAAGATCAACGCCCCCGATCGGGTACGTGGCCGCCTCGCTCTCGGCGATCAGTCGCAGTCCCGCCGTCGCCGCGGCCAGCTCCCGTTCCGCCTCCTCCAGCGACCCGGTGAGCCGTTCCACCCGGCGCGTCTCGGCCTCCGCATCCAGCGTCGCCGCCCGGTCCGAGAGCTCCCGCGCCGCGATCTGCAACTGCACCAGCTGATCGGTGGTCCGCCCCAGGACGGCGAGGCAGAGCGCCTGCACCTCCGCCGGCAGGCCGTCGCGGAGCACCCGCAGCGGCTCCTCCTTCTGCGCCACCACGAGGACCCGCTTGCCGTTCGCCATCAGATGACAGATCAGGTTGCGGATGGTGTGCGTCTTGCCGGTCCCGGGCGGACCCTGCACGGCAACGTTGCGGTGATGGGCGAGCCGGCGGGCGATCGACTCCTGCGCCTCGTTCGTGGGCAGCGGCATCAGCAGCCGCTCGCCCACCCGGTTCCAGCTCTCCGGCTGGTCACCGGGCATCCGCAGGCGGCTCGGCTCGTGCGCCACCACCGCCGCCAGCGAACCCACCGCGTCGAAGTCGCCACCGGTCAGGCGGTCGCGCATGCCCTCAAGGAAGGCGCGCAGGTGGCGCTGCCGGGGCCGGGCGAAGAGGACCGCGACATCCCGGACGGCGGCGCCGCTACCGTCCGCCTCGTCGGCCCGCTTCCCGGCCTGCTTCTCCCCGGCCTGCTTCTCCCCGGCCTGCTTCTCCCCGGCCTGCTTCTCCCCGGCTTGCAGGATCACCCGGTCGTAGCCGAGCCGGGTCAGCGCCCGCTCGAAGAACTCCCGCCTCTCGACGTCGTTCCACAGGTCCACCTCGACCGCGCCACCCGGGCCGGCCAGGTCGCTGAGCTGGTTGAGGTACCGCTCGTCGAGCCCCGCCAGGGCCTCCACCTGAAGCCGGGACGGACCCGCCGGGGAGACGCTGACCAGGGCGCGGTCCGCGTCGTACTCGATCAGGACGGGCGTGGCGATCAACGGGTACCGCACCCGGCTGCCGTCGATCGTGGTCTCCAGGACGCCATGGCCCCAGACCAGCTCGGTGGTGGCGGTCGCCATGTCCAACTGGTGCATCCGGTCGAAGAGCCTGCGGTGCAGCTCCCGGGTCTGCTCGGCGGCCGAGGTGGCGAACGACCAGGGGCGCCAGACCTCGTCACGCCAGCGTTCGAACTCCCGCGCGCTGCTGTCCCACTCGGCGCTGTGCCGCTCTCGCTCGCTGCTGTCCCGCTCGCTGCTGTCCCACTCGCTGTTCTTCCCCTGGCCGCTCTCCTGCGTTGCGGCCGATTTGCCGGGTATCTTCCTGCCTGTTGCCTCTTCGGCAGGGGCCGGCTCCTCCGTGGCGGTCACCTCGCCGCGCAGCCGCCGGCGCAGCGCGGCCGGCACCGGAACCGGCGGCGGCAGCTCGGGGCGGCCCACCCGCAGCCAGGAGGTGCCGTCGGCACCCGGGCCGGTCCGGCAGTCGGCGTGCGCGGGCAGGTCGTCGAGCCACAGCGCGTCCGGTGGCAGGGTGCGGGACGGGCGCTCCATCTGAGCCCGGACAGCGAGCAGGTAGTCGGCGACGGCCACGGCCCGATCCCGGATCGTCGTGGGCGACTCCCGCTGCTCGGCCATCCCTGGGAGTCTAGAGCCTGGGCGGTCGATCCTCGCGGGGCCGCACACGGCCGCCGGGAACAGCTATGGTGTCGCCCACTGATCTTGCGTGACGCTTTGCGGAACCCCCGTGACGAAGGGCTGGGAGAACTTGGACGGCAACGGGCACTACTGGTCGGGTCAACCCGGGCAGATGCCGCCGGGATACGGCCCCTCCCCCACGGACCCGCTGGTCAGCGTCGACTTCAGCGGCTGGTTCGGCCGGGGCACCGCCCTGGTCCGGCAGGTGTGGAAACCGGCGCTGCTGCTGCACGCCGCGGTGGCCGTGCCGATCTTCGCGCTGAGCGTGCCCGCGCAGAGCAACCTGATGCGCGAACAGGAAGCCGTCATGGAGACCCAGCGGCTGCTGCCCGACCGCACTCCGCCCCTCGGCGACCTGATGCTCGCCGTCGGGCTCGTGTTCGCCGTCGCCCTGGCGGTCTGCGTTCTCTATCTGGTCGCCACGTCGGCGACCGTGCAGCTGACCGTCCAGGCCGCCACCGGCCGCCCGATCAGCCTCGGCGCCGCCGTGCGCACCGGCCTGCGACGGGCGCCGGCCCTGCTCGGCTGGGCCCTGCTGTCCGTGCCGATCGCCCTGGTCGCGGCCCTGCTGTGCGTGCTACCGATCTTCTACGTCATAGCCGTCCTGGCGGTCCTGCCCGTGGTCGTCACCGTCGAACGAGGCGAAGGCATCGCCCGCTGCTTCCAGCTCTTCCACACCGACCTCGGCGTCTCGGTCTCCCGGATCGCCACCGTCTACGGCATCACGATCGGCGCCGGCCTGTCCCTCGGCGTGCTCAGCATCGCCATCTCGGCGCTGACCGGGCCCACCGTGGGCGCGATCGTCGACGCCGTGCTGAACGCACTGGTCACGGTGGCGTTCGGGGTAGCCGGCACGGTCTTCCTGGTCACCGCGTATGCGGACATGCGGGCCCGGCGCGAGCCGTTCTCCACAGCACACCTGACGAACGTCTGACTTCCGGCACGTGCGGACCGGGCGATCCCGGACCGGCCATTCCCTGACCGGGCCGCTCCCCGACTCGGCTGCTCCCGAACCGGCCACTCCCGGACCGGCCACTCCCAGGGCGGCTGCTCCCAGGGCGGCTGCTCCCAGGGCGGCTGCTCCCTGACCCGGCCGCCCGGCGTGTCCGGCCTCCCCGCGCGCGTCCAGGCGCCGTCCGGTGCCTTTCGGATCATCCCCAGCCGGAGAGTGCGCGGCCGGCTCGGTCCGGAGTGGCTCACTGCGCTTGGGCGTCGGCAAGACCGACCCACCACGTGGCCGCGCGGAGTCCAGCGGACACACGCGCTTGCATGACGAAACATCGAGGCGGGGCCGATACCGCCCTCGCACCAACCGCGTGTCCCGCTTTCCGGCCCCATGGTGCCGGACGCGCCATCCTGTGGAGATGTTGATCTGCTAGCGATGCGAAATCGCGGTCATAGCCCCATGATCACAGCGATTTCGTAGCGCTAGCAGATCAACACCGCCACGCGGCCGCAATGCAGCGCGATCGGGCACCCCGCGCAACCGAGCACCCCGCGCAACCGAACACCCCGCGCGACCGGACGCCCCGCGCGACCGAGCGCCCCGGCGGTCACTTCTCCTCGGGGTCGCGGCCCTGCGCGGAGCGGCCCCCGTCCAGCGGGATGATCGCGCCGTTGAGGAAGGACGCGGCGGGCGAGAGCAGGAACGCGACCACCTCGGCCGCCTCCGCCGGGCGGCCCATCCGGCCGAGTGGCTGCAGCAGGCCGATCTCGCGGAGGAAGTGCTCGCGGCCGGGTTCGGGGAGGGACGCGAGGTGGGCCTCGGAGCGTTCGGTGGTGATCGAGCCGAGGGCGAGAGCGTTGGAGCGTACGCCCGAAGGTCCGTAATCGACGGCCAGCGCACGCGTCAGTCCTTCGATGGCCGCTTTCGCCGTCGCGTAGGGGAGCGCGCCGCGTACCGCACGGCTCGCCTGGTGCGAGGAGATGTTCACGACGGCGCCAGGTGTCCCGGCGTCGAGGAAGTGGCGGACGGCGGCCGAGCTGCCGGCGACCGCGGGGTCCAGGTTGCGGCGGATCAGTTCGGCGACCTCGGCCGGCGACTCGTGCAGGTGGGCGTCCCGGAAGATCGCCGCGTTGTTGACCCAGCCGCGCAGGGTGCCCGCACCGGCGGCTGTCGTTGCGGCCCGCCGGGCGACCGCCGGGTCGGCGGCGTCACCGGTCACCGGGATGATGTGGCGGCCGTCTGCCCAGGTCAGTGCGTCTGGATCGGCTTCCAGGACGACGACGGCGCCCTCGGTGGCGAGGCGTTCGGCGATGGCGCGCCCGACACCCCGGCCGCCGCCGGTGACCACGAAAGAAGCGCTCTTCTCGATCCCCACCGGGCCATCCTCGCGCACTCGACCGGACCGCGCCGGGCGCGGCTGACCCGAGACCGAGACCGAGACCGAGCCGGACGCGGGAGGGATGGGCCCGGGACCCGGGCCGGACGCTGAGGCGCGGGAAGGATGGACCGAGGGCCGCCGGGCGCTGAGGCGCGGGAAGGATGGACCCGGGGCCCGGGCCGGACGCCGAGGGAAGGAAGGCCGGGCCGGCAGCGGAACGGCCACCTCGCTGAGGTGGCCGTTCGCTGGTTGCGGGGAGACCTACGGGAACTCCATCCGCCTCGGGCGCGGGATCACCGGGGGCGGAAGCGGGAGGTCGTCGAGGTGACCCCAGTTGAGGGTGCCGTTGTCGGTCGATTTGACCTCGCCGAGGCAGGCTCGGAGCAGGCCCAGGTTGGGTGCGCCGGCGAAACCGGCGATGACCACCTCGGGTTTCGGTACGAGCTGTGCGATGGCCGCACAGATCTTGGACACTTCGCGCTCGTCGACCGCGTCCAGCGGGAGCGGGGCCTCGACCGGTGAGCGGCGCCACGGTGGGCCGAACCGGCGCAGCAGTTCGCGGGCGAGCCGGCCGAAGGAGCGGCCGACCTCCGCGTCCCGCATCGAGACCCGCGCCGACTGGCCGTAGCACCACGGCACGACTATGTGCCCGTTGATCAGCACCAGTTGGTACACCGAGCGCGGGACCGCGATGATCTCTGCCCCCGGCAGGGTGCCGAGGAAGAGGACCAGTTCCTCATAGGGCAGAGGCCAGCGCGGGTTCGCGAGCACACGTTCCATCGTCTGAGTCATCGCTGGATGAGCGTGTACCTCGCGGTCGATCGCGGTGCTCAGGGCCTCGGGGACCCGGGTCCACAACTCGTCGGCAACCTCGTCACCGAACTGTTCGATGAGCCAATCACTCGGACCGACGAGAACGTCTGGGCGCATTCCCCACCACCACCGTCCGTGTTCCTGACGTCACTGCTGGCTAGAAGAGTTGCACTTCCGATGATCGACTGGAAGGGGTCACGGCGAGATCACAAAAACAATCGTGAATGAAATGCCGCATGTCGATCAACGGTGGGCCACGACGCTGGAGCAACGGGTCACGAAGCGCCGGAATCTGCAACTTGCGCATATGGACCGAGAGCGCAACTTGCAGGGCGCTTTCGCTATTCACCCGTACCGAATATTGAAGCCGAGAGTTATTTCGGATACATGACAGTGAGGCGAACATCACCTCACACAGCGTGATCAAATGCCGGTTAACCTGGACCGGAGAGAGGCTTTGGATCACCTGTACGGCCACCCGCGGCGCCGGCCGGGCACTCTCAGCGGGTGCTGCAAGTCCGCGTGCTCCGCTTGCATCTCGATCCGCCCGGCGCTGGCCCTCGGGGGCCATGAGATCGCCGGGACAGTCGCGATCAAGCAAGTGTCGGATTCCCGTCAGATCATCCACGGTGTGGGACGGCAGGCATCGGGGCCGGCTCGTCCGCGTCCGAAACGTGGGCCGACCGCCATTCCGGCCGCAGATGCCATTCCGAAGAAGTGCGGCGCGAACCATTCTCGGCGTCCTTGCTGAAACGAATAAGTGGGCTTCACGAAATGCCGTACCGGTGCTGCACAAATTGCCCCGAAGACACCTCGACCTCATCACTCGTCGCGGACGGTGACGACGGACGTGGTGGCAGGGGGGTCCGGGCGGGCCCCTCAGGTGCACCGGGAATGCCGAGCGTGACTCACGTAAGAACGTGAACCAGTCACCCTTCTCGGCTCACGAACCGGAATTGGCGGGGCGGTCACCGGAACTCAGCCGTACGGGGCTTGTTCAGCAGCGTCTACGGTGTCCCAGGAGTGCTCGAAATCCATCGGTCGCAGCCGCCATTCGCGCAGCACCACGAGCAGTTCCGCCTCGTCGGCCGCTTCGGCGTGCCGGAGACGGACGCCGCCGAGGCCCTGGTCGTACCCCTCCAGGCGGTCCGCCTCGAACTCCCAGTGGACGACCCGGAAGCTGCGGGCCGGATCGCTGCGCGGCCGGCCCGCCCGCAGCGCGGCCGCGTCCGCCGGCCCGGAGCTGGGAACGATGTGCACCAGCGACCAGCGGTGCGGTTGCGAAGCCGGCACGAGCACGCCCAGCCGGCGCCCCAGCCGGAGCGCCGCCAGCTTGCCGGCCGGCCAATCCCATCCACCCGCGTCCATGATGGCGGGCAGCCTACCCATCTCGGGCGCCGCATTCCCGGGTTTTCCCCGTACGGGCGCTACCGTGCCCGGGTGAGTGCGAACCCGACGACCACCCCGGCCGAGGAGGCCGCCACCGTCATCACGGCGGTGCTCGACGATCTGCGATCCGGTGACCGGCGCGGGGTGGTGGTCGACTCGCCGCCCGGCGCCGGCAAGTCGACACTCGTGGTGCGCGCGGCCGGCGAGGTGGCCGCGACAGGTGCTCCGCTGATGATCGTCGCGCAGACCAACGAGCAGGTCGACGACCTGATCGAGCGGCTCGGCGCCCGATCACCGGAGATACCGGTGGGCCGGCTCTCCGCGGTGGACTACGAGCCGTCGGCCCGGGTCCGGGCGCATCCGGCCTGCCGGGTGGCGGCAAAGGCGGGCGACCTGGGCTCACCGGCGGTCACCATCGGCACGGCGGCGAAGTGGGCCACGGTGACGGAGGGGACCTGGCCGCAGGCGATCGTCGATGAGGCGTACCAGATGCGGTCCGATGCCCTGCTCCGCGTCGCGCCCCGTTTCGAGCGCGCCCTCTTCGTCGGCGACCCCGGGCAGCTCGACCCGTTCTCCACCGTCGAGGTGGACCGCTGGGTGGGCCTCTCCTGGGACCCGATGCAGAGCGCCGTCGCCGTGCTGCTGCGCCACAACCCCGACCTGCCGGTGCACCGCCTGCCGGTCTCGTGGCGGCTGCCCGCCTCGGCCGCTCCGGTGGTGGCGGAGGCGTTCTACCCGTTCACCGGCTTCCGCTCCGGCACCGGTCCGGGCGACCGCACGCTCACCTTCACCCGGCCCGCCGCGAGCCCGCTGGACGAGGTGCTCGACACCGCGGCCGCGACCGGCTGGGGCCTGCACGAGTTGCCCGCCAGGTTCACCGTGCGGACCGACGCGGAGGCCGCCGCCGCCTGCGCGGCCCTCGCCACCCGCGCCCTGGACCGGGACGGGGTGGCCACCTCGGAGTCGGGCACCGGCCCGCTCACCGCCGACCGGATCGCCATCGGCGCCGCCCACCGGGACCAGGTCGCGGTGATCCGCTCGCTGCTGCCGCCGGAGGCCGCCGAGGTCACCGTGGACACGGCGAACCGTCTCCAGGGCCGGGAGTACGACCTGACCGTCGTCCTGCACCCGCTCTCCGGCCGGCGTGACGCCACCGCGTTCCACCTGGAGTCGGGGCGGCTCTGCGTGCTGACCTCGCGGCACCGGCACGCCTGCGTCGTGGTGGCCCGGGCCGGCATCGCCGAACTGCTGGACGCCCACCCGTCGACCGAGCCGGTGCACCTGGGAGTGCCGGTGAAGTTCCCGGACGGCTGGGAGGCCAACCAGTCGATGCTTGCGCATCTGCACCGGTGAGGAGCGGCATTCTGTCGTACGCTTGTTCTAATGTCGCTCACGGCCGCTCTGTCGTTCGCCCGGCACGGCATCCCCGTCCTGCCGGTGCACACGCCTGACCGCGGCGGCTCATGCTCCTGCGACAGGGGTGCCCGCTGTGACCGGCCCGGCAAGCATCCCCGGCTGCGCCACGGCGTGCGCGAGGCCTCCACCGACCCGGAGCAGATCACGCTCTGGTGGTCGCTCTGGCCGCGGGCCAACATCGGCCTGCGCACCGGCGTGCGGATGGACGTGGCCGACGTCGACTCGCCGGCGGGCTGGCACGGGCTCCGCCACCTGCTGGGCGACGACGTGCCGGCCGGTCCGCAGGTGCGCACCGGCCGGGGCGGCCGGCACCTCTGGTTCCGCCCGACCGGCTTCGGCAACCGGGTCGGCCTGCTGCCCGGGCTCGACTGGCGGGGCGCGGGCGGTTACGTGCTGGCACCGCCGTCGCGGCATGCCAGCGGCGTCGCCTACAGCTGGATCCGGCGGCCCACGGCGGGCCTGCCGCCCGGCCCGGCTCCGCTGCTCGCACTCGTCGAGGGCCCGGTGCCGGCGCCGGCACCGGCACCGCACCCGGTCGCCCACCCCGGCCGCTATGCGGAGGCCGCCCTCGATGCGGAGGCCGACCGGGTGGCCCGCGCACCGGTCGGCACACGGAACGACACGCTGAACCGGGCCGCGTTCGCGCTCGGCCGGTTCGTCGGCGCCGGCCTGCTCGATGCCGCGGCGGTCCGGCATGAGCTCACCGCGGCGGCACGGCACGCCGGGCTGGGGCACGCCGAGATCCGGGGCACGCTGCGGTCGGGGCTGACGGCCGGGCAGCGGCAACCCTTCGACAATCTCGGTCACCACGCGGCCTGAGGTTCGGCTCATACGCAGTCCGCCGAACGGCCCGGCATCGTACGCAAGGCTCCGCCGAGCGGCCCGGCCCCCACGCAAGCCGCCGCCACGCGGCCTGAGGTCCGGCTCGCACGGGTGAGGGTGGCCTCGTTTGGGGGTCCGGGTAGCCGTTCGGATCGGGTGAAACGGATGATCGGGTCGGCTCGGAACGGTTTCCGCGTGACCGCCGCCGGTAGCCTGGCGAGCGGACCGGGGGGCGATGGTGCTGCAGTGGGACGTGATCGGCGACGCCGGGCGCAGTGTACTCGCCGACCCGCCACGCCTGCGTTCGGTGCGGCGGATCATCGCGGGTCCCCGGCCGGACGAGGCGTTCGACCGGCTCGCCATGCTCGTCAACAAGCTGGTCGACGCGCCGATGGGCGTGGTCAGCCTGGTCGACGTGGACCGGCAGCATCTGGCCGGGCACGTCGGTGTCCCGGACCCGCTGGGCACGGTCCGCGAGATGCCGCTCACCCACTCCTTCAGCCGGCACGTGGTCGTCGCCGGCGAGATGCTGGCGATCTCCGACGTGCGTGCCGACCCGCGCACGCGGGACAACCCGTCGATCCAGGAGCTGGGCGCGCTGGCCTACGCCGGAGCGCCGATCACCGACCCGGACGGGCTGATCGTGGGCGCGCTCTGTGCGATCGACCGGGAGCCGAGGGTCTGGACGCCGAGTGAGATCACCCTGATCCGGGAGCTGGCCGAGGTCTGCTCGTCGGAGGTCTGCCTGCGGATCGCCCGCGCCGCGGCCGACGAGGCACGCCAGGGCGCGGAGTCGGCGCACCAGCAGTTGGAGGTGCTGGCCGAGCTGACCGAGTCGCTGGCCGCGACGATGGACGTCGAGGAGGCGATGCGGCGGCTCGGCGACGTCGTCACGACCCGGCTTGCCGACTGGTGCGTGGTCACGGTCACGGACGGGCCACGCGGCCCGGCACACGTCTCGGCCACCCATCGGGACCCGGCCCGCGCCGCCGACATGGCCCGCCTCGCCGAGCTGGGCGTCCGCTCCCGGGCCGACCTGCGCGCGATGGTCCGTGCCGTCCGCCGGACCCGGGCGCTGCGCACCACGGACGGCGCCGCCGACCTGCAGAGCCGGCTTCACGACGCGGAGCTGGCCGAGATCACCGCGCGGGCCGGGTTCGGCGCCTCCCTGCTGGTGCCGATCACGTCGCCGGTGCGGCAGCCGGCGTTCGGCGCGGTGCTGCTGGTGAAGGAGCCGGAGCGGGCGGCGTTCACCGCGGCTGAGGAGCGCACCGCCGCGGAGATCGGCCGCCGGGCCGGGCTCGCCGTGGAGAACAGCCGGCTCTACCGCGAGCAGCGGCACGTCGCCGAGGTTCTTCAGCGCAGTCTGCTCACCGAGTTGCCGGTCATCCCCGGTGTCGGCCTGCACGCGCGGTACGTCCCGGCGCAGGACGGCACGGCGGTCGGCGGTGACTGGTACGACGCTTTCGCCCAGCCGGACGGCAGCGTCGTCGTGGCGGTGGGCGACGTGGCCGGGCACGACATCGAGGCGGCGGCCACGATGGGGCAGATGCGCAATCTGGTGCGCGGGAACGCGTACGGGCGTCTCGACGACCCGGGTGTGCTGCTCTCCGACCTCGATCAGGCGTTGCAGGGTCTGCGGGTGCCGGGTGCCGCGACCGCCGTGCTGGCCCGGGTGTGCCGTTCGTGGTCGGGGTGGTCGGTGAGCTTCGCCAGCGCCGGGCATCCGCCGCCGTTGCTCCTGCTGCCGGACGGCACGGTGCAGACATGGTGGGTGCCGCCGGAGCCGCTGCTCGGCCTGCCGCCCCGGGAGCCGCGCAGCACGAGCCACCGGTTCGTGCCGCCCGGGTCGACGCTGGTGCTCTACACCGACGGCCTGGTGGAGGACCGGGAGCGCCTGCTCGACGAGGGCGTCGCGGCCATCGCCGAGGTGTTGCGGGCCGGTGCCGGGCTGCCTCCGGACGAGCTGTGCGAGCGGCTGCTGGCCGCGGCGACATCCGGCAACGACGACATCGCGCTGCTGCTGGTCGGGCTGGACTGAGCGTCGCCGCCCCGCAGACGCCGAGCGCCGACGCCCGCAGACGTCGGCCCAGCGCCGCCGCCGCGCGCCATCAGTCCGCGGCGGCGGACAGGTCGGTGGCGTCGGACGGGTCGGTGGCCGGCTCCGGTGGGCCGCCGTGCGTCCACGGGGTGTCGGACGGGTCGGGCAGGGAACCCCCGGGCCGGTACGCCTCGCTCAGCGTCGTCAGCACCAGCCGTTCGCCCACCTCGGGCACGCTCCCCGGCTCGGCGACCAGTTTGCGCCCCATCCCGCCGGAGAGTTCGAGCAGCACGTCGAAGCCGTCCCCGGCCGGTGCCACCGAGACCACTCGCGCCTTCTGCGCGGTCCGGGCCGGCGAGGTGAGGGAGGTACCGGGTTCCATGCGGACCGGCTCGGTGGTGTGCACCATGATCCGCGGACGGAGCACCGGCCGTTTGCCGCGGTCGTCCACCCGGTTCGGGTTGGCCAGGGTCACCACGCCCGCGAAGGCGGCGCCGGAGAGCCGGTACTCGGCGAGCACCAGCGGGTCGTCGAAGGCACGTTGCACCGCGTACCGGGCGGCCGCGCTCTCCAGCCGCTGCAGCCGGGCGGCGGCCGCGACCGCGCCGTCCCGCCGGGGCTGCGGTGCGCCGCCCTCGGCGACGTACTCCGCGAACGCCGTGTAGGCGTCCCGGTCGGAGTCCCAGCGCAGCCGCACCCGCTCCCCCGCCGGCAGCCGGCGCAGCAGGTTCAGGGTCCGCCACATCCGGTCCCAGGTGGGCAGCAGCAGTTCCCGCAGCACCTCGGGAAGTTCCGGCGCGGACCGTTCGATCAGTGGCGCCAGCACCCGGTTGTCGAAGTCGGGGTCGGTGGCCGGGCCGGCGACCGGCCCGTTCTCCGCCTCGCGGGCGGCGGCCGCACCGGACTCGATCCAGGCCAGCAGCGCGCCGAGTTGCGCGTCCTCGGCGCTGCTCTGCCCGGTGGCCCAGTGCAGGGTGAGCGCTTGGACGGCGGTGAGCAGCAGGGACGAGCCGGGCACTTCGGCGCTGCCGGCCAGATAGGTGAGCCAGCGGCCGAGCAGTGGCACGCCGGCGGGCACCGGGTGTTCGCCGTCGACGGTCCGGAACCGGGTGGAGCGCCCGAGCAGCCGCAGGAAGTCGACGCCGGCGGGGTTGGGCAGCCAGATCTGCGGCGCGTCCAGGTAGCGCAGCCGGACGTCCTTGCCCCGGTCGACCGGGACCTCCTCGGTCTCGGTCGCGAACGACTCCAGGTACGGCAGGAGTTCCTCAGCCAGGTCGGCGAAGAAGGCGAACCGGTCGTCCCGGTTGCGCGGCTGCCGCACCACGAGGAGCCGGGGTGACGCCGGTTCGGTGCCGATCATGGCGGCGAGCGGCGCGTTCGCCTCGCCCGCCATGGCGATCGGGATGAGCACCAGCGGGTGGTCGTGCACGTGCAGATGGCGCACGGTGGCGATGGGCTGTGCCCGGCCGGCCGCGACCGCCTGCGCCCGGGCCAGCGCGGTGAGGGTGCTCAAGAAGTGGCCGCCAGCGCCTCGGTGCGCAGCCGCAGGGCGGCCCGCAGCAGCGCCGCCGCCTCGGTCTGTTCCTCGCTGGGCTCGCGGCGGCCGGCCGCCAGGTCCAGCACCTCGGTGACCGTCTCGATGCCGCCGAGCGCCTCGCGGACGGTCCGGCCCAGCGCCGCGGTGCCGCCGGTCGCCTCGTGCCGGCAGTAGACGGAGAGTTCGCAGGCGGAGAGGCACTCCGGCGCGTACCGCGGCTCGATGTGCCGCAGAGCCGTGATCAGCTGCTCGGGGTCCAGCGCGAGGTCGAAGCTGACGCCCTCGGGGAGCGCCTCGATCAGCGCCGTGACCGAGGAGAGCCGGGACAGTTGCCGGCGCAGGGTGGAGAGTTGTTTGCGGACGTCGAGCACGACGGCCTTCGGGTTCAGCGAGAAGTTCTCCGGGCAGACCAGCACCACCTCGTGGCTGACCAGCGCCGGGTCCTGACCGAGGCGTTCGAGGAGTTCGCGCAGGGCGAGCACGTAGACGGCGGCCTGCACCGCGGCCGCCGAAACCTTGGCGCTCTCCGCCTGGTCGTCGACGATCGCGAACGACTTGATCTCGACGACCTGGAGGCGGCCGTGGTGGGCGTAGGCGACCAGGTCCGGTTCGAGGTAGACCGTCTGTCCCGCCACGTCGAGGGTGAGCAGCGGGTGGTCGATAAGCGCGGCCTGCGCGTCGGTGAGCACCCGGACGGTCCGCGCGTGCCGGTCGCCGAGCGAGTCCGCGTTGAGGTCCTGGTAGCCGACGGCGTCGTCGGCACCGAGCACCGACCGCAGCAGGGCGCAGTCGTCGGCCTTGAGCATCGCCTCGAAGGCGTTGCCGCGGGAGAGCGCGAAACGGGACTGGCCGAAGCTGCCCGGGAAGCCGAGCCGGTCGGCGAGGCCGAGTTTGTCGACCCCGGCGGCGTCGAGCACGGCCCGCCGGGAGCAGCCCGGGTTGCCGGTGAGCGCGGCGATGGTCCGCGCGTTGTGCCGTTTGGCTTTCGCGGCGCCGCGAAGCTGATCGAGCCGGTCGTTCGTCAAGGCCGCACTCCAAGGGAAGTCAAGGCCGCACTCCAGGGGAAAGTCAAGGCCGCGCTCCAGGGGGAAGCTGGGGACCAACTGTAGATCTTCACACAGGCGCTTCCCCACGTTTCACCCTCGAGAGGTGAAGGAAACGCACGTATCGGACATGAACGCCGGAGCGCGCTACGTTCGAGGCATGCCGAAGGCCATCTGGAACGACGAAGTGATCGCGGAAAGCGACGACACCGTGGTTGTCGAGGGCAATACGTACTTCCCCCTCACCAGCGTGCGGGAGGACGTGCTCGTCCCCTCCGAGACGCACACCGTCTGCCTGTGGAAGGGCAAGGCGTCCTACTACTCCCTGCGCGCCGACGGGCACACCGCGCCGGATGCCGCCTGGTATTACCCCGACCCCAAGCCGGACGCCTCCGCGGTGCGCGACCGTGTCGCGTTCCGCAAAGACGTCCGCGTGGAAGCCTGACCGGATCCTGACGGAGGCCCGCTCACGTGATGCGGGGGTGGGCCTCCTCGATCGCACCGACCTCCAGATAGTCCAGCATGTCCTGCTGCTCGGCCGCGTCGAGCGCACCGAACGCCGCGTAGGCCTCGTTCCGCGCGTGCCCGGTCTCCGCCGCCAGCAGCGCGATGATCGCCGACCAGGCCAGCGACACCCGGTCGAAGAGCCGCGCCCGGCGCAGCGACGTCAGCCGCGACAGCATCCCGACCCGGGTGGCCGCGTCGTCGTCGGTCGGCACCCGGTCGCAGAGCTCGAAGAGCGCCTTCCCCCGGTACGGATGTTCGGCCTCGACCATCCGGGCCAGCTCGGTGTTGCTCATCCGGTCCACGGGCGGCGCCGGGCCGCGCCGCGGCAGCGACGGGGTGGGTTCACCTGGCACGACTGTCACGTCCACTCTCATATCCGTTGCCCGGCGGCTGATGCGGCAACGTCGGGGTGTTCTGGAACGACGGGAACGGCGGTGGCGCCGGCATCACCGGCTCCTCCGGCACGGTCCGGAAGCGCTGGGTGAAGCTGTCCAGCACCGCCTTGCCGGTCTCGGTCTCCGCGCCCACCGTGTCGGCTATCGCGGCCTCCACCTGATCGGCCAGCCCGGACTGCGCCCGCCGGATGGTTCGCAGGATCTCGACGGCCAGCCCGGCGCCGCCCAGGGCGAGCGCCTCGTCGGTCACTTCCAGCCCGGTGACGTTCCCGGAACTCGACACGGTTACCGCGACGGCGCCCCCGGCACCATTGGCCGACGCACTCAGCGTCGCGACCCGGTCTGCCAGCGCGGCGGCCGCACCCCGGGCCCGGGGCACGCCGCTGTCGGCGCCTGGCTCTGCACCCAGCACGATTTCGCCCTCCGTTACCGCTTGCGGTGGTGATGTCCCATGAGATCACGGCACCGCAAGCCCTCGCGAGCACCCACGGTAGTGACTCCCGCCCGTCACCCGACCCGGCGACCGCCGTAACCTTGCGGCAACGCATCGATCGAGACCGAGCCAGCACCGGAGGGAACGCTCGTGGACGCAGGCCAGGACGGCGGGGGGACGCCGGCCGAGTGGCGATCCGTGATGATCGACCTGTCCGGTTCCGCGCTGGCAGATCTCGTCGCGACGGACGTGGCCGAGGACGACGACTCGGCTCTCGCGCACGCGCTGCGCCGCGTCACCGCCGAGTTGGAGCGGCCCGGTGAACCGATCGCCGGTTTCAACTCCGCGATCTGAATGAGCCCGCGTCACTTCACCCTGACCGACGCCGCGTTCGCCTCGCTGGGCGCCGGTCGCCCGGACCCCGGCACCCTCGGCACCCTGCTGCGCGCGCAGCTCAGCCGCAACCTTCTCCTGCTGCGCGAGGTCCGCCGCCGGCAGATCGCCCCGGCCTGGTTCGACCGGCTCGGCGCGACCGGCCCGGACGACGCGAAACACCTGATCACGGATCCGATGACCGGGCTCTGGGCGGCCCGGGCCCTGCGCGCCGGCGACGCGGCGGATCATCCGCGTCCGGGCGGGCATCGGCTCACGGCCGTCCATCACGGCCTGACCCTGGGCGTACGGGTGGAGGACGCCGACCCGCTCCGCGAAGGCTTCGGTCTCCCGCCCGCCGAGGACCACGGAACCGCCGCCCTGTCCCGGTGGCAGACCCTGCTGGACGAGGCCTGGCTGACCCTGACATCCCGGCACCGGCCGGCCGCCGAGGTGCTCGCCGCGGTGCTCCGGGTGATCGTCCCGGTCCGGCCCGACCCGGCCGCCGAGGGGATCAGCGCGACCTCGTCGGAGGCGTTCGGCGCGGTCGCCCTCTCCGCGCCCGCGGACGCCGCGGCCCTCGCCGTGGGCCTGCTGCACGAGACCCAGCACAGCGTGCTCAACGCCGTGAACCTGCTGTTCGAACTGGTTCACCCGGGTGGCCCGGCCGGTTACTCGCCGTGGCGGGACGACCCCCGGCCGGCCGCGGGTGTGTTGCACGGCGCCTACGCCTATCTGGCGGTGACCCGGTTCTGGCGTGCCGAGCTGGCGCACTCCGGTGACCGGGGTGCGGCGTTCGAGTTCGCGCGGTGGCGGGTCGCCGTGGCCGACGCGGCCGGGCGGCTGCTCGACGGCGGCGAGCTGACCGCGGCGGGCACCCGGTTCGTGACCGCGCTGCGCGCCGAGGTGCGGCCGTGGCTGGACGAGCCGGTCGACGGCGAGGCGGTCCGTCTCGCCGACCTGGCCCGCACCGACCACCACCTGCGCTGGCGGCTGCGGAACCTGACGGTGCCCCCGGAGCACACCGCCGAACTGGCGCGCGCGTGGCGGGCCGGGCGGCCGGCGCCCGCGGTGCCGTCGGTTCCGGCGCGGGGCACCGGCCGGGCGCTGGAGAACAGCCCCCGGCTGCGTCTGATCCGGTCGCATCTGCGGAACCCCGGCACGGCGGCCGTGCCGGACGCACGGGACACGGCGGGGGACGTCGCGTGTGTGCGCGGGGACCGGGTGACCGCGCTTCACGCGTACCACCGGGATCTGCGAGAGGAGAGGGACCGGGATCCGGCCTGGTCGGGCCTCGCCCTGGTCTCCCCGCACCGGGGCCTGCGCTGTCGCCCGGAGGTGGTGAAGGCGGCCGCGCTGGCCGTGCCGGAGGCGGACGTCGACGCGCTCGCCGATTGGCTGTCCGGATAACTCATCTGCACCGCCTCCGGACCGATGTGACTCGCCGGAGGTGGATCGTGGGTCGTAATGCTCTGCTGGAACGGGCGCGTCACGGTGTCGACGACATCGTGCTCGTCGCCTCGCTGGTGCTTCTGGCCTGGCCGCCCGCCGGTGCTCAGCACCCGGCCGGCCCGGTTGCCGGTGTCGTGCCGCTGCTCGCCGCGGTCTGCCTCGGCCTGGCCGTCCTGCTGCTCGACCGCGGCCGCCGGGTGCTGCGTCACGTGGTGACCGGAGCCGCACTTGTCACGGCCGGTCTGCGTCAGACGCACGACGGCCTCACGCCGGCTGCGATCTCCCTGGTGCTGCTGGTGGCGATCGGTGTGCTGGTCCGCGAGTTCCTCGGCAGCCGGGTCGAGTCCGACCTGAGCCGGCAGCAGATCCTGCTGTCGCAGCACGAGTACCGCGACCCGCTGACCGGGCTCGGCAACCGGCGGATGTTCGTCGAGTACGCCGACGGCGTGCTCACCGAACCGGCCCGCAACCGGGCCGCCGTGATCATCGTGGACCTGGACGGCTTCAAGGGCGTCAACGACTTCCACGGGCACGCCACCGGTGACGAACTGCTGCGCGCCGCCGCCGAACGGCTCGCCACGAACGTCCGCGCCGGCGACACGGTGGCCCGCCTCGACGGTGACGGGTTCGCGGTGCTGCTGCCCGGCGTCGAGGACGAGCACGCGGCGCTCGCGGTGGCCGAGCGGGTGCTGGTCGAGCTGCACCGCCCGCTGGTCGTGGCCGGCGTGCCGATGAGTGTGCGGGTCAGCGCCGGCGTCGCGATCTCCGGCGGCGACGACGACCTGGACGCGGTGCTGCGCCGCGCCGACCAGGCCCTGTTCCGGGCCAAGCAGGAGGGCGGCGGGATCGCCCGGCGGTTCGACCCGGTGCTCTTCGCCGCCGCCGAGGCCCGCCGCCTCGCCGAGGCCGACCTGATGCGCGGGCTGGAAGCCGGCGAGTTCGAGGTCTACTACCAGCCGATCGTCGACCTCGACGGCGGTGAGCAGACGGTCGGTGTGGAGGCCCTGATCCGCTGGCGGCACCCGGACCGCGGCCTGATCGCGCCGGCCGGTTTCCTGGACCTCGCCGAATCCCTGGGCCTGCTGCCCCGGATCGGGGGCTGGGTTCTGGAGGAGTCGTGCCGGCAGGCGATCGGTTGGCAGCACCGGTTCCCCGGCTTCGAGCTCAACGTCAACCTGTCCGCGTCGCAGCTGGGCAACCCCCGGCTGATCGACGAGGTCCGGGCGATCCTGGACCGTACCGGCCTGCCGCCGCAGGACCTGGTGCTCGAGCTCACCGAGTCGGTGGCGCTCACCGACCTGGAGGAGTCGGCCCGGGTGCTGGGCGCGCTGAAGGCGCTCGGCGTCCGGCTCGCCCTCGACGACTTCGGCACCGGCTTCTCGTCACTGAGCCACCTCAGCACCCTGCCGGTCGACGTCGTCAAGATCGACCGCTCGTTCGTGCAGGCCATGCCGGCCAGCGGCGGCGCCTCGGTGGCCGAGGCGGTGCTGCACATCGCCCGCACCTTCAACCTGGCGCCGGTCGCCGAAGGGGTCGAGGACGCCGCGCAGGCGTCCTGGCTGCGGGAACTCGGCGCCGGCCGGGCACAGGGCTACCACTTCGCCCGGCCGATGCCGGCGGGCGAGGTGACCGAGCTGCTGGACAAGCAGGCCGCCATCGAGATCAAGATGACGGCCTGACCCCGTCCCCCGTTTCGGCAGCTCCAGCCTGTCTCGGCAGGCTGGAGCGTGTTCGGCAGGCTAGAGCGGCGGCAGGTCGATGTCGGTCTCCAGCCGCTCACCGGCGGCGGTCCTGCGGAACACCGGATGGCCGTCGCCGAACGCTTTCGCCAGCTCGTCGAGGGCCTGCCGCTGGGCGGCCTCGTCGCCGTCGCCGAGCGCCAGGTTCCACGCGCAGGCCACGGTGTCCGGGTGGTCCGGGCCGCGCACCGACCGGGACCGGCGCAGGGTGTCCGCGGCCAGCTCCCGGGCCGGTTGTGCCTCACCGGCCGCGGCGAGGTCGGCGGCGAACCCGTTCGCGCAGCTGAGCGTGAACGGGTGGTCGGGGCCGACGCTGCGGCGCAGACCGCTGAGCACCTCGTTGTCGATGGTGCGCGCCTCGGCGTACCGCCCGGCGGCCCGCACCACGGCGGCCAGCCCGGCCGAGGCCGCCAGGGTGAACGGGTGCTCGTCGCCGAGCACCGCGTGGTACCGGATCACGGCTCGTTCCAGCAGCTCGTGAGCGCCGTCCAGGTCGCCGTCGGCGCGGGCGCAGTGTGCCAGCGAGACGGCGGCCGCGAGCGTGTCGACGCTCAGGTCACCGAACTTCTGCCGGCAGGCCGCGAAGTTCGCCGCGGCCAGGTCCCGGGCCCGTGGCTCGCCGCGGCGGCGGGCGGCCATCGCGGCGAACCGGCCGGCCCAGAGCGCGAACGGGTGATCCGCCGGGACACGACCGGTCGGGCCGCCCTCGAGCAGGGCTGCGGCGCCGGCGTAGTCGCCCAGCCCGTACAGGTCGAAGGCGAGACCGGTGCGTGAGGACAACGTCTCCGGGTGACCCTCCACGAAGATCGCCTGCCGGTGCCGGAGCGTCTGCTCGTCGAGCGACCGCGCGCCCCGGAAGTCGCCGAGCAGCCGCAGGTCGGCCGCGAGATTGTTGGCGCAGCGCAGCGCGGTCGGGAAGCTCTCGCCGAACAGGCGCCTGTACCGCACCAGGTTGTCCGCGTCCAGCTGCCGCGCCTGCCCGAAGTGGCCCTGCATCCGCAGGTCGCCGCCGACACTGTTGGCGGTGGCCAGGGTCGCCTCGTCGTCGGCGCCGAACACCTCCCGCTGGGTGCGCAGCGTCTGCAGGTTGAGGTTGCGGGCGTCGGCCGTGCGGCCCACCGCCCGCAA
Organism: Actinoplanes sp. DH11; assembly: GCF_020873875.1. Classification (GTDB taxonomy): domain Bacteria; phylum Actinomycetota; class Actinomycetes; order Mycobacteriales; family Micromonosporaceae; genus Actinoplanes. Next base: position 33,495 of record NZ_JAHWGU010000012.1, read on the forward strand.
CGCGTTCGCCAGGTGGAACGCGGCCAGCAAAGTCTGCTCGGCGGTCTCGCCGAGCGCGTCGCGCCAGCGGGCCACGGCCGAGGACGCCAGATCCCGGCTGGAGTCGTAGTCACCGCGGGCGAAGTGGAACCGCACGCAGTTGACGACCAGCTGCCGGACCTCCTCCGCGTCGCCGCCGAGCAGGTCGGAGTGGATCAGGTGCGGGGCGAGCTCGGCGTACCTGTACCAGCCGGCCGGGTTGTCCGGGTCGCCCGGGTCGGCGGCCGCCAGCATCCCGCGGACGGTCCGCAGCAGCGTGGCGTGCCGCTCCGAACTGAGTTCCTGCCCGAACATGCCCCGGACCAGCGGGTGCACGGTGAGGCTCTCGCCGGCCGGGTCGAGGTCGGCCAGACCATACCGGCTGATCCGGCGCATCGCGGCACGCAGCCGGCGCTCCACCCGCACGGTCCGGCCCAGCTCGCCCTCCAGCGGCAGGGTGCGAGCCGCCCAGAGCAGCCGCCACGAGATCGGCGCGCTGGCCAGGAAGGTGCAGAGCTCGAGCAGCGCCCGGTCGGCCGGCGCGTTCTCGCCGAGCGCTTCGGCGGCCAGGCCCCAGGCGACCCGGATCGGGGTGGGGAAGGCCAGCTCGGCGGCGCGCACCTCGTAACGGCGCAGGTAGTCGGCGAGCGGCCAGCCGGCCGCCTCGCGGACCGCGGCGGCGAGGTCGAGGGCCATCGGCACGTCGTCCAGCCGGGACGCCAGCAACTCGGCGTCGGTCGTGGACAGCTCCGGCGCCCGGCTCCGCAACAGGTCCACACTGTCCGCCCGGTCGAAGACCGGCACCGGCATCGCCTGCGCCACCTCGGCCGTCCAGCGCGGGTTGCGGCTGGTCACCAACACGTGCCCGGCGCCGCTCGGCAGGTACGGCATGATGTCCTCGGGCCGGTTCGCGTTCTCGAACACGACGAGCCAGTTGCGGAACGGCTCGCCGCGGCTCAGCGCGTCACGCACCGCGCCGAGGGTCCGGTTGAGATCCCGGGCCTCGGGCACGCCGAGCTGCTGGGCCAGCCCGGCAAGAGCGGCGCGCATCCCGGCGTTCTGCTCGGCCGGGATCCACCAGACCAGGTCGTAGGAGTCGGCATGGCGGTACGCATATTCCACCGCCAGCTGGGTACGCCCAGTGCCGCCGAGTTGGTGCTCCGGGCTCGGCAGCAACACCACCGGACCATTGCCGAGCAGGCCACGCACCCGGGTCAGCAGCTCTTCGCGGCCCACGAAGCGGGGGTTGCGCGGCGGCAGGCCGCCACGGATCGGCACACTGTGCTCCTCACGTGTTGGTGATGCCGATTACCGTACGTGGAAGCCCCGCCAACGCAAAGCGGGCACGCGACCGAGACGGAAGGCCCACCGTGACCGACGAGATCGTGACGAGTCTGGATGTGGCCGACGGCACGGCCACCGTGTCGCTGCACGGTGAGATAGACATCCTCACGGTGGAGCGGCTGCGGATGGTTCTGGGTGACGCGGTGGCACGCCGGCCGGAGCGGATCGTGGTGGACATGGCCGGGGTCGCGTTCATCGACTCGACCGGGCTGGGCGCGCTGATCTCCGGTTTCCAGCGCGCCCGGGACGCCGGGATCCGCTTCTGCCTGACCCGGCCCGGTGACAACGTGCGGCAGATCCTGGTGCTCAGTGGACTGCTCGAGGTCGTCGAACTGATCCCGTGACCGGTCAGCCCTGCGCGGGGAGGCTGTGCGCGGGCAGGCTCTGCGCGGGGACGGCCAGCCCGATTCCTGGGGCGATCGGCCGGAGGCGCTTGCCGGCGAAGAGCATCAGGCTCAGGATCGACGCGAGGATCGCCAGCGCCCCGGCGCCGTACCACGCGGCGGTGTAGGTGCCCAGCTGGTCCCGGACCAGCCCGGCCGCGGTCGCGGCCGCCGCCGCGCCGAACTGGTGCGAGGCGAAGACCCAGCCGAAGACGATCGGACCGGCGGCTCCGAAGTACTCCCGGCACAACGTCACGGTCGGCGGCACGGTGGCCACCCAGTCCAGGCCGTAGAAGAGGATGAAGACCAGCATGCCCGGGTGCGCGGTGGCGGCCAGGATGGACGGCAGCACCAGCAGCGACAGGCCACGCAGGAAGTAGTAGCCGCCGAGCAGGATCCGGCTGTCCACCCGGTCGGTCAGCCAGCCGGAGGCGATGGTGCCGGCGATGTCGAAGAGACCGACGAGCGCGAGCAGCCCCGCCGCGGTGGTCTGCGGCATCCCGTGGTCGTGTGCGGCCGGGATGAAGTGGGTGCCGACCAGCCCGTTCGTGGTCGCCCCGCAGATCGCGAACCCGCCGGCGAGCAGCCAGAAGGCCCGGGTCCGCGCGGCGTCACGCAACCCGCGCAGGGCGTTGCGCGCGGCGCCGCCGACCGGCTTCGCCGGACGCGCGATCTCTTCGGTGCTGCCGAGGGCGGTCACCCCCAGGTCGGCCGGGTGGTCGCGGAGGCGCCAGGCGATGAGCGGTACGACCAGGAGCGCCGCCACCGAGACGGTCAGCGCGGCCGTCCGCCAGCCGTCCGACACCGCGATCCGGGAGAGCACCGGCAGGAAGATCAGGTTGCCGGTGGCGCCGCCCGCGGTGAGCACCCCGGTGACCAGGCCCCGGTGCTTGACGAACCACCGCCCGGTGATGGTGGCGACGAATCCCAGCGCCAGCGACCCGGTGCCGAGCCCGACCAGGACACCCCAGCAGAGGATGAGCTGCCAGCTGTGCTCCATCCACAGGGTCAGGAAGGAGCCGGCCGAGACGAGCAGCAGCGCCGCCATGGCGACCCGGCGGATGCCGAACCTGTCCATCAGCGCGGCGGCGAACGGCGCGGTCAGGCCGTAGAGCAGCAGGTTCACCGAGACCGCGGCCGAGATGGTGCCCAGCGACCAGCCGAACTCGTCGTGCAGCGGCTGGAGCAGGACGGACGGGGTGGCCCGGAAACCCGCGGCACCGATCAGCGCGATGAAGGTCACCGCGGCCACGATCCAGGCGGGATGGATTCGTCTCACGGCACAGATTCTGCGCAACCCGGGTACGCCCGGACGAGTGGCCGGGAGGCCATGATGCGCAAAAATCGAGCCATGATTCCCCGGGCGCCCCACCTCATCGGCATTCTCGTCCTCGACGGCGTCGTCCCGTTCGACCTGGGCGTGGTCCCGCAGGTCTTCGGTGCCGCCCGGGACGCCGCCGGCAACCGGCTCTACGAGGTCGTCGTCTGCGGTGCCGGCCCGTCGCTGACCGAGGCCGGCTTCACCATCGTCCCCGCGTTCGGGCTGGCCGAGCTGGCCCGGGCCGACACGGTGGTGGTGCCCGGCATCCACAGCGGCGGCCCGGTCATCGACGGCACGCTGCCGCCGGACGTCCGGGCGGCGCTGCTGGCCGCCGCCGGCCGGGGCGCCCGGATCGTCTCCATCTGCACCGCCGCCTCGGTGCTCGCCGCGGCCGGGCTGCTGGACGGGCGCCCGGCCGCCACGCACTGGGCCTGGGCGCAGCGGATCGGCGGGCTCTATCCGCAGGTCGACTGGGATTTCGACGTGCTCTTCGTCGACGACGGCGACGTGCTGACCTCGGCCGGCGTCGGCGCCGGGGTGGACCTCTGCCTGCACATCGTGCGCAGCGACCACGGCGCCGAGGTGGCCAACCGGGTGGCCCGCCGCTGCGTGGTGCCGCCGTGGCGGGACGGCGGGCAGGCCCAGTTCATCGAGCGGCCGGTGCCCGCGACCACCGGCAGCGGCACCGAGGCAACCCGGGCCTGGGTCCTCGACCGGCTGGCCGAACCGGTGAGCCTGGAGGAGATGGCCGGGCACGCCCGGATGAGCGTGCGCACCTTCACCCGCCGGTTCCGCGACGAGACCGGGCTCAGCCCGCGGCAGTGGCTGCTGCGGCAGCGCGTGGAGCACGCCCGGATCCTGCTGGAGTCGACCGACCTGGCCGTCGAGGCGGTGGCCCGCCGTGCCGGGCTCGGCAGCGCGACCGCACTCCGGCAGCATCTGCACGCCACGATCGGAGTGGCGCCTTCGGCGTACCGCAGGACGTTCCGGCACGCCGGGTGACACGGCACACGCTCAGATGCCCGGCGGAGTGTCCGATGGGGTTCTTGTAACGCCTCGTTCCGCCCGGCTGAGGAATCCATGGATCAAACCTTCCGCCCGCTCCTCGAAGCCCTCAAGCAGATCGGCGTCGACCCGCAAGCGGTCGATGCGGCTGCCGAGGAGGCGCAGCGCAGCGGACGGCCGGTGCGAGCCGTACTGATCAACGATCAGGTGGTCACCGAGGAGCAGCTGACCCAGGCGGCCGCCGCCGCGTTCGGCATCAACACCCTCGACCTGGTCGGTTTCACCCCGGACCCGGCCGCGCTCAAACGCATCCCGCTGCCGGTGGTGCTCCGGCACCGGGTGCTGGGTCTCGCCATCAGCAACGGCGAACTGGTCGTCGGCGTGACCGACCCGGCCGACGTGGTGGCGCTCGACGACGTCCGCGCCGCGACCGGCATGACGATCCGCCCGGTGGTGGTGGCCCGCAGCGAGGTCCGCCGGATCATCGAACGCCTCCAGCGGGAGGGCGCCGACCTCGGCGACCTGGCCGACGACGCGCTCGACGACCAGGCCGTGATGTCGGCGCAGGCCACCAGCGCCGACGACGCGCCGATCGTCCGCTACGTGAACAGCCTGATCGAGCAGGCCATCACGAACCGCGCCTCCGACCTGCATCTGGAGCCGACCGAGGACGACATGCGGGTGCGATACCGGATCGACGGCGTCCTGCACGAGCTGGACATCGTGCCGCGCGGCGTGATGGCCGCGCTGACCTCGCGCATCAAGATCATGTCGGGCGTCGACATCACCGAGAAGCGGTTGCCGCAGAACGGCCGGATCAGCGCGCAGATCCGGGACCGCACGGTCGACCTGCGGACGGCGACGCTGCCCACGGTCTGGGGCGAGAAGATCGTGCTCCGCGTCCTGGACACCGGCGGCATCGACCTGGACCTGGCCAAGCTCGGTTTCACCCAGCACAACCTGGAACGCTTCAGCGCCTCCTTCAGCAAGCCGCACGGCATGGTGCTGGTCACCGGACCGACCGGTTCCGGCAAGTCCACCACGCTCTACGCCACTCTCGGCAAGATCAGCCGGCCCGAGATCAACGTGATCACCGTCGAGGATCCGGTCGAGTACCGGCTGCGCGGCATCAACCAGGTGCAGGTCAACGCGAAGGCCGGCCTCACCTTCGCGGCGGTGCTTCCGGCGATCCTGCGTACCGACCCGGACGTGGTCCTGATCGGTGAGATCCGGGACGGCAACACCGCGCAGATCGCCGTCGAGGCCGCGCTCACCGGTCACCTGCTGCTCTCCACGCTGCACACCAACGACGCGCCCGGCGCGGTAACCCGGCTCACCGAGATGGGCATCGAGCCGTTCCTGGTCGGTTCGTCGCTGGACTGCGTGCTGGCCCAGCGCCTGGCCCGGCGGATCTGCGACTGGTGCAAGGAGGCGTACGCGCCGACCGAGGAGGAGGTCCTGGCCGCGAACTGGCCGCTCGAGGACCTGGCCTTCCCGCAGGTGCTCTACCGGCCGGTCGGCTGCCGCAACTGTGCGAACACCGGATACAAGGGCCGGATCGCGCTGCACGAGGTGATGCCGATCAGCCCGGAGATCGAGTCCCTGACCATCAAACGGGCCTCGGCCGGCGAGATCCGCGAGGTCGCGCTGGCCCAGGGGATGTACGAGCTGCGCGCCGACGGCCTGGCCAAGGCCGCCGGCGGGCTGACCTCGTTGCGGGAGGTCTCCCGGGTAGCCGTTTAGCACCTATATGGCTACTAAAGGTCGTCCTGACGATGCCGATTCAACTGGCGTCGGGACGAAGAGAGGACTGGAGCGGGAAATGGACACGATCGAGCAGGTTCGGCAGCCGGGAACGGCCGCCACCTCGGACGATCTGGACGTGCTCGACCAGTTGCTCGTCACCCTGGTGGAGTCGCGCGGTTCCGACCTGCACCTGACGGTCGGCTCACCGCCGATGATGCGGGTGGACGGCGCACTGCGGCCGGTACCCGGCTACGGCAAGCTGAACGCCGCCGACACCGAGTTGCTGGCCCGCGCCGCGGTCAGCCCGGAACAGTGGGAGACCTTCCAGCGCGAGCAGGAGATGGACTTCGCGCACAGCATCGTGGGCGTCTCCCGGTTCCGCGGCAACCTCTACCGGCAGCGAGCCTCCTGCGGCGCGGTCTTCCGGGCCATCCCGCACAAGATCAAGCCGCTGGACGAGCTCGGCATGCCGGAGTCGGTGGCGCGGTTCGCGCACCTTCCCCGCGGCCTGGTGCTGGTCACCGGCCCGACCGGGTCCGGCAAGACCACCACTCTGGCCTCACTGCTCGACCTGGCGAACCGCAGCCGCGCCGACCACATCATCACCATCGAGGACCCGATCGAGTTCCTGCACCCGCACAAGCGCAGCGTGGTCAACCAGCGCGAGGTGGGGGCGGACACCGAGAACTTCGCCAGCGCGCTCAAGCACGCGCTGCGGCAGGACCCGGACATCATCCTCGTCGGCGAGCTGCGTGACCTGGAGACGACCGCGACGGCGCTGACCGCCGCGGAGACCGGCCACCTGGTGCTGGCCACGCTGCACACGCAGAGCGCCACCCAGACCATCGACCGGGTCATCGACATCTTCCCGCCGCACCAGCAGCTCCAGATCCGCGCCCAGCTGGCCGCCAGCCTGCAGGGCGTGATCACCCAGGCCCTGGCGCCGCGGGCGGACGGCAAGGGCCGCGTCGTGATCGCCGAGATCCTGACCGCCACCCCGGCCATCCGCAGCCTGATCCGCGAGGGCAAGTCGCACCAGATCCCGTCCTTCATGCAGTCCGGCAGCAGCGAGGGCATGCTCGCCTTCGACCAGCACCTGGCCGAGAAGGTCCGGGACGGCTCGATAAGCATGCAGACCGCGCTGGAGATCAGCCACTCACCGGACGAACTCAAGCGGCTCGTGGGACGGGCGTGATCCGATGCCGGCAACCAAGACCTTCAACTACAACGCGATCGACGCGCACGGCAAGCAGTCCAAGGGCACCATCGAGGCACCCAACGAGGCCGCTGCCACACACATGCTGCGCCAGCGTGGTGAGGTCCCGCTCGGGCTGACCGAGGCCGGGCAGGGCCTGCAACGCGAGCTCAAGATCCCTGGGCTGGGCAACCGGGTCAAGCTCAAGGACCTCGCGGTCTTCGCGCGGCAGTTCGCCACCATGACGGCGTCCGGCATGTCGCTGCTGCGTTCGCTGTCGATCCTCGAGGAGCAGACCTCGGCACCGCCGCTGAAACGTGCGATCGCCGAGGTGCGCACCGACGTGGCCGGCGGCGCGGGGCTCTCCGCGTCGATGGCCAAACACGAACGGGTCTTCCCGCGCCTGATGATCGCCATGATCCGGGCCGGTGAGACCGGCGGCATGATCGACCAGGCGCTGGAACAGATCGCCCAGAGCCTGGAGAAGGACACCGCGCTCCGCGGCAAGATCAAGGGCGCGCTGACCTACCCCGCGATCGTGCTGGGCTTCACGTTCGTACTCATCGCGGCTGTTCTGATCTTCATCGTCCCGATCTTCGAGGCGATGTTCAAGAACCTCGGCGGCGAGCTGCCGGCGATCACCCAGTTCCTCGTCACGGCGAGCCACAACATGACGTGGATCGGTCCGCTGATCCTCGGCGTGGGCGCCGGCACGAGCTTCGCCTACAAGCGGCAGATGCGGTCCAGCGCCGACTTCCGGCTCAAGGTCGACCGGATCAAACTGCGCATGCCGGTCTTCGGGCCGCTGCTGCGCAAGCTGGCGATGAGCCGGTTCTCCCGCAACCTGGGCCTGCTGCTCAACGTGGGCGTACCGGTCATGCAGGCGCTGTCGGTGGTCGGCGAGACCACCGGCAACGAGGTCATCAACGTTGCCATGAAGGACGTGCAGGCCACCGTGCGCAACGGGCAGCCGATGTCCACGGCCCTGCGCAACCACAAGATCTTCCCCGAGATGGTCACCCAGATGATCGAGGTCGGTGAGGAAAGCGGCCAGATCAGTCAGATGCTGGAGAAGGTTGCCGACTTCTACGACAGAGAGGTCGACGAGGCTGCCGAGAGCCTGACCGCGTCGATCGAACCGATCATGGTGCTCGTGATGGGCGCCGTGGTCGGCGGCATGGTCGTCTGCCTCTACCTGCCGATGTTCACGATCTACCAGAACATCCAGACGAGCTGAACCGGCGCGCAGCGCAGCGTACGCCGCACCCGACCGCTCCCGACGGTCGTTCGCACCACCCCATCCCCACCCCACCCTCATTGCCCCTGGAGGCACCCCGAATGCAGGACGTCATCGCCAAGCTTCGCGCCAAGAAGAACGACGAAGGCTTCACGCTCATCGAGCTCCTCGTGGTCGTGGTCATCATCGGTGTCCTGGTCGCCATCGCGGTCCCGGTCTACCTGAACTACCGCCAGGGCGCGGCCGACAAGTCGGCCCAGTCCGACGTGCGCGGCGCGATCAGCGCGGTGGAGCAGTTCTACACCAACAACGGCAACGCCTACCCCGCCACCAAGGCCGAGGTCTCCGGCACCGCCACCACCCTGACGCTGACCGGGGCGTCCGGTGGCGCCGCCGGCGCCGCGACCGGCACCGACGCCACCATCACGCTCTCCGACAAGACCAAGCTCGGCTACGTGAACTCCGGCGACGGCACCTACAAGATCTGCGCCCTGAACGACGGCGGCAGCCCCAAGAAGTACTACCTGTACGACAGCAAGACCGGTGGCTCGGTGAAGACGATGACCGGCACGGTCAAGTTCGAAACCTGCACCGTCTGATCCCCGCTTCGGTCCCGGGCGTCCCCGCCCGGGACCGAAGTCCGCACGTTAACCCCGCGAACCGATAGGAACGACATGACGGAGACGCTGCTGCTGCTCTGGCTGGTCGGGGTGCTCGGGCTCGCGGTCGGCTCGTTCCTCAACGTGGTGATCTACCGGGTGCCACGCGGTGAGTCATTGATCCGGCCCGGCTCGCACTGCCCGCACTGCGGCACCGCGGTCCGGCCCCGGCACAACGTCCCGGTGCTCGGCTGGCTGCTGCTGCGCGGCCGGTGCGCCGACTGCGCGGCTCCGATAAGCGTCCGCTACCCACTCGTCGAGGCGGGGACGGCCGCCCTGTTCGTAGCGATCGGCGCCCGGTTCGGCTGGTCCTGGGAACTGCCGGCCTACCTCTACCTCGCGGCCGTCGCGATCGCCCTGGCTCTCATCGACCTGGACGTGATGCGGCTGCCCGACCGGATCGTCCTCCCGTCGTACGGTGTGGCAGTCGCCCTGCTGGTGCCGGCCTCCCTCGCCGCCGGTGAGATGGGCGCGGTGGTCCGCGGCCTGGTCGCGGCCGTCCTGCTCTACGCCTTCTACCTGGTCATCTCCTTCTGGGGGATGGGCGGCGGCGACGTGAAACTCGCCCCGCTGCTCGGCTTCTACCTCGGCTGGCTCGGCTGGGACGCCGTCGCGATCGGCGCGTTCGCCGGTTTCCTGATCGGCGGCCTGGTCGGTGCGGTGCTGCTCGCCCTCAAGCTGGCCGGTCGCAAGAGCCGGATCCCGTTCGGCCCGTACATGCTGGCCGGCGCCTTCCTCGCGGTCTTCGCGGGGGCGCCGCTCGGCGACTGGTACAGCAACCTGCTCCTCGCACCCACCCCGCTCTAACCCTCGTTCCGGAAGGAGAAAGCCGATGGCTGGCGCACCACCGATCGGGCTCGACATCGGCTCGTCCTCCATCCGGGCCGTCGAGGTCCGGCGCTCCAAGGACGACTACACGCTCACCAACTTCGGCCAGTACCCACTGCCCCCCGGCACCGTCTCCGGCGGCGTCATCCAGGACCCGGTCGCCGTCACCTCGGCACTCAAGCAGCTCTGGGCGGCCTGCCGCTTCGGCACCAAGAAGGTCAGCCTCGGCGTCACCAACCCGCAGCTCGTGGTCCGGGAGATGTCGATCGCGAACCTGCCGGCGAACCAGATGAAGCAGGCCCTGCCGTTCCAGGTGAAGGAGGCGCTGCCGCTGGCCGTCGAGCGCTCGCTGCTGGACTTCTACCCCCTCGAAGAGCCTGGCGACAACCCGACCGTACGCGGCCTGCTGATCGCCATGCCGAAGGAGGCGGTGCTGACCCTGGTGCAGTCCGTCGAGAAGGCCGGCCTCACCGTGACCGGCGTCGACCTGGCGTCGTTCGCGCTGCTGCGGGCCGCCTCCCGCCTGGACGCGCAGGTCGAGGCGATCGTCGACATCGGCGCCAACATCACCAGTGTCGTGGTGCACGCGGACGGCGAGCCGATCTTCGTGCGTACCCTGCCGCGCGGCGGCGCCGAGATCACCGAGAGCGTGGCGACCCGGCTCGGCGTCGACACGACCGAGGCCGAGGCGATCAAGTGCCGGCACGGGCTGCACGGCGACGGCAACCCGGACACCGTGGCGGCGCTCACCGACGCGGTCCGGCCCCTCTCCAGCGAGTTGCGCAGCTCCTTCACCTACCTGGCCTCCGGCGAACGGCAGAAGCAGGTCACCCGGGTGTCGCTCTGCGGCGGCAGCGCGCTGATGCCCGGCCTCGCCGAGCACCTCCAGGAGCAGCTCGGCGTCGCGGTGGTGTACGCGGACAGCACCGCCCGCCTGCGCGACACCCGAAAAGCCCGGGAGCGCGGTTTCGACAGTTTCGTGCCATCGGCCGCCGTGTCGATCGGCCTCACCCTGGGAGCGGCCCGATGACCACGGTCCTGATGCCCCTGGATCCCTCGGTCTCACCGCAGCAGGCGGCCCGGGTGCTCAGCATCCGCGCCGACCTGCTGCCGCCGGAGATCCGGGACGGCCGCCGGGCCCGGCGGACCCGCGGCCTCATCCTCGTCTCGCTGACCCTGGTGCTGGCCCTGCTCGGCAGCTGGTACTGGGTCGCCATCCAGGACCTGAACGACGCCCGCGCCGAGAACAACGACGCCTTCGTGCAGCTCACCGACGTGCAACGGGCGCAGCAGCGGGACCCCGAGGTGCAGACCCTGATCAAGTCGGAGAACGGCACGGCGCTGCTCACCAAGGAGCTCAAGGCGGTCCTCGTGAGCGACCTCTCCTGGGCCAACCTGCTCGACCTGATCCGCGACAGGGCCGTCGGCGAAAAGGTCACCGTCCGGGAGATCTCGGCCTCGCTCGACGACGACGTCGCGGCCGGCGCCACCTCCGTCGGCACCCTCACCGTCACCGGCAGGGCGGCGAACAAGAAGGTGGTCGCCGGTTACGTGGACGCGCTGAGCACCGACATCGAGGACGTCTCCAACCCGTTCGTCAGCAGCATCTCGAACACCGACGACGGGGTGTCCTTCAGCATCACCGTCACGATCACCAAGGAAGCCCTCTGCGGCCGCCTCGTCGACGAGGACCACGCCTGCCCGAGCGAAGGTAAATGATGACCGCGCGCCGTATCGACAGCATCTGGCTCATCGGTGGCCTCTCGCTGATCATCGTCTTCGTGGCCGCCGGCTGGTTCTTCCTGATCAAGCCGAAGTACGCCGAGGCGGACACCGAGCGGGAGCAGGCCGGCACCATCACGGCCCAGGTGAGCACCCTGAAGAGCAAGTACTCGCAGCAGCTGGCACGCGCCGAGGACCTGGACGAGTACCTGGCGAAGCTCGCCACCTACCAGGCCGCGCTCCCGAAGGGCAGCAAGAACAACGGCATCCCGGCGTTCCTGCGGGAGCTGCAGACCCTCGGCACCAAGCTCGACGTCGACGTCAGCGGCTACAGCGCGGCCGAGCCGCAGGACTCCGACGCGGCGGGCACCGTGCAGGAACTGCCGATCTCACTCAACGCGTCCGGCAAGGTCACGGACCTCAGCACGTTCCTGCGGCAGCTCCAGAACATCCAGCCGCGCGCCGTGCTGATCAAGAACGCGGCGCTGACGATCGGCGAAGACGGTAAGGGAGCGGTGTCGCTGTCCCTGAACGCCTTCATCACGTCCTCCGAGACGCAGAGCGTGGCCTCCCTCAAGAAAGAACTGGCGGAGGCCGGATCCTGATTGGCCCGCCCTCCCGCGGGGCATTGATCGATCTATGGCTCCGGTGCGAAAGGGTTCTCGGGTGATCACGGTGGACGGCACCGTGTACCGCTGGCGCGTCCGCAAACGCCCGTCCCGGCCGGCCCCGCTCTCCTTCGCGGTGCAGCAGGCCGACCGGCACGGCGCCGTGCTGATCGCCACCCTGCCGACGAGCGACGTCACCGAGTGGGTGGGCCCACCCGCTGCCCACGTGGTCCCGTCCATGGTCGCGGAGATGGTGCGGCGGGGGCGCGCCGAGGGCTGGCAGCCGGACCAGCCCGGCCCCACCGTCACCCTGCACATGAGCCAGGAGATCTGGGCCCAGTCCCCCACCCCCACCGCGACGCGCTGACCCGCACCCGCGCTCAATCCGTGCACGGGCGGCTCAATCCGTGCGGGGGCCGCTCAATCCGTGCAGGGGCGCTTGAACGCGGTGGCTTGCGGCCGGACGCGGAACAGCACGACGTGGCCGGCCGCATCGCGGAACTCCGCCTCGGTGGGCGAGATGATCTGCATGGTCCCGCTCTGTTCCGGGTTGTCCCACCCGGGTGGCGGATTCTCCTGGCCGTCGGAGAGCGGCGGGACAGCCTCGTAGTAGCGGCCGTCGAATTTCGTCTCCACGATGCCGCAGTGTGTACGCAGCACGAACGGCACCGCCTCGGACAGCGCGGTTGCTGTCGGCGCCACCTCCGGCGGCTCGGACCGCCCGCATCCGGCCGTGATCGCCACCATCACCACGACTGCCACCCACCCGCTGTGCCGTCTCATCCCACTCCCCCATCACCCCGGCCGCTTGCCGGGCACCCGATGGGACGTACGCCGCCCGCCGTCGGTTCCTGCCTCCCGATCACGCCGGTCAGTTGGCTCGTGGCCGTGGACACGTTGATCGTTGAGGTCTCGGGAGCAGGCCGAGCGATGATCTGACGACGCTGCTGGCGCGGGTTCGGCGCGAGTTCGGTGCGCGTTTCGTGCAAACAAAAAACGCCCGGACTAAGTCCGGGCGTTTCGCAAGGGTGGAGCTGAGGGGACTCGAACCCCTGACCCCCACACTGCCAGTGTGGTGCGCTACCAGCTGCGCCACAGCCCCTTGCCTGTGCCCCGCACTCCCTGGGCACAGCGGTAATAGTACACACCCCCGCCCCCGCCCTACGGAGGGGGTGTCAGGGCGCCGGGCCTGCAGGTCGACATGATCGTTCCGCCCCTGACGGGCGGGGGTGCGGATGCCTGGGCTGCGATACGGGTCGACGCCGGGGCGGCGAGCGGTTCGCGCCGTGTAGGTGAGGAGCCCGCCCATGAACGCACAGACGACAGCGACGAAGCAAGCGAAGAGCACGGCGGGTGCTCAGTTCAGGGACGGGTCCGGCGGGAAGTGGGCCACCGCGGCGAGGATGTCGCCCTGGCGACGCAGCACCATGGCCCACAGGTCGTCGGGGCGTTCGACGAAGGGGTCGCCGGGCAGGGCGTCGAAGACGAACCACGAGCCGGCGGCGATCTCCTCCTCCAGCTGACCGGCGGACCACCCGGAGTAGCCGGCGAAAACGCGGATGCCGGCGACGTCCTCCCGCATGCGGTCCGGGTCGGCGGAGAGGTCGAGGGTGCCGAGGGAGCCACTGACCGTGTGAAAACCGGTCACGCGCTTCTTCACCTCGGGTCGGGTGCGCGCCAGGCAGATGGCGGACTCGGGCTGCACCGGGCCGCCCTCGAACAGCACTGCCGGGTCGCCCGCCAGGTCACCCCAGTTGCCGAGGACCTCGGCGACCGGCACCTCGGTGGCCCGGTTCAGAACCACGCCGAGGGCGCCGCCGGTCTCGTGGGCGACCAGCAGCACGACCGTACGGTCGAAGTTCGGGTCCTTCAGCGTGGGTGTCGCGACGAGCAGCTGTCCGGTCATCGACTCCACCGACCGGCCTCCCACCCGCTGCCCCTCACCGAACACGTGCACACCGCCGTCCACTCGACGTAGCCATGCCTCGCACATTAGCCTGCGTTTCCGGCCATGGATAAGGTCTGGACATGAACCCGCCACCTACGGCAGCAGAGATCGGCGTCATCGGCGGATCAGGGCTGTACGCGCTTCTCGACAACGCCACGGAGCATGAGGTCATGACGCCGTACGGCGCGCCCTCGGACCGGATCACCGTGGCCGAGGTGGGTGGGCGCCGGGTGGCGTTCCTGCCCCGGCACGGGCGTGACCACCGCTTCCCGCCGCACCGGATCCCTTACCGTGCCAACATGTGGGCGCTGCGCTCGCTCGGGGTGCGGCAGATCGTCGCGCCGTGCGCGGTCGGCGGCCTGCGGCCGGAGCTGGGCCCCGGCACGTTCGTGGTGCCGGACCAGTTGATCGACCGGACGAGTGGCCGCGAGCAGACGTTCTACGACTCGGGCGCGGTGCACGTGTCGTTCGCCGACCCGTACTGTCCGGCGGGTCGTTCCGTGGTCCTGGATTCCGCCGAGCGGGTGAACGCGGTCGACGGCGGCACCATGGTCGTCGTCGAGGGTCCGCGTTTCTCCACCCGCGCCGAGTCACGCTGGTTCACCGCGATCGGCGGCACGATCGTGAACATGACCGGTCACCCGGAAGCGGTCCTGGCCCGCGAACTCGAGCTCTGCTACACCGCGATCGCGCTGGTGACCGACCTGGACGCGGGCGTCGAGGGAGACCACGGCGTCACCCACGAGGAGGTGTTCCGCGTCTTCGGCGAGAACACGGCGCGTCTGCGCGAGGTCCTCCTGGACGCGGTGGCGAAGCTGCCTGCCGAGCGTTCCTGCCCGTGCAAGGACGCCCTGGCGGGCATCAAACTGCCGATCCAACTGCCCTGAGGCGTACGGGGTCCCCCGCAACCGGACGGCGACGATCGCGCACCAAGCTCGTGATCCACGCCGTCCGGACCCGGCCGAACAGAACAGCGCAACCGCGAATGTCTACGAAAGGGACCGCTCTTGCGCAACGTTCTTCGCCGCTTCGCCCTGGCCGTCGTCCTCACCCCGGCCGCCATCAGCGCCGCCCTGCTGACCACGACCCCCGCCCAGGCCGCCCCCGCGAAGGCCAGCGAGACCGCCCTGCAGAACCAGATCAACCAGCTCATCAACACCGAACGCACCCAGCGCGGCTGCTCGGCGCTGAAGGTCAACGCGGCGCTCACCGCCGCCGCCCGCGGCCACTCCGCGTGGATGGCCCAGACCGGCAAGTTCTCCCACACCGGCCGCTCGAACTCCAACTTCGTGGCCCGGTCCAAGGCCGCCGGCTACACCAAGCCGTCCGCGGAGAACATCGCCTGGGGCTACCGCAGCGCCGCGCAGGTCGTCAACGGCTGGATGAAGAGCCCGGGTCACCGCACCAACATCCTCAACTGCAAGTCCAAGACCGTCGGCGTCGGCGTCGTCTTCAGCGCCAACGGCGCCCCGTACTACACCCAGGACTTCGGCTACTGAGCCCGTTATCCCTCCGATGGTCCCCAGCCAGGGGACTGCTCGCTCGATGCCGGGATGTTGATCTGCTGGCGCTACGAAATCGCTGTGATCATGGACCTGAAACCGCGATTTCGCATCGCTAGCAGATCAACAACGCCCCGCGGACCCACCGCAGCGAGGTCACGCCCGCCGCTTGACCACACCATCGGGACACCCGAGCAAGCGATGCCCCAGCCGATCCCCCTGCGGCTGGGGCATCGCCGTATGTCCGTACACCCGTCCGGGCCGGAGATCGCGCGGCACGACGGCGCCGGGCTGACCTTCTGGCTGGACGAGTCGACCGCACGGGTTTCAGCCTCACATGAGCCTGCTTCTCGCTCGACAAACCGGCCGATCGGCGGCCGAGGCTCGGGAACGACAACGGCGGCGCGGCCCTTGTGGGCCGTGCCGCCGTTCCAGGTGAACTCTTGCCGCTCTCGCGGCTTCGAGTGACCCCCACTGGGTGGAGGTGCCGGGAATCGAACCCGGGTCCTTCGTTGCTTTGTCAGGGCTTCTCCGAGCGCAGCTCACTGTGCCTCTACTCGGCCCTCCGGTTCACGTGAGCGAGACCGGATGACAGGCCCAGCCGTGTTTGATCTCGCCGCACGGTCCTCACGACTAGGACCGCTTGGCCAGCCTTCTAGCTGATGCCGACAGACCGGGTCGAAGGCGACCCCGGGTCGACAGACTTGCTACTTACCTCAGGCGGCAAGAGCGAAGTCAGCGCGGGAGTTATCCTTGGCGCTTATAAGTTTCCGACGACCGATTCTCGAGACGACGTCGGCTTCCTCGGCTCGCTTCCCCTGTCTCCACGTACGAAGTCGAAACCAGTCACCCCCTGGTATGTGTTGCACAGCTCGTCAATCTTAGCTCACCCGGCAGGTTCCGCCACCAACGGAGCAGCTTGCCGACCGTACGCTGTCGCCGCTGTCCTTGCCCGCCTGGAATCCGGCGATCAGGGACTTGCCGCCGCCGACGCTGCCGCTCATCGTGATGTAGTTGTCGTCGCCGTCGAACGAGGCGTTCCAGGCGCCCTGGACCCAGACGTCGTTGGCCGACGGGTAGCTGATCGTCACGGTGAAGTTCCTGGCGGCGGACCCGGAGTTGACCACTCGCACCGAGCCGATGAAGCCGTCCCGCCAGCTCGCCGTGGTGCTGTAGGTGACGGCCAGGTCGTTCGCGGGCTGCGGTGCGGCGGTCGTCCTCGTCGGCTTCGGCGCGGCGGGCGCCGGTGTCGTCCTGGCCGGCGCCGGTGACGCGGGCCGGCTCGACGCGGACGGCACCGCCGAGCCCGGGACGGACGGCGACGCGGACGCCGGTGCGGAGGGCGACGCCGAGAGCGAAGCCGAGACCGAGGGTGACGGCGAGGCCGACGCGGAAGCCGAGGGCGACGCCGACGCGGAAGCCGAGGGCGACGGGGAGAGCGAGCCCGACACCCAGGCCGGTTCGGATGGGATCAGCAGGTTCTCCACCTGCTGGACGGGCTGGACGAGCTGCGGGTCACCGTCCTCCGCGGCGGCCGGGCCACCGGCGCGGACGGCGATCCAGCCGACCAGGAGTACGAGGACGACAGCGGCTGACCCGAGGATGAGTCGTGCCGGAGTGAACCTGCGTTCGGCATGCTTGGGCAACGGCCGGCTCTCCTCGACAGCGGGGTGATCAACAAAACCGGGCGGGGCAGAATACCCCGTCAGTCCATGCCCTTGGCACGGCGGCCCATCGCCCGGTTGATCTCCCGCTGCGCGTCACGCGCGGCCAGGTCGTTGCGCTTGTCGTAGCTCTTCTTACCCTTGGCGACGCCGATCTCGACCTTGGCGTAGCCGTTCTGGAAGTAGACCGAGAGCGGCACCAGCGTGACACCGTCGTCGCGCAGCTTGCCGAGCACCTTGTGGATCTCCTCGCGGTGCAGCAGCAGCTTGCGGACCCGGCGCGGCTCGTGGTTGGTCCAGGTGCCCTGCGTGTACTCCGGGATGTGCAGCCCGTGCAGGAACAGCTCGCCGTTCTTCTCGTGGCCGAACGCGTCGACAAGCGACGCACGCCCGGCGCGCAACGACTTCACCTCGGTGCCGGTGAGGACCATCCCGGCCTCGTACGTGTCCAGGATGGTGTAGTCGTGGTACGCCTTGCGGTTGGAGGCAACCGGCTTACGCCCCTGTTCGCGCGGCATGACCGTCGACCTCCTCTATCAATGATGGTGGAACCGATCAATCGTACCCGGGCGCTCAGCAAAGGCATCCGGGCAGGTAGTTGAGCGGGTTGCGGGGCACGCCGCCGAACCGGGTCTCGAAGTGCAGGTGCGCTCCGGTGGACGCGCCGGTGGACCCGACTTTGCCGATCACCTGGCCGCGGCGGACGGCGGAGCCGGGGCGGACGTACATCCGGGACTGGTGGGCGTAACAGGTGGTGAAGCCGTACCCGCCGAGTTTGCCGTGGTTGATGCAGGTGTAGTTGCCGTAGCCGCCGTACCACCCGGCCCGGATGACCCGCCCGGAGGCGGCCGCCCGGATCGCGGAGCCGGAGCCCGCCGCGAAGTCGGTGCCGGCGTGCAGTTGCCAGACCCGGTAGTAGGGGTCGTACCGGTTGCCGTAGTCGCTGCTCTTCCAGCCGCGCACCGGCATGGTGAGCCGGCCGCCGCCGTACCGTCCGGTGAACCGGCCGCCGCGGGCCTCCCAGCCACGCAGCGACGCCTGCACCCGGCGTTCGGCGGCGAGGGCGGCCCGGTACTGCGCGAGGACTGTGGCGCGCTGGGACTGCGCCGCACTGAGGGCGGTCTTGCGCGCCAGGACCAGGTGGTACATCGCCCGGCGGGCCCGCTCGGCGGCGGCCTGCGCGGTCTGCGCGGCGCGCAGCTTGTCGAGCGCGATCCGTTCGAAGTTCTCCGCGGCGCGCTTCGCGGCTCCGGCGCGGTCCTGGGCGGCGCGAGCTTCCCGGCGAGCACCGACGAGGGTACGGACCTCCGCCTGCTCATGATCCATCAGCTGCTCGACGAGTCCCATCCGGTCGAGCATGTCCTGCGGGCCGGCCGCGGTGACGAGCACGTTGAGCCGTGCGAACGTGCTGCCCATGTAGCTGGTGGCGGCGATTCGGTCGACCCGGTCCCGCGCCTCGCGCACCCGCTGCGCGGCGGTGGCGTAGTAGTCGGCGACCCGCTTGTACTCGGCGCGGGCGCGGTCGGCCTGCCTGCGGGTGGTGTTCGCCTCGACCTTCGTCGCGACGACGGCGCCGCGGGTGGTGGCGACCCGGCGCTGCGCGACGGGCATGGCCGCGGTGGCGGCGGCGAGCCGGCGGGCCGCCGCCTGTGCGGTGGCGCTCGCGTGTTCCAGGAGCGCCTCGGCGCGGCGGACCGCCCGGGCGGCGTCGTCACTCCGGTCCGCGGCGGCTCCCCGCTTCGCCGGAGCGGCCGCCACCATGGGCCGGCCGGCCTGCGCCGGTGCCTCGGCGAAGGTGACCAGACACAGGCAAACGGCCAGCAGGGCAGTGGAACGGCGATTCCTCACGGGGAGTCACCGTACCCCCACTAATCGCCCCAGAAGCCGCAAAACGCGCGACGGCCGCGACCCCGTGCGGGGGTCGCGGCCGTCGGGTCGCGTGCGTCCTTCGATGCGCGTGAAGGCGTCAGACCTTGAGGTAGAACCGCAGCGTGACCCACGCGGTAACCGCGCTGACCAGGGCGCCGACACCGGCGAGCAACGGCAGCATGAGCCAGACGTTGCTGTTCGGGATGGGCGTCAGGATCGTGGTCAGGGCCTGGAGCTTGTTGTCGAGCAGAACCACCTTGCCGATGAACAGCGCGACGAAGCCCAGGACCGCACCGACCAAGCCGGCGACCACCGCCTCCAGCACGAACGGTGCTTGGATGAACCAGTTCGATGCACCGACAAGCTTCATCACCGCGACCTCGCGGCGTTTGCTGTAGGCGGCGACCTGGATGGTGTTGCCGACCAGCAGCAACGCGGCGAAGGCCATCACCGCCGCGACCACCAGGGACATCACCTGGATCGAGTTGAAGATCTTGAAGACCTTCTCGAGCAGGGTACGTTGATCGATGATCTGCCGGACGCCGGACAGACTCTCGATCTCCTTGGCGAAGTCGTCGTACTTCTCCGGGTCCGTCAGCTTCACCCGGTACGACTCCGGAAGGCTGCTCGAACTGATCGAGTTGACGAAGTCGGGCGAGTCCTCCCAGAGCACCTTGAAGCGCTCGAAGGCCTGCTCTTTGCTCTCGTACGTCTTCTGGCGAACCAGCGGGTTGCTGTCGATCGCCTGATCGATCGCTGCCTTCTGGGCCTCGTCGACGTCGTCGTTCAGGAAGATCGAGACTTCGATCTCGCCGTAGTAGAAGGTCTTCATGCGGTCGACCTGCATGTACATGAGCACGCTTGCGCCCAGCATGGTCAACGAGACCGACATGGTGATGATCATGGCGACCGTCATGGTGACGTTTCGCCACAGGCCCACCAAGACCTCGTTGAGGACGTACTTCACGCGCATCGGGGGGATCCTTCCAGGACTCCGCGCTTTCCTGCGTCAGCTTTCGGTACGTGCACGGAGCCGGGCCTAGCCGTAGACACCGCGGGCCTGGTCACGGACGATCCGTCCGCTTTCGATCTCGATGACCCGCCGGCGCATCTGGTTGACGATGTTGGAGTCGTGCGTGACCATCACGACGGTCGTGCCGGTCCGGTTGATGCGGTCGAGCAGTCGCATGATCTCGATCGACGTGTCCGGGTCGAGGTTACCGGTGGGCTCGTCCGCCAGGAGGATCAGCGGACGGTTCACGAACGCCCGCGCCACCGCGACACGCTGCTGCTCACCACCGGAGAGCTCGTGCGGGTAACGGTGCTCCTTGCCGCCGAGGCCGACCAGCTCGAGCACCTCGGGCACGACGCGCCGGGCGACGGCCTTCGTCTTGCCGATCACCTCGAGGGCGAACGCGACGTTCTCGTACGCCGTGCGGTTGGGCAGCAGCCTGAAGTCCTGGAAGACGCACCCGATCGAGCGGCGGAAGTGCGGGATCTTCCAGGAGCGGAGCGAGGTCACGTCCTTGGCGTTCACCACCACCTTGCCGCTGGTCGGAGCGACCTCTTTCAGCAGCAGCTTGATGATCGTCGACTTACCGGAACCGGAGGGGCCGATGAAGAAGACGAACTCGCCCTTCTCGATGCCGACGCTGACATTGTCCAACGACGGCCGAGACGCCTTCGGATACGTCTTCGTCACGTTCTCGAGCTGAATCACGGGACAGGAGTCTACGCGGTGTAACGAAATCGCCAAGCCTGCCGGGGGCCGGAATATTTACCACCTGCAGTAACGGCAAACCTGGGCACTCCTCGCCTGACCCAGCGTTCAGGCGAGGTAGCGCTCAGTCACCGAGTCGGGTCAGGCGCTCATCTGGTTCTGCTTGCGCCACCGGATGCCCGCCTCGATGAAGCCGTCCAGATCGCCGTCGAAGACCGACGTCGGGTTACCGACCTCGAACTCGGTGCGCAGGTCCTTCACCATCTGGTAGGGGTGCAGGACGTACGAACGCATCTGGTCGCCCCACGATCCGGTGGTGTCCTGCTTCAGGCCGGCCATCTTGGCCTCCTCCTCCTGGCGCTTGCGCTCCAGCAGACGGGCCTGAAGAACACGCATCGCGGACGCCTTGTTCTGCAGCTGGGACTTCTCGTTCTGACACGTCACCACGATGTTGGTCGGAATATGCGTCAGGCGCACGGCCGAGTCGGTCGTGTTCACGCTCTGCCCACCGGGGCCGGACGAGCGGTAGACGTCGACGCGGATCTCGTTCTCCGGGATGTCGATGTGGTCGGTCTGCTCCACCACCGGCATCACCTCGACACCGGCGAAGCTGGTCTGGCGGCGGCCCTGGTTGTCGAACGGGCTGATCCGGACCAGGCGGTGGGTGCCCGACTCCACGCTGAGGGTGCCGAACGCGTACGGCACCTTGACCGTGAAGGTGGCGGATTTGAGGCCGGCCTCCTCCGCGTACGACGTCTCGTAGACCTCGGTCGGGTAGCCGTGCCGCTCCGCCCACCGCAGGTACATCCGCATGAGCATCTCGGCGAAGTCGGCGGCGTCCACGCCACCGGCGCCGGCCCGGATGGCCACCAGTGCCTCCCGGGAGTCGTACTCACCGGAGAGGAGGGTGCGGACCTCCATCTCCTCGATCGACTTCGTCAGGGTGGTGATCTCGTCACCCACCTCGGCGATCGAGCCGGCGTCCCCCTCCGCCTCGGCCATCTCCAGGAGCAGCGCCGCGTCGTCGAGACGCGACCGCAGG
Source organism: Actinoplanes sp. DH11 (assembly GCF_020873875.1). Taxonomy (GTDB): domain Bacteria; phylum Actinomycetota; class Actinomycetes; order Mycobacteriales; family Micromonosporaceae; genus Actinoplanes. Next base: position 55,306 of record NZ_JAHWGU010000012.1, read on the forward strand.
CGCTCCAGCTTGGAGATCTCTCCCGAGACATAGGAGAGGCGGCTGTTGACCTCCTGCGCGCGCGCCTGGTCGTCCCAGAGGTCCGGGGCGGAGGCCTGCTCCTCCAGCTCCGCCTTGTCGCGGCGCAGCCGGTCCACGTCGATGACGGTCTCGATGTTGCGGAGGGTGGCGTCGAGGACTTTGAGTTGCTCAGGGAAGTCGGCAGCGGTCACGACACCCAAGACTACGCCGCCCGGCCAGAAAGCTGGCCGGGCAGGTCGTATATCAGCTCGTCGGCACGGCCTTGAGCCACGTGAGCGCGGCCTTGTGGTAGGCCACGGCGAACTCGAGGGCCGCCGCACCGTACGGGTCGCCGTTCTTCTTCGCCTCCTTGGCCTGCTCCTTCGCCATGGCGAGAGCCTCCGAGTGGTACTGGTTGGCGTTGCTGTAGAGAGCCTCCAGCTGGTCGCCGCTGTGCTGCTGCCCGAAGGCGACCCGGAGCGCCACCGGGTTGCGCAGCGCGTCACGGCCCGGCGTCTCGGCGAGCCAGCGGCCGAAGGCGCGCTTGCCGGACGCCGTGATGGCGTAGGGCTGGCTGGACCGAGGGCCCGGCTTACCGAGGCGGACATAACCCATTTCGGCCAGTACGGGTAATTCGCGGTAGACCTGGCTCCGCGTCATCGACCAGTAGGGCCCGAGGCGGCGTTCGGCAGCCGCCATCAGCTGACCGCCGGTCATCGGACCCTCGTGGAGGAGTCCGAGGAGGGCAGCCGCCGTCGGATTGATTTGGAAGTCGGGCATGCCTAATAAGCTGCCACTTTGTCGCGCCGACGTCCAGGATTTCGCCTGATCCGTCCAGTTTGCGCCTCCACTTGCGACTGTCCCGGACAGACAGTCCGACAACGAGCGTGCAGACACCGCGTTTTGCCGTTCGGAGCGTGATTGACCAGGTAAAATGGTCCAGCGAATCGGTCAGACGACGCGTGCGAGGCAGGAAGTACCACAAAACGGGCAAGGCGCGCATGCAAGAAGCGACAATCCAGCCGCGCGCCGCCCTAACGGGGACTAATGGCTCACCCACCCCGGTGAAGTCCCGCCGGGACCACCGGGGTGTCGTCCCGCGACCGCCGAACCACCCCTGCCGGACCCATCGGCGGCCGCTCCGGGCACCGCAGGTTCGCCGGTTACCCTGACCTCCATGACCGACCGTCACACCGCCCCGGAGAGCGTCGAGGAGTCGCGGCTCACCGTGGCACTGATCTCCGCCGCCGCCCTCGCCTGGACGGCCGCGATGATCTGGTCCGCCCGGGTCACCATCACCGGCCGCGCGAGCGCCGAGATGGAGGTGACCTCGACGGCGTATGCGCTGCCCGGCGCCGTCTCCGCCGCGCTCGTCGCCGGCGCCGCCGTGGCCCTGCTCGTGCTGACGACGATCGGTCTCCGCCGTCCGCTCGGCGCCAGCGTCCGGTTCGCCGTCGCGACCGGCGCCGGCCTGCTCGTCGGCGTGCTCAGCGCCATCCCGATCATCACGATCAACACGCTGGGCACGATCTACGCCGTGGTCGGTGGCACCGTCGCGGCCGCCGCCACCATCGGCGGCGCGCTGGCCGGGTTCCGGATCCCGCCGGTCATCGCGGCCGCCGCTGCCGCCTCGGTCGGCGTGTTCGTGATCGGCTTCGCGCTCAACCTGTTCCAGGCTCCGGTGCTCGAACTGCTCGGTGCCGGCGACACCGAGTCGTCGGCGAACGCGGCACAGTGGTTCTCCTACGGCCAGTCAGCTGTCAGTGGTCTCGCCGCCGGGCTGATCGCCTACGCCCTGCTGCGCCGGGCCCGCCGCCACGCCGACGGCACCGACGTGCGGTGGCCGCTCTACGCGCTCGCCGGCGCCGGCCCCGGCCTGGTCACGGTGATCGGCGAGATCCTGTCCCGGACCGCCGGGTCCGAGGTCCTCGAACTGGCCGGCAAGGTCAGCCCGCTCGACCAGCTGGCGCAGCAGATCCTCAGCACCGCGCGGCTCAACAGTGGTCTCGTCGTGATCTTCGTCGGCGCCATGACCGCGATGCTCGCCGTCGGGCGCACCATCACCCCCAAGCCGACCGAGCACGAGGACGACGAGGACGAGCCCGCCGAGGAGGGCGAACCTCAGGTCAGCTCGTCCAACTCCGAGACGGCGTACCACTCCAACTCGTGATCCTCGGCGCTGTCGACGGTGAACTGGGCGTCCGGGTCACCGGCCAGCGCCTCCTCCACCACGTCGGCGGCGGCCGCGACCACCTCGGCCGCGTCGGTGCCGTCCACATGGATGCTGGCGACGTCCTTCAACGCGATCGGCGCAGGCAGCCGGACCGTGCTGGACCCCAGCTCGGTGTCCTCCCGGACCAGCGTGGAGCCGGGCACGTCGGCCGAGACCACGACACGGCGGCGGGGCGCGGCCGGGTCGTGCCGCAGCAGTTGCAGGGCACCCTGTGCGGCGCGGGTGAAGGCGACGTACTCCAGCTCCTCCTCGTCGCCCTCCGCGTACCACTCCCGCAGCCCCGGCGTCACCGCGTGCGCGACCACCGCTGACTCCCCCAGCTGCCCGGTGCTCCGCAGGGCCGCCAGCAGCGGCACGGTGGCCGGCACGTAAACCCGGACCAGGTCGGTGATCGCCACGTCTTCCTCCTGCGTTCGCGTCCCGGTCAGTACACCGCCGCCGCGGTCCGGGAAGGCCCCATTTCACCAGGCGTCTCCGAATCGTGGCGACCCGGGACCGCCAACGGCCGCAAACGGTGGCAAACTCAGGCCATGGAGCCCCGATTCCTCCTGCTGGGCGACGTCGCATCCGAACTGAACGTGTCGGACTCGCAGGTCTACCACATGGTGCGCAGCGGCGAGCTGCCCGCGATCAAGATCGGTGGGCGCGGTCAGTGGCGCGTGGAACGCACCAAGCTCGAGGAATACATCAAGCACAAGTACGACGAGACGGCCGCCTGGGTCAAGGACAACCCACTCACGGAGCGCGAGCCGGACTGACGGTTTTGCCCCTTCCCCCGCATCGCAGCCGGGACATTGACCCCAGCGTCGCCGTTGACGAACACTGTCGAAGGCAAACGGAGGCAAACGCAACGAGCGGGGGGTTCGCGATGCAGTCCACCATCCATCTACGCCCGGTGCCCCGTTACGAGCCACCGTTCGACGACGAACTCGAGCCTCAGGTGTGGAGCCCGCCGCGGCAGCTGGCTCTGGACTGGAGCGTCCCCGCGCTCCCTTCGCCGGCCTCGTCCGCGCCCTCCCCGCCCTCTACCTCCTCTCCCGCTTCGTCCCCCGGTTCACCTTCGTCCCCCGGTTCGCCTCCGCCCCCTGGTTCGCCGCCTTCCACGGAGCGGCCCGCGGTCGCCGGCGCCTCCGGTGACGCACGGCTGGCCGTCCGGCGCTTCGTGCACCTCTGCGTCGAAGTGCTCAACGGCTTCCGCCCGGCCGGCCACCTCCGCCGGCTCAGCCGCCCCACCGACGCCGCCGACGTGGTGAACGCCGGCCTGGCCGGCGCCCGCTGGGTCACCGCCCTGCGCAAAACCCACCGCGAGGGCGGCCGCCGCCCCCGCCGCCCCGCCGCCGTCGCCGTGCTCCGCGTCAGGTTGTGCGAGCCCCGCCCCGGCGCCGTCGAGGCCGCCGTGGTGCTGGTGACCGGCGAGCGGACGTGGGCGCTGGCCCTCCGCATGGAGCTGCACCAGCAGAGCTGGGTGGTGACCACCCTGCGCATAATCTGAGCCACCCGCCAGCCGTCCTTGCCCGGGCAGCACCACAAACCTTGAGCACGCCACACCCGGGCGCGGAGTTTCCGAGCACGCCACACCCGGGCGCGGAGTTTCCGAGCACGCCACATCGGCGCGAACTCCAAGCTCACCGCGTCCCAGTGTCGCGGCGAACCCGGCACGCCCAGTGCTGCGGCGAACCCGGCGCGGGTAAGCCCAGCACGGCGGCAAATCCCCCGGGGCGCCCGGTGAGCAGCACAGGCGGCGGGCGTCCCGGGCTTTGCATCGCGGCCGCGAGCCTCCGACGCCACCTTGCAGTCGTCCCAGGCCCTGCGGGCAACTACGACGGCGGCCCTTCAGCGCCTGGTGGTCGGCACACATCCGGCGGTCGACCGGGGCCGGCCCTCCCTCGCCCGGCACGCTGCCGGAGCCTTGCCAGCCTGCTTCCGGCACTCACCCGGCTTCCGAGGTGCCGTAGCCCTCCCAACCTGCTTCTGGCACTCACCCGGCTTCCGAGGTGCCGTAGCCCTCCCAACCTGCTTCCGGCACTCACCCGGCTTCCGAGGTGCCGTAGCCCTCTTCCCGGCTTGGGCCAGGACGTCCGGGCACTACTCAAGCGTGCAGGTGCCTGACACCGCTTCAGAGATCGCCGGACCGAACCCGAACTGGCTTACGCCTGTGATCGCTGAAACGGCTGTCGGACGCCCACAAGCACAAACCGGCGCTGACGCCCCCAGCCGATATCGCCCACGCGCCAACTCGTGCCCTTACCAGCCCGGAGACGCCGAAAACGCCGCCTGCGCCCAGATGTTGATCTGCTAGCGCTACGAAATCGCTGTGATCATGGACCTGAAACCGCGATTTCGCATCGCTAGCAGATCAACAACGCCACGCGGGCCCACCGCAGCGGGTCGCGGCTGCTCACTCACTGACCACCAAGGCACCTGGGGGCGGCTTGACTGCACCACGGGGACGCCCTTCACCGGCCGCCCGGCGGTCACAAGCAGCGAAGCCGAGCGGTCGAATACAACCCGAACGCGCCGAGTCGCGGCCCGCCAGGCCGATCGCTGGCGCGAATAGGGAATCTGACGAGCAGACCGGCCTGGTGAACGTTCGCGATCGAAGTACTGGATGGCCACGCGGGCGCAGGCGCAGCGGCCAGCCGGCGGCGGCGGCGCAGCCTGTATCACGCAGTGGCCCACCGCGTCCCCACCCGGTGGCCGCCGGATCCCCACGAGTGGCATGCCGCGTCCCCCAGCGGTGACATGCCGCGTCCCCAAGCGGTGACACGCCGCGTCCCCCAGCGGTGACATGCCGCGTCCTCCACAGGGTGGACGCCGCGCTTCCCGCACCATGGACGCCGCGCCCGGGCGAGGGCGGGCGAGCGCTGGAACGGGAACGGCCCGCAGCCGGCTTGTGCCGGGCTGCGGGCCGCGTGGAGCCATTCCCTATTGCCTGTGGCCCTGGAGGGCCGTGAGGGCTCTGTCAGGCGGCGCCGGGGGCGCCGTGGCAGCGCTTGTACTTCTTGCCTGAGCCGCAGTAGCAGGGGGCGTTCCGGGACGGGCCGGCTGATTCCTGCTGGCCGGTGCCGCGGCCGCGCGGGGCGCTGTGTGCCGGGTTTGCCGGGACCGGGCTGCCGCCCGGGCCGATGTTGACCGGCGGGGCGGGCTGCTGGACGACCGGGCGGCCGTCGCCGGCCTCGCCGTCGATGGCGGGGGCCGTGTATTGCAGGTTCTGCTGGCGGCCGGGACCGCCGAGGCCCTTGGCGTGGACCTCGACGCGCTCCGGCTCGTCGTCGTCGGGGACGTTCGTGTCGTCGCCGCCGACCTTGGGCAGGGCGAACGCCTGGGACGGGTCGACCGTGACGGTGGGCTGTTCCTCGACCTGGACCTCGAGGTTGAAGACGAAGCCGACGGCTTCCTCCTTGATGCCCTCCATCATCTGGTTGAACATGTCGAAGCCTTCGCGCTGGTACTCCACGACCGGGTCGCGCTGCGCGTAGGCCCGCAGGCTGATGCCCTCCTGCAGGTAGTCCATCTCGTAGAGGTGCTCACGCCACTTGCGGTCGATGACCGCGAGCAGCACCTGACGCTCCAGCTCGCGCAGCCCCTCCTCGCCCAGTTCTTCCTCGCGGGCCCGGTAGGCCGCCTGCGCGTCCTGCTTGAGCTGCTCGGTGAGGAACTCCTGGTCGATGGTGTTGCGCTCGCCGCCGGACTCCTCGATGACGTCCTCGACGGTCAGTGCGACCGGGTAGAGGCGCTTCAGGTTGGTCCAGAGCTGGTCGAGGTCCCAGTCCTCGGCGAAGCCGTCGGAGGTGGCGGCCAGCACGTAGTCGGCGACGACGTCGTCGATCATGTGGGTGACCTGGTCGTGCATGTCCTCGCCGGCGAGGACCCGGCGGCGCTCGGCGTAGACGACCTGGCGCTGCTTGTTGAGCACCTCGTCGTACTTCAGCACGTTCTTCCGGATCTCGGCGTTCTGTGCCTCGATCTGGGTCTGCGCGCTGCGGATCTGCCGGGTCACCATCTTGGACTCGATCGGCACGTCCTCGGGGATGTTGAAGCGCTCCATCACCGCTTCGACGGCACCGGCCCGGAACCGCTTCATCAGGTCGTCCTGCAGCGACAGGTAGAACCGGGACTCGCCGGGGTCGCCCTGCCGGCCGGAGCGGCCGCGCAGCTGGTTGTCGATGCGGCGGGAGTCGTGCCGCTCGGTGCCGAGCACGTAGAGACCGCCGGCGGCCTGCACCTCGGCCGCTTCGGCCTCGCAGGCCTCCTTGACGACCGGCAGCACCTCTTCGAGGGCCTTCGCGTACTCCTCCGGGTTCTCCACCGGGTCGAGGCCGCGCTGACGCAGCTCGGCCGCCGCCAGGAAGTCGGGGTTGCCGCCGAGCAGGATGTCGGTGCCTCGGCCGGCCATGTTGGTGGCGACCGTGACGCCGCCCTTGCGGCCGGCCTGCGCGATGATCGTGGCTTCCTGCGCGTGGAATTTCGCGTTGAGCACGCTGTGCGGGATGCCGCGCTTGCGCAGCAGGGTGGAGAGGATCTCGGAGTTCTCCACGGAGACCGTGCCGACCAGGACCGGCTGACCGGTCGCGTGGCGCTCGGCGATGTCCTCGATGACCGCGTTGAACTTGGCCCGCTCGGTCTTGTAGATGACGTCCGGGTGGTCGATGCGGACCATCGGCCGGTGGGTCGGGATGCTCACGACGCCGACCTTGTAGACGCTGTTGAACTCGCCGGCCTCGGTCTGCGCGGTACCGGTCATGCCGCCGAGCTTGTTGTAGAGGCGGAAGTAGTTCTGCAGCGTGATGGTCGCCAGGGTCTGGTTCTCCTGCTTGACCTCCACGCCCTCCTTCGCCTCGATGGCCTGGTGCATGCCCTCGTTGTAGCGGCGGCCGGCGAGGATGCGGCCGGTGAACTCGTCGACGATCAGGACTTCGCCCTCGGCGCTGACGATGTAGTCCTTGTCGCGCTTGTAGAGCTCCTTGGCCTTGATCGCGTTGTTCAGGTAACCGACGAGCGGCGTGTTGACCGACTCGTACAGGTTGTCGATGCCGAGGCGGTCCTCGACCTTGCTGACGCCGCGCTCGGTGATGGCGACGGTGCGCTTGGCGTGGTCGACCTCGTAGTCGCCCTCGCCGTCCTTGCCGGGCTGGAGCCGGTTGACGATCTGGGAGAACTCGCCGTACCACCGGGCGGAGTGCTCGGCCGGGCCGGAGATGATCAGCGGGGTCCGCGCCTCGTCGATGAGGATCGAGTCGACCTCGTCGACGATCGCGAAGTTGTGCCCGCGCTGCACCAGCTCCGTCTTCGACCACGCCATGTTGTCGCGCAGGTAGTCGAAGCCGAACTCGTTGTTCGTCCCGTACGTGATGTCGCACTGGTACGCCGCGCGGTGCTCGGCGGCCGGCCGGTTCGGCAGGATCACGCCGACGGTCAGGCCGAGGAAGACGTGCACCCGGCCGACCCACTCGGCGTCACGCTGGGCGAGGTAGTCGTTCACCGTGATGATGTGCACCCCCTCGCCGCTGAGCGCGTTGAGGTAGGCCGGGAAGACACCGGTCAGGGTCTTGCCCTCACCGGTCTTCATCTCCGGGATGTTGCCGAAGTGCAGCGCGGCGCCGCCCATCAGCTGGACGTCGTAGGCTCGCTGGCCCAGCACCCGCTTGGCGCCCTCCCGGGCGACCGCGAACGCTTCGGGAAGCAGCGAGTCGAGTGACTCGCCGTCCGCGTAGCGCTCCTTGAACTGCTGGGTGCACTCGCGCAGCTCGTCGTCGGAGAGGTCGACATAGTCGTCCTCGATCGAGTTGACCGCGTCCGCGATCGCCTTGAGCCGTCGCACCATGCGGCCTTCGCCGGCGCGGAGGATCTTTTCCAATATCGACACGGGTCAACGCTCCCCTAGACAGTCTGCCGAACCATCGTAGGCACCTTCGCCCGAGACCTGTGACCCGAGCCTCCGGTGAAACTCGCAATCCGGGCGAAACGTGTCGGTAAGTTCGCTGACAGCGTCATTTCAAACCGGTTTGGTGTCCGGGCGCGTCACGGCAAGGATGGCTGAGTGGATCAGGACGAGGTACTGCTGCGGGAATGCCGGCCCGAGGACGCCCCGAAGATCGCCGAGGGCGAGGCGGACCCGGCGTTCCGGCGATTCCTCGGCGGCCGGAGATCCGGCGGGGCGCACGTGGAGCGCCGCGTGATCGCGAACGAGGCCACCGGCGAGTTCCTCGGCATGATCACGAAGAGAACGATCACGACAGGGATCATCACCGCAGGCATGATCACGGCGAAAATGATCACAGAAGAAACGATCACGCCCGGGGTGATCACGACTGAGGTGACCTTCTGGGTCCTGCCCGCCCACCGGCGCCGCGGCACGGCAACCGCCGCCCTGCGGAAGATGCGCGGCGAGCGGCTCGAAATGCTGATCGACGCGGACAACCCGGTGGCCCAGCGGGCCGCGCTGGCCGCCGGTTTCACCCGTGAGGGGGTCCGCCGCCTACCCGGTGGCGAGGTGCAGGCCTGGTCGCGGCTGGCCGGTGACCGGCTCGAGCCGGCCCCGCGGCTCCTGCCCGACCTGCCCGGCGGCGAGCTCAGCGACGGTGTGGTGACGCTGCGCCCGCTGGGCGAGCAGGACGTCGCGTTCTACGCCGAGTTGCATTCGCTGCCCGAGGTGGTGAACACCAGCGTGCCGCCGGTGCCACCGACGCCCGAGGAGGTGCACCGGCGCTGCTTCCACTCGGACGCGAACTGGCTCGCCGGCAATCGCGCCGACATGATCATCTTGGACGCGGTGACCGGCGCGGCGGCCGGTGAGATCGCGCTGCACTACCAGGAACCCCCGACCGGTCAGGCGATGATCGGTTACAGCATGCTGCCCGCCCACCGCGGCCGTGGCTTCGCGACCCGGGCGGCGCAGCTGGTCGGGCTCTGGGCCTTCGCCGAGACCGACGTGGCGCGCCTGATCGCGGGGGCGGCGCCGGACAACATCGGCTCGCAGCGGGTGCTGGAGAAGGCCGGTTTCCGGCGGGAGGCGTTCCTCCGGTCGCGGCTGCCCGGGCCGGGCGGGGTCCGGATCGACGACGTGCAGTACGTCCTTCTCGCTGGAGACCTGCTCGCGCAGGCCTCCAGCGACGCTTGACCACGAACGCAGGCCTCCGACGAAGCTTGTCCACGGACGCCAGCGTCCAGCGACGCTTGGCCACGGACGCCAGCGTCCAGCGAATCCTGACCACGGAGGCAGCCTCCGACGACGCGGCGGCGCGTGACCGGAAAGGCTCAGCGACCGGCGGTCACATGGCCAGGCTGAGAATCCCGTAGTCGTAGCCTCGGCGCCGGTAGACGACGCTGGGCCGGCCGCTCTCCTTGTCCTGGAACAGATAGAAGTCGTGGCCGACGAGCTCCATCTGGAAGAGCGCGTCGTCGACGGTCATCGGCTCGGCCGAGTGCTCCTTCTCACGGACGATGCGCCACGGCTGGTCCTCGTTGTGCTCGGCCAGGTCGGTCTCGACCTCCGGCTCGGCGACCAGCGTGGCGGTCCGGCCCGGGCTCACGTCGGTGGGGAGGTTGGCGGTGGCGGCGGCCACGGAGACCGGCGCATGACGGCCGCGGTGCACCCGGCGCCGGTCGGCGGAACGCCGCAGCCGGCCGTCGAGTTTGTTGATGGCGCAGTCCAGAGCTGCGTAGAAGTCTTGTGCCTGTGCCTCGGCGCGAACGACCGGGCCTCTCGTCATGACGGTGATCTCGACCCGCTGGCAGGTGTCCGCCTGGCGGGGATTGCGTTCGTGGAAGAGCTCCACGTCCACTCGCATCAGTTTCGAGTCGTAACGCTCGACCTTGCTCAGCTTTTCGGCGACGTGCTCTCGGTAATGATCGGGAACCTCTACGTTGCGGCCCTTGACGACAATGTCCACTCGTGACCTCCCCAACGTTGTGCTTTGCGGGCGCCGACGCACGGCGCTTCGTGCTCAGAGAAGTTGCCGCGTGACTAACCACCGCCGCGGCCTACGTGGGTGAGACGACTCCTTTCCGGCGCGGGGAACGGGGCCCATCCGGCGCTCCGGTGGCGGGTGATGCTTGCGCTTCACCCTCGTCACCTAGACGCTAACCTGCCGCTGCCTGTCCGTCACCACTCGTTGGGGATAACGAAAGGCTGACCTTCGCCTCTATCGGCAGCTCAGGACGGCATGGGAGTCAAATACCGGGAGTGATTTTCCGCAGTTGTGTCGCTGCCAGCACCGCGGCGCCTGTGACCTGCATGTCCGCCTCCTCAAGACGGCGTGCCACCGCGGCCAGAGTGGCACCGGTGGTGACGATGTCGTCCGTCACCACCAGCGTGCCCCTCATCGGGCCGCCGCGTCGGAGAACGCTGATTCGGGAATTGATTCGCAGGGAATTGACAGCTACCGCGTGCCGTGCGGCAGTGTCCAGTGACGTTGAGTCAGGCCGGGGCAGCGCACGCAGCGGTCGTACCATCACCGCGGTCCACCCCGCCGACCTCAGCCGCCGCACCGCGTGACCGGTCAGCCGCGCCATGTGGTCGCCGTGCCGCGCGCGCCGGGCGGCCGCCGTGGAGGGGACCGGGACCAGCACCACCGGGCGGTCGCGCGGCGCGACCGCCGCGACCGCGCCGGCCAGGAGGATGCCCAGCGGCGGGGCGAGGCGGTGGCGGCCCTTTTCCTTGTACGCGAGAAGCGTGCCCCGAAGAGCGCCCGAATAGGCACCCACCGTCACGCAGGCCGGAAAACCGGGCGGGGGCGGGGTTGGTGCCGCCGGATGCGGCCGCAACCCTTCCAGCTCCGCCACACAGACCTGGCACGTCCCGTACCGCAGGCGCACCCGCTCCGCGCCGCATCCGGCGCAGGCGCCCGGCAGGACCAGGTCGGCCAGCTCGCCCAGGAGCGCGGAGAGCATCTCAGTTCAGGAACAGGGGTGCCGTCGGCACGGTGCCGGCGGGCTGCTCCCCGGGCGGCTGGGCCAGGTCGGCCGCGTCGATCCGGACCGCGGTGGACAGCGCGTCCCAGGCGGCGTCGGCGGTCGTGTAGGACACCGAGTCGGAGTTGCCCAGCTCGCTCGGGCTCTGGTTGACCGGGTTCGCCGGGTAGGCGGTCACGTAGTTGACCGTGTCGTCGCCCAGGTCGTCCAGCCGCGGGTCGGACAGCGCACCGTCGATGGTGACGTCCAGCACGGCGACCCGCTTGCTGACACCGACGCCGGCCACGGTGAGCCAGCCCTCCCCGCTGAACGCGGCCGCGGTGACCGTGACCAGCGGCGCCTGGAGCAGTTCCGGCTCGCTGAGCGACACGCCGTCGCTGCTGACGGCGAGCACGGCCCGGTAGAGCCGGCCGCCCGCGACGATCGCCACCCGGTGCCCGTCGGGCGCCACGGTAATCGCACTGAGCTTGCCGGCGGCCCCGGACACCTGCACCGGCCGGGCCGGGCCGCCCTCCGGGTTGAAACTGAACAGCCCGCCGTTGCCGATGATCAGCCCGACGGCTCCGCCGGCCGTACGGTTCGGGGTGATCGCCCAGACCGGGTATCCGAGGCCCGCCGGCAGACCGCTCACCGTGCGCAGCGTGGCGTCCTGCCCGCTGGCGGTGGGTGTCGCACCGACCCGCAGCGTCTCACCGCGGCCGGAGCCGGTGACGAGCGCGGCGTAGGTGTGCGTGCCGGACGTGCTCAGCGCCGCGGTCCGGATGTCCTTGTTCGCCTGCGGCGGGATGGCCGGGATCGCCTCCACCGCGTGCGGGAAGCCGGACAGCCGCACGATCTTGCCGCCGTAGACCGCGAACCGCTCCGGGGAACGCTCCAGCCGGAACGAGGCGTTGCTGGTGAAGAAGTCGGTCCCGTAGTAGTTCTTCGTCTCCTGGTGCCCGATCTTCAGCGCCAGGTTCTCCGGGAGCAGCGGCCGCAGCGACCATTGGAGCTGCCGGCGCAGCCGTTCCAGCGCGTCCGCGGCGTTGTCGGTCGGCACGGCCTGGGCGCTCAGGTTGATGGCGAGCGTCTGATCCTGGATGGCGGGCACCTTGCCGAGCAGCGAGGTGCCCTCGGGCAGCAGCTCCACCACGCTCTTGAGCCACGGCGCCGGGCCCTCGATGAGCCAGCTGATCACGGTGGTCGGCACCTGCTCGATCGGCAGGTCGCGCAGCATGTAGCGGACGTCCGGGACGAGACCGCTGTGCTCGGTGTTCCAGAAGTAGATGGTCCGCTGCACGTAGTTCGCGTTCAGCGCGGTATCGCTGATCAGCAGGAACGGCGGGGCGCTCAGCACGTAGAGAGAGATGCCGTCCTCGGCCGTGCCGAGAGTCATCTCGTAGGTGCCCTCGACCGGCTCCTTCGGCGGCTCCAGCACGCCGTTGCGGCCGAGCGTGCCGACCAGCTCGTAGTCCAGCTCGATGACCGGCTGGCTCGGCGAGACCAGGGGCTTCTCGGTCAGCCGGATCACCCGCGGGATGGTCACCGGCTTGAAGGTGGACTTCGCCTCCGGCGACATGAACTCCTTGACCCGGTCCAGGGCGCCGTCGTAGTCACCGGCCGCCGCGGCCAGGTAGTTGTCGACGAACTCGGTGCGGTCACTCGTCGTGGTCCGGGTGGCCTGGTCGGGGGTGTTCTCGCTGCCCGACGTGATGCCGGTGGACGGACCGGGACCGATGACCGTGACGCCCGACTCGTCCGGGATGCCGCAGCCGCCCAGCACCAGCGCGGTGAGTGCCACCACGACGGGAAGGGTGTGTCGCCTCAACCTGCCACCTCCGCGGGCTCGCCGGTGGCCGCCGCGGGGCGGTCCCGGGGGATGAGCGTGAGCGGTGCCGCGACCAGCCGGTCGCCGGCACGGACCGGCAGCGTCAGGCGGAACTGGGAGCCCTCGCCGGGTGCGCCCCAGGCCTCCAGCCAGCCGCCGTGCAGCCGGGCGTCCTCCACGCTGATGGAGAGTCCCAGGCCGGTGCCGCCGGTCTGCCGGGCCCGGGACGGGTCGGCACGCCAGAACCGGTTGAAGACCAGCCGCTCCTCCCCCGGCTTCAACCCGATCCCGTGGTCGCGCACGGTGATCGCCACAGCCGCCTCGTCGGTCGCCATGGTCACCACCACCGGCTTGGCCTCGGCGTGCTCGATGGCGTTGCCGACCAGGTTGCGCAGCACCCGCTCGACCCGGCGCGGATCCACCTCGGCGATCACCGGGGTCTCCGGCAGGCGCAGCTCGATGTCGACGCCGGCCCGCCCGGCCAGGCCGGTGAGCCGGTCGGTCACCCGCCGCACTATCGGCACCAGGTCGGTGTGCTCGGCGTCCAGCGCGGCGAACCCGGCGTCGAACCGGCTGATCTCCAGCAGGTCGGTGAGCAGGCCCTCGAACCGGTCCAGCTCGGCCTGGAGCAGCTCGGCGCTGCGGGCCACCGCGGGGTCGAACTCCTCGCGCTCCGAGAAGATCAGGTCAGCGGCCATCCGGACGGTGGTGAGTGGGGTGCGCAGCTCGTGCGAGACGTCCGAGGTGAACCGCCGCTGGAGCCGGGACATCTCCTCCAGCCGGACGATCTGGCGCTGCAGGTTCGCCGCCATCTGGTTGAACGCCGCCGCCAGCAGCGCCAGGTCGTCCTCGCCGTCGACCTTCATCCGCTGGTCGAGCAGGCCGGCCGAGAGCCGCTGCGCGGTCCGCGCGGCCACCCGCACCGGGGTCACCACCATGCGGGTGACCAGGCCGGCCACCACGCCGAGCAGGATCACCAGGGCGATCCCGGTGACCAGGACAGTGGTCCGGATCTGGTCGGCGGCGCGATCCTCGGTGGTGAGCGGCACCATGTAGTAGAGCTCGACGCGCCCGAACTTGGTCGGCACCGGAGACCCGTACACCAGGTATTTCGTGGTTGTGCCCTCGACCTCGGCGGTCCGGATCTGCTGGGCCACCCGGCCCTGCTCGGCCACCGACCGGATCATGTCCGGCGTGATCAGGTCGCGGGTGTCCACGTTCGGCAGGGTGACCGCGGGCAACTCCCGGTGGTGCTCGGCCCGGATCGACACCACCGAGCCGCCGTCCTCGGCCTGATCACCGTCGAACAGCTCGTTGACCGTGTCGTTGATGGTGCTCGGCAGCTCCGGGTCGCGCGCTTGCGGGTGCACGGTGAGCTGCCGGTACGCATAGGCGACCTTGCCGTCCATGGACGACGAGATCTCCTCCTGCGTCCGGTGGAGCAGGATGTTGGCGCTCTGTGCCGCGATGAACCAGCCGAACGTGCCGACCAGCAGGCTGGAGCCGACCAAGGTCAGCGTCACCACCCGCAGGTGCAGCGAACGGCGCCAGGCCCGCCGGGCCGGCGCCGTGTAGTGCTTGCCGTGCCGGACGACCACGCGCCAGTAGCGCCGCACCACTCGCAGGGCACGGCGCACGGGCATGGGAAGCCAGGAAGGAGCACGCATCTCGCGGCAACATTAACCGCTCGTACGGCCTAGCCGGTCCCCGCCTTGTAGCCGACGCCGCGCACCGTGAGGATGATCTCGGGCCGTTCGGGGTCCGGCTCTATCTTGGCGCGCAGCCGCTGGACGTGCACGTTCACCAGCCGGGTGTCGGCCGCGTGCCGGTAACCCCAGACCTGCTCGAGCAGCACCTCGCGGGTGAAGACCTGGCGCGGCTTACGGGCCAGCGCGACAAGCAGGTCGAACTCGAGCGGGGTCAGCTTGACCTCCTCGCCGTCACGGGACACGGTGTGCGCCGGGACGTCGATGGTGATCTGGTTGCCGGGCGGGCCGATGGTGAGCATCTCCGGCGCGGCGTCCTCGCCACGCCGGAGACGGGCCCGCATCCGGGCCACCAGTTCCTTCGGCTTGAACGGCTTGACCACGTAGTCGTCGGCGCCGGACTCCAGGCCCAGCACCACGTCCACGGTGTCGCTCTTGGCGGTCAGCATGACGATCGGGATCCCCGACTCGGCTCGGATGGCGCGCGCCACGTCGATGCCGCTCATGCCGGGGAGCATCAGGTCAAGCAGAACGATGTCCGGACGGTTCTCCCGGAAGGCGGCCAGGGCACGCTCACCGTCCGCGACGAAGGAGGGCAGGAATCCTTCGCTGCGCAGGACGATGCCGAGCATCTCGGCCAACGCGGGATCGTCGTCGACGACCAGTACCCGGGCTCTCATGCGGTCCAATATTGCACTGTCCTCCGGGTCTCCGCGCTACCTGGGGGTCGATCTTGCCGAGGAGAGTGCCCGGGGAAATGGAAAACGGGCGGTCCCGACCGGGACCGCCCGCGGCGCACGAACTGCTGTCAGGCGCCGGGCCGGTCGAACTCTCCGGCTCGGACGCCGGCGATGAAGCCGGTCCAGTCGCCCGCACCGAACGTGAGTACCGGTCCCGTGACGTCCTTCGAGTCACGCACCAGCACAGCGGCCGGAACGTTGGCTACCTCGACGCAATGCCCAGCAGCGCCACTGCGGCTGCTCTTGCGCCAGGTGAGTACGGCGTTCTGCATGATCATCTCCTTCCGTGGAATGCCTGTCCATTGGACCCCACGGAAAGCGCTCACCGGGCCAATCGATCCCTCGTCTCAGCGATGGCCGTTCGGCTCTGTTCTGACGACAATGCGCGTTCCTGCAGGTCATCGAAGGCGTCTTGATAAACATCGATCTCCTCCGGCTTCACCCGGAAGAGGCCGCCGGTCAGCCCCTCGATGTGCACCACCGGGTTACGGGTGCCCGGCGCGAACTCCAGAACCAGGAAGGATTCGATCAGCCCGGCGTGCGCGCCGGCCTGGAACGGCAGGATCTGGAGCTCCACGCCGGGCCGGCTGCTCGCCTCGTAGAGCCGGGCCAGCTGGCGCTGCTGCACCTCACGGCCGCCGATCTCGCGGAGCAGGACACCCTCGTCGATGACGATCCGCAGGTTGGGCGGCGGATCCCGGGTCAGCACGGCCTGCCGGCCCATCCGCAGCGCGAGCCGGCGCTGGATGGTGGCGGTGTCGTCGATGTCCGCGCCGGTCTCGATCACCGCTCGCGCGTACTCGTCGGTCTGCAGCAGGCCCGGCACGACCTGGGCCTCCCACTCCGTGATCCGCACCGCCTCGGCCTCCAGGGCGAGGTACTCGTCGTACGGGTCCGGCACCGACGACCGGTACGGCGTCCACCACGCCCGCGCCCGGCCACGGCGGGCCAGGTCGCGCAGCCGCCCGCGGTCCTCCACGGCGACACCGTAAAGGGTCAGCAGCCGATCCAGGTCGGCCTCGTTGATCCCGGTGTGCGCGGTCTCGATCCGGCTCAGTTTGGACTCCGACCACCCCAGCGCGGTCGCCACGTCGACCGCGCGGCGTTCACCGCGGAGCCGGCGCAGCTCTCCACCTAGCTCCCGGCGTGCTGTCGATGTCGGCCTCGCCACGGAGCCACCATATCGGCGTAACAACAACCCGTTGCAACTTGCAGGCCACGCATTGCACTTGCAGTGCGGCGTCGCTGCGTGCCGTAATGGTGAGGAGAGAGCCGGCCCTGGCGGCGGCAACCGCCGGGGGACCGTCCTGCATCCGCCCCGAAAGCCGCCGACGTCGGCTCGGACGGACCTGGACGCAGAGCCCTCGCTCGGCGGGCGAGCGAGGGCTCCGGCACGTCTTGGCAGCTGTCTAGTAGCGGTAATGCCCCGGCTTGTAGGGGCCCTCGACCGCGATGCCGAGGTAGGCCGCCTGCTCCTTGGTCAGCTCGGTCAGCTTCACGCCGAGCGCGTCCAGGTGCAACCGGGCCACCTTCTCATCAAGGATCTTGGGCAGCACATACACCCCGACGGGGTACTCCTCGGTCTTGGTGAAAAGCTCGATCTGGGCGATCGTCTGGTTCGAGAAGCTGTTGCTCATCACGAACGACGGATGCCCGGTCGCGTTGCCGAGGTTCAGCAGCCGGCCCTCGGAGAGCACGATGATCGAGTGCCCGTCGTCGAAGCGCCACTCGTCGACCTGCGGCTTGATCGTCACACGGGTGACGTCCGTGCGGCGGGCGAGCCCGGCCATGTCGATCTCGTTGTCGAAGTGACCGATGTTGCCGACGATGGCCTGGTGCTTCATCCGGGCCATGTGCTCGTGGGTGATCACGTCGAAGCAACCGGTCGCCGTGACGAAGATGTCCGCGTAACCGACCACGTCGTCGATCGTCGCCACCTGGTAGCCGTCCATCGCCGCCTGCAGCGCACAGATCGGGTCCACCTCGGTGACGATCACCCGGGCGCCCTGTCCGCGCAACGACTCGGCGCAGCCCTTGCCCACGTCGCCGTACCCGAAGACGACCGCGACCTTGCCGCCGATCAGCACGTCGGTGGCCCGGTTGATGCCGTCGATCAGGGAGTGCCGGCAACCGTACTTGTTGTCGAACTTCGACTTCGTCACCGAGTCGTTCACGTTGATCGCCGGGAACAGCAGGGTGCCGGCCTGCTGCATCTCGTAGAGCCGGTGCACGCCCGTGGTGGTCTCCTCGGTGACCCCCCTGATCCCGGCCGCCACCCGGGTCCAGCGCCGGTCGTCCTCACTCAGGCTCCGCTTGAGCAGGCGCAGGATCACCGCGTACTCCTCGGAGGCGGCGCTCTCCGCCGGCGGCACCACGCCGGCCTTCTCGAACTCGGCGCCCTTGTGCACCAGCAGCGTCGCGTCACCGCCGTCGTCGAGGATCATGTTGGGCGACTCGCCGTCCGGCCAGAGCAGCACCTGCTCGGTGCACCACCAGTACTCCTCGAGCGTCTCGCCCTTCCACGCGTACACCGGCACGCCCTGCGGATTCTCCGGCGTCCCGTCGCGGCCCACCACCATCGCCGCCGCCGCGTGGTCCTGCGTCGAGAAGATGTTGCAGGACGCCCACCGCACCTGCGCACCGAGCGCGGTCAGCGTCTCGATCAGCACGGCCGTCTGAATCGTCATGTGCAGCGAACCGGTGACCCGCGCGCCCCGCAGCGGCTGGCTCGGCCCGAACTCGGCCCGCAACGCCATCAGCCCCGGCATCTCGTGCTCGGCGAGCTCGATCTCCTTGCGCCCGAATGCGGCGAGCCCGAGGTCCGCGACCTTGAAGTCGCCGTCGGCCAGCGTCGTCGGACGGTTCTCGCGCGTGCTCATGCACTCTCCCGGATCGGGTGTCGAGGTCGGTCGTTGACTCTACGCCGATTTGCCACGATAAACCCCGATCTGCCCCGGCTGGGGCGAGAGACTTTCGCTTTTCGGCGAGTACGGGCGGAGCGTGCCGTGACAACCGGCAGAAGGAGTGGCCGGGGCGCGCGGCCGGCAACGCACGGCGAGCCGGTCCGGCGGGAGGACGGGCGCACCCGGACGAGCGGGCGCACCCGGGCCGGGACAGCGAACGGGGCGACGAGCTAAGCTCGCCGCCCCGTTCATCCCCCCGGTTTGGTACCGCGCGCGTCCGTGGGACCCCCCGATCACCAATGACGCTGCGTGCTTTTAGATTCACACTCCGCAACCATCATGTCAAGCTATTTCGACAAATTCCGGACTAAAGCCGCTGCTGACAAGTGAGGTGAGCGGCAGCGCGCGATCAGACCGGGACCGAAGCCACGAAGAAGACCCCCACGCCGGCCGCGGTGAGCGGCCCCGCGCTGGCCGGTGCGTAGGCGGCCTCGCCCGGACGAACCTCGACCGGGACGCCGTGCCCTTCGCCGACGTGCACGTCACCGGAGGCGCCGAGGATCACCCGGGGGCCGCGACCGGGCAGCTGGGCCGGCGGTCGGTCCTCGGTGAGGGTGATCCGGTAGAGCTCGAAGTCGGGCACCGGCACCTTCCACGACGTGACGCCGGGGCCGATCTCGACGGGGTGCAGGAGCGGATCTTCGAGAACCTCGAAGCGCAGGACGCGGAGCAACTCGTCGACGTCGACCCGTTTCGGGGTGAGGCCGCCGCGCAGGACGTTGTCGCTGGAGGCCATCAGTTCGACGCCGAGGCCGCCGAGGTAGGCGTGCAGGTTGCCGGCCGGCATCCAGATCGCCTGGCCGGGTTGCAGCCAGACCAGGTTGAGCAGGAGCGCGACGAGGACACCCGGGTCGCCGGGATAGTAGCCGGCGAGGTCGACGGCGAGCACGTAGGACGCCGTGTTCGGGTGGTCGTCGGGGATCTGGCGGGCGGCCGCGGCCACCTGCTTGATCAGGTCCTCGCGGCCGGACTCGGGCCAGGTGAGCAGCAGCCGGACCGCCTCGGCCAGGTCGCCGGTGCGCAGCGTGGCGATCACCGGGTCCAGTTGCGGCAGGCCGAGCTCGCCGAGCACCTCCGCCGAGACGTCGGGCGAGCGGAAGCCGCAGAGCGCCTCGAACGGCGTGAGCGCCACCAGCATCTCGGGCTTGTGGTGCGGGTCGGTGTAGTTCTTCGGCGCGCCGGGGTCCAGTTCCTGCCGGGCGAACGCGGCCTTCGCGTAGGCGGCGTCCGGGTGCGCCTGCAGCGAGAGCGGGGCGCCCGCGGCGAGGACCTTCATGAGGTACGGCAGGCGTTCGCCGAAGCGTTCCACGACCGGGACACCGAGCTGACCGACGGGGTCGCCGGCGATGAGTTCGGTGAGCTTCACCGGACCGTCCGGGCCGGGGACGGTCGACGGGTCACCGGGATGCGCGCCGAGCCACAGCTCCGCCTCGGGGCCCTCGGGGGCGGGACGGCCCTGCAGCTCGGCGATCGCGGTCCGGGAGCCCCAGGCGTAGGCCCGGATCGCTCCGTGAAGCGGGTAGACGGTCATACCCGGCAAATTAGCAGCTAACCGGCGGTTGCGGGGGTGGCTGCCGAAGCCCGGTCGATGTCCGGCTCGATGTAGATGACGCGGGCGATCGGGACCGCCTCCCGGATGCGGGCCTCGGTCTCGTCGATGTGCCGGGCCACTTCCGCGGCGGTCTCGCTGCGCGGCACCGCGATCTTCACGGCGACCAGCAGCTCCTCGGGGCCGAGGTGCAGCGTCTTCATGTGGATGATCCGCTCGACGCCCTCGCCGGCGAGCACCGCGCGCTCGATCTGCCGGACGGCCTCCGGGTTCGCGCCCTCGCCGAGCAGCAGGCTCTTCGTCTCGATCGCCAGGACGATCGCGATGCCGACCAGCAGCAGACCGATCGCGGCGGTGCCGGCGGCGTCCCACCGGCCGTCACCGGTGGCGAGTGTCAGGCCGACACCGAACAGGGCGAACACCAGGCCGATCAGGGCGCCGAAGTCCTCCAGCAGCACCACCGGCAGCTCCGGCGCCTTGGCCCGGCGCACGAAGTCGACCCACGACGTCCCACCCCGGGTGTGGTTGGACTCCTTGATCGCGGTGCGGAACGAGTAACCCTCGAGACTTATCGCGACCAGCAGGACGGCGACCGGCACCCAGTGCCACTTGTCGATGCCGTGCGGGTCCTGCCACTTGTGGTACGCCTCGTAGAGCGCGAACAGGCCACCCAGGCTGAACAGCACGATCGACACGATGAACGCGTAGATGTAACGCTCCCGCCCGTACCCGAACGGGTGTTCCGGGGTGGCGGCCCGCCGCGCCCGCTTGCCGCCGATGAGCAGCAGCAGCTGGTTGCCGGAGTCGGCAACCGAGTGGATCGACTCGGCCAGCATCGAGGAGGAGCTGGTCAGCAGGTAGGCGCCGAACTTGGTGATGGCGATCCCCAGGTTGGCCGACAGCGCCGCCAGAATCGCCTTGGTGCCGCCCTCAGCGCTCACTGAAGCCCGTCCGTGATGACGTTGGACAGCTCCTTCATCTCACTGATCGCCGGCACCGCCATCGGGTCCAGCCCGTGCGCGAGAGCCAGGTAGAGCGAGGCGAAGTCGGGCACCGCCACGAGCGAGGCTAGCCGTTCCAGCGCCGAACCGCCCTCCGCGGTCAGCACGTCGCACCGCACCCCGCGCCGGTCGGCGAGCGTCTGGATCGCGTCGGCCCGCCGCTCCTCGACGGCGACCGGCTCGTCGGCGTCGTCCTCCGGGTTGAGCCCGCCGTCGCGGAGCACCACGAGACGCATCCGGGTCACGTTCTCCTCGGCCTCCTCGGGGTCGGCGAAGATGTCGCGCGACCCCTCGGCCAGACCGCCGAAGACACCGTCGAGCAGACCCACCCGGCCCCGGCCGGCCTCGCCGAGCGCACCGGCCATCACCGGGTAGCGCGCGTTGGCGGCGAGGGTGTCGCCGAAGCGCCGGGCCGCGACGGTCGCCAGCGGCGAGGAACCCCAGACGATCGGCACCGAGCCGGCCAGGCCGAGGGCGAGCGCCTTGGCCGGGTTGACGAACGAGTCGGCGGCCGGGCGGCAGCGTTCGGCGTCGTTGTCCAGCCGGGTCGCGGTCTCGGCGATGTCCGCCTCGGTGACCTTGACCAGGCCCAGCGCCCGGCCGGCCAGCAGCACCGGGACGGTGAGGCCCCAGAGCGTGGCGCGGGCCGGCGCCCGGCGGGGCACGCCGATGAACGGCGCGCGGGCCCGCTCGGCCATCGCCTCCAGCTCGGAGCCGGGGTTGCCGATGGCGACCAGGCGGGCGCCGCGGCGGGAGGCCGCCTCGGCGGCGGCTAGCGCCTCCGGGCTGCGCCCCGAGGCGGAGACCGCGATCACCACGTCCGCCGCGCCGACCCAGCCCGGCACGCCCGCGCTGCGGTGCCCGATGATCGGCACCGGGCAACGCGGACCGGCGACCGTGGCGAGGATGTTGCCGGTGAGGCCGGCGGTGCCGATGCCGGCGACCACGACCGCGCGGGGGCGGCCCTCGTCGGCGAGCATGCTCAGGTCCACCTCGGCGGCGAGCGCCGCGGACTCACGGACCTGCGCGCCGGCCGAGGCGGTGGCCCGCAGCATGCCGCCCGGGTCGTTCGCCAGCATCGACTTCTCGTCGTCCAGCAGCGACTCGTCGGCGACCCGGTGGCCGTTGACCCCGGCGGTGCCGTCCATCGGGTTCACCATCAGGAGGCCTCCGTGTCGACGCTGGGTTTGCGAGCCTCGTCCAGCAGCAGGATCGGGATGTCGTCCCGCACCTCGAAGATCAAGCCACACTCCGTGCAGGTCAGGGTCTGCGCACCGGCGTCGTAGTCGAGCGGGGCGTGATGCGTGTCCGGGCAGGCCAGGATCTCCAGCAACTGCTGATCGAGCGCCACCGATCTACTCCTTCTGACACCGAAGACGTGTGGTCGCAGCGATCCTATCCACGAACGATGGCCAGCACCTCGTCACGGAGGGCGGCCATCCGATCCGCGTCGGGGGCCTCCACGTTCAGGCGCAGCAGCGGCTCGGTGTTCGAGGCGCGCAGGTTGAACCAGGCACCCCCGCCGACCTGGAAGGTCAGGCCGTCGAGGTCGTCCACCTCGGCGTCCGGGAACGCGGCGCGCACTTCGGCGATCTTGGCGTTGGCGTCGGCCACGGTGGAATTGATCTCACCGGAGGCGGCGTACCGCTCGTACTCCGCGGCGAACTCGCTGAGCGGCAGGTCCTGCCCGCCGAACGCGGCGAGCACGTGCATCGCGGCCAGCATGCCGGTGTCGGCGAACCAGAAGTCCCGGAAGTAGTAGTGCGCCGAGTGCTCGCCGCCGAAGACCGCGTTGCTGGCCGCCATCTCCGCCTTGATGAAGGAGTGGCCGACCCGGCTGCGCACCGGCTTGCCGCCGTGCTCGGTGATGATCTCCGGAACCGCGGCCGAGGTGATCAGGTTGTGGATGATCGTGCTGCCCGGGAACTTCGCCAGCTCGCGGGCCGCGACCAGCGCGGTGATCGCCGACGGGGAGACCGGGTCGCCCTTCTCGTCCACGACGAAGCAGCGGTCCGCGTCACCGTCGAAGGCGAGGCCGATGTCGGCGCCCTGCTCCCGGACCGCGGCCTGCAGGTCGACCAGGTTCTTCGGGTCCAGCGGGTTGGCCTCGTGGTTGGGGAACGAGCCGTCCAGCTCGAAGTAGAGCGGCACGATCTCCAGCGGCAGGGCCGGCAGCACCTGGTCGCCGAGCACCGCGGGCACGGTGTAACCGCCCATGCCGTTGCCGGCGTCCACGATCACCTTGAGCGGGCGGATCCCGGAGAGGTCGACGAGCGAACGCAGGTGGGCGGCGTAGTCCTTGAGCGAGTCGCGCTGCTCGATCCGGGCCGGGCCCTCGGCCTCCGCGTTCAGGTCGGCGAGCAGCTGCTGGGCCCGCTGGCGCACGATCACGAGGCCGCTGTCCTGGCCGACCGGGCGGGCACCGGAGCGGCACAGCTTGATCCCGTTGTACTGCGCCGGGTTGTGACTGGCGGTGAACATCGCGCCCGGCAGGTTCATCGAACCGGAGGCGTAGTAGAGCTGGTCGGTCGAGGCCAGTCCGATGTTGATCACGCCGGCGCCGGCGGCGTTGACTCCGCGGGCGAACGCGGCGGCCAGCGCCGGGCCGGACTCACGCATGTCGTGGGCGATCACGATCTGGTCCGGCTCGGCGCCGGACTCCCGCAGCATCTCGACGAACGCCGTGCCCAGCGCCCGGGCCACCGGCTCGTTGAGCTGGTCCGGGACGATGCCGCGTACGTCGTACGCCTTGATGATCTGCGTCAGATCCGTCACCACAAAGCTCCTCAAGCGCCAGTCCCCTTTGGCCTGAGGGTATCGGAGCGATCAGGGCAGAAAGGCGGCAACTGCCCGGCCGCACCGACAAGGTCGGCAGCCACCGTTGTATCCGGGCGTGACCCGCGTCACGATGGACGGGTCTGGAGGTGCTGCTGGTGAACCCGTGGCTGGCCCTGACTCCCGGAGACGACCCGGCGGAGCGGATCCGTCAGGTCGGCCACGCCCACGAGCGGTTCCTGGCCGGTGACCCCCGTCCGGAGCGGATGCGCAGCGTTGTCGCCGACTCCTGGGTGCGCTCGGCGGCCTGGATCGACGCCGACAGCACCGCCCCGATCGACCTGGCCGACGACGATCTGGACGCCTACCGGTCCGCGCACCCACTGTCCCGGGTCCTGCCGATCTTCCGCGACCTGCTGGGCGGGCTGGCCGACGACGGCGACCACATCCTCGCGGTCTGCGACGCGCACGGCCGGATGCTCTGGGTCGAGGGGCACGCGGCCACCCTGCGCGGCGCCGCCTCGATGAACTTCGTGCCCGGCGCCCGCTGGGACGAGGCGCACGCCGGCACCAACGCGCCCGGCACCGCGCTCGCCGTCGACCACGCCGTCCAGATCTTCGCGACCGAGCATTTCAGCCGGACCGCACAGCGCTGGACGTGCGCGGCGGCTCCGATCCACGACCCCGGCACCGGCCGGCTGCTCGGTGCCATCGACGTCACCGGTGGCGACCATCTCGCCAACCCGCACAGCCTCGCCCTGGTCCGGGCCACGGCACTGGCGGCCGAGGCGTGTCTCGGGTCCGCCCGGCCGGTCCGTGACCGGCCGGCGGTCACCGCGCTCGGCCGGGACGAGGCCCTGCTCGCGGTCGGCGACCGGCGGCTGCGCCTCACCCGGCGGCACTCCGAGCTGCTGGTGCTGCTCACCACGTACCCCGGTGGTCGCAGCGGTGACCAGCTCGCCGTCGACCTCTACGGCGAGGACGTCAACCCGGTGACCGTGCGCGCCGAGTTGTCCCGGCTGCGCCCGCTGCTCGGCCCGGAGCTGCTGCACTCCCGCCCCTACCGGCTGCGCGCCGAGGTGGAGACCGACCTGGGCACGGTCCACCAGCTGCTCGATCGGGGGCGGGTGGCCGAGGCGCTTGCCGCGTACCCCGGTCCGCTGCTCCCCGGCTCGGACGCGCCGGGCATCGTCCGGCTGCGGCGGACGCTCGAGGACCGGCTGCGTGCCGCCGTCCTGGCCGCCGGCGACCGGCGCCTGCTCCGGGACTGGCTGAACAGCCCGCAGGGCGCCGACGATCTCGAGCTCTGGGAGGCCCGGGCCGCCCTGGCACCGACCGACCCGATCGCCGCCCGCCGCGTCGCCGAGCTGACCCACGAGTACGCGTGCAACGTTCGTGCAACCTGGCCGTAACTAGCGTCCGGGCATGACCGTCTACTCCCCGCCCGGCTCCGAGGGCTCGATCGTCAGCTATCAGTCCCGCTACGACCACTACATCGGCGGCGAGTACGTCCCGCCGGTCAAGGGCCAGTACTTCGAGAACCCCAGCCCGGTCACCGGCCGCCCGTTCACCGAGATCGCCCGCGGCACCGCCGAGGACGTCGAACGGGCCTTGGACGCCGCACACGGCGCCGCCGGCGCGTGGGGCCGCACCTCCCCCGCCGAACGGGCGATCATCCTCAACAAGATCGCCGACCGGATGGAACAGAACCTCGAGAAGCTGGCGGTCGCCGAGGCGTGGGAGAACGGCAAGCCGGTACGCGAGACCCTGGCCGCCGACCTCCCCCTCGCCATCGACCACTTCCGCTACTTCGCCGGGGCGATCCGGGCGCAGGAGGGCACCGCCGGCGAGCTGGACGAGGACACCGTGGCGTACCACTTCCACGAGCCCCTCGGCGTGGTCGGCCAGATCATCCCGTGGAACTTCCCGATCCTGATGGCGGTCTGGAAGCTGGCGCCCGCCCTGGCCGCCGGCAACGCGGTGGTGCTCAAGCCGGCCGAGCAGACCCCGGCCTCGATCCACTACCTGTTCTCGCTGATCGGCGACCT
The DNA here is from genome assembly GCF_020873875.1 of Actinoplanes sp. DH11. GTDB lineage: Bacteria > Actinomycetota > Actinomycetes > Mycobacteriales > Micromonosporaceae > Actinoplanes. Next base: position 81,041 of record NZ_JAHWGU010000012.1, read on the forward strand.
GATCCCGGCCGGTGTGGTGAACATCGTCAACGGCTTCGGCGTGGAGGCCGGCAAGCCCCTGGCGAGCTCGAACCGGGTCGCCAAGGTCGCCTTCACCGGCGAGACCACCACCGGGCGACTGATCATGCAGTACGCCTCGGAGAACCTGATCCCGGTCACGCTGGAGCTCGGCGGCAAGAGCCCGAACATCTTCTTCGACGACGTCAGCCGGGCCGACGACGAGTTTCTCGACAAGGCGCTCGAAGGCTTCGCGATGTTCGCGCTCAACCAGGGCGAGGTCTGCACCTGCCCGTCCCGCGCCCTGATCCAGCAGAGCCACTACACCGACTTCCTCGCGGCCGGCGTGAAACGGGTGGCGAACCTGCGCCAGGGCAACCCGCTGGACACCGACACCCAGGTCGGCGCCCAGGCGTCCAACGACCAGCTGGAGAAGATCCTGTCGTACCTGGACATCGGCCGGCAGGAAGGCGCCCGCGTGCTGGCCGGCGGCGCCCGCGCCGAGATGCCCGGCGACCTGGCCGGCGGCTACTACGTCCAGCCGACGATCTTCGAGGGCCGCAACTCGATGCGGATCTTCCAGGAGGAGATCTTCGGCCCGGTGGTCTCGGTGACGCCGTTCGCCGACTTCGACGACGCGATCAAGATCGCCAACGACTCGTTGTACGGCCTCGGCGCCGGCGTCTGGACGCGGGACGTCAACCAGGCGTACCGGGCCGGCCGCGCGATCCAGGCGGGCCGGGTGTGGACCAACTGCTTCCACCTCTACCCGGCGCACGCCGCGTTCGGTGGCTACAAGCAGTCCGGCATCGGCCGCGAGAACCACCGGATGATGCTCGACCACTACCAGCAGACGAAGAACCTGCTGGTCAGTTACTCCCCCAAGGCCATGGGTCTCTTCTAGACCATGGCCACCCGGGTAGACGTCACTCCCGCGGCTGCCGCCCTCCTGCGGCAACTGCGGGAGCAGCACGGTCCACTGATGTTCCACCAGTCCGGTGGCTGCTGCGACGGCAGCTCACCGATGTGTTTCCCGGCGGGCGAGTTCCGGACCGGCAACTCCGACGTGCTGCTGGAGTCTCTGGTGATCGAGGGGGTACCGGAGGCGATCACGTTCTGGATGTCGGGCAGCCAGTTCGAACTCTGGCGGCACACGCATCTGACGGTGGACGTCGTCCCCGGACGCGGCGCCGGCTTCTCGCTGGAAGCCCCCGAAGGCGTGCGTTTCCTCATCCGGTCACGCCTGCTCACCGAGGAGGAACTGGCCCAACTCCCCCGGTAAGTCGCACGTGTCCACCGGAAGGGCCGAGAGCAACGTGGCCCTTCCGGCCATTTACCCTCATGCGCGCCACTTGCGGGGGTGCGCAATGATACGCCGGCAAACCTTCGCGCGTACCCGTTTCGGGTCGAAGCATGCGCACGAGGACTGGCGGCCGGCGAACTTCCGAGGCATCGTCGTCAGTTCCGACGAACCTGGGGAGGATTCTCGATGCGGCTGTCGCACACCAGAAAGGCACTCACGATCAGCACTCTGCTGATCATGACCGCCCTTCTCGGGCAGGCTGCGGCCGCTCAGACGACGGCCCGGCCGGCCCCCACACCGGCGCCTCCGGTCGTCGCGCAGGCAGCCGTACCCGTTCCGCAGTCCTCGTCCCCGCCGTCAACGCCCTCGGACCCGCCGTCGTCGCCCGCGGACCGGTCGTCGTCGCCCTCGGACCGATCGTCGTCGCCCTCGGCGTTGCCGGAGTCCGCTGACACGGCCACGCCGCCCGGGTCGCGCACCGAGCGGGCCGGCGCCGACAAACGGCACGTCCGCGTCAACGGGCCGGCACACAGCATCACCACCACCGGCAGCACGGGCGTCGCGCTGACCTTCGACGACGGTCCCGACCCGACATACACCCCGCAGCTGCTCGAGATGCTCGCCAAGGCGAAGGTCAAGGCGACCTTCTGCGTCGTCGGCACCAACGCGAAACGGCATCCGCAGCTGATCCGCGACATCGTCAAGGCCGGTCACACGCTCTGCAACCACTCCTGGAACCACGACCTCAAGCTCGGCAAGAAACCACCCGCCAAGATCAAGGCCGACCTGGAGCGGACCAACGCCGCCATCCGTGCCGCCGTGCCCGACGCGAAGATCCCCGTCATGCGCGCCCCGGGCGGCAACTTCACCCCCCGCCTCGTGAAGGTCTCCGGCAAGCTCGGCATGAAGTCGCTCTACTGGCAGGTCGACCCGCGCGACTGGGAGCACCCCAAGGGCGAGTCGCACCACGACCACCGCAAGAAGATCATCCGAATCGTCAAGAAGCACACCCGGCCCGGCGCCGTGATCCTGTCGCACGACTACGCCCAGCCCGACACGATCGCCGCCTACCAGGTGCTGCTCCCCTGGCTGAAGCACCACTTCGAGCTGATCGCCCTGTAGGGGGCGTTCGTGTGGGGGTGTTGATCTGCTGGCGGTGCGAAATCGCGGTTTCAGGTCCATGATCACAGCGATTTCGTAGCGCCAGCAGATCAACATCTCGGCTGCTGGTTCCATTACTCCAGGACTGCCGCCGGGCCAACACCGCCCGCTCCGGCAATACCGGCCGCGGGCCACCTGGGTCGCCTTCGGCCGACTCTCGGCGATTCGGGGCCGGTGGCCGCGGGCGGGGGCAGGGGCGCGGCGGGTCAGTGCGAGGGCGGGATCACGCGCAGATGACCGCGGCGCCCGGTCTGGTGGCCCGGCGCCTGGTCGGTCTCGTCGGGGCGCAGCGGTGCCGGGCGGGCAGCCTCGCGGACGGCCTCGGCCAGGGCCACGAGGTCGTCCGTGGTGGGGGGCGGTGGGGCGAAGTCGCCGTCGTGGCGGACCAGCTCCCAGCCTCGCGGGGCGGTGAGGCTGCGGGCGTGCGGCTCGCACAGGTCGTACGTGTGCGGCTCGGCGAAGGCGGCGAGGGGGCCCACCACGGCCGTCGAATCGCTGTAGACGTAGGTCAGGGTGGCGACCGCCTGTCGGGGACAGCCGTTCCGGGAGCAGCGCCGTGGTGACCTCACGGCGGCACGTTATCGCTCCATCGGCCGATCTGGGGAGCGTTGCCTCGCGACACGCCGACCTGCGATGCATCACGATTCGGCCATGGAACCTCGACACGCCGCCTCGTTGGGGCGAATTACCCGCTGGGACACACGACGAGTACGGCCTGACCACGTATGCAGCCCGGGTAGGGATACGCTGGCCGCGTGACCACCAGCCCTGAACGCCGCCGGACGGACCCGAAGGCGACGCGCAGCACCGGCCCGGGTCATCCCGCGCGGCGTGACCGGCACGGGCGTGGCCTGCGCGGCCGTCTGGTGCCGGCGACCGTCCCGCTGGCCCGCACCAAGGCGGAGATCTTCGACGACCTGGTGCTGGACACGGTGGAGGGCTTGGAGCGGCGTTACGCCAAGGAGCTGGCCGGCGTCGAGTTCGCGGTCGAGGACGTGCCGCCGGACCTGAACGTCTACGACTCCGATGTGCTCGAGGACGGCGAGGTGCCTCTGGCCCGTCTGCTTCCCGGGCGCCCGGGCCGGCACGAGCTGCCGCCACGGATCGTGCTCTACCGCCGCCCGCTGGAGTTCCGGGCGATGGATCGGGAAGACCTCGCCGACCTCGTCCACGATGTGATCATCGAGCAGGTAGCCAACCTTCTCGGGGTGGATCCCGACGAGTTGGCCTAGGCCACCCGCCGCTTCAACTTGCGACGTTCACGTTCGGACAGTCCACCCCAGATGCCGAACCGTTCGTCGTGCCCCAGTGCGTACTCCAGACAATCGGCCTTCACGTCGCAGCGACCGCAGATGCGCTTGGCCTCGCGCGTCGAGCCGCCCTTCTCCGGAAAGAAGGCTTCCGGGTCGGTCTGCGAACACAGGGCTCGCTCCTGCCACTCGGGGGCGTCCCCGAGCAGGTCGAACCCTTCAACCTGCGCTTCCATCGGCGTGCCTCCATTTTCCGCGCCGGCTACGAAGCCGACGCTGACCCCCCACGCACGCGGCGTGTTTCTGTGGGTTCGTTGGGAAAAGTCCCACAACGTCCCCACAACCCCACCAAAATTACACGCGTGTAAGACGTGCGTCGTCAAGCCGAACCTGCTAAATAGGCCCGTTTCCGTCAGCGTCGAGGACGCTTGACGGTCCCGTTCCTGCCCTATCTCCCGGAGCCACCGGGAGGTAACGCGGGCGCGGGCACTCACGTCCAATTTAACCCGTTTTGTGACCTAGTGGCAGGGGGTCCCCCGGACCGGGTCCGCTGAATGGATCATGTGGAGCCGGAAATCAGCGACGGGCGAGGCCGTCCGACGAGGCCAGCGCGGCCACCGGAGCGATCATGGCGGGGTCGAGCCAGCCCTCGCCGGCGCGACGGACGTACTCCGGGTAGACCGTGAGCCGCTCCCGCAGCTCGAAGCCCGATTTCTCGGACATCTCGGCGAGGATGTCGATCTGTGGCCAGGGCCGCTCCGGGTTCACGTGATCGGGGGTCACCGGGGACACGCCGCCCCAGTCGTCGATGCCGGCGCGCAGCAGCAACGAGAACTCGTCGTCGATCAGGTTCGGCGGCGCCTGGATCCGGGCACGCGGGCCCATCACGATCCGGGCCACGGCCACCGTGGCGGCCAGCTCCCGGAGCTCGGCGTCGGGCATGCCGCGCATCGCCGTGTCCGGCTTGGCGCGGAAGTTCTGGATGATGACCTCCTGGATGTGCCCGTGCTCCCGGGCGGTCCGCCGGATCGCGAACAACGACTCCACCCGCTCGGTGACGTTCTCGCCGATGCCGATCAGGATGCCCGTGGTGAACGGGACACCGGCCCGGCCCGCGTCGTCGAGCGCCCGCAGCCGGACCGCGGGTTCCTTGTCCGGCGAGCCGAAGTGCGGGCCGCCCCGCTCCGACCAGAGCCGGGTGGCGGTGGTCTCCAGCATCATGCCCATGCTCGGCGCGACCGGCTTGAGCAGCCGCAGCTCGTCCGGGGTCAGCACGCCGGGGTTGAGGTGCGGCAGCAGGCCGGTCTGCTCGAGCACCGCGGCCGCGCAGGCGCGCACGTAATCGATGGTGGAGCCGTAACCGCGCTCGTCCAGCCACTGCCGCGCCGCCGGCCAGCGGTTCTCCGGCCGGTCGCCGAGCGTGAACAGCGCCTCCTTGCAACCCTGCGCCGCACCCTCCCGGGCGATCTGGAGGACCTCGTCCATCTCCAGGTAGGCGGCGGGCAGGCGGTGCGGCACGGTGGCGAAGGTGCAGTAGTGACACCGGTCCTGACAGAGCCGGGTCAGCGGGATGAAGACCTTGCGGGAGTACGTGACCACGCCCGGCCGCCCCGCCTCGAGCAGACCCGCGTCCCGGATCGACCCGGCCACGGCCAGCAGCTCGTCGAAGTCGTCCCCGGTGGTCGCGAGCAGCGCGGTCGCCTCGTCCACGCCGATCTCCGCGCCTGCGGCGGCCCGGTCCAGAGCCCTCCGGACAGCGGCCCGGGACGGGCCCCCGGACGGAACCGGAGGAAGAGCCGGAGACGGTACGAGTTCCACGTTGACCTTCACCACGACAGCAGCCTAGGCCGGATTCCGCCCGGCCGCCGCCGTGGTCAACGGGCATCGCAGTGTCGTGGGACACCCCGCCCGGTCACTGCCGCGGCGGGTCCTGCGCGGCCGGGCCGAAGCCGGGACGGTCGGCGGGCACCCCACCGGGACCGGGGATGACCTGGGTCGGGTCGACGAACGGGGCCGGCGGCGGGTAGTACCCGGGCGGGGGCGGCGGCTGCTGCCCGTACTGCTGAGGCGGTTGCCCGTACACCGGCGGCTGCTGCCCGTACGGCGGCATCGGCTGGTAGGCGCCGTAGACGCCCGGCTGCGGCTTCGGCGCCGGTGGGAAGACGCCGCGCCAGATCTGCCACACCGCGAATCCGGCCAGCGCGAACGGGCCCAGCCACGCGGCACGGACCAGCAGCTCCAGGAAGGCCGAGCCGGGCGAGGTGGAGGCGATGTTGCTGACCCCGAACAGCACGCCGAAGATCAGGCCGAAGAAGGCGGCCACCGCGTACTCCGCGAGGGCCACCTGGGTGATCAGGCGGGCCTTCGGATGGACCGGCCCGACACCGAGCGCGAGCACCACGGCGGCAATCGGGAAGAAGATCGTGGCGAGGTTCACGAAGCTGCCGAAGCTGTACTGGGTGCGGCCGAGGAAATCCGCGCCGAACAGGTCGAGCACGGCCACCAGCAGGAGCACCGCAGGCACTCCGGCCAGCGCGTACGCGGCCAGGTCACGCAACGGCCGCAGGAACTGCCCGATGGGTGGCGGTGGTGTGCTCACAGTTGCTCCCGGTGCTTGCTGACAAGTCGGCCCAGCGTAAACCGACACCCGCGCCCCGCCCGGCCGACGCGAGTGCGCAAGGATGTACGAATGCGGATCGTGGTCCTCACCGGGGGTATCGGCGGCGCCCGGTTCCTCCTCGGCGTGCGTGAGCACGCCCGTGCCATCGGCGCCGACGTCACCGCGGTGGTAAACGTCGGCGACGACGTACGCATGCACGGCCTGCAGATCTGTCCCGACCTGGACAGCGTCATGTACACGCTGGGCGGCGCGGCCGACCCGGAGCGTGGCTGGGGCCGGGTCGGCGAGACCTGGGTCGTCAAGGAGGAGCTCGCGAAGTACGGCGTGGAGCCGTCCTGGTTCGGGCTCGGCGACGCCGACACCGCCACCCACCTGGTGCGCACCACCATGCTGAGCGCCGGATACCCGCTCTCCGCGGTCACCGCCGCCCTCTGCGAGCGCTGGCAGCCCGGCATCACGCTGCTGCCGGCCACCGACGACCGCCTGGAGACCCACGTGGTCGTGGACGTCGACGGCGAGCGCAAGGCGATCCACTTCCAGGAGTGGTGGGTGCGTCACCGGGGCAACGTGCCGACCCACAACTTCGTCTTCCGCGGCGCCGACACGGCCAAGCCGGGCGCGGGCGTGCTGGACGCGATCGGTCAGGCCGACGTGGTCCTGGTCGCGCCGAGCAACCCGGTGGTCAGTATCGCGCCGATTCTGGCCGTACCCGCGCTCAAGGACGCCGTGGCCAACGGCCCGGCACCGGTCGTCGGGGTGTCGCCGATCATCGGCGGGTCGCCGGTGCGCGGGATGGCCGACAAGTGCCTGGCCACGCTCGAGGTCGAGGTGAGCGCCGGCGGCGTCGGCCGGATGTACGGGCCCCGCGCCGAGGGCGGCCTGCTGGACGGCTGGCTGGTCGACACGTCGGACGCGCAGGCGCAGGTCCCGGGCGTGCGCACGAAGGCCGTACCGCTGTGGATGAAGGACCCGGCCACCACCGCCCGGATGGTCGCCGATGCGCTGGAGCTGGCCCGATGAGCCTGGAGATCATCCCGATCACCGGCATCGGCGATGTCACCGCCGGTGACGACCTCGCCGAGCTGATCACGAAGGCCGCGCCCTGGCTGGCCGACGACGACGTGCTCGTGGTGACCAGCAAGATCGTCTCGAAGGCGGAGGGCCGCCTGGTCGAAGTGCCCGCGGACGGCCCGGAGCGGGAAGAGGCCCGGCAGCGGGTGCTCGCCTCCGAGACCGCCCGCGTGGTGGCCCGCCGCGGCCCCACCACGATCGTGCAGACCCACCACGGTTTCGTGATGGCCGCAGCCGGCATCGACGCCTCGAACGTCGACAAGACGCACCTGGTGCTGCTGCCCGCCGACCCGGACGCCTCGGCCCGCAAAATCCGCGACGACCTGCGGAAACGAGGGCTGGACGTGGCGATCGTCGTCTCCGACACGATGGGCCGGGCCTGGCGCAACGGGCTCACCGACGTGGCGCTCGGCGCGGCCGGCATCGAGGCGTTCCGCGATCATCGGGGCGAGATCGACCCGTACGGCAACGAGCTCACCCTCACCCAGATGGCCGTGATCGACGAGCTGGCGGCGGCGGCCGAACTGGTCAAGGGCAAGAGTGACCGGGTGCCGGTGGCGGTGGTCCGCGGCCTGCCCCGGACCGGTGCCGGCTCCGGCGCGCGCGAACTGGTGCGCGACACCGCCGGCGACATGTTCAGCCTGGGCACCGCCGAGGCGCGCGCCGCGGGCCTGCGCGACGCCGCCCTGCTCGCCACCACGCCGGACGACGAGGCGGCGGTCCGCCGGGTGCTCGCGCTCGACGCGGCGAACACCGGCACGCTGCGCCTCACCCCCGCCGGCCCGGCCCCGGCCGATCTGATCCGGCTGGGCGCCGAAGCCCATCGAGTACGGGCGGTGCTCGCCGCCACCGGCCTGACCAGCACCGCCGACGCCGACGACGAGGGCGTCACCATCACCGTCGGAGGCCCCGCATGAGCAGCCCGCTGTACGAGGACACCGTCCGGGTCCTGACCGGCTGGACCGCCACCTCGGAGGACGCCGAGCTGGCCCGCAAGCGCACCCTGAACCTGCTCGCCGACGGCCCGGACGCGACGACCCGCGCACACCGCGCCGGCCACGTCACCGCCAGCGCGCTCGTCGTCGACGACGCCGGCCGGGTGCTGCTCTGCCTGCACGGCCGGCTCGGCATGTGGATGCAGCTCGGCGGGCACTGCGAGCCCGGCGACACCACCCTGGCCGGCGCCGCGCTGCGCGAAGCCACCGAGGAGTCCGGGATCGCCGGGCTGGTCGTCGACCCGGAACCGATCGACATCGACATCCACGAGGTCCGCTGCGGCAGCGCCGACGGCGCGCCCGCCGAGCCGTCGGTCCACTTCGACGTGCGGTTCCTGGTGCGCAGCCCGGCCGGCGCGATCGAGCGGGTCAGCGAGGAGTCGGCCGAGCTGGGCTGGTTCACGCCGGAGACGCTGCCGAGCCCGCTGGCCTCGGGAACGGTGCGCCAGATCGCTCCGGCGCTCGCCCGCCTCTGAGGCCCGGCGGGCCGGTTCACCGTCGACGACCGGGCGCGGACCTCAGATGTAACCGTGGTGGCCGAGCTCCTTCAGCTCGTCCACCAGGTGCTTGACCTCCTGCGCGCGCTCGCGGGGGCAGACCAGCACCGCGTCCGGCGTGTCCACGATGATCAGATCGCGGACGCCCATGGCGGCCACCAGCCGGCCCGACTGCGGGAGCACGACCAGACTCTCGGTGTCACGCAGCAGCACGGTGGGCCGCTCCGCCTGACCCTCGTTGCCGACGATCACGTTGCCGGCCGGGTCGGCGGTCAGCACCTCACCGAGGGTGTGGAAGTCGCCGACGTCGTTCCAGCCGAAGTCACCCGGGACGGTGCCGACCCGGCCGGCGGCGGCCGCGCCCTCCATCACCGCGTAGTCCACCGAGATCCGCGGCAGGGTCGGCCAGACCTCACCGAGGACCTCCTCGCGGGCCGCCGAGTCCCAGGCCTGGGCGATCCGGCTCACCCCGGAGGCGAGCTGCGGCTGCTGCCGGGCCAGCTCGTTGAGGAAGACGTCGACGCGCCACACGAACATGCCGGCGTTCCACAGGTAGTTGCCGGACTTCACGTAGCTCTCGGCCACCTCGTACGACGGCTTCTCCTTGAACTCCTCGACGCGCAGGAGCGGGCCGTCGGCGGCCGGACCACCGCACTGGAGGTAGCCGTAACCGGTCTCCGGGCGGGTCGGCGTGATCCCCAGGGTCATCAGCAGGCCCTGCTGCGCGCCGGCCATCGCACTGCGGATCACCGAGACGAACTCGGTCTTGTCCGACACCAGGTGGTCGGAGGCGAACGAACCCATGATCGCTTCCGGGTCGCGCCGGGCGATGACCGCGGCGGCCAGGGCGATCGCCGCGCACGAGTCACGCGGCGACGGCTCCACCAGGACGTTCTCCTCGGGCACCGAGGCGAGCTGCCGGGAGACCGCCGCGGCATGTGCCACACCGGTCACCACAAACATCCGTTCGGGGGACGTCAGAGTGTCCAGCCGGTCCACCGTGGCCTGCAACAGAGAGGCCGAGGTGCCGGTCAACGGGTGGAGGAACTTGGGATGACCGGCGCGGGACAGTGGCCACAGACGGGTTCCCGTGCCCCCTGCCAGAACCACGCCGTAGAGCACAGCCTGTTCGTCAATCATGTGCGGAAAGCTTAGTGGGTGATCAGGCCACAACCCGATTCCATGTCGCCACGTGAACCTCCGCGCTGGACAGCCAGGTGAACTCCTTCGCCCGGTCGAAGCCCGCCTTGGCCAAGGTCTCCCGGCGCTCCTGGTCGTGCAGCAGGTCGGCCAGGTCCTCGGCGATCCGGTCGGGTGCCTCCGTGGTGTAGGCGACGGCGTCACCACCGACTTCCGGGAGCGACAACCGCGGCGTGGTCAGCACCGGGGCGCCGCACGCCATCGCCTCCAGGATCGGCAGGCCGAAGCCCTCGCCGAAGGACGGGTAGCAGGCGACGAGCGCCCCACCGAGGAAGCCGGGCAGGTCGGTGTACTTCAGGTAGCCCGGGCGCAGCAGCCGCAGGTGCGAGGGCACGTCGGCGACCGCCCGGTCGATGTCGTCGTCGTGCCCCTGGCCGCCGGCGATCACCAGGGCCGGCGGGTGCGGCCAGTCGGCCACCGCGCGGGCCCAGCCACGGATCAGGTTCGGCACGTTCTTGCGGGGCTCCTTGGCCCCGAGGAACGCCACGTAACCGGAGTCGCCGAGACCGAGACGGGCACGGACCCGGGCCTTCTCCTCCTCGGTCGGCCGGTGGAAGGCGGCCTGGTCGACGCCGTGATAGGCCACGTCGATCCGGGTGGGGTCGGCGTCGAGCAGGCGGATCAGCTCGTCGCGGGTGGCCTTGCTGGGCACGATCACCCGGGCCGCCCGGCGCAGCGACGTCTTGATCGCGCTGCGGAAGAACGTCCGCTTGGTGTTGTCGTAGTGCTCCGGCTCGGTGAAGAACGTCGCGTCGTGCACCGTGACGGTGACCGGGCAGCCGGTGCGCAGCGGGCACGTGTAGAACGGCGAGTGCAGCACCTCGGCGCCGACCTGCTGGGCGAGCAGCGGCAGACCGGTCTGCTCCCAGGCCAGCCGGGCCGGGCGGTGCACGATCGCGGCGGGCCCGGGAATGATCTCGGCGGTCGGGAGCATGCGGCGGTAACGCTCCGCATCGGCTCGCTGGGCCACCACGGCCAGGTCCAGGCGATCGGCGCTGAGCTGCCCGAGGGCGCCGAGCAATCCGTCGACGTATCTGCCGACACCACCTCTGTCAGCGGGAACACTAGTGGCGTCGACCAGCACTCGCGGGGGGCGACCGGGGGTCACGAGGCATCTCCTTGGCATCTCTGACGGACCGATGCTGCGGTACAGCTGTCGACATCGTGGTCGGCAACGTCACTGTCGAGGGTACGCCCGGAACGCTTCGAGCAAGTGTCCGCGACACCGCGACATCAAGGACGTTCCACCGCCGTCACGGACAGTGATCCATCTATCGTGAGGGCGGTGACGAACACGATCCCGCAGGCGTTCGCGGACGCAGTCCGGCGTGACCCGGCCGCTCCCCTGCTGACCTGGTACGACGACGCGACCGGTGACCGCACCGAACTTTCCGGCGCCACCCTGGAGAACTGGGTGGCCAAGACCGCGAACCTGCTTGTCGACGGCGTCGGCCTGGGTCACGGCGACACCGTGGCACTGTTGCTTCCGCCGCACTGGCAGACCGCCGCGCTGCTGCTGGGCGTCGCCGAGGCCGGTCTCGCGGCCGACCTGGGCCCCGAACCGCAGCCCGTCGAGGCGATCTTCACCACGCCCGAGCTGGTCGAGCGGGCGGCCACCTGGTCCACCCTCGACCGCTACGCCACCGGTCTCCTCCCGCTCGCGATGCCGCTGCGCACCGTGCCCGACGGGTACACCGACTACGTCGCCGAGGTCCGCAACTACGGCGACCACTTCCGGGGTGCGCCCGTTGCCGCCGCCGACCTGGCGCTGGCCGGGTCGTACGAGCTGAGCCACGCCGAAGCGATCGAGGCGGCGCAGGCCCGGGCCGGCGAGCTCGGCATCGCCGCCGGCGACCGGGTGCTGATCGACACCGCGCTGCACCCGGACCCGGCCGACTGGCTGCTGGCGCCCCTGGTGGCCGGCGCCAGCGTGGTGCTCTGCGCCAACCTGGACCCGGCCAAGGTGGATTCGCGCAGCACCGCGGAGAAGGTCAGCGTGACTCTCGTGCCGTAGCGGGCGCCTCTCCTGCCGTGGCCGGCGCCTCTCGTGCCGCGGCCGGCGCCTCTCGTGCCGCGGCCGGCGCCTCTCGTGCCGCGGCCAGCTCCGCGAAAGCGGTCAGGGAGTCCGGATTGGACAGGGCTCCCTTGGCCGCGGCCGACTCCACCGGAGTGCCGGTGAGTATCCGCTTCACCGGCACCTCCAGCTTCTTGCCGGACAGGGTGCGCGGCAATGCCCGTACCTGATAGGCGGCGTCCGGGACGTGCCGCGGCGAAAGCGCCGCACGCAGCTCCCGCGCGATCCGCCCGCGCAGGTCGTCGTCGAGTTCGGCGCCTTCGGCGAGCACCACGAAGAGCAGCAGCTCACCGTTCGGGTCGCCGGCCCGGTCCAGGTGCACGACCAGGGAGTCGACGACCTCGGGCAGGCTCTCCACCACCGAGTAGAACTCGGCTGTTCCCAGGCGTACCCCGCCCCGGTTCAGCGTGGCATCCGACCGGCCGGTGATGACGCAGCTGCCGTCCGCACCGATCGTGATCCAGTCGCCGTGCCGCCAGACTCCCGGGAACACGTCGAAATAGGCCTCCCGGTACCGGGAACCGTCGGTGTCACCCCAGAAACCGACAGGCATGCTCGGCATCGGCGCGGTGATCACCAACTCGCCCAGCTCGCCGATGACCGGCCGGCCGGTGGGGTCGAAGGCCTCCACCCGGGCACCCAGCATCCGGCCCGCGATCACACCCGCGCGGACCGGCAGCAGGGGCGCGCCGCCCACGAAGCCGGTGCACACGTCGGTGCCCCCGGAGAGCGAGAGCAGCTGCAGGTCCGGGCCGACCGCCTCGTAGACCCAGGCGAAACCCTCCGGCGGCAGCGGCGCACCCGTCGAACCGACACCCTTGAGCCGTTTGCGCGGAGTCAGCCCCGCCTTGCGGCAGGCCATCAGGAACGGCGCCGACGTGCCGAAGTACGTGATCCCGGCGGTGTCCACCAGGTCCCACAGCGCCGCCAGGTCCGGCCAGCCCGGATTGCCGTCGAACAGCACGATCGACGACCCGACCGCGGGAGCGCTGACCAGGAAGTTCCACATCATCCAGCCGGTCGTGGTGAACCAGAGGAAGCGATCCTCCGGGCCCAGGTCGTGGTGCAGAGCGAGAGCCTTCAGGTGTTCCAGCAGGATGCCGCCGTGACCGTGCACGATCGGTTTCGGCAGGCCGGTGGTGCCGGAGCTGTAGAGCACGTAGAGCGGATGATCGAACGGGACCGGCTCGAAAGCCATCCCCTCGTCGCCGGTCAGGTCGCCCCAGTTGCCGGCGGCGCCGTCGAGGTACCCGACGGTGATCACGTGCTCGATCGACGGGATCGCCGCCGCGATCTCCGAGATCTCGGCCTCTCTGCTGATCGCCTTGTCGCCGTAGCGGTAGCCGTCCGTCGCCACCAGCACCTTCGGCTCGATCTGACTCCACCTGTCGATCACGCTGCGGGCGCCGAACTCCGGCGCGCACGACGAGAAGATCGCCCCGAGACTGGCCGTCGCGAGCAGCAGGACGTAGGTCTCCGGGATGTTCGGCGCATAGGCCGCGACCCGGTCACCCCTGCCGACACCGCGGGCCTTCAGCCCGGCACGGACCCGGCGGACCTGATCGCGCAGCTGCCGGGCGGTCAGCAGGACCGGCTCACGGCTCTGCGAGTACGCGAGAACGACCGTGTCGTCGTCACCCCGGCCCGGCATCCGCAGCACGTTCTCCGCGTAGTTCAGCGTCGCGCCCGGGAACCACGTCGCCCCCGGCATCGTGGCGTCACCGAGCACCGCCGACGGCTGATCGTGGGCGACCACCCCGAAGTGGTCCCAGATCGACTGCCAGAACCCGGACAGGTCGGTGACCGACCACTCCCACAGCGCGGCGTAATCGGCGAAGACCAGGCCGCGCTCGCTCTCCAGCCAGGCCAGATAGCGGCCGATGCGGGACGTCTCCCGGACGTCCGCGGGCGGCTCCCACAACACTGTGTCCGTCGTCACCGTCATCGGCTCACATTAACGCTCCGCGCGGCTGCCGATACTGCGCAGTTGATCACTGTGGCTGGGCGTTGACGTTTCGCCCCCCGGCCGTACCTCGGCCCGCCTGTCCGTTATTCCTGGTCGTCCGCGTGCTCGGCGCGGGCCTTCTGGATCGCCGCGCGCCGGGCCAGCCGGTGATCACGGCGGATCTCCGCCTCCTGGAAGCGCCGCCGGTCCGCGCTGTCCGACGGCAGCACCGGCGGCACCTGCCGGGGGCGGCCCGCCACATCGATGGCGACGAACACCAGGTACGCCGTGGCCACCGGGATCGGCGACGGCTCCACCGCGTCCCAGCGCTCCGCGGTCAGCCGCACGCCGACCTCCATCGACGTCGAACCGGTCCAGTTCACCTGCGCGTACGCGTGCACCAGATCGCCCACCCGCACCGGCTCCAGGAAGACGATCTCGTCGATCGCCGCGGTGACCGCGGTGCCGCCGCTGTGCCGGGCCGCGCTGGCACCGGCGACGTCGTCCACGAACTTCATCAGCACACCGCCGTGCACCGTGCCGTACAGGTTCACATCGATCGCGCTCATGATCCGGCTGAGCGTGACCCGCGAGCGCGCGGTGGGGCGTCCTTGTTCCATACGGGTACGGTACGACGGCGTTCGCGACCCCTTGCCCCATCGGGGTAGCGTGCCGGATCATGCGCCACCTCAGGTCGATCTTCTATGCACTCGTGCTGGGCCCGTCCATCTGGATCCTGGCCGGCGTCGGATTCACCCAGGACCTGACAAGCCGGGGCCGCGAGTTCTTCGCCGAGGAGTCGATCGCCGGCCTGCTGCTGCTGCTCTTCTGCGGCATCCTCTTCACGATCCTCACGTACGCCCCGGTCTCCCCCGCCGGCCCGGCACTGACCGGCGCGGTCTACCTGGGCGTCGCCATCTGGGCGTGGAACTCCCCGGAGTCGTACGCCGCCCTGTGGTCACCCGAGATCTCCAAAGACGGCTTCGACCTGAGCCGCCCCGGGTACGGCCTCGCCGCCCTGCTCGCGATCCCCCTGCTCGGCACCGCACTGAGCGGCCGCCGCTGGGCCCGCTACGAGCCGCCGGTCCTGCCCATCATCGGCGAGATCGGCCGCTTCCGCGGCAAGGCCACCGTCCCCGGCGTCCCGATGTCGATCGCCGAGACAACGGTCCTGCGCGACGGCGTCCCGGTCACCGCCGCCCCCGCCGACCGCACGGTGGCCTTCCCCACCAACGACCGCACGGTGGCCGTCCCCTCCGCCGACCGCACCGCGGCCGTCCCCTCGGCCGACCGCACCGTGGCCGTCCCCACCAACGACCGCACGGTGGCCGTCCCGTCCGGCGGCCGCACGACGGTCGTCGCGAACAACGACCAGACCGTGTCCATGCCGTCCAACGGCCGGACCGCCGCCGCCTCGCCGTCCAACGGCCGGACTGTGACCATGCCGGCCGCCGACCGGACCGTGGCGATCCCCAGCTCCGACAAGACCGTCGCGGTGTCCACCACCGACCGCAAGCCGTCGGCCTCGACAGTGACGGCCCCCAGCGACGATCACACCGTGGTCTTCGCCGCCGCCACCGGCAACGAGCCGCCCCTGCCCGCCGAATCGGACCGCACACAGGTACTCCCCACAGCAAAAGCCGTCGCGGATTCCAATAAATCCGGCATTACCACCAATCCGGAAAAGTCCCCCGAACAGCTGCCCGACAAGTCGGACAAGCCCGCCCGGCCGCTGGACGCGCGGACCGCGGCAGCCCGCCAGGCAGAACCGGCCACTTCCGCCGCGCCCGCTGCACAGACCGCTACGCAGGCCTCAACCGCTGCGCCTGCCCAAAGTTCCGCGCATGCCTCGACCGCCGCCGCCCAGGGTTCCGCGCAGGCCTCGTCGGCCGCCCCCGCCCAGAGCTCCGCGCAGGCCTCAACCGCCGCCCCGGCCCAGAGCCCTGCGCAGGCCTCAACCGCCGCCCCGGCCCAGAGCCCTGCGCAGGCGTCAACCGCCGCGCAGGCGTCAACCGCCGCGCAGGCGTCAACCGCCGCGCAGGCGTCAACCGCCGCGCAGGCATCAAGCGCCGACCACGCCTCAACCGCCGCCCCGGCCTCGACCGCCGCCCAGGCCGAGACTGGCGAAGAGCACGCGCCGAAGGCTGCCGCCGAACCAGCCACGCCCAAGACGGCCGCCGCCGAGGGGGCCGAGGCTGGAAGTGTTGGCGCCACCAAGCCGGCTGACGACGAGGAGACTCATCGGCTGTCGCGGGAGGAGATCGTCCCGGCGAAGGCTGTCGCCGACCCCACCGCGTTCATCCCGGCTCAGCGCAAGCCCTCCGCCGACTCCTGAGGCAGACGACCGAGGGGTGTCCCTATGGTCTTGTCAAGCAGGCGGTGCGAGCTCTTCTGTCGGTTTGCGCTGGTAGAGGTCGCGAAACATGGCGCACCGGAGGTCGCTGCGGCGGCGGGCGAGGCATTGGGGGCGGCGTGGTGTTGTCTGCCCTCGGCTCGGATGCGGTCCCTGGACAAGGGGCTGCGGTCGGTTGCATTGGCTCCGCGCAGCGGTGTTGATCTGCTAGCGGTGCGAAATCGCGGTTTTGACCCCATGATCACAGCGATTTCGTAGCGCTAGCAGATCAACATCTCGCCAGGGGCGGCGCGTTCGGCGCCACTGGGGCCGGAACCGGGGGGACGCGGGGTCGGTGCGCGGTCGGCGGCGGCTAGACGGCGATCGGGGCGCGGCGCCCGCACGGACGGCGACCGGAACCCGACGCCCGCACGGACGGCGACCGGAGCCCGACGCCCGCACGGACGGCGGAAGCGGCGTGAGCGGCGGGCGCGGCGGGCGCGGCGGGCGCGGCGATGGTGATTGAGGCCGGGCCCATGGTCACTTTTCGGTTACCGAGTTTCGAAAAAGTGCCTTCTTCCCAGCTCAAGGCTGGTCACTTACGGTTTCTGGGTAACCGTAAGAGACTGAGGTGGGAGTACGACATGGCCGTGACCCTGGTGAACCCGAGCGGACTGCCGGAGATCCCCATCTACAAGCAGGTGTCGGTGGCGACCGGCTCGAAGCTGATCCACGTCGCCGGGCAGGTGGCCTGGGACGCCGACGGGAACAACATCGGCGTGGGTGACCTGGCCGCCCAGGTCGAGCAGTGCTACGTCAATGTCGGTGCGGCCTTGGCGGGCGTCGGCGCCACCTTCGACGACGTGGTGAAGCTGACCATGCATGTGGTGGACTGGCGCCCGGAGCAGATGCCGCAGGTGCTCGACGGCATCGCCCGCGCGGCGGCGAAGCTCGGCGTCACCCCGGCCGCCCCGGCGTCGCTGTTCGGCATCGTCGCCCTCGATGTGCCGGAGCACCTGGTGGAGGTCGAAGCGACGGCCGTCCTCGAGTGACCCTGGCGGACGGCGAGTTCGTGTTCCACGGCGAGCCGTCCGGCGCCTCCCGCGACAACGACCGCAGAAGCTAGCGGCGGCTGTTGCGGGAGGCCTCGATGTGGCTCAGGTATTGCTGGGTCCAGCCGCACATGCCGTCGACCACGGCACGTAACGCCTCGCCCGCCTCGGTCAGGTTGTAGTCCACCCGGGGCGGGACGGTGGGGTGCACGGTCCGTTCGATCAGGCCGTTGTGCTCCAGCATGCGCAGGTTCTGGGTCAGCATCTTGTGACTGATGCCGCCGATCTCGTCGCGCAGTTCGCTGAACCGCATCGTCCGCTGGCCGAGGAACTCGATGATCAGCAGCGCCCATTTGTTGGCGATGTCGGAGAAGATCTCCCGGGCGAGCGAGTCGGCCCGGGCCAGATCGGCCTCCGGCGGCAGGGCACTGATCTCCTGGCGGGTTCCCACCAGCCCACTCTCCATCAGTTCCCGGCCGACCACAAAACCGGCAGGGCCCGGGCGGCCACAAACCGGCAGATCCCAGGCGACCAGAAACCGGCAGACCCCGGGCGACCACAAACCAGGCGACTACAGAGCCGGGGACTCGGCGCGGCGGGCGAAGAGGGCTGCGGCGGCTGCTCCGACGCAGAGCAGGGAGCACATCAGCCAGACGGTGATGTAGGCGCCCTCGGTGGGCGTACTCCCGCCGGCCTGGACCAAGGCGGCCAGGATGGCGGCAACCACCGCTCCGGCGACTGCGCCGCCCAGGGTTTTGACGTTGTTGTAGAGGGCCGTCGTGATCCCGGTCCGGGACGGGTCGGCGGTTTCCGCGATCACGGTGGGCATGGCGCCCAGGGCTACGCCTGCGGCCAGGCCGACCGGCAGTTTGAAGAGCAGGAGCTGCCAGAGCTCGTCGTGCAGGAGCGCCTGGGCCAGGAAGGTCGCCCCGATCGTCAGGAACGCGGCGATCAGGGTGGGCCGGTAACCGAAGCGGCCGGCGATCACCGCGGTCAGGTTGGATCCGACCACGGCGGCGACGGCGGCCGGGAGGGCGACCAGGGAGATCTGCAGCGCGGTGAAGCCGAAACCGTAGCCGGTGGTGTCGCGGTCGGCGGCGAGGAACGTGGCGTCCGGGGCCTGGCTGCCGAAGTAGACGATGCCGAACACGAACGAGCAGAGGAAGAACGGCGCCACGTGCCGGCCGGCCAGGGCGCGCAGGTCGACCAGGGGTTCGGCGGTGCGCAGTTCGAGCAGCACCCAACCGGCGAAGCCGGCCACCCCGAGCAGGGTCAGCAGCGCGCCGGCGGCGGTGGACGAGCTGAGCAGCGAGATGCCGGTGAGCAGCGCGACCATGGAGACGCTCAGGGCGGCGACGCCGGGCACGTCGAGTTTGCCGGTGGCGAGCCGCGAGGTTTCCGGGACGGCGAGGAACGACACGGGTACGCAGATGACCGCGAGGACGGCCGGGATCGCCAGCGTGAGCCGGGCGTCGCCGATCAGCTGGTGCAGGCCGGCGGTGATGACGCCGCCGAGCAGGCCGCCGAGGGCGAGCGCGCCGACCAGCCGGGCGATGGCGCGCCGGGCCAGGTCGACCGGCAGGCGGTCCCGCACCAGCGCGATCTCCAGGGGCAGCAGCGCGGCGAGCGGGCCGAGCAGGGCGCGGCCGGCGAGCAGGACCGGCAGGTTCGGGGCGATCACCACGAGGACGCTGCCGACTGCCACGCAGGCCAGGGCGACGCGCAGCATCCGGCGGTGGCCGTAGAGGTCACCGAGCCGGCCGAACGCCGGCACCGAGACCGCCGCCGCGAGCAACTGGACCGAGATCACCCAGTTCAGGTTCGCGTCGGAGATGCCCATCTCGGCGCCGAGGTCGGGCAGCAGCGGCGCCACCGCGCCCTGGATGAACCCGCTGGTGATCTCGAAGAGGACGAGCAGGCCGACGACGGCTGACACTTTCTGCCGGTCGAGCACAACGGCGCTCACGACGTGGCCGCCGTCCGCAGGCGGGTGGCGGCGAGGGAGGCGAGCGCGACGGCGGCCTCGGGCACGGCCCGGTCGTCGAAGACGGCCTGCGGGGCGTGGTTCATGGGGGCGGTGACCGGGTCGGTGCCGGGCGGCACGGCGCCGAGCATGAGGTACGCCCCCGGCACCTCGTCGAGGACGAAGGAGAAGTCCTCCGAGCCGGCGAGCGGCCGCGGTGCCAGCAGTACGCGCTGCTCGCCGAAGACCTCGCGCATGGTCCGGTACGCGAAGTCGGCCTCGGTGGCGTCGTTCACGGTGACCGGGTAGTTCTCCTCATAGTCGATCTCCACCTGGACACCGTGCGCGTCCGCGAGGCCGCGCACGACGCGTTCCACGCCGGCCCGGATCGCCCGGTGCGTCTCCGCCGAGAACGTCCGCACCGTGGCCTGGAAGGTGCCGCTCTCCGGGATCACGTTGAAGGCCGATCCGGCGTGCACGGAGCCGACGGTCAGCACGGCCGGGTCCCAGGCGTCGGCCGTCCGGGTCACCATGGTCTGCAGGGCGGTGACCATCTCGCAGAGCGCCGGCACCGGGTCGGCCGCGAGGTGCGGTGACGACCCGTGCCCGCCACGGCCGGTGACGGTCACGGTCACCGAGTCGGAGGCGGCCAGGACGGTGCCGGGCCGGGTGGCGATCAGGCCGAGCGGCAGGGCGGTGGCGGCGACGTGCAGGGCGTACGCGGCGACGACGCGCTCGCCGGCGGCATCCAGCACCCCCTCGTCGATCATGATTTTGGCGCCCCGCTGGCCCTCCTCCCCCGGCTGGAACATCAGGACCACGTCGCCGGCGAGTTCGTCGCGCCGGGACGCGAGCAGGTGCGCCGCGCCGACCAGGCCGGCCGTGTGCAGGTCGTGCCCGCAGGCGTGCATCACGCCGGGGATCTCGGAGGCGTACGCGACCCCGCTCTCCTCCTGGACCGGCAGCGCGTCCATGTCGCCGCGCAGCAGCACTGCCGGGCCGGGGCGTCCGCCGCGCAGCACAGCGGTGACCGAGGTGAGCGCCTTTCCCGTGGTGATCTCCAGGGGCAGCCCGCGGAGGGCTTCGAGCACCTTGGCCTGGGTCAGCGGAAGGTCGAGCCCGAGTTCGGGCTCCCGGTGCAGCGCCTGCCGCAGAGCGATGAGCCGCTCCGCGTAGGGAAGAGCGTCGGAGGAGGTGAACATGGCGGTATGGTCACCAGAGTGACCGCACCGGGCCGGGAATTGCAGAGATCCGCCACCGATGACCGCTGAGACGCCGGAAACGCTCACCCTCGACGAACTCGACTACCAGTTGCTCACCGCGCTGCAGCTCGCGCCGCGGGCCGACTGGCAGCGGATCGGCGCCGCGATCGGGGTGGACGGTTCCACCGCCGCGCGCCGCTGGAACCGGCTCTACCGCACCGGGCACGCCTGGATCGGCTGCCTCCCCGCGCAGCTCGCACTCCCCTCGGTGGTGCTCGCCCTGATCGAGGTGGACTGCGTGGCCGGCCGGCTGCCCGAGGTCGCCGCCGACCTCGCCGACGACCCCAACATCGTCACCCTGGAACACGTGACCGGCGCGCGGGACCTGCTGATCCAGGCCGCCTTCCCGGACCACGTGCAGCTCGGCCGCTATCTGAGCCTGCGACTGGGTCTGCTGCCCGGGGTGGCCGCGTCCCGCACCCAGATCGCGGTCACCGTGCACAGCGAGGGCAGCCGGTGGCGGCTGGACCGGCTCAGCGACCCCGCCCGGCAGGCACTGCTCGAAGGCCGGCCGGCGCCGCGCGGCACAAGTCACGTCTACACCGACGACGACCTGCGGCTCATCAAGGTGCTCAGCGAGGACCCGCGGCAACCGGCGGTGCGGATCGCCGAGCGGACCGGGCTCAGCCCGACCACGGTCCGGCGGCGGCTGGACCGGCTCGACGCGGACCGGTCGATCGTCTACCGCTGCGAGGTGGCGCGGTACGTCTCCGGGTACCCGATCTCGGTGTCGCTCTGGTGCACGCTGCCGCCCGGCGACACCGGCCGGGTCGTGAGCAAGCTCAGCGGGATGCGGGAGACCCGGTTCTGCGCCACGCTCTCCGGCTCGGCGAACCTGATCCTGATCGTCTGGCTGCGGTCGGTGCAGGAGATCGCCGCTTTCGAGGCCCGGCTCAGCGCGCAGGTGCCGGAGGTGACCATCGCCGACCGGGCGGTGGCTCTCTGGGTGCTCAAACTGGGCGGTCAGTTGCTCGATCCGCACGGGCGGCGGCTGCGGACCGTACCCCTCGGGTTCTGGAGCGACCCGGTCTCCGACGCTGCCGAAGACGAGCTTGTGGCCCGCCTCCGGCAGTCGGGTGGCTGACCGGCCCCTACTCGGTCAGCCGCAGGTAGTCCAGATTGAACCCACCGGCTTCACAGTAAACCGTGAGTCGCTGGGCGCCGGCCGGCACGGTGACGGGCACCCGGACCGGCCGGAAGGTTCCCCAGCCACCGGTGTCCGGCACGGTGACCGTGGCCAGGACCGTTCCCGAGGCGTCCCGGACGGAGATCGCGTCCGGGACGGCGGCACCCAGTCCGGTGGCGGCGCCGATCTCCAGCTGGTACGTGCCGGCGGCGGCCAGGTCGAAGTCGTAGCTCAACCAGTTCCCGGGCGCGGTCCACCCGACGTTGCGGCCGCCGCTCGCCGACGGGTTGTTCTCGACGAAGTTCGCGCCGCCCTCGGTCCAGCCGTGCTGCTCGGCGTAGGCCTCGGCCTCGACCGTGGCACCGGCGGGCGCACCGTGCGGCCGGACCGTCACGAGCACTGTCGTCTCGTCGTACCCCCGCCCGTCGGTGACCGCGACCGTCAGGCGCACCTGGCCCGCCACCGTCGGGGTGAGGGTGATCAGCCCGGTGTCCGCGTCGAGCCGGACGCCGGCCGGGAGGTCGGTGGCGTAGAACGAGAGCCGGTCCTGGTCCCGGTCGGTGGCGCGCAGCGGGATGCGCACGCTCGCGTACTGGTCGGCGGTCACGGCGGGGACCGCGGCCAGGCGCGGCGCCTGGTTGTGCCGCGCGGGACGGCCGGTGTCGGTCCAGCGATAGGTGGCGTACGAGCCCGCGGGCACCGTCGCCACGAAGCAGCGGTCGCCGAGCGTCACCCGTACCCTCGTGTCCTTGTCGTTGCTGTTGCCGACGACCGCCACGTAGCCCGTGCCGTGCCGCGCCTCCTGCCGGAACACGACGTTGCTGATGCCGGCGGCCGGTGCGCTCGACTGCACCCGCACATGGCCGGGCCCGAGGTGACGGGCGAACTGGCCGAGCTGGTAGGGCTCGTCCCGCACGGTGAACGTCTTCGTCGTGGTGTCCACCTTGACCATGCGGTTCGGCCACTTGCTGGTCCGGCCGACCTCGGCCCAGTCGACGTTGTTGTCCCGTTTGTCGGTCCAGTGCAGGGTGCCGCCGTCCTGGTCGGTGGCCTGCGCCCAGAGGATGTACGAGCTGGCGTCGAGCCGGAAGTCGTTCAGCACGGTGGCCGGTGACAGGTCGCTGGTCTCGGTGAGGTGGACCGGTTTGCCGAACTCCTCGTAGGCGTCCCGCATCACCGCCGGGTCCCCCCAGTAGGGATGGAAGGCGATCCCGTCGGCCGCACGCCGCGCCGCGGGGTCCTCGAAGATCCGGTGGTAGTTCTTGGTCGCCGTGCTGTTCGGGTCGCGCCAGTCCCAGAAGTTGAAGTCGTGGACGTACAACTCCGTGCTGAGCCGTGCCTTGCGCAGTTCCCGCTTGATGGCGGCGGACAACTTGACCTGTTGATCAATATTGATGTCCATCGCGGGGTACACCACGTCCATACCTGGCTCGTTCAGTAACGTCAACGCATCGATGTTGATGCCTTGACGTCGGTACGCCTGTATGTACTTGACGTAGTACCGCGCGAACACGTCAATACAGTCATCACGAAGCTTGCCCACCTGGTAGTACTCGGTCGCGCTGCCCGGCTTGAGTGCCACCTCACCGGTGAACCTGTTGTTCGTCTTCATCCAGGCCGGTGCGCTCCACGCCGACGCCAGGAACGTCGCCTTCGGGTTGTATTTCCGGATCAGCTTGATCGTGTCGACCATGTGCAGATCGATGTCGCGCTGGATGGAGAAGTACTTGAGGTCCCAGTCCGACGTGACGCCCGGCGGCAACTCGTCGTAGGACCAGAACGGCAGGTGCTCGATCAGGTCGGGGCTGCCGATGGTGAGCCGGAACCGGTCCAGGCCGGCGCCGGTGCGGGGATCGACCAGCAGGCGGATCGCCCGGTCCCGTTCGGCGGGCGTCAGCTTCCACAGGTTGGAGACGCTCGTCTCGTCGATCGAGATGCCGATGCCGGTGTACTTCTGCCGGGTCCGGCTCGGGTCGATCACCACGGTGGTGTCGGCGGTCTTGGCCGACCTGTCGAACAGTGCCGGAGGCAGCGGGGCCCACTGCGCGCCGCCGCCGGAATAGGTGCCGGTGACGACCGCGGCCTTCGCCGAGGTGCCTGCCGCTGACGCCGGTGCCCCGGTCAGGGCCGTCCCGGAAGCCGGCGCGCCGGTCAGGGCCGTCGCGGAAGCCGGCGCCCCGGTCAGGGCGGTCGCGGCGACCGTCGCCGCGACGAAGGACTTGAGCAGCATCAGTTCAGCACCCACTTCTGGTTGGCGCCGGCGCCGCAGGCCCAGATCTGGAGCCGGGTCCCGTCCGCGGAGTTGTTGCCGGTCACGTCGAGACACTTGCCGGAGAACTGGTTGACCAGCCGCTGGGTGGCACTGTCGTAGGTCCACTTCTGCGAACTGCCGGTGTGGCAGTCCCAGAGATGCGTCACGGTGCCGTCGGCGCTGCTGGGCCCGCTCACGTCGAGGCATTTGCCGAGCGACCGCAGCGTCCCGTCTGCGGCCCGGGTCCACCGCTGCGCGGCGCTGCCGTTGCAGGTGTGGAGCTGCACCGCGGTTCCGTTCGCGGTTGCCGCGCCGGCCACGTCGGCGCACTTGCCGGCCAGGCCGGTGATCGCACCGGTGGGCTGCGGTGCGGCGGTGCCGGACCAGGTGAACGTCGCGGTGGTACGGGCCGGCAGGGTGTACACGAAGGACTGCCCGGACCAGTTGACCCGGACGGACTGCGCCGACGTCCCGCCGTTGTGCGCGATCAGGGCCTTGGAGCCGTCCGGGTTGCGCCACGCGACGTTCTGCACGGCCGTGTTGTTGGACTCGATCCGGACCGCGCCCGGCCGCACGAACTTGGTGAGGTGCCCGGTCGTGTAGTACTCGACGGTGTAGTCGACCTGACCGGCCCGGCTGCCGCCCTCCTGCACGGTGATCAGCCCGGTGCAGGTGCCGCAGCCGCCGTTGTGCGGACCCATGTTCTGGTTCAGCGCCAGGCTCCACTTGACCAGGCTGCTGCTCCAGTTCCGGGCGTAGTTCACGATGTCGGCGAGGTCCTCGTTGTGCTGGTTGGTGATCCAGGTGCCGCCGGAGTGCTCGGTGCTGAACTGCTTGACCGACGGGTACGCGTCGTGCACCTGCGAACCGACGACCGGGTCACCGAAGTAGCCGTGCCAGGCGATGCCACCGAAGAGCGGATCGTTGCGCACGCCGGCGTCACCGAGGATGGCCGCGCCGAAGTTCGCGTAGTCGCCGTAGTTCCAGTCGTGGATCAGCACCTTCGTGGTGATCCCGGCGGCCCGGAAGGCGGGGTAGACGAAGTTCTTGGTGAACTCGACGAGCCCGGCCGGGTTCCAGCTCATCCCGGGGTAGTCCATCGCGGTCGGGTTGGCGGCCTGGCAGCAGTTCGGCTCGTTCTGCACCGAGATGTAGTTCATCGGCACGCCGGCGGCCTGGTAGCTCTGGATGTACTTGACCAGGTACTGCGCGTACGTGGGGTAGTGCTCCCACTTGAGCCAGCCCATCTGGTCCATCCGGCCGTTGTCCTTCATCCAGCCGGGCGCGCTCCACGGGACGCCCTTCACCCGCAGTGCCGGGTTCAGCGACCGGGCCTGCTGGGTCAGGAGACGGACGTTCGTGTCGTACCCGTTGGCGCCGAAGTCGTTGAGGTCGCAGCAGGTGTCGTCGAGCGAGACGTTGCCGGGCCGGGACAGGTCGGACGCGCCGATCGGGTTGCGGACGAACGAGAGACCGATCCCCTCGGCCGGGCTGAACAACTTGGTCATCACGCTGTCCCGGGTGGCGGCGCTGACCGGCCCGCCCCGCAACAGGTACGCGGTGGTGTCCGTGATCGACGCGCCGCCGCCCTCGAAGGTCTGGTAGGTGACGCCCTCGTTCACGGTGATCGTGTGGCTGGCGGTGCCGCCGGCCGGGCCGAACGCGACGGGGGCCTGCTGCTGGAGACCGCGGGTCACGGTGCGGCCGCCGCTGTCCGAGGTGGTGGTGAGGTGGATGTTGACGGTCTCGCCGGCGGCGAGCGCGGGGGATGCGGGGGACGCAAGGAAGGTAGTAGCGCCGACCACCGCTGCGAGCAACAACCTCATGGGGGACTCCCTGCTACGAGATGTAACAGGAAGGAAACCTTTGACAATCCAGCGGGGTCAATGAGTTCCGGTTCCGGATTGCGCTGTTCCGGTTCCGGAACCGTGAAACACGTCAGACACGGCCGGTGGAACCGCGAACCACCAGCTCGGTGGCGAGTTCCACATGCAGCGCGTCGAGCCGGTGGCCGCCGAGCATCCGCAGCAGCAGGTTCACCGCCATCCGCCCCATCTCGCCGAGCGGCTGCCGGACCGTGGTCAGCGCCGGCTCGCTGGCCTGGGCCAGCTCGATGTCGTCGAACCCGGCCACCGACAGGTCCGCCGGCACCCGCAGCCCGCGCTGGGCGGCGGCCCGCAGCGCACCGATCGCCATCTTGTCGTTGAACGCGACGAGCGCGGTCGGCCGGTCCGGCAGGTCGAGCAGCTCCGCCGCGGCCCGGTGACCCAGCTCGGCGGTCGGCTCGGCCACGAACCGGTTGAGCTCCGGCGCCTGCAGCACCCCGGCGTCGGCCAGCGGTGACAGGTAACCGGCGAACCGGTTCTCGCTGGCCAGCCAGTCCCGCGGGCCACCGATGATGCCGATCCGGCGGTGACCGAGTTCGATCAGGTGGGCGGTGAGCAGGCGGGCACCGGCGAAGTGCGCGGCGGAGACCGCGGCGATGTTGCGCGGCGGCGGGGTGCGCGGGTCGACCACCACGAACGGGAAGCCCCGGTCACGCAGCCGGACCAGCTCGGCGCCGGGTTCCGGCGGCAGGATCAGCACCGCGCCGGCCACGTCGCGGCGGCCGGTCAGCTCGCCCAGCACCCGTTCGCGCTGCGCGGACACCCCGGCGTTGAGGATCACCTGGAGGCCGTGCGGCTCGAGTGCCTCGGCGAGCGCGGAGACGATCAGTCCGAAGTAGTCGGTCAGCACGTACGGGCAGCGTACGAAGATTCCGGTGGCCCGCTCGCCCCGCCGCCGGGGCGCCTGCCGGCCGAGCCCGCCCATCGCACTGAGCACCCGGTCGCGGGTGTGCGGCGCGACGTTGGCCCGCCCGTTCAGGACCCGGGACACGGTGGCGATGGAGAGCCCGGTCTGTGCGGCCACGTCACGAACGGTGACGCGCCGGGATTCTGTTCCATCCCCCTGTTTCATCGATCGAAGCATAGACGGTCATACCTGGGTGCTAGGGGACATCCGGCTCCGCGGACTGACGATCGGCACCCCGTCGCGTACCTACCTTCACTCCCGCATCGAACGAACGCGTCAACGGGCGCGTCGACGGACCCGTCGACGGACGTGTCACCCGACGCGTCAAGGAGCCGGCTCTTGTCCGGCCGACCGGGAGGCCCTGATGAATCGCATGTGGATCGTCGCCGCGCTGCTGCTCGCCACGCCCGCGCTCTGGCTCTTCGGCCCCACCCAGGCGGTCGCGCCGGTGCCGCCCCGGGTCGCCGGCTGGTTCGGCCCCGACCCGGCGACCGCGACCACCGGGCAGGTGGCCGCGTACTTCGCGGCGCTGCCCCGGCCGGCCACCGACGACCTCGTCCGCCGGTACCCCGCGGTGGTCGGCAACCTCGACGGCGTACCCGCCGGGTTGCGTTACGCCGCGAACCGGGACCCGGCCCAGCCCGAGCGGCAGTACCTGGTCGCCGACCGGCACGGCGACGGCCGCGTCGTGGAAGTGCTGGGTGACCTCGGCACCGCGCGCCGGGTGACAATCCTGATCCCGGGCGTCGACACCAACCGCGCCAACTTCGACACCGGCCTCGGCGGGGTGGTGCGGCGCGCGCCGGCCTGGCAGGCACGCCGGCTGCACGCCGAGATCTCCGCGCTCCGGCCGGGTGCGCCGGTCGCGGTGATCGCGTGGCTGGGCTACGACACTCCCGAGGGCGTACGCCGTGACGCGCTCCGCGAGGACCGGGCGGCCACCGGCGCGCTCGCCCTGCGCCGGTTCGTCGCCGGCCTGCTCCAGGACCGGCCGCAGCTGGAGATCACCTTGGTCGGCCACAGCTACGGGTCGATCGTGGCCGCGCACGCCGCGGCCGAACTGCCGGCGCAGGTCACCGACATCGTGGCGATCGGCAGCCCGGGGATGGGCGTGCCGGACCGGGCCGCCCTGCGCACCGGCGCCCGGGTCTGGGCGGGCAGCGCCCCGGACGACTGGACCCGGCGCCTGCCCGGGGTGCGGCTGCTCGGCGTGGGGCACGGCCGGTTGCCGATCGACCCCGCGTTCGGGGCGCTGCGGTTGCCGTGCGCGGACGTGGCCGGGCACGACGGCTACTTCCTGAGGGGTACGTCGTCCCTGCGCGCCATGGCCCACCTGTCCCTGCCCAGCACCCCGCCCGCCGCCTCCACGTCTGCCGCCTCCGGCACCGCCACCGATCCTGCCGCCTCCGGCACCGCCACCGATCCTGCCGACTCCGGCACCGCGACCGATCCTGCCGTCGCCGGCCTCGCGTCCGGTCCTGGGTCCGTGCTGTGAGCGCGACACTCAAGTCTCGATCGCGGCGACCGCGCGGCGGATCCTCTCGTTACCGGCCCGGACGGCCTCCAGCCCGTACCGGTTCTCCTCGACCTTCCGCTGCTGGTAGGCCGTCTCCACGGCGGCACGGACACCGATGTAGTTCGTCTCCCGTTTGCAGCGCAGGTCGGCGGTCGCCACCGCGATCTCCGCCTCGGTCGCCGCCGGGGTCGCGAACGCCGGATCGTCGTTGGCCGCCGGCGGGTCGGCGTACTCGTGCCCGGAAGCCCGCATGCAGACACTCCACGCGGCACTCACCTGGCGCACCCGGCTGTCCGCGAGGCCCTGCTCGTACGCCTCGTGGCTGAGCGACTGCACCAGACCGGAGACCCCGGTGCCACCCAGCTGCTGTACCGCCTCCGCGTTGCATCCGGCGCCACCCTGCGGACCGTTGAGCACGACCTCCTCGGCCGCCGTCATGTCCTGCTCAGCACCGAGCTCCCGGCTGCGCTCGTCCGCCTCCGGATCGTGATAGCCGACCGTGGCCGCCCGCCCCGGATCGGCGAGCGTGTACCGCTTCTCGTTACGCCCCAGGAACTCGGGCAGGCTCGGCGGCAGCGGATAGGCGTACCCGGACCGCCGCATGCACCGCTGCACCAGCAGCAACCGCGCCCGGTCGAAGGCCCGGAACTCCTCGTCGCTGAGCCGGTAGGCATCCAGCGGGAGCGCGAACTCCCGGACGTCCCCCACCCGGAACGACATGTCGACGGGCGGCTCCGGTGGTGGCCCGACCGGCCGCGGCTCGGCGCCACAACCGGCGACCAGGGCGAGCGCGACAAGGACGATCATTCGTGGTGTCCGCACAGGCCGGAGCCTGCCAAGCCGTCCGCACATCGAGCACCGTCGAGGTCGCAGGGTGGCACGATCCCGGTACTGCCGGGCCCGTCCCGGTAAGAAACCGCCTCCCCGGCGCATTCCCCGGTGACAGAACACCTTCGACTGAGGACGGCCCATCAGTGGCAGAGCCTGAGAACGCGCAGGAGTTCACCGCGCTGTACGCCCAGAACCACCGACGCGTGTACGCCTACGCCGTGGCCCGCGCCGGCAGATCGCTCGCCGACGAGGTCGTGGCGGAGACGTTCCTCGTCGCCTGGCGGCGCTTCGCGCAGATGCCGTCCGGAGCGGCGCTGCCGTGGCTTCTCGGTGTCGCCCGCAACGTGATCCGCGAGCGGTACCGCGACGAGGAACGACAACGAGTCCTCGCCGCCGAGATGCTGACGTGGGCGGCCGACACACCCGACGTCGCCGACGGCGTCGCCGAACGGTCGGCGGTCCTGACGGCGCTCGCGGCGCTGTCCGAGAACGACCGTGAAGTGCTCACCCTGATCGCCTGGGACGGGCTGTCGCCACGCGCGGCCGCCCGGGTCGTCGGCTGCTCCACCCCGACGTTCCTGGTCCGTCTGCACCGGGCCCGCAACCGGCTCACGCGCGCCGCCGCGTCCGCGGAGGAGCCGGTGGCCCCTGCTGCCACTCCGCCGCCCGCCCGCACTGCGCCCGCCACCACTGCGCCCGCCACCACTGCGCCCGCCACCACTCGGCCCGCCACCAATCCGCCCGCCCTGAGGGAGCCGATCAGATGAAGCACACCGACGTCATGAAGTCCCTCGCCGACGCGCGGCCGGCCCGGCTCGACCCGCCCGGCGGCCCGGCGCCGCTGCCCTTCGCCCTGACGACCGCGCCCACCGCCGCCCGCCGCACCCGGCGGTTCCGTCCCGCCACCCTGATCCCGGCCGCCGGCCTCGCTGCCGCGGCCGTCGCAGCGGTCGCGATCAACACCGGCGGCCCGGCGCCGGCACCCGGCGGGGCAGCGCCGGCACCGGGCGGGTCCGCCACCGAGGCGGTACGCCCACCGACCGCCGCCCAGCTACTCCTGACGGCCGCCGAGCGCAGCACCCGCGACACACCCGCCGCCGGGCGCTACCTGATCGTCCGGACGGAGAGCGGTTCGGTGCTCACCGTGCGATCCGGCACTTCGACGTACGAGATGACAGACCGGACGGCGTACGAGATCTGGTTGTCCCGCACCGGCCAAGAAGCCACCCGGACCGTCTCGCAGGACCTCGGCATGACACCGCTCACCCCGGCCGACGACGCCGCCTGGCGTGCCGCGGGACAGCCCGGGACGGTGCTGGTCGGCAAACCACTGCCGACCGGCGACCTGGGCCCCGCATCCCCGGTCAGCACCTCAGGCGGTCCGCGGCAGACGTCCACGCTGGACAGTCGGGACATCTACGCGCTGGGTGACGCGGGCGTCTCCGTACCCGATCTGGAAAAGCTCCCGGCAGACCCGGCGGCGTTGCGCAGCGCGTTGCTCAAGCACTTCGACGGCGGAGGCGGCGACCTGCCCACCGACCGCGAGCAGTGGCTGCTGAGCGTCGCCACCGGTCTGATCACCGACATCCCGGTCAGCGGCCCGGTCCGCGCGGCAGCCTTCCGCCTGATCGCCGGCCTCCCGGGCGTACGCCTGCTGGGCACCGTCACCGACCAGCGCGGACGCCAGGGCGACGGCTTCGCCTTCACCGCGGCGACCCCCGCCGGCGGCTCCATCGAGCGCCGCTTCATCATCGACACCGCAACCGGGCGCGCCCTCGGCGAAGAATCCCACGTCCTGCGCCCGGCGGGCGCGACGGCCAGGCTCAAGCCCGGAACCCTGCTCGGCTACACCCTCGTCCTGGCCCAGCAAACCACCGACCAAACCCCTCCGAAGTAACCGACCGCAAGCGGCGGGGTGTGGGCCAGCCTCCAACCTCACCCCGCCGCCGGCCGGCCGGGCCACGCGACCGCTTCAGCAGCATCGTGGAAACGGATGCCATCGACGTCGTCGGGCCTGCTCGAAGCCCGAAGCGCCGCTACCGATGGATCGGGCACGTCGACTGACTTCCGACGTCAGCGAGCCGGCGATACAACGACTCCGTCCCGGCAGGTCGCGTCGGAGCAGGCGCCCATAGAACCAAGGAAGCACTCGTAGACGGCGAACGGGGCTGGCTGCAAAGAGCCAACCCCGCGCCGGCGCGTCTCAACACGCCTGGGGCGCTAGAAGAAAATCGATATCGTTATCAATATCGAGGCCGATCCGCATCGTCACCCTCCACGCAGCGTGCTAGCGTGCCCCCGAAAACGGAAGTCATTTTCAAGTAAATGACTGTCCAGAAGGGAGATGATGCGTGGCTAGACCCGACATACGAGTCACGTCCGCCGTAATCGGTCTCGCCCTCGCCGCTACCACGCTCTTCGGCGTTGCGCCTGCGATGGCTGCCGACACGGTGGTGCTGTCGAAGGGACACACCGATGCCATTGACGTGCGTTATGAGGGCGGCGCACTGAAGCTGAAGGTCAAGGACGACACGGTGAGCCCTGCTGTGGTCCGCGACCCGGCCGACGTGACCTTCCAGGTGCTACCCGCGGCCGAGACGACGGTGCCGGATCTCCCGGCGTTCTCGTTCCTCGGCGCTCCGGGCAGCAAGATCTGGATGCTGCCGCAGGTCCAGGATGCGAACCTGCTGTGGCCGGGCTGGAACACCGGCCAACTGGACGCCGGTGTCTTCGCCGGCGACAAGGTGAGCCTCAGCCTGGTCGGTGTGGACGGTCCCGGTGACGTGACGCTGTTCGACACCAACTCGCTGGGCACACCGAACATCAAGTTCCGCAGCAACGACGGGCTGCCCGACCGCCTGGACGTGCCGGTGCACACCCACGCGCACGCCGGCTGGGTGTTCTCCGCGACCGGTGCGTACACGCTGAAGTTCCAGGCCGACGCCACGCTGACCAACGGCACCAAGGTCAGCACCGGGCCGGTCGACCACCGGTTCGTGGTCGGTGACCTCCAGTCCGGTGGCGGCGATCTCAGCCTGGGCATCTCCGGCATGAACGAGGGCGAGTACCAGCCCGGCGACGCTGTCACGCTGCAGGCCGTCCAGTCCCCGCAGGGGCCGCTGACGAAGTACCAGTGGTTCAGCAAGAAGCCTGCCGAGGACGGCTTCACGGCGATCGAGGGCGAAACCGGCGCGTCGTACGGCTTCACCGCGACGCGCGCCCTCAACGGCACCCAGTACGTCGTCAAGCTCTACGACGGCGAGAAAGCCGTGGCAACCTCTACCGAGGTCTGGCTGTGGGTGGCCTTCCCGCCCGAGGGCAGCAGCACCGCCAAGACGGTGACCGCCACCATCAAGGCATCCGAGGGCGCTCTCGTGATCAGCGTCGATCCCGAGGATCGGGCCGTCGCTCTGCCGGCGGCCGAGCTCTCCGCAGCCGGTGACCGCTGGGAGAGCAGCGGCGCGCTCAAGCCGGTGAAGGTGACCGACACCCGCGCGGCCCAGCCCGGCTGGACCGCGTCCGGCCAGGTCGCTGACGGATTCCGCACCGACGACGGCAAGACGTTCACCGGTGGCTACCTCGGCTGGACGCCCAGCATCACGTCGCAGGGCAACCAGCAGGGCGTGGTGGCCGGGCCGGTGTCGCACCCGTACGGGACCGTCCAGCCCCACACCGGTCTCGGCGGCAGCGCGGTGCTCGCGTCGGCGCCGAACGGCAAGGGCCTGGGCACCGCCGAACTCGACGCGGCGCTGAAACTCAGCGTCCCGACCGACACGGCGGCCGGCACCTACATCGGCACCCTCACCCTGACCGCCATCTGATGACGTCGCGGGGCGACTCGGGATCCCCTCCCCGGACCGCCCCGCGACCTCGGTCACGAAGTGAAAGACCCCTCATGCGTACCCGCGCCATCACGGCCGTCCTGGCCGTAGCCGCCCTCCTGAGCCCCGCGCCCGCCCAGGCCGCGCCCGCGAGCGACTCCCTGACGTGGTCGGTCGCGCCGTCCGGGCCGAAAGGTCCGAACGGGCGCCCGGCGCTCGACTACAAACTCGACCCAGGCGCCACCGTGACGGATCGCGTCGCGGTCACCAATCACTCGGAGCGACCGCTCACCCTCCGGCTCTACGCCCACGACGCCTTCACCACTGCCGGCGGCGGCTTCGATCTGCGCGCCGGCGATGACGCGCCCACCGACGCCGGAAGCTGGATCAAGCTGGCGCAGTCCACGATCACGCTGCCGTCGTCGTCGCGCGTCGTGGTGCCGTTCACGGTGTCCGTGCCGGCCGACGCCACCCCCGGCGACCACGGGGGCGGGGTGGTGGCCTCGCTGGTCGCCGCGACCACGGACAGCGCGGGCAACCAGGTCTCCGTCGATCACCGAGTCGGCACCCGCGTCTACCTGCGGATCACCGGGCCGCTGCGGCCCGCCCTCAGCATCACCGACATGAGGATCGGGACCGCGTCGTCGTGGAATCCGCTGTCGCTGCCGCGCGTCACGGCCGCCTTCACCATTTCCAACACCGGCAACGTACGCCTCGGCGGCACCCCGTCGGTCCGGATCGAAGGGCCGTTCGGCATCGGCGGCCGCACCGCCACGGCTGAGCCGATCCCGGAGATCCTGCCCGGCGGCTCGGTGACCACCACCGTCGCGCTGGATTCCGTGCCACCACTGTTCCGCGAGAGGCTGACCGCCGGCATCCTGCCGGTTCCCGCCGACGGCCGCGCCATCGATCCCGCACCAGGCCGCGCGACATCCCAGCACACCCTCTGGCTGATGCCGTGGCCACAGCTGATCATCGTCGCGGCCGCCGCGGCACTCCTGCTCGCCTGGCTGTTCGCCCGCCGCCGGCGCCGCCACCGCGTGCGGGCGGCCCTGGTCGCCGCTGAACAACGCGGCCGCGAGCAGGCAAGCGCAACCCTGGAGAAGGAAGGAACCTCATGACCCGCAGGAGAAGGCTCGACCTGCGCAGGACCGTCGCCGTTGCCACCACCTCCCTGGCGATGACACTTGTCGGGGGCACTCCGGCTGTCGCGGCTACGCCGGCCGACGGCGCCGACCTGCTGGCGCTCTCCGTGGAGTCCGGCGATCTGCGCATGAGCTTTCGCAGCCTCGGACAGACCGGCACGGATCCGCAGTCGGTGCGCTTCACCGCCTCCGGTTCACCGGTCGGCGTCGTCCCCGACGATCCGGCCTTCGCCTTCCTCGGCAAGCCCGGCGCGCCGGTGTGGTCACTGCAGGAGGGCTCACCGTTCTCCACCTTCGACACCACCGCGATCACCGACGGCGAGCTGGCCCTCGATCTGGCATCGGTCGACGGTCCCGGCTCCTTCGCCGCCTACACGCTCTCGGAGTGGGGACGGCCCACCCTGCTGCTCGACAGCGACGGCCGAAAGGGCACCCGGCTGGCGGCCGGGCAGCGACTGGGCGGCGTGGTCTGGCTGTTCGACGCCGCCGGCGAGTACCGCGTGACACTGCGGGCGACGGCACGCATCGGCGCCCGGACGTTGCGGGACGAAGCCGTCTACAGCGTCTCCGTGCCCGTCCAGACGCGGGCCCTGACGCCGCAGCGAACAACACCGGCGGAACAGGCCGCTCCGGCCGTCACCAAGACCGCCGGGACCACCAAGGCCGCCGACGTCGCGGCAGCGCCGAAGGTCACGGCAGCGGCCGGCGGCAAGAAGGTGATCTCGGATGGTCACGTCGACATGGGACCCCAGCTGTCCGGCGGCGCCCTCGCGATCAAGATCAAGGACGACTCGACCACTCCTGCGACCTGGCGTGAACTGGCGGACGTCACGCTCAAGGTGACCGAGAAGGCGGTGATCGACGTTCCGTCCGGCGCGGGTTACGCCTTCCTCGGCAAGGCCGGCGACAAGGTATATCTGCTACCGCAGTCGCAGCAGTCCGGCATCGTCTGGCCCGGTTGGAACACCCAGCACGAGTCGGTGGTGAAAGGCACCAAGGGCGACGTCACCTGGCGGCTCAAGCAGGTCAGCGGACCCGGCGACTTCAAGCTCTTCCTCACCGGCTCGTTCGGCACGCCCGAGGTCGTCTTCGACTCCGCCAAGACACTGCCGCAGCAGCTCAGGATCGCGCCCAACACCCACGCGCACGGCAATTGGGCTTTCACCGAAGCCGGGCTCTACAAGCTCACGGTGGACATGACCGCAACCACAACGGCCGGCAAAAGCGTGTCCGACACCAAGACGCTGACCCTCGCCGTGGGTGACTCGACGGACACCGGCGACGGCAAGGACAGCACTGGGGACGGCAAGGACGGCTCCGGTGACGGCAAGGAGGGCTCCGGCGACGGGGGCGGCAGCGGGGGCACCGGCAGTGGAGACGGCGCCAGTACCGGCGACGACTCGGGTGACGGCCGCCTCGCCAAGACCGGCATGAACGTCGTGTCGATCGCCGGAGGCGGCGTCGCGTTGCTCGTGGCCGGAGCGGTCACCGTTGTGCTCGCTCGCCGCCGCCGCGGCGAGACGGACCACGTGTCCACCCCAGAGCCTTCCTAACGACAATGAAAACCAATATCGTTTACGTCGACCCGGCCGCCCCTGAGCCGGACTCGTCTCAAGGAGCTCGCCTTGCGTAAACCGTTCCGCCTCCTGATCGGCAGCGGCGTCCTCGCCGCCGCCCTGCTCGGCCCGGCCGTGCCTGCCCAGGCCGCCGGCGCCGTGGTGCTCAGCTCCGGCCACGTCGACATCGTCGACCTCGCCTACGAAGACGGCGCCCTGGAGATCGGCGTCCACGACGAGACCGTCGAACCCGACGTCGAGCGGGAGGTCGACGACGTCGTCTTCCTCGTCAAGAACGCCGCCAGGACCACCGTCCCGGACAACCCGGCTTTCGCCTTCCTCGGCACCGCCGGCAAGCCGACGTGGATCCTTCCCGAGATCCAGAACGAGGAGTTGCTCTGGCCCGGCATCGCCACCGAGGAGGTCGAGGCCGGCATCTTCGCCGGCGACACGGTCTCGCTCGCGGTGCAGAAAGTGACCGGTCCCGGCCGTCTCGCGCTCTTCACCGAGGACGCGGTCGGCACCCCGAACGTGCTGGTCAACAGCGCCGACGGCCTGCCCGACACGCTGAACCTGGACGCCGGCTCGCATCAGCACGCCAGCTGGGCGTTCTCCAAGGCCGGGGTGTACCTCATCAAGATCCGCGCCACCGGCACCCTCACCGACGGCACCACGGTCACCTCCGACCCGGCCGTCTACAAGGTGGTGGTCAAGCCGTGAAGCGCCTCCTGACCGCGGCCGCACTTTCCGCCGCACTGGTCGTCGCGGCCGGCTCCCCCGCCTACGCTGCCACCACCCTGACCAGCGGCCATGTCGACGTCCTCGACGTCGACTACACCGCTCCGGGCACCCTGACCCTGAACGTCGGCGACCAGACCGGCGGCACCCTGATGGAACGCGACCCCGCCGACGTGGTCTTCCAGGTGCCGGCAGCCGCCAAGATCACCGTCCCGGCCGGCACCGCGTGGTCATTCCTCGGCACCACGGGCGGCACCGCCTGGGTGCTCCCGCAAGGCAACACCAGCGGTCTGCTCTGGCCCGGATGGAACACCGCGGACATCCCGTCCGGCGTCTTCCAGGCGAACTCGGTGACGTTCCGGCTGAACAGCTTCACCGGCCCCGGCCACGTCAGCGTCTACACGGTCGCCTCCGGCACGCCGACCCGGCTGTTCGACTCCAGCGACGGGTTGCCGGACACCCGGGCCGTCGCCTACCACGCGCACACCCACGCCAACTGGGCCTTCACCAAGGCCGGCACCTACACCGTCAACTACGAGGTGACCGGCAAGCTGCTCGCCACCGGAGCGACCGTCACCACCGGCACGAGGGCGTTCACCTTCACCGTCCTGCCGTAAACGAGGCGGGTCCGCTCCACCGGAATTGGAGCGGACCCGCCGCCCCACCGTACCCGGAGACCGATGAAACGCCTGCTCGCCGCCACGTTACTGCTCGGTGCCGTGGCCGGTTGCGCGCCGCCACCCGCCCTGTCCGACACCGACGGCCGTGTCCAGGTGGTCACCACCACCGGCATCCTCGCCGACCTGGTGCGCAACGTCGGCGGCGGCCGGGTCCTGGTCGACTCGATCGTGCCCGACAACGCCGACGCGCACGCCTACGAGCCGACCCTGCGCGACGTGCGCAACATCGTCTACGCCGACGTGGCGTTCAGCAACTAC
Source organism: Actinoplanes sp. DH11 (assembly GCF_020873875.1). Taxonomy (GTDB): domain Bacteria; phylum Actinomycetota; class Actinomycetes; order Mycobacteriales; family Micromonosporaceae; genus Actinoplanes. The sequence continues at coordinate 118,478 of NZ_JAHWGU010000012.1, forward strand.
CTGTTGCTCGAAGCCCAGAGCGTGATCAAGACGATGGACGCGAACCTGCCCGACGGGGTCCGGCAGATCTCCCTGGCCGAAGGCGCCACCAAGTACGCCGCCGAGATCATCCCGCTCGTCGAGGACGTCTCCCTGGACACCATCTGGCTCGGCCTGCGCGCCAGGGGCGACGGCACCGCGCACGGTGTCACCCGCTCCTCCGACGTCCGGCTCTCGGCGACCCGCATCGACGGTCCCGGCCGGCTGTCCGCCTATCTGACCGAGTCGTTCGGCAATCCCGACACCGCGTTCGACTCCGGCGACGGCCTGGACCCTGCCAACGGCTACCGCGACGACACCATGACCCTTCCGCCGGATGCGCACACCCACATGAGCTGGGCGTTCACCGAACCCGGCATCTACCGTCTCACGCTGCGCGCCGAACTCGCCGTGTCCGCGGACAGCAGGCCCGTGCCGATGGGCGAGCAGACGTTCACCTTCGCCGTGGGCGTCGACCCGCACACCGTGCCGGGGATGAGCGGGGCGCTGGTGCTGCGCGACGGCCACACCGATGTCACGGCGGACATCGACACGGGCCGGCTGTACCTGTACACCGACGGGGAGGGTGGCACCGAGCAGAAGCGGCACGATCCCGCCCGTACCGTGATCGAGGTCCCGGCCAAGGCCCTCAAGGAGGTGCCCGCCGGGCCCGGATTCCGGTTCCTCGGCCGGCCGGGCACGCGGATCTACCAGCTGCCACAGGCAGTGCTCGGCCGGCATGTGCACGGCGAGATCGATCCGCACCTGTGGCAGGACGTCGGCAACGCGCAGTCCTACGTGGAGCTGATCCGGGACAGCCTGATCGCCGCCGACCCCGCCGGCACCGCTGACTACCGTGCCAACACCGACCGTTACCTGGGCGAGCTGAGCGCGCTCGACGCGTACGTCAGGGCCCAGGTCGAGGCCATTCCGGCGGCGAACCGGCACCTGGTCACCACACACGACGCCTTCGCCTATCTGGCCAAGGCCTACGGCATCCCGGTCGCGGGTTTCGTCACCCCCAACCCGGCGGTCGAACCGAGCCTCGCCGACCGGCGCCGTCTCACCGAGACACTGCGCAACCTGCACATCAAGGCAGTCTTCCTGGAACCCAACCTGCGCTCCCGCTCGTCCACGCTCGTCGAAGTCGCCAAGCAGCAGGACGTGCGGGTCTGCGACATCTACGGCGACGCCTTCGACGACCGTGTCACCGACTACATCACGATGATGCGCTTCAACGCCGACTCCCTCCGCTCCTGCCTCTCCTGAACCACCCGAGGACGAACCTTGATCAAATCTCTGCTCGCCCTGCTTCTCGTGGCGGCACCGAGCCCGGCACCCGACCTCGACCAGTCACTCGACCCCGGCCAGTCCCAGGCATCCGGCCGCGCGGTGCTGGAGACCGGCCACGTCGACATCGGCCCGCGTCTGCGTGACGGCGAGTGGACCGTCCAGATCCACGACGACCACGCCGTACCGTCGGTGTGGCGTGAACCGGCCGACACGGTCCTGCGCATTCGCGACACCGCCCGGCAGCCGGTTCCCGACGACGAGGCCTACGCCTTCCTCGGCGAGCAACCCGGCGCCGAGGTGCACGTCGTGCCGCAGACCGAGAAGCAGGGCGTCGTCTGGATCGGCTGGAACACCCAGGACCCCGGCGTTCTCGGCGCGATCAGCCGCGGCGTGACGATGAACCTGCGCGGCGTCCAAGGGCCCGGCAACGTCACGATCTTCCTGCAGTCGGGCAACCTCGGCGCCCCGCAGGTGCTGTGGAGCTCCGCCAAGCCGTACCCGCAGCCGATGTGGGTGGAGACGAACACGCACACCCACGCCAACTGGGTCTTCGGCAAACCCGGCACCTACCTGCTCGCCGTCGACGTCACCGCCGACCTTGCCGACGGCTCCACCGCCACCGCGAGCACGATCCTGCGCCTCGCCGTCGGCGACACCACCGACCCCGACGACGCCTTCGGCGCCGCTTTCACCGCGCCCCTGCCGGCCGCTTCCGGGTCCGCCCTCGCCCAGGCCACCGAACGCTCCTCCGGTACGGGCAACGCGCTGATCTATGTCGCCGCAGCCGTCGGGTTGGCCGTACTGATCCTGGCCCTGCTCGTGCTCCGGCAGTCCGCCGTGCGCCGCCGCGCCGAACAGGAACCGGGGCGATGACCGCCGCCTTGCAGATGACCGGGGTCGCCGCGGACCTCGGTGGGCGGCCGGTGCTGCGCGACGTCGACCTGCGCCTGGATGCCGGCGAGTTCACCGCCCTGCTCGGCCCGAACGGCGCCGGCAAGACCACCCTCATGCGCGCCGCCCTCGGCCTGGTGCCCTTGCGTGGCGGCACGGTCAGCACCGGCAGCGCCGGGTACGTCCCGCAACGCCACGAGTTCACCTGGGACTTCCCCGCCAGCGTGCAGGACGCCGTGCTCAGCGGCCTGGTCCGCCGGATCGGGCTGTTCCGCCGCCCGAAGGTCGCCCACTGGCAGTCGGTGTGGGCAGCCCTCGACCAGGTGAAGCTGGGCGACCTGCGGAAACGCCCGGTCGGAGAGTTGTCCGGCGGTCAGCGGCAACGGGTGCTCGTTGCCCGGGCGCTGGTTCTGGAACCGTCGGTGCTGCTGCTCGACGAGCCGTTCACCGGTCTCGACATGCCGGCCCAGGAGACGCTGACCGACCTGTTCACCGAGATCGCCCGGGAACGCGCGGTGCTCATGGCCACCCACGATCTGACCGCGGCGGCGTACACCTGTGATCGTTTGATCTTGCTCAATCGCACCGTCATCGCCGCCGGCCCGCCCGCGGATCTGAAAGATCCGGAGATCTGGATGCGGACGTTCGACGTCGGTCCCGGCAGCCACCTGCTCAAAGCCCTCGATCTCGTGGGAGCCTGACGTGTCACCGTGGCAGTTCCTCGCCGACCTGACCAATCCCGACCTGGCCTTCCTGCCCAAGGCCCTGACCATCGCCGTGCTGTCGGCAATCATGTGCGGGGTCGTCGGGTGTTACGTCGTGCTGCGGGGCATGGCGTTCATCGGCGACGCCGTCGCCCACGCCGTCTTCCCCGGCCTGGCCATCGCGTTCCTGTTCTCCGGCAGCCTGGTTCTCGGCGGCACCATCGCCGGCATCGTCACCGCCCTGCTGGTGACGGTCTTCGCGCAGAACCGGCGGCTCAAGGAGGACTCCGTGATCGGGATCTTCTTCGTCGCCGCCTTCGCTCTCGGCATCGTGATCATCTCCCGGGCGCCGGGCTACGCGGGTTCGCTGCAACAGTTCCTGTTCGGCTCGATCACCGGCATCCCCGACCGTGACCTCTACGTGGTCGGCGGCACCACCATCGCCGTACTGCTGACCGTGTTCCTGCTGCACAAGGAGTTCGTCGCCGTCACTTTGGACCGGGAGATGGCCCGGGCGCTGGGCCTGCGCGTCTTCTGGCTCGACCTCATGCTTTACGTGCTGGTCACCCTGGCCGTGGTGATGGCCGTGCAGACCATCGGCAACATCCTCGTCCTGGCCCTGCTGGTCACCCCGGCAGCCACCGCCCGGCTGCTCACCGACCGGTTGCCCGCCATGATGGCACTCGCGCCTGCCATCGGCGCCGGCTGCGCCCTCATCGGGCTCTACCTGTCCTGGTCCTGGGACCTCCCCGTCGGCGGCACCATCGTGCTCACCCTGACCGGGGCCTTCCTGCTCGCCCATCTGCTGGCGCCACGGCACGGACTGGTCGCCCGGCTCGCCACCTGACATCCGTCTTTCGCTTCACACGCCCGGCCACGTCCGGGCGTGCCACCGCCATGCCCATTTTCGAGAAGGACAGAGGCAGTGCACATACGATCACGGCCACGCCGCAGGGCTGCGGCCCTGGCATTGGTCACCGTCGCGACAGCCGCCGTGCTGGCTCCGGCGACGACCGCGACCGCGGCCGAAGGGCCCGCCCCGCAACCACAGGAAAACCGGATCATCGCCGGGGTCCACACCGACGCCGTGTCCACGTTCCTCGACGACGGCCGGCTCGCCCTGGCGTCGAAGGCCGACGTGGCCGAGGGCAACGGGACCCGGTTCACCGCCGACGACATCCGGTTCCACCTGGCCGACGATGCCAAAGCCACCGTGCCGGCCGGCTACGAGTTCATCGCCCCGGCCGGCAGCCAGGTATGGATCGCCCCCGAGTCCAACCCGGGAACGGGCCGGTTGTGGCCGGGATTCTCCACCGAATCGGTGCCCACCGGCGCGATCGACGACAACCAGACCACCTTCACCCTGACCGGCGCCGAGGGACCCGGCAGCCTCGAACTGTTCACCGCCGGCGGTTTCGGCGGCGCCAAGCGCCTGTGGTCCTCCGACGACGACGGCTTGACCGCGTTCACCGTCGGCCGCACCCACATGCACGCCAACTGGGCGTTCACCGACGCCGGCACCTACCGCATCGGCGTCCAGGCCGCGGTCACCGTGGCCGGCCGGCGGCAGACCGCGGCCGCCACCTACACCTTCGTCGTCGGCGGGCTACCCGCCGCGACCGGCACGAGCACCGCACTGGCCGCCGGCGCCACCAGCGTGGTAGCCGGTGACACCGTGCAGCTCGACGCGACGGTCACACCGGCCGGCGCGCAGGGCTGGGTCGAGTTCCTCGACGGCGGCACCGTGCTCGGGCACACCGCCGTGACCGGCGGAAAAGCGCGCTTCGAGGTGGCCACGCTGCCGCTGGGCAGACGGTCGGTCAGCGCGCGGTTCGTGCCGCACGTGCTCAACCAATACACCCGGTCCGCCTCGGATCCGGTGAACGTCACGGTCACCGAACAGGCCGGCGGCGACGTCTTCGCCATCACCGGCCTCGCCGACAGCTATCGCGCCGGCGAGCAGATCGACCTGCGGTTCACCGGCGTCACCCTCGGCGACGGCCACCAGCCGATCTGGATCATCCGCCCCAGCGGGCAGACCACCGAGTACTACGCCGTCGCCGGCGACCGGTACACCCGGGACGCCACCGTCGCCCTCGACGGCGCGGACATCAAGGTGCGGATCCTCGACGCGCGCAACAAACTCGTGCAGGACAGCGAATACCGGCGCCTGAACGTGGCGGGGCCCGACACCGGCACGGGCGAGCCGGTCACGGTCACCGGCGTTCGCGACAGTTACCACATGGGCGACCCGGTGCGCGTCGTGGTCGAGCACCGCGCGCTGGCTCCCGGTGAGAGGGCCCGGTGGCTCATCCGGAACTTCCCCGGCGGCGTCGCGTGGGAAGAGGTAGGCGAATGGGCGTTACCCAAGACGGTTCCGGGCAGCCCGGGAACGCATCTGATCGACGCGCAGTGGGTCAATCAGAACGAGTGGGCGTACGAGATCGTTGCCGCCGACGGCACCGTAGTGGGCCGCTCCCCCGCCATCACCGCGAAGATCATCGACCGGGAGCTGCAGCTCTCCGGTCTTCGTACCGTCTACCGGGCCGGTGACACGATCAAGGCCGCGTCCGAGCTCTACCCCGCACGGGACCGCCTCGCCTACGAGTGGGGCATCGCCTCCGACCAGTGGACCCCCATCCCCGGCGCCACCTCCTCCTCGATCGAACTGCCGGTCACCCCGGACCTCGACGGCACGAGCCTGTACCTGACCGTGACCGATGCCGACACCGGCTACTTCGTCGCCAGCGCCCAGCATGAACTGCGGGTCACCGACGCCGCGCCCGGCGAGCAACTGCTGTTCCTCGACTCGCTGTCCGGCCACTACCACCAGGGCAGCACGATCCGCCTGCACGCCTTCGGCGACCCGGTCGCCAGTGACACCGACACCTATCGGTGGCTGTGGAAGCGGCCCGACCAGTCCGCATACGTGGTGCTGGGCAAGATCACGACGTCGAGCCACGAGCTCCGCGCCGAGCAGGCCCTCGACGGCACGCAGGTCAAGGCCGAGCTGCGTACGGCCGGCGGTGCACTTCTGGCCACCAGCGAGCCGGCGACCGTCCACGTGGACGACCACGGTGCGGCCCCGCAGCAGAAGGTGACCGTCGACGGGCTGGCCGACGGCTACCGGGTCGGTGACGAGGTCACGCTTACCGCAACGGTGGCGCCCACGTCGGTGCTGACCCGCTGGGAGTGGTATGTCCAGAAGCCCGGCGCGGAGGCACCGCAGCTGGTGGTCGGCCAGAACGGCGCGCAGCTGTCGCTGGCCGCCGCCGCCGAGTACGACGGTGCCGGTGTCTTCGCCCGCTTGACCTTCGACGACGGCCGCAAGTACGTCGAGTCCACCCCCGCAGTGCTGCACATCACCGGCGCCGGCGAACCCGGCGGCCCGGCGCTGTCCGTGTCGGGCATGTCCGACGGCGAATACCAGCCCGGCGACGCCGTCACCTTGCAGGCCGTCCAGTCGCCGCAAGGCCCGCTCAGCGCGTACCGGTGGTTCGCCAAACGGACCGGTGAAGACAACTTCACGCCCGTCGAGGGCGAGACCGGCGCCGCTTACTCCTTCACCGCCACCCGGGAACTGAACGGCACGCAGTACCTGGTCAAGCTCTACGACGGGCAGACGGTGGCCGCCGTCAGCGCACCGGTCACGGTGCAGGTCGCGGCCGGACAACAGGTCGGTGACGCGTCGAAGACGGTGACCGCGACCATCAGCGACACCGAAGGCGCGCTCGTCATCAGCGTCGACGCCGCCGACCGGGCCGTCACCCTGCCGGCGGCCGCGCTGAACAGCAGCGGCGACCGCTGGGAGAGCACCGGCACACTGAAACCCGTGACCGTCACCGACACCCGCTCCGGTCAGCCCGGCTGGACGGCGTCCGGACAGGTCGCCGACGGGTTCCGCACCGCCGACGGGAAGACCTTCGCAGGCGGTTACCTCGGCTGGGCGCCCACCGTCGTCGACCAGGGCGAAACCCAGGGCGTGGTCGCCGGACCCATCGCGCTCCCCTACGTGACCGGGCAGACCGGGACCGGCCTCGGCGACAGCGCGGTGCTGGCGACAGCGCCGGGCGGGGCCGGGCGGGGCACCGCCCGGCTCGACGCCGAGCTGACCCTGAGCGTGCCGACCGACACCGCGGCCGGCACCTACACGGGCACTCTCACCCTGACCGCCATCTGAGGAACAGCGCGGTGAGCGGCCGAATGTCCGGGCCGCTCACCGCGTGCTCGTCCGTCCGTTCCGCCACGATCCCGACAGCACGGCACACCCGCACTCTTCACACCTCTTCACCGAGCTTCACAATTTCTTCGCACGTAGCTTGCGAGGTGTGAAGCTCGGTGATGAGATGAGCCCATGAGCGCCGAAAGCGTCAGGGAAGCCCTCGCCACGTTGCGTCGGATGGGCGGCGAACCGACACGAATCGAGGCGAAACGTGCCGCAGGCGGGTTACCCAAGGCGGTGCGCGAGACACTGTCCGCCTTCTCGAACACCGATGGCGGGACGATCTTGCTCGGCGTAGACGAAGCGAGCGGCTTCAGCGTGGTCGAGCTCACCGATCCCAGCTCCCTCCGTGATGCGCTGGTGCAGATGTCACGAGACGACATCACGCCCCCTCTGCAGATCAGCACCGAGATCGTCGAGGTCGAGGACCGGCTGGTGGTCGTGGCCGAGGTCCCCCCGATGTCAGCGGACAGGCGCCCCGTCTACGTCACCACGCAAGGAATCTCCGGCGGTTCCTACCTACGCGGAGGAGACGGCGATCGGCACATGACCGAGGCTGAGATCGCCCTCGTCATGGCAGCCCGGACTCAACCGGTCTACGACCGCGAAGTCATCGACGAAACCTCCGTACAGGACCTGGACGAGGAGGCATGGCGGCGCACCTTGCGACGGGTTCGGGCCGGGTTCCCCAAACTCGCACAGTCCGACGACGCAACGGTCCTCTTCCGCCTGGGCATCACCGCCGGGCGTTCCGCGGACGCCCCGCTGACACTGGCGGGGCTGCTGGCCTTCGGCCAGTTTCCACAGCAGTTCTTTCCCCAGCTGATGGTCTCGGTCGTCGTACACAGTCCGGACCCCAGCTCCGGAACGCGTTTCCTCGACAATCAGACAGTCCGTGGCCCCATCCCCGAGATGGTCGAGACGACACTGGCCATGCTTCGCCGCAACCTCGCGGTCCGCGCCGTCATCAGTGAGTACGGCTCACGCGTGGACGAAGTCGAGTACCCCTTGGAAGCGGTGCGTGAGGCGGTCGTCAACGCCCTGATGCACCGTGACTACAGCCCGGTGACCAGAGGCACCCAAGTACAGATCGAGCTGTTCCCCGATCGTCTCGTCGTCCGCAGCCCCGGCGGGCTCTACGGCGGAGTCGTTGTCGATGAGCTCGGCGAGGAGGGCATCTCGTCGTCTCGGAACGCGGTACTGAGCAGTCTTCTCGCAGACACCTACCTCCCGTCATCAAACGAACTCGTGGCGGAAAACAGGTCCTCGGGCATCCCCGCGATGCTGGCCGTGGCCCGGCGCCGAGGACTCCCCCGGCCGAGCTTTCGCAGCTCGATCGCCAGCTTCGTGGTCACCATGGCCCGGTCTGAACTCCTCAGCCCCGAAGTCCGCGGCTGGATCTCCCGGCTCGGAGCCCACCTGCCCACACAGGCACACCACCTCGCTCTCGCCATGCTGCGCGACGACTACCTGACCAACGAGATGCTCCGGCAGTGGGGAGTGGACCGCGTAGCAGCCGGCCAAGTCCTCCGCGACCTCGTCGATCAAGGACTGGCAGTGAAGGAGGGCGGCAGACGCTATGCACGGTACGTCCTCGACCCCGCAGCCGCAGGCCAGCCACGTACTCCCGATCTCTTCTCGGCACTTTCGCCTCAGTCGCCGCCCGACGTCGCCGAAGCGCTCAAGGCACGTGGAGAAGCGACAGCAGGCGAACTCGTAGAAATGACCGGGCTGTCCCGTAATACCGTCTTGAACCATCTCCGCGCTCTGGCCAAAACCCAGACCATCGAGGTTGTAGGACCTACCCAGAGCCCCAAACGTCGCTACCGATGGGTTGCGCCATAAAGACACCCTGGATCTCGTCGCTCTGTCGCACCGATTGCCTGCCGCGTTCCCGTTGTCGCGTCCTTGTACTCCACGCGGTAGGTGCGGCTCAGTAGGTCGTGCACGAGCAACTCGTCGAGGCAGAGCGATGGGTCTCGTCATTGCGGCTGCGCGGACGGCCGCGGAGGGATCGAGGAAGGCTATTCTATGAGCCACTCGTAGATGACAAAACGGGGCTGACTCCGAAGAGTCAACCCCGCTCTGACCTGCTAAAATCCGCTTTCCCTAACCCTTGAGAAGCTGCCGCGCCATCACGATGCGCTGGACCTGATTGGTGCCTTCGTAGATCTGGGTGATCTTCGCGTCGCGCATCATGCGCTCCACCGGGTAGTCGCGGGTGTAGCCGTAGCCGCCCAGGATCTGGACCGCGTCGGTGGTGATCTCCATGGCGGCGTCCGAGGCGAAGCACTTCGCCGCCGCGCCGAAGTAGGTGAGGTCGGCGTCGCCGCGTTCGCTCTTGCCGGCCGCAGCGTAGGTCAGCTGGCGCGCCGCCTCGAGCTTCATGCCCATGTCGGCGAGCATGAACTGCAGGCCCTGGAAGTCGGCGATGGGCTTGCCGAACTGCTTGCGCTCCTTGGCGTAGCCGAGCGCGAAGTCGAGGGCGCCCTGCGCGATGCCGATGGCCTGCGCGGCGATGGTGACCCGGGTGTGGTCGAGGGTCTTCATCGCGGTGGCGAAACCGGTGCCTTCCGCGCCGATCATGCGGTCGGCGGGGATGCGTACGTTGTCGAAGTAGACCTCGCGGGTTGGCGAGCCCTTGATGCCGAGCTTCTTCTCGGGGGCGCCGAAGCTGACGCCCTCGTCGGACTTCTCGACGACGAACGCGGAGATGCCGCGTGAGCGGGCGGACGGGTCGGTGACCGCGAAGACCGTGTAGAACTCGGAGACGCCGGCGTTGGTGATCCAGCGCTTGACGCCGTTGAGCACGTAGTGGTCGCCGTCGCGGACCGCGCGAGTGGTCATCGAGGCGGCGTCGGAGCCGGCCTCGGGCTCGGAGAGGCAGTAGGAGAACATGCCTTCGCCGCGCGCGACCGGGGTCAGGTACTTGCGCTTCAGCTCTTCGGACGCCGACAGGATCAGCGGCATCGTGCCGAGCTTGTTGACCGCCGGAATCAGCGAGGAGGAGGCGCAGGCGCGGGCCACTTCCTCGATCACGATGGCGGTGGCGAGGGCGTCCGCGCCGGCACCGCCGTACTCGGCGGGGATGTGCGGCGCGTGGAAGTCGGAGGAGCGCAGCGCCTCGTAGGACGCCTTGGGGAATTCGCCGGTCTCGTCCGCCTCGGCGGCGTGCGGAGCGACCCGGGCGTCACAGACCTCACGCACGGCGGCGCGAATGGTCTCGTGGTCCTCCGGCAACCGGTATGCGTCGAAATCAGACATGACCTTAACCTTCCCTAAGCGGTCCCGAGGTCATGTTACCGGCGCGTAGCGCAGTCGTGGCAACAGTGGCAAGTGTGCGGAATCTCCTGCCGGGGAAGGACCCGCAGGGGAACTGCCGGGTTGCGAACCGTTTCCACAGATCTCCACCCGGTTGAGACTGTTCTAATGAGGTGTCCGACCGGCATGCTCTAGTTACACCGAGGAGTCGAGGAGGTCCTGTGGCGCAGGGTGACGAGTCCAGTTACGCCGACGATCTGGCTCGTATCGACGCCTCCATCGCGGAACTGAAGATTCGTGACATGCAGGCCGCGTCCGAGCGGACGAAGATCGCCAGCAAGATCCAGGCGGCTCAGTTCCAACGCGACATCCTGGCGCACGCGCAGAAGGCCAAGGGCACCAAGAGCAGGCGGACCACGCGGCGGCGACCACCCGGCGACGGCGACTTCCCGCCGCCGCCACCACCCGGCTCCCCGGCCGCCGACGAGCCGCCACCACCTGCCCGGGGCGCCAAGCGCAGCAGCACCGCGACCACCTCCGCGGCCGCGCCGCCGCCGGCGAGCGGCCCGGACGCCCCGCCGCGGAGCACACCGAGAGCGACGCCGAAAGCCGCGGCCGGGTCGGTGCCCGACTGGGCCGAGCCGGGCACCCGGCACACCGGTCCGCCCGGCGTCGCCACCGACGGCGTCACGCTCCTGGTCGACGACCCGCCGCCGACCGAGCGGGTGCCACCGCGGACCCGCCCGCGCCGGCAGCCGCCCCCACCGGAGCACCCGCCGGAGGCGTCCACCCAGTCGGTGCAGAACATCCTGCTCGGCCTGGGGGCGCTGCTGCTCGGCGTGGCCGCGGTGGTCTTCGCCGGTGTCGCGGTCGAGAACCCGTTCGCGCGTACGCTGATCCTCGCTCTCGCCACCGGCATCGCCCTCACCGTCGCGCCCGGCATCGCCCGCCGCGGGCTCACCTCGACCGGGGAGAGCATCGCGGCGGTCGGGCTGATCCTGCTGCCGATGACGCTGTTCGCGCTGCACGGCAGCTCGCTGGCCGGCGGCTCGGACGTCCCGGTCGCGCTCTACCTGGGCATCACGTTCGCGATCACGGCGGTGGCCGGCTTCCTCTACGCCGGTGTCACGCGGCTCGCCGCACCGCGGTACGCCACGGTCATCGCCACCCAGCCGGTGGCGCCGCTCCTGGCGTACCCCTTGATCCAGAGCCCGGCCGGTTGGGGCCTGGCCCTGACCGCCGTGGCCGTGCTCGACCTCCTGCTTCTCACCACCGTGATCCGCACCGGCCGGTTGGTGCCGCGCTGGCCGGTCGGCCGGCCCCTGCCCGCCGACCGCGAGTCGCTGGCCGAGGCGGACGCCGACGCCGAGCGGTTCGCCCGCCGGCCGGGTGCGCCCGATCCCGCCGACCCGGCGGCCTACGCGGCGGACGCGCCGCCCCGCCCGGAGTCGCGGCCGGAGGAGCCGGATCTCATCATCTCCGGGCTGAGCCGGCCGCGCCGGCGCTGGTTGCCCACCCGGATCTTCCCGGGTCCGCGTCCGGCCGGCGCCCCGGCGGCCGGTTCGGTGCCGCTCGCCCCGCCCGCCACCCCGCCGTCCGCCGACTGGTTGCGGGAGCTGACGTTCGCGCTGCTCTGCCTGGCGTGCACGGGCGCCCTGCTCTACTCCTCGGTGGCCCTGCTGCAGGCGCAGGTGGTCGGTGACGCGCTGCGGTCCGGCCTGGTGCTGGTCGCGGCCGCGCTCACCGCGGTGGCCGCCGCCCGGCTGCTCAAGAACCCGCTCGCCATGAACATCGCCGGCGCCGTGCTGACCCTCGCGGTGATCGGCACGGCGGCCCGCCTCGCCGACGTGGTGTCGCCGCCCTGGACGCTCGTCGTCGCCGCCGCGACCGTGGCCGTCACCGGCGCGGTCGTCGGCCTGCTGGCCGAGCCGATCCGCCGCGGCCCGCAGTACGCGTCCACCGGCGCCCTGACCGTGATCGGCGTGATCGTCTCGATCGACGCGCTGCGTGCCGCGTTCGCCCCGGTCGCCGCGGCCCGCCCGGTCTGGAACGCCGACACCGCCACCTACTCCCAGCAGCTCGCCGAGGCCGTCGGCCCGTCCGGCTGGCTGCTGGCGTTCAGTGCCCTGCTGATGACGATCGCGGCCGCGCTGGCCCTGCCGTCGAGCATCCGGCACGAGGGCGCGGTCGCCGGCATCGCACTGACCGCCCTCGCCGTGCCGGCCTCGCTGGGTCTGCCCTGGTCGGAGGCGCCGTGGCCGCTCGTGCTGGCGTCCATCGGCCTGGGCGCGGCAGGCCTCTGGGCCGGCACCCGGCGGATCGCGCTGGCGCACGTCATCGCGGCCGGTGTGGTCGGCCTGTTCGGCGCCGCCGCCTCGCTGAGCGCCTCCTGGCTGACCGCCGCGGTGCTGACCGCCATCGCCGGCGCCGGCGTGATGGTGGCGATCGCCGCGCGGCAGATCCCGGTCCGGCTCTTCGCCTGGCTGGTCGGTGACTGGGCGTCCGGCGGGGCCGCCCTCGCGCTGCCCGGTGCCGCGGTCACCGCCGCCCTGGCGGTCACCGACACCGGTGGCGGCCCGCCGCCGACCGGGCAGGCCACCGTCCCGGCCCTGGCCGCCGGTTTCCTCGCGGTCGCCGGCACGCTCAGCTACGCGGCCGTGTTCCAGGTGGCCCGGCGCGAGATCAGCCTGCCGCTGACCCTCGGCACCGGCCTCGGCGCGGTCGCGATGGCGATGGCCGCGCTCTTCGCACCCGGCGCGGCCGCACCCGACCTGTGGGTGGGCGCGCTGCTGCTGGGCGCGGCCGGCCTGCTCTTCTTCGCCAAGTCGATCGACGAGCGCGGCCGCAACGACCGGCTGCTGGACGGGCCGGACATCGCCGCCGCGGCCGCGACAGTGGCGATCTGCGGCGCGCTGTCCCGGGTTGCCGCGCTCGCCTTCCCGGAGGCGCCGCTCGCCGTGGCCGGCGTGGTGGTGCTGCTGGTCGGGCTCGGCATCACCGTGCTGCCGGAGGACTGGAAACGCGGGCCGTCCCGGGGTCTCGGCATCGCCGCCCTGGTGGTCGGCCTGATCGCCGGCGCCCAGGCGCTCGTCGGCGGGCTGCGGATCCTCTCCGCGCCGGGGCCGATCTGGGCCGCCGACCTCAGCCGGTACGCCTCCGACCCGCCCGCAGGCGCCTGGCAGGCGCCGTTCGCCCTGGTCATGATCGCCATCACGGCCGCGATCGCGATGCCCAAGCCGTGGGCGCACTACGCCTCCGGCCTGGCCGCCGCCCTCGCCACCGTCGGCGCGCCGTACGCGTTCGGCATGCCCTGGTGGGCGCCGCTGCTCGTGGGCGGGGCGGTCGCCATCGCGTACGGTCTCGCCGCCGTCGCCGCGTCCTCCCCCGCCGCCGCCCGGGCCCGCGCCGCGGTCGCCGCCGCGGTGCTGCTGCACGCCGTCGCCACCTGCCTGGTCCGGCCCTGGGCGACCGCGCTCGGGCTGCTGCTCGTGGTGCTGCTGGGTGTGCTGGTCGCGGTGACCGCGCGGCTGCGGACGAACGCCGAGGACGCCGAGACCCTCCCCCGCCACCGCGCTCAGATCGGCGGCGCGGCCACCGGCGCGATCCTGCTGGCCCTGCCCGGTGTGTTCGCCGCGGCCGCCGCCGACCAGGGGTACGACCTGCAGGTGGTGCTGACCGCCGCGCTCGCCGCGTCGAGCATCGGACTGGCCGTGCTGGCCGCCCTCGGCAGGTACATCCCGCAATACCTGCCCTGGGCCACCATCGGCCTCGTCCTGGGCGCGACGATCACCGCGATCACCTCGGTGCCGACCGACTACCCGACGGCGCTGTACGCCGCGGCGGCGGCCCTGCTGGGTGTCCTCGCCGAGTTGCTGCGCGGCGCCACCCCGGCACCCGTGGCGCCGGTCTCGCCGCTCGACGACCGGACAGCGCCGCGTTACACCCGGGTCCGGCGCGGCACCCTGCGGGCGTCCGGGCTGACCGCCGGTGGGCTGGGTGAGCGCTGGCTGGCCGACCCGGCGACCGGTGCGGTGTGGCTGGCACTGCTGCCCACCCTGCTGGCGCTCTTCTCGCTGGCCCCGGCTCTGCGCGCCGCCCTGATCGACCCGCTGAAGCAGGTCAACACGATCTGGGAGGGCCCGATCCCGGCGCTGGCCATGCCGGACGCCGGCACCGTGGACGCCACCAGCGCCCTGGCCGCGGTGCTGCTCACCGGGGCCGCGGCCCTTGCCGCGCTCGGTTTCGGCGGCAAGGCGTCGGAGACCGTGCCGGTGATCCTGCCCGGGGTCGCGCTGACCCTGCTGATCACCCCGATCGCGCTGCACGCCGGGTTCCCGGCGGCTTCCGGCGCGGCGCTCGTCGTCTTCACCATCTCGATGCTCGGGCTGGCGCTCACCCCGCCGCCGGCCGCGACGCGGGCGCCGCTGCTGCGGACCACCCGCTACATCGTCTTCGTGGTGGGCCTGCTGGCCGGGGGCGCCGGGCTGGCCGGCAGCCTCGCCGAGGAGCCGCTGACCCTGTTCACACTGGGCAGCGCGATCGGTGTCGGCCTGGTCGCCGCGATCGGCGGCCGGAGCCAGATGGCCCGCATCCTCGGCTGGCTCTTCGCCGCGCTGATGGGTCAGATGTTCGTGCTGACGGTGGCGATCTCCGCGGGCCTGGCCCGGCAGTGGGCGGCCTTCGGGGTTCTCGCGGTCGGCGCGGTGCTGCTCTCCCTGGAGGCGGCGCTGCCCCGGCTGGGCCTGCCGCAGTACCGTGCCGAGGCCGTCACGGTCGAGTGGTGCGGTTACGCCTCCGCGCTCATCGCCGGTGTGCTGGCCTTCGACTCCCCCGCGCACCTGGCCGCCCTGCTCGCGGCGTTCGGCGCAGTGCTGGGCCTGACCGCGTCCCGGCCGGACCGCACACCGCAGCAGCGGCGCACGCTGTTCTGGGTCGCGGTCGGTTTCGAGATCGTCGGCTGGTGGCTGTTCATCGCACTGGCCGAGGTGGCCGTGCCGGAGGCGTACACGTTGCCGTTCGCCGCGCTGGCCCTGGCGGTCGGTGTGGTGGAGGCGCACCAGCGGCCGGACCTGAGCAGCTGGGCGGCGTACGGTCCGGCGCTCATCGCCGCGTTCGTCCCGACCATGGGGATCGTGCTCGCCGACAGTGGTGGCGACAGTGGCGGCGACACCCGCCCGGTGCTGCTGCTCCTCGGCGCGGTGACGACGCTGATCCTCGGTTCCCGGTCGCAGCAGCAGGCGCCCGTGGTGATCGGTTCGGTCGCGACCGTCTTCACCGCGCTGTGGTTCGTGTTCAACCTGGTCGGGCCGTGGCTGGTGCTCGTGCCGGTCGGCGTGGTGCTGCTTCTGCTCGGCGCCACCAGCGAGAACCGGCGGCGCACCCAGGAGCTGCGCAGCGTCCTGTCCAAGATGCGCTGAAGCCGGGTCGGCTTCTCGGTTCGGGGCGGCCTCAGCCGAGCAGTTTGGCGCGCAGCGCCGCGTCCTTCTCGCCGACCATCTTCTCCAGCCCTGCTTGGAAGTCGCTCATCCGGCGCCGCAGCTCCGGATCGGCGGCGCCGAGGATCCGCACCGCGAGCAGGCCGGCGTTGCGGGCCCCGCCGATCGACACCGTCGCCACCGGCACGCCCGCCGGCATCTGCACGATCGAGAGCAGCGAGTCCATGCCGTCGAGGTGCTTGAGCGGCACCGGCACGCCGATCACCGGCAGCGGGGTCAGCGCGGCCACCATGCCCGGCAGGTGTGCCGCGCCACCGGCGCCGGCGATGATCGCCTTGATGCCCCGGTCGGCGGCCGACTCGGCGTAGTCGACCATCTTGCGGACGGTCCGGTGCGCGGACACGACACCGACCTCGAACGGCACCTCGAACTCGGCGAGCGCCAGCGCGGCGGCCTCCATGGTGGGCCAGTCCGAGTCGCTGCCCATGATGATGCCGACGACGGGTGCCATCACTTGCCTTCCTGAAGCCATGTCGCGGCCCGCGCGGCACGCGCCCGGACCTCCGCCAGGTCCGAACCCAGCACGGTCACGTGGCCGATCTTGCGACCGGGCCGGACCTGCTTGCCGTAGAGGTGGACCCGCGCGTCCGGCACCTCGGCGAACAGGTGGTGCAGCCGCTCGTCGATCGACATGCCGCCGGGCTCGCCACCGAGCACGTTGGCCATCACGACGACCGGTGCGGTAAGTGCGGTCGAACCCATCGGGTAGTCGAGCACGGCCCGCAGATGCTGCTCGAACTGCGAGGTGCGGGCGCCCTCGATGGTCCAGTGCCCGGAGTTGTGCGGTCGCATCGCCAGCTCGTTCACCACGATGCCGTCGTCGGTCTGGAACAGCTCGACGGCGAGCAGGCCGACCACGCCCAGCTCGTTCGCCAGGTCGATGGCGAGCTGCTGCGCCTCCAGGGCCAGCTCCTCGTCCAGCTCCTGAGCGGGCGCGATCACCTCGACGCAGATCCCGTTCTGCTGCACGGTCTCCACCACCGGGTAGGCCGCGACCTGCCCGAACGGCGACCGGGCCACCAGTGCGGCAAGCTCGCGGCGCAGCGGCACCTTCTCCTCGACGATCAGCGGGATGCCGGTCGAGATCAGGTCCGCGGCGGCCTCCGGCGAACCGACCATCCAGACACCGCGTCCGTCGTACCCCCCGCGCGTGGCCTTGGCCACCACCGGCCAGGACCCACCCGCGAAGGCCTCGATCTCCGCCGCCGACGTCACTCGCTGCCAGCGCGGCACCGGCGCGCCGAGCGCGGCGAGGCGCTCCCGCATCATGCCCTTGTCCTGGGCGAAGAGCAGCGCCTTCGAGCCCGGGAAGATCTTCACACCCTCGGCCTCGAGTGCCTCGATGTGCTCGGTGGGCACATGCTCGTGGTCGAACGTGACCGCGTCGCACCCTTTCGCGAACTCACGCAGCGCAGCCAGATCGGTGTGCACCCCGATCGGGACATCCGCCGCGACGAGCGCAGCACTGTCATCGGGCCGCTCACTGAGCACACGCAGTGACTGGCCGAGGGAAATGGCGGCCTGGTGGGTCATCCGGGCCAGCTGGCCACCGCCCACCATGCCGACTACGGGCAGACCGGTTCGGGTATCCATCGCCAGGCCAGCCTAGCGACGAGCAGGCTCGGACCGAAAATCGGGGAGTACGGGCCACCGCTTCCCCACCCGCAGCCGGAACCGCACCCGCCCTGCGGGCGCTACCGCATGCCCCTCCAGCCGCACCGGGCACAGCGGGTGTGCTCCTACTCAGGCCGACTCGTGTACTCCCTCAGGCGCGCTCGCGTGCTCCCTCGGCCGACTCGTGTACTCCTCAGACCCGGTCGTGGATGGTGATCGCGTAGCCGTCCGGGTCACTGAAGGTGAAGGTCCGCCCGAACGGGCCGTCGATCGGGCCGGCCAGGATCGGCACGCCGGCCGCGGCGAGGTCGTCGTGCAGGGTCTGCGCGTCGTCGGCGTGCAGCCACAGGGCCACGCCGGTGCGGAGCCCCGGCGTCGCGGCGTCGAGGTCGACGCCGGGCATCGGGGCTCGCACGGCGAACGGTACGGGGCTGGTGGCGAAGACGACGGCGTGCGGCGGGCTGACCGGTGCGCGGCGCAGCCCGAGGCGGGTCTCGTAGAAGTCGGCGGCGGCGTCGAGGTCGCGCACCTGGAGGGCGATGAAATCGGGTCCGGTGACCGGCATGGCGGTTCTCCTCATCAGCATGTCAGGAACCTGACATGCACGAGCGTATGTCAGGATGCTGACATGGTGCAAGAAGTGGGTGACCTGAACCTCTCCGTCGGCTACGCCTTGAAGCAGGCCGCCGCGGCGCTGCGCACAGCCATGGACGCGGGGTTGCGTCCGCTGGGGCTGTCGGTGTCGCAGTACTCCTGCCTGGAACTGCTCGGCCAGCGCCCCGGGCTCTCCGCGGCCGAACTCGCCCGCGGCGCGTTCGTCACCCGGCAGTCCATGCACGCGGTCCTGCTCGGCCTCGAGGAACGCGGCCTGCTGGAACGGGCCGCCACCGCACCACAGGGCCGGGCCCTGCCGACGCAGCTCACCGCCGCCGGCCGCGCAGCACTGACCTCGGCCAGCCGGATCGTCGCCGCCGTCGAGCAGCGGATGACGCAGACCCTGACAGCCGGCGGCCGCGACCGCCTGCACGCCGACCTGATCGCCTGCGTGGCGGCCCTCAGCACCGACCCCGCCGAGGCCGGCGGCGACAACCCGTCCGCAGCACTCGACGCCAACCAGAGCGCACTGCCCAGCGACAACCCGGCCTCAGCACTCGGCCCAGATTCATCCCCGGAGTGAAAGCCGCCCCGGGCCCCCGCACCCGCAGAAAGAGCGTCAGGCAGGCATGACGTCCGGGCGGAGACGGACCGCCAGGTCTTCCGGCGTGCTGACCGGGCGGTCGCAGACGAACCCCCGGCAGACATAGGCGGCCGGACCGCCGTCGATCAGCGGCCGGTCCGCCAGCAGCGGCACCCCCGGCCGGTCCGGTTCCCCCACGACGATCACCGTGCCGCCCGGTGCGGACCGGTGGGCGGCCTCCACCAGCGCGCCCGCGGCTGCGGGGTCGGTGGTGGCGACGGCGATCTCGTACGGCCCGGTCAGCGCCGCCTCGGCCACCGCCGCCGCGTAGCCGGCGAACCGCGGGTGCCCCCCGATCAGCGGGCCGGCCGTGGCGAGCGCCGCGTCGGCCACCTGGCGGTAGGATGTCTCGCCGCTCAGGGCCGCACACGAGACCAGGGCCGCGCAGATCGCCGACAGCCCGGACGGGGTGGCGTTGTCGGTGGGGTCGGCGGGGCGGGTGAGCAGCTTCTC
Source organism: Actinoplanes sp. DH11 (assembly GCF_020873875.1). Classification (GTDB taxonomy): domain Bacteria; phylum Actinomycetota; class Actinomycetes; order Mycobacteriales; family Micromonosporaceae; genus Actinoplanes. The sequence goes on from NZ_JAHWGU010000012.1 coordinate 137,666, forward strand.
CGCGTCGTCGGCCGTGTCGTAGAAGCCGCCGTCGCCGCTGCCGAACCGGGCCACGGCGACGTCGAGCAGTTGCCGGGCGAGCTCCAGCCACCGCGGCTCGGCCGTGACCTGGTGCACCGCGAGGAAGGCCTCCGCCACACACCCGTAGTCCTCCAGCACACCGGCCGGTTCCCCGGCCACGCCGTCCCGGGAGACCCGGCGCAGGCGGCCGTCGATGAGGTGCCGGTCGGCGAGGATACCGGCGAGCGCGATGGCGGCGTCCCGGGAGGTGGCGGAGCCGGTGAGGACGCCGTGCTCGGCGAGCGCGGTGATCGCCAGGCCGTTCCAGGAGGCGACCACCTTGTCGTCGCGGGCCGGCTGGGGGCGTGCGGCGCGGGCGGCGAGCAGGCGCCCGCGGACGTCGCGCCAGCGGTCGGCGATCGGCGGGTCGGCCTCGTCGATGTCCCGGGCCAGCACGAGGACGCTCCGGCCGTGCTCGAACGTCCCCTCGGGTGTCACCCGGAACAGGTCGGCGGCCCAGGCGCCGTCGTCCGGGCCGAGGGCGGCCACCAGCTCGGCCGGGTTCCACGCGTAGGTCAGGCCTTCGACCCCGTCGGCGTCGGCATCCAGGGCGGATGCCAGCCCGCCGGACGCGGTGCCCAGGTCACGCAGCAGGAAGGCGGCCGTCTCGTCGGCGATCCGGCGGGCGAACGACTCGCCGGTGATCCGCCACAGCTGGGTGTAGACCCGCAGCAGCAACGCGTTGTCGTAGAGCATCTTCTCGAAGTGCGGCACGGTCCAGGTGGCGTCCACCGCGTAGCGGGCGAACCCGCCGGCCAGCTGGTCGTAGATGCCGCCGCGGGCCATCCGCTCGCACGCGTGCCGGACCGTCTCCAGCGCGTCGGCGGAGCCGGTGCGCTCGTGGTGGCGCAGCAGGAAGAGCAGGTTCATGTGCGGCGGGAATTTCGGTGCGCCGCCGAAGCCGCCGAACGTGTCGTCCTGATCTTTCGCCAGGCCGGCGGCCGCCGCCGCGAGCAGCTCGGCGGAGATCGGCGCGGTCGGGCCACCGATCATCTGGGCCCCGCCGACCGCCTCGACGACCGCGGCGCCCTGCGCGAGCACGTCGGCACGCTGCCCGGTCCAGGCGGTGGTGACGGAGGTGAGCAGCTTGCCGAACGAGTCACGGGGGAAGTAGGTGCCGCAGAAGAAGGGGTCGCCGTCCGGCGTCGCGAAGACCGTCATCGGCCAGCCGCCCTGCCCGGTCATCGCCTGGGTGGCGGTCATGTAGACGGCGTCGACGTCGGGCCGTTCCTCGCGGTCCACCTTGATCGCCACGAAGCCGTCGTTCATCTGCCGGGCGATCGCCTCGTCCTCGAAGGACTCGTGGGCCATCACGTGGCACCAGTGGCAGGCCGCGTAACCCACCGAGATGATCACAGGTACGTCGCGGCGGCGGGCTTCCTCGAACGCTTCGTCCGACCACTCCCACCAGTCGACCGGGTTGTCCCGGTGCTGCTGGAGGTAGGGCGAGGTGGCTTCGGCGAGACGGTTGGCCATGTCACCAGCCTCTCATGCCCCCAGGGCGCCGCCACCGCGTGACGAGCCGCGCCGGTGGCCCTCGGGGGCCGAGGCGGCGGCCGCGTCGAGCAGCTGGGACAGCGCCGACACGATCTTGTCGGCGGGCATCGGCTTGCAGAAGTGGTAGCCCTGCGCGGTGGGGCAGCCCAGCTCGATGAGCGCGGCCCGCTGCTCGACCGTCTCGATGCCCTCGGCCACGACCCGGACACCGAGCCGGGCGCCGAGCTCGACCGCGCCGCGCACGACCGCGCCGGCGGCCGGCTTGTCGATCATCTCGTCCACGAACGACCGGTCGATCTTGATTTCGTCGACAGGCATCCGGGTGACCGAGGCGAGCGACGAGAAACCGGTGCCGAAGTCGTCGAGCGAGACCTGCACACCCGAGGACCGCAGCCGGGCCAGCACCTCGTCGACGATCTCCTGCTCGCTCACCGCGACCGACTCGGTGATCTCCAGGACCAGCCGGGAGGCAGGTGTCCGGTGGCGCCGCAGCGCCTCGGTGACCTGGGCCGGGAAGGTGGGGTCGGTGAGGCTGCGCGCCGAGACGTTCACCGAGACCGGGATGTCGATGTCGTGCGCCGTCCAGTCCGCGGCGGCCGCCAGGGCCAGGTCGAGGACCCGCCGGGTGAACGGGATGAGCAGTTCGCTGCGTTCCACGGCGGGCAGGAAGGCGCCCGGCGAGAGCTGGCCGCGGCGCGGATGCCGCCAGCGCACCAGCGCCTCCACCCCGGTCGGCGCGGCGGTCACCAGGTCGACGGCGGGTTGCAGGTGCAGCACGATCTGGTCGTCGGCGGCGAACGCGTCCTGCAGCTCGGCCAGCAGCGCCAGATGGTCGGTGCTGCTCGCGTCCAGACCGCTGTCGTAGGTCCCGACGGTGATGCCCAGCTCCTTGGCCCGGCCGACGGCCAGCGCGGCCCGGCGCAGCAGCTCACCGACCTCGATCCGGCCCGGCCGTTCCGCCACCACGCCCACGGTCACCTCGACCGCGAGGCGCACCCCGGCCACCTCCATCGGCAGCCGCAGGTGCTCGACGAGTTCCCGGGCCCGGCGCAGAGCCGGCGGCAGCGGGCTGGCCGCCCGGGGCGCGGTGTCGGAGAGGGCCGCCATCGTTGGCAGCAGCAGCGCGAACTCGTCGTCACCGGTCCGCGCGACGAGTTCGGACGGCCGCGCCAGCTCGGTGAGCCGTTCCGCGACCAGGCGCAGCACCTCGTCACCGCCGCGGTGCCCGAGCGTCCGGTTGACCTCACTGAAGTCGACCACGTCGAGCTGCAGCAGGGCGACGTGCTGACCGCCGTCGAGCGTGCGCAGCAGCCGGTCGCCGGCCTCGCCGAACGCGACCCGGTTGATCAGCCCGGTGAGCGGGTCGTGCACCCGGTCGTGCGCGGCGCGGGCGTCCAGCTCGACGATCCGCTGGTGTGCCGCCGCGTCGTGCAGGGCGCCGGCGAGCGCCTCGCCGTACGCCGTGATGGCCGCCTCGTCCTGCGGCACCGGCAGGGTGGGCTCGCCCAGCCAGACGGTCAGCTCACCGACTGGCCGGCCGGCGACCGCCATGCTGCGGGTGATGGCCGGGCCGGAGCGGGCCGTGGCGGGGTCGTCCGGGCCGGGGCCGTCCTGCGCGTACCGCCGGTGGCCGTTGAGGCGGACCTCCAGCTCGGCGCGGCGGGCCCCGAAGACGTCGAGCGCACCCCGCAGCCCGGCCCGGGCCACCTCGGCCTCGGTGGCACCCGGCAGCCGGGTCGTGGCGGCCGCGAACGCCTCCCACATCCGGCGTTCCTCGGCGGCGCGCAGGTGGAACCGGTAGGTGCGGTGCAGCAGCCAGAGGGCAGGTCCGAAGGCGAGCAGCCAGAGCGGTTCCCGGACCAGCGCGAACACCGCGCAGAGCCCGACCAGCACGTTGCCCACCGACATCGGCAGCTTGGCGTAGAGCACCCGGGCGGCGATCCGGCCGGGCGCCGCGTCGCGGTGCAGCACCAGGGTCAGCACGACCAGGCTGAACGTGATCAGCAGGTAGGTGAACGCGCCGGCGACCAGGGCCAGCGGCAGGCGGGCGCCACCGATCGGCGCGTCACCGGCGATCAGGGCCGTGACGAGCGCGGCGCCCGCCACGCCGAGGGTCATCGAGGCGACCAGGTGGACGATCTCGGCGACGTTGCGCAGGCCGGTGAACCAGGCGAGCAGCAGCCAGGCCGCGCCGGTGCCGGCCAGGGTGGCGGCGGGCAGCCAGCCGGCCGGGGCGACCACGAACCCGACGACCACCGCCGCTTCGGCCCAGCTCACCGAGACCGCGTCCGGCCCGAGGCGGAACCGGAGGCCGGCCAGCTGAGCGATGGCGGCCAGCACGGCGGCGACGCAGACGCCGTCGAGCGTGGAGAGCGGCCGGTCGGGCGGGCGGGTGCCGGGCTGGAAGATGCCGAGCACGACGGCGGCCAGGGCGGCCACGACGACGGCGACGGTGAGCACCCGGACCGGCCGGGGCCGGCTCAGCCAGGAATGGTCTCGCAGCTGCGGGGCGGTCACGGCAGGACTCCGCCCACTGGTGGGCCGGTCACCCTGAGCAAGGGCGGCCCCGCGACAGGTGGCCCGGTAAAGAGCGGCCTCATCACGAGCGCCTCAGCGACGGCGTGCACGTTCACATGCACGTGCAGATGCGCTGCGGAAATTTCGCGCCGGACAGTCGTCATCTCGGCGCCCCCTTCCGCGCAGGGTCCGAGGGCCGTATGGCCCCCGGGCGGAAGGCTAAATCAATACCGATGAACGCAACAGGGCTTGACGGACCCGAGACCGGGACACTCAGGTCGGACGGGCCGGGACTTCCGGGCGTACGACGAGGGGCCGCGCCCTCAGGCGCGGGCCGCCCCGCCGTCCTTGGCCGACGGAAGCTCGTCGTCCGCCACCGCTGTCACCTCGGGTTCCGCCTTGGTCACCGGAGCTGCGGATCGATCCGCTTCGACGTCGGCGGCCGCGCCGGCGGCCGGCTGCTGCGCGTCGGCGCCCCGGTGGGCGATCTCTGCCACACCTTCGCGTTTCGCGCTGCCCGTAAAACTGTCGGGAAGCCGACGGATCCGCTTGTTCATGTTGCGGATCAACAGCACCGTGGCAACACACATGAGGACGATGAGGAACAACCCCATCGGCCCGGCCAGGCCGCCCGAACGGGTGTCACCGAAGTTGTTGACAGCGAAGACGTCCACGACCTCAGCGTACTGCGTCAGTGTGCGTCGACCTTCTCCCGGATGCCCGCGAACAGGTCGGACTCCGGAATCGGGCTGTCCACCAGCGAGCGGGCCAGCTCGAAGTCCTCCGTGGGCCACACCTTCTGCTGCATGTCCAGCGGGATGTGGAACCAGAAGCCGTCCGGGTCGACCTGGGTCGCGTGGGCGCGCAGCGCGTCGTCACGGACGCTGAAGTACTCGCCGCAGTCGATCCGGGTGGTGATCTTGTCGCCGCGGTCCTGCCGCTCCGACGACTTCTCCAGCCACTCCGCGTAGGGCGACTCCAGCCCGGCCGCCAGCATCCCCTCGTGCAGGGCCAGCATCCGCGCGCGGGTCCAGCCGGAGTTGTAGTACAGCTTCAGCGGCTGCCACGGCTCGCCCAGCTCCGGGTAGAGATCCGGGTCGCCGGCCGCGTCGAACGCCACCACCGAGATCTTGTGGCACATGATGTGGTCGGGGTGCGGGTAACCGCCGTTCTCGTCATAGGTGGTCATGACGTGCGGCCGGAACTCGCGGATCAGCTTGATCAGCGGCTTGGCCGCCTCCTGCGGGTCCTGCAGGCCGAAGCAGCCCTCGGGCAGCGGCGGCAGCGGGTCGCCCTCGGGCAGGCCGGAGTCGACGAACCCGAGCCAGGCCTGGTCGACGCCGAGGATCTCGCGGGCCCGGTCCATCTCGGCGCGCCGGATGTTGGTGATGTCGGCCAGCACCTCCGGCCGGTCCATCTTCGGGTTGAGCACGCTGCCGCGCTCTCCCCCGGTGCAGGTCGCCACCAGCACCTGGACACCCTCGGCGACATATTTCGCCATGGTGGCGGCGCCCTTGCTCGACTCGTCGTCGGGGTGGGCGTGCACGGTCATCAGGCGCAACTGCTCGGCCACGTTGAATTCCCTCTCGACCAGGCCTGCCGTCGGCGGCCCAGGATCGGCTGCGAAGATGGACTCTGCCATTCTGGCCGATCCCACCGACAACAAACGCACGAGAGGTCGTCAGGTGAGCGAGACGCACGCCACAACGCCGGTCTTCCCGCCGGGCCGATACGGTCGGCGCCGTGAGGGCCGGCACAGTCGCTGGCTGCCGATCCTCGCCACCGTGCTGTCCGGGCTCGTCATCCTGGGCCTCACCATGCAGCTCTACAACAAGTTCGGCGAGGGCGACTACGACCCGCAGATCATCGGGTGGAGCGAGCCGTCCGACACCGAGATGGTCATCCAGTTCCGGGTCCTGGTGCCGGCCGGCGAGAACGCCACCTGCATGTTGCGCGCCCGCGACTACGACGGCTTCGAGGTGGGCCGCCAGCTGGTCACCGTGCAGGGCAAGCCCGGCGGCGGTTCGGTCGAGGTGAGCGAGCCGGTGACGACCAAATCCCGCGCCTCCGTGGGCGACGTGATGGGCTGCCGCGCGGCCGGCTGACAACTTTCACCTTCCGGGCGGTACGCATACCGCTGGTAAGCTTGGTGATTCGCTGCGTTGAGCATGGTGCTTTTCAGCGGCATGCCCTGACCCTGCCCAGTTTCAGCAAGGAGATCGACCGTGTCCAGTTCCGAGGCGCCGAAGACCTGGCTCTCCCAGGACGCTCACGACCGGCTGCAGGCCGAGCTCGACGAGTTGATCGCGAACCGGCCGGCGATAGCTGCGGAAATCAACGCGCGTCGGGAAGAGGGCGATCTCCGTGAGAACGGCGGCTACCACGCGGCCCGCGAGGAGCAGAGCCGGCAGGAAGGCCGGATCCTCTACTTGAAGGAGTTCCTGCGCAACTCCGAGGTCGGCGAGGCCCAGGTGGCCGACTCGGTCACCCCCGGTTCGGTGGTCACCATCTACTTCGACGACGACCAGGCCGACACCGAGACGTTCCTGCTCGGGTCCCGGGAGATCTCGTCCACGACCGACCTCACCGTCTACAGCCCGGAGTCCGCGCTCGGCCAGGCCATCCTCGGCGCGCGTCCCGGCCAGACCGTGACCTACACGGCCCCCAGCGGCGCCGACATCAAGGTCACCGTGGTCAAGTTCGGCGCTTTCGAAGGCTGACGAGGCGCTTTTCGAGAGTTTCACCGGAAGGGCTCGCGGGATCACCCGCGAGCCCTTCCGCGTTTTTTCACGGCGTGGTGTCGGCCAGCAGGGCCACCCGGTAACCGGCGTCCCGGAGGGCGCTGATCAGGGCCGAGGAGTGGGCCGGGCCCCGCGTCTCCACGGAAAGGGCCACCTCCACCTCGCCGAAGCTGAGCCTCGGGCTCTGCCGGGAGTGCGCGACGTCGACGATGTTCGCCCGCTGCTCGGCGATCTCGCGCAGCAGCCGGGCCAGCTGACCCGGGCGGTCCGAGCAGCGCACCGCGAGCCGCAGGAATCGGCCGGCCGACGCCAGCCCGTGCTCGATCACCCGGAGCAGCAGCATCGGGTCGATGTTGCCGCCGGAGAGCACGGCCACCGCCGGCCCGCCACGCGGCGGCACGTAGGCGCCGGTCAGCAGCGCCGCGACCGCCGCCGCCCCGGCCGGCTCCACCACCGACTTGTGCCGTTCCAGCAGCACCAGCAGGGCCGCCGACAGATCCTCGTCGGTCACCGTGACGACCTCGTCGACAAGCTTCTCGACGTGCGCGAACGTGAGATCACCGGGACGCAGGACGGCGATGCCGTCCGCGATCGTGGCGCCACTGTCCAGCTTCCGCGGCGCCCCGGCGGCGAGCGAGGGAGGGTACGCGGCAGCCCCGCTCGCCTGCACCCCGACGATCCGGATGTCCGGCCGCAGCGCCTTGGCCGCCACCGCGAGCCCGGAGACCAGCCCGCCACCGCCGACCGCCGTGATGATCGTGGTGGCTTCCGGGCACTGCTCGAGGATCTCCAGCGCCACCGTGCCCTGCCCGGCGATCACGTCGGGGTGGTCGAACGGGTGGATCAGGATCGCACCGGTGCTGCGGGCGAAGTCGTGCGCCGCCTCCAGCGCGTCGTCCACGCTGGTCCCGGCGTACTCGACGGCGGCGCCGTACCCCTTCGTCGCGGAAACCTTCGGCAGCGGCGCGCCCTCCGGCATGAAGACCGTGGCCCGCGTGCCGAGCAGGCCCGCCGCCAGCGCCACCCCCTGCGCGTGGTTGCCGGCGGAGGCGGCCACCACACCGCGGGCCCGTTCGGCCTCGGACAGGCGGGCGATCCGGGTGTACGCGCCACGCACCTTGTACGACCCGGCGCGCTGCTGGTTCTCGCACTTCAGCCAGACCGGCACCCCGGTGATCTCGGTGAGCGGCCGGGAGGTGATCAGCGGGGTCCGCTTGGCCACCCCGGTCAGCAGCTCGCGGGCGGCCTCGACGTCGGCCAGGGTCAGCAGGTCCAGTGGTGCGGTCATGGCCACCAATCGTGCCACTGCCCGGTCAGACCAGGTTCTGCCGCTGCCAGGGGTTCTGCAATTCGAACTGACCGGCCACGGAGAGCAACAACATCTCCGAGTCGGGCGGGCCGACCAGTTGCACCGCGAGCGGCATGCCGTCCGCCCGGAACCCGACCGGCACCACGATCGCCGGCAGGCCCGCGTAGTTCCACGGCGCCTGATAGGGCGCGTACGCCGCGTTCGCCTGCATGTTCTTCCACCAGGGGATGCCCGAGTACCGCAGTGCCGGCGGCGGGGGCGCGGCAAGCGCCGGAGTGAGCAGCAGGTCGATCGAGCGGTCCGCGAAAAACCGGATCGACCGGTCCCGCCACGCGTCCCGCTGCGTCTGCCGGACCAGCCCGGCCCGCATCGCCGCCTTGCCCAGCGCGATGTGCCGCCGGGTGCGCGGCTGCAGCCGGTCGACGGGCAGCCCCTCCGAGTTCACGTAGGCACCGGCGAACCAGGTGGCCAGCACGCCGAGCGCGACACCCGACGGGTAGGTGGGGTCGGCGGTGACCGTGTCGTGACCGGCCTGGGTGAGCAGCCGCGACGCCGTGGTGACGGCCCCCGTGTTCGCCTCGTCCGGCTTCACCCCGGCCACCGGGGAACGCAGCGAGATGCCGACCCGCAGCCGCTGCGGCTCCACCAGTTTCTGCGGGGTCAGGCCGGCCAGCACCGAGAAACCCAGCGCGGCGTCGGCCACCGTGGTGGTCAGCACGCCGTTCTCCACCAGGCCGAACCAGTCCTTGTCACCGAAGTCGACGGGCACGACGCCCCGGCCCGGCTTGAGCCCGACCAGGCCGCAGCAGGCCGCCGGGATCCGGATCGACCCGAGGCCGTCGTTGCCCTGCGCGATCGGCACCAGACCGGCCGCCACCGCCGCCGCGGAACCGCCGGACGAGCCGCCCGGCGTGCGCTCCAGATCCCACGGGTTGCGGGTCGGCGCGGTGTCGTCGTCGGTCGTCGCCCAAAGACCCATCTCGGGCATCCGGGTCACCCCGACCACGACGGCGCCGGCCCCGCGCAACCGGCGGACCACTTCGTGGTCCTCCTCGGCGACCTCAGGAGTACGGGCGGCGGCCGAACCGTGCCACGTCGGCATCCCGGCCACGGCGGTGTTCTCCTTGACCGCCACCGGCACACCGGCGAGCGGCAGGTTCGCCAGGTCTTCCTGATCGTCGACCTTCTCCGCCTCGGTGATCGCCTCGCCGCCGCGGATCACCCGGAAGGCGCCGAGCGCCGGATCGGAGATGCCGATTTGTTCCAGATGATCGGCCACGACCTGGGTGGCACTCGCGTCACCGCGGCGCACCGCACGGGCGATCTGCTTGGCGGTGGCCCCCACCCAGGTCGTCGTCATCGCGCAGAATCTCCAGCGTCTGTCTCTATCCGAGCGCCTGCTCGAGGTCGGCGAGCAGATCGTCAACGGTTTCGATGCCGACAGACAGTCGCACGAGATCGGCGGGAACTTCAAGCGCTGAGCCCGCAGCCGACAGATGTGTCATCTGTCCCGGGTGCTCGATGAGCGATTCGACTCCACCCAGCGACTCCGCGAGCACGAAGAGCTTCGTCCGATTGCAGATCTCGATCGCCTTCTCCGGGCCGCCGGCCGCGCGGAACGAGACCATGCCGCCGAACCGGCTCATCTGCTTGACCGCCGTCTCGTGACCGGGGTGGTCGGCGAGCCCCGGGTAGAGCACCTGGCCCACCGCCGCGTGCTCGCTCAGGTAACCGGCGATCCGCTCCGCGTTGTCACAGTGCCGCTCCATCCGTACACCCAGGGTCTTGATCCCCCGGAGGGTGAGCCAGGCGTCGAAGGGCCCGTTCACGCCGCCCATCGCGTTCTGGTGGAAGGCCAGCTCGTCACCGAGACCCGTCTCCGCCGTGATCAGCGCGCCGCCCACCACGTCGGAGTGCCCGCCGATGTACTTGGTCGTCGAGTGGATCACCACGTCGGCGCCGAGCGCGAGCGGCTGCTGCAGGTACGGCGAGGCGAACGTGTTGTCCACCGCCAGCATCGCGTCGTACTCGTGGGCCAGCCCGGCCAGCGCCGCGACGTCGGCGATGTTGAGCAGCGGGTTGGTCGGCGTCTCCGCCCAGATCAGCCGGGTGTGGCCGGGCCGGAACGCGGCACGCACCGCGTCCAGGTCGTCCAGCGGCACGGCGGTCCAGTCCAGCCCCCACCGCTCGGCCACCTTCGAGAAGAGCCGGAACGTGCCGCCGTACGCGTCGTTCGGGATCACCACGTGGTCGCCGGGCCGGCACACCGTACGCAGCAGGGTGTCCTCGGCAGCGAGGCCGCTCGCGAAGGCGAGCCCGCGCCGCCCGCCCTCGATCGCCGCCAGGCACTCCTGGAGCGCGTCCCGGGTCGGGTTGCCGGAACGGCTGTACTCGTACCCCAGGCGAGGGGCGCCGACGGCGTCCTGTGCGTACGTGCTGGTCTGGTAGATGGGCGGCACCACCGCACCGGTCCGCGGATCCGGCTCCTGGCCGGCGTGGATGGCGAGGGTGTCGAACCCGTACTCATTTGCCGTCATGTTGCGCAAGGCTAGTCTCACCTGGTGGCCGACTGCGTGTTCTGTGGCATCGTGGCGGGGACCGTCCCGGCGTTCCGGGTGGCGGAGTCGCCCGCCGGCATCGCCTTCCTGGACATCAGGCCCGTGTTCAAAGGGCACGTCCTGGTGATCCCGCGACCGCACCTCGTGCAGCTGACCGACCTCCCCGCCGACCTGCTGCCCGACTATTTCGCCTTCGTCCAGCAGATCGCCGCGGCGGTTCCCCGCGCGCTCGGCTCGCAGGGCACCTTCGTCGCCCAGAACAACATCGTCTCCCAGTCCGTGCCGCACCTGCACACCCACGTCGTGCCCCGCACCAAAGGCGACGGCCTGCGCGGCTTCTTCTGGCCCCGCCGCAAATACGACAGCGACGACGAGGCCCGTTCGGTCGCCACACTCATCGGTAAGGAATGCGGCCCCGCCGGCGTTACCGATGGTGGACGAAGGGAGTGACCGTGTTCCTACGGCACAAGAAGCTCGACCTGCCCACCTCCGAGACCGCCGCACCGGGCCGCGACACCGAGATCCCGGTCGCGTCCACCCACACCGTGCTGGGCACCCCGCTGAAGGGCCCCTGGCCGGCCGGGCTCGAGGTCGCCGTCTTCGGGATGGGCTGTTTCTGGGGCGCGGAGCGCATCTTCTGGAAACTGCCCGGCGTCCACTCGACGTCGGTCGGCTACGCGGGCGGTTTCACCGCCAACCCCACCTACGAGGAGACCTGCTCCGGCACGACCGGGCACACCGAGGTCGTCCAGGTGGTGTACGACCCCGAGCGCATCGCGTACGAGGATCTGCTGAAGGCGTTCTGGGAGAACCACGACCCGACACAGGGCATGCGCCAGGGCAACGACGTCGGCACGCAGTACCGCTCGGCGATCTACACCACCACGGACGCGCAGGCCACCACCGCGCGGGTCTCGGTGGAAGCCTTCCAGCCGGTCGTCACGGCGGCGGGGCGCGGGCGGATCACGACTGAGGTGCGGCCGCTGAGCGCGTACTACTACGCGGAGGACTACCACCAGCAGTACCTTTCAAGTGATAAAAACCCCAACGGGTACTGCAACCACGGGCCGAACGGCATGACCTGCCCGATCGGGATAGCTCGGACCAACTGACCAGCCGACACGGGACGGGTGCCACTCCGGAGCTCGTCCCGTGTGACGATGGAAAGAAGGGGGTGGTCTGAGATGCGCCGATACGCCAAACCCATCGTCGTCGCGGACGATCTCAATCTGTTGCGGGGACAGACGACCGGAGTCGTCACCCTGCCGCGTCACCTCGACTGGTCCGGCGCGGCGGACTATGACCTCGACAGCCCCGGCCGAATGGTCGATCTCTACCGAACGGTCCTGATCGAGGCGACCAAGCCCGACGACCTGCACGCCCTTCTTGATCGGGCGGTCCTGACCGGCCTATGGCCATCGATCTGGCTCCCGCCGGAACTACGCCGTGCGTGGGAACAGCGCTTCCCAGAGCTCCGGCGGGCCGCGTCGGAGGCCCCTGCCGCGTAAGGTCGCCGACATGGATCCCCGCCACCGGGAGCTGGCCGAAATCGCCCTTCGCGCGGCCGGAGATTATGGACTTGCGCTCGCCGGTGGCTATGCCGTTCGGGAGCACGGAATGGGTCATCGGCCGGGCGTCTGCCGGAGAAGATCGCGGCACCCGTTTACGAGTTCATCACCACCACACTCCTCGATAACCCGCACCGTGTCGGCAAGCGACTGATGCTGCCGCCGTTCGAGGGCACGTGGTCAGCCAGGCGCGGCACGTACCACGTCCTGTATGAAATTGACGAAGAGGGCCTCGTCGTGACAGTCACGGCAATCGAACATCGTGCGGACGCGTACCGGTCGCGCTGATCCGGAGCAGCCACCGACCACGGGGACCGCTGTCACCAGCCGCACCTCTCCGACACGAAACCCGTACGGCTACTACGCCCGGCTGGGTGCAGCGGCGCCGGCCGAACTGAAACGGCTGTCACTGGCGGCTGGTTCGAAGGGGCGAAGAACAGCCGCGAGTGACAGCTAGGCCGTTGTGGAGGGCTCCAGGGGGTACGAGTACCGGACGTGCGTGACCGGCTGGTCGTTGACGGTGTCGGCGCGTGTGACGCCGTCGCAGGACCAGCCGCCGCGTTCGTAGAAGCGGCGCGCCACCGTGTTGCCCTCCAGCACCCAGAGGACGGCCCGGGGCTGCCCGTAGCGGGGCAGTTCCGCGAGGGCGTCCTGCATCAGGAGGCGGCCGGCGCCGGTGCCGACGCGGGACGGGTCGAGGTGGATGGCGTAGAGCTCGGCGGCGCCTTCGGTTTCGCTGGGGCCGATGTACGAGAAGCCGATCAGCTCGTCGTCGTCGACGGCGAGCGTCATCCGGTGGGTGTCCTGTTCCCAGCGGTGGCGCTCCACCCAGTAGGCGACCATCATGTCGGGGCCGCGTGCCTCGAACGACGCCGGATCGACCAGGTCGGCGTAGGCGGCGGCCCGGGAGCGGTGGTGCAGCGCGCCGACCGCGGGCTGATCGGCTTCGGTCGCCGGGCGCAGGGAGACGGTCATTCTCCCGAACGTAGCCGAGGCGGGAGCGGGACGCGCAGCAGGTCTTCGGCGAGGACGATCGGGCCGTCGAACTCCTTGCGGGCCTCGTCCAGGAACCGGGTGGGGTCCTGGTAGCGCTGGGAGAAGTGCGTGAGGACCAGCAGGCGTACGCCTGACTCGCGGGCCACCGACGCGGCCTGACCGGCTGTCAGGTGGCCCACCTGCTCGGCCAGGAGGGCGTCCTCGGCCAGGAACGTGGACTCGATCACCAGCATGTCGGCGCCGGCGGCCAGGGCGTACACGTTGTCGCACAGGCCGGTGTCCATGACGAAGGCGAAGCTCTGCCCGGGCCGGGCCGTGCTCACCTCGTCCAGCGTGACCGTGCCGAGGTGGCCGGTGCGCTGGAGTTCGCCGACAGCGGGGCCGCTGATGCCGTGCCGGGCCAGCAGCGCGGGGAGCATCCGGCGGGAGTCGGGTTCGGTCAGGCGGTACCCGTACGCCTCGATGGAATGCCGCAGTGGCAGCGCCGTGAGGCGCCCCGCGGACGTCTCCGCGACGAAGCCGGCGCCCACCGGGGAGGGGACGATCTCGGCGTTGTCCCAGTATTTGGTGGCGTGCCGCAGCCGGTCGTAGAACTCCTGCCCGCCGCCCGGGTAGTGCACGGTGACGGGGTGCGGCACCCGGTCCAGGGAGACGCGCTGCAGGATGCCGGGCAGGCCGAGGCTGTGGTCGCCGTGGAAGTGGGTGACGCAGATGCGCCGGAGCGGGGTGACGGCCTGGCCGGCGAGCAGCATCTGGCGCTGGGTGCCCTCGCCCGGGTCGAAAAGGATCACCTCGTCGTCCCAGCGCAGCAGGTAGCCGTTGTGGTTGCGGTGCCGGGTCGGCACCTGACTGGCGGTGCCGAGCACGACCAGCTCACGCATCGGAGCCCCCGAACATAAGCGACCCCAGGGGACTTCCTCGATCGCACGAGGCGAACGAGGTCCGGTCGGACAAGGCCGGATCCCCTGGGGTCGGGTGGCTGTCTGGTACTCGCCGGGCCGCTGCCACACGGTCTCGACGCTCAAACGAAGCTGTCAAGGACAGCGGCTAGCGGACAGCCACCTCACGAGTCCCGTTGCTATACAACTTCGGACCACCTCCCTTCACGTGTACCGCCACGTTAACCAAGGTCGACGGCCGCCGCCAACGCTTTTAAATCACTAGAGCCGCGGGAATACCCGGGGCGACATCTCGGTACTTTCCACCACGAGAGAGGCGGGGCCGACGATCAGCGGGTCCGGGGTGCCGACGACCTCCGGGTCCTTGCCGGAGTAGTCGAACCGGTTGAGCACGTGCCGCATCGCGGCCAGCCGGGCGCGCTTCTTGTCGTTGCTCTTCACCACGGTCCAGGGCGCGTCGGCAGTGTCCGTGTAGAAGAACATCGCCTCCTTGGCCTCGGTGTAGTCGTCCCACTTGTCGAGGGACTCCAGATCCATGGGGGAAAGCTTCCACTGGCGTACGGGGTCGACCTGCCTGATCGCGAACCGGGTGCGCTGCTCGCCCTGTGTCACCGAGAACCAGAACTTGACCAGGTGGATGCCGGACCGGACGAGCATCCGCTCCAGTTCCGGCGTCTGCCGCATGAATTCCAGGTACTCCGCGCGGGTGCAGAAACCCATCACCCGTTCGACGCCGGCCCGGTTGTACCAGGACCGGTCGAAGAGCACGATCTCACCGGCGGACGGCAGGTGCTTGAGGTACCGCTGGTAGTACCACTGGGTGCTCTCCTTCTCGTTCGGCTTCTCCAGTGCCACCACCCGGGAGCCGCGCGGGTTGAGATGCTCCATGAAGCGCTTGATCGTGCCGCCCTTGCCGGCCGCGTCCCGGCCCTCGAAGAGGATCACCAGGCGCTCCCCGGTGTCCTTGCACCAGTTCTGCAGCTTCAGCAGCTCGATCTGAAGCAGGCGCTTGTCGTGGTCGTACTCCGAGCGGGGCAGCCGCTCGTCGTACGGGTAGTCGTCCCGCCAGGTGTCGACCGGTGTGCCGTCGGCGTTCAGCAGGTAGGGATCGTCGTCCTCGTCGTCCACCACCCGGTACCCGGTCAGCTCGGTGACCGGACCGTCGTACGGCTGCGTCATCGGTTCCTCCACATGCTCTAGATCAACATGTTCGGAATCCGACTGCTCATGATCAACCTGGTCCGAGTGAACATCTGTGGTCATGTCTTCACCAGCCAACGCCGCACCTTCTTGCGCCGGGACGCCCGCACCAGCGCGGGCACCTCACGCAGAGTCTCCTTACCCACCTGTTCCTGCCGTCCGTACAGAACGCCGAAATGAAAACTGTCCGAG
Source organism: Actinoplanes sp. DH11 (assembly GCF_020873875.1). GTDB lineage: Bacteria > Actinomycetota > Actinomycetes > Mycobacteriales > Micromonosporaceae > Actinoplanes. The sequence continues at coordinate 153,203 of NZ_JAHWGU010000012.1, forward strand.
CCGATCTCGCGCAGCACCTCACGTGCGATCGTGGAGTCCTGGTGGGCACCGAGGCCGTCCTGCAACGCGGTCAGCTCCTTGACGAGCTGCTTCGCACCGGGGCCGGCGCCCGGTTCGAGGACCTCGACGGCGTACCGGGCCCGCTTGTAGGTCTTGCGGGCGTCGTGCAGCTCCTGGTCGACCCCGGAGGCCACTGCCGCGTCGAGCTCACGGTCCGCCTTGCGCAAGATCTTGCGGGTACGGTCCACCGGGTCACCGGCACCACCGACCGGCTCGTCGACCAGCTTGTCGATGGCATCCAGCAGGTCCAGGTAGCGGTCCGACTCCAGGGCCTCGGCCAGCTCGGCGCGACCCGTCTCCACCCGGTGCTCCAGGGCCGCCCGGATCCGCTGCGCGGCCGGCTCGAACTCGGGGCCGGACTCCTCGACACCGGCGAGCAGCTTGCCCTCCAGCACCTGCGGGTCCCGGACCGCGCCCAGCACCCCGGCGAGCCAGCGCAGCTCGTCACCGGCCCCCGTCTCCGGGAACCAGCGCCGGTAGGTCTTCAAGGTGCTGCGGAGCCGGCGGGTGGCCACGCGCATCTTGTGCACCGCGTCCGGGTCACCGCGGCGGGCGGCCGGGTCGTGCCCGAGGATGGCGTCGCGCTGCTCTCGCGCGTACCGGATGACGGGGTCGGGCTTGGCCTTGCCCTTCTTGCCTTTCTTGCCGCCCGCCTCAGCCTTGCCGCTCGCCTCAGCCTTGGCGCTCGCCTTGGGCTTGCCGGGCGTTTCGGACTTGCCGCTCGCCTCCGCCTTGGCGCTCGCCTCGGCCAGCCGGCCGGCCAGAGCCCGGGCCGCCTTGGACGGGCCGGAGGCAGGCTCGGCGCCGGCCTGGAGCAGCACCTGTTCGACCGCGTCGAGAACGCCGGCGTCGCCGTCGACGAGCTCCACCTCGATCTCCTGCCAGGCGCTGTGCTCGTCGCCGGCCTCGGCCCGCACCCGGTCCTGGGCGATCAGGGCGAGGGTACGCCCGTCGGCGTCCTTCAGCGGCGTCTCCACCCGGTGGGTCCGCAGCCGGCACACCGGTTCCAGCGGACGGCGCCGGACCAGACCGCGCACGATGCCGACAAGTTCGTCCGGCACCTGGTCACCCTCATGCCCCGTGACCCGGTGCTCCTTGCGGCCGTCACCGTCCGCGGGCGTCTTCAGATGCCAGCCGGCGTCATGCCCACCGGCCCGGCGCCGAAGTGTCCGGCGATTTCTCATCAACCGGAGGTCTTCGGTGTCGAAATACGTGGCGTCAAGTTCATGCGTCTCGGCGCCGTCCACACCGGTTATGCCGGCCACACCGGCCAGATCCGGGAGTTCGAAGGTCTCAGGGACGTCGTACTTGCGTTCGGTCTCGGTGGCGATCTCCACGTGTCAATGGTGCCCCCGAAAGCGGCTCTTGACACAGCCATGTCTCAGGATCAGATGTCATCGTGGGGGGCCGGTCCGTTGAAGCTGCCGGTCCGGTCAGGAGAAAGCTGTATGGAGAAGAGCTGTACGGAGAAGACCTGTATGGAGAAGTCCGAACGCCGTCCCGTTTCCCTCCCCAACGCCCTCGCCGGTCTGCGCCTGATGGGCGCCGGCGCCGTTCTGGGCCTGGCACTCACCGTCCCGGCCTCGCCGGCGCAGGCCGATCCGCCCCGGCCCCCGTCCACGCCGGTCGCCGAGCACGAGACACCCGACGACTGAGCCGTCACAGCCCGGCGTCCCTGCCGGGTCGCAGGCAGGCGCCGCCGCCGGGTCGCAGGCGGGGCGTCGCTGCCGGGGGCGTTCCTGCCGGTCGCAGGCGGGCGTCGCAGCCGGGGGCGTTCCTGCCGGTCACAGGCGACCATCGCAGCCGGGGGGCGTTCCTGCCGGTCACAGGCGACCATCGCAGCCGGGGGGCGTTCCTGCCGGTCACAGGCGACCATCGCAGCCGGGGGGCATTCCTGCCGGTCGCAGGCGGGCGTCGCAGCCGGGGGCGTCGCAGCCGGTCACAGGTGGGCGTCGCTCTGGTTCCGGAGGTACTGCGCCCGGGCGTAATTGGCGGTCGCCGCGCCGTAGTACATGGTCGCCAGCGACACATGGAAGCTGTTGTTGGTGATCGCGTTCTTGGCGGTGGCGGAGGCCGCCCAGCGGATCTCGGCATCGGTCGTGTTGATCCCACGCCGCGCACACCGCTGCCGATTCATCTCCTTGCCGAGCTTCCAGCTCTCCAGCGCCGCCTCGGCCTCGCGCATCATCGCCCTGGCCTGCTGAATCATGAATTCGGCCAGCTCACAGGCATCCCGTTCATCATTGTTCAAGTACCGCGGTGCCATGCGCCACCCTCCCGCTCTCCCTCGATCCGAGTGTGAGCGAGATGTCAGCACATGTCGATTTTTTTCGACCAACCGCATGAATCCGCACCCCCCAACTTGCCACCGCTCTGCCCCCGGTGACGCCGGACGCCCCCTCCCTGTCGACTTGTTGATCTGCTAGCGATGCGAAATCGCGGTTTCAACCCCATGATCACCGCGATTTCGTAGCGCTAGCAGATCAACAACGCCGCCCCGACGGCACGCAGCAACCGCAAGCCGAGTACAAGCAACCCCAAGCCGCCCTCCGCAGCCGCAGCCGCAGCCGCAGCCGCAGCCGCAGCCGCAGCGACATCTTGCACGAGGCCCCCGCACCCCAACCGACATAAATCCGGCAAAAGGCTCGCACTCGCCGCTTGACGAAATCACAAAGACCGATCCGGAGACGTCGACGTCGGATCGCGAAGGCGCCCGCCGCAGCCGCCAAGGCAAACCCGAGGGCGCAAGCCGCGACCGCCGGCCGGTAGCAGCAGGCGAGAGACGCCAAGGCGGGGCCGGACCGACGCCAGGCCGAGCCGCGCCGATGCGAGGCCGGGCCGATGCCAGGGGCGGGCCGACGCCAGAGGCGGGCCGACGCAAGGGGCGGGTCAAGGCGAGGCCGGAGCGGACCGAAGCCGCAGGCGAGACGGCTCAGTAAATCTCCGAACCACGCAACTCCCATCTTCCCGCGATTGCCGCCGGCGAGATGGCGTGCGATTTTCCGACGCCCGCCGGGTTTGCGGGTGGCGGAAAATCGGATGCCATCTCGCCGGTTACAAGGCAATCGCCGCGGAGCGAAGCGAAGCCAGCTAGCTCGGCAATCGCCGCGGAGCGAAGCGCAGCCAGCTAGCTCAGCAATCGCCGCGGAGCGCAGCCAGCTAGCAGAGCGGGAGCACGTGACCGATGAATGCGGGGGAACCTGTGATCACGTGCTCCCGCCCACCGCCCCGCCCGAACCGGGTGCGCCTGGCCGGAGGCGCGAATCAGCGGAGGCGTGCTGATTCTTGGGAGCCGGTTACGGGCGGGCCTGGGCGCGGGATGCCGGAGCGCTGGCGGGGCGCACCGGCATCACCGCCGGGGGACGTCGGCCGGGCCGGGAAGCCATTGCTTGCCGGGGGACGGTCAAGCTTTCGGCGACGTCGAAGGTCCTCAGTCGGGGTACCTCCTGTAACGATGATGGGAGGGGACGTTGTCTTCGAGTCCGCGGCCGGGCAGGGTCCGCATGCTGTTCATGTCGTGCCGCAGCGTCCACGCCTCCCGCCAGGGGCGGCGTGCGACCGCGGCGGCACGTTCGGCGAGTCGCCGGGCCGAGCACGGCCACTGCCACCCGCACCAGGCGCATGTGCCGTCCGCTCCGGCCGCCTGGTGGCGCCCGAGTGTGTCTTGGGCGTCCCGCCACAGCATGCGGTCCACGATGTCGGCGGGCGCCGTCTCGTCGACGTCGACCATCCCTTGCCCTTCCGTCCGGGACTGGCTCATAGCTCCGTCACGACAGATACAACCGCAGCGACGCCCGAGCTGGTCGGACTGTCTGTGCGATTGTGGCAACTATCTGTAACTGTCCATGTCGCCGGAGGCGGGCCGGACGCGGGCCGGACGCGGGCCGGACGCGGGCCGGACGCGGGCCGGACGCGGGCCGGACGCGGGCCGGACGTGAGCGGCCGCAGGTGGTGGAAGCTCCGCAGCAGCTCATGGCCGGTGTCGGCGATGAGGCCGACCGGCGATGCCGGGGCATCGCCGGTCGGGTGGGACGGGTATCAGCTGAGGTGGGCGAGCAGGTCCTGCCGGGTCAGCACCCCGGCGGGTTTGCCGTCCACCAGGACCATCGCGGCGTCCGACTTCTCCAGCAGCGCGACCGCCTCGGCCACAGGCTCGCCGCCGCCGATCATCGGCAGCGAGTCGCTCATGTGCTTCTCGATCGTGTCGTGCAGGTGGGCCTGGCCGGTGAAGAGCGCGTCCAGCAGCGCCTTCTCCGAGATGGAGCCGGCCACTTCGCCGGTCACCACGGGCGGTTCGGCTTTGAGCACGGGGAGCTGGGAGACCCCGTACTCCCGCATGTAGTCGATGGCGTCGCGGACCGTCTCGGTGGGGTGCACGTGGATCAGCGGCGGGATCTCGGCGCCCTTGCCGGCCAGCGCGTCGGCCACGGTCGGGGTGCCACCGGGGGTACGCAGGAACCCGTACCGTGCCATCCACTTGTCGTTGAAGATCTTCGAGAGGTAGCCGCGGCCGCCGTCGGGCAGCAGCACCACGACCACGTCGTCGGGGCCGGCCTTGCGGGCCACTTCGAGTGCGGCGACCACGGCCATCCCGCAGGAGCCGCCGACCAGCAGGCCTTCCTCGCGGGCGAGCCGGCGGGTCATCTCGAAGGAGTCGGAGTCGCTGACCTCGATGACCTCGTCGGTGACGCTCCGGTCGTACGCCGTGGGCCAGAAGTCCTCGCCGACGCCCTCCACGAGGTACGGCCGGCCGGTCCCGCCGGAGTAGACGGAGCCTTCCGGGTCGGCGCCGATCACCCGGACGTCGCCCTGTTCCTTGAGGTAGCGGCCGACGCCACTGATCGTGCCGCCGGTGCCGACGCCCGTGACGAAGTGAGTGATCTTCCCGGCGGTCTGTTCCCAGATCTCCGGGCCGGTCTCCTCGTAGTGCGAGCGCGGGTTGGCCGGGTTGCTGTACTGATCCGGCTTCCAGGCGCCGGGGATGTCCCGGGTCAGCTGGTCGGAGACGTTGTAGTAGGAACGCGGGTCCTCCGGCGCCACGGCGGTCGGGCAGACCACCACCTCGGCGCCGTACGCCCGCAGGACGTTCTGCTTGTCCTCGCTGACCTTGTCGGGGCAGACGAAGACGCACTTGTAACCCCGCTGCTGGGCCACCAGGGCCAAGCCGACGCCGGTGTTGCCACTCGTCGGCTCGACGATGGTGCCGCCGGGCTTGAGGAGGCCCGCCTTCTCGGCGTCCTCCACCATCCGCAGCGCGATCCGGTCCTTGACCGAGCCGCCGGGGTTCAAGTACTCGACCTTGGCCAGCACGGTGGCGCTGATGCCTTCGGTCACACTGTTCAGACGGACCAGCGGAGTGTTACCGATGATCTCGACGACGTTGTCGTAATAGCGCACGCTTCACTTTACGACCAGGCGCGGGTTTGTCCCCTCCCACTCCAGGAAGCGATCGGTCTCCGCGAGCACCGCCCCGGCGAGCCAGGTGACCGCCACCGCGTCGTCGATGAGCCCGAAGACCCAGACGAACGCTTCCGGGATCGCGTCGATCGGCGACACCACATAGACCGTGGCGGCTGTCATGAGCGCGAGCCGCATGCCGCCGTCGTACTCCCCGCGGGTGGTGGCCCGGATCATCCGCGGAAGCGCCGCGAGCCGTTCACCGAGCGGTCGGCCGCCGCGGGAACCGGCGGTCAGCGCACGGGCGAGCGCGGTGAACGCCGCCGCACGTTTCAACGTCTTGGCCATCTTTGTTCCCCTCTCCGCCACTCCAGCATGACGTGGGCGCGCCATGATTGCCTCTCGCCGTCGCGAGTTAGCCTCAAGTACCCACTTTCCGTGCCGATCTCGGATCAACTGGAATGCTTCCCTTCGAGTGACAAGCGAGGGAACCGTGAGCAGCATCGACTTCACTTCTTCCGCGGACGCCTGGCGGCGGCTGAAAGCCGCCGGCTCCGCGGACGCGTGGCGCCGTCTGACGGCCGCCGATTCCGCTGACGCCTGGCGGCGTCTCAAGGCCGCCGGCCGGATCACCGGTGTGCTCGCCGGGATGACGGCCGGCGCGACCGCGCTCTCCGCCGGCCTGCTGATGCGCCAGGCCGCCGAGGCCCGCCGCGTCATCCCGCTGGCCGAGGCGCCACCGCCGCGCGGCGACGGGGTGTACGGCGCGAAGTTCGGCGGGAAACCGCTCGGCCTGGTGATCCTCGGCGACTCCTCCGCCGCGGGGTACGGCGTGCACCGTCCCCGCGAGACTCCCGGCGCCCTGTTCGCCACCGGCGTCTCCCGCCGCCTGCGCCGCCCGGTCCGGCTGCACCGGCTGGCGGTCGTCGGCTCGATGTCCTCGGGCCTGCCGTACCAGGTGGACGCCGCCCTGGAGTACGAACCGGAACTCGCGATCATCCTGATCGGGGGCAACGACGTCACGCACGCCGCGGCCCGCGCCGCCGCCGTCCGGCATCTCGGTGACGCGGTGCGCCGGCTGCGCGCCGCCGGCTGCAAGGTCGTGGTCGGCACCTGCCCGGACATCGGGGCGATCCAGCCGATCAAGCCGCCGCTGCGCTGGCTGGCCCGGCGCTGGAGCCGCCAGCTCGCCGCCGCGCAGACGGTCGCCGTGGTCCGGGAGGGCGGTCGCACCGTCTCCATCGGCAACCTGCTCGGCCCGATGTTCGAGGCGGATCCGGTGCGGATGTACAGCTCGGACCGTTTCCACCCGTCCGCCGAGGGGTACGCCCGTGCTGCGGCGGTGATGATGCCGACGGTGATGGCCGCTCTCGGTGAGGACGAACGGACTGCGGTCGCGGAGACCGTCCGTACCCTTCCCGAGGCTGCCGACGCCGCGGTGCGCGCGCCGGGCACCGAGGTCAGCCAGGCGGGGCGATGGGCGAAGTTGCGGCGGCACCCGTGGTTCGGCGAGTCCCGCCACTGGTTCGGATCACGGGTGGGCACGACGGGTGCCGTTCCCGCCGTAGGGTATACGCCAGAGGATCATCAAGTCGGCTGATGCAGGGAGGCGCGACATGACTGGTCTGCCGGAACGACTGGGCAAAGCCGCGGCCACGAGCCTGATCGCCGGCGCGGTGGGCGGCGCGGCGCTGATCGCCGGTGAGCTGCTGGCCGCCAAGTCCCGGCGCTACGCGAAGCCCACGATGGGCCTGGCGTTGCGCACGTCGATGGGTCCGGTCAGCGCGCCGCCGCTGCGTCTGGTGCTGCTCGGCGACTCGGCTGCGGTCGGGGTGGGCGTGGAGTGGCTTTCCGACACGGTCGGCGGGCAGCTGGCCCGGTTGCTGGCCGACGGAACCGCCGACTCCGGGCCCCGGCACGTGCTGCTCAGCAGTGTCGGCGTGGCCGGTTCCCGGTCCAGCGACCTGGCCACGCAGGTGGCCCGGGCCCTGCTCGGCGATCGGCCGGACGTCGCGGTCGTGTTGATCGGGGCCTACGACGCGACCTCGGGCCGCCCACCGGAGGACGCCGCCATCCACCTCGGGCAGGCCGTCCGGCGGTTGCGGTCCGCCGGCGTGCAGGTGGTCGTCGGCACGTGCCCCGACCTGGGCGCGGCCCGTTCCCTGGCTCCGCCGCTGCGGCAGATCGCCGGCCTGGTCGGCAAGCGGATGGCGCGGTCGCAGGCGCGTGCGGTGACCGAGGCCGGCGGGACGGTGGTGGACCTGGCGGCCGAGACGGGCGCGGTGTTCCGGGCCGACGCGGGGACCCTCTGTTACGACGGGTTCCACCCGTCCGCCGACGGCTACCGGGTCTGGGCGCACGCCCTCTATCCCGCGGTGGCGAAGGCGGCGATGTCGGGCGTGTGAGCGGGGTGTGAGAAATTAGCGCTTCCGACCATGTTACCGGCGAGTAAACTGGGCGTATGCCGGAAGCTGTCATCGTCGCCACTGCCCGCTCCCCCATCGGCCGTGCCCACAAGGGCTCGCTCAAGGATCTGCGCCCCGACGACCTAGCCGCCACGATCGTCGACGCCGCCCTGTCCAAGGTGCCGCAACTGGACCGCACCCTCATCGAGGACCTCTACCTCGGGTGCGGCCTGCCCGGCGGTGAACAGGGCTTCAACCAGGCCCGCGTGATCGCCACGAAGCTGGGCCTGGACGGCCTGCCCGGCGCGACAGTCACGCGCTACTGCTCGTCGTCGCTCCAGACCACCCGGATGGCCTTCCACGCCATCAAGGCCGGCGAGGGTGACATCTTCATCTCGGCCGGCGTGGAGACCGTCTCGCGCTTCGCCAAGGGCAGCTCGGACGGCCTCCCCTCGGAGGCGCAGGAGCTGGTGGGCCGCTGGACGAACCCGTTCTTCGACGAGGCCCAGGCCCGCACCGCGCAGTACGCCAGGGGCGGCACCACCTGGCACGACCCGCGCGCGGACGGCGCTGTCCCCGACATCTACATCACCATGGGACAGACCGCCGAGAACCTCGCCCAGATCAAGGACGTCTCGCGCGAGGAGATGGACGAGTTCGGCGTACGCAGCCAGAACCTCGCCGAGAAGGCCATCGCCAACGGGTTCTGGGCTCGCGAGATCACCCCGGTCACCCTGCCCGACGGCACCGTCGTCAGCAAGGACGACGGCCCCCGCCCGGGCGTCAGCCTCGACGCGGTCTCCCAGCTCAAGCCGGTGTTCCGCCCCGACGGCAGGGTCACCGCCGGCAACTGCTGCCCGCTCAACGACGGCGCCGCCGCGCTGGTCATCATGAGCGACACGAAGGCCCGCGAGCTCGGCATCACCCCGCTCGCCCGGATCGTCTCCACCGGCGTCACCGCCCTCTCCCCCGAGATCATGGGTCTCGGCCCGGTCGAGGCGTCGAAGCAGGCCCTCAAGCGCGCCGGCATGAGCATCGCCGACGTCGACCTCTTCGAGATCAACGAGGCGTTCGCCGCCCAGGTCATTCCGTCCTACAAGGAACTGGGCATCCCGCTGGACAAGCTGAACGTCAACGGCGGCGCCATCGCCGTCGGCCACCCCTTCGGCATGACCGGCGCCCGCATCACCACCACGCTGCTCAACTCCCTCGACTGGCACGACAAGTCGATCGGCCTGGAGACCATGTGCGTCGGCGGCGGACAGGGCATGGCCCTGGTCATCGAGCGCCTGAGCTGACGTTCCACGCCCGGCCCGCTGCGCCTTTCAGGTCGCGGGCGGGCCGGGCGCGGGCGGGCCGGTTACGGCTCGACCGGCTGGGAGGTGGGGCTGCGGCCCAGGACGGCCACGATCGCCAGGGCTGTCGCGGCCACCACGCCGACCCAGTTGGCCACACCCGTCGCGATGTGGAGCAGGTGGGACCAGACCTCTTCCGCGTACGTCAGGCCGCTGTCGAAGAACAGCAGGAACGGGCCGTAGAGCAGGGCCAGCACGACCACCACGGTCGGCCAGGCGAACGCTCCGGCCAGTTGCGCGGCGACCGAGCCCGCGGCGGCGCGGCGGCCGGCCCAGCCGGTCATCAGCCAGCCGAGCAGAGCGCCCAGCAGCGCGCCGGCCGAGGCCACCCAGCCCATCCAGTACGGGGCCGCCCGCTCCACCGTGAACCACGTCTCGCCGTCGTAGTAGAGCAGCAGCCCGTCCCGTACCGCATAGAGGTCGTCCTCGAACTCCAGCGTCTCGGTGACGTACTTCCCGGCCGCCGGGTTCTCCCGGATCCGCCAGCCGGCCGCCACCAGCCGGTCCCGCACACCGGGCACCAGACCACTGATGTCGGCGCCCTCGGCGACGGCATGTCCGAGCGCGGGGAAGCCGTTGCTGTCCTCGGTGGGTTCGGTGCCGACCGGTACGCCCGGGAACATCACCTGCCGCAGCTCGGCGGACTGCTGCGCGGTGGGCAGCGGCCGGATGAACTCCCAGCCCAGCCGGGTCGCGTGGGCCGCGCCGTAGAGCCCGGCCAGCATCGACACCAGCACCGCCAGCACGACGATCCCGCGGTCGCCGGGACGGCCCAGGACGGCGCGGAAACCCCGTGGCGTGAACAGCGAGGGACCACCGGCCGCGGTCGTCGCGCGGGCCGCCGCGCGCAGGGCGGGCAGCGTCCAGGCGACCGCCAGCAGGTAGCGCCACCGGGTCACCGTCCCGTGTGCCGCCAGGTCGGCGAGATCGGCCGCCCACTCGGCCCGCTGCCGCTGCCGGAACCCGGCCGGCAGCAGAGCCGCGAGCACCGCGAGGGCGGCGCGACCCGGGCCGGTCACCACGCCAGTTTCCGGGACGCCGCTCGGGTGCCGCGGCGTTTCCCGGCGGCGGCCACCGCCTCGCGGCCGGACGCGATCCCGTCGGCGGTGAGGCGGTAGTAGCGGCGCCGGGGCCGGCCCTCGGCGTGCACGTCGACCACTTCCTCGCGGCTGACCAGCCAGCCGGCCGCCTCGAACGCGACGAGGATCGGGTAGACGGTGCCCGGTTCCAGGCCGGCGTCCAGGGCGAGCTCCAGGCCGTACCGCTCGCGGCCCGGCTCGTCCAGCAGCGCCCGCAACGCGAGCAGGCGCGGCGTGGTCATGCGCAACGACGTCACGCCGACGACCCTAGGGGCTATTCCTAGTTCTGCATAGGGTGCCGGACTGGGCCGATGGAGATCCGAGCGGTGGACGGCACGACGGTGGCGCGGGCGGCGGGGCTTGCGGGAAGCGCGCCGCTGGACAGAAGCGGCTAGAGGAGGCGCCGGGCTTCGGTCACCGCGTCGGTGGCCCGGGACAACAGTTCCGGGGACGGGCCGGTCGCCACGAGGTCGGCGGCCGTCACCCGGATCTGGTCGGGCAGGACCATGGCGTGCACGAACGGGACCGGGTGCCGCTGGGCCCCTTCCGCCTCGGCGCCCAGGTCGGCCAGGTGCTGCGCCAGCGCGTGCACGACCTGCGCACGCGTCCGGCCGGCGCCGGCCGGCTGGGACCAGCGGCGCTCCTCCCAGTGGTGCACCTGGGTGAGCAGGCGCTCGATTGACGCGGTGAAGTCAGACATCGCCAGCGAGGGTACCGGAGAACGGGACAACGCCCGGTCCGCGGTGAGCGGGCCGGGCGTTGTGGTGGCGACGGGACGAACCGTCAGTCGTCGCCGCCCTGCAAGAAACTGAGCAGACGGAGGATCTCGATGTAGAGCCAGATGAGGCCGACCAGGATCCCGAACGCGGCGGTCCAGGAGTAGCGCTGCGGCAGACCCATCCGCACGCCCTCCTCGATCTCGTTGAAGTTCAGGATGAAGCTCAGCGACGCCACCACGATGCAGACGAGGCTGAAGATGATGCCGATCGCACCGTTGTCACGCAGACCGGTGTTGACGCCGAAGAGCGCCAGCACGAAGTTGATCAGCATGACGGCGAACAGGCCCGCCATGATCGAGATGATGGCTCGGGTGAACTTCGGCGTGGCCCGGATGACCCTGGCCCGGTAGAGCACGGCCATCAGGAAGAAGACGCCGAAGGTGGCGACCACCGCCTGCAGGACGATGCCCTGGTAGCCCAGGATGTTCTGGAAGAACTTGCTCACCATGCCGACGAACACGCCCTCGATCACCGCGTAGGCGATGACGAGAGCCGGGTTGGCGATCCGCATGAAGGAGATCACCAGGCCGAGCACGAGGCCGACCACGGCCGCGCCGATCCAGGCGGCGCTGGTCAGTTCGGCGGGGATGAGGTTCCATGCGGCCACCGCGGAGATGCCGGTGATGCCGAGCAGTGTGACGGTCTTGACGACGACGTCGTCAAGGGTCATCGGTCGGACAGCCGGCGGAGAGGCGGGGTAGCCTGTCGCCGTCGGGTACGCGTCGCCGTAGACCGGCTGACCGTAACCCGGCTGCTGACCGGCCGGCCCATTTGGCCCGTACCCGGCCGCCCGCTCCCGCTCGGCCGCCTGGCCGAGGCGCGAGAGCACCGGGTTCGATGTCTTCACTGTTTCCAGCCTCCCTCAGAGGTTGCGGCATCCTTTGCCTGTCGTTCAAGGGTACGGGGTCAAGACCCGTCCCGCTCTCCACCGATCCTGTGAGCGTTCTGAGAACCCGAGGTCATGAACTGGAAACCAACGGGGACTGACGATACGTCGCCGCGGCGGCTTCTATAACCTGTGCCACGTCTTGGATCGGCACAACGGAGGAACAACGCAGTGCTGGGGTTTATTCGGCGCAACATTCGCAAGCCATGGGCTCTGGCACTGCTCGTCGCCATGGTCTTCGGAGTCCTGCAGATACCGAAGGGTCCGGGCAACGTCAGCCCGGACATGACGCAGTACCTGAACCAGACATACGACCTGCTCGGTGACACTCCGGCCGAGGCCCGCGACCGCACCATCAAGATCTACTGCGCGAACTGGGGCCGGCCGCACCTCTTCGAGGTGAGCGCCACGGGTCCCTACGACGCGACGAGCGCCACCGAGTACGCCGAGAAGTGTGTCGAGCGCCTCCGTTCGCAGAACGACCTGGCACCCGGCACCGTCTACGGCCCGGCGCTTGCCAAGTCCGGTCTCATCGAGTCACCGCGGTACGAGGCGATCTTCCTGTCCCGTCCCGGCGTGGCGTGGTTCTACGCACCCGCCGTAGCGCTGCTGCCGGACCGGTTCGCCCTGGGCCTGACCGCGTTCCTGCTGGTCGCCCTCGCCGGTTTCCTGGTCTTCCTGATGCTGCGCGCGCTCCGGGTGGCCACCCCGATCGCGCTGGCCGGTCAGGTGCTCTTCTACCTGCTGCCGATCACGTCGTGGTCGATCGACCCGCGCGGCGAGGCGCCGGTCATCCTGCTCACCACCGCGATCCTGCTGGGCACGATCTACGTGATCACCGATCGGGTGCGGGCCGGCGTGGCACTGATCGTGGCGGCGTACGCGCTCGGTTTCGTCGTCAAGGGCTCCCAGTTCATGCTCCTCGGCGCGGCGATGGCCGCGACCGCGACGCTGGCGTTGCTGTTCGCCCGCCGGGCCGGCCGCCCGCTGCGCCCGCTCCTGCTGATCCTCGGGCTCTCCGTCGCGGCGGCCGCCGTCAACTTCTTCGGCGCCAAGCTGATGGGCTGGCCGGGTGGCACCGAGAGCATGCAGGACCTGCTCACCAACCACTACGCGAACCCGGACGTACCGGACCCGGTCGCGCAGTGGCTGGAACGCAACCGCTACTACTGGGTGTGGTGGCTGGTCGAGCAGCTCCGTGCGCCGCTGGTGCTGGCGAGCTGGCTGATCGGCGCCTGGGGCCTGCTGTGGGCGCGTTCCTCGGCGGCCTTCGCGGTCTTCGCGGTGGCGCTCGGCGGCTTCCTCAACCAGGCCGGGCACCCCAACCCGACGCAGTCCGACCGGCTGATCATCACGGCGTGGATGCTGGTGATCATCGGCGTTCCGGTCCTGCTGAACCACTACGTCGAGCGCCGCCGCCGGCCGGCCGAGCCGGTGGACGGGCCGGCCACCGGCGAGCCGGTGGACGCGGCGGACCCGTGCCAGGCCGCGACCGTCACGATCCCCCGGCAGCGTTCCGCCGGGGAACCGGCACCGGCCACCACGCGGTAACGAACGGGAAAGGCGAAGGGCGCTCCGGCAACGGAGCGCCCTTTTTCGTCGTGCCCGGGGCGGGTCTCGAACCCGCACGCCTTGTCAGGCAGCCGCTTTTAAGGCGGCCGTGTCTGCCATTCCACCACCCGGGCGGACCTGCGAACACCGTATCTGGTGCCGCCCGGATGGTGGCAACGGCCCGGCTGGGATCAGCGCGAGCCGGCGGAGACCTTGTCGCCGGCCTTGCCGGTGGACTCGTCGGTGGCCGGCCGCACCGGCGGGGTCACCTCGAGGAACTCCTCACGCGGGTGGTGCAGCTGGCCGAGGGCCACCGTCTCCCGCTTGAGGGCGAACGCCAGGACCCAGTCGGCGAGCACCCGCACCTTGCGGTTGAACGACGGGATCCGGCTGACGTGGTAGAAGCGGTGCATCAGCCACGCCGGGTAGCCCTTGACCTTGACGCCGTACACGTGCGCGACGCCCTTGTTGATGCCGAGGCCCGCGACGCCGCCGACGTGCTTGTGGCGGTACTCCTTGGGCGCTCCGCCGAGGATGACCTGGCGGATGTTGTCGGCGAGCACGGTGGCCTGCCGGACCGCGTGCTGAGCGCTCGGCGAGCACCAGCCACCCGGGTTGGTCAGGTCGGGGACCTGGGCACAGTCGCCCGCGGCCCAGGCGCCCTCGAGCACCTCGCCGGTCTCGATGCTGGCGACCTGAAGGGTCGGCAGGCAGTTGACGTGCCCGCGCGGGCCGAGCGGCAGGTCGGTCTGCTCGAGCATCGGCGACGGCTTGACGCCGGCGGTCCAGACCAGCGTCTCGGCGCGGAACGTGTCACCGTCGGAGAGCACGATCTGGCCGTCGACGCAGGACTTGAGGAACGTCTCCAGGCGCAGGTCGATCCCGCGCTTGGCGAGCTGGCGCGCCGTGTAGGCACCCATCTCGGGACCGACCTCGGGGAGAATCCGGTTGGAGGCCTCCACCAGGATGAAGTGGACCTCCTTCGGGTCCAGCTCCGGGTAGTACTTCAGGGCGTCCGCGACGACGTCCTGCATCTCGGCCAACGCCTCGATGCCGGCGAAACCGCCGCCGACGAAGACGAAGTTCAGCGACGCCTTGCGCACCTCTTCGTCCGGCGTCACCGCGGCGACGTCGAGCCGGTCGAGGATGTGGTTGCGCAGGTAGATGGCCTCACCGATGGTCTTCAGGCCGATGCCGACATCACTGAGGCCGGGGATCGGCAGGGTGCGCGAGACCGAGCCGGGCGCCACGATGATGTGGTCGTACTCCATCTCGTAGGCGGGACCGTCGATCGGCTGGATCGTGACGGTCTTGCGGGCGTGCTCGAGCTTCGTGACCTCACCGGAGACGATGCGGCACTTCTTCAGCTCCCGGCGCAGCGGCACCACAGCGTGTCGCGGCGAGATGTTACCGGCCGCTGCCTCAGGCAGGAACGGCTGGTAAGTCATGTGCGGAACAGGGTCGATGACGACGATCTCGGCCCGGTTCCGGTTCAGCTTCTTGGACAGGCGGAGGGCGGCGTAAAGCCCGACGTGACCTGCTCCAACGACGACTATGCGCGGCGGATTCACGGTCCTATTGTCGCGCGCGCGAGGGGGTTCATGCGTCGTTCTGTGACCATCGCAACCACCAAAGTCAAGTGTCGAAAGACACAGAATTCACTCGCGACGGCCCATACGTGCTAGGAGCATCGTCACAGCAGCCGCTCCGGACAGCCCCACCAGGGTGGCCACCTGGAAAGCACTCCCGCCCAGGTCGGCGGTGAGACCGAGCGCCAGGACGATGAGCACCGACGAGATCAGAATGACCACGGCGGCCCGTCCCAGCCAGATTCCGGGCACGTCCAGGTTGACTATCGCATCGATGGGGAGTACTGCGGCGAGCGCGGTGAGCGTGTGCCCCAGATAGAGCAGGGCGGCGAGCGTGAGCACCCGCCACAGCGCGACCCGGGCGTCGAACCCGGCCGTGTCCAGCAGCCAGCCGGCCACCGCGACCAGGGCGACGGCACTGCCACCGCGACCCGCCGGGGCGAGCGCCGGCCAGAGCGCGAAGAGCGCCAGCAGGCCCAGCCACCGGCTGGCCAGCAACTCCTCCGGCCACGCGACGCCCATGGCGAGCAAACCGGTCAGCCAGACCGAGCCACGGATCATCAGGGGTACGGCCGTCGCGCGCTTCAACGTCGTCCGGAGCCGCCCGGCACGCTTCGTGATCGCGGTCAGCATGCTCAGCGCCCCCTCGGTGCGGAAGCCATCCGGGCCACGTCCCGCAGGACCAGATCGAGGCTGCCCGCACCGGCCCACGTCACCACCGGCACGCCGTGCTCGCGGAGCCGGCCGAGCACGTTCTCCCGTTCCATCCGCCACAGCCGGGTCGCCGCCGGGGTCCACTGGTTGCGGACCGGCGGGGCGGCGTCCTTGGGCAGGGTGTCGACGGCGACGGTGTAACGGCCGGACTGGGTGAGCTGGGCGAGCATGTCGGCGGCGCGCGGGTCGACGAGCGGGGTGAGCACCACCACCAGCGCGGACGAGGAGACGTGGTGCGCGGCGAGGACGTTGTCGTACTGGTCGGTGTCGGCCGGTGCGGGCCGGACGTCGAGCAGCCACTCCAGCACGGTCAGGTACTGCCGGCGGCCGGAGGCGGGACGCAACCGGCGGGCGGTCGCGCCGTACTCCAGCAGCGACACCCGGTCGCCCCGGTGCAGGTAGTGCTCGGAGATGGCGGCCGCCGCCCGGACCGTGGTGTCGAGCACCGAGGAACTGCCCCGCACCCCGCCGGGCAGGCCGACCTCACCGAGCACATCCAGCAGCAGGAGCACTTCGGCGTCGCGGTCCGACAGCGTGTACGCCACATGCAGGTCACGGGTCCGCAGCGACACCCGCCAGTCGATGCGGCGCAACCGGTCACCGGGCGCGAACTGCCGCACACCGGCCAGTTCACCGCCCTCGCCGGGCCGCCGGGACCGGTGTGCCCCGACCAGGCCGGCCGCGGCCGGCATCGCCTCGGTGGCGTTGAACGGCTCGGTCACCGGGTAGACCCGGACGCCCCGGGCGGGCGTGACGATCGGGCGGCAGGCCAGCAGGCCACCACAGGCGGCGGCGCGGGCGGCGGCCGGTCCGACGTCCTGCCGGCCCCAGCGCAACGCCTCACCGGGCAGGTCGATCGCGGCCCACCCGTCGGACGGCACAGTGATCGCGAACGGCCGGTCGGCGTGCCGCAGGCGGAGCCACGGCGACGTACGCGTACGGACCACGACCAGGTCGTAACCGAGCGCGTCCGGGTTCGCCACGGTCAGCCCGGCGTCGACCTGACCCCCCTCGACCAGGTGCTGCTCGTCCGCGGTGATCGTCACCTCGGGCACCGCCCGCGGCCGCCGGTGCAGGTTGATCGCCGCGCCGATCGCGAACGGCGACGCCAGCAGCACCAGATCGACCCGGCCGAGCGCCACCCCGAGCAGCAGCAACAGGCCGGTCAGCAACACCGTCCGGCCGAGCGCCCGGGTCGGCAGCCAGACCGGACCTGCCGGCGGCTCGGCCGCGACGCCGGCACCGGCAGACTCGGCCGGGCGGGAGAGCGAAGCTTCAGTCATGCCGGGCGTAGGTCGGCAGCGCCCCACTGGCCGGCGCCGGCACGGCCGAGAGGACCTCCTGCACCACGAACGACGGGTTCACCTGGCGCAGCCACATCTCCGGGCGCAGCGTGATCCGGTGCGCCAGCGCGGGCACCGCCACGTCCTTCACGTCCTCCGGCACCACGTAGTCCCGGCCGGCCATCGCGGCCCGGGCCCGGGCAAGCAGCAGCAACGCCAGCGAGCCGCGTGGCGACGAGCCGACCAGCACGGCGCCGTGCTCGCGGGTGGCCGAGGTGAGCGAGACGATGTAGCGGCCGATCGAGTCCTCGACCGCGACCGACTCCAGCGCGGCCTGCATGGCCTGCAGCGTCGCCGCGTCCACCACCGGAGCGAGGGCGGCCTCCTCCTGCCGCCGCGACATCCGGCGTTGCAGCACGTCCCACTCCTCCTCGGCGGTCGGGTAGCCGAACGAGACCCGGAGCAGGAACCGGTCCAGCTGGGCCTCGGGGAGCGGGTAGGTGCCCTCGTACTCGATCGGGTTCGCCGTCGCGAGCACGTGGAACGGCGGGTCCAGCCGGTAGGTGACGCCCTCGACCGAGACCTGCTTCTCCTGCATCGCCTCGAGCAGGGCGGACTGGGTCTTCGGCGGCGTCCGGTTGATCTCGTCGGCCAGCAGCATGTTGGTGAAGACCGGACCGGCCCGGAAGGCGAAGTCGCCCTTGCGCTGGTCGTAGAGGAAGGAGCCGGTGACGTCGGCGGGCAGCAGGTCCGGGGTGAACTGCAGGCGGCGGAAATCCAGCCCGAGCGACTGCGCGAAACACCTGGCGGTCAGCGTCTTGCCGAGACCGGGCAGGTCCTCCAGCAGCACGTGGCCGCCCGCGAGGATGCCGGCCAGCACCAACTCGAGCGAGTCGCGCTTGCCGACCACCACGGTGCCGACCGAGTCGAGGACCGTCCCGGCCAGCCGCCCGACCTCGTACGGGGGAAGAGCCTGCGTCACCGGCGCACCTTTCTCACAGTCGTTCCAACGCGTCTAGCAGAGTCTCGACGTCACGTGCCCGCAGGCCGTGACGACCCGGCGCGGCAAGCGCCGTCCACAGCGGCTCGCCGAGCAACTCCCGGGCCCGGCGCGGATCGGTGGCCCGGGTGATCCCGTGCCGCAACCGCAGCCGTTCGTCGGTGAGCTCCGCGAGCACCGGCAGAACGTTACGCGCATACAGATCCGGATCGGAGTGGGCCTGGTCCAGGTTTCGCTCCCAGCGTTTGACCGCGGAGCGCAACGCGTCGGCGGTGGCCGGTGCGTCCCGGCCCAACCCGGAGCGCATCCGCGGCCTGGGCGGCGGCGCGACGGCACCGGCCGCCCAGAGCACCACGCGCAGGCCGACCAGCGCGGTCACCAGGAGCAGGAGCGGGACCTTGACGCCACCGGCACGCAGCCCGGCCACGATCACCACGGTGGTGAAGGCGATGAGCGCCACCTCGCCGATCAGCCGTGGCAGCGGGGAACGGCGCTTGCGGACCGGCGCGGTCTCCTCGACGGGCTCGGCGGGTGCGGCGACCGCCCCGAAGAGATCGTCCAGGCTGCCGTCGCTCATACCGTCACACCACCCAGGTCGGCGCGGAGACGCTCCAGAGCGGACCGGGCCTGCTGCCGCATCTGATCGTCCACGGTGTGCGTCGCGTACCTCGCCTCGCGGTAGACCTCGAGCAGCGCGGCCAGCACCCCGGCGTCGACCCGCTGCTCGGCGAGCAACCGGCCGACCAGGTCCGTCGGGCTGTCACCCGGATGCCGCGGCGTGCCGGCGGCGGCCGCGGCGTCCTCCAGACGCACCCAGCAGGCGATCACCGCGCGGCGCGGATCGCGGTCCGTGTCGGACAGTTCCTCCAGGCCCGCGTCGAGGACCGCCACCAGGTCCTCCGCCGTGCGTGGCCGGCGTCGCGGGCCGAGCCGGCCGGTGCGCCGGCCGCGCCGTTTCAGGTAGTCGTGCACCAGGGCCCAGGAGAGCAGCACCACCATGCAGACCACCACGAGGGCGAGCACCAGCAGCGCGGCGTCACCGGCCCAGGTGGGCAGGCTGCGGGCCGCCTCCGGAACCGTCTCCTCCACCGCGCTCGGCGTCGGCGCGGGCTCGGTCCGCGGCGGCAGCAGCGGAGGCGGGGTGGTGGTCGGGGTGGCGTCCGGAGTGATGCGGTCCAGCTGCGGCGCGGAACGGGTGGCAGCCAGCGAGATCACGAAGAGCAGAACGACGACGGCGGCCAGGGGCCACCATCGGCGCAGTGCGGCGAGGTCCATGCGGGGCTCAGATCCGTGACTCGGGGAGTGTCGTCGACGCACGAATCATGCCAGGCCCGCACGAGCCTTCGCACGGGCGAACACCTCGTCCAGCATCGCGGGGGTCAACCTGCCGGTGAACGTGTTCTGCTGACTCACGTGGAAACAGCCGAGCAGATCCGGTGCCCCCGGGAGGACCACCTCGGCGCCGTGCCCGAACTTGGGGCGCGGTACGGGCGGGCGGATCCCGTACACCCCGGTCAGGGCCGGCCACCACGCGGCCCAGGCGAACGCGCCCAGCGCCACCACCACCCGCAGGGTGGGTCTGATCAGTTCCAGCTCGCGCCGTAGCCAGGGCGCGCACGTGTCACGCTCCTCGGGGAGCGGTTTGTTGTCCGGCGGCGCGCAGCGCACCGCCGCGAAGATGCGGGTGTGCCGCAGCTCAAGGCCGTCGTCGGCGGCGACACTCGTCGGCTGGTTCGCCAGGCCCGCCCGATGCAGCGCGGCGAAGAGCACATCACCGGAACGGTCACCGGTGAAGATCCGCCCGGTGCGGTTGCCGCCGTGCGCGGCCGGCGCCAGACCCAGGATCGCGATCTCCGCGTCGGCGGGGCCCATGCCGGGCACGGGCCGGCCCCAGTAGGTCTGGTCCCGGAAGGCGGCACGCTTGGTGACGGCGATGTCGGTACGCCAGGCGACCAGGCGCGGGCAGGCGAAACAGTCCGCGATGCCGGCGTCGAGCACGCGGAGTGAGGCCGCCGAGGCCGCTTGGGCGGCAACTGCTTCGGGGGTACGCGCGGAGGCGCCGGACGGGAGCACCCGATCAGCACAACATCCGTGGCTGACCGGAGTGCACCCGGGTCCGGCACGCGGCTCGCGTCAGTTCGCCTTCAGGCAGAGCAGGTAGCCGTCGCCCTCCTCGCTGGCGATCACCGCGCCTTCGCCGCCCTCGGCCAGCTTCTCCTCGAAGGTCTTGTCGCAGGCCGAGCTGTTCACGTCGGTGACCTTGTCGACCCGGCCGAGCACGGTGAACTTCGCGTCTGAGGCGGAGCACTCCACGATCTTGGCCTTGATGTCGGCGGCCTGCGCGCCCAGGTTCTCGTCCACCGAGATGCAGTCGCCGACCTTGGCCTCGGCGGTCGGGTCCTTGGCGAGCAGCGCGCCGAGACCGCCCTTGATCACCGCGATGATCACGAAAATGGCGATGGCGCCGAGGACCGCGAAGAGCTTGCTCTTCTTCTTTTTCTCCTCCTTCACCGGCTCCTGCGGAGACGGGAAGGCGGGCGTCTCACCGGCCGGCGGGAACCCGGGCTGCTGCGGGAACCCGGGCTGCTGACCGTAACCGGGCTGCTGCGGGATCTCGGGCTGCTGGCCGTAACCCGGCTGCTGGCCGTAAGCGGGCTGTTGGAAGCCGCCCTCTTGCGGATATCCGCCCTGCTGCTGGTATCCGCCCTGCTGCGGGACGCTCTGCTGCTGCGCGTTACCCGGCCCGCCCTGCTGCGGGAAAGCCGCCGGCTGCTGGCCGAAGCCGGGCTGCTGCGGGTAACCGCCGTCCTGCGGCTGACCGGGCTGCGCCGGGTAACCGCCCTGCTGGCCGTGACCGCCCTGCTGCGGGTAGCCACCTTGCTGCGGGTAACCACCCTGGGCGCCCTGCGGCGGATAGCCGGGCTGACCGTGCCCAGCCTGGTCGTAGCCGGACCGGCCGTACCCCGGCTGGCCGTAAGAGCCCTGACCGTACCCAGGCTGACCATTCCCGGGCTGACCACTACCCGACTGACCGTAACCGGACTGGCCGAAAGCGGGCTGACCATGACCCGGCTGATCGAAAGCGGGCTGGTCGTAGCCGGGCTGCTGGTCGTAGCCGGGCTGCTGGCCGTACCCGGGCTGCTGCCCGTGACCCGGCGCGCCGGCCGGAGGGTAGCCAGGGGCGCCCTGCTGGGGGTGGCCGCCTCCCGGCGGCGGGTAGGCGCCGCCGGGCTGGGCAGGCAGAACCGGGTCAGTCATCGGGTTTCCTCTCGAGGGGCACGACCGGTAATCAGCCGCAGCACGGGAGGATAGCGATCGGCGCGACTTCCGCGCGACCCCTCACCAGGCGTTATTCGCCACTCGGTGCGGGTTGCGCGATATCGCTGGGCGATGCGGGAGCGGAACTCGGCGTAATGATCGCGGACGGTGACGTCACGGAAGCCCCGACGGCGACGGCGCGGCCGGCTCGGCAGGCCCCTCGGAGGGCTCTGCCCGGCGGGGGTCGCTGTTGCCGGCGGACGAGCGGAACGGTGCCTGCTCCGGGCAGTACGGGTAGCCGAGCTGCCGGCTGGCGACCCAGTTCCCGGTGCCCTCCTCGTAGCAGCCGGGGTCACCGAACCGCATCGGGTTGCCGTACTGGTCGTAGAGCTGCGCACCCTGCACCAGGTTGCCCCGGCTGTCGTAGACGAAGACGTCCCGCACGTCGCTGTACTCGCTGACGTAGCTCATCTCCAGGTAGGCGCCGTCGCGGGCCTGGCCGTCGGTCTCCAGGAAACCGGCGAACGCGAAGATCGCCAGGGCGACACCCCCGCCGCGGAGCAGCAGACGCGGCATCCGCTGGGCCGGTTCGCCTCGGCGGCCCAGCCAGATGGAGCCCAGCACCGCGGCGGCGAGCAGCAGCAGGGCCACCAGCTCGTTGTTGCCGATCCGGGGCAGCAGCCCGATCGGCCCGCCGTTGTCGTCGACGACGTAGGCGAAGGCCATCGCCACCAGGTAACCGCGGAGCACCCACCACGCGGGGCGCAGCAGCACGAGGAATTCGCTCGCTTTCGCGTACCCCAGCAGGGGCCCGAAGCGCACATCCGCCCGCCGCATCGCGTCGCGGGCCTGAGCACGGAGCTGACCGAGGCGCGCACCGCGTGCCGGACGCTCGTCGGCGGCAGCGTCCGCCAGGCCGGCGCTGGCGATCAGCTCGGCGGCGTAGGTGGACGGCGAGCCGAGCCGGCCGACCAGGGTGCCGCCGCCCTCCGCGAGGACCTCGGCGAGGTGCTCGGGAAGATCCTCGAGCAACTCCTCACGCGTGGCGGCGGGCAGACCCCCGAGCGCCTGCCGCACCCCCTCGACGTAGTTGAAGATCTCGTCCTGTGCCGTGACGTTCACGCCGTCCCCCGCTCGCGAAGCAGATCGTCCATGACCGATGCGAAGCTGTGCCAGATCTTGCCGGACCGTTGCAGCTCGGCGCGGCCGGCCGCATTTATCGCGTAGTACTTCCGGTGCGGACCCTCGTCGCTGGGCACCACGTAGCTGGTCAGCAAGCCGCTGTTGAAGAGGCGGCGCAGGGTGCCGTAGACGGAGGCGTCACCGACGTCCTCGATGCCGGCGGCCCGGAGCCGGCGGAGGATGTCGTAGCCGTAACCGTCCTCGTCCCGCAGGACGGCCAGGACCGCCAGGTCGAGCACGCCCTTGAGCAACTGGGTCGGATCCACGCGAGGCACACTACTGTGCATTCCGGAGTACCGTCAACAAAGGACTACCGGGGCGGACGCTCCGATGTGCGGTCGGTCAGCCCTCGGTCAGCCCTCGGTCAGCCCTCAGCCAGGCCGAAGGCGATCCCGTCGAGGATGTCGTGTTCGGACGCGATGACGACGTCGTGGCCGGACCGCTCCACGATGATCTGCTCGATCAGCGCGCCGGCCCCGATCACGTCGGCCCGGCCCGGATGCATCACCGGCAACGACCGGCGCTCGGCGACGGTCATCGACAGCAGCTCACGGGTCACCCGGGTGACGTCCGCGGCAGTGGCCCGGCTGTGGTGGATGCGCTCCGAGTCGTACCCGGGCAGGTCGAGAGCCAGGGCCGCGACGGTCGTGACCGTGCCGGCCAGACCGACCAGAGTCCTGGCCGCGCTGCCGGAGACGGCCGCCAGGGCCGTGTCGACGGCAGCCGTGATGTCGGCCTCCGCCGCGGCCAGCTCCGCCGCCGTCGGGGGATCACCGTGCAGGTGACGCTCGGTCATCCGGACACAGCCGATGTCCATCGAGATGGCGTGCTCGACGCCGGTCGTGCCGGTGACGAACTCGGTGGAGCCACCGCCCAGGTCGAAGACGAGGTAGGGGCCCTCCGCCTCCAGGCCTTGCACCGCGCCGAGGAACGACAGCGTCGCCTCCTCCTCGCCGGTGATCACCTCCGGATCGATGCCGAGCACACCGCGGACCATGTCGCGGAACTCCTGCGCGTTACCGGCATCCCGGGTCGCCGAGGTGGCGCACATCCGCACCCGGCCCACGCCCAGCTCGGCGATCTCCGCGGCGTACCCCAGCAGCGCCAGCCGGGTCCGTTCGATCGCGGCCGGCGCGAGCAGGCCGGTCCGGTCCACGCCCTCCCCCAGCCGCACGATCTCCATCCGGCGGGCGACGTCGACCAGCTTGTCCCCGTCGACGTCGGCGATCAGCAGACGGATCGCGTTCGTACCGCAGTCGATGGCGGCGACTCTCATCAGACCCTCACAGGTGCAGCAGCATCCGGGTGTTGCCAAGCGTGTTGGGCTTGACCCGCTCCAGGTCCAGAAATTCGGCAACACCCTCGTCGTACGAGCGGAGCAGCTGCTCGTAGACCGTGTGCGGTACCGGCGCCCCGTCGATCTCGGTGAACCCGAACGAGCCGAAGAAGCGGGTCTCGAAGGTCAGGCAGAAAACCCGGGCCACACCCAGGGCGCGCGCCTCGTCGAGGAGCGCGGCGACGATCCGGTGGCCGATCCGCTGCCCGCGCCGCGCCGGGTCGACGGCGACCGTGCGGATCTCGGCGAGGTCCTCCCACATGACGTGCAGGGCGCCGCAGCCGGCGACCGTGCCGTCGTCGTCGGCGGCCACCCAGAACTCCTGCACCTGCTCGTACAGCGTGACCGTCGCCTTGCTGAGCAGCCGCCGGTCGGCGGTGTACGTGTCCACCAGGGACCGGATCGCCTTGATGTCGCCGGTCCGCGCGCGCCGGACGATCATTTCTCGGTGGTCTTGCCGGCCGTGGTGCTGCCGGCCGTGGTGCTGCCGGCCGTGATTCTGGCCGCCGTGCACGACCCACCCGACCAGTACGGCCCGACCGCGTCACGCACCTCGTCGCCGAACGGGTTCACCCCCGGCCCGGCCGCGAGCGCGTGACCCAGGTGCACGTGCAGGCACTTCACCCGGTCCGGCATCCCGCCCGCGGACACCTTGGCGATCTCCGGGACGTCCTCGATCGCGGTCCGCCGCTCCAGGTAGTCCTCGTGCGCGGCCCGGTAGTGCTGCGCCAGCTCCGGGTCGGTGCTGAGACGCTCCTGCATGTCCCGCATCACGCCGGCCGACTCCAGCCGGCTGCACGCGGCGGTGGCGTGCGGGCAGGTCAGGTAGAACAGCGTCGGGAACGGCGTGCCGTCATCCAGGCGCGGGGCGGTCTCCACCACGTCCGGGTTGCCGCACGGGCAGCGGTGCGCGACCGCCCGGGTGCCGCGGGGCGGACGGCCCAGCTGCGCCGCGACGGTTTCGAGGTCTTCAGGAGTTGGTGCTTCAGCCATCAGTTCGGGGGCTCCGCATTCGCGGCTTGGACGCTGCTCCACAGCGTGTCGTACCAACGGTCGGGTGCGGCCGCCGGCGCTTTCTTGTTGGCGTCGCGAGCGGCGCCTTCCGGGTCGGGATAGACCAGAAGCGGTGTCTCACCGGGACGGACGTAGAAGTACTTCTCCCGCGCCTGGATGCGCAGGTACTCGTCGTCCTGCCACTTCTCCACCTCTTTGGCGGTCGCCGCGATCTCCGCACGCTGCTCCGTGACACCCTGCTCCATCTGCGCGATCTGCGTTTCCTG
This sequence comes from Actinoplanes sp. DH11, assembly GCF_020873875.1. GTDB lineage: Bacteria > Actinomycetota > Actinomycetes > Mycobacteriales > Micromonosporaceae > Actinoplanes. Next base: position 178,357 of record NZ_JAHWGU010000012.1, read on the forward strand.
CTCGAGGTAGACGCGCAGCGGATAGGTGTAGGCCAGCGCCAGGGCCACGAACACCGCGATCAGGATGGTGGCCCGGCCGGTCAGCGCGCGCGGGCGCGGTGCGTCGGTGCGCTTCACGGCTTCGCCGCCCTCGGAACCGGACCCGCGGCGGGAGGACGGCACCCGGATCGGCCCGGTGTTGCGGCTCCGGGAACCTGTCGGACGTCCACCGGCGCCCGGGCGGCGGGACGGGCCCTGCCCGCTCGGCAGGCGACGCTGCGTCATTTCTGCCCTCCCCCGCCTGGCCGTCCGGTCGTTGTGACGCCCGCTCGAACCTACGTCGGCCGGCGCGGGCGTCACAACCTCATGATCTGTCGCCGGTTCGTCAGCCGACGCGGTAACGCGGGAACGCGCCCGCACCGGCGTACCGGGCGGCGCCCTCCAGCTGCTCCTCGATGCGCAGCAGCTGGTTGTACTTCGCGACCCGGTCCGAACGGGCCGGCGCGCCCGTCTTGATCTGACCGGAGCCGACCGCCACCGCCAGGTCGGCGATGGTGGTGTCCTCGGTCTCGCCGGAACGGTGCGACATCATCGTCTTGAAACCGGCCCGGTGGGCCAGGTCCACGGCGTCCAGCGTCTCGGTGAGCGAGCCGATCTGGTTCACCTTGACGAGCACCGCGTTGCCGGCGCCCTCGGCGATGCCCCGGGCGATGCGCTGCGGGTTGGTGACGAACAGGTCGTCGCCGACGATCTGGATCTTGTTGCCGAGCTGCGAGGTCATCGCGCTCCAGCCGGCCCAGTCGTCCTCGGCCAGCGGGTCCTCGATGGAGACGATCGGGTACTCGTCGGCGAGCTTCGCGTAGTAGGCGATCATCTCGTCGGTCGACTTCGGGGAGCCCTCGAAGACGTACGACCCGTCCTTGAAGAACTCGGTCGCCGCGACGTCCATCGCCAGCACGATGTCCGTACCCAGGTTGAAGCCGGCGGCCTGGACGGCCTCGGCGATCAGGTCCAGCGCGGCGGCGTTGGCCGGCAGGTTCGGCGCGAAGCCGCCCTCGTCGCCCAGACCCGTCGAGAGGCCCTTCTTCTTCAGCACGCTCTTCAGCGCGTGGTAGACCTCGGCACCGGTCCGCAGCGCCTCCCGGAACGTCGGCGCGCCGATCGGAGCGATCATGAACTCCTGCACGTCGACGTTGGAGTCGGCGTGGGCGCCACCGTTGACGATGTTCATCATCGGGACCGGCAGCACGGCGGCGTTCGGGCCACCGACGTAGCGGAACAGCGGCAGCTCGGCGGAGAGCGCGGCGGCCTTCGCGACGGCGAGCGACACGCCGAGGATCGCGTTGGCACCCAGCTCCGACTTGGTGTCGGTGCCGTCCAGGTCGAGCATCTTCTGGTCGATCAGGCGCTGCTCGCTCGCCTCGTAGCCGATCAGCTCGTCGGCGATCTTGTCTTCGATGTTGGCGACGGCCTTCTCGACACCCTTGCCGAGGTAGCGGCCCTTGTCACCGTCGCGGAGCTCGAGCGCCTCGAACGCGCCGGTGGAGGCACCGGACGGCACCGCCGCGCGGCCCACCGTGCCGTCGTCCAGGCCGACCTCGACCTCGACGGTCGGGTTGCCCCGGGAGTCGAGGATCTCGCGCGCAACGATCGCTTCAATGGTGGCCATCAGTAATGTCGCTCCCTAACAGTTGGACGATTACAGTTTCGGTCCGCGACCCTGCGGGCCGACCACGACCTGAGCGTATCGAGTCGGGCGGTGAGCCGTTCGCGGGGCCGGACAAGTTCGCACCCGGTTTACCTCAAACCCGCACCCCGGCGGCCGAACCAGAAGTCACTATGACCAGTGACAGGTTCCCCTCCGGCTTCCTCGCTGAGGGCTCGCGCGTCGAGCTGGACAACGGCGAGCAACGCATCCCCGACATCCGGGTCCTCCGGGCCTCCGCCACGGCCGTGACCCTCTCCCTCGCCCTCGACCACATGCCGCCGCACCGGTCCGTGGTGACCTTGCGCGGGCCGGCCGGGCCGCGTGGCAGGTACGCCGTCCGGGGCACCGTGGCCGGCGTCGACGAGAACCGTGCCGAGATCAAGCTGCACGGGGAGCCCTCGGTCGAACAGCTGCGCAACTACGTGCGTGGCGGCGGGGGCGAAAGCGTCCTGCTGGTACGTCCCGGTGAGCGCGAGGCGATCGGCGCGGTGCACGACATCAGCGAGAGCTCGGTGCGCGCCCACTTCACCGACGTCGACCTGCGACCCGGCACCGACATGCTGCTCCGCGTGCAGCTCGGCGACGACGTGGTGGAGTTCCCTGCGGTCGCCACCAAGGTCAGCACGATCCGCCAGCGGGTGCCGGTCCGCGGTCCGCTGATGGTGGAGTTGGTGGCGGTCTTCGAACAGGACGAGCGCCAGGCCCGGATAATCCGCCGATACGTGCTGCGCCAGCAGGTCGCCCGGGCCCGGGAATCCGCCTGACCCCACGTCCGGACTGACCCGATCGTGGACGTCGGTCGGTAACTCGATTGCGGACCGTCGATGCCGTGGGCCAGGGTGGTGCCGTGCCCGCCCTCCCGCGACACCCTCTCGTCCTCACCGTGGCGTTCCTGGCGACCATGTCCGGCTCGGGCGCCTGCTCCGGGCTGCAGCAGGCGCACGCCGCCGGTGACACGCACGGCGACCTGGTCTCCGAGGTCGCCGCGTCGCTGGCCGCGCCAAACCCGGCCTACACCGCGACCTACCGCCTCGCCGGCGGTGACACCGCCCGGGTGACGACGGGGACGGCGCCGGACCGGACCGCTTACGAATACCCGGGTGGGCGACTGATCCGCACCCCGTCGGCGGTCACCCGCTGCGCGCGCGACGTCTGCACCGCCACCGACCCGGACAGCGCCGAGAGCCTGCCGCCGGGTGCCGGCCTGATCACGGACGCTCAGGTGGTGGCGCTGCTGGAGGCGGCCGCGATCGATCCCGACCCGGAGGTCACGCAGCGGGACACCACCCTGGCCGGGCGGCACGCCACCTGTCTGACACTGACCGGCGTGGAGGGCGCGGAGGCCAACGCCTTCGACGTGTGCGTGACGGTCGGCGGTGTCCTGGCCGCCTTCCAGGGCACGATCGGCGGGGCGCAGGTCGACACGGTGCTCGCCGAGTTCGCCGAGCAGGCCGACGCCGGCGACTTCCTCGTCCCGGCGGGCGCGAAATTGATCGACCGCCGAACCGGCCAGGGCAACTGACCGCCAACGTCCACCGGGTCGGCCGGCCGCGGTCTTGACCGGTTCCACCGGCATTCGACCACTCGGCTTCCACCGCTTGCCACCCCTCGGGCGTGCCCGGCCTGACGCCTGCTGCCCTCCTCGGGGTGCCCGGGCTGACGCCTGCTGCCCTCGGGCGGGCCCGGGATCGCGCAAAGAGCCCAGCAGCCCCAGCGACAGCACCCGCGCCCAGCTGTCACCCACGGTCGCCCAAACCACCCTCCGGCAACCCTGAGCGACAGCCGAGCCGCCCCCGGTTGAGGACGACGACGCGGACAGTGCCGCCCAACAACTGCCGAGCCGGAACACCCCAGGTCCGCAGCGATTGTTGTCCCGGAGTCCGATGAGACCGCCCGCCGACGTTCATGGATGCCACATGGGGGACGCTGGCAGTTTCTGCACACCACCTGCGGCCCTCGCCGAGATTGGACAGGACAGAGGTCAGGGCGGAGCAAGCCCACACGCGGCCCGGGCGGCGCGGCGCGGCAGACGAGCCCGGCGCGCGGCAGACGAGCCCGGCACCCGGGAAACGAGCCCGGCAGGCGGCAGGCGGGCGCGCGGCGCGCGGCAGGCGGGCGCGGGTGGGTCAGACGCCCAGCAGGGTGCGCAGGTGGCGGGGTGGTGGGGAGCCGTGTGCCAGCATCGCGTCGTGCCAGGCTCGGGGGGTGGCGCCGAACGGGCGGGCGGCGGCGATGGCGGCCACCTCGGTGTAGCCGACGAAGTAGGTGGAGAGCTGGGTGGAGGTGAGCAGCGCGCGGCGCCACTTGCCGGCGGCCTCGCCCTCCTCCTGGAAGCCGCGGCCGGTCATCAGCTGCATGGCTTCGGCCTCGGACAGGTCGTCGCAGTGGGTTAGCTGGTCGACGATCGCGTTGAGGGTCATCCGCAGTTGCATCTTGAGCTGCTGCAACTTGACCGGGAGGCCGCCGAACCCGAGGTCGGTCATGGCCTCCTCGGCGTAGACCGCCCAGCCCTCGACGAACGGGCCGGAGAGGCCCAGGGCCCGGACGCGGGTGGCTGCCCGGAAGCGCCGGGAGTGGGCGAGCTGGAGGAAGTGGCCGGGCATCGCCTCGTGCACGGTCAGGTTGCGGATCATCTGGTCGTTGTATTCGCGGTAGAAGCTGCGGACCCGCTCGGCCGGCCAGTCCGCCGGGGCCGGCGCGATGCAGTAGAACGTGGGCACGTCGGCCGTCTCCAGAGGGCCGGGCGAGTCGCAGTAGGCGACGGCGACGCCGCGGGCGAACTCCGGCATCTCCTCGATCACGCACGGGTCGTCCAGCAGCGACACCACGTCGTGCTCCCGGACGAAGGCGGCCGCCTCGTCCATCGCCCGCCGGGCCAGCCCGACGATGGTGGTGTTGCCGGGATGCTGCTCGGCCACGCCGTCCAGCGCGCGCCGCACGGTCTCGTCGGTGGCCGGGCCGCCGGTCAGCCGGGCGGCGAAGACCCGCAGCTCCTCGCTGACCCGGTCGAGGTTGGCCCGGGCCCGGGAGAGCACCTCGGCCGCGGAGAGCTCGGTGTCGAGGGTGTGCCACAGCCGCGCCTCCCAGAGCCGGCGGCCGAGGCGGGGGTCGCGGCCGGGCTCACCGCTGTCGAGCCGGGCCCGCAGCCAGGTGTCGAACTCGCCGAGCGCGGCAAGCGCGGCGGTGGCGGCCGGCTCGACGGTGCCGCGCAGCCCGGGCTCCTGGACGAGCAGGGCGGGCACCTCGTCGCGGATCAGCGCGGCCGTGCCGGCGAACTGGCCGGCTGCCGTCTCGGCGTGAACGCGGGGCACGTCGCTCAGGCCGGCCCGGGCGGTGGCGAGCGCGTCCGGGATCGCGGCGAGGCGGCCGGCCAGGCTGGTCAGCCGCTCGGCGGCGGGGGCGAACGGGCGGGCGAGCAGCGCGTGCAGCAACGGGCCCGGGTTGTGCTCCAGCGGGTTCCACTCGTGCTCGCGGACCTCGGTCAGCTCGAACGCGGCCCGCTCGACGAGGGCTGTCAGGATCGCGTGGCCGACCTGGTCCTCGGGGCCGAGACCGTCGGGGTCGACGCCGCTGAGCGCGTCACCGGCGTCGCGCAGCATGGCCACCCGGGCGGCCACCCCGGGCCCGGAGAGGTCGGGCAGCCGATCGTCGAAGCGATGGTCACCGGCGTAGGTGGCTATCCCGGGGTCGCTCTCCAGGAGAGCGTCGACGATGCGCTCGGTGAGCGGCACGAACTCAGCCATGCCGAGAAAACTACTCGGACGGACCGACATTTTCCGCCGCACGCACCGCGTCGGCGTACGCGAGCGCGGCACGGCGCAGCTCGGCCTCCGGGTCAAGACCTGCGGCCTGGGCCTCGGCGACCACGTTCAGCAGGGAAGATCCAAGATCAACGGCTTCCGGCAAGGGTACGCCCACCCCTCCCCGCCGCACCCTGTGAAGCATCTTCGCGGCCAACGCGAGAGCGGGCTGGCTCAGTGCGACCCCGTCCAGCACGGAGTCCCGGGACTTCTCCGCCTGCTTGATCCGCTCCCAGTTGGCGGTGATCTCCTCGATGTCCGAGACCTGCTCGCCGGCGAACACGTGCGGGTTGCGCCGCACCATCTTGTCGACCAGCCCACCGGCCACGTCGTCGATGTTCCAGGCGCCCTCCGGCCGGTCCTCGGCCAGCCGGGCGTGCAGCACCACCTGCAGCAGCACGTCACCGAGCTCCTCGGGCAGCGCAGCCTGGTCGTCGGCGACGATGGCGTCGTACGCCTCGTAGCTCTCCTCCAGCAGGTAAGGCGCGAGGCTCTGGTGGGTCTGCGCCCGTTTCCACGGGTCGCCACCGGGCGAGACCAGCCGGTCCATCACGGCGACCGCGTCCAGCAGCCGGGCACCGGGCGGGTCCCAGGAGCCGTACATCAGCTCCAGCTCGGCGAGCCCGGGCTCGCGGGCCAGCCGCAGGCCGAGCTGGCGGGCGAAGTCCTGGTCGCCGCCGGGACCGGCGAGCCAGACCGCCGCCGGCCGGTCACCGATGGCGTCGAGCAGGCCCTGCGCGTCGGAGTCGAGGACGGTCACCGCGGCGCCCGCCACCCGCAGCGCCGTGGCCTGCTCGCTCTCCGCGGCGGCGAAGACCGGGTAGGCCCGGACCGCGTCCCACGCCTCGGCGGTGAGCAACCCGGCCGGCAGCCGCGGCGACGTGACGAGAAGGATGATCCGCTTGCTCAAGCGACGTCCACCACCAGGGGTTCGGCGCCCGGCTCACCGAACGGCACGGTAACGATCGGGAAGGAGCGGCCGGTGTTGCGGTCGGTGTAGGAGGCGAGGCCCAGTTCGAGGTTCTCGTACCGCGGGCTGACCTTGACGTCCAGCGAGCCGACCAGCGCCGCCAGCTCGTCGCGCAGCGCGAACGTGGCACCCAGTTCCTGCAGGTCGCCCGGCTGGAGACCGCTCCGGAAGGTCGCGTAGTCCTGGTCGGTCACGTCGTTGTCGGCGAACCGCCGGTGGACGTCGCGCAGGTCCTCGTCGGCCGGCGGCCCGGCGGCGGCGGCCGCGTTCTCCAGCAGGTACTGCCGGGAGACCAGGTTCGCCGTGTAGATCCGGGTCAGCTCCGCCGAGACGGGCAGCCCGATCTGCTCGGCGACCTGGTCGTAGGGCAGGGCCGCGGGCAGCGTGACGCGCCGCTGCTCGACGACCCGGTCGTAGAGCTCGTTGGTCAGCAGCAGGCCGACGACGTCGGCGCGGGCGATCGGCATCCGCACCGGCGCGCCGGCCGACGCCGCCTCCAGCACGTCCTGCGTCTCGTCCCAGACCCGCTGAACCTGTGCCTCGGTGACGTGACCGGCAGATCCGATGTAGACGGCGACCCCTGGCTCGGAGCGGCATCCGGAGAGTCCGCCCAGGGCGAGGGACGCGACGACAACGGCGGTGGCGAGTCGGCGGGGACGCATCATGGTCATGACTGTCTCATGCGCAATGTGATCTAGGTCGCCTACCCCTCAGCGTGTCGCCGGCACCGCGGCCGGCACCTCGCCGAGGACGTCTTTCAGCAGTTGCGCGCACCAGTCGAGCAGAGCCTGGTCACGCAGTGGCTCGCCACCCACCCGGCGGGTGCTGGGCCGGGGCACGCTGACCTGGTCGGTGGCCGGCTTGTAGACCGAGTCCGGGTGGTAGCGCTTGAGCCGCATCTGCTTCGAGTCGGGCAGCGGCAGCGGGGCGAACCTGATGTGCTTGCCCTGCATCGAGACGTCGGTCAGGCCGTAGGCCCGGGCCAGCTGGCGGAACCGGGCCACCGCGATCAGGTTCGTCACCGGGGCGGGCGGCTCACCGTACCGGTCAGTCATCTCGGCGACGACCTCGGCGAGCCGGTTCTCGTCACGTGCCTCGGCGAGCTTGCGGTACATCTCCAGGCGGAGACGTTCGACCGCGATGTACTCGGTGGGCAGGTGCGCGTCGATCGGCAGATCGATCTTGACCTCGGGCTCCTCCTCGGGGCGCTCGCCCTTGAACGCCTGCACGGCCTCGCCGACCATGCGCACGTAGAGGTCGAAGCCGACGCCCTCGATGTGGCCGGACTGCTCGCCGCCGAGCAGGTTGCCGGCGCCCCGGATCTCCAGGTCCTTCATCGCCACGTACATCCCGGCGCCGAGCTCGGTGTGCTGGGCGATGGTGGCGAGCCGCTCGTGGGCGTGCTCGGTGAGCGGCTTCTCCCGGGGGTAGAGGAAGTACGCGTACGCCCGCTCGCGACCGCGGCCGACCCGGCCGCGGATCTGGTGCAGCTGCGCCAGGCCCAGCAGGTCGGCGCGTTCCAGGATCAGCGTGTTGGCGTTCGGGATGTCGATGCCGGACTCGACGATCGTGGTGCAGACCAGGACGTCGAACTCCTTCTCCCAGAAGCCGACCATCACCTTCTCCAGCTGCTCCTCGCTCATCTGGCCGTGCGCCACCGCCACCCGGGCCTCGGGGACCAGCTCACGCAGCTTGCGGGCCGCGCGGTCGATCGACTCGACCCGGTTGTGCAGGTAGAAGACCTGACCGTCGCGGAGCAGTTCCCGGTGAATGGCGGCGGCCACCTGCTTCTCGTCGTACGCCCCGACGTAGGTGAGCACCGGGTGCCGCTCCTCCGGCGGGGTCGCGATGGTGGACATCTCCCGGATGCCGGTGATCGCCATCTCCAGGGTCCGCGGGATCGGCGTGGCCGACATGGTGAGCACGTCCACCGAGGCCCGCAGCGCCTTGAGCTGCTCCTTGTGCTCGACGCCGAACCGCTGCTCCTCGTCCACGATGATCAGGCCGAGGTTCTTGAAGCGGGTGGACTTGGCGAGCAGCCGGTGCGTGCCGATCACGATGTCGACAGTGCCGCCGGCGGCCCCCTCCAGCGTCAGGGCGGTCTCCTTCGGCGTCTGGAACCGGGACAGCTGCTTGATCTGCACCGGGAACTGGCTCATCCGCTCGGTGAACGTGTTGAAGTGCTGCTGGGCGAGCAGCGTGGTGGGCACCAGCACGGCCACCTGCTTGCCGTCCTGCACCGCCTTGAACGCCGCCCGCACCGCGATCTCGGTCTTGCCGTAACCGACGTCGCCACAGATCAGCCTGTCCATCGGGACCGGTTTCTGCATGTCGTCCTTGACCTCGTGGATCGCGGCCAGCTGGTCGGGCGTCTCGGTGTAGGGGAACGCGTCCTCCAGCTCGCGCTGCCACGGGGTGTCCGGCCCGAACGCGTAGCCCTGGGAAGCCTGGCGGGCCGCGTACAGCTGGATGAGCTGGGCGGCGATCTCCTTGACCGCCTTGCGGGCCCGCGCCTTGCTCTTCTGCCAGTCGGAGCCGCCCATCTTGTGCAGCGTCGGCTGCTCACCGCCCACATATCGCGAGAGCTGGTCCAGCTGGTCGGTCGGCACGAACAGGCGGTCGCCGGGCTGGCCGCGCTTGGACGGCGCGTACTCGATCACCAGGTATTCCCGGTCGGCACCGTTGACCGTGCGCTGCACCAGCTCGATGTAGCGGCCGATGCCGTGCTGCTCGTGCACCACGAAGTCGCCGGTCTTGAGCTCCAGCGGGTCGATCGTGTTGCGCCGCCGGGCCGGCATCTTGCGCATGTCCTTCGTGGACGCGCCGCGGCCGCCGGAGATGTCGTTGCCGGTGATCACGGCAAGCCGGGACGCCTCGTCGACGAAGCCGTGGTTCAGCCCGCCGCAGGTCACCAGCAGCTGGCCGTCCTCGATCGGCTCGGTGATCGCGTCGACCGGCGTGACGCCGAGGCCCGCGTCCCGGAGCAGCTCGGTGGCCCGCTGCGCGGTGCCCTTGCCCTCGAAGACCAGCGCGATCGCCCAGCCGGACTTGGCCCAGTCGGCGAGGTCGCCGGCGAGCCGCGCGGTGTCGCCGTGGTAGAGCGGCACCGGCTGCGCCGCCAGGGCGATCGCGTCGCCGGCGTCCGGCGAGACCTCCACCGCCGACGCGTCCTCCCACGGCAGCGCCTCGGACCCGGTGGTGTCGGCGTCGGCCAGGCCGAACGGCGACAGGGTCCACCACGGCTGCTTCAGGACCGCGGCGTGCGCGCGCACGTCGCCGAGCCCGCGGAAGGCGACCGCGCCGACGTCGATGGGCGCCTGCCCGCCGACGGCGGCCGCGGCCCAGGACGCTTCCAGGAACTCGTCCGAGGTGCGGGTGAGGTCGTGGGCCCGGGTCCGGATCCGTTCCGGGTCGCAGAGCAGCACGTGGGTGCCCGCCGGCATGCAGTCGATCAGCAGCTCCATGCTGTCGGTGCCGGTGAGCAGCGCCGGGGCCAGCGACTCCATGCCTTCGACGGGGATGCCCTCGGCCAGCTTGTCCAGGATCTCGGCCAGCTCCGGGTGCTGCCCGGCCAGTTCGGCCGCCTTGGCGCGCACGTCGGGGGTGAGCAGCAGCTCCCGGCAGGGCGGCGCCCAGAGCCGGTCGACCTTGTCGATGGTGCGCTGGTCGGCGACCGAGAAGGTGCGGATCTCCTCGACGTCGTCGCCCCAGAACTCGACCCGGGACGGGTGTTCGTCGGTGGGCGGGAAGACGTCCAGGATGCCGCCGCGGACCGCGAACTCGCCGCGCTTGGTGACCAGGTCGACCCGCGCGTACGCCATGTCGGACAGCCGCCGGGCGACCTGCTCCAACTCGGCGCCGCCGCCGCTGACCAACTCCACCGGCTCCAGGTCGCCGAGGCCCTTGAGCTGCGGTTGCAGCAGCGAGCGGACCGGCGCGACGACCACCTGCAGCGGGTGCTCGCCGGGGTGGGCGAGGCGGCGCAGCACGGCGAGCCGCTTGCCGACGGTGTCGGAGCGGGGCGAGAGCCGCTCGTGCGGCAGCGTCTCCCAGGACGGGTAGACCGCGACCCGGTCGGCGTCGATCAGGCAGCCGAGCGCGTCGGCCAGGTCGTCGGCCTCGCGGGAGGTCGCGGTGACGGCGAGCACGGGCCGCTGCGCGCCGCCGGTGGCGGTGGCACCGGCGACCGTCGCGACCACGAACGGGCGCAGCGAGACCGGAGCGGTGAGGTCCAGCGAGTCCGAGTCGACGAAGCTCTGGCGAGCCAGGTCGCGCGCGCGGGCCAGGCCGCGGTCTCGCAGCGCGGCAGGAATCAGACCGGCGAGTTGCATGGGTGTGAACCCCCCTGAGGGCATGACGAACGACCCCGGACGCCCAGGGGGCGGGGGGTGACGACCTCCAGCTTAGTCCGACACGCCGACAGTTCCGTAGAACGCACGCCTTATCGCACAGCATGTCCGACATGGGAGGTGGCGGGTCGAGCAGAGTGCCTCCTTGTTCTCGTGCCAAGGGGGAGGCAACGTGCGGATCCTGCTGCTCGTGTCGGCGTTCAACGGCCTGAGCCAGCGTGTCTGGTGCGCCCTGCGTGAAGCGGGGCACGACGTCGGCGTGTTGCTCGCAACCAGCGGTCGTGCCGTCGTGGACGGGGTGCGCGCGGCCGACCCGGAGTTGATTCTCTGTCCGTATCTGATCCATCGGGTGCCGGCCGAGGTGTGGCAGCACTGGCGGACCGTGATCGTGCACCCGGGACCGGTCGGTGACCGCGGCGGGTCCTCACTGGACTGGGCGATCACCGAGGCCGCGCCGATCTGGGGCGTGACCGCGTTGCAGGCCGTGGAGGAGCTGGACGCCGGGCCGATCTGGGCGACCCGCACCTTCGGCATGCCCGCGGTGCCGCCGCGCAAGTCGGCGCTCTACGCCGGCCCGGTCGCGGACGCCGCCCTGGAGTGCGTCCTCGACGTGGTGCGCAAGGCGCAGGACCCCGGGTTCACCCCGGTCCCGGCGGAGCAGGCCCGGGCCGAGGCACCCGGCGCGCGGGCCCGGCCGATGATGCGCCAGGCCGACCGCGCCTTCGACTGGACCGAGCCGGGCGAGAGGATCCTGCGCCGGTTGCGGGCCGCCGACGGTGCGCCGGGCGTGCTCACCACGGTGGGCGGGCTGGAGGTGTACGCCTACGACGCGCACCCCGGATCGGCCTGCGGCGCGCACCCCGGATCGGCCCGCGGCGCCCGGCCCGGCACGATCCTGGCCCGCCGGCAGGGAGCGGTGCTCGTGGCGACCGGCGACGGCAGCCTCTGGGTCGGGCAGCTGCGGCCGGCCGGCGACGACGGGATCAAACTGCCGGCCACCACGGTGCTCGGCGACCGGCTGCGCGGTGTGCCGCACTCGCCGCTCGGCGCCACCGACGAGCCCGCGGCGCCGGACGCGTACCGGCAGGTCAGGTACCGGCGCACCGGCGCGGTCGGGTGGTTGCACTTCGACTTCTACAACGGCGCGATGGCGCCCGGGCACTCGCGGCGGCTGCTCGCCGGCCTGCGCCACGCGGTCGCGCAGGACACCCGGGTGCTGGTGCTGCACGGCGGCACCGAGGCGTTCAGCAACGGCATCCACCTCAACGTGATCGAGGGCTCGGCCGACCCGGCCGGCGCCGCGTGGGCGGCGATCCGGGCCATCAACGACGTGTGCCGCGAGATCATCACGTGCACCCGGCAGGTCGTCGTGGCCGCGTACTCGGGCAACGCCGGCGCCGGTGGGGTCATGCTGGGGCTCGGCGCCGACGTCGTCGCCGCCCGGGACGGGATCGTGCTCAACCCGTACTACGACATCGGGTTGTCCGGCTCCGAGCTGCACACGTTCACGCTCCCCCGGCGGGTCGGCACGGACGTGGCGCACCGGCTGCTCGACGACCGGCTGCCGGTGAACACGGCCCAGGCCGTCCGGCTCGGCCTGGTCGACGAGGTCGGGCCGCGCCATCCGGAGGCGTACGCCCAATGGCTCTCCGCCCTGGCCGAACAGCACGGTGACGTGCGCACCGCGCGCAAGCGGCGCGCGGCCAAAGCGAGGCGGCTCGCCGCCGAACGGATGCCCCTGGACGTGTACGAGACACGCGAGCTCGCCGAGATGAGTGCGGACATGTACGCCGACCGGTCGGGCTTCGCCGCCGCCCGCCGCGCGTTCGTCCGCAAGATCCGGCCGGCGGAGACACCGCGGCACCTGCTGTTCGCCGCGAACGCCGCGATGGTGCCGCCGCCGCGGTCCCGGATGGCCAACGCGGGACCGACCGGTGCCCGGCGTCCGTCCTTGCGGCCCGCGTTCCCGGTGTCGGCCTGATCCATGAGTGTGATGCACACCCCGGGATCCGGGGCGACTCCCCCTGCCCCCGACCAGGCCAAAACCCAGATCATCCCGCCGCAGCGCCCGCCGACCGGCCGCGCCGTGATGCCGGGCGACGAACTCGGCAGCACGCTGCTGCTGCCGGCGCAGTATGAGTACAGCGCGTACAGCGTGCTCGCCGGTCCCGCCGCGACGCCGCCGGACGGCGAGCACCGGGTCCGGATGCGCCGGCTCTCCCGCAGCCGTCCGATCGGGACGGTGCTCATCACCCTGTTCGCCTTCGCGTTCGAGAGCACGTTCTTCGGCTGGCTGGTCACCTCGATCGAACTGCCCGACCGGCGGCTGCACACCGTGCTCTACGTCGCGACCCTGTTCATGATCGGCGCGACCGCGACGATCGAGCTGTTCCGGCTCGTCAACGTCGTGACGCTGTGCCTGTCCACGCTCTGGGCCCGCGATCCGGCGCCGGTCGTGCCGGACACCGGGACACGCGTCGCGTTCCTCACCACGATCGTGCCCGGCAAGGAGCCGATCTCGATGGTGGAGAAGACCCTGCGGGCGGCCCGGAAGATCCGCTACGGCGGGCAGTTCGACGTGTGGCTGCTCGACGAGGGTGACGACCCGGTGGTCAAGCTGATGTGCAAGCGGCTCGGGGTGCGGCACTTCAGCCGGCGCGGCCGCGACGAGTACAACACCCGGACCGGCACGTTCAAGGCGAAGACCAAGCACGGCAACTACAACGCCTGGCTGGACGCGCACGGCGACTCCTACGACGTGTTCGTCTCGGTCGACCCGGACCACGTCCCGCTGCCGAACTTCTGCGAACGGCTGCTCGGCTACTTCCGCGACCCGGACGTGGCGTTCGTGATCGGCCCGCAGATCTACGGCAACTACGACAACCTGGTCACCCGCTGGGCCGAGTCACAGCAGTACCTGTTCCACTCACTGCTCCAGCGTGCCGGCAACCGGCGCGGCATCGCGATGCTGGTCGGCACGAACAACGCGGTACGCATCTCCGCCCTGCGCTCGATCGGCGGCCTGCAGGACTCGATCACCGAGGACATGGCGACGAGCCTGCGGATCCACGCGAGCCGCAACCCGGCGACCGGCCGGCGCTGGCAGTCCGTCTACACGCCGGACGTGCTGGCCGTCGGCGAGGGACCGTCCGCCTGGACCGACTACTTCACGCAGCAGCAACGCTGGTCGCAGGGGACCGACGAGGTGGTGGTGCGCCGCTTCGCCGGGCTGGCCTGGCGACTCGGACCGGCCCGGGCCCTGCACTACGCGCTGCTGATGTCGTACTACCCGCTGACCGCCGCGGCCTGGCTGCTCGGCGCCCTGAACGCGGCCTGCTTCCTGCTGCTCGGCGCGAAGGGCGTCCAAGTACCGCACCAGGTCTGGCTGATGCTCTATGTGGACGCCGCGCTGTTCCAGATCGGGCTTTACCTGTTCAACCGGCGGCACAACGTGAGCCCGCACGAGGGCTCCGGATCGTCCGGCCTGGCCGGGATGCTCGCGTCCACCCTGTGCACCCCGGTCTACGTCTCGTCGTTCCTGCGCGCGCTGCTGCGCCGGCGGGCCGGTTTCGTCGTCACACCCAAGGGCGACTCGGCCAGCCCGGACCGGTTCGCCACGTTCGGGCCCGGCCTCCGCTGGGCCGCGTTCTACGCCACGCTGCTGGCCGTCGCGCCGTTCCTCGGCCACGTCGACCCGGCCATGTACGCCTGGCCCGCCCTCAACCTCGTCATCTGTCTCGCACCGACCCTCATCTGGCTGACCGGCCGGCGCGGATCGGCCGCCCGTCGAAAGGAAATGTCCGCATGAAGCCCCGCTCGCGTCCCACAGTCGTTCGCCGTCTGGTGAGCGGTCTGGCCACGCTGGTGGTGCTCGCCGTCGTCGCGGTGGCGAACCGGCCGATGGTCGCGGCCGGCGCCGAGGCGCTGCACACGTACCAGATCAACAGGCAGTCCTACAAGGAGAAGTACGGCCACTGGGCGCGCCTGCCGGTGCCGCACGGGTTCCGGGTCAACGCGATCCACGCCGCGCTGCTGCACACCGGCAAGGTGCTGATCATCGCGGGCAGCGGCAACAACAAGGACGCCTTCGAGGAGAAGTCGTTCCGGACCGTCCTCTACGACCCGGCGGCCGAGAAGTTCACCGAGGTGCCGACGCCGACGGACGTCTTCTGCGCCGGGCACACGTTCCTGCCGGACGGCAACCTGCTGGTGGCCGGAGGCACGAAGTCGTACGAGGTCCTGGAGAGCGAGATCGAGCGCGCGGCCGGGGTGATGAAGCTGAAGAACGAGTCGCCGGACGGCCCGCCCCGCGAGTTCGCGAAGGGCACCGCCTTCGTCTCCGCGGCCGGCCTGGTCTACCGCACCCGGACGAAGGTGACCGTGCCGGCGGCCCGGAAGGTCACCCACGGCACCCACACGATGGTGCACGCCGGCGAGGCCGAGGTCTGGGTGGACGCCGCGGTCAAGGGCGACCGCGCGGTGGTGCGCAAGCCCGCGCAGTACACGATCGAGGGCCTGACCGGCCCGGACGCCCGCAACCTGTACGGCGTCGCGGACAAGATCACGCGGGAGAAGCAGGAGTACGGCGGCGACAAGACGTCGTACGAGTTCGACCCGGTCCGGGAACGTTACGTGCGCACCGGCGACCTGCGCGACCACCGGTGGTACCCGACCCTGATCGGGCTGACCGGCGGCGACGTGATCGCGGTCTCCGGCCTCGACGAGTTCGGCCGGATCCTGCCCGGCCGCAACGAGCGGTACCTGACCGACGAGAAACGCTGGGTGGCCGCGCCCGAGCTGAAGCGCTACTTCCCCACCTATCCCAGCCTGCACCTGATGGCCGACGGGAAGGTCTTCTACTCCGGCTCCAACGCCGGCTACGGCTCGGACACCGAGGGGCGTACGCCCGGGATCTGGGATGTCGGACGCAACCGGTTCCGGGAGGTGCCCGGCCTGCGTGACCCGCGGATGACCGAGACCAGTTCGTCGGTGCTGCTGCCGCCCGCACAGGACCAGAAAGTGATGATCTTCGGGGGCGGCGGGATCGGCGACTCCGAGGAGTCCACCCGCCGGACCGACATCATCGACCTGGACCAGAAGTCGCCGGCCTACCGTCCCGGCCCGGACCTGCCCCGGCCGGCCCGTTACCTGTCCACGGTGCTGCTGCCCGACGACACCGTCCTCACCACCGGCGGCTCCTCCGGGTACCGCGGCGGGATGTACCGCGGCCGGCCGCGCAGCGACCTGTTCAACTCGCAGATCTACCAGCCGTCGCAGAACGCGTTCGTCGCCACGGCCGACTCCACGGTCGGCCGCAACTACCACGCCGAAGCCATCCTGCTGCCCGACGGCCGGGTGATCACCATGGGCGGTGACCCGCTCTACGACCGGACCGGGAAGAACGCCGGCACGTTCGAGCAGCGGATCGAGGTGTTCAGCCCGCCGTACCTGTTCCAGGGCCCGCGCCCGGCCGTCACCGGCGGCCCCGCCGAAGTCACCCGCGGCGCGACCGCCCGGTTCAGCACCCCCGACGCCACCCGGATCGCCTCGGCACGGCTGCTCAAGCCCAGCTCCGTCACCCACGTCACGGACACCGACCAGCGGTCCGTCGCGCTGCCGCTCAAACGCGACGCCCGCGGCGTCCGGGTGACCGTGCCGCGAAAGGCCGGTCTGGTCCCGTCCGGCTGGTACATGCTGTTCCTCGTGGACGAGAAGGGCGTGCCCTCGGTGGCCCGCTGGGTGCGGGTGCGCTGATGCCCCGGCACCTCAGGGTGACCGGCCGTCGCCGCCGGGCCGCGCTCCTCGCCGGCCTGCTGCTGGTGACGGCCGGGGTGCTGCTCGACGACCGGGAGCCGGCACCCGCTGTCCGGGTGCCGGAGACGACCACCACCGGCACCCCGCAGCTCTACGTCGACCCGGCCGGGGCGGCCGCCGTCTACGTGCGCCGGCTCGACCGGGCCGGGCGGACCGCCGACGCCGCGATCATCCGGCGGATCTCCGAGCGGCCGGTGGCGACCTGGTTCACCGACGCCACACCCGGGTTCGCCGACCGGGCCCGGCGGCTGGTGCTCGCGGCGGCGCAGGCCGGGCGGCTGCCGGTGCTGGCGCTCTACTACATCCCGCAGCGGGACTGCGCCAACCACTCCCGTGGGGGTGCGCGCACCGCTGACGCGTACAAGAAATGGGTCTCGGCCCTCGCCCTCGCGATGCGCGGCACGCGCGCCCTGGTGATCCTCGAACCCGACGCGGTGCCGCACGCCGTGCGCGGGTGCCTGCGAGGCGCCGAAGCCCGGCAGCGTCTCGCGCTGCTGAGCTGGGCCGTCGCGACGCTGCGGACCGTGCCCGGCGTGCGCGTCTACCTGGACGCCGGCAACCCCAGCTGGCTGCCGGCGGCACGCGTCGCGCCGGCACTGCGGCAGGCCGGCGCGATGCGCGCGCACGGTTTCGCGCTCAACGTCGCCAACTTCGAGACCACTGCCGACAACCTGCGGTACGGGACAGAGCTGTCCCGTCTGCTCGGCGGCCGGCACTTCGTGGTCGACACCAGCCGCAACGGCAACGGACCGGTCCGCCGGGGCGCCGGGGAACGCCGCTGGTGCAACCCGCCCGGCCGGCGCCTCGGAACGCCGCCGACCCTGCTCACCGGGCATCCGCTCGCCGACGCGTACCTCTGGGTGAAACGCCCCGGCGAGTCCGACGGCGCCTGCGGAGCGGGGGCGCCGGCCGCCGGCCGCTGGTACCCCGCCTACGCCTTCGCACTCGCCAGGTGAACGCACGCGCGCGCGGCGCGCATGAGACTCTTGACTCATTCCACCCCCGGTCGGGGGTACGCCGATACGATCGGCGCAGTCGGGACAGCGCCGTCCTGGAGCCATCCGTTCTAAGGAGCGCCCCGATGACAGAGCAGCCTGCCCACCTCGACAGAGAGGGCTCGGACGCAGCGCTTCGTGCCGACATCCGCCGGATCGGTACGCTGCTCGGCCAGACCCTGGCCCGCCAGGAAGGCCGGCCCCTGCTCGACCTGGTCGAGGAGATCCGCGCCCTGGTCCGCCAGGACGAGCCGGCCGCCGCCGAGCGGCTCGCCGCCATGGACATCACCACCGGCACCAAGCTGGCCCGGGCCTTCTCCACCTACTTCCACCTCGCCAACATCACCGAGCAGGTGCACCGGGCCCGTGACCTGCGGCGCCGCCGCGCCCGCGACGGTGGCTGGCTGGACCAGGCGGCCGCCCGGATCTCCGAGCAGGGCGTGCCCACCGACGAGATCGCCGCGGCCGCCCGCCGCCTCGCCGTGCGACCGGTCTTCACCGCGCACCCCACCGAGGCCGCCCGCCGCTCGATCCTGTCGAAGCTGCGCCAGGTCGCCGACTCGCTGGACGCCGAATCCGCCGCCGCCGCCCTCTACGGCGCCACCGACACCACGGCCTCCACCAAGCGGTTCGCCGAGCTGATCGACCTGCTCTGGCAGACCGACGAACTGCGCCTGGACCGGCCCGACCCGACCGACGAGGCCCGCAACGCGGTCTACTACCTCAAGGACCTCTACGCCGAGGCCGCCCCGCAGGTGCTCGACGACCTGGCCGAGACGCTGCGCCGGCTCGGCGTGGAGACCGCGCCCACCTCGCGGCCGCTGACCTTCGGCTCGTGGATCGGCGGTGACCGGGACGGCAACCCGTTCGTCACCCCCGCAGTCACTCGCGACGTCCTGCTGATCCAGCACGAACACGGCATCCAGGCCACCGAGCGGGCCATGGACAACCTGATCGACGAGCTGTCGGTCTCGCGCCGGCTGCGCGGCGTCTCGCTTGACCTCTCCGCCAGCCTCGCGCAAGACCTGGACAACCTGCCGGAGATCGCGCAGCGGTTCCGCCGGGTCAACGCCGAGGAGCCGTACCGCCTGAAGGTCCGGGCGATCAAGGCGAAGCTCGCGAACACCCGGTCCCGCCTGCAGCACGGCACCACGCACGTGCCCGGCCGCGACTACCTCGGCAGCGACGAACTGATCGCCGACCTCGAACTGATGCGCGCCTCGCTGGCCCGCAACTCCGGGCAGCTGTCCGCGATCGGCGTGGTCTCCACCGCGATCCGGCAGGCGTCCGCCTTCGGCCTGCAGCTCGCCACCCTCGACGTCCGCGAACACGCCGAGAAGCACCACGAAGTGCTGCAGCAGATGTACACGCAGGTCGGCGAGGTCGACGACTACGCGATGCTGGACCGGTCCGACCGGACCAAGCTGCTCGCCACCGAACTGGGCGGGCGGCGGCCGCTGTCCAGCGCCGAAACGCCGCTCACCGACTCGGCCCGCAAGACCTTCGACGTCTTCAACACCATCCGCGAGGCACAGGACAGCTTCGGCCCGGACGTCGTCGAGACGTACATCATCTCGATGACCCTGGGCGTGGACGACGTGCTCGCGGCGGCCGTGCTGGCCCGCGAGGCCGGCCTGATCGACATCCACACCGGCCGCGCCCGGGTCAACATCGTGCCGCTGCTGGAGACGCCCGCCGAACTCGACGCCGGCGGCGACCTGCTCGACGAGATGCTGTCGCTGCCCGCCTACCGCGAGGTCGTGCGCGCCCGCGGTGACGTGCAGGAAGTCATGCTCGGCTACTCGGACTCCAACAAGGAGGCCGGCATCACCACCAGCCAGTGGCGCATCCACAAGGCGCAGCGGTCGCTGCGTGACGTGGCCGCCCGGCACGGAGTACGGCTGCGCCTGTTCCACGGCCGGGGCGGCACCGTCGGCCGCGGTGGTGGCCCCACCCACGAGGCGATCCTGGCCCAGCCGTACGGCACGCTCGACGGCGCCATCAAGGTCACCGAGCAGGGCGAGGTCATCTCCGACAAGTACACGGTGCCGGCCCTGGCCCGGGAGAACCTGGAACTGACCGTGGCCGCGGTCCTCCAGGCGACGCTGCTGCACACCAGCATCTCCGTCGACCCGGTACGCCTGAAGGTCTGGGACTCCGTGATGGACACCGCCTCGGACGCCGCGTTCACCCAGTACCGCACGCTCGTCGAGAACCCGGACCTGGCCGCCTACTTCTGGGCCGCCACCCCGACCGAACTCCTCGGCGCCCTCAACATCGGCTCCCGCCCGGCGAAGCGCCCCAACGCCGACGCCGGCCTGAGCGGGCTGCGGGCCATCCCGTGGGTGTTCGGCTGGACGCAGACCCGGCAGATCGTGCCCGGCTGGTTCGGCGTCGGCACCGGCCTCGCCGCGGTCCGCGCCGCCGGCCTCGGCAACGAACTCGACGCCATGCACGAGAACTGGCAGTTCTTCCGCACATTCCTCTCGAACGTCGAGATGATGCTGGCCAAGACCGACCTGTCGATCGCCCGCCGGTACGTCGAAACCCTCGTACCCGAAGAGCTCCACCCGATCTTCCACAAGATCGAGCAGGAGTACGAGCTGACCGTCCAGCAGGTCCTCGCCATCACCGGCGGCACCGAGCTGCTCTCCTCGCAGCCCGAACTGTCCCGCACCCTGGGCGTCCGCGACACCTACCTGGAGCCGCTGCACCACCTCCAGGTGGCGCTGCTCCGCCAGTACCGCGACCTGGGCGAGGCCGGCCGCCAGATGCCGACCGCCCCGGGCGCCCGCCGCGGCCCGTCCGACTCGACGGCCCTGGAACGCGCCCTGCTCACCACGGTCAACGGCATCGCCGCCGGCATGCGCAACACCGGCTGACCCTTTCCGAGTACGGGGCTCCCAGCGTCCAGCCGGGAGCCCCGTTCGTCTTCCCGCCCACTCCCAGCCGCCACTCCCAGCCGCCACTCCCAGCCGGACAACCCGGACCGCGCCAACAGCCGTGAACGACAGCCACCCCTCCAGCTGTCACTCACGGCTGAACAAACCGGACACCCAACAGCCGTGAGTGACAGCCACCCCCGCACCCACACCTCCAGCTGTCACACAGGGCTGGACAAACCAGACGCGCGACAGCCGCGAGTGACAGCCGCCCCGCCTCCACACACCCAGCTGTCACCCACGGCTGGACAAACCAGACGCGCGACAGCCGCGAGTGACAGCCGCCCCCACGTCCACACACCCGGCCGTCACTCAGGGCTGGACAAACCGGACGGCCGACAGCCGTGAGTGACAGCCGCCCCCGCCTCCACACACCCGGCCGTCACTCAGCGCTGCACAAACCGGACGCGCGACAGCCGTGGGTGACGGCTGGGGTGGGTGACGGCTGGGGTGGGTGACGGCTGGGGTGGGTGACGGCTGGGGTGGTGGTTCGGGGTGGGCGGCTACCGGTTTCGGGTTCGGGACGGTGGGTCGGTGCCTGGGGCGCAAAGGGGCACCGGGGTTCAGCCGAACCCCGGTGCCCCTTCGTCGACTGTGATGCGGTCAGCTGGTCTCGCCGGCGAGGCTGAAACTGCCCAGGCGGTTGATGGCGACGACCGTGCAGACGACGACGAAGACCGCGCTCATCACGATCGCGGTGCCGATGCCGACCTGCGTGGGCAGGATGGTTGTCGGGGCGATCCGGTCGGCGATCGTGATGACGTACTGCTCGATGGAGAGGACCCGGGTGCCGCTCAGGAAGCGGCCCAGCAGGCCCTCCCAGACCAGGATGTAGACCAGGCCGAGCAGGACCGGGCGCCGGGTCAGCAGGCTGAGCAGGACGAACAGGGCGGAGTAGGCGAAGGCGCCGACTACCGCGGCGACGGCCAGTGCCGTGCCGAAGGTGGCGCCGTCGGCGAGCACGCCGGCGACGAAAAGCGGGACGGCGGCGGTGACCGCGGAGGCGACCGCGGCGACCAGGTATTTCGCCAGGATGATGTCGCGGCGGGCCAGCGGCTTGGTGAGGATGTGCACCAGGGTGCCGTCGTCCACCTCGGAGCCGAGGACGCCGGTGCCGACGATCAGCGAGACGACCGGGAGCACCACGGCGAAGCCGAGGCCGATGATGACCGCGGCGCCCCACTGGTCGGCGGGTACGTCGTACGCCCGGCAGATCGCGGCCAGGCCGATCAGCAGCAGGGGCAGGGGCAGCAGGATCAGCACCCGGCGCTGACCGAAGAGGCCCCGCGCCGTGATGAGTGCGACGGTGGACATCAGGCCTCCAGCAGGTAGGAGAAGACACTCTCCAGGGACTCGTCGGAGGGCACCAGCTTGTGCAGCCGGATGCCTTGCTCCAAGGCGATGCGCGGCAGCGCCCGGGTGAAGCTGCCGTAGTCGGCGGCGCGCACGGTCATGCCGCCGGCCTCGATCTCGATGCCGCTCACCGATTTCTCGCCGATCAGCGCCACCGCGAGCCGCCGGTCGTCGGAGCTGCGCACGGCGAACACGTGCGGGCGGTTCGTCATCAGGCGGCGGATTTTGCGGTAGTCGCCGGAGGCGGCGAGCCGGCCCGCCACGATGACCTGGACCAGGCCGGCGACCTGCTCGACCTCTTCCAGGATGTGCGAGCTGAACAGGATGGTGTGCCCGCGCTCGCCGAGCGAGTGCAGCAACTCCATCATGTGCATCCGCTGGCGCGGGTCCATGCCGTTGAAGGGTTCGTCGAGCAGCAGCACCCGCGGGTTGTGCACGAGGGCGGCGGCGACCCGGGTGCGCTGGCGCATGCCCTTGGAGAAGGTGCCGATCCGCCGGTTGGCGGCACCGGTCATCTCGACCAGTTCGAGGGCGTGGCGGGCCGCGGCGGCCGGGTCGGGCAGTTTCTGCATCTTGGCGCAGGCCAGCACGAACTGTTCGGCGGTGAGGAACGAGTGCACCGCCTCACGTTCGGTGACCAGGCCCAGGTCGCGGTAGACGCCGGGGTTGCGCCAGGTGGGCTCGCCGTCGACGGTGACGGTGCCCCGGGACGGCGCGAGGAAGCCGGCCATCATGTGCAGCACGGTGGTCTTGCCGGCGCCGTTGGGGCCGAGCAGGCCGGTGACTCCGGCGCCGAGCGACATGCTGATGTCGTTGACGGCGACGACGTTGCCGTACCACCGGGTCACGTTCGTCAGTTCGACGACGCCGGTGCTGCGGGCGTCGGTCTCGGCGGCGATGGTCTGGGTCGTCACAGCGCGGCCACCTTCCGGTATCGGGCGAGCAGCAGCAGGAGGCAGGCGGCGATCAGGCAGACCGCCTCGATGGCGTAGACCGGGCCGAAGCGGCCGATCGGCATCGACATCTCGCTGTCGCCGCCGGAGATCCAGTTGCCGACCCCGGCGATCAGGGTCATCGGGCTGGCCAGGCCGGCCAGGTGGTTCGCGGTCGTGGAGGTCAGGATGCTGAGCACACCCACCACCGGCGTGGTGATCAGGAAGACGGCGACGATGCCGCCGGCCGCGAACGCGCGCTTACCGGTCAGCGACGCGACGAGCAGGCCGATGCTGCTGAACAGCAGTGCCCAGAGCAGGCTGTAACCCCAGCCGGGGGCGAGGTCGAGGAATTCGTTCCACACCCCGGAGGCGCCGGTCTTCGTGGTGAAGGCGGCACCCAGGAACATGATCAGCTGCGGTACGCCGAGCAGCAGCCAGACCGCGGTGACCATGGCAGCGAACTTGGCGCCCACGTAGTCGGCGGCGCGTAGCGGCCGGCTGAAGTAGAGCGGCAGGGTGCCGGACCGGATGTCCCGGGACAGCAGTTCGGGCGCCAGGATCGCGACGAAGAAGATGACCAGCCAGGACATCTGGTCGTCGTACTCGACGTAGGTGAAGATCACCTGGTCGAGCTGGGACCGGACGGCCGCCAGGATCACGGCGACCAGCAGCATGATGCCGGCCACCAGCCAGGGGAAGATCTTCGCCTTGGCCGAGCGGCCGAAGCCGAACGCGGCGCGCAGGCCGTGGATGTAGAGCGCGAGAAAGCTCGCGCCCCGGCCCAGCCGCACCCCCTCGTAGCGCTGGTACCCGATGTCATGGATGACGCCGGTGTCAGACATCGACGGTCTCCTTCGCGGTGAAGAGCTCGGCGACGCGGTGCCGGCGCTGGTCCAGGCGGTGCAGGGAGAGATCGAGATCGGTCACGGCCCGCAGGATCCGGTCGTAGGTGGCGTCCGAGTCCATCGGCACGAGCAGCAGCCGACCGTCCCGGGTCACCGTCATGCCCGCCTGGGTGAGTGCGGCGGCCAGTTCGTCCGTACCGTCGCTGACCTCGACCGCGAGGACCTCGAAGGCCTCGGTCATGCTCGAGATGCGGTCGGCGCGAAGCAGCCGCCCGCCCTCGATGGCGATGAGCGAGTCACAGATCCGCTCGACCTCGCCGAGCAGGTGCGAACAGACGACGACGGAGATGCCGAACTCGGTGCCGATGCGGTGCACCAGCGCCAGCATGGCGTCGCGGCCCGCCGGGTCGAGGCCGTTCGTCGGCTCGTCGAGCAGCAGCAGGTCGGGGTCGTGCACCAGCGCCTGGGCCAGCTTGACCCGCTGCTTCATGCCGGTCGAGTAGCCGCCGATCTGCCGGTAGCGCTCCTCGTAGAGGCCGACGTGGCGCAGCGCTTCGGAGGCCCGTTCGCGCGCCGCGGTGCGCGGCAGCCCGCTCATCCGGCCCAGGTGGGTGACGAACTCGGAGGCGGAGACGTCCTGTGGCAGGCAGTCGTTCTCCGGCATGTATCCGACGCGCGCCCGGACCTGGTCGGTCTGGACGACGGGGTCCAGGTCGAAGACCCGGACCGAGCCCGAGCTGGGCGCGATCAGGCCCAGCATGATTTTGATGAAGGTGCTCTTGCCGGCGCCGTTGGCGCCGACGAGCCCGATGACTCCGGCGTCGACGGCGACGGTCAGGTCGGCGAGGGCGGTCACCCCGCCCCCGTACGTCTTCGTCAGCGCCTGCGTAGCGATGATGGTCACGGCCTCAGCCTAGAAAGGCGCCGCACCCCACGGATCCGGAAGTAACCCTGAGGGGCTCTCAGGGTCTCTCAGGCTCCTCACAGGAAACGTCAGCGTCCGACCGACACCTGGAACACGGGCAGCTTGCCCAGTTTGCGGTATTCGTGCAGCGCCGCCGGCGTGCTGTCCACCGACGAGTTCTGCCCCTTGTGGTTGTGCGGCGTCTCGAAGTGCACCATCGCCTTGATGCCCGGGTAGCGGGTGATGCCCCGGCCCACCTCCCGGTAGAAGCGGGCCATGTGACCCGGGTTGCGCTTGGAGAACCAGACACCCCACTCGGCGACCATCACGGGTTTGCCGGGGTGCCGGGCGCGCACCCAGTTGTAGAAACCGGGCCACCCCGGCTTGCTCGCCGACCGGCGGTTGAGCAGTTCTTCAAAGCCGCCGTGGCCGTAACCGGGGTCGCTGTAGGAGTACGTGTCGAACCCGATCCAGTCGACCACGTCGTTGCCCGGGTACATCTGGGTGAACCAGCTCTTCGTGGTGTGCGGGACGTACGCCATGTGGATCAGCACGGTGACCACGTTGTGCGCGCCCCGGGCCCGCAGCCGCTTCACCACGTGCCGGAACATCGCGGCGTAGTCACGGGCGGTGTAGCCGGAGCCGGGCCGCTCGCGTACCTGATCCTCGGCCTCGTGGTGGATCGCGAAGAAGAACCGCTCGCGGTAGTTCTCGCGCAGGTGCGCCGCGAGCCGGTCGATGAACGCGTCGGTGCGCCGGTCGCCGCGGGCGATCCGGGCCCAGGTGGTGCTCTCCGGCTTCCAGTTGAGCAGCAGGATCCGCTCGCGGCCCTTCTCCCGGGAGATCCTGATCTCCTGCTCGGTCGGGAAGACGCCGTTGATGCCGCGGTGGTAGGCGTGGAACACCGCCTGGTGCCGGCCGGTCTTGCGCTCGAACTCGCGCAGTGCCTGCAGGCCGCGGGCCTCGGTCTTCGCGCCGGGCGCCACACCCCAGAGCACGCCGCAGGTGGGCACCAGCTTGGCGCCGGTGCGGCAGCGCCGGCGCTCGGCACGGTCACTGTTCGCCGCGTGCCGCGCGGGGACCACGCCGGGCATCCGGCCGGCGGACCCGCGCAGCACCGGCTCCCGGAACACGTCACCGGCGGGGCCGGACAGCGGCGCGAGCGCGCCGGGCAGTGGCGCGGCGGTCGACGGCGCGGCGACGGTCGGGTCGCCGTACGGCTCGTCGTGGAGGCCGAACCGGTCGGGACCGCCGGTCCACACCCAGGCGAGGGTGGCCGTCACCGACATGACGAAAGCCATGCTCAGTGCGGCCGGCCGGAGGAGCCGGGATCGGTTGGTTTTCACAAACAGGCAGTATCAAAGGATCATCGCGCATTGTCCAGAAAAGACACGTTTTAAGGTACTTTGTAGTTGAGTCGTTTTATACGCGTCCGGACCGGGTGTCGGAAAGAAGATCCGTAGAAGAGACCGAGCCCGTCTCGACCCACTGGATCGAGGCTGCGAAACTGTCCCCCCAATCTGCTGCAGGGGGATGCGAAGGTGAATGGTTCGGTACTGCCCGAGGACGTGTTGCGGGACGCGCCGTCCTTCACGCCGCGCCCGTACGAGCTTGCGGACCTGGAGCTGCTGCTCTCCGGGGCATACACACCACTGACCGGGTTCCTGGGCCGGGCCGATCTGACGTCGCTGGCCCGCACCGGCCGGCTCGCCGGCGGCATGCCGTGGCCGGTCCCGGTGACGCTGGAGGTCCCCGGCGAACTGGCACAGACGCTGGATCCGGCCGATCCGCGGCGGCGCACGGTCGTGCTGACCGACCCGGAGGGCGCGCCGGTCGCCGCGATCGAGGTGACCGACGTCTGGCAGACGGGCGTCAACCGGTTCGGCGTCGGCGGCCCGGTGCGCCGGATGGGCGACGGCGGGCACGGCCCGTTCCAGCGCCTGCGCCGTACCCCCGAGGAAGTGACCGCGCTGCTCCCGCCGGGCCGGGTGCTCGGCGTGATCGCCGACCGGCCGCTGCATCGGCCGCAACTGGCGCAGATCGCGCACGCCGCACGCACCCTCGCGGCGCACCTGCTGATCCTCATCCCGGTGAGCGGGCCCGGCCCGGACGGCCTGCCACCCGAGTCACTCGTCCGCTCGGTCTTCGCGGCCCGGGACCGGATGCCCCCGGCCACCGTGGTAGCGGTGCCGCTGCTCACCCGCGGCGACGAGATGCGCGACGCGCTGCTGCGCGCCCGGGTGGCCCAGGCGTACGGGGTGACCCACGTCCTGTCCACCGTCGAGACGCTCTCCGGCGCCGGGCTGCGTGTGCTCGTCCCGCGCGAGCTGGCCTACGACAACCGGGACGGGCAGTGGCGCTGGCGCGACGACATCCCGCCGCGCAACCGCCGCCTCGCGATGACCCCGGCCGAGATCGACGACCTGCTGGACCGCGGTTTCCCGCTGCCCGAGTGGCACACCCCGCCGGCCGTCGCCAAGGAGCTGGCACACATCCGCCCGCCACGCCGGCACCGGGGGCTGGTGGTCTTCTTCACCGGCCTCTCCGGGTCCGGCAAGTCGACGATCGCGCGCAACCTGGCCGACGCCATGCGGGAGAACGGCGAGCGGACCATCACCCTGCTCGACGGCGACGTGGTGCGCCGGGAGCTGACCGCCGGGCTGGGCTTCAGCAAGGCCGACCGGGACCGCAACGTGCGCCGGATCGGCTGGGTCGCGGCCGAGGTGGGCCGGCACCGGGGCATGGCGGTGTGCTGTCCGATCGCGCCCTACGAGGCGGCCCGGGCGGCGGCCCGGCGGATGGCGATGGAGGCCGGTGCCGGGTTCGTCCTGGTGCACGTCGCCACCCCGCTGGAGGTCTGTGAGCGGCGGGACCGCAAGGGCCTCTACGCGCGGGCCAGGGCCGGTCAGCTGCGTGGCATGACCGGGATCGACGACCCGTACGAGGTGCCCGTCAACCCCGAACTGACCATCGACACCACCACGATGACCGTGCCCGAGGCGGTCGACGTGGTCCTCAACCACCTGGTGGAGAACGGCTGGGTGGAGCCCAAACTGACGTAGCCCCATCACTCGCGGCGGGAGTGCGGCGTTTACCCCCCTGGGGCGAAACGCCCGAAACACTCCTATACCCGGAAGGGCCGCCGAACTCTGATGGAAGCGTCTCGCCCTGCGTCCGCCGATGTCACCCAATACCTCGGAGCATTCCGCCGGCACTGGTGGATCGCCCTGGTGGCCACGGGGGCGGGCCTGAGCGCGGGCGCCGGCCTCACGCAGGCCATGCCCAAGGTGTACGAATCGTCGACCTCGGTCCTCGTACAGTCCGTCGACCAGGACACCAACGCCCAGGGTGGCCGCACCAAGGGTGCGGTGAACCTGGACACCGAGGCACAGCTGGTGGGCTCCGGTGCGGTGGCCGTGAAGGCCGCCGCGCTGCTGCGCTCCGGAGTGTCCCCGGTCGAACTGGCCCGCTCGGTGTCGGTGCAGGTGCCGGCGAACACCACGGTCCTGGTGATCACGTTCCAGGCCGACAAGCCGGAGGCGGCCCAGTACGGGTCGCACGCGTTCGCCGAGGCCTACCTGCGCAACCGTGAGGAGACCGCGCGGGCGCAGCTGGACAAGCAGATCAGTTCGCTGAACCTTAAGGTCAAGCAGCTGACCGGCGCGCTCACCGGGATCAACGCGAGACTGGCCGCGGCCGCGCCGGGCAGCTCCACCGAGAGCAACCTGCTGAGCCTGCGGAACAACTCGCAGAACCAGCTGAACTCGCTGACCGGCCGGCTCAACGAGCTGACCACCACCATGGTCGGCGGCGGCAGCATCATCAGCGACGCCCGCCTGCCGGAGCGTCCGACCAGCCCGAACACCCTGCTCAACGTGGGTACCGGCGGCATGATCGGGCTCCTGCTCGGTCTCGGCCTGGCCTACCTGCGGGAACGGTTCGACAGGCGGCTCGTCACCGCGGCCGACGTCCGCGACCGGGGCCGGGTTCCGGTGCTGGCCGCGCTCGACGACCGCAGCACCCCGCACTTCGACGACGTGGTCCAGCCGTACGGGCCGGGCGGCCGGGTCTTCAACCGGCTCCGCAACGAGGTGCTCGCCAGCCTGCGGGACGGCGACCAGATCATCGTGGTCACCGGGACCAGCCGGGGATCGGCGAGCACGCTCGTCGCCGCGAACCTGGCGGCCGCGCTGGCCCGTACCGGAAGCGATGTGGTCCTGATCGGGGCGCACCTGCCGGACAGTGTCGTGGACGCCGCGCCGCTGGCGCGGATGCTCGGGGTCTCCGCCGTGCCCGGCCTCTCCGACCTGCTCGCCGGGCGGGTCTCGCTGGTGCACGCGTTGCAGCGCACGCCGCGCATCCCGTCGCTGCGGGTGATCACCACCGGTGGTGCCGCCACCGCCGCCGGGCTGATGCAGTCGCAGCGGCTCAAGGACACCCTGGCGTCGCTGCGGCGGCAGAGCGGGTACGTGGTGATCGAGGCACCGTCGACGAGCAGCAGTGCCGACGCGCAGAGCCTGGCCAGTCTCGCCGACGCGGCCATCCTCGCGGTCGAGCTGCGCCGCTCCACGCGGCCCGCCCTGCTGGACGCCGGCGAGCAGTTGCAGCGGGTCGGCACCCGGCTGCTCGGCGCCGTGGTGATGCCCCGGCTCGCGCCGGTGCGCCCGAGCGACGTGGTGGCCCCGGCGGTCACCCTCGCACCGCACGCGGCCGAGGAACACACCCAGAGGCTCCAGTTCGCCGGTTCGCCGCGCCAGCGCCCGGCCGAGGGTGTGACCGACGAGACCGCCGTCATCGAGAAGATCACCAGCGCGGACGGCGACGAGAAATGACAGCGGTCGCCCCGGCGATCCCCGTCGCCGGACCGGCCAACCGCAGCGCCAAGAACCGCTCCCTGCCGGCCTGGCCGGTCGCCGGCATCCTGCTGCTCTACCCGCTCTGGTGGGCGCTCGGTCTCGGCGTGCTGATCTTCCCGCTGATGGCGGTGCCGATGCTGTTCCTGCTGGTCCGCCGGCGCACGGCCGGGCGGCCGCTGCGGCTGCCACCCGGCTTCGCGTGGTGGGCGATCTTCCTCATCGCGGTGGTGGTGAGCATCGCCGCCCTGGGCGCGGACCCGGCGGGCACGGTGGTGGAGCGGGCGAGCAGCCGGCTGCCGGCCGTCGTCTACAAGCTGTCGATGTACGCGTCCCTGACCGTCCTGCTGGTCTACGCCGGCAACCTGACCGAGGTGGAACTCTCCCGGCACCGGCTGGTGCGCCTGCTCGGCGGCATGTTCGTGCTGACCGTCGCGGGCGGCCTGCTCGGCATGGTGGCCGGGACCTTCGAGTTCACCTCGCCGGTGGAGTGGCTGCTTCCCTCGGGGGTGCGGAACAAGGGGTTCGTGCGGTCGCTGGTGCACCCGTACGCCGCGCAGATCATGGACCTGGTCGGCGGCGAGAAGCCCCGGCCGGCCGCGCCCTGGGGCTACACCAACACCTGGGGCAACAACTTCTGCCTGCTCGTCGGCTTCCTGCTGGTGGCGGCATGGGCGAGCCGCTCGGCCGGTAAGAAGGCGCTGGCGATGCTCTGCCTGGTCGTCTCGATCGTGCCGGCGGTGGCCTCGCTCAACCGGGGCCTCTGGATCGGCATCGGCGTGCTCGTCGTCTACGTGGCGATCCGTCTCGTGCTGGCCGGCCGCCTCTGGATCATCGGGGCGGTGCTCGTCGCGGCCGGCACGCTGACCGCCGCCCTGGTCGCCACCCCGCTCGGCGGCACCGTGCAGGCCCGGCTCGACAACGGCAAGTCCAACGGAGTCCGCTCGTTCCTGATCGAGAAGGCGATCGACGGCTTCGCCGCGTCCCCGGTGATCGGTTACGGCGGTACCCGCAACACCCTCGGCGGCCGCAACTCGATCACGGTCGGGGAGAGCGCGGGCTGCGAGCGGTGCGGCAACTTCACGGTCGGCGGCAACGGGCAGCTCTGGCAGCTGCTCTACGCGCACGGCGCGGCCGGCACGGTGGGATATCTCGGCTTCTTCGGGTACGGGCTGTGGCGCTTCCGCCGCGACCGGACCGCGATCGGGGTGGCCGCGAGCGGAGCCATCGTCACCTCGTTCTCGGCGATGCTCTGGTACAACTCGCTGGTCACCCCCCTGGCCTTCATGGTTCTGGCGTATGCGCTGCTCTGGCGCAACTGGCTCGAGGGGAAGGACAACGAATGAGTCCGGTCAAGACCGCGCCCGCGGAACTCACCGCCGACGACGCGGCCCTGCGGACCCGATACCTCGCCGAAGTGCTCGGTCAGCTCTACCCGGCACCGTGCGACACCGGCGGTGGGCCGGGACCGGTGGTGGCCGAGTACCTGGTCGTGCCGAACGCGCGCCGGCCACGCCTGCTGGTGCCGACCCTGAACCCGGCGGTCGCCGCGGCCGCCGTCCGCCGGTACGCGGAACCCCAATCCCGCCTGGCCCGGCTCAAGCGCGACGCCGTGGTCGC
Source organism: Actinoplanes sp. DH11 (assembly GCF_020873875.1). Taxonomy (GTDB): domain Bacteria; phylum Actinomycetota; class Actinomycetes; order Mycobacteriales; family Micromonosporaceae; genus Actinoplanes. The sequence goes on from NZ_JAHWGU010000012.1 coordinate 209,424, forward strand.
CGCCGTGCACACCCGCACCACCGGGCTGCTCTTCCGCGACCGGATCCGGGTGACCGGGCCCGCCTCGGCCGGCATCGACGGGTACCTGAGCGACGCGCTGCGCCGGGACCTGGCCGTGAGCATCCACATCGGGCCGGCGCGGGCCAACCGCAAACCGGTGCTGCAGCTGCTCAGCACCGACGGCGACACGTTCGCGTTCGGCAAGCTCGGCACCGGCCCGCTGACCCGGAGCCTGGTCAAGGCCGAGACCGCGGCACTCACCACGCTCGCCACCAGCAACCTGAGCAAGCTGGCCGTGCCGGTGGTGCTGCACGCCGGGCAGTGGCGCGACTCCGAGGTGCTGATCCAGTCGGCGCTGCCGGTCTGGCTCCCCCGGGCGCCGCTGACCCCCCGCCGGCTCACCGCCGCGATGCTCGACGTGGCCGGCTGCCGCGGGTTCACCAGCGGGCCGCTGACCGGCAGCGGGTACTGGCAGGAACTCCAGGCGCGGCTCGGCGCCGTGGCGGACCGGCCGGAGGGCGCCGGGCTGGCGGCCGCCGTGGGTGTGCTTGCCGCGCACTCCGGCGACACCACGCTGCGGTACGGCGCGTGGCACGGCGACTGGGCGCCGTGGAACATGGCGAACGTCGAGGGCTCCCTGCTGGTGTGGGACTGGGAACGGTTCGCCACCGGGGTGCCGCTCGGCTTCGACGCGGTGCACCACGAGCTGCAGACCCGCATCCAGTCCACCGGGGACGCCCGGGCCGCGGTGGAGGCGACCGTACGCCGCAGCGACGAACTCCTGGCCCCGTTCGGCGTCGCGCCGGTGTCCCGGGAGATCACCGCGCTGCTGTACCTGGTCGACCTGGCCGTCCGTTACCTGACCGACCGGCAGGCGGAGGCCGGTGCGCGGCTCGGCGTGCTCGGCACGTGGCTGCTGCCGGTGCTGATCCGCCGCGTAGAGGAGCTCTAGAGACCATGGACGTACGCAAGTTGCCCGCCCCGATGAAGCGGGTGGTGCACCTGGGCTCCCGCTCCTACGGCCGGCTCACCGCGGAGAACCGGATGCTGCCGTCGTTCCTGATCTGCGGCGGTCAGCGATGCGGCACCACCTCCCTCTACCGCGCACTGGCCGCGCACCCCGTGGTGCTCAAGGCCGTGCTGCACAAGGGCGTGCACTACTTCGACACCGCGTACCACCGCGGGCTCGACTGGTACCGCGCGCATTTCCCGCTGCTGCGCAGTGCGGAGAAGGTGGCCGAGCGGTACGGGGTGCCGGCGCGCACCTTCGAATCCAGCCCGTACTACATGTACCACCCGCAGGCGGCCGCCCGGATCGCCCGCGACCTGCCGTACGCCCGGCTCATCGTGCTGGTCCGTGACCCGGTCGAACGGGCGTACTCGCAGCACCACCACGAGGTGGCCCGCGCCTACGAGTCGGAACGTGACTTCGGCGCGGCCCTCGCGCTGGAACCGGCCCGGCTGCACCGCCAGGAGGAACGGCTCGCCGAGGACCCCGCCTACTACAGCTTCGCCCACCAGCACCACGCCTACCGGGGCCGCGGCGAGTACGCCCGCTACCTGGGCGTGATGGCGCAGCACGTCGGCCGGGAACGCATCCACGTGGTGGAGAGCGAGCGCTTCTTCACCGACCCGGAACCGGTCTACGACGAGATCTGCGACTTCCTCGGCCTGCCCACCGACCTGCCGCGCCCGCCGTTCGAGCGGCACAACGCCCGGCCCCGGACCAGCGACATGGACCCCGGTCTGCGGCGTGAGCTGCAGGCCTACTACCAGTCGCACGACGAGGCGCTGGCCAGCTGGCTCGGGCACACCCCGATCTGGCGCCGCACGTGACCACGACCACCCTGCCCGCGGGCCCGGACCGGGCGGCCCGCGGCGCCGCCCGTGGCGGGCTCGCGAACATGGCCGGCTCGGCGCTGGCCGGCGGGACCGGAGTGGTGGTCACCTGGGTGGTCGCGCGCACCCTCGGCGCCGAGCAGGCCGGCGCCTTCTTCGCCGCCACGGCCGCGTTCGTGCTGGCCGGCGGCCTGGCGAAGCTGGGCACCAACACCGGGCTGGTCTACTGGCCGGCCCGGCTGCGGGCCACCGGGCGCAGCCACCTGCTCGGCGCCTGCCTGCGCACCGGCATCCCACCGGTGGCGGTGTTCTCCCTGGTGCTGGCGGCGGCGATGTGGACGGCGGCGCCGGCGATCGCCCGGCTGACCGCCGGCGAGTCGCCGCACCTGGTCACCGAGCACGCCGCCGGCCTGCGGGTCCTCGCCGTCTTCCTGCCGGCGCAGGCCCTGACCGACGTGCTGCTCACGGTGACCCGCGGCTACCGGGCCATGCGGCCGACCGTGCTGCTCGACAAGGTGCTGCGCAGCGGGCTGCAACTGGTGGCCGTCAGCGCGGCCGGGGTGGCCACCCTCTGGCTGGCGGCCTCACTGCCGGTCTTCGCGCTGGCCTGGGCGGCGCCGTACCTGCCGGTGGCGATCCTGGCGGGGTGGGCCGCGCGGTCCGCGTACCTCAGTCATCGCCCGCCCGGAGTGACCACCCGCCCGGAGGAACGCCGCCGCCTGCGCCGCGAGTTCTGGCGCTTCACCGGGCCGCGCGCCCTCGCGGCGGTCGCCCAGCTCGCCCTGCAACGGGTGGACGTGCTGCTGGTGGCCGCCCTCGGCGGGCTCGCCCCGGCCGCGGTCTACGCGGTCGCCGGCCGGTTCGTGGTGCTGATCCAGTTCGCCAACCAGGGCCTGTCACAGTCGGTGCAGCCGCGGCTCGCCGAGGCGCTGAGCACCGGCGACTCCGCCGCCGCGAACCGGCTCTACCAGACCGCCACCGGCTGGCTGGTGCTCGTCACCTGGCCGATCAACCTGCTCGTGATCGCCTGCGCGCCCTGGTACCTGCGGCTCTTCGGCGCCGAGTACGCCGCCGGCCGCCCGGTGGTCCTGGTGCTGGCCGGCGCGATGCTGGTGGCCACCGGCTGCGGGATGGTCGACATGGTGCTGGCGATGGCCGGCCGCACCTCGATGAACCTGGGCAACGTGCTCGTCGCGCTGGTCGTGATGGTCGGCCTCGACCTGCTGCTGATCCCGCGCCACGGTGCGCTCGGCGCGGCCGTCGCACTGGCCAGCGCCGTGGTCGTGAACAACCTGCTGCCGCTCGCCCAGGTGCACCGCAGCACCGGGCTGCACCCGTTCGGCACCGGCACCCGGGCCGCCGCGCTGCTGTCGCTCGGCTGCTTCGGCGTGCTGCCCGCGGCGGTCACCGCGCTCGCCGGACCGGCCGGTCTGGCACCGGCGCTGGCCGTCGCCGCACCCGCCTACTGCGCGGGGGCCTGGCTGCTGCGCCGCGAGCTGGGCCTCGCCGCCTTCGCCCGACGATCTCACTTGGAGGAGAGTTGACAAGCGAGTACACCGAGGTGTTCCAGGACGCCGCCGCGGTCGAGAAGTACGAGAACGTGACGTACGCACCGGACAGCTACGCGTCCCGGATCAGCGACCGGCAGCGGGACTACCTGCGGTCCCTCGTGCGCCGCGAGTTCACCGAGCACCCGCCGGTGCACCACGACTTCGCGTGCGGAACCGGCCGGGCGATCCGAGCCCTGCACGGACTGGTCCGGGAGGCGCACGGGTACGACACGTCGGCCGAGATGATGGCCAAGGCGGCCGACGTGGGCTCCCGGGCGTACTGGCACCAGGTCCCGATGGACGGCCCGGTGCCCACCCCGGTGCCCGCCGGCTTCCCGGCGCTGGTCACCATCTTCCGGCTCCTGCTCAACGTCGACGACGGGGTACGCGACCGCGCCCTCGCGTTCGCCGCCAAGGCCCTGCCGCACCGCGGGTCGGGCCTGCTGGTCGTGGAGAACCACGGCAACGCCGGCTCGCTGCGGCACCTGCGCGCCCGCAAGCACGACGGCGAACGCTGGTTCGCCGAGCTCTCCCACGAGCAGGTGGCGGGACTGCTGGCCCGGCACGGCTTCGAGATCGTCGAGCGGCGCGGCTTCTCGATGCTCACCCCGTCGCTGCACGAGAGCCGGACGGCGCGGATCGCGGACGCGGCGGCCCGCCGGCTGCCCGGCACGGACGGGTACGCGGTGAACGTCCTCTACACCGCGCGGCGGGTCCATGCGTAAGGTCGTCGTCGCCGTCACCGCCACCGCCCTGTTGCTGCTGACCGGCTGCACCGAGGACCGGCGCAAGGAACCCGCGCCGGCGCGGCCGCCCGACCTGAGCAGCCCACCGCGGGCCGTCGCGGTGAACGCCGGGCCGTTCCGGGCCGGCCCGTTCGAACCGCCGGAGAAGGGCGCCTACGTCGGCGCCTGGATCAAGCCGGACGAGTTGACCCACGTCGGCCGGATCAGCGCGGTCGGCGGGCTCGAGCAGTCGCTGGGCCGGCGGCTGGACTTCATCAACACGTACCGCCGGTTCGACCAGATGATGGGCACACCGTCCGACAAGGAGTTCCTGTCGCAGGGCGCCAACCTCATGATCAGCTGGGCGACCGGCGACAACCGCTCCATCCTGGCCGGCGACCACGACAAGATGATCCGCAAGCAGGCCCGGTCGATCCGCCGGATCAAGCAGCCGGTGATGCTGCGGATGCGCTGGGAGATGGACCGGCCGAACCTGCGGGCCACCATGTGGTCCGGCGCCGACTACGTCGCGGCCTGGAAGTACGTGCGGAACATCTTCCGGCAGGAACGGACCACCAACGTGTCCTGGGTGTGGTGCCCGACCGCCGAGGGCTTCGTCCGCGGCGACGCGCCGGAGTTCTACCCCGGCGACGATCAGGTGGACTGGACCTGTGTGGACGTCTACGCCGGCGCGCAGTTCCAGCCGATCGGCACCCTGATGGGCCCGTTCCTGGACTGGGCGGCGCAACGGCCCAAGCCGATCGTGATCGGGGAGTTCGGGGTGGCGAAGGTGTGGGGGTCGGCGGGCCGGGCGGCGTGGCTCGCCGACGCCGAGCGGACCTTCAAGGCGAACCCGCAGATCAAGGCGGTCGCCTACTTCGAGTCCAACCCGGAACGGAACAAGCCGAACCAGCATTTCCAGCTCAGCGGCGACAAGCCGGCGTTCGACGCCTTCCACACGATGGTGAAGGACCCCTACTTCAACCCTTGATCATCTAAAAGTGTCGTACACCTGTTTCAAGATGGCACGGTAATCCCGAACCTCACTGGCGGGGGTGCCACCGATGGACCTCGACGACTTCTTCGAGGAACAGAGCAGGCTGATCGACAAATACGGGTGGACCGTCGTCCACGTCGAGCCGACCGAGGAGGACCCGCCCGACACGTCGCCGTTCGGCTACACGGTCGGCCTGACCGGCTTCGGCCACCCCGAGGTGGCCGTCGCGGGCGTCCCGCTCGACCTCACCGGCGCCCTGCTCAACGGGGCAGCCGCGCGGGTCCTGCGGGACGCCGGCGAGCCGCTGCGCCACGGCCGCCGGGTCAGCGGCCTGGTCGCCGGTCACGACCTGCTGGTGGTGGCCGGCGAGCCGACCGACGAGATCTTCCCCGGCTCGGCCTACTACCGCTACGGCGAGGACCGGGTCCGCCTGCGCCAACTGGTCTGGCCCGACCCGGCGGGGCGCTTCCCCTGGCAGGCGGGCTACGCGGCCGAGCAGTGGCCGCAGCCGACGATCGGGGTGGCGAGCCTGGGTCCGGCCCGCCGCTGCGCCGGGTTCCGCGGCTTCCCGCGCGGCCGCACCCGTGTCTCCTGAGCCGGCCGCGCGGCGGCACTTCCCGGCGCGGGCTCCGCCGCGCGGCGGCGGCTAGCTGCGGCTCCGGGGGGCGCGGGCCAGCAGCCGCAGGGCATAGGGCGCGTCGTGCCGGAGGTAACGGCCGGCCAGCCGGCGGGGTTCGGCGCCGAGCCGGTGCGCCCACTCGAGACCGGTCCGCTGCATCCAGCGCGGTGCCCGGTGCACATCACCGGCGACGAAGTTGACCGCGGCGCCGCAGCCGATGAACCAGGTCGCCGGCAGGTGCTCGCGGAGCTTCTCGATCACGCGTTCCTGCTTCGGGAAGCCGAGCCCGACGAAGACCAGGTCCGGCTGCGCCTCGATCACCTCGGCGCGGAACCGGGCGTAACCTGCCGCCCGCCGCTCGAACCCGAAAGGCGGGCTGATCGCACCGGCGATGCGCAGACCGGGGCAGTCCTCGGCGAGCCGCGCCGCGGCCCGGGTCGCGCCGGGGGCGGTGTCCGTGGTGCCCGGCGCCCCGCCGACCACGAAGATCGACCGGCCGTCCCGGCCGAGGCCGCGGGAGAGGGACCAGATCAGGCTGCTGCCGGCCACCCGCTCGGGCAGTGGCGTGCCGCCGAGCCGGCTGGCCCAGATCAGCGGCATGCCGTCGGCCACGATCAGGTCGGCGTCGTCCAGGTGCCGGCGGGCCCGGGGGTCGGTCGCGGCGCGCCGCAGGATGTCGATGTTCGGGGTGATGATGCGCCCGCCCCGCCCGGCGGTGAGCGCGTCCCGCACCACGGCCACGACCTCATCCTCGGTGATCGGGTCGATCCCGGTGCCGTCCAGGTGGACGCGGTCGAAAGCCTCGATAGTCACCTAACGCCTCCTTTTGCCTGCTTCACTCGTTACCAGAGCGAAACGAGCGAAGGTGAGCCAAAGTGGCACATGTTCTTTTTTTAGGCGGATTGGGGCGCAGCGGAACCACGCTCGTCGAACGCCTGCTCGGGGAGCTGCCCGGGATGTGTGCCCTCGGCGAGGTCGTGCACCTTTGGCAGCGCGACATCCGTGACGACGAGCGCTGCGGCTGCGGTTCCCGCTTCTCCGGCTGCGCGTTCTGGACCCAGGTCGGCGAGCGGGCCTTCGGTGGCTGGGGGAACGTCGACGTCGACCGGGTGCACCAGCTGCGCGAGTCCGTCGAGCGGACCCGGCACATCCCCCGCCTGGCCTCGGCCACCACCGCGACCGCCGAGGTCCGCGAGTACGCCTCGTTCTACTCCCGCGTCTACGCCGCCGCCGCCGAGGTCTCCGGCAGCCGGGTGGTCGTCGACTCCTCCAAGCACTCCGCCCTGGCACACGTGCTGCGCTGGGCGGACGACATCGACCTGCGCGTGGTGCACGTGGTCCGGGACGCACGTGGGGTCGCGTACTCGTGGACCAAGCGGGTGTCCCGCCCGGAGACCGACGGCACCGAGGAGATGACCCGGTACTCCCCCGGCCGCTCCGCGCTGCTCTGGAACGCGCACAACGCCGCGTTCGGCCTGCTCGCCCGCCGGGGCGTGCCGGTGCGCCGGATCCGCTACGAGGAGTTCCTCGCCGACCCGCGCGCCGGACTGATCCGCCTCGCGGACTTCGCCGGAGTCCCGCTGCACCCCGACGACCTGGCCTTCCTGCGGCCGGGCCAGGCCGACCTCAAGGCCGGGCACAGCGCCGCCGGAAACCCGATGCGCTTCACCGTCGGGCGGTTGCCGCTGCGCCACGACGACGCGTGGGTGAACGCCCTGCCCAGCTCGCAGCGCCGGCTGGTGGGCGCGGTCTGCGGTCCGATGCTGCGCGCCTACGGCTACCCGATCAACGTCGCACCGGAGGCATGATGAACTGGCCGTCCGTCGGGGTCGTCATCCCGACCCGCAACCGACCCGAGCTGGTCCGCCGCGCCATCGCCGCCGTCCGCGAGCAGCGCTATCCGGGCGAGATCAAGATCGTGGTGGTGTACGACCAGACCGAACCGGACTACCTGCTCGCCTCCGCCGACGGCATCGGGGTCCTGGTCCTGACGAACTGGCGCAGCTCCGGGCTGGCCGGCGCCCGCAACACCGGGCTGCTGGCTCTCGACACCGAGCTCGTGGCGTTCTGCGACGACGACGACCGCTGGCTGCCGGACAAGCTGCGCCGCCAGGTCGCCGCGCTGCTCGCCGACCCGGACGCCGAGTTCGCCACCTGCGCGATCGAGGTGGAGTACGAGGGCCGGACCACCGCACGCCTGGCCGGTCGCAGCCGGGTCACCGTGGACGACCTGGCCCGCTCCCGGATGGCGATGCTGCACTCGTCGTCGTTCCTGATCCGCCGGGACGCGCTCGCCGAGGACGCCGTCGGCCTGGTCGCCGAGGACGCGCCGGGCAGCCAGAACGAGGACTGGGACCTGCTGCTGCGGGCGGCACGCCGGGCGCCGATCGTGCACCTCGACGAGCCGCTGGTCCAGGTGCTCTGGGGTCGCACCTCGCACTACGCGTACGAATACGCCACCAAGATCTCTTCGCTGCGCTGGATGATGCAGCGGCACCCGGAGATCAGCGGCTGCCGGCCCGGTGCGGCCCGGGTCTACGGGCAGCTGGCGTGCTGGTCGGCGGCGACCGGGAACCGCAGTCAGGCGTGGCGGTACAGCAAGGAGGCGGTGCGGGCGAACTGGAAGGAACCGCGTACCGCCATCGCCCTGGCCGCGATGACGGGGGCGGTGAAGGTGGAGAACGTGCTGTCCGCCCTGCACAAGCACGGCCGAGGTATCTGAACTCACTCTTCCGAACCGAGCCGACCGCAAGGTAGTGTTCGAGTGTGTTCGAAATAGTTCGGTTCCCGGCGGCACTAGCGACAACGTCGGCGGTCTTGAAGACGTCGGTGCTCCGCTGATGCTCGCGCAGCAGCGGCAGGCCGCGATCCTCGACCGTGTCCGCGCCACCGGTGGCGTGCGGGTCAGCGAACTCGCCGCGGAGTACGGCGTGTCCGACATGACCATCCGCCGCGACCTGGAGGCGCTCGCCGACCGGGGCCTGCTCGCGAAGGTACACGGCGGCGCGACCACCGTCAGCCCTGGTTCCGCGCACGAGCCCGGTTTCGCCGCGAAGTCGGTGCGCCAGCGCGACGAGAAAGCCGCGATCGCCATGCGGGCTGCCGCCCTGGTCTCCCCCGGTGACGCCATCGCACTCTCCGCCGGCACGACCACGGCCGAGCTGGCCCAGCGCCTCGTCGACGTGCCGTCGCTGACCGTGGTGACCAACTCGATCCCGGTCGCCGACGTCTTCTACCGCGGCGGCCGTCCCGATCAGACGGTGGTGCTGACCGGCGGCACGCGAACCCCCTCGGACGCGCTCGTCGGCCCGGTCGCGGTGGCCGCGATCGGCACACTCCACCTGGACCTGCTCTTCCTCGGCGTGCACGGGATGAGCGAGCGCGCCGGGTACACCACGCCGAACCTGATGGAGGCCGACGCCGACCGCGCCCTGGTGCAGGCGTCCGAGCGCCTGGTGGTGCTCGCCGACCACACCAAATGGGGCACCGTCGGCATCTCCTCGATCGTTCCCCTCAGCCGCGCCGACGTCCTGATCACCGATTCCGGTCTGGACGAGGAAGCGCGAACCCTCCTCTCGGAAACCGTTCCTGAACTCGTGGTGGTGAACCCCCAGTGACACCGATCCGCTCGACCGTCCAACTGTCCGACGGCCGGGAGTTGATTTACTTCGACGAGACCGCCGACAGCGGCCGCGCCGCGTACCCCGACACCCGGCAACTCCCCCCGCCGCCGCACGCCTCGCAGTTGCGCTACGACCCGCTGGTCGACGAGTGGATCGCGATCGCCGCGCACCGCAACACGCGGACCTTCCTGCCGCCGTCCGACGCCTGCCCGCTCTGCCCGACCACCGAGCGGTTCGCCAGCGAGATCCCGGCACCCAGCTACGACGTCGTGGTCTTCGAGAACCAGTTCCCGTCGTTCAGCGACCGGATCGCCCCCGACGAGATCACCCAGGTGACCGATCTGGTGCCGGTCCGTCCCGGCCTGGGCCGCTGCGAGGTGGTCTGCTTCACCAGCGACCACAACAGCGCGTTCGGTGCCCTGCCGCCCGCCCGGGTGCGTACCGTCGTCGATGCGCTCGCCGACCGTACCGCCGCGATGTCGCAGATGCCGGGCGTGGCGCAGGTCTTCCCGTTCGAGAACCGGGGCGTCGAGATCGGCGTGACCCTGCACCACCCGCACGGCCAGATCTACGCCTATCCGATGGTGCCGCCGCGGACGGCGGCGATGCTTCGCGCCGCCGCGCGGCACGCGGAGAAGACCGGTGGGCGCAACCTCTACGCGGACGTGCTCGCGGCCGAGCAGGCGGCGAAGGTACGGGTGGTCGCCGCGAACGAGCACTGGACGGCGTACGTGCCGGCGGCCGCCCGCTGGCCGTTCGAGGTGCACCTGGCCCCGCACCGGCAGGTCCCCGACCTGCCGGCCCTCAGCGACGCCGAACGTGACGCGTTCGGGCCGCTCTACCTGGACGTGCTGAAGCGCTTCGACGGCCTCTTCGGCAAGCCGATGCCCTACATCTCGGCCTGGCACCAGGCCGTCGTCGGCGAGGGCCGCGACCTGGGCTACCTGCACATGCAGCTCTTCAGCATCCGCCGGGCCGCCGACAAGCTGAAGTTCCTGGCCGGCTCCGAGTCCGCGATGGGCGCCTTCATCAACGACATAGTCCCCGAGAACGCCGCCCAGCTGTTGCGCGAGGCCGCGTAGGAACGAAGAAAGGGGGACCTCTGCCGAGGTCCCCCTTGTCCTTACTTCCTGGTCAGACCGCGAGCTTGCGCGCGAGGTTCTCGTCCAGCGCGTTCATGAACTCGTCGGTGGAGAGCCACGGCGCGTCCCGGCCGATCAGCAGGGCCAGGTCCTTCGTCATTTGACCGCCCTCGACGGTCTCGATGCAGACGCGCTCCAGCTTCTCGGCGAACTCGGTCACCTCGGGGGTGCCGTCCAGCTTGCCGCGGTGCTTGAGGCCGCCGGTCCAGGCGAAGATCGAGGCGATCGGGTTGGTGGAGGTCTTCTCGCCCTTCTGCCACTGCCGGTAGTGCCGGGTGACAGTGCCGTGCGCGGCCTCGGCCTCGACGGTCTTGCCGTCCGGGGTCATCAGCACCGAGGTCATCAGGCCGAGCGAGCCGAAGCCCTGCGCCACGGTGTCGGACTGCACGTCACCGTCGTAGTTCTTGCAGGCCCAGACGTAGCCGCCCTCCCACTTGAGCGCGGCCGCGACCATGTCGTCGATCAGCCGGTGCTCGTAGGTGAGGCCGGCCGCCTTGAACTGGTCGGCGAACTCGGTCTCGAAGATCTCCGCGAACAGGTCCTTGAAGCGGCCGTCGTAGGCTTTCAGGATCGTGTTCTTGGTGGAGAGGTAGACCGGGTAGTTGCGGGCCAGGCCGTACCGGAACGAGGCGCGCGCGAAGTCGCGGATCGACTCGTCGTAGTTGTACATCGCCATGCCCACGCCACCGGCCGGGAAGTCCGAGACCAGGAACTCCATCGGCTCGGAGCCGTCGGCCGGGGTGAACGTGACGGTCATCTTGCCGGCGCTCGGCGCGACGAAGTCGGTCGCCTTGTACTGGTCGCCGTGCGCGTGCCGGCCGATGATGATCGGCTTGGTCCAGCTGGGTACCAGCCGGGGCACGTTGCTCATGATGATCGGCTCACGGAACACGACGCCGCCGAGGATGTTGCGGATGGTGCCGTTCGGCGACCGCCACATCTTCTTCAGGCCGAACTCCTCGACCCGCGCCTCGTCCGGCGTGATGGTCGCGCACTTGACGCCGACGCCGTGCTGCTTGATGGCGTTGGCCGCGTCGATCGTCACCTGGTCGTCGGTCTCGTCACGGTACTGGATCGAGAGGTCGTAGTACTCGAGGTTCACGTCGAGGTACGGCAGGACCAGCTGCTCACGGATCTGCTTCCAGATGATCCGGGTCATCTCGTCGCCGTCGATCTCGACGACCGGGTTCTTGACCTTGATTTTCGCCATCGGCCGGCGCTCCTCTCCCGAAACACACGCTTAGCAGTACGAGCGTACTGCCCGCCCGTCGACACTCACCGGGCGGCCCCGGACCGCCACACCCCTCCACCATTCCAGGCGAGCCGGATCCGGCAACCCGATCAGCGATTCCGGCACGTCACAGCGTGACGCTCAGACCCGTACGCCGGTGCTCACAAGCTCAGCAACCGCCAAGCGTGGCGGGTGCGCCAGCTCTCCTCGCCCGCCCGGAACTCCAGCAAGAACCGGATCGCCTCCGCGACCTCCGGGGTCTCCGCCCGGACGTGCTCGCCGTCCCGCCCGGCCCGGTGCTCCAGCGCGTAGACCCCCGGCGGCGCACCCGCGCTCGCGCCGTAGCCGACCTGCGCGAAATGCCCGTCCGAGCGCTCCAGCAGCGCGTAGAAGTTGTCGCTGCCAAGGCCGCGCGCCGCCCGCTCCAGCTGATCGTCGTCCGGGTCGTGCACCATCGGCCAGTCCGCCGAGGTCAGCGTGAAGGCGGCCCGGTCACCCGGCGCGTTCGGGTCCAGGATGTGACTTCGCGGCTCATAGCAGACGAGACCGTACGCGGCCGCCAGGTCCCGCACCGCCTCACCGAACTCACCGGCCCGTGACCACACGCAGGACAGCGCCAGCACGGCGTCGGACTCGTTCGGCGGCCGGTCCCAGACGCCTTTCCCCACGTCACTCAGCGGGAAGCGGCGCAGCAGCTCGGCGCGCAACGCTGACACCGACTCGTGCGGGGTGAACATCTGCTCGTCCGCCCAGCGGCGCACCTTCGCCTCGGCGATATCCGCGCTGATCGGCGCCGGCTCGTGCCACACATAGAGTTCGAAACTCATCGGCGCTCCCCACGGCACATCGTCAACGCATCGACAGCTGTCAAGATCGACCGTAATCCCCCTGGTCAAGCGCGTCAACAGTTCCTTTCCCCAGGTTGTCCACAGCCCGGCCGCCTTCGCTTGTCCACAGCCCGCCCGCCGGATCATGTGCCGGTCCGCCATGCTCACCCGGTGCCGCCGACCAGCCGAATCCCGTCCCGATTGACAGGCGTGCCGTTCGTCGGCGCCGAAGCCGTCCACGCCGGCCTGCTCACCCCGGCGATGCTGCGAGGCCCCGCCTGGCGCAGGCTGTTCCACGGCGTCTACCTGGACCGGGCCACCGAGCCGGACCACCGGACGTGGTGCGCGGCCGCCGCGCTCCGGCTACCGCCCGACGCCGCGATCGGGGGCCTCAGCGCCGCACACCTGTGGGGGGCCGTCACGATCCCGGCCGACGCGCCGGTCGTGGTCGTGGTGCCCCGGGACCGCGCGCTGCGCCCCGAGCCGCGGATCGCCCCGCACCGCACCGAACTGGAGCCGGCCGACCTCACGACCGTCGGCGGCGTACCGATGACCACAGCCGAGCGAACCGCCTTCGACGTGGGCCGGCGCTGCGACCTGGTCGACGGCGTGGCCGTCCTCGACGGCCTGCTCCACCGCGGGACCGTCCGGCTGGGCGAACTCCGCGCCATGTCGCTCCGGCGGTACACCTGGCACGGCAGCAACCGGCTGTCCTCGGTGATCCGGCTGGCGGACGGCCGCGCCGAGTCGCCGATGGAGACGCGGCTCCGCCTGCTGTTCACCGGCGCGGGACTGCCGGCGCCGATCCCGCAGTTCGAGGTGCGCGCCGGGGACGGCCCTCTCATCGGCCGGGTCGACCTGGGCTGGCCGGAAGCCCGGGTGGCCGCCGAGTACGACGGCGATCACCACCGGGACCGTGCCGTGTTCCGCAAGGACGTGGCCCGCCTGAACGCGCTGCGCATGGCGGGGTGGACGGTGCTCCGATTCACGGCGGACGACGTCTACCGGCGGCCCCGCGAAACGGTCGCGATGCTCGCCACCCTCCTCCAGTGACCGCAGCGCCCGCCCGTCCAGCCCACCCGATCCCCCCGCCCGCCGGCGCCCGCCCGGCCCCCGACCGGCCCGCCCGACCGGCCCGCCCGCCCGCCCGCCGGATGTTGATCTGCTAGCGACGCAAAATCGCGGTGATCATGCCTCGATCACCGCGATTTCGTAGCGCTAGCAGATCAACTCACGCGTCCAGCGACCCGTGACCCACCCCGCCGGGGCCGCCCGCGACCAGCCGGCGGACCCGTGCCGGGCTCAGTGGTAGAAGTGGCGCGTACCCGTCAGATAGACCGTCAGGCCTGCCTTCTCCGCCGCCTCGATCACCAGGTTGTCCCGGATCGAGCCGCCCGGCTGCACCACCGCCGCGACACCGGCCTCGATCAGCACCTCGAGTCCGTCCGGGAACGGGAAGAACGCGTCCGACGCCGCCACGCTTCCGGCGGCCCGGTCGGCGCCGGCCCGGGAGACGGCCAGTTTCGCGGAGTCGACGCGGTTCACCTGGCCCATGCCGACTCCGACCGTGGCGCGGTCGGCGGCCAGCAGGATCGCGTTGCTCTTGACGCTGCGGATGGCGCGCCAGGCGAACGCGAGGTCGGCGAGCATCTCGGGCGACGCCGGCGCACCGGTGGCCAGGGTCCATCCGGCCGGGTCGTCGCCGGGGGCGTCGATGCGGTCGGCTTTCTGCACCAGGTAGCCGCCGCCGACCTGCTTGACCTCGGCGGGCGGCGGGTTCCAGGCCGGCGCGACGAGGACGCGCAGGTTCTTCTTCTCCTTGAAGAGTTCGAGCGCGCCCGGCTCGTACGCGGGTGCCACGATCACCTCGGTGAAGATCTCGCCGAGTTGCTCGGCGAGTTCCCGAGTGACGATGGAGTTGACCGCGACGACGCCGCCGAAGGCGGACACCGGGTCGCACGCGTGTGCCTTGCGGTGCGCCTCGGCCACGTCGGCGCCGACGGCGATGCCGCACGGGTTGGCGTGCTTGATGATCGCCACGCAGGGCTCGGTGAAGTCGTTGGCGCTGCGCCAGGCCGCGTCGGCGTCGACGTAGTTGTTGTAGGACATCTCCTTGCCGTGCAGCTGCTCGGCCTGGGCGAGACCGGCGGGCGCGGCGGGGTCGACGTAGAGCGCGGCTTCCTGGTGCGGGTTCTCGCCGTACCGCAGCGCGTTCTCCCGGCGCAGCGCGAGCCCGGTGAACTCGGGCCACTCGGCGGGCGCCAGGGTGGTGGCGCACCAGTCCGCGACGGCGACGTCGTACTCCGCGATGTCGGCGAAGGCGCGGGCGGCGAGCAGCTTGCGCTGCGTCAGCGAGAAGCCGCCGTTCCGCACGGCTTCCAGGACCAGGGGGTACGCGGAAACGGCCGTCACCACGGCCACCGAGGCGTGGTTCTTGGCGGCGGCACGCACCATCGCCGGCCCACCGATATCGATCTTGGCGATGCACTCCTCCTCGCTCGCACCCGAGGAGACCGTCTCGGTGAACGGGTAGAGGTTGCTCACCAGCAGGTCGAACGGCTCGATGCCGTGCTCGCCGAGTTCCCGGACGTGGCTCTCCAGCCGCATGTCGGCGAGCAGCCCGCCGTGCACGCGCGGGTGCAGCGTCTTGACCCGGTCGCTGAGGATCTCGGGGAAGCCGGTCAGTTCTTCGACCCGGGTCACCGGCACACCGGCCTGCTCCACGGTCGACGCGGTCGAACCGGTCGAGACGATCTCCACACCGGCCTCGTGCAGGGCCTGCGCGAGTTCGACGATGCCGTCCTTGTACCAGACGCTCAGCAGCGCCCGCTTGATCGGACGACGCCCCTCGTCAGAAGAGGTGGTCACGGGATCCGTACCTTTCTGTCCTCGATGGTCCAGCCCTCCCGGACCAGCCGGCCGACGTACTCCACCAGCTGGGCCCGTTCGGCCACCTTGATCCGCTCGGTGAGCGAGTCCTCCGTGTCGCCGTCGAGCACGGGGACGCTGACCTGGGCGATGATCGGCCCGGTGTCGACACCGGCGTCGACGAAGAAGAGCGTCGCCCCGGCGATCTTCACGCCGTACGCGAGCGCGTCCCGCGGCCCGTGGATGCCCGGGAAGGCGGGGAGCAGCGCGTTGTGGGTGTTGACGTACCGGTCGCCGAACGCGTCCAGGAACTGCTTGCCGACCAGCTTCAGGAAACCGGCCGAGATGACCAGGTCGGGCCGGTGCTCGGCGACGTGCGCGGTGAGCGCGGCATCCCAGTCGTCGCGGGTCGGGTAGGCCTTCACCGAGTCCACGAAGGTGGGGATGCCGGCGGCGGTGGCGTGCTCGAGACCGGCGATGCCGTCCCGGTCGGCGCCGACCGCGACCACCTCGGCGCCGTAGGCCGGGTCCTTCGTCGCTTCGAGAAGAGCCTGCAGGTTGCTGCCCGATCCGGAGATGAGGACGACCAGGCGGGCGGGCGCGGGGTCAATCACCTGTGCACCCTATCGCCGCAGCACGGACCGGGCGTCAACGGGTCATTTCCCTGCCGGACGACCCGGCGGGCGGCTTTGCGGGACAGCGGCGCAACGATCCAGCGACGGGCGACGGCCCGGCGCGCCCGAGGCCGGCGGCGCAACGCTCCAGCGACGGCCGACGCGCGGCGGGCTCAGGGACGGCGGCCCGGCGCCGGGGGTCGCTGCGGTCCGAAGACCCGGGCGACGGCGGCGCCGGCCAGCACCGAGACCGCGGCGACGGCGGCGCCGACGAGGCCGACCAGCAGCGGGTCCGGTCCGATCTCGGCGAGCCGCCCGGCGCCCATCGAACCGCCGGACAGCCAGGCGAACAGGCTCAGCGTGCACCCGGCGACCGGGCCGGCGAGCAGGCTCGCACCGATCAGCAACGGCCAGGGCGGTCCGTCCGGTCCCGGTGCGCCGCGCCGCGCGGTCCGGCGGCCGGCGTCCCGCCCGGCCTCCCGTCCCGGGTGGCGGAGCCGCTGGGTGAGCAGCCAGCCCGCGGCGCCGCCGGCGATCACCGGCAGGAGCAGCAGCGCCGCACCTGTCGCGCCCATCGGGCCGGCGGGCAGGCCGGCGGCGAGCGGCAGCATGGGCAGCGGGCCCACCGAGACCTCGGTGAGGCTGACCGTCGACCCGGTGCCGAGCGCGAAGCCGGGACCGAGCAGGTAGGCGGCGGCCCAGATCGAGGCGTTCACCGCGTACCCGATGCTGATCACGGTGATCCCGGCCTGACCGGCCACGCCGGTGCGGTAGGCCGCGATCATCTCGGCCGCCTGCCCGGCGCCGAGGGCCACCGAGAGCCCGCCGGCGACCGCGCCGGCCCCGAGGATCAGGAACGCCGCGACCAGCCCCGCCCGCGCGCCGTGCCGCAGCACCGGGGGCGAGCGCCGGGCCAGCGTGGCGAGCGCGCCGGTGCCGCGCAGCGACCCGATCAGGGCACCGGCGAGACCGAAGGCGAAGAAGTGCAGCGCGGCGCGACCGGCCGAGATCTGGGTGCCTCGGCCGTCGGCCAGGACGGCGGTGAGCGCTCCGACCAGGGCGTACGCCAAGGCGAGCGCGCCTGCCACCCCCAGCGCGCGGGCCGCCGAGCCGGATCGCCGGGCACCCACCGCCCGGGTGACGTGCAGGCCGGCCCGGTTGAGCCGCCAGATCACCAGGAGGGTGAGCAGGAGCGGAGTGACCGCGAGCGGCCCGATCGAGGTGCCGATCGGCAGGCCGTGGCCGAGCAGCCAGCCGGCCAGCCCGGCACGCGCGGCGTCACCGAGCCCCCCGGCGCCCTCCATGGTCCGGGCCAGGCCGATCACGACCGCCACCGGCAGATAGCTGAGCAGCGCCGCCCAGAGCGTGGCGAACGCGACCGCCACGATCATCGGCGCGCGCCGCGCGGGTTCCTCGGGCCGTCGCGGGTGCGGCAGGCGGACCGTGTCCCGGCGCCCCAGAAGTTCGTCGTCGACGACGACGGTGTCCCGCCGCCCGGCCGCGTCCGGCCCGTCCTCGGCGGCGGTGTCCCGCTCGATGACCAGGTCCTCGGTGTCCCGCACCACAGACTGCAGCGCCTCGGCGACCGCGAACGGGTCTTCCGAGCCGTCTGGCCGGTCGGTTGTGCTGGGCATCGCGACTACTTTTTCACGCCGCGGCGGTTCCGGCGATGCAGAAACAGCGGCGCGCCGCCGATCGGGTCGATGGATTCCGGTCGGCGGCGCGTCATGACCTGCTGTTTCAGCTCATGACCTCACGCATGAGGCGAGCCGTCTCGCTCGGCGTCTTGCCGACCTTGACGCCGGCCGCCTCGAGGGCGGCCTTCTTGGCGTCGGCGGTGCCGGCCGAGCCGGAGATGATGGCGCCGGCGTGGCCCATCGTCTTGCCGGGCGGCGCGGTGAAGCCGGCGATGTAGCCGACGACCGGCTTGGTGACGTTGGCCTTGATGAACTCGGCCGCACGCTCCTCGGCGTCGCCGCCGATCTCGCCGATCATGACGATCGCGTCGGTGTCCGGGTCCTCCTGGAAGGCCTTCAGCGCGTCGATGTGGGTGGTGCCGATGATCGGGTCACCACCGATGCCGACCGCCGTGGAGAAACCGAACTCGCGCAGCTCGTACATCAGCTGGTAGGTCAGCGTGCCGCTCTTGCTGACCAGGCCGATCCGGCCCTGCGGGGTGATGTCGGCCGGGATGATGCCGGCGTTGGATGCGCCCGGCGAGGCGATGCCCGGGCAGTTCGGGCCGATGATGCGGGTCTTCTCGCCCTTGGCGACGTTGTACGCCCAGAACGAGGCCGAGTCCTGCACCGGTACGCCCTCGGTGATCACCACGGCGAGCGGGATCTCGGCGTCGATCGCCTCGATGACCGCGGCCTTGGTGAACGCCGGCGGCACGAAGATGACCGACACGTCCGCGCCGGTCTCCTTGATCGCCTCGGCCACGGTCGCGAAGACCGGCAGCTCGGTGCCGTCGAAGTCGACCCGGGTGCCGGCCTTGCGCGGGTTCACACCGCCGACGACCTGGGTGCCCGCGGCGAGCATCCGCTTGGTGTGCTTGGAGCCCTCACCACCGGTGATGCCCTGGACGATGACCTTGGAGTCCTTGGTGAGCCAGATAGCCATTAGTTCACTTCCCCGCAGCCGCGAGCTCGGCGGCGCGCTCGGCCGCTCCGTCCATCGTGTCCACCCGCTGCACCAGCGGGTTGTTCGCGCCGTCGAGGATGGCACGGCCCTCTTCGGCGTTGTTGCCGTCGAGGCGGACCACGAGCGGCTTGGTGACGGTCTCGCCGCGCTCGGTGAGCAGCGCCAGGGCCTGAATGATGCCGTTGGCGACCGCGTCACAGGCGGTGATGCCGCCGAACACGTTGACGAAGACCGACTTGACGGCCGGGTCGCCGAGCACGATCTCCAGGCCGTTCGCCATCACCTGGGCGCTGGCGCCACCGCCGATGTCGAGGAAGTTGGCCGGCTTGACGCCACCGTGCTTCTCGCCCGCGTAGGCCACCACGTCCAGCGTCGACATGACCAGGCCGGCGCCGTTGCCGATGATGCCGACCTCGCCGTCCAGCTTGACGTAGTTGAGGTTCTTGGCCTTGGCGGCCTGCTCCAGCGGGTCGACCGCGGACTTGTCCTCGAGCGCCTCGTGGTCGGGGTGCCGGAAGCCGGCGTTCTCGTCCAGCGTGACCTTGGCGTCCAGCGCCAGCACGCGGCCGTCGCCGACCTTGGCCAGCGGGTTGACCTCGACGAGCGTGGCGTCCTCGGCGACGAACGCCTGCCACAGCTTGACCGCGATGTCGACGACCTGGTCGGCGACCTCGGCCGGGAACTTGGCGGCGGTGACGATCTCCCGCGCCTTCGCCTCGTCCACGCCCTTGCTCGCGTCGATGGCGACCTTGGCGACCCGCTCCGGGTCCTCCTCGGCCACGGTCTCGATCTCCATGCCGCCGGCGACGCTGGCGATGCAGAGGAAGGTCCGGTTGGCCCGGTCCAGCAGGTAGGAGAAGTAGTACTCCTCCTTGATGTCGGCCGTCTCGGCCAGCATCACCTTGTGGACCGTGTGGCCCTTGATGTCCATGCCCAGGATGTCGCCGGCGCGGGCCTCGGCCTCGTCGGCGCCGTCGGCAAGCTTCACGCCGCCGGCCTTGCCGCGGCCGCCGACCTTGACCTGCGCCTTGACGACGACCTTGCCGCCCAGCCGCTCAGCGATAGCCCGGGCTTCCTGCGGGGTCTCGGCGACGCCGCCGCCCAGCACGGGCAGGCCGTGCCGTTCGAACAGGTCGCGCCCCTGATACTCGAACAGGTCCACGTGTCTCCTTTCGCTCGCGACGCCAAGCGCCGGCAAGCCGCACCGTTGCGTCCCGACCTGTGTGCGCGGCGCGTCGCAGCAGCGCCGCCAGCGTGAGGATCGTCCGACCATTCCGCCTGGTGCGAATTGGCCTTCACCCGCAGAGTAGCGACCGTTTGGTCCCCTGTGACCGCGCGGGTGCGCGGTGTGCAAGACCACACACCAGAGTGCCGAAAACGCAGCTCCGAGGGCTTTGCGGCAGTTGCGCACCGGTGTGCCTGCCGTGACCCCGCCCGACGTTGTCCACAAGTCGTCCACAGGCACCCGGCCGATCGATGCCGCCGCCACCCTGCCCGCCCGCGCCGCCAAGCACCAGCGCCGCGCCCGCACCGCCAACACGCCACCGCCAGCGCCGCCACCTCCCCGCCCGCGCCCCGCCACGGGAGAGTGAACGGAAAAAGTCCCGTGGCCGCGCGTAACTCGGCTGAGAAGGACGTCGTTGAGTGTGATGTCGGCGCGCTCAGGCGCCCGCGAGGAAACGGCCGATGCCCTGTCGGTCGAGGGGTGGCGGCGGGGCATCGCGCATAGAGGGGCCGGACGTGTGAGGGGTGCGTCCGGCCTCTCCCCTTGCGCTCGATCAGCCGGCCGACCGGCCTGCCTTCTCGCGGCTTCGCAGCAAATCAGCCCACCGGCGTCGCCACATTGGCGCGCACCCATTCGACGATGGACGCGGTGGTCGCACCCGGCGTAAATAGCTTGGCTACACCGAGTGATTCCAATTCCGTGATGTCGTCCTCCGGAATGATGCCGCCGCCGAAAACGACGATGTCGGCAGCGTCACGTTCTGCCAACAGCTCAATTACTCTCCGGAAGAGCGTCATGTGCGCGCCGGAGAGCACGGACAGACCGACAGCGTCGGCGTCCTCCTGAATCGCGGTCTCGACGATCTGCTCGGGTGTCTGGTGCAGGCCGGTGTAGACCACTTCCATACCGGCGTCACGCAACGCCCGCGCCACCACCTTGGCGCCGCGGTCGTGCCCATCCAGGCCGGGCTTCGCCACCACGACCCTGATACGTGCTTGCATGCTGACCCCTTCGGGCTCTCCAACCTCGGTGTCGGACGCCTCGGACCGGCTGCCACCGCGGTCACCTGAACGAACGGTAACCCGGAGCGACCTGGCCGGGGTACCCGTCCCCACCACCGGGTCGCCCGATAAATAGTTGCCTGGGTCACATCACTTTGTGTTCCGTTTGCCATTACCCAGGGTCGCAGTATCGCCTTCCTGGAAAGGTTACCAATTCGGACAATCACTGATCAATGCTGACCAGGAACTGTCACGAAATTGGCGCTGCGACTTGTGACCCGGCGGTCGTTTGGCTACCGTGGCCCACGGCTCTCGCACAGGTTCACCCCACAGCGGGGGCCCGGCAAACCACTGTTCACCGCTTTCGAGCGGGTGTGGCCCGCCGCCGCAATGCCAACAACGGAGGGTTGTTCGTGCGCCAGCGCTTGTCGTCTGAGCCCGATCGCTATCGCGGCCGCCGCCGCGTTCCTACCCCTCCGCGCAGCCGTTACGCCGCGGTCGTCACGTCCGCATTCGTCGGCGCCGGTGTCGTCGCTCTGGGCGCCGCCTCGAACCTTCCGGACGCCAAGGACGTCAGCCCCGACGTCCTGCAGAACCTCGCCAGTTCCCAGGTCGCGGCCGACGCCCTGCAGAGCCGTTCCGGCGACAGCGAGCGCGCTTCCCGTAGTCAGGACCGCGAGGACAGTGCCGAGGAGCTCGGCGCCGAGGTCTCCGTCGAGGACATCTACCTCCTGCCGCTGGACGACTACCAGTTCACCTCCGCCTACGGTGTCCGCTTCGGCAAGCTGCACGCCGGCATCGACCTGGCGGCCGCCGACGGGACGCCCTACAAGGCAGTCCACGCGGGCGAGGTGACGAGCGCCGGTTACAACGGTGGCTACGGCTACTCGATCACCGTCAAGCAGGACGACGGAACCGAGATGATCTACGCGCACTCCCGGCGGCTGCTGGTGAAGAAGGGCGACCAGGTCAAGGCCGGCCAGGTGATCGGCGAGGTCGGCAACACCGGTTACTCGTACGGCACGCACCTGCACCTCGAAGTGCACGTCGGTGGCACCCCGGTCGACCCGATCGTCTTCCTCCAGGAACGCGGCGTCGACATCAAGCTCCAGATCGAGTCCCCTTACGCCGGCATGGCCGCCGCCGAAGCGGCTTCCTGATAACTCCCCACCGGGAGCCCGGCCAAACGCGGCCGGACGAATCGTCTGAAACCTCGCCGGTTGCAGTCCGGTAGAACCTTCGCCCGACCCTTCATCCCTCCGTGCCCACGGGCCGACAGAAGACGTGACAACCATCGTCACGTCCGTCGGGAGGGATCACCAGTGAGGCAGCAGTCGTCATCGGGCCGGGTCGGCCGGCACCGTCAGGAACGGCTGCACAGGCATCGGGCGCCCGCCTTTCCCGCACTCCTCGCCGGCCACGGCCGCACCGCGCTCTCGGTGACCGCGCTGAGCGCCTCGATCGCCGCCGGTATCGGCGTGGCCGGGGTCGCCGCGTCCGCCGCACCCACGCTGGCCGGTGGTCCGCCCGCACACGTCACCGCGTCCCACCCGTACGTCCAGGCACCGGTCGCGGCACCGCCCGGCGACGAGGCCCCGGGCAAGCAGTTCCCGCACGGTCTCGGCGTCGCCGACGAGCCGGCCCACCCGGCCGGGGTCGCCGTGCAGCGCAAGAAGCGCCCGGTCGTCGCCGCGGTGAGCGCCACCTCCGCCGGTACGGGCGCACCGGGCCGCGTACGCACCAGTTCAGCGACGCGCGTCCAACCCGCCGCGCGCTGGGTGCACCCGATGCCCTCGGCCGGCGTCACATCCTGCTTCGGGCAGCGCTGGGGCCGCCTGCACGCCGGTGTCGACCTGGCCGCGCCGCACGGTACGCCGATCGTCGCCGTCGGCGCGGGCGTCGTGGTCGCCGCCGGCCCGGCCGGTGGGTACGGCAACGCGGTGCTGATCCAGCACGCGGACGGCTACCTCACCCACTACGGCCACATGTCGGAGATCCTGGTGGAGACGGGTCACCGGGTTGCCGCCGGCGAACGGATCGGCCGGGAAGGCTCCACCGGGCACTCCACCGGCCCGCACCTGCACTTCGAGGTGCACCAGGGGCACTACAAGAACCCGATCGAGCCGACCGCATGGCTGCGCGCCCGCGGCATCACGATCGCCGGCTGCACCACCATCGGAGGCGCAGCCCACGACCACTGAGCGCCGTCAGATCTTCTCGATCGGCGCGTGCCGCAGCACCAGCCACATCACCTGGTCGCCGAAGTCGATCTGCGCGCGGGCACCCGGCCCCTGCCCCTCCACCGCGAGCACGCGACCCAGCCCGTACCGCTGATGGTTGACCCGATCGCCGGGAGCGACCTTCGGCGCCGGTTTCAGGTCGCTCGCGGTGGCCAGCCGGCTGCCGTCGATGCCGAGCCGCTCGGCGATGCGCTGCGCCTTGGGCGTACCCCCGGCGAAGCCTCCGCCGCGCTGGCGATCTCCCCCGCCGCGCCCGCCCACGCCGCCGCCGGTGCCCGACCAGGACGTGTAGGACCCGCCGGTCCGCTCCCAGCGCACCAGCTCGGTGGGCAGCTCGTCGGTGAACCGGGAGGGCGGGTTGTACTGCGGCTGACCCCACGCCGACCGGGTCACCGCCCGGGAGAGGTAGAGCCGCTGCCGGGCCCGGGTGATCCCCACGTAGGCCAGGCGGCGCTCCTCCTCCAGCTCGGTGTTGTCGCCGAGCGCGCGCATGTGCGGGAAGACGCCGTCCTCCAGCCCGGTCAGGAAGACCACCGGGAACTCCAGGCCCTTCGCGGTGTGCAGGGTCATGAGCGTGACCACGCCCTGGTGGTCGGGGTCGTCGCTGGGGATCTGGTCGGCGTCGGCGACGAGCGCCACCTGCTCCAGGAAGCCGGCCAGGGTGGCCGCGGGGGCGTCCTCGTCCTCGGCCAGCGACTCGACGCGCTCGGTGTACTCCCGGGCGACGCTCACCAGCTCCTGCAGGTTCTCCACCCGGCCCTGGTCCTGCGGGTCGAGGCTCTCCTCCAGCTCGCTGAGCAGGCCGGAACGCTGGAGCATCGCCTCCAGCACCTCCTCCGGCGGGGCCGACCGGGCGAGTTCGCGCAGGTCGTCGAGGAGCTGCACGAATTCGCCGATGCTGTTCGCCGCGCGGGTGGAGATGCCGGGCGCGGTCCGCGCGTGCCGCAACGCCTGCCCGAACGAGATCCGGTCGCGGTTGGCGAGCGCCTCGACGCACGCCTCGGCCCGGTCGCCGATGCCCCGTTTCGGGGTGTTGAGGACCCGGCGGATGCTCACCGTGTCGTCGTCGTTGACGATCGCGCGCAGGTAGCCCAGTGCGTCCCGGACCTCCTTGCGCTCGTAGAAGCGCACCCCGCCGACCACCTTGTAGGGCAGGCCGACCCGGATGAACACCTCCTCGAAGACACGCGACTGCGCGTTGGTCCGGTAGAAGACCGCCACATCGCCGGGGCGCACCTCGTGGTTGTCGCTGAGCCGGTCGATCTCGCGGGCCACCCAGTCGGCCTCGGCGTGCTCGGTGTCGGCCACGTACCCGACGATCTGCTCGCCCGCGCCCTGGTCGCTCCAGAGCCGTTTCGGCTTGCGCGACGTGTTGCGGTCGATCACCGCGTTGGCGGCGGTGAGGATGGTCTGGGTGGACCGGTAGTTCTGCTCCAGCAGAATGGTGCGGGCGTCCGGGTAGTCGCGCTCGAACTCCAGGATGTTCCGGATGGTCGCGCCGCGGAACGCGTAGATCGACTGGTCGGCGTCACCCACCACGCAGAGCTCCGACGGCGGCACCTCGGCCGTCTCGTCGGTGCCGACCAGCTCACGGATCAGCGTGTACTGAGCGTGGTTGGTGTCCTGGTACTCGTCGACGAGGACGTGCCGGAACCGACGGCGGTAGGACTCGGCGATCAGCGGGTGCGACTGGAACAGGTGCACGGTCGCCATGATGATGTCGTCGAAGTCGAGTGCGTGCGCCTCGCGGAGACGGCGCTGATAGAGCTCGTACGCCTCGGCGACCGCCCGCTCGTTCGGCCCCTTGGCCCGTGCCTTGAACGCCTCCGGGTCGACCAGCTCGTTCTTCAGGTTCGACACCTGGGCGGCCAGGCCACGGGCGGTGTAACGCTTCGGGTCGAGGTCGAGCTCGCGGGCGACCAGCTGCATGAGGCGGCGCGAGTCGTCCGCGTCGTAGATCGAGAAGGTGCTCTTCAGCCCGGCGTGCTCGTGCTCGGCCCGCAGGATCCGGACGCACGCCGAGTGGAACGTCGACACCCACATCATCCGGGCGCGGGGGCCGACCAGCTGGGCCACCCGTTCCTTCATCTCGCCGGCGGCCTTGTTGGTGAACGTGATCGCGATGATCTCGCCGGGATGCACGCCGCGCTCGGCCAGCAGGTAGGCGATCCGGTGCGTGAGCACCCGGGTCTTGCCGGAGCCGGCGCCGGCCACGATCAGCAGCGGCGCACCGGCATGGATCACGGCGTCGCGCTGG
The DNA here is from genome assembly GCF_020873875.1 of Actinoplanes sp. DH11. Lineage (GTDB taxonomy): Bacteria > Actinomycetota > Actinomycetes > Mycobacteriales > Micromonosporaceae > Actinoplanes. The sequence goes on from NZ_JAHWGU010000012.1 coordinate 234,825, forward strand.
GGACCGTTGAGCCCGGTCAGCAGGGACTCCGGGTCGATCCGCCGGGCGCTCGGCCGGGGCGCCACGGCAGGCCTCTCCGGCGCCAGGGAGAACAGGGTGTCGGCAGGTTCTGAGGAAGGTCGCATCGCGGGAGCAAGTGTATGCCGCCCCACCGACAGGAATTCCGCGCAGACCCGCCGGCGCATCGGCATCCGGCGATGCATCTGGCACCGCGAAGTGCTGGCGGTGAATCGACTGATCCATGAAGCTGTCCAGGTCGGCGAAAATCCACTCCGATCGGGGGAACCCCTGTGCACCGGATGCGTCTCGCCCTGCCGGCCGCCGCGCTGGCCATGGCCCTCACACTCACGGCCGTCCCGGAGCAGACCGGACCGGAGCAGACGGCCGCGGCCGGGTTCCGTCCGGTGTCGGTGTCCTACAGCGCATCCGCGGGCCCGGCCGCCAAGGGTCAGATCCTCAGCTACAACGACTTCCACGGGGCGATCGACCCGCCGACCGGCAGCGGCGCCGTGGTCAACGCGAGCGGCACCAGCACACCGGCCGGCGGCGTGGAGTACCTCGCGACCTGGCTGAAGAGGCTGCGGGCGGAGGCCGCAGGCGAGGGGCGCCGGACCATCACCGCCGGTGCCGGTGACCTGATCGGGGCGAGTCCGCTGGTCAGTGCGGCCTTCCACGACGAGCCGACGATCGAGTTGATGAACACGATCGGGCTCCAAGTCAGTTCGGTGGGCAACCACGAGTTCGACGAGGGTGTGGCCGAGCTCCTCCGCATCCAGCGCGGCGGCTGCCACCCGGTCGACGGCTGCCAGGACGGCGACGGGTACGGCGGTGCCGACTTCTCCTACCTCGCCGCGAACACCGTCGACCGGCGGACCGGCCTGCCGGTCCTGCCGCCGATCGACATCCGGCACGTGGGCGGCGTGCCGGTCGGTTTCATCGGCATGACCCTCGAGGGCACACCGGGCATCGTCAACCCGGCCGGCATCCGGGATGTCCGTTTCACCGATGAGGTCCGTACCGCCAACAAGTGGAGCAACGTGCTCCGCGCCGTCGGGGTGAAGGCGCAGGTGCTGCTCCTGCACGAGGGCGGCGCCCAGGCCCCGGCCACCCCGACGCCGGGCGTCTCCGACTGCGCCGGGTTCAGCGGGCCGATCGTGCCGATCGTGGCCGGCCTCAACCCGGAGATCGGCATCGTGATCTCCGGGCACACGCACCGCTTCTACTCGTGCCGGCTGCCGAACCGCACGGGCGGCGGCACGGTGGTCACCAGCGCCGGCACCAACGGTCAGCTCGTGACCGACATCGACTACTCGCTGGACTCCCGGTCCGGCCGGTTCACCGAGATCACCGCGCGGAACGTGATCGTCGAGAACGGGGTGCCGGACGGCAACGGCGGCTGGGCGCGGGACGCCGCCGGCGCCTACCTCAGGAACCCGGACACCGTCGACCCGGCCGCGAAACGGGTGGCCGACAAGTACCGTGCGGCGGTCGCGCCGATCGCCGACCGGGTTGTCGGCAGCATCAGCGGCGACATCGTCCGGACCGCCACACCGGCCGGGGAGAGCCCGCTCGGTGACGTGATCGCCGACGCGCAGCTGGCGTACACGGCGTCGGCCGGTGCGCGGATCGCCCTGATGAACCCGGGTGGCATCCGCGCCGACCTGGACGCCGACCAGTCGTCCGGCGGGGAGGCGTACGGCCAGGTCACCTACGGCGAGGCGTTCACCGTCCAGCCGTTCAACAACCTGGTGGTGACGCAGACCTTCACCGGCGCGCAGCTCAAGGACGTGCTCGAGCAGCAGTTCGTGGGCTTCGGCGGGCAGACCACCCAGCGGATCCTCCAGGTCTCCGCCGGCCTGACCTACACCTGGAGCGCCTCCGCCCCGGCCGGCTCCAAGGTCAGCGACCTGGCGCTGGACGGCATCCCGATCGACCCGGCCGCGAGTTACCCGGTGACGACGAACGACTTCCTGGCCAACGGCGGCGACGGCTTCAGCGCGCTCACCCTGGGCACCGGCCGGGTCACCGCGCCCGGCTTCGACGTGGACGCGCTCGTCGCCCACCTCGGCACCGGGCCGATCGCGCCCGGCCCCGCCGACCGGATCAACCGCATCCCCTGATCACGTCCCACCGTTCGGGCGGTTTCCTTGCGGCGCGGTCCCAGCCGGGGGCATACTCGGCTCGTGATCCAGCGGGCGCGATTTTTTTACTACGGCACCGGAAGTCCGGCAGCCGTAGGTCGCGTCTGAACCACAGACCTACATCAAGCCCCGGGCTTCACCGCCCGGGGCTTGATGCTGCCCGGGCCGGGTCGACCGGGGCGCGAGCACCCGAGGAGCAATCCATGACCGCCGAGACCGTGGACCAGAAGACCGGAGCGGGCGCGGAGCCGGCCGCCGCGGCGATCCGCGCCAAGCGTGAGCGCATCGACGAGATCGATCAAGCGATCATCGATCTCTGGCTGGAACGTGCCAGTCTCTCGCAGGAGGTCGGCAAGACCCGGATGGCCAGCGGCGGCACGCGTCTCGTGCTGGCCCGCGAGCGCGAGATCGTGGAGCGTTTCCGCACCGCGCTGGGTCCGGACGGCACCCAGGTGGCGCTGCTGCTCCTGCGTTCGGGCCGCGGACCGCTGTAGCAGGTCCGCTTCGGTCTGTACGCGCCATCGGCGATGCGACCGGCACTTGATCTTCCAGATGCGAAGCGGCGGCCCAGGAGAACCTGGACCGCCGCTGTTCGTTTTCGGTCAGCGACCGTGGACCACGTCGCGGATCTCGGCGAAGTGGCAGGCACTCGGGTGCGGCGAACGGTCGCGCACCTGGAGCGCCGGGTCCTGCTGCGCGCAGATGTCCTGCGCCTTCCAGCAACGGGTGCGGAAGCGGCAACCCGACGGCGGGTTGGCCGGCGACGGCACGTCACCCTCGAGCACGATCTGGTCGCGGTGACCGCGCAGGCGCGGGTCCGGGACCGGCACGGCGGAGAGCAGCGCCTGGGTGTACGGGTGGGTTGGCTGCTCGTAGATCTCCCGGTCGTAACCGTGCTCCACGATCCGGCCCAGGTACATGACGGCGACGCGGTCGGAGATGTGCCTGACCACCGACAGGTCGTGCGCGATGAAGATGTAGGACAGGCCGAACTCGTCCTGGAGCCGCTCCAGCAGGTTGATCACCTGGGCCTGGATCGACACGTCGAGCGCGGAGACCGGCTCGTCGCAGACGATGATCTCGGGCTTGAGCGCGAGCGCGCGGGCGATGCCGATGCGCTGACGCTGACCGCCGGAGAACTGGTGCGGGTACCGGTTGATGTGGTCCGGGTTCAGACCGACCGTGTCGAGCAGGTCCTGGATCGCGCGCTGCCGGCCCTTCTTCGGGACGACCTCGGGGTGGATCTCGAACGGCTCACCGATGATGTCGCCGACCGTCATGCGGGGATTGAGCGACGTGTACGGGTCCTGCAGCACCATCTGGATGTTGCGGCGGGCCTTGCGCAGCTCGGCGCCCTTCAGCCGGACCATGTCCTGACCGCGGACCATGATCGAGCCGGAGGTCGGCTTCTCGAGGCCGACCAGCAGCTTCGCCAGGGTCGACTTGCCGCAGCCGGACTCGCCGACGACGCCCAGGGTCTCGCCGCGGCGCAGCTGGATGTCGACACCGTCGACGGCCCGGACGGCGCCGACCTTCGTCTTGAGGACGATGCCCTGGCTGATCGGGAAGTGCTTGACGAGACTCTTGGTCTCGAGGACGACGTCACTCACCGAGGACCTCCCGGAAGAAGTGGCAACGGGCGGTACGGTGCGGCGCCACGGCGTAGGCCGGCGGCGGCGGATCGGAGCGGCACGGGTCCTTCGCGAACCGGCAGCGCGGGTTGAACGCACATCCCTTCGGGACGTCGGTCAGCGCCGGCGGCAGGCCGCGGATGACGTTGAGCTGCTGGCCCTTCATGTCGAGCCGGGGAATCGACTCGAGCAGCGCCCGGGTGTACGGGTGCGCGGGCTTGGCGTAGATGTCGTAGACCGGCGCCTCTTCGACGACCTTGCCCGCGTACATGACGGAGATCCGGTCGGCGACGTCCGCGACCACGCCCATGTCGTGCGTGATCAGGATGAGGCCCATGTTGCGCTCGCGCTGCAGGTCCGCGAGCAGGCCCATGATCTGCGCCTGCACGGTGACGTCGAGCGCCGTGGTGGGCTCGTCGGCGATCAGGACCTCGGGGTCGAGCGCCAGCGCCATGGCGATCATGACGCGCTGCCGCATGCCGCCGGAGAACTGGTGCGGGTAGTCGTTGATCCGGCTTCTGGCGGCCGGGATCTTGACCAGGTCGAGCAGTTCGACGGACCGCTTCTTGGCGTCCGCCCGGGACATGCCGCGGTGCATCCGGAACAGCTCGCCGAGCTGGAAGCCGACCGAGTAGACCGGGTTCAGCGCGGAGAGCGCGTCCTGGAAGATCATCGCGATCTTGTTGGCCCGCACCTTGCGGCGCTGCGCCTCGGAGAGCGTGAGCAGGTCCAGTCCGCGGTAGCGGACCTCGCCCTTGGTGATGAACCCGGGCGGGCTGTCCAGGATGCCCATGATCGCCTGGGCGGTCACCGACTTGCCGCAGCCGGACTCACCGAGGATGGCGAGGGTCTCGCCCGGGGAGAGCCAGAAGTTCGCCCCGTTGACGGCCTTCGCGACGCCGTCCCGGGTGCGGAACTCGACGTGCAGGTCGTTGACTTCGAGGAGCGGAGCGCGGGGATCGACGCCGGGCAGGACGTCCATCTGCGCCTTGATATCAGTCACAGGGTCACCGCAACTTCGGGTCGAAGGCGTCGCGGATGGCGTCGCCCAACATGATGAAGGCCAGCACCGTCAGGCCGAGGAAGACCGCGGGCCAGACCAGCGGACCGGAGGCGACCCGGGCGAACCCGGTGCCCTCGGAGATCGCGATTCCCCAGCTGATCGCGTCGCCCTTGAGCCCGACGCCGAGGAAGGACAGGGTCGCCTCGACGCCGATGTTGACACCCAGCAGGATGGTCAGCACGACGATGAAGGACGCGATCGAGTTCGGCAGGATGTGCCGGAACATGAGCCGGCCGGGGCCGGCGCCGAGCATGCGGCCCGCGGCCACGTAGTCCTGGCTCTTCGACGCGATCACGGCGGACCGCATCACCCGGGCGCTGGACGTCCACGTCAACAGACCCAGGGTCAGGATCACTGCCAGCAGGCCGTTGTCGTTCGGGTCCGACGAGAGCCGGCGGGACAGCACGATGCCGGCGAGCAGGAACGGGATGGAGAGCATGATGTCGATGATCCGGGAGAGGACCGCGTCCACCGCGCCACCGAAGTAACCCGACGACAGCCCGAAGATGATGCCGATGATGCCGGCCAGCGCCGTCGACGCGATACCCACGATGATCGAGTTGCGGGCACCGTAGATCGTCCGGGCGTAGACGTCACAGCCCTGGAAGTCGTATCCGAAGATGGCGCCGCCGCTCGGACCGGCGTGCTTGCGGTTGAGCGCGCATTCGTTCGGGTCGGCCGAGGTGAACAGGGACGGCCAGGCGGCCATCAGCAGCACCGCGGCGACCAGCACGACAGCGAACCAGAAGATCTTGCTCTTGCGCAGGTCGTTCCAGGCGTCGCCGGCGAGGCTGCGGTTCTTGTCCGACTTGCCTCGGCGGGGCTGCGCCGACAACTTCTCCGGGGCCTCGGCAGCGGTCACCGAGTTCATGTCACTCATAGCGGATCCTGGGGTCGAGAGCGGCGTACAGGAGGTCGACGAGCAGGTTCACGACCAGGAAGACGATCACCAGGACGCTCACGAAGCCGACCACCAGGGGGCCATCTTCAGTACGGATGGCGCGAACGAGGTTGAATCCGACGCCGGGGATGTTGAACACGCCCTCGGTCACGATAGCGCCGGCCATCAGCTGGCCGAGGTCGACACCGATCAGCGTGATCACCGGGATCAGCGAGTTGCGCAGGACATGCACGGAGACGACCCGCCGGTAGGAGAGCCCCTTGGCGCGGGCCGTCCGGACGTAGTCGGAACGCAGGTTCTCGGCCACCGAGGTCCGGGTCACCCGCAGCTGGGTGGCGAGGACCGAGCTCGCCAGCACCAGGGCCGGCAGGAACAGCGCCCACAGGCTGGGGTCGGCACCGGAGGTCGGCGGGAACCAGCCGAGCTGGATACCGAAGACCAGCTGGGCCAGCGGGGCGATGACCACGATCGGCATCGCCAGGATGATCAGCGTGGCGACGAGCGTCACGTTGTCGAACACGCCACCCCGGCGGAGGGCCGAGAAGACGCCCGCGGAGATGGCGATGACAGCCGCGATCACCAGCGCCAGCAGCGCGAGTCGCGCGGTCGTCGGCCAGGCGTCGGCCAGCAGGTCGGCGATCTTCCGCTGGGTGAGGGATTCACCGAAATCGCCGGTGAGCAGGCCTTTCATGTAATACCCGTACTGGGTGAAGAAGCCTTCATCCAGGTGGTATCGCTCCGTCAGCGCCAGACGCTGACTCTCAGTGATGGGTCGTTCGCCCGCCAAAGCCTGGAGGGGGTCGTCCTGGTTGGCGAACACCAGCGCGAAAACCACAAAGGTGGCCCCGAAGAATGTCAGGACCATCTGCAGTAAGCGCCGCACGATGTAGCGGAACATTCGGAGTTGCCTCTTCCGCGGAAGAGCGCCGGCCTCGTGAGCTCGGCGACGAGGAGGGTGGGGTTAACGCAGTGGTGGCGTCACGGTTTCACATACTCCGTGACGCCACCACCGTTCGAGCGGTTGGATCAGCTGGTTCGTTCGATCTCGTACAGGTTGACCTTCTGGAAGAGGTCGACCGAGACGTTCGTGACGTTCTCCGAGTAACCGAAGACGTTCTGAGCGTTACGCAGCGGGATGACCGGCATCTCCTTGGCGAGGATATCCTCAGCCTGCTGCCACTTCGCGATGGCCTCCTCCGGAGTGGCGGCCGAGCGACCCTCCTCGACGAGCCTGTCGAAGTCGGCGTTGCTGTACCCGTAGTAGTTGGAGGAGCCCTCGGTGCTGTACAGCGGGCCGAGGTAGTTCTCCATCAGCGGGTAGTCCATGATCCAGCCGAGGCGGATGAGGCCGACCGGCTCCTTCTTCTCGACCTTGGTCAGCAGGTCGGCGAACTTCGGCTCACCGACACCGGTGCAGTTGACGCCCAGCGCAGCCTTGATCTGGTTGCACGTCGCGTCGACCCACGCCTTGTGCGGGCCGTCGGCGTTGTAGGTGATCTTCAGCTCGGCCGGGCCCTTGGCCGCGGTGTAGAGCTCCTTGGCCTTGGCCGGGTCGTACTTGCAGTTGTCACCACAGGTGTTCTCACGGTAACCCGCGACCACCGGGGAGACGAACGAGGTCGCCGGCGTCTGCGAACCGAGGAAGACCTGGTCGGTGATCTCCTGGCGGTTGATCGCCATGGAGATGGCCTGACGCACCCGGACGTCCGAGAACTCCTTCTGGAACGTCGGGAAACCGACGAACTGGAAGGTCGAGTTCGGGGACTTCTGGAACCGGTCGCCGAGGTCGGCGGAGGCCGACGCGAGGCTCTCGATCGGGATCTGGGTCTGCACGTCGAGGTTGCCCGCGACGAGGTCCGCGTACTGGGCGGAGTCTTCCTGGTAGATCTTCCAGGTGATGCCGTCGATCTTCGGCACCTGGCCCTTGAAGTCGGCGACCTTCTCGACCTGGATCTGGGCGTCGTGCTGCCACGTGCCCTTCATCTTGAAGGGGCCGTTACCGATGATCGCGTCCTCGAAGCCCTCGGCGAGCACGCCGTCGGCGGAGAAGGCGGCCTTCGGCAGCGGGTAGAAGACGGTGTAGCCGAGCACCGACTTGAAGCTGGCGAACGGCGCGGCCAGCTTGATCTCGATGGTGCTGTCGTCGACTGCCTTCAGACCGGTGAGCTTCTTGGCCTTGGGGTCGGGAGCCTTCTGCGGGCCCTCCTCGCCGTCCGGGTCCTTGCTCTGCAGGTCCGCGTAACCCGCGATGCTCGAGAAGAAGTAGGAGCCACCCTGGCCGTTCGGACCGTAGGCGCCGTAGTTCCACGCGTCGACGTAGTTCTGCGCGATGACGGGCTCACCGTTGTGGAAGGTGAAGCCGGGCTTCAACTTCACGGTCCAGGTGGTGTTGGTCTTGTCAGGGGTGATCGACTCGGCCGCGACCTCGACCGGCTCGTTCTGCTCGTTGAAGTCCACGAGCGGGTAGAACAGCGACGCGAGGACCTCGGCACCGTTGGACTCCGTGGTGTTCGTCGGAATCAGGTGCTGCGGCTCGGCGATACCGATCGACACAGTATTGGAAGTGGCGGTGGACTCCTCCGAGTCACCGCTACCGCAACCGGCGGCCAACAAGGCGATGGCGGTCGCGCCGACCGCCATCTTCCATGGGCTTTTCCCAAGCATGGGAGTGCCTCCTTCAGGGGCGCTCACGAGGGGTTGTGTGAGTAGCTGCCACTGTGACACAGGGGCACGGAAACCTTTGAGCGCCGTTATCAAGCCGATATTAGCCGTTTACGTCCGTACGCAGACCCAAAGATCGTTCTTTCGCCGGATTCGACCGCCCTGAGCTGGGCGTACGCCCGCGCGTGGCTACCCGGCTACCCAGGGGAGCCAAACGGCCATAGTTACCCGCCGGTCGGTGGATCTCAAACCAGACGCCGGTCCGCGGCCCATCGTGACAACTCGTAGCGGTTGCTCATCTGCAGCTTACGAAGAACATTGGAGACGTGGGTCTCGACCGTCTTGATCGAGATGAACAGCTCCTTGGCGATCTCCTTGTAGGCGTACCCCCGGGCCAGCAGGCGCAGCACCTCGCGCTCGCGGTTGGTGAGCTGGTCCAGCTCTGGATCGGCGACCGGCACGTCCGGACGGGAGGCGAAGGCGTCCAGCACGAAACCGGCCAGCCGGGGGCTGAACACGGCGTCACCGTCGGCGACCCGGCGGATCGCGGCGGCCAGCTCGTCCGGCGAGATGGTCTTGGTCACGTAACCGCGGGCACCGGCCCGGATCAGGCCGATCACGTCCTCCGCGGCGTCCGACACCGACAACGCCAGGAATTTGACCTGCGGATGGGTACGCCGGACCGACTCCAGCACCGCGCGGCCACCACCGTCCGGCATGTGCACGTCGAGCAGCACCACATCGGGCCGGACGGTCCCGATCCGGCTGATCGCCTCGGCCACCGTGCTCGCCTCGCCGACCACCTCCACGTGCGCACCCAGCTCGGCGCGCACGCCGGCACGGAACATCGCGTGGTCGTCGACCAGGAAGACGGTCAGCCGGCGCGGTTGCGCCTCTGCCACGGACTCGGTCATCGTGCCTGCTCCTTACCGGCGGTCACGCTCTCCCGGGAGACGGGAAGCATGAGCCGCACCTCCGTACCGTCGCCGGGCGCGCTGCGGATCTCCGCACGCCCGCCGTGGCGCTGCATGCGCCCGATGATCGATCCTCGGACGCCGTGGCGGGTCTCCGCCACGCCGTCGATCTCGAAGCCCGCGCCGCGGTCCCGGATGAAGACGCTCAGCTCGTCCGCCTCGACCTCGGCGTAGAGCGAGACGGTCTGCACACCCGCGTGCCGGGCCGCGTTGACGAGCGCCTCCCGGGCCGCCGCGACGAGCGCCGCAACCCGGTCGTCGCACTGGGTGTCGCCGACCACGACGGTCTCCACCGTGATCGCGTAGGTGTCCTCCACCTCGGCCGCGGCCTGCTCCAGGGCCGCCGCGAACCGCTCGGTGGGTGAGCCGGTCGGGCGGTAGAGCCAGTTGCGGAGGCTGCGCTCCTGCCCGCGGGCGAGGCGCTGCACCTCTTTGATGTCGGCCGAGTTGCGCTGGATCAGCGCGAGCGTGTGCAGCACCTGATCGTGGATCATCGCGGCCAGCTCGGCGCGCTCCTGCTCCCGGATCCGGCCCTCGCGCTCGGCGCGCAGCTGGCCGAACGTGCGCCAGACCAGCGGCGCCACCACGACGCCCACGCCGGCCAGGCCCACGAAGGCGAAGATCAGCCCGTTGAAGACCGCGGCGATCGAGTTGCCCGGCGCGTAGACCGCGACCACGCCGATGATGCCGACCGCCACCAGGATGCCGCCACCGATGAATCGGAGCAGGAAGGTGCGGCGATCATTCTCGGACACGATGGCGGCGAGCCACGGGGTCGAGGCGATGTTGTAGTCGGCGCTCTGCTCCCGGCGGCTGGGATCGGACTGGTGCCAGATCACCCCGGCGCCGACCGCGATCACGGCGATCATCCAACCGGCCGTGGTGGTGACCTGGTCGTCGAAGACCAGAGCCTGGAGCAGGACCACACCGAGACCGATGGCGGCGAACGGTGCCAGCGCGGACAGGTCACGGGAGGCGGGCTCCTCGTCGCCGGTCGCCTCCTGCGGCAGCACCGCCCAGTAGGCGGCATAGAGAAGGAGTCCCAGGGCGTTGAAGCCCAGCAGGACCACGAGCGCGATCCGCACCGCGAGGACCGGCACGCCGAGATGGCGTGCCAGGCCGGCGGCGACGCCCGCAACGATGCGGTGGTCGCGCGGCCGGTACAACCGGCGCGGCTGAGGTACGGCGGTGGTGGCGATCGGCTCTCTCCCCTCGTGCCCTTCGATCGTCACACGCCACAGCCTTCCGGGCCACGGGTTACCACCCGGGGAAACCGGCTCCCGGATCTCAGGGTGGCCTCAGGGTCGCCTCCGGAAGCGGGTCGGGTGGCCGGGCGCGCAGGATCGAAGCATGAACGACGAAGCTGCCGAACCCCGCGGACCTTCCACGCCGGGTGCCGGTCCACAGGGCGCCACGGCACCTTCCGCCGACCCCGGTCCGGCCGCCGCGCCCGGCCCGGCCACCGGCACCACTCCCCCGCCGCCTCCGCCTCCGCCGCCGCCGTACGGTGCGAATGTCCCGCCCTGGCTCTCCTCGGCCGGCGCCGCCTTCGCCCGCCAGCAGCTGGTGCGCCCGCGCAACGGCCGCTACATCGCCGGCGTCTGCGGCGCCCTGGCCCGCGCCACCAACACCGACCCCGTCCTGTGGCGGGTCCTGCTCGGCGTGCTCGGCATCCTCGGCGGCACCGGCGTCCTGCTCTATCTGATCGGCTGGCTGATCATCCCGTCCGAGGGCGACACCGCCTCACCTGTCGAGTCGCTGCTCGGCAAGGGCCGCTCCGGGATGGCACCGCTTTCCGTGGTCCTGCTCGGCAGCGCCGCGCTGCTGACGTTCGCGTTCATCGTCAACTCCGGCGCCCGGGCCAGCATGCTCGCCGCCGCGGTGGTGCTCGGCGCCTTCCTGTTGATCAAGCGGGGCGGGGTCGACCCGTCCGGCACGGCTGCCGCGCCGCCGCCCGCACCGGGTGCCGCCGCACCACCTCCGCCGTTCGCGCCGCCCGCACCGGCCGACGACCCGACGCTGGCGTTCGGCGCGCCGCCCACGCCGTCCCCGGCGACGCCACAGGCCACACCGGTCCCCGGCACCGGCCCCGGCACACCTCTCGCCACCGACCCGGTCACGGCGGCCGGCATCCCGGTGACGCCGGCCGGCGACGAGGCTCCGGCCGCGGACCCGGTGTCCGGCCCGCCCACCCCGCCGCGCTACGAACCGCCGCTGTTCACCTTCGGCCCGCCCCCGGCCGAGGGGGTCCGCCCGCCGTTCGCCCCGCACGGGCCGTACGCGACATCCACGGCACCGCCGGTCCCACCGGCCCCGCCGAAGGCGCCGAAGGCGCCCAAACCCCCGCGGGAACGCTCGGTGCTCGGCCGGTTGACCTTCTTCGCCGTCGTCGTGGTGATGGGTCTGCTCGCCGTGCTCGACATGGCCGGCGTGCACGTCGTCGTCTCGGCGTACTTCGCGGCGGCCCTGGCGACCATCGCCCTCGGCCTGATCGTCGGCACCTGGTTCGGCCGGGCCCGCGGTCTCATCGCGCTGGCCCTGCTCGCCACCATGGGCCTGTTCGTCTCCACCGGCACCGAGCGCTGGGGCGGCGAGTTCCGGAACAGTGTCTACAAACCGGCTGACGTGACCGAGGTGGCCGACCGGTACGACTTCACGTTCGGCAACGTCACGCTGGACCTGCGCGAGGTCGACTTCGCCGGCGCCGACCAGGCCACCGCCGTGAACATGAAGGCCGGGCAGCTGCGGGTGCTGCTGCCGCCGACGGTGGACGCCACCGTCGACGTCTCCGGCGGCGGGATCCGCGCCGTGCTGTTCGAGAAGGAGAGCTCCGGCTCCGACTCCGCACGCCAGACCGTCACCGACCTGGGCACCGACGGCGTGGGCGGCGGCTCACTCCGCCTGGACCTGCGCCTGGACACCGGCAACCTGGAGGTCGCCCGATGAAACCGCACCGCATGGACGGCGTCTCCCTGACCTTCGGCCTGATCTTCCTGGGCGTCGCCTTCTGGTGGGCGATCTCCCGGGTGATCACGGTCCACCTGCCCGCCGTCGGCTGGATCGTCGCCGCCGCACTCATCGTCTTCGGAGTGATCGGCCTGCTCGGCGCGATCCGGTCCGGCCGCCGGGACGAGCCCGCGCCGGTCGTCGCCGAGGCTCGCATCGAGACCCCCGGCGACCTGCCCCCGGAGATGCACGCCTCGATCGTGCAGGAACTGCTCGACGACCCGGCCCACCGGTTCGCCGACGAGCACCCGAAGAGCAGTGACGATCGGCCCCGGCAGGGCTGATCGGTGTGCCAGATGCCCCGCCCACCGGGAAACGACCGGCGGGCGGGGCAATATGCTCGCGGAATGACCCCGTATCCCGCCGTGTCCACCACGCCCGTAACCGGCGTGGGTGCCCGGGCCGCCCGAACCCTGACCGCCGAGTTCGCCCGGCAGAACGCGGCCACGTCCGCCCTGCTCATCGGCGCCGACCACGCCTCCGCGGTGGTTGCCGCCGCCGTCGAGGCCCTGCTGCCCGGCGACACCCTCACCCTCGTCCCCGGTGAGCACAGCAGCGCCGACGTGCTGCGCGGCCACATCACCGGCCTGGGCAGCTGGGTCGCCGATCGGGTGCGGATCGTCGAGACGCTCGACGAGGCCCAGCCCGCCGACGTGGTGATCGCCGCCGAGCCGCTCACCGGCACCGCCGAGGAGACCCGGGCCCTGCTCGACCGGCTCGGCAAGTACCTCGCCGACGGTGGCGTGCTCTCCGTCGCCACCCCGGCCGCGCCGGGCCGGACCGGGGGCGCCGCCGCGGAGCTGTTCCGCCAGGGCGCGCTCTTCGGTGTCGGCTCCGACCTGGTGGTCCGCAACCAGCCGCCGCTGCGGGTGCACAAGTTCCGGTTCTCGCCGGCCGCCGTGACCGCCGCGGCCACCCTCGCCCCCGCCTACCGCACGTCCAGCGTGCCGGTCACCCGCACCATGCACATCGACTCCAACGGTGTCGCCGCCGCCGGCATCGCGCTCGGCCTGGCCGCGCTCGCCCGCCGGACCCGCCCGAAGTCCAAGCTGTGGCTGCTGCCGGCGCTGGCCGCCGCGCCGGTCGCCGCGTTCTTCCGGGACCCGGAGCGCGACGTGCCGGCAGACCCGTCCGCCGTGGTGGCCTCCGCCGACGGCAAGGTGCTCTCCGTCGAGCGGATGCACGACGAGCGCTTCGGCCCCGGGGAGTTCCTGCGCATCGCGGTTTTCCTGTCCGTGTTCGACGTGCACGTGAACCGGTCGCCGGTCGCCGGCCGGGTCGCCGACTACTTCGTCGAGGAGGGTGGTTACGCGAACGCGATGACCGCCGCCGCCGAGCACAACGTGGCCGCCTACACGGTGCTCGACACCGAGCACGGCACGGTCGCGGTGGCGCAGCGGACCGGCCTGATCGCCCGCCGCATCGTGCAGCGCGCGCCGGTCGGCACGCTGCTGGCGAAGGGCGAGCGGTACGGGCTGATCCGCTTCGGCTCCCGCACCGACGTCTACCTGCCGGCCGACAAGGCCGAGGCCCTGGTGAGCGTCAACGAGCGCGTCGTCGGCGGCGCCACGGTGATCGCCCGCTGGAAGTGACGCGGATCCCGGCATGAGAAATGGCCGCCTCCCGGCGACGGGAAGCGGCCATTTTCTTCAGCCGGGTGTCAGACGCGCTGGCGGGTGCGCACCACTGCGACCGGGTGTCAGACGCGCTGGCGGGTGCGCATCCAGAGGAGCGGGCCGCTGGCCAGGTAGGCGGCGACGATAAGCACGAACGCCATCCGCGGCTGGATCAGCGCGCCGACGACCGGCAGCAGCAGGAGCCACGGCGGCAGCTTCGCGATCCGGGCGAGTTTCGCGTAGGGGAAGCTGGAGACCATCGCGAAGGCCAGCAGCGTGACGCCGCCGAGCAGGGCCATGCCGGGCAGCGGCAGGCCGATCAGCACGGCCAGGGCCAGCACCGCGGCGACCATCGTGGTGGGCACGCCGCTGAAGAAGCGGCCGTCCTTCGGCGAGACGTTGAAGCGGGCCAGGCGGATCGCGGCGCAGCCGGCCACGAAGGCACAGGCGATCGCGGCGGCCGCCGGCGGGACCGAGTCGGCCAGGGACGCGTAGACGACAACCGGCGCTGCCAGGCCGAACGAGCACATGTCGGCCAGCGAGTCCATCTGGGCGCCGAACGGGCTGGAGACCTTCAGCTTGCGGGCGAGCGCGCCGTCCAGGCCGTCGAACGCCACGCAGGCCACCAGGCAGGCGGCGGCGATCCGGACCTGGCCGTCCATCGCCAGGAAGATAGCCAGCAGGCCGAGGCCGAGACTGGCCAGGGTGCACGCGTTGACGAGCGCGAAGCTCACCTTGCGGGAGGTGGTGTGCACGCCGGGAAGAAGGGACACCTGCTCCGGCTCCGGCTCGGCCACCGGCATGTCGACCGGGACAGCGGGCACCGGGACGACGAGCGTGCGCACCGGCTCGGCGGGGGTGTAGAGCACCTCGGCGCGGGTCGCGGTCGCGGCCCGCCCGGTCTCCCCGGGGCTGCGGCGCACCCGAACCATCAGGGCCTGCCGCGCGAGTGTCCCGCCGCGGCGCAGCCGGCCAGCCCAACGACGCCCGGAAGGACGAGGACTGTCCGCCGATCGGCGCCGACGCCAAGGGGTTCTCGGCACGTGCTTCCTCCATGGAGTTTCGGGTATTTCGCCGGCACCCGGCGAAATGCGGGTTACACCATCGCACAGCCGGACGGCCTTG
Source organism: Actinoplanes sp. DH11 (assembly GCF_020873875.1). Taxonomy (GTDB): domain Bacteria; phylum Actinomycetota; class Actinomycetes; order Mycobacteriales; family Micromonosporaceae; genus Actinoplanes. Next base: position 249,943 of record NZ_JAHWGU010000012.1, read on the forward strand.
GCGAGAGGCGCTTGATCCTGAGGTACAACGCCGCCGTCCAAGAGTTTCATCCACCCTCGGCCTTCCGTACCGATGATTTTAGCCCTTCCGGGCGAGCGCCTCCCTGGACAGCTCGGTGAGAGGCAGGTTCGCGAGCTCGCCGAGCGTGAACCAGGCGGCCTCGGAGGTTGAGCCGCCGGCCGCCTCGGTGACCGCCGCGGTGGTCGGTTCGTCGACTTTGACCTCGTAGAACACTCTGATCACGTGCCAGTCGAGCGGGACGCCCTCGGGTCCGAGCGCGCCCGGGTCGTATCGATGTGAAACGCCGAGAAGATCCACGACACGGCCGCGTTGCGACGTCTCCTCGAGAAGTTCCCGGGCGAGCGCCCGCTCCGGTGTCTCGCCGAAGTCGGTGCCGCCGCCGGGCAGGTGCCACCGGCCCGCGCCCGGGTATCCCTCGGCGATCCGGGTCAGCAGGATCCGGCCGGCCGGGTCGGTCGCCAGGGCGTACGCCCCGAAGCGCTGCACCGGACCGGGCGGCCGCTCGGCGGGCACGGCCGGGACCGGCACCTCCACCGGCTCGAACGGGACACCGAGGACCCGCGCCGTGAACCGGAGCAGCGGACGCGCCGGCACGTCCGCCGGCGGCACCCACTGCGCCAGGTCGGTGGTGCCGTCCAGCTCGTGGCGCAGGTCCCCGCCGGTCGTCTCGACGTCGTAGACGATCCGGTCGGTGTGCTCGATCGAGTCGTCGGGCAGCCGGGCCAGGTCGGCGAGGGCGGACCGGACTCCGGTGATGCGCACACGCAGGCCGGTCTCCTCGGCCAGCTCCCGGACTATCGTGTCGTCCGGGTGCTCACCCTGCTCGATGCCGCCACCGGGCAGCGACCATACGCCGGGGAACGCGGAGGCGTCCGAGCCACGGGTCAGCAGGACCCGGCCGGCGGTGTCCCGGCAGACGCCGTACGCCGCCGCCCGTCTTCTGATCTTCATCCGCCTCAGATTAGTCCGGCCGTCCGCAAGGCATCGGCCGTCACCTCGGTGAGCTGGTCGGCGGCGAGGTCGGCCACCTCCTTGAGCGGCATCCACCTCGCCTCCGAGGTCGAGCCCCCCACATCGTGGATGACGACCTCGGTGGGGTCGTCGACAACCACCCGGTAGAAGGCGCGGACGCCGTGCCAGTCGATCGGGTACCCCTCCGGGCCGAGCGAGGCGGCATCCCGGTGGCTGGCCACGCCGAGCAGTTCGACGAGCCGCCCCGCCTGGCCGGTCTCCTCGACCAGCTCACGGATCAGCGCCGGTCCGGGCTGCTCGCCGTAGTCGGTGCCGCCACCGGGCAGGTGCCAGCAGCCGGCGCCCGGGTACCCCGGTGAGATCCGGGTCAGGAGCAGGTTCTCGTACGGGTCGGTGGCGATCGCGTACGCGGCGAAGCGCTGTGCCCGGTGCAACCCGTCCGGCCCCTGGTAGGCGTAGAAGGACGGGAAGTCCGGCACCTCCTCCGGACGCAGGTCGGCCGAGGCCGCCGACAGCCCGAGCGCGGCCGCAGTGAACGGCCGCAGCCGCAGCTTCTCGGCCTGCTCGAGGGTGTACCAGCGCGCCAGGTCGGTGGGGTGGCCGACCCGGTCGATGAGGTTGCCGCCACGGACCGACACCGCGTAGATGAGGCGGTCGGTGTGAATGGTGACGCCGCGGTGCGGCAGCGAGCGCATGTCCGCGAGCACGTCACGCAGCCCGGTCACCGCGACGGAGAGTCCGGTCTCCGCCGCGGTCTCGCGGACGACGGTGTGATTGGGATCTTCGCCGTGGTCGACGGCGCCGCCGGGCAACGACCAGATTCCGGGGGTGCCGGACTTGGACGAGGCACGGACCAGGAGGACGCGGCCCTCGCCGTCGTTAGCGACGGCGTAGGCGGCGATCCTGCGGAGCGGTTCGAGTGCGGGGGTCACGGGCGGCATTCTGCCCGGAATATGTTACCTCTCAAGAACTTCTGTCAAGTTCCTGACAGTGGGATAGCGGTGAGTAACCGCAGCTCAGGGCGATTTTACCCGCCCTGAGCTATTGATCCACTACCGAGAGTCACTCCCACTCGATGGTGCCCGGGGGCTTGCTCGTGACGTCCAGGACGACCCTGTTGATCTCCCGAACCTCGTTGGTGATCCGGTTCGAGATCCGGGCGATCAGGTCGAACGGCAGGCGCGACCAGTCGGCGGTCATCGCGTCCTCGCTGGAGACCGGGCGCAGGACGACCGGGTGACCGTACGTCCGGCCGTCGCCCTGCACTCCCACGCTGCGCACGTCGGCGAGCAGCACCACGGGGAACTGCCAGACATCGCGGTCCAGCCCGGCCGCGGTCAGCTCCTCACGGGCGATCAGGTCGGCCTGGCGCAGGATGTCCAGCCGCTCCCGGTCGACCGCGCCGATGATCCGGATCGCCAGGCCGGGGCCGGGGAACGGGTGCCGCTGCACCATCGCCTCGGGCAGGCCGAGCTCGGCGCCGAGGGCACGCACCTCGTCCTTGAACAGGGTGCGCAGCGGCTCGATGAGCGCGAACTGGAGGTCGTCCGGAAGACCACCGACGTTGTGATGCGACTTGATGTTCGCGGTGCCGGTGCCGCCGCCGGACTCCACCACGTCCGGGTAGAGGGTGCCCTGCACCAGGAACTCGATGTGCCGCTCGGCGTCCAGCTCGCGGGCCGCGGCCTCGAAGGTGCGGATGAACTCGCGGCCGATGATCTTGCGCTTCTGCTCCGGGTCGGTCACCCCGTCGAGGTGCCCGAGGAACTGCTCGGAGGCGTCGACGACCTTGAGACGGATGCCGGTGGCCGCGACGTAGTCCTTCTCGACCTGCTCCGCCTCGCCGGCACGCAGCAGGCCGTGGTCCACGAAGATGCAGGTGAGCTGGTCACCGATCGCCTTGTGGACGAGAGCCGCGGCGACCGCGGAGTCGACACCGCCGGAGAGGCCGCAGATGACCTGCTTGTCACCGACCTGCTCACGGATCGCGGCGACCTGGTCGTCGATGATGTTGCCGGGCGTCCAGGTCGGCTCGATGCCGGCGATGTCGTACAGGAAGCGCTTGAGCATCTCCTGGCCCTGCTCGGTGTGCGCCACCTCGGGGTGGAACTGCACGCCGGCCCGCTTGGCGGTGAGGTCCTCGAAGGCGGCGACCGGAGCGCCCGGGGTCGACGCGGTGACCGCGAAGCCCTGCGGGGCGACCGCGACGCTGTCGCCGTGACTCATCCAGACCGGCAGGTCGGCCGGGAGGTCACGGAGCAGGGTGCCGCCCTGTGCGGCGAGCACGGTCCGCCCGTACTCCCGGGAACCGGTGTGCGCGACAGTGCCGCCGAGGGCCTGGGCCATCGCCTGGAATCCGTAACAGATGCCGAAAACCGGCACGTCGCTGTCGAACAGCCCGGCGTCGAGCGTGGGGGCACCCGGCTCGTAGACGCTGGACGGGCCGCCGGACAGGATGACCGCTGCGGGATTCTTCGCCAGCATCTCGGCCACCGGCATCGAGTGCGGGACGATCTCGGAGTAGACGCGGGCCTCACGGACCCGGCGGGCGATCAACTGGGCGTACTGGGCGCCGAAGTCGACGACGAGAACGGGACGCGGGGTACTCACCCCGCGAGTTTACCGGCGGCGTGTCGTGGGGCAAC
>NZ_JAHWGU010000129.1 GCF_020873875.1 Actinoplanes sp. DH11
TCCCCGCGGCCTTCAAACCAGAAATAGCCGTCTTCGTCTTTGCGCGCTTTGTCTCCCGTAATGTAGTAGTCGCCGCGGAACTGCATCGCTGTCCGCTCCAGATCTTTGTAATAATACTTAAACAGCGCCGGCGTCTCGATATGGACGGCGATGTCGCCGACTTGTCCGGGCGGGCACGGCTCGCCGTTTTCATCGATAATTTCGACGCGGTTGCCTGGCGTCGGTTTCCCCATCGAACCCGGCTTGATGGGCATTCCTTTCATGACGCCGACAAGCAGCGTGTTTTCTGTCTGGCCGTAGCCGTCGCGCACTTCGACGCCGAAATGCTTGGCAAACGTGTCGATCACTTCGCGGTTGAGCGGCTCTCCGGCGGACACGGCGCTGTGCAAATGAGATAGATGATAGCGGCCGATGTCCGGCACTTTCGCCATCAAACGATACTCGGTCGGCGTGCAGCACAGCACATT
>NZ_JAHWGU010000130.1 GCF_020873875.1 Actinoplanes sp. DH11
TGCTGGTCTCCAGCCACACCACCTTCGGGATCACCCTGATCACCCCGGTCCTGGCCGACACCCGCACCCAAGCCACCACCCCCGGCGGCTACGACCGCACCGCGTTCACCATCGACTACGACCAGCACCAGGCGACCTGCCCGCAAGGCCACACCACCTCCACCTGGATCCCCGGCCGCCGGGGCGACACCGACATCATCTCGATCGCCTTCACACCACCGTCTGCCGCCCCTGCCCCGCCAAAACCCGCTGCACCACCGCCAGCCGCCGCTACCTCACCATCCGCCCTCAACCCATCCAACAAGCCCTCGACAACGCCCGCACCCAACAAACCACCAACAATGGCAAGCCACCTACGCCCACCGCGCCGGCATCGAAGCCACCATCGCCCAATCCGTCAAAACCACCGACACCCGCCACGCCCGCTACCACGGCATACGCAAAACCACCCTCGAACACGCCTT
>NZ_JAHWGU010000131.1 GCF_020873875.1 Actinoplanes sp. DH11
GAATCAAGTCCCCCAATCCATTTTGGCTCGCTTCCGCCCCTCCCACCAATTCGGGGTATCAAGTGCAAAGGGCATTTGAGGCGGGTTGGGGAGGAGCGGTATGGAAAACATTAGGGGAACCTATTTTGAATGTATCGTCCCGATTTGCGGCAATCAGTTTTAACGGACAGCGAGTCATGGGCTTTAACAATATTGAATTAATCACGGATCGTCCTCTTGAGGAAAATTTAAAGGAAATTTATGAGACGAAAAAACGTTTTCCTGACCGGGCTGTCGTTGCTTCTTTGATGGTCGAGCCCAAGCGCGAAAAATGGCATGAGATTGTGAAGCGAGTAGAAGATGTGGGCGTGGATGGGTTGGAACTCAATTTTGGCTGTCCGCATGGAATGGCGGAACGGGGGATGGGATCGGCATCAGGTCAAGTGCCAGAATTGGTCGAACGACAAACATATTGGGTCAAAGAG
>NZ_JAHWGU010000132.1 GCF_020873875.1 Actinoplanes sp. DH11
CATTGATATTTCAATGTTTGAGCGACACATTCTTTTGTGTTGTGCAAAATTTGTGCAAAATTATCTCCAGTGCGTAAATCCATGCAAAAAGGCGGAGTGATCCGCCTTCTTTTTTATGCACAACAAAAGCCTACTCAACGCGAGTAGACTTAACATTGCTAGTTGAGCTTTAGCGCTCAACTAGCACCACGGGTTTAATCGTGTCCGAATATATAGTACAATTATAAATTAGTTGGATTGGTTGACATGGAAGGGGAGAAAATATTATGTCTATTGAACAAATGATAGCTAATTTAGCGGAAACTTACGCAGATAAACTTAATCAACAAGTGCAAAAACGAGTGGAAGACATGAAAAATGATGACAAATCTCACTATTTGCTTTATCAAGTGTTAAAAGTCACAGTTGAGGAAGGCGAATTAATATATATTTATCAAAATAAAGGACTTTTTCTTTACAAATAT
>NZ_JAHWGU010000133.1 GCF_020873875.1 Actinoplanes sp. DH11
GTGCAGAACGTATTGAGCTACCTCAGTTATTGCTTACTCGCGTACCTGCGAAAATTGATACAGGTGCAGATGCGAGTAGTATTTGGGCTAATGGTTCTGTTGATGGCCGCGGCAGGCTCGATGTTGTATTTTTTGGTCCTGACTCACTACTATATGATGGTAAAATCCATACTTTCCCAAAGAGTGCATACAGCATCACTCGTGTATCAAGTTCATTTGGCCATAGGGAAATTCGTTACAAACTTAAGCTTAAAATTAAGGTAAACGGGCGTATAATAAACGGCAGTTTTACTCTTGCGGATAGGAGCACGAAACTCTACCCAATACTTCTAGGCAGAAGTTTACTACGAAACAAATTTATCGTTGACGTGTCTAAGGGGAGACCGTTGCTGACAGAAGAAAAAGCACGACGTCAAAAGCTTCAAAACGAACTATTAAATAGCGGAGAACAAAAATAATGAAT
>NZ_JAHWGU010000134.1 GCF_020873875.1 Actinoplanes sp. DH11
CTGCGATTGATGTCCTCGGCCACTGCCATTTGCTCTTCAGCGGCGCTGGCGATCTGCGTGTTCATCGGCGACCACGGCGAAACCGCGCGCGGCTTCGATGGCGACGTTGAGCGCCAGCAGGTTGGTCTGCTCGGCGATGGAGCGGATCACGTCGAGCACGCTGACGATGGACTGCACGTCCTGTTGCAAGCTGTCGAGCGATACGCCGCTACTGCGGATGTCCTCGACCAGCGAGTGAGCATGGCGCTGTTCGTTTCCGACCTCGGCACCTTCGTCCAGGCCAAACGCATCGGCCCGATCGGCTCCGGCCTGTTGTGCCTGCAGGGCACCAGCTTCGGTTTTCTCAGCGTGATTCTCAGCGCCGGCTTCATCGTCAAGGGGCGCGGCGCCAGCGAGGAGGAGATACTCGCTACGCTGTTCGGCATCTGCTTCTGCGCCGCCTTCGTCGAGATTGCCTTCAGT
>NZ_JAHWGU010000135.1 GCF_020873875.1 Actinoplanes sp. DH11
AAGACTGCTGGTGCGGTGAATTTGGATCGGGCGTTTGCGGATGTCGATCTGGATGCGTTCGTGGTGTTCTCGTCGAACGCGGGGACGTGGGGCAGTGGTGGTCAGGCGGCATACGCGGCCGCGAACGCCTATCTGGACGGTCTGGCACAGACCCGCCGCGCCCGTGGCCTCCGGGCGACCTCCATCGCCTGGGGCGCGTGGGGCGGTGGCGGTCTGGCTACCGGGGCCGCGGAGGAACATCTGCGACGGCGCGGCGTGGCGCCGATGCCGGTGGACCGGGCGATTGCCGCGCTGCGGCAGGCGGTGGAGCAGGACGACACGGTCGTCGCCGTCACCGACGTGGACTGGGACAGGTTCGTGCCGGCGTTCACCTCGGCACGGCGGCGGCCGCTGATCGAGGACATCCCGGAGGTGCGCAAGGCGCTGGCCGAGATGGATCGGGCGCGTGCCGAGGCCGAATC
>NZ_JAHWGU010000136.1 GCF_020873875.1 Actinoplanes sp. DH11
GGGTGCACCAATCGAGGATCGTCTTGGCTGCGATTCGTTTGTCGCCCTGGTGGGGAACATGGTGCACTCGCTCGCTCACCTCTTTCAGATACGTCTTCGGTTCCACCTGCCCATTCACCAACGGAGCGATTAGCCCGTACCGAAACAGGGCAATGTCGTGTCTCATCGACTCATCCATTCGAATCTCCTCCTGGTCTCACTTGGAATCAGGACCGTTCCGGTCCTCCTGCCCTTATCGTACCGAATTGCTTTTTCTCCGTCGATAGGAAAGGTTTGTGGGAACCTCAACTATTTCCAATTTAGGGTATGTATGTAAAATCAGGATCCCATTTGATTCGCAAAAGGGTGTCGGAATCCGTCCTCCCACATGTCTCTGATGACCGAATCAAGACCGTGTTTCTCCAACGTCCGGATCCACCAGGAAGCCCGTTCCTTTTCTTTTTTCACGATAGGGCCTATG
>NZ_JAHWGU010000137.1 GCF_020873875.1 Actinoplanes sp. DH11
ATTACATTTTAACCGGACAGGAAGACTCGAAGTTCGGCTTTGATTTGAATAACGGTCAAGCGGATGAAGCGTTCCGGCGCGTCATGGCGTCGGCTGCGTTTCAACTGCTCGGCGTCCATTGCCATATCGGATCGCAAATTTTTGAAACGACCGGCTTTGTGCTCGCCGCACGAAAAATGTTTGCCAAGCTGGCCGAATGGCACAAAACGTGTGGGTTCGTTCCTGCGGTCGTCAACCTTGGCGGCGGCTTTGGCATCCGCTATACGGATGAAGACGACCCGATTCCGGTGTCAGCGTATGTCGACTGTATCGTGGATGAGGTGAAAACACAGGCGGAAGTGCATCAACTTCCGCTGCCGGAAATTTGGATTGAGCCCGGCCGCTCGCTCGTGGGGGATGCCGGAACGACGATTTATACGATCGGCTCGCGCAAAGAGGTGCCGAACGTCCGCACCTATAT
>NZ_JAHWGU010000013.1 GCF_020873875.1 Actinoplanes sp. DH11
CGGGCATCCGTCGCCTACACCCCGGTGCGGCCGGGCGTGTGTTGAAACTTGGGGACGGAGGGTGTGCGGTTGGTTACGGCAGGTACGCGTACGAAGAAATGCAGAAGCCGGGCACTTGGCGTGCCCGGCTTCGCAAAGCTTGCCCACTGATGAGGTGGGCTGTTGTCACAGGTCGCGTCCGTGCGACCGTGACCTGATCCAGAACGAGCGGATCAGGCCGACAGCGAGGCGATCTTCTTGGCGATGGCCGACTTGCGGTTGGCCGCCTGGTTCTTGTGAATGACGCCCTTGCTGGCAGCCTTGTCGAGCTGACGCGAGGCGTCACGCAGCAGAGCGGTCGCCGTCTCGACGTTGCCCGCGTTGCCCGCCTCGTGCAGCTTGCGGATCACGGTCTTCAGCGACGACTTGACCGACTTGTTGCGCAGACGGGCCTTCTCGTTCTGCCGGTTGCGCTTGATCTGGGACTTGATGTTCGCCACGCGACAGCCTTGTCCTGACTAGGTTCGGAAACGGTCTTCAGCGAAGGTGACCGCGATGCTTGCCCCGACCGGCTGGCCGGTAATGCCTGACCCGACCGGCTGGCCGGTGCAGACATCAACAACGCGTCACCACACGCGATGAGCCAGACTACCAGGGCCGCTGCGGGCCACCAAAACGAGACCCGTCAGCGGGTGGGCCAGCCTCGGCGTTCGGCCAGCCAGGCCAGGGCCTGCCCGCCACTGAAACGTTGATGTTGGCGACTGTGCGGTGAAGCGCTGCTGGGGGCGTCGGCGGCGCGCACCAGCCAGTACCCGGCGAGTGCGGCCAGGGCGCCGTCCACCCCGGCGTCCGGTGCCGGCCAGGCGCGCAGGCGGGCGTCGGTGTCGAGACCACTGGCGTACGCGCTGATCAGCAAAGTGACCGCGTCGTACCACTGTGCGCCCAAGCACGGCCATGTCCAGTCGCAGAGCCAGGCACGGCCGGAACGGTCGATCATCACGTTGTCGACCCGCAGGTCACCGTGGCAGAGGGCGGTTCCGGTGGCCAGGTCCGGCAGGGCGCGTTCGAGGGCGGCCAGCTCGCTCAGGTGGGACGGGGCGAGGGTGTCACGGGCGGTGGCAGGCATCGGCCCGTGACCGGATTCGATCAGGGACCACCAGGACATCTCGTGGCGCAGGATGTCCGGCAGGAGGGGCAGCCCGGCATCGCGGATCTGTGGTGGTGGGACGGTGAGGGCCGACGCTGCGGTGGACCAGGAGGCGAGCGCGGCGTCGAGGTTCGCGGCCGACCAGGGCAGCGCCGGGATCCGGCCGTCGATCGGTTCCAGGGCCAGTACGAACCAATCGTTGTCGGTCAGCGTCCAGAGCGGGCGGGCGGCGTTCACCTCGGCCGGGAGAGCGGTGGTGATCGCGTGTTCCCGGGCGTACCACTCGGCTGTCGGGTCACCCAGCGGTGCCGCCTTCACGAATGCGCTGGTCCCGGCCTCGGTGGTGAGGAGCGCGGCGAAGGCCCGGGTGAAGCCGCCACCTGCGCTGCGCGCGTCGGCGACCGGCGAGCCGAGGCGTCGGCTGATCGATGTGCGCACTCGTCGGGGGAGATCGGTCCAGGAGGGGCGTACGGAGGTGGCGTCGTACGGCACGTCCGGGAGCGTGATCGGGCGCATGAGTCCATCCTGACGCGCGTGGGGCGGTCGGGATGAGGTGGGTTCCGGCTGCGGACCCGGCCGGGGAGTGGGGTTCCGGGGCCGAGCGACGTGGGCCGGCCCGGCCGGAGCTCGTCACCCGGGGGCGGGCGGTTGTGGGCGCTGGATCGGGGTTCGCCCCGGCGCGTGCGGAATTGTCGTACCCGGCTGGGAGGATCCAGCCATGAGAACCGACGATTTCTGGGCGGTCATCGACCGCGCCACCGCACAGCGGCCCGCCACCCCGGCCGAGGTCGCCGAGCGGGCCGTCGCCGACCTGGCCGCGCGTGATCCGGAGGAGATCGTCGCTTGGGGGCGTCACCTCGACAAGGTGCTCGCCGCGTCCGGCACGGAAGACCTGTGGGCCGCGGCCTACCTGATCAACGGCGGGTGCACCGAGGAGGGTTTCGACAACTTCCGCGGCTGGCTGGTGGCGCACGGGCGCAAGGCCGTCGCGGCCTCGGTGCAGTCACCCGATGTGCTGGCCGGCATGCCGGCGGTGCGCGCCGCGGCGGAGACGGGCGCGGTCTTCGAGGCGGAGGAGGTGCTGACCATCGCGGCGCGGGCCTACGAGCAGGCGACCGGAGGGCCGCTGCCGGCGGCGGCCGAGCGCCCGCGGACCCGTCCGGAGGTGGCCGATCTGTGGGACTTCGACAACGAGGACGAGATGCGCCGCCGGCTGCCGCGGCTCGCCGAGCTGTTCCTGGAGCCGCCGGACTGACGGGCGCGGGACTGGCAGGCGCCGGCTTGGCAGGCGCCGGCTTGGCAGGCGCCGGATTGGCGGTCGGCGGACTGGCGGGCGGAACTGACGGGCGCCGGATTGGCGGGCGCCGGATTGGCGGGCGCCGGATTGGCGGGCGCCGGATTGGCGGGCGCCGGATTGACGGGCGCCGGATTGGCGGGCGCCGGATTGGCGGGCGCCGGAGGGCGCCTGGTCGGGCGGCGCCGGGCTCGCTGGGTGGGAATCGCGGTTCGGGTGGGTTGGCGTGTCCGGCGAGAATCGGCGGCATGAGTGCTGAGCAAGGGACGGTTGCCGCGGTCAGTCGTAATGACGCCTACACGTTCACCAAGCCGAACCGCGACGAGATCGTGCTGGTCGCGGGCCTCGGAGTGGAGGGGGACATCCACGCCGGGGTCAATGTCCGGCACCGCAGCCGGGTGCGGGCGGATCCGGCGCAGCCGAACCTGCGGCAGGTGCACCTGATCCACGCGGAGCTGTTCGAGGAGGTGGCCGGGAAGGGGTACGAGGTTCCGGCCGGCGGGCTGGGCGAGAACGTGACGACCAGCGGAATCGACCTGCTCGGGCTGCCGCGGGGGACCGTCCTGCGCTTCGGCCGGCCCGCACCGGGCGCGGGCACCGGCATGGGAGGCGCGGGCACCGGCTCGGAAAGCGGCGGCGGCTTGGAAGGCGGCGATGCCGGGCCGGGACTGGCGGCCGGGCATCCGGTTGAGGCTGTTCTGGCGGCTGCGGCGAGTGCCTCGCTCGACGGACCCACGTCGCGGGCTGCGGACGCGGTCCAGCGGGAAATGGCAGCTGTCCAGCGGGAAAGGGCTGCGGCCGGCCCGGGGGCGGGGGCTGAGGTTGGTGACGGGCGGCCGGCGGTGGTGCTGGCTGGGCTGCGGAATCCGTGTGCGCAGATCAACGGGTACCGGTCGGGGCTGCTCAAGGAAGTTCTCGGGCAGGACGAGCGGGGCAACGTGGTGCGCAAGGCCGGCGTGATGGCGGTGGTGTTGCGGGGTGGGCCGGTGCGGCCCGGGGATCCGGTCACGGTGGAGCTGCCGCCGGGGCCGCACGGAGCGCTTGAGCGGGTGTGATCGGAGCTGCCCTCGCGGACGTGGGACGATAGGTGGTGCCGGCGTGCGTGCCGGCATCAAGCCCAGCTCCGCGACACCAAGCCTGAGAAGAACGGAAGACCGTGCCTGGACCGCTCGACCCCGGCGTGAACGTGATCGGATCGACCGATCCCGGCCGCATCCGCAACTTCTGCATCATCGCCCACATCGACCACGGCAAGTCGACGCTGGCCGACCGGATGCTGCAGATCACCGGAGTGGTCGACCCGCGTCAGATGCGCGCCCAATACCTCGACCGGATGGACATCGAGCGCGAGCGCGGCATCACCATCAAGTCGCAGGCCGTGCGCATGCCCTGGACCGTCCGGGAGGGCGCGCAGCAGGGCGACACCGCCGTCCTCAACATGATCGACACCCCGGGGCACGTCGACTTCACGTACGAGGTCTCCCGCAGCCTGGCCGCCTGTGAGGGCGCCGTCCTGCTGGTGGACGCCGCGCAGGGGATCGAGGCGCAGACCCTCGCCAACCTGTACCTGGCGATGGAGAACGACCTCCACATCATCCCGGTGCTCAACAAGATCGACTTGCCGGCGGCGCAGCCGGAGAAGTACGCGGAGGAGCTCGCCAAGCTGATCGGTTGCGAGCCGTCCGACGTGCTGCGGGTCTCCGGCAAGACCGGGGTCGGCGTGGGTCATCTGCTCGACGAGATCGTCCGGCAGTTCCAGCCGCCGGTCGGTGACGCCGACGCCCCGGCCCGGGCGATGATCTTCGACTCGGTGTACGACGTGTACCGCGGCGTCGTCACCTACGTGCGTGTGATCGACGGCCGGATCGAGGCCCGCGACCGGATCAAGATGATGTCCACCGGTGCGGTGCACGAGCTGCTCGAGATCGGCGTCGTCTCGCCCGAGATGGAGAAGGCCGGCGCGCTCGGTGTCGGCGAGGTGGGTTACCTGATCACCGGCGTGAAGGACGTCCGCCAGTCCCGGGTGGGTGACACCGTCACCGGCAACAGCCGGCCGGCCAAGGAGGCGCTCGGGGGTTACAAGGACCCGAAGCCGATGGTCTACTCGGGCCTCTACCCGATCGACGGCTCGGACTACCCGGCGCTGCGTGACGCGCTCGACAAGCTGAAGCTGAACGACGCCGCGCTCACCTATGAGCCGGAGACCTCGGCGGCGCTCGGTTTCGGGTTCCGTGTCGGTTACCTCGGCCTGCTGCACCTGGAGATCATCGGGGAGCGGCTGGAGCGCGAGTTCGGCCTGGACCTGATCTCGACCGCGCCGAACGTGGTCTACCAGGTGATGACCGAGGACGGGAACGTCCTCACGGTGACGAACCCGAGCGAGTTCCCGACCGGCAAGATCGCGGAGATTCAGGAGCCGGTGGTGCGAGCCACGATCCTGGTGCCGAACGAGTACGTCGGCGCGGTCATGGAGCTGTGCCAGAGCCGCCGCGGCAACCTGCTGGGCATGGAGTACCTGTCCACCGAACGGGTGGAACTGCGCTACGTCCTGCCCCTGGCCGAGATCATCTTCGACTTCTTCGACCAGCTGAAGAGCAAGACCAAGGGGTACGCGTCCCTCGACTACGAGCCCTCCGGCGAGCAGACGGCCGACCTGGTCAAGGTCGACATCCTGCTGCACGGGGAGCCGGTCGACGCGTTCAGTGCCATCGTGCACAAGGACAAGGCGTACACGTACGGCACGACGATCGCCGCCAAGCTGCAGAAACTCATCCCGAGGCAGCAGTTCGAGGTGCCGATCCAGGCCGCCATCGGCAGCCGCATCATCGCCCGCGAGACGATCCGGGCGATCCGCAAGGACGTGCTCGCCAAGTGCTACGGCGGTGACATCAGCCGAAAGCGCAAGCTGCTCGAGAAGCAGAAGGAAGGCAAGAAGCGGATGAAGATGGTCGGCCGCGTGGAGGTCCCGCAGGAGGCCTTCATCGCCGCGCTGTCCACATCCGAGTCCGGTGACACCAAGGGGACAGCAAAAAAATAGGGCGGTTTGATTTCTCGAGGGGTCGGGAATTGTGGGGCTCGACGGACGCAACCACTTGCTCCACCCCCCGAGGAGGAAGACATCATGGAGTTCACGCTCACCGGAATCATCGTCGCTCTTATCGTCGGTCTGGTCATCGGCGCCCTGGGTCGTCTTGTGGTGCCGGGCAAGCAGAACATTCCGATCTGGCTGACCATGGTGGTCGGTGTGGTCGCTGCCCTGCTGGGCACCGTGATCGCCCGGGCTACCGGTGTCGCCGAGACCGCCGGTTTCGACTGGATCGAGTTCTTCTTCCAGGTCGTGCTGGCCGCGATCGGTGTCGCCCTGGTCGCCGGTGTCGGTGGCCGTCGTCGCCTGACCCGCTGATCCGAGCGGGCGGCCGCGACAGCGCGGTAACAACAATGGCTTGAATGCCGGACCCCTTCCCCCGGGGTCCGGCATTCGGCCGTTTCAGGGCACCGGGTCGAAGCCCGGCATTCAGCTCTGCGACGGCGGGGCCGGAAAGCCTTTCTAGTACCGGAACTTGTGCTGGGCACTGCGCCGGTTCACCCAGGCCGGCAGATCCGCCACGTGGTCCTGCTGCGGCGTCTGCTCGAACGGGTCGTGCCGGTCGGTGATGTCCCGCAGCGTGACCACGAGACCCTGGACGAGCCGGTCGTCGCGCAGGTCGCGGTAGGTCACCTCGACCAGGACCTGGCTCTCGTCCGCCCGTTGCAGGGCACAGAAGACCGTGCCGTCGCCCTCGGTGCGCAGGGTGCTGCGTACCCGTGCCCGGTCGTCCGGGTGAACCAGGTCGTCGAGGGCGGTGAGCGGCGGTAGTTCGTCGCCGCCGAGGAGGCCGCGCAGCGCCGGGCTGGCGTACCGGATGCGGTGGTCGGAGTCGATCACCGCCATGATCTCCGCTGTGTTGCGGATCACCGCGCGCAGGTAGAGGTCGCTGTCGCGCCGCCCGACGGCCTCCACCAGGGTGATCCGGTCCAGCGCCAGGGCGGCCTCGCCGGCCAGCACCTCGAGTGCGTCCCGGCCCGCGGCCAGCGCGTCCTTGCGGCCGGTGAGGATCAGGGCGCCGCCGCTGGGCCGGGCCACCGCGAGGGGTTCCAGCCGTAGCGGGCAGATCAGGATGTGCTCGTCCGGGTCACCGGCCGGCGCCCACCAGCTGCGGGAGCCGGCGCCGGCGGGTGCCGCCGGCAGTTTCTGAGCGGCGAGCCGGCCGTCGTCGGTGGCGAGCACCACATCACTCACCACGCCGGGCGGCAGCAGCCGGGTGATCGCGGCGCGCACGGCCGTGTTGACGGCGGGCAGGTCGGCGGCCGCGACCAGGGCGGTGTTGGCGCTGCGCAGGCCGCGTTCCCGGTTCAGCGCGGCACTGTGCTGGTGGATGGAGTCGGCCAGCCTGGTGATGGTGAGCAGCAGCGTGACAGCGCCCGTGACGGCGATCACCACGCCGTCGCGCACCTCACCTGAGAGCGCCTCGATCAACAGCACCGCCGGTGGGGTGGCGGCGGAAGCGGCGAGCAGCACGGTCCAGCGGAACTGCCACGGTGTCGGCACGGGTGTCCGCGGCTCGGTGAGCCGGGCCATCGACGGGTGCAGGGCGGAGGCGCCCCAGCAGACGTAGAGCACCACGAACGCCAGCTCCGAGGCGCGCGAGCCACCGGACAGCGGGTAGAGGAAGTCCCCCGCGAGCAAGCCGAGCGCTCCCGTGAGCAGCAGGATCGCGGAGACGTTGCGGCGGTCGGCGATGACCAGCCGGGTCGCGACGCCGACCAGCAGCAGGCCGCCGATCACGTCGGCGGCGTTGACCGAGCCGAGCTGCCCGGCCGATCCGATCACGAAGACCCAGATCACCAGCAGCGTCGAGCAGGAGAACGCGAGCAGGTCGATCAGCCGGGCCCGGTCGGCCAGCAGGGAGACGTCCCGGGTGAAGTACAGCAGGCTCACCACGACCAGCGGGAACATGGCGAGGTAGCAGACCTCGGCCAGGTCGGTCCGCTGGAGGTCGTAGAGCACGTCGCCGGCGCCGAGGGCCGCGACCGAGCCTGCCAGCAGCATCCACGGCGCCGTGCGGTTCGGCCGGTGGCGCCGCACGCCGATCAGGATGGCGACAACGCTGCCCGCTCCCAGCAGGATCCACTCGATCGCCGTCAACACGCTCTACTTAGTACCAGGGCGGTTGCGGACTGTCCATGTCGATGTATACGCAGCGCAACCCGCATGTGGCGAAATCGAACGTTACGTGCGGTCACCGAGAGTTGCGGGATTCGGTTACCGGAAGACCTCGGCGACGACCTGGCCCGTGTTGCCCTGGGCACCGTCCGTGACCGGTTGCCACTTTCCCTCCGGGGCGTGCCACTCCAGGTCGGCGAAACGTACCCGTTCGAGGCCACTCACCGAGGCGTGCGACACCAGCCAGTGCGCGTACCGCCAGCCGGTGTCCGCGCTCGAGACGGCCACGGTGAGGCCGGCCGTGTCGCTGGCGGCCGCCGTCTTCGGCAGTTTCTTGCCCCAGTCCAGCTTCAGGCCGGCGAGCAGGGCGGTGGCCGCCTCGGCGCCGCGGATCACCGGCGTTCCGGTGATCCGGCACTCGACCGCGCCGGTGGCCCGGCCGGTGAGGGCGGCGGCCAGGACGCGGGACTCGTCGGCCCACTTCTCGTAGGCGTTCGGGTAGGCGGACCGCTGCACCTTCTGTGCCGCGTCGGTGATCCGCATCTCCTCCCAGCCCTTGACCTTCTTGAGCGCGGAGTAGAAGCGGCCGGCCGCGTACCGCGGATCCTTGATCTGCTCGAAGGTGCCCCAGCCCTGGCTGGGCCGCTGCTGGAAGAGGCCGACCGAGTCGCGGTCGCCGTCGTCCAGGTTCTCCAGTTTCGACTCCTGGAAGGCGGTGGCCAGGGCGACGACCACGGCCTGCTCGGGCAGGCCGCGGCGAACACCGACCGCGGCGATCGTCGCGGCGTTGGCCATCTGCGCGGAGTCCAGGGTGACCTCACCGTCGGCCCGGACGACGCACTCCGGGCCGAGCTGCGGCAGCTTGATGTTGCCGACCACGGTGCGCAGCACCACGAACACACCCAGTGCGCCGAGGAGCGCCAGCAGGGCAGCCCCCGCCACGACGGGCTTCTTGCGCACCCTCACCTCCGGTGTCGTCGGACGCCAAGCCTAGACAACGAGCGCCGCCGCCCCGGCGTCACTTCCGATCATGACGAAATCCAGGAGGGGTCCCGTTTCTCCCGGACCGCCGCGACGCCCTCGCGTCCCTCGGCGGACTTGAAGTATCCGGCCGAACGCTGTGCGAGGTCTTCCAGTTCGGTGCGGATGGACTCGTTCCGCGTACGCCGCAGAAGTTGTTTGGTCCCGGCAAGCGCGAGCGGACCGCCGCGGATGAGGGACGCGCAGAAGCCGGCCACGGCGTCGTCCAGCTCGTCGTCCGCGACCGCGGCGGTGACCAGGCCGATCTGCTCGGCCCGCGCCCCGTCGAAGACGTCACCGGTCAGGTAGAGCTCGGCGGCGGCCCGTGGCGCGAGCCGGGGCAGCACGGTCGAGCTGATCACTGCGGGGATCACGCCGAGGCGCACCTCGGTGAACGCGAACGTCGCCGAGCGGGTGCAGACCGCGATGTCGGCCGCGCCGATCAGGCCGAGACCGCCGGCCCGGGCCGGACCGGCGATCCGGGCCACCACCGGTTTCGGGAACTCCCAGAGCACGGCGAGCACGTCGGCGAGGAACTCGGCCGGCAACTTCGCGCCGGGCGGTGCCGCGGCGGTCTCCTTGAGGTCGACGCCGGAGCTGAAGACCGGGCCGTTGTGGGTGAGGACGACCACCCGGCACGCCGGATCGGCGGCGGCCGCGGCCAGGTCGTCGAGCATGCCGCGCAGCACAGCGGTGGAGAGCGCGTTGCGGCTGGCGGGATTGTCCAGGGTGAGGGTACGCACCGGATCCATGCCCGGAACCTTAACTACGCTTGAGCGATGGCCGGCGCACTCCCCGACGGCGAACCCGTACCCAGTGACGGTTCGCTCCCCGACGAAGCCACCCGATCCGTGGGTAAGAACGGCTTCGCCGTCTACGTTCATGTCCCGTTCTGCGCCAGTCGCTGCGGCTACTGCGACTTCAACACCTACACGGCCGGTGAGCTGGGCGGCGGTGCGAGCCGCGACGAGTACGCCGGCACCGTGCTGCGCGAACTCGAGCTGGCCGCCCGGGTGATCGAACCGGGCCGGGTGGACACGGTGTTCGTCGGTGGTGGCACGCCCACCCTGCTGCCCGCCGACGACCTGGCCCGCATCCTGGACGGCATCGACCGGACCTGGGGGCTGGCCCCGGGCGCCGAGGTGACCACCGAGGCGAACCCCGAGTCGGTGGACCCGGCCTACCTCGGCGCGCTGCGCCGGGCCGGCTTCACCCGTGTCTCGCTGGGCATGCAGTCGGCCGCCGAGAACGTGCTGCGCGTCCTCGACCGCAAACACACCGCGGGACGCGCGCCGCAGGCCGCGATCGAGGCGCGCGAGGCCGGCTTCGACCACGTCAACCTCGACCTGATCTACGGAACGCCGGGCGAGACGGCGGACGACTTCGCCCGGTCGCTCGACGCGGTGATCGGCGCCGGGGTGGACCACGTCAGCGCGTACGCCCTGATCGTCGAGGACGGCACCCGGATGGCGGCCCGGATGCGCCGCGGCGAGCTGCCGTTCCCGGAGGACGACGTGGCGGCGGACCGCTACCTCGCCGCGGAGGAGGCGCTCACCGGGGCCGGCTTCGGCTGGTACGAGGTCTCCAACTGGGCGCGGGACGACGCCCGGTGCCGGCACAACGAGCTGTACTGGACCGGCGCCGACTGGTGGGGTCTGGGCCCGGGGGCGCACAGCCACGTCGGCGGGGTCCGCTGGTGGAACGTCAAGCATCCGTTGGCGTACGCGCAGCGGCTGGCCGGTGGGGGATCACCGGGCCTGGCCCGCGAGGTGCTCACGGCGGAGGACCGGCACATGGAGGACGTGATGCTCCGGGTCCGGCTGCGCGAGGGCATTCCGCTGGACCGGGTGGACGCGACCGGCGCCGCGCGGGCCCTCGCCGGCGGGTTGCTCGACGAGAGCGCCTACGCGGACGGCCGGTTGGTGCTGACCTTGCGGGGCCGGCTCCTGGCCGACGCGGTGATCCGCGACGTGCTCTGAGCCCTACTTGATCATGTTCATGTTCATCGGGTACCGGTACGGCTGGTTGTTCGTCGCCTTGATGCCGGCGATCAGCGGCACGATCCAGGCGACCAGCCAGCCGACGAAGACCAGGACCCAGCCGACCAGGATGCAGGCGGTGATGTAGCCGACAAGCGTGATGACCGACCACAGGATCTGGAAGTTCAGGGCCTGCACGGCGTGGGCGCGCACCACCGGCGACCGGGAGCCCTGTGCGAGCAGGGAGATCAGCGGCATCACCCAGCCGAGCAGGCCGCTGCTCAGGAACGCCACGAGAGCAGCGATCAGGTGGGTGAGGACGATCCAGGTGCGGTCATCGGCGGAGGACGGACCCGGCTGGTACCCGTACCCGTATCCCGGCGGCGGCTGATGACCAGGCGGCGGATAACCAGGCGGCGGATAACCGGGCGGCGGATAACCCTGTTGGTTGTCGTACGGGGGCGGCACCTGCTGGTAGGGGTCGCCTCCGCCTTCCGGCGGGCGAGGAGGTTCGGTCATGTGACCACGCTAGGACGCAAGATCCAGCCGGTTGTGACCGGCCTCCGTCCTTTCGATCATCGCGTTGCCGCCCCGGCCGACGTAGACTGGCACTCTGTCTTCAGGAGTGCCAACAGGGGGAGGGGTCATATGAGTCTGGATGACCGCAAGCTCGAGGTGCTCCGGGCCATCGTCCAGGACTATGTCGAGACCCGGGAGCCGGTCGGGAGCAAGGCGCTCGTCGAGCGCCACCAGCTGGGTGTCTCGCCGGCCACCGTGCGCAACGACATGGCGGTGCTCGAGGAGGAGGGCTACATCCGGCAGCCGCACACCAGTGCCGGCCGGGTGCCCACCGACGCGGGTTACCGGCTGTTCGTGGACCGGCTCACCCGGATAAAGCCGCTCAGCCCGGCCGAGCGCCGTGCCATCGAGCGTTTCATGGTCGGCGTCGTCGACCTCGACGACGTGGTCCACCGCACGGTCCGGCTGCTGGCACAGCTCACCCGCCAGGTTGCCGTCGTGCAATATCCGAGCCTGTCCCGCTCGGCGGTCCGTCACCTGGAGCTGGTGCCGATCTCCACGACGCGGCTCACCCTCGTGATGATCACCGACACCGGCCGTGTCGAGCAGCGTCTCGTCGAGATGCCCGGCCCGATCCCGGCCGAGGACGTGTGGGAAATGCGCCGCCGGGTGAACGAGAAACTCGCCGGGCAGCGACTCGCCGACACGCCGCCCCTGGTGCAGAAACTGGTCGACGAGACCGCGCCGGAACGCCGTCCCACGATGGCCTGCCTCGCCTCGGTCCTGCTCGAGACGCTCGTCGAGCGCAGTGAGGAGCGCCTCGCCCTCGCCGGTACGGCCAACTTGACCCGCGGTGGTGTGCTGGACTTCCAAGGCACGTTGCGCCCCGTCCTCGAAGCCCTCGAGGAAGAGGTCATCCTGCTGAAACTGATCGGTGACCTGGAGCCGAGCACCACCCGGGTCC
Organism: Actinoplanes sp. DH11; assembly: GCF_020873875.1. Lineage (GTDB taxonomy): Bacteria > Actinomycetota > Actinomycetes > Mycobacteriales > Micromonosporaceae > Actinoplanes. Next base: position 12,106 of record NZ_JAHWGU010000013.1, read on the forward strand.
GGATCGGCGACGAGAACGAGATCGACAACCTGCGGTCCGCGTCCGTGGTGAGCAGCGGTTACGGCCCGGGTGCGACGATCGTAGGTGGGCTCGGTGTGCTAGGACCCACCCGCATGGATTATCCGGGCACCATCGCTACTGTTCGTGCAGTCGCGCGGTACGTTGGCGACCTGTTGGCACAGAATTGACGGATTCGCGCAGACATTGAGGACTCCAAACCCCGTGGCCAAGGACTACTACGGAATTCTCGGCGTCAGCCGGGAAGCCACCGACGACGAGATCAAGCGCGCCTACCGCAAACTGGCTCGGCAGTACCACCCCGACGTCAACCCCGACCCTGCGGCCGCCGAGAAGTTCAAGGAAATCAACGCGGCCTACGAGGTCCTCTCCGACGACCAGAAGCGGCAGATCGTCGACCTGGGCGGTGACCCGCTCGCGCCCGGCGGCGGTGGCGCGCCCGGCCCCGGCGGCGCGGGCACGTTCGTCGGTTTCCAGGACATCATGGACGCGTTCTTCGGCACGGCAGCGGGCGGCGGCTCGCGAGGCCCGCGCCCCCGGACCCGTCCCGGCGCCGACGCCATCCTCCGCCTCGAACTCGACCTGGTCGAGACCGCCTTCGGCGTCGAGGCGCCGATCACCGTCGACACCGCGGTGCTCTGCACCCAGTGCTCCGGCGCCGGCACCGCGCCCGGCACCCACCTGGCCACCTGCGAGGTCTGCCAGGGCCGCGGCGAGGTCCAGTCGGTGCAGCGCACCTTCCTCGGCCAGGTCGTCTCCTCGCGTCCCTGCGCCAACTGCCAGGGTCACGGCACGACGATCCCGACGCCCTGCCCCACCTGCGCCGGCGACGGCCGGATAAGGACCCGACGCTCCCTCACCGTCAAGATCCCGGCGGGTGTCGAGGACGGCATGCGGATCCGGCTGGCCCAGCAGGGCGAGGTCGGCCCGGGCGGCGGCACCGCCGGCGACCTCTACGTCGAGATCCACGAGCGCCCGCACGACGTCTACTCCCGCAAGGGCGACGACCTGCACTGCCGCGTCACGCTCCCGATGACCGCGGCCGCGCTGGGCACCCGGATGACCATCAAGACCCTCGACGGCGAAGAGAACATCGAGGTCAAACCGGGCACCCAGCCCGCCAGCACGCTGCGCATCCGCACCAAGGGCGTGCCGCACCTGCGCGGCCAGGGCCGAGGCGACCTCTTCGTGCACCTCGACGTCAAGACGCCGACCAAACTCACCCCCGACCAGGAGCGCATGCTGCGCGACTTCGCCAAGACGCGCGGCGAGGACGTGGCCGAGCTGAGCAAGCAGGGCGGCTTCTTCTCCCGGATGCGGGACGCTTTCAACGGGCATTAAAAACCGCTGTCGCAGCTCCGGCGGCGGTCCGGACCGCCGCTCACGCCGAGGGCCCGGGGCTCGGCGCCGGCCGCTGGCGCGTCCGTGACGCGCCGGCGCCCCGGGCGGCGTGCGTGATGGGTTGCGCCCTTTTCCTGTCAGTCCCCGCCCGCGGGCTTCCACCCCCTTCACCCGGCGCGGCGGGTCTGCGCTCTTCACCCGGTGTGACGCGCCCGCATTCTTCGCTCGGCGCCGCGGGCCCGCAGCCTTCACCCGGTCCCGCGGGCCCGCACTCTTCACCCGGCCCCGCGGGCCCGCACTCTTCACCCGGCGCCGTGTGCCTGCACTCGGGCAGCGGGTGCACGCTTTCTGTGGGTTTGTGTTGGTAGCAAGGTTCGGGATCGGGCATGGCGCGCGGGATGTCGACGTGGCGGCGGATGTGTTGCTTGCCGTGGGCTCTGTTGCGTCACTGGACAAGTACCCGCGGTCGGCTGCGTTGCGTCCGCAGCGAGACCGCCCACCTGCGCCGCATCACGTGGCGATGTTGATCTGCTAGCGGTGCGAAATCGCGGTTTTGACCCCTTGATCACAGCGATTTCGTAGCGCTAGCAGATCAACATCTCGCCGGGGCGGGCATGTCCGGCGCGATCGGGCCGGAACCGGGGACGCGGGGTTCACGCGCGGGCGGTGTCGGCTGGGCGGTGATCGTGGTGGGGCGCAATGAGGGCCGGGCTGGGCGGTGATCGTGGTGCGGCGCGGTGGGGGCCGGCTGGGGTCGATCTCGAAGGTGATGGGGTGGGCGCAGCGGTGGCGTGGGGGTGGCTGCGGGCTGGGGTAGCGTGCGGGAGTGTCTGCGCCGCTGTTCCTTGTCGAGAGTTTGCCCGCCGGGACGTCGTACACCCTGGACGGGCCGGAAGGGCACCACGCCGCCACCGTGCAGCGGCTCCGGGTCGGTGAGGCGCTGATCCTCGCGGACGGCCGGGGCGGTGCGGCGAAGGCCGAGGTCACCGCCGTGGGCCGGGGCAGCGTGGACGTCGTGGTCGGTGAGCGGAGCGGCACGCCGGCCGCCGACCCCCGCCTGGTCGTGGTGCAGGGCATCGCCAAGGGCGACCGGGGCGAGCTGGCCGTGCAGGCGATGACCGAGACCGGCGTGGACGAGATCGTGCCGTGGGCGGCCTCCCGCTCGGTGGCGCAGTGGCGCGGCGAGCGGGGGTTCAAGGCCCGCGACAAGTGGGCGGCCACCGCGCGCGAGGCCACGAAGCAGGCGCGCCGGTCGTGGCTGCCGGTGATCGCCGGTGACCCGGACTGCTCCACGAAGCAGGTGGCGGCGCGGCTGGACGGCGCGGCGGCGGCGTTCGTGCTGCACGAGGAGGCGACGGAGCGGCTGACCACGGTGACGCTGCCGGAATCCGGGGAGATCGTGCTGGTGGTCGGCCCCGAGGGTGGGATCAGCGACGCCGAGCTGGAGTCGTTCGGCGCGGCGGTGCCGGTGCGGCTGGGTGCGGCGGTGCTGCGTACGTCCACCGCCGGAGTCGCGGCCCTGGCCGTCCTGTCCACCCGCCTCGGCCGCTGGTAATTCCCCGCCGCCTGGGCCGCTCGGGGCCGCTGTACGTCCCGCCGGCGCCGCTGGGAAGTCCTCAACCCGCGGGCGCCGCTGGCAAGTCCTCCACCCATCCGCGCCGCTGGCAAGTCCTCCATCCGGCTCCGGCTGCTGGGGGAGTCCTTCACCCGCCCCGGTCGTTGGTGAGTCGCCGGAGCGGGCCGGCCCGGTGAGCTGAGCCGGCACGCTCAACTCACCGGGGCGCGGGAGCGTCAGGCGGGCACGATCAGCTCGGTCGTGCTGCGGGGGTCGTCCAGAGCGTGCGCCGCGATCACCGTGTAGGTGCCGGGCACGGTGCGCCAGCCGTCGTCCCAGATCTGGAAGGCACGTTCCGGCAGTGGCACCCGCACTGTGACCGTCTCGCCGGGAGCGGCCGACACCGAGGCGAAACCGGCCAGCCAGCGTTCCGGCCGCTCGACCGGGGAGACCGGGGAGACCGCGGAGACCGGGGAGTCGCCGGCCGACAGGTAGACCTGGACGATTTCGCGCCCGTCCCGCTCGCCGGTGTTGGTGACGGTCAGGTGCGCTTCTGGTCCGGTGACCGTGAGGTCCCCGTACGCCCAGGTCGTGTAACCCAAGCCGTGACCGAAAGCGAACAGTGGGCTGGCCGCCGAGCGCAACCACGCCCGGTAGCCGATGAAGATATCCTCGTCGTAACCGAGGGTGCCGTCCACCGGCCGGACGTCGAGGACTGGGCAGTCCTCTTCGCGCCGCGGCCAGGTGGTGGGCAGGCGCCCGCCCGGTTCGGCGACGCCCAGCAGCACGTCGGCCAGGGCAGCGCCCGCCTCCTGGCCGGGGAACCAGGTGAGCAGGACCGCGGCCACCTCGTCCGACCAGGGCAGCAGCACCGGGGAGCCGGCGTTGACGACGACCACGGTGCGCGGGTTGGCGGCGGCGACCCGGCTGACGAGTTCGTCCTGGCGGCCGGGCAGGGCCAGGGAGGTGCGGTCGAAACCTTCCGATTCGACCTGTTCGGTGGTGCCGACGACGACGACCGCGACGTCGGACCGGGCGGCCAGTTCGACCGCTTCGGCGATCAGGCCGTCCTCGTCCGGGCCGGGCGGGCGGTGACCGAGCGTGGTGGCGACGGAGTGTGCCGAACCCGGCTCGAAGGTCTGCCGCAGCACCACCGGCACTGTCACACCGGCTTCCAGCGTGACCGGGAAACGCTGTTCACGCGGGTGCAGGAGCAGGTCGGCGCGGCCGGTGCCGGGCGGGTGCAGGGAACCCTGGTAGATCTGCTGGCCGCCGACGGTGAGTTCGAACGCGCCGAACCCGGAGATCGCGAGCAGGTGCTCGCCGCTCGTCGTGGGTGTCAGCGACGTGTGCAGCACCAGGCTGGTGACGGTGGCGACGTCGCAGCCACCGGGCAGGTCGCCGATCCAGCGGACCGTCGCCGTCTCCACCGCGAAGTCGTATCCCTGCAGGTCGAGGCGGAACGGTGCCCACTCCGGGCCCTGCGCGGGCGGCAGGAAGGGCCGCGGGTCGGCGCCGATCGCGTAGGGCACGTCGACGCCCGGCAGGTCGCGGCGGATGCCGTCGAGCGGCGAGATCACGTGCGGCGGGGTGACCTGGGCGCTGCCGCCGCCGAGCACCCGGGCGTCGGTGGCGAGCGCCCCGATGACCGCGACCCGGTTCAGGTCGCCGGCGGTGAGCGGCAGCAGGCCGTCGTTGCGGGCCAGCACGAACGACCGGACCGCGACGTCGTGGGCGACGGCGGCACCGTCCTCGTCGAGCGGGGCGTCCGGCACGCCGGCACCGTCGATCGAGCCGCCGAGCGCCCCGGTCCGGGCGGCGAGCCGCAGCACCCGCCGTACCTTGTCGTCGATCAGTTCCTCGGCCACCTTGCCGTCCCGGACGGCGGCGACCAGTTTCGGTCCCCACGGGTTGTCCATGGCGGGCATCGCGATGTCCAGCCCGCCGGTCGCGGCGGTCACTGTGTCGCGGGCGGCCCGCCAGTCGGAGACGACCGCGCCGTCGAAGCCCCACTCCCGCTTGAGGATGTCCTCCTGGATCGTCCCGTTGGCCGCCATCGGCGCGCCGTTGACCCCGTTGTACGCGCTCATCACGCCCCACCCGCCGGCGGCCGCGACCCGTTCGAACGGTGCCAGGTAGAGCTCCCGCAGCGCCCGCGGCGGTATCCGCACGTCCACGGTCATCCGCTCGGTCTCGAAGTCGTTGCCGACGAGGTGCTTGACCGTGGTGCCGACGCCGTGGCTCTGCACGCCCGCCACGAATCCGACCGCGATCTCGCCGGTGAGCAGCGGATCCTCCGAGTAGCACTCGAAGTGCCGGCCGCCGAGCGGGGTGCGGTGCAGGTTGACCGTGGGGCCGAGCAGCACGTGCACGCCCTTGCGGCGCGATTCCTGGCCGAGCAGCCGGCCGGCCCGTTCGGCGAGCGCCACGTCCCAGGTCGCGGCGAGCGCGGTCGGGCTGGGCAGGGCGATCGACGGGTCGTCCGGCGCGTAGCCGGTGCCGCGCACCCCGACCGGTCCGTCGGACATCACCAGCGAGGTCAGGCCGATCCGGGGGATCGCAGGCAGGGACCAGAAGTCCTGACCGGTGATCAGGGACACCTTCTCCTCGAGGGTCAGTTGCCCGAGCAGATGGTCTAAATCGGTCATGAGAGCGCTCCCACTAAAAGCAATGATGATCCGCCGACCATTCAATCGTCAACGCATAGGATCCGACAGGTGGAAAACTGCCTCTTCTGCCGCATCGTCGCGGGCGAGATCCCGGCGACCGTCGTGCACCGCACCGAGACCACCGTCGCGTTCCGCGACATCGACCCGAAGGCGCCGACCCACGTGCTGGTCATCCCGGTGGCGCACCACGCCGACGTGGTCGCCCTGGCCGCCGACCCGGCCGCCGCCGCCGACGTGCTGGCCGCCGCGGCAGCGGTCGCCGAGCAGGAGGGCCTCACCGGCGGATTCCGGTTGATCTTCAACACCGGCCCGCACGCCGGTCAGGAGGTCTTCCACGTCCACGCGCACGTCCTCGGCGGCGAACCGCTGGGCCCGATGCTGGCCGGCAAGTGAAGCCGGACACCGGCGGGCAGACGGCGCCCGGCACTGGCGGGCAGATGGCGCCCGACGGCGGGGGGCAGATGGCGCCCGACGGCGGCGGGCAGGTGCGGCTGGACACCGGCCGGCAGCTGAGCGCCGCGCCCACCCCCCGCTACGAGCGGACCGCCCGCCGGGCCCAGGCGGACGGCCGCATCCCGGCCCTGTCGGTGGCGCTGCACCGCGCCGACCGCGAGCCCTGGGTCTTCACCGTCGGCGAGTCCGGCAACGCCGCGCATCCGCTCACCCCCGGCACCCGGTTCCGGATCGGCTCGGTCACCAAGACGTTCACCGCGGTGCTCGTCATGCAGGCCCGGGACGAGGGACTGCTCGACCTGGACGCGCCGGTCTCGGCGTACCTCGGCGTGCCCGCGCACGGCGACGCCACGGTGCGTCGGCTGCTCTCGCACACGGCCGGCTTCCAGCGGGAACCGCACGGCGACATCTGGGACACCCTGGTCAGCCCGGACGCGGCCCGGCTCGTCGCCGAACTCGACCGGGCCGAGCGGGTGCTGCCGAACGCGCGCCGCTTCCACTACTCCAACCTCGGCCTCGCCGTCCTCGGGCAGGTCGTCGCGAAACTTCGTGGCGGCACCTGGGACGAGATCGTCGCCGAGCGCGTCCTGGTCCCGCTCGGCCTGGCGGCCACGACGGTGGCGACCCCGCCGGAGGCCGCTGTCGGTTACGTCGTGGACGCGTACTCCGACGCCGCCCGCCCGGAGCCGCCGATCGAGCTGGCCGGGGTCGCGCCCGCCGCGCAGCTGTGGAGCACCGCCGGCGACATGGCGAAGTGGGCCGCGTTCCTGAGCAGCCCGGAGGTCGTCGACCCGGACGGCCGCGTGCTCGCCGCCGCCTCGGTCGACGAGATGCGCTGGCCGCTGACCACGACCGACGAGGCGCTCTGGGGTGCCGGTTTCGGTCTCGGCCTGATCCTGATGCCGGAGGGGCGGCGGGTGGTGCACGTCGGCCACGACGGCGCGATGCCGGGCTTCCTGGCCGGCGTCTACGGCCGGCGCGGCGGCGAGGGCAACCCGGGCGCGCTGGGTTGTGCCGTGCTCGGCTCCTCCGGCACCGCCGGCCAGGTCAACGAGCTGGTGCACGAGCTGCTGCGGCTCACCGTGGAACTGGACCCGGCCGAGATCCGGCCGTGGCGGATCGCCCCGCCCGCGCCCCGGGCCTACCGCTCGGTGCTCGGCCGCTGGTGGAGCGAGGGCTCCGAGTTCGTCTTCGCCTGGCACGACGGGCAGCTGCAGGCTCGTCTCGCCGAGGCGCCCGCCGACCGGCCGCCGGCGATCTTCCAGGTGTTGCCGGACCGGCCGGACGTGCTGCGGACGGTCTCCGGCCGGGAGACCGGCGAGCTGCTGCGACTCACCCGCGACGACGCCGGCGAGGTGGTCCGGATGCACTGGGCGACCTATCGCTTCCGCCGATTCCAGGACGGCTTCGACGGCGGCCCGGCCTCCGCCGGCCCGGAGCCGGCGCCCGGCGACTGACCCGCCGCCGGGCGGCCCCGCGCCGGGCGGGTGACGCGCGGGCGAGCCGGGCGATAATGGCATCGGCGGGGGCGCGGGGGAGCGGATAGGATGGCACGATCCTTGAGCACGCCGTCCAGCGGGGACGACGCAGAGAAAGAGAGCAGGTGCGGAGGCCCTCTGGGCCGCCCTATGACCGGTACGCCGAACTCCTCCAGCACGGGCTCGTCCAGCCCGGTGCGGGCGCAGACCAAGATCTCGGTGAACGACTCGAAGATCATGGTGAACCTGCTCGGCGCCAAGGACGAGATCCTCCGCCTCCTCGAGCGGTCTCTCACCAGCGACGTCCACGTCCGCGGTAACGAGATCACCATCACCGGGGAACCCGCCGACAACGCCATCGCCGAGCGTCTCTTCTCCGAGCTCATCGAGCTCATCGAGAAGGGCGAGACGCTCAGCGTCGACGCGGTCCGCCGGACCCTCGACATGATCGAGACCAACACCACCGAGCGCCCGGCCGAGGTGCTCACCCTCAACATCCTGTCCCGGCGCGGGCGCACCATCCGGCCCAAGACGCTGGGCCAGAAGCGCTACGTCGACGCCATCGACGAGAACACCATCGTCTTCGGGATCGGCCCCGCCGGCACCGGTAAGACGTATCTCGCCATGGCGAAGGCGGTGCAGGCGCTCCAGGCCAAGGAGATCAGCCGGATCATCCTGACCCGGCCGGCGGTCGAGGCCGGTGAGCGGCTCGGCTTCCTGCCGGGCACGCTGACCGAGAAGATCGATCCTTACCTGCGCCCGCTGTACGACGCGCTGCACGACATGCTCGACCCGGAGTCGATCCCGCGGCTGATGGCCGCCGGGACGATCGAGGTCGCGCCGCTGGCGTACATGCGTGGCCGTACGCTCAACAACGCCTTCATCATTCTCGACGAGGCGCAGAACACCACGCCCGAGCAGATGAAGATGTTCCTGACCAGGCTCGGTTTCGGTGCCAAGATCGTGGTGACCGGTGACGTCACCCAGGTCGACCTGCCGGGTGGCACCTCCAGCGGCCTCAAGGTGGTGCGGGAGATCCTGCGCGGCGTCGAGGACGTGCACTTCGCGGAGCTGTCCAGCTCCGACGTGGTGCGGCACCGCCTGGTCGCGGAGATCGTCGACGCTTACGCGCGATACGACGCCGACCAGGAAGAACAGGCAGCACAATCCGTCCACGCCGTGCCGGGCCGGGCCGCCACCGGCGGTCGTCCCAGCCGCCGGCGCTGATTCACAAGGGGTAATCGCACCGCTATGTCCATCGAGATCGCCAACGAGTCGGGAGTCGAGGTCGACACCGACGCGATCCTCGCGGTTGCCCGGCACGCCCTGGACGAGATGGGTGTCAACCCGCTCGCCGAGCTGTCCATCCTGCTCGTCGACATCGACTACATGGCCGAGCTCAACCATCGCTGGATGGGCAGCGACGGCCCGACCGACGTGCTGGCCTTCCCGATGGACGAGGGCAGCGTCGACCACGGCCCCGGCGAGTCCGGGGTCGGCGAGCCGGCGCTGCTCGGCGACATCGTGCTGGCACCGGAGGTGGCCGCGAAACAGGCGGCCGTCGCCGGTCACTCGGCCGCCGACGAGCTGCACCTGCTGACCGTGCACGGTGCCCTGCACCTGCTCGGTTACGACCACGCCGAGCCGGACGAGGAGCGCGAGATGTTCGCCCTCCAGAACAAGCTCCTGCAGAGCTGGCGCGCCACTCGCAAGGCCGGCTGACCATGGAGCCCGCCTCTCTGCTGGCAGCGCCCGCCTCGGCCGGCCTGCCTGACCTGCAACTGATCATTTTCGCGGTGGGCCTGGTGCTGCTGGCCGGCCTGGCGTCGATGACCGACGCCGCGCTGGCCACGGTCAGCCAGGCCCGGGCCGCGGAGCTGGAACGCGAGGGGCGGCGCGGCGCGACCGCGCTGGCCGCCGTGGCCGGTGACGTGGTCCGCTACGTCAACCTGCTCCTGCTGCTCCGGCTGCTCTGCGAACTGACGGCGACCACCCTGGTGGCGCTCGTCGCGGTGGACACCTGGGGTGTCGGCTGGCAGGCGGCGCTCGTCGCGGCCGGCACGATGACGCTCGTCAGCTTCGTGGTGATCGGGGTGGCGCCGCGGACCGTCGGGCGTCAGCACGCCTACGCGGTGGGCCGGGCGACGGCGCCGCTGGTGCGGTGGCTGGGCAAGGTGCTCAACCCGCTGGCCCAGCTGCTGATCCTGATCGGCAACGCGGTGACCCCCGGCAAGGGCTTCCCGGAGGGGCCGTTCGGCAGCCAGGTGGAGCTGCGGGAGCTGGTCGACCTGGCGGAGCAGCGCGGCGTGGTCGAGCACGGCGAGCGCGAGATGATCCATTCGGTGTTCGCGCTGGGTGACACGATCGCCCGCGAGGTGATGGTGCCGCGCACCGACATGGTGTGGATCGAGGCGCCGAAATCGCTCCAGCAGGCGCTCTACCTCTTCCTGCGCTCCGGGTTCTCCCGGATCCCGGTGATCGGCGAGAGCGTCGACGACGTGCTGGGCGTGCTCTATCTGAAAGACGTGATCCGCCGGACCCAGAACGGCGATCCGGCGGCGGCCGCGCAGGCGGTGGCGGACGCGATGCGGCCCGCGACCTACGTGCCGGAGTCGAAACCGGTGGACGATCTGCTCTCCGAGATGCAGGCGGCCCGCATCCACCTGGTGATCGTCGTGGACGAGTACGGCGGCACCGCCGGCCTGGTCACCATCGAGGACATCCTCGAGGAGATCGTTGGCGAGATCACCGACGAGTACGACGTGGAACGCCCGCCCATCGAGCACCTGGCGGACGGCGCGGTGCGGGTGGCCGCCCGGCTGCCGATCGAGGACCTGGGCGACGTGTTCGGCGTGGAGCTGCCCACCGACGAGGTGGAGACGGTCGGCGGCCTGCTCGCGCAGACGCTGGGCCGGGTGCCCATCCCCGGTGCCGCCGTCGACGTGGGCGGGTTGCACCTGGTCGCCGAGGGCACCGCCGGCCGGCGGAACCGGATCGACTCGGTGCTGGTCTGCCCGGTGCAGCCGGAGCCGGACGCCGAGAACAACGACGAGAACGCCAACGACACCGAGGAAAGACAACCAGCAGATGCCTGAGCAGACCTTCGCCGCTTCTCCCGTGCCTGGCACGGACGGCACCCCCCTGAGCGCCGAGGACGCCAAGCTGGTCACCCTGGCGCGCAGCGCGCGTGCCCGGGTGGGCGCGGTCGAGGGCGCGGCGGTACGCGACCAGGACGGCCGCACCTACGCGGCGGCCTCGGTCGCGCTGCCCAGCCTCGCGCTGACCGCGCTCCAGGTCGCGGTGGCCCAGGCGGTGGCCTCCGGTGCGACGAAACTGGAGGCGGCCGCGGTGGTGACCGAGTCGTCGACGCTGGACGGGGCCGGGCAGGCCGCGGTGCGTGACCTGGCGGCCGGTGCGCCGATCCACGTGGCCGGCACCGACGGTTCTCTCCTCGGCACGGTCCAGTGACGTCCCCCGAGCCGGAGAAGTCCCGGCAGCCGGACGAGCGGCGGCTCAGCGCGGGCGAGCGCAACGAGCGCCGCCGGCAGGAACGCCGGATGGCGAAACGCCAGGAGCCGGGCGGGAACAAGCCGGGCGCGGTCCGTGGGGCCGGTTCCGGCGGGCGTGCCGGGCGGGCTTCGGGCTCGGCGGGTACGGGTGACCGCAAGCCCCGCCGGGACTGGACGCCGAGCGGGCCGGCCGGCGATCGCAAGCCCCGCCGGGACGGTGCGGCTGGTGGACCGGCCGGTGACGGCAAGCCTCGCCGCGACGGTGCTCCGGGTGCGCCCGTGGGTGACCGCAAGCCTCGCCGCGACGGTGCTCCGGGTGCGCCCGTGGGTGACGGCAAGCTTCGCCGGGACGGTGCGGTGGGTGCGCCCGTGGGTGACGGTGGGTCCGGTCGGGACGTGACGGCCGGTGAGCGTACCGGTAAGTCCGGAATGCGCCGCGTGCACCGGCACAAGGCCGCGCGTTCCGACAAGCGCGCGGACGGCGTCTATCGCGCGGGTTTCGCGTGTTTCGTGGGCCGGCCCAATGCCGGCAAGTCGACGCTGACGAATGCGATAGTCGGTCAGAAGATCGCGATCACGTCGAACAAGCCGCAGACCACCCGGCACGTGATCCGCGGCATCCTGCACCGGCCGGACTCGCAGCTGGTGCTCGTGGACACGCCGGGTCTGCACCGGCCGCGCACGCTGCTCGGCGAGCGGCTCAACGACCTGGTCCGCGAGACGTGGAGCGAGGTCGACGTGATCGGCATCTGCTTCCCCGCGGACGAGCCGATCGGTCGTGGTGACCGGTTCATCTCCTCGGAGATGAGCGAGCTGAAGGCCACCGTGATCGCGGTGGTCACCAAGGTCGACCTGGTGAGCCCGCAGGTCCTGGCCGAGCGGCTGCTCGCGGTCGCCCAGCTCTATGACTTCGCGGAGATCATCCCGGTCAGCGCGGTCTCCGGGCACCAGGTGGAGATCCTCACCGACGTGATGGTCAAGTACCTGCCGGAGTCGCCGCAGCTCTACCCGGACGACGTGCTCACCGACGAACCGGAGCAGGTGCTGATCGCCGAGCTGATCCGGGAGGCGGCGCTCGAGGGTGTGCGCGACGAACTGCCGCACTCGATCGCGGTGCTGGTCGAGGAGATGCAGGTCGAAGGGCGGACCACCAAAATCTATGCGGATCTGTACGTGGAACGGCCCAGTCAGAAGTCGATCGTGATCGGGACCCGGGGCGAGCGATTGAAGCAGGTCGGTTCGCAGGCGCGGGTGCAGATCGAGGAGCTTCTCGGTACCAAGGTTTACCTGGATCTTCACGTGCGGGTCGCCAAGGAATGGCAGCGGGATCCGAAGCAGCTTCGTAAGCTGGGATTTTGAATCGATAATTAGACATTTCCTGACTATGGGATAATTCACCGGGATTTGCGCTATTCGGCCGAACGCGGGTAACACCTTCGGTCATGCGGAACCGGTACCTGGATCTGTTGCGCGCCGCCGCGACCGTGCGGGTGGTCGTCTACCACCTCACCGGCTGGGCGGCGCTCACCGTGATCTTCCCGGCGATGTCGGTGATGTTCGCGCTCGCCGGCTCCCTGATGGCGGCGTCGCTCGATCGGTTCGGTGTGTGGGCCGTCGAGCGGCGCCTGCGACGGCTGCTGCCCTCGCTCTGGGTGCTCTGCCTGGTGATCGCGGTGCCGGCGATGCTGCTCACCGGGACCCCGTTCGACGTACACCTGCTGCTCTGGGGTTTTCCGCTCGTCGACCCCGAGGCCACCGGCTGGTGGATGCAGTCGCTGAGTCATGCCTGGTACCTGCGCGACTTCCTGTGGTTCGTCCTGCTGTCGCCGTTGGTGTTGCCGCTGTTCCGCAGGTTCCCGCTGATCTCGATCCTGGTGCCCTATGCCGCGCTGGCCGTCGTCGAGCTCGCCCGCCTCACGGTGCCGCCGGTGCCGCGGGACCTGGCCCTCTACGGCGGCGCCTGGCTGCTCGGTTTCGCGCACCACGACGGCCACCTGCGCAGGCTCGGCCGCAAGCGGCTCGTCACGCTGGCCGCCGCCCTCGCCGTGCCGGCTGCGGCCTGGGTGATCACCCATCCGGGTCCGCGGGGGTACGACCTCAACGACATCCCGCTCGGCAACGCGCTCTGGTCGGCCGCGTTCATCCTGGTGGCCCTCGGGTCGTCCCCGATGGTCCGCGAGCACCGGGTGCTGACCGTCCTGAACGCGCGGGCGCTCACCATCTACCTCTGGCACATCCCGGTGATCGTGGCGGTGACCCAGGCCGGCGAGGCGCATGGGTTGCCGGTGAGCGGCTGGGTGGGCATCTCGTGGCGTACGGCGGTGGTCTGCGTCCTGCTCGGGGTGGTGCTGGCGCTCGTCGGCTGGGTCGAGGACGTGGCCGCCGGCCGGCGACCGCAGCTGCTGCCGGGCCAGCGGATGCCGATCCCGGTCTCGCCGGCACCCGCCCCGGGCGCGATCCCCGCCGGCCCCGCCGGTTCTCCCTCAGCCGGTCGTCACGAAGAGGTCGCCGCTTCGCGTGCGTAGGTCGAGCACGTGCGTCGCCTTCGCGTCGTTGGCCAGGTTCTCCACCATCACGTCGCCGCCGCCCGCCTCCGTCTTCACCCGGTAGGCGCCGTCCGGAACCGTCAGGTTGAGGTCGCCGCTCTGCACCGACGCGGTCACCGAGGCGGGGACGTCGAGCACCAGGCTCATGTCACCGGAGGTGGCGCGTGCCTCGATCGGGCCGGCGATGTCGTCCGCCCTGATGTCACCGGAGGTCAGTTCGACGGTCAGCGACGGCGCGCCCGTCACCGACATGTCGCCGGACGTCGCCTCGATCGCGACCGGGCCGGTGGCCCGCTCCACCAGGATGTCGCCCGAGGTCATCTTCAGATCGACGGCACCGACGCCGGTCAGGCCCATGTCGCCGGAGCGCACGTCGCCCTTGACGGCGACACCCGCCGGCGCGGTGATCTCGTAGCTGACGTGACAGTTGCGGCCGCAGTCGGTCGAGATGTCGAGCGTCGAGCCGGAGAGCGAGTAGGACGGCCCGGGATCGGTGCTGCCCCGGATCACCCGCCGGATCGAGGTCTCCGTCGTGTCGGCCGTGTTGATCAGCACGTCACCGCCACCGCCCCGCAGCACGATGTCGGTGATCTTCGCCTTCTCGGTGTCCTCGAAAGTCATCCGGGCGCCGACCACACCGTCACAGCCGGCCAGGGCGATCATCGAGGCGGCGGCGAGGACGAGAGCAACTTTTCGGCTCATGCTGTGCCTTCCGTCAGGCGTGCCCGGCCGGGGTGCCGCTCGGTGCAGTCGGTCATGCCCCTGACGCTATTTCCGCCGGCACTCGCGCACCACCGGTCCCGTCCCGGAGGCGACCCTGAGATCCGGGTCAGGGTTTGTCGTAGGCACCGGGCAGAATGGCGGGGTGCCTGCCGGATACCGACGCCAGCTCTACCGCGACGACGCGGTGGTCCTGCGTGTGCAGAAACTCGGCGAGAGCGACCGCATCGTCACCCTGCTGACCCGGCGGCACGGCCGGTTGCGTGCCGTCGCCCGCGGCGTGCGGCGCACCTCGTCGCGCTTCGGTGCCCGGCTCGAGCCGTTCGGCCACATCGACCTCCAGCTCGCCGGCTCGCCGGAGGGGGTGGGCAGCTCGCTGCACTCGGTGAGCCAGGTCGAGGCGGTCTCCCTCTTCGGCAAGAACTTCCTCACCGACTACCCGCGATACACCGCGGCCAGCGCGATCTGCGAGACCGCCGAGCGGCTCACCCCGGTGGAGCGCGAGCCCGCGCTGCGGCTGTTCCAGCTGACCCTCGGCGCGTTCAAGGCCCTCGCCGCCGGTGAGCACGCCGGCAGCCTGGTGCTCGACGCCTACCTGCTGCGCGCCATGGCCTTCGGCGGCTGGGCGCCGGCGGTCGACGAGTGCGCGGTCTGCGGCACCCCCGGCCGGCACGCCGCTTTCGCCGTCCCGGCCGGCGGCGCGGTCTGCCCCGACTGCCGTCCGCCCGGTGCGGCACACCCCAGCCCGGCGACCCTCGGCCTGATGTCGGCCCTGACCAGCGGTGACTGGGCAGTCGCGGACGCCTCCGAGACGCCGGTGCGCCGGGAGTGCAGCGGCCTGGTCGCCGCCCACCTGCAATGGCACATGGAGCGGGCGCTGCGCTCGCTCCCGCTTGTCGATCGACGGGAGTTGAACCCTTGAGCCCGCGTCCGCCCACCCCACACATCTCCGGTGCGAGGCCACCAAAACTGCCGGCCGCCGCGCTGCCGAAGCATGTGGCGATAGTCATGGACGGCAACGGCCGCTGGGCCAAGGAGCGCGGGCTCTCCCGCACCAAGGGACACGAGCAGGGGGAGCACTCGCTGTTCGACACCATCGAGGGCGCCATCGAGCTGGGCATTCCGTACCTGTCGGCCTACGCCTTCTCCACCGAGAACTGGAAGCGCTCGCCCGAGGAGGTGCGCTTCCTGATGGGGTTCAACCGCGACGTCATCCGGCGCCGCCGTGACCAGCTGGTCGACCTCGGTGTGCGGGTGGTCTGGTCCGGCCGGGCCGGCCGGCTCTGGAAGAGCGTGATCTCCGAGCTGCAGACCGCCGAGGAGATGAGCCGGAAGAACTCGACGCTCACCCTTCAGTTCTGCGTCAACTACGGCGGCCAGGCGGAGATCGCGGATGCCGCGGCCGCCATCGCGCGCGACGTGGCGGCGGGCAAGCTCAAGGCTGACAAGGTCAACGAGAAGACCATCGCCCGCTACCTCTACCACCCGGAGATCCCCGAGGTGGACATGTTCCTGCGGCCCTCCGGCGAGCAGCGCACCTCCAACTTCCTGCTCTGGCAGTCGGCGTACGCGGAGATGGTCTACCTGGACACCCTCTGGCCCGACTTCGACCGCCGCCACCTGTGGTACGCGTGCGAGCTCTACGCGCAGCGTGACCGCCGGTTCGGCGGCGCCCTGCCGAACCCGGTCAGCCCGACGTAAGGGCCCGGACCGCGGCCTCGGCGTCACTCAGGTCGGTCAGCACGGTGTGCGCCCCGGCGGCGGCCAGCTCGGCCGCCGGGGTCGCGCCGGTCGCGACCGCGACCACGGCGGCGCCGTTGGCCAGGGCCGCCGTCACGTCGTTCACCGTGTCACCGACGACGACCGGGCGGAACCGCTCACCGTACTTCGCCTCCGCCCGCGCCAAGCTCCGCTTCACCAGGGTGGCCCGGACACTGTCGTCGGTGCCGTACCCGCCGACCTCGAAGTCGAAGTCGTCGGCCAGCCCGAACGCGGCGACCTTGAGCCGGGCCACCTGCGGGATGTTGCCGGTGACCAGAGTCTGCACGATCCCCGGGTCGGTGCCGAGATGGGTGAGCACCTCACGGACGCCCGGCATGAGCGCGCCCTGCTCGGCGAACTCGTGCCCGGCCTGCTCGACCAGCTCCACATATCGCGCGAAGAAGCGCTCCGGGGTGCAGTCCGTCACGCCGTGCGTGGCGAAGACCTCGGCGCAGATGTCCAGGTCGGTGCGCCCGCCGAAGACCGGGGTCTCCCGCCAGCCCACCCCGGTGACCTCGGTGAACGCCGCCTTCCACGACCGGGCCGCCACCCCGCCACCGCGCAGCAGCGTGTAGTCGATGTCCCACATGACCAGCAGCCGCGGAACTCTCACTGCCCGAGAACCCGCTCGATGTGCTCCACTTTCGCGGTGAGCGCGCCGGTCACGCCGGGCCGGACGTCGGCCTTCAACGACAGGCTGACCCGGGGCGCGACCGCGGCGACGGCGTCCACGGCCTGCTTCACGACCGCCATCACCTCGTCCCACTCGCCCTCGATCGTGGTGAACATGGCGTCGGTCCGGTTCGGCAGGCCGGAGGCGCGAACCACGCGGACAGCCTCGGCGACGGCGTCCCCGACGGAGTCGCCGGCGCCCAGGGGCGTGACGGAGAAGGCTACGAGCATGCCCTCATCCTCTCAGGCCGAAGCCTTGAGTCGATCTATGCACGGGACTAATCTAGTCGCATAACAACTAGGCGCGAGTTGGCAAGCTGGGCTGGTCGCGCTGGCTGGGCTGGGCTGGTCGGGCTGGCTGGGCTGGTCGGGCTGAACTCCGCCGCATGAGAGCACGGGGATAGTGGCTGCATGGGAGACGTGATGGTGAAGAGCCTGGTCGATCTGGACGCCGAGGCGCTTATCGACGCGTCCGAGCACCTCGGCACCTCCGGGTGGGGGGATACCGTCAACGCCGCGCTGCGTGAGATCGCGGTGATCCACCGGCGGCGCGAGGCTCTGGCTCAGCTCACCGCGCTAGCGCGGACGGGTCAGTTCGACGAGTTGCTCGAGAAGAAGCGCCGGCCGTGACCACGAAGTATCTGATCGACACCAGCGCCTTCATGCGGCTCCTGTGCGAGCCGGCCGTCCAGTCGGCATGGCTCGACCAGATCGACGCAGGTGTGCTGGGGGTCTGCCCGCTCACCGAGCTGGAGATCCTCTTCACCGCGAGATCCAAGGTCGACCGCGGCGAACTGGAGGCCGCGATCAGGGGGTCGTGCGCCTGGCTGACGGTTCCGGACCGGGCGTTCGACCGTGCCCTGTCCGTGCAGAAGGACCTGACGGATCGCGGGGCGCACCGCTCCGCCGGGCCGGTCGACCTCGTGGTCGCCGCGACCGCCGAGCATCACCGGACCACGATCTTGCACTACGACAGAGATTTCGAGCAGGTGGCAGCGGTGACGGGTCAGGCGGCCCGATGGGTGGCGGATCCGGGTTCCGTCGACTGAACGCCGTGCGGAGAGGAATTCGAATGATCAAGAGGGCTATCGAAGTCGATCAGGCCGCGCTGGCTGTGGCTGCCGGTCTGCTCGGCACCGCGGGGGAGGAGGAGACAGTGAATGCCGCCCTGCGCGAGATCGCCGCTCTCCGCCGGAGACTGCTCAGCTTCGACGAGAAGGCGGCGGAGGCCGGTGGATCCGCTGCTGCTCAGAGGACGTAATTGGCGATCATCTGGCTCAGCTGGCGGATGTCGACGTTGCGCTTGAACTCGAGGCGGACCTTGCCGAGGCCGCTGTACCAGAGGTCGAGCTCGGTGTCCCGGTCCAGGCTGCCGGCGGTCTCCACCGAGAAGGCCTGAATCTTGCTGTACGGCAGCGACGTGAAATCGGTCTTCGACCCGGTGATGCCCTGCACGTTCGCGGCGATGAGGCGCTTGTTGGTGAAGACGACGAAGTCGCGGACCGATTTGAACGTGTAGAAGACCTGCTCGCCCTGGATCAGGAACGGGGCGACCTGGGGGATCACCTCCTGCGGGTCGCAGGGGTTGAGCTTGAACACGGAACCGTTGGAGAAGTCGATCACGCACTGACCCTAGCCGCGGCGGTGGCCCTAGCCGCGGCCGCGGCGGTGGCTGAGGAGGCCGGCGATCTCGGCGGCCAGGTCGGTGGTGGCTTCGATCTCGGTTCGGCGGATGGAGACGTTTTCGATGTTGAAGCCGTACGGGATGCCCAGGTGTTCGCAGAAGTCGATGAGGTCGCGGGCGATCGCGACGCACTGGCGGTAGGACTCGGTCAGGGGGTCCTCGGCGTGGCGCAGGGAGTTCTGCAGCCAGCGGGGGACGTCGACGCCCAGCCAGCCCAGGAACTCCAGGGTCTTCAAGGAGCCGCACAGGGACAGCGTGAAGATGACCGTGCGGGGTTCGACGCTCTTGGCGCGGCAGGCGTAGTAGTAGTCGGAGAGCAGGTTCTTCGTCTCGTTGACGTGGTAGACGACCTGGGAGACGAAGAAGGCGGCACCCCGGTCCTGTTTGGCAAGCATGCGCAGGTGCTCGTCCGGGCGTTCGCCGATCACCACGGCGCCCAACGGCAGGTCGGGGCGCACCTGGGTGCGCAGTGCCTGTGCCCGGCGCAGGTCGGTGCGGACCGCTTTGCCGCCGGAGGAGGCGCCCACGAAGACGCTGAGGACCCGGTCGTCGACGCCGGTCATCCAGTCCCGCAGCTCGTCCTCGGTGTACTTGCCGACGCAGCGGTAGATGATCACCGGCTGGTGCCAGTCGCTCAGGTGGTCGGCGTAGTAGCGGGCCGGGTCGAGGGTTTCCAGGTAGGGGAAGGGCCGCTCGTCCGGGTTGCGGTCCGACTCGTCGTCGATGTCGTAGATGATCAGGCCGTCGAGGTCGAGACCGCTGAGCCGGTCCAGGGTGACCTTGGCGATCTCGCGGACCCGGTCGTCGGGGGTGCTGCGCCGCGGCGGCGTGATGCTGAAGAGCAGCACGCCGCTGCGGGTGTCGGCCAGCAGTTGTCGCAAACGGGGACGAGACATGCCCCCAACAGTAGGGATGTGCCGGTCAGTGATCGGCACAACAGGGGGTGGGATCCCGCCTTTCGAACGGGATCAGCCGCCCACCGGCCGCCGGGGTGGTGACCAGCACCAGTTCGCCGGCCCGGAACTGCGGGCGGACGAAGTCACCGGTCTCGACCACGGTGTCCGGTTGAGCCGGCCCGCCGCCCAGCACCTCGACCCGGGAGATGGAGCTGCGCTGCAGGATCTCGCTGACGGTCAGTTCGCCGGTCAGCCGTTCGACGCCGGGGAACCGCACGGCCCGGCCGGACTGCCCGGCCGCCGCTGCCCGCGCGGCCGGTTCGAGGGCCGGGTCGCTCGGGAACGAGGCGTCGGTGAGCAGGCTGATCGCCACGTGCGGATGCGGCTCGGCGACCAGGTGCGTGCAGGCCAGCACCGGCGCCGGGGTCAGCGCCCCGATCCAGTGGTCGGCCTCGGCCAGGGTGGTGTGACCCAGGCTGAGGCCGACGATCCGGGCGGCGCCGGCCGCCGGAGCGGCCGGCGCGACGGAGGAAGTCATCGGGGCAGAACCCAGATGGGGTTGGTGTAGAACCACAGGTCGCCCCACGGGTCGGCGGCGCCGGCCACGTCGAGCTGGGGACCGTACGGGTCGACCGAGGCGCCCATCAGACCCGGCTGGGTGCGGTTGCCGTCGGTGCCGCGGACCCGCAGGTAGAACGGCTTGTCGAGCCGGCCCAGCGAGTACGTGAACGACACCTTGCCGCTGGTCCGGGAAACCTCGAACGACTTCACGACCCGGGTGTTCGGGGTGGTGAAGGTGTCCCGGTCGCCGACCGGGCCGGTGACCGTGCCGACGATCACGTCGACCCGCTTGAGGGCCGGGACGAAACCGGCCCAGTTCGGGATGTCCTGCAGGTCGATCTCGAGGGTCAGCTCGGTCGAGGTGCCCCGCTTGACCTGGAGGACACCGCCGAGGGGGGTTCCGGTGAAGCCGCGGCGGTCACCGGCGACCCGGACCCGGGCGTCCAGGCCCTTGATCAGCCGGCCGTGGTCGACCCAGACGCGCCCGGCGCGCAGGCCGTCGACGACCGCCTTGTAGCCGAACGACGACGCGCCCACGTTGGTCCGGCCGTAGAAGCCGGGCCAGAAGTCGCCGGCCTGGGTGTTGATCGAGCCGTTGTAGACCGGGTCGTTGTACTTGCCGTTGGCGTTGAAGTCGCTGCCCGGGCCACGTTCGGTCTGGTCGAGGTAGTTGACGTGGCTGTCCGAGTTGACGGTGATCCACCACGCCTTGCCCTCGGCGAGCAGGCTGTCCCAGAGACCACCGACGGTCGAGGTCATCCAGTCGAAGCCACCCCAGGTGCGGTAGCTCTCCAGCGGGTAGCCGGGGAACGAGGCGGCCGACGGGTTGTTGTCGTAGTAGCCGCGGGCGCCGCCCCGGCCGTTCGGGGCGGGGATGCCGGCGGCCTGGTGACCGGGCGCGCCCTCGAAGCCGACGGCGACGCTGGGGTCGGCGTCCCGCCAGCCACGGATCTCGTGCGGGGAGTCGATGCCGCGGCGGGCCGGGTGGTTCGCGAAGAAGAGCGCGCCGTCGATCTTGCGCTTGCGGACCTGCTCGCCGAGGAACTTGATGCCGGCGATGGCCAGCGCCTCGTTCTGGGCGGCCGTGTTCGTCGACGGGGCGAACGTGCCGTCGTACGCGTTCTCGAACTGCTTGAGAACCGAGACCTCGTTCTTGCTGGGCGTGACGAACACGGTCGCGTGCTCGGCGGCCGGGATGTTCCACTCCAGGCCCTGGAAAGTGAGCAGCCCCTTGAGCTCCTCACGGGTCTTCACGATGTCCGGGTTGACCTTCTCCACACCGATCTTGGCGTGGGCGGCGCTGCCGTGGTCGGTGATGACGATCCAGTCGAGGCCGTACGCGTGGCCCTTCTGCGCCTGGTCGAGCACCCGGTACTGGGCGTCGGAGCTGTACTGCGTGTGGATGTGGTGGTCACCACTCAGCCACTGGAAGCCGCCTTTGCCCGTTCCGCCGCCCACCGGGCCGTGCGTGTGCGACAGGCCGGCCGCCTCGGCGGCACCGGGGCGGGCCAGCACGGAAGCGGCTGCGCCGGCACCGAGCAGGCCCGCGCCGAGCAGGAAGCGGCGCCGGGACCGGTCGCCGGGGGAGAGTTCGGTTTCCGGAACGCTGAGGTCGAGGGCCTCCGGCAGATCCCCGCCGGAGGTGTCCATGTCGTGGTGCGAGTGGTCGTGGCCGTGACCCATGTCGGTGAACTCCTACGAGGAAACGTGCAGTGGAGATCACCCTGGTCCGGTCAGGACAACTTCGGCTGTCGCACTCGTGACGCCGAAGCGAACGATCAACCGACGATCGGACGGGCGGCGAGCGGGGCGGCGGGCGGCAAAGAGCCGGGCGGCGGGCGGCGAAGAGCCGGCCGGTCAGCCGACGATCGGGCGGAAGAAGCCCAGCAGCACCGAGAGGGTCAGGATCGTGGCGGAGGCGATCACGGCGGTGACGACCAGGGCGGTGTCGGCGCCGGTGAAGTGCTGCCGTCGCGCGTACGTCCGCGGGATACCGGAGTCGAAGCCGCGCGCGTCCATCGCGACGGCCAGCCGCACACCGCGCCGCAACGCCCCGACCAGCAGCGCGAACGCGGTGGAGACGAAGAGCCGCAGCTTGGCGGCGGGGTTGCGCCCGGCGTCGACGCCGCGGGCCCGCCGGGCGAGGGTGAGCGCGCGCCATTCCTGACCGAGCAGCGGGAGCAGCCGGAACGCGGCGAGGGCGCCGATCGCGAACCGGGCCGGCGCCTTCGCGTTCTGCACCAGCGCGTCGGCCAGGTCGGTGGGGTCGGTGGTGGCGAAGACGATGATGCCGGGCAGGGCCACCGCGAAGATGCGCAGGATCAGCCCGGCGGCGGTGGCCACGACGCCGCTCGTCACGTCGAACGGCCCGAGCGAGAAGTACAGGGTGCCGCTGCGGTCGGCGGCGAACAGGGTCATCGCGACGAGGACGCCGGCGGCGGCGAGCAGCAGCGGTGCGGCCCGGCGCAGCAGGACGCCGAACCGGACACCGAAGAGCGGTAGCAGCGCCAGTTCCAGGACGAGGGCGACGGCCGGCGCGAACGGGTCCACCGTGGAGATCAGCGGCAGGGAGAAGAGCAGCGCGGCGGCCAGCTTGGCGACCGGGTTGCGCCGGGCGAGGGGTGCGGACGGGTCGGCGATGGGTTCGAGGGCGAGGGTCACGGCCGGACCCTCCGGGGCAGCGGTTCCGGGTCCGGCTCGCCCAGACCGATGGCGCGATCGGCGAGGGTACGCACGAACGCCTCGTCGTGGGTGACCGCGAGGATCCCGTGCCCGGCGTCGCGCAACTCCGCGAGCAGGGTGATCAGTTCCAGCCACGTGCGGCGGTCCTGGCCGAACGTCGGCTCGTCCAGCACGAGCAGCCGGGGCGCGGTGGCGAGAGCCGTGGCGACGCTGAGGCGCCGGGCCTCACCGCCGGAGAGGGTGTACGGGTTCGCCCCGGCCAGCTTCGTCAGGCGCAGCCGCTCCAGCAGGTCGTCGACGATCCGCCGGGTCTCGGCGGGGGAGCGGCCGATCCGGCGTGGCCCGAGCGCCAGTTCGTCGGCGACCCGGCCGGTGACGAACTGGTGTTCCGGGTTCTGGAAGACGGACCCGATCCGCTGGGTGAGGGTGGTGGCCCGCCAGCGGTGCGGCGGCCGCTTGTCGCCGAACGCCTCGATCCGCCCGGAGTCCGGTGCCAGCAGGCCGCCCAGCAGCAGCGCGAGCGTCGACTTGCCGGCGCCGTTGGGCCCGGTCACGGCGAGCACCTCACTGTCGCCCACAGCGATCGAAACCGGTCGGAGCCGGCCACGGACGGCGACGTGCTCCGCTCGTACCAGATGGTCTGTGGGCCTGGTCGTGGCCCGGACCGCCGGGAAGCTGAAACCGGGCACCCAGACCCCGTCCGCCGCCAGTCGGTCGCCATAGGCCGCGAAGATCACTTCGGGCGCGCCGTCGGCGCGCACCCCGCCGCCCGGCTCCAGCACCACCACCCGGTCCACCAGCGGCAGCGCCTCGGCCACCCGGTGCTCCACAATGATCATCGTGGTCTCCGGGCCGATGGCCTGGCCGACCGCCTCCCGGATCAGGGTGGCGCCGGGCGGGTCGAGGTTCGCGGTGGGTTCGTCGAGCAGCAGCAGCCCGGGCCGCAGGGCGAGGACCCCGGCGAGCGCCAGGCGCTGCGCCTCGCCGCCGGAGAGCGCGGCGGTGGAGCGATTGATCGGGTACGGGAAGCCGACCCGATCCAGCACGTCACTCACCCGTGGCCAGATCTCACCGGCCGGCACGCCCCGGTTCTCCAGGCCGAACGCCACGTCGTCGCCGCTGCGAGCCATCACCAGCTGGGTCTGCGGGTCCTGGAAGACGACGCCGGTCCGTTCGCGCGCCTTGGCCGGCTCCAGCCCGTCGATCTCGATGACGCCCTCGGCCTCGCCGGAATCGTCCGGCAGCAGACCGGCGAGCGCGGCGAGCAGGGTGCTCTTGCCGGCGCCGGAGGGACCGAGCAGCAGCACCCGTTCGCCGTGCCGGACGTGCAGGTCCAGCCCGCGGACCGCCCAGGCGCGGCGCCCGGCGTGCCGCCACCCGAACCCGCTGAACCGAACCTCGCTCACGTCAGATCAGTGCCCGTTCCCGGCCCGCTCCGAACCGGTCCAGGACACCTGTCGGCGCGAGCGCCCGGACCAGCAGCCAGCTGCCCAGCCCGGCCACGAGGACGCTGCTCACCACGGTGAAGGCGCCGTACGGCACCCGGTAGCTCCACAGCTCGTACGCGTAGGTCCAGGCGAAGAAGTCGTAGATCGCCGCACTGAGGCCGGTCAGCGCGCCGGCGAGCAGGGCGATCGGCAGCTTGTAGGACCGGTAGCGCAGCGCCGCGAACGCCAGCTCGGCGCCCGCGCCCTGGATCAGGCCCTGCAGGATGACGGTCCCGCCCCACTTGTTGCCGAGCAGCGCGGACAGGATCGCCGCGACGGTCTCGGTGTAGAGCGCGGCCCCCGGCTTCCGGATGATCAGGCCACCCAGCACGGCCGGCATCAGCCAGATCCCGTAGAGGATCGACTGTGCCGGCGGGAAGAACGCGAACGCCGCCTCGGTGACCGACCAGACCGTGTTCCAGGCCCAAAAGATCACGCCGAACGCCACGGCGATCACCGAGGCGATCACGATGTCTATCGTGCGCCATCGATTCGGATTGGTGTTGCTCATGAAACGCCTCCCAGCGGGTACCGGGAGGAGACGCACGCCGCGGACGGGCAACGGTGCCCGGACACGGCGCGGCTGGGAAAGACCGAACTTCCTGCGCTGGCATTACCCAGATCAGGTACGAGGGTCTGCGGCGTGGCCGCACTCTCAGCGCTGTGCGCTCCCCTGTCGGATCGAGGTCCGCCCGCGGAAGCGGACGAACTTCGGTGTATGTGCTTCGATGACGCTAACACCTGGTGAATCGCCGGGATAGGGAGGTAGCAGTCACATGGAGATCAAAGCTCGTGGCCTGACGTTCGAGGTGTCCGAGGGCGGGCCACAGGACGGCGAGCCGGTGCTGCTGCTGCACGGTTTCCCGCAGGACAACCGGGAGTTCGAGCGGATCCTGCCGCGCCTGCACGCGGCCGGCCTCCGGACGTACGCGCTGAACCAGCGCGGCTACTCGCCCGGCGCGCGGCCCGCCGACGTCGAGGAGTACCAGCTGACCGAGGCGGTGGCCGACGCCCGCGCCGTGCTCGACGAGCTCGGCGTCGACCGGGCGCACGTGGTCGGCCACGACTGGGGCGCGCAGGTCGCCTGGGTGCTCGCGGCCGGTCACCCCGACCGGGTCCGTACCCTCACCGCGATCTCCGTGCCGCACCCGCGGGCCATGCTGCTGGCGATGCGCGTCCGGCCGTCGCAGAAGGCCCGGCTCAGCTACTTCGGGGTGTTCCGCTCGGCGGCGGCCGAACGCCTGCTGCTGGGGCGCGACGCCGCGGTGCTGCGCTGGATGTTCCGGCCGCTGTCGGCCGAGCGGACCCAGCGGTACGTGGACGCGGCGCGCGAACCGGGCCGGCTGACCGCGGGACTGAACTGGTACCGGGCGTACCGCACCGACCAGGTGGCCGGGACCGGTGTGATCACGGTGCCGACGACCTACGTGTGGAGTGACCGGGACGGCGTGGTGGGGCTGACCGCCGCACTGCGTACCGCCGACTGGGTCTCCGCCGACTACCAGCTCGTGGCGATGCGCGGGGTCAGTCACTGGGTGCCCGAGGAGGCTCCGGAGGAGCTGGCCGACGCCGTCCTGGCACGCATCGGAGTTTGATGATCGCCGCGTCGGGGAACCGGGCGCGGCATGGCGGTCGATACATCTTCTCCTCGCAACAAAGAAACCGAGAAGCAGCGCTGGGACCGTAACTTCGCGGACCTGCTGCAGGAGCTGCGCGTCGCACAGACCGGCGTGCAGATCCTCTTCGCGTTCCTGCTCACGCTGCCGTTCAGCAACGGTTTCCCCAACGCCACGAACTTCCAGAAGGACACCTATGTCGTAGCCCTGATCAGTGCCGCCTTCGCCACCGCGATGATCATTTCTCCGGTGGCGTTCCACCGGGCGCTGTTCCGGCAGGGCCGCAAGCCGGAACTGGTGCGGTACGCGCACCGGATGGCCTCCGGCGGCCTCGCCTTCATGCTGATCTCGATGGTCAGCAGCGTCCTGCTGATCACCGACTACGTGCTGGACTGGAAGTGGGCGATCCCGCTCACCGTGATCACCGCCGTCTGGTTCCTCGGCCTCTGGGTCGCCCTCCCGTTCGCGCACCGCAACTGGGGTGAGGACGACGACGAGGACGGTTACGTCATCGACGACGCGAAGGACCGGAAGTCGGCGAAGAAGCGCGACGAGGACGCAGACCGAGACTCCTGAGCTCCAGTTCGGCGAGTGCGTCGACGGCGTCCTCATCGCCGGCCCGCCAGCTCTGCGCGATGTCCGGGCCCAGCCGGGACAACTCGCGGAGCGGGCGGCCGGCGAGCGCGCGCAACGCCAGCAGGTCCCGGCCGGCCGGGTCGTCGCGGACCGCGGCGGCCAGAGCGGCCCGGCGCATCCAGCGCAGACGCAGCGGCAACCAGAGGAAGAGCACGAGCGCCAGCGGCACCGCGATCGCCACCAGCGGCAGGATCAGCGCCAGCTGATCGACGAAGTCCTGCTGGTCCTGCCCGGCCTCGGCAATCGCCCGGGCGGCGTCGGCGGCACCGGTGAACGGCTTGGTCAGGTCGTCGCCGACGACTGGGACCCGGCCCACCTTGCCGCCCGCGTCGGCCAGGTTGTCCGCGATGCCGCTGCCGGCCGACTCCAGTTTGGCACCCGGGACGGCCAGTTTCTCGACGGTGTCGTGGACCCACATGGCGACCCGGATCCACAGATAGATCCAGAGGACCACGAGGATGTCGGTGACGAGCTGGCGGATCGCGGTGGGCAGCCGGTCGGCGTAGGGCTTCACACGCGAAAGCCTCGCACTCAGCCCTTCGCGGCGCACTCCTGGCAGGTGCCGAAAATCTCCAGCGTGTGCGAGACGTCCACGAAGCCGTGCTGCCCGGCGACCTTGTCCGCCCAGGACTCCACCGCCGGCCCGGCCACCTCGACGGTCCGGCCGCAGGACCGGCAGACCAGGTGGTGGTGATGGCCCTGGCTGCACCGCCGGTAGAGGTGCTCGCCACCGGGTGGGCGCATCACGTCGATCTCACCGGAGTCGGCCAGCCCCTGCAACGTCCGGTAGACCGTGGTGAGACCGACCCGCTCGCCGCGGTCACGCAGCATCGCGTGCAGGTCCTGTGCGCTGTGGAAGCCCTCGGTCTCGGCGAGGACGGCGCTCACCGCGCTGCGCTGCTTCGTGTTTCGAGGGGTCGTTTCCGCGTTCACTGTCGGCTCTCCCTGGCATGGCTCACCGCGTCGGCGACGATGTGGGCGACGTGTTCGTCCACCAGGGAGTATGCGATCTCCCGTCCCTGGCGGACACCCCGCACCACGCCCGCCCCGCGCAGGACCCGCAGGTGCTGGGAGACGAGGGGCTGAGGGGCGCCCAGTTTCTCCACGAGGTCGTGCACGCAGCGCTCGCCGGCGCCCAGCTCGGTCACGATCGCCACGCGGATCGGTGCGGAGAGGGCGCGCAACAGGGCCCCCGCCGACTCGTACGCTTCGTATCCGATGGTCGTCATGGCTGCGACCACCGTACAGCGGTGCGGCGCTCAGACATGCAGCACGACATCCGGAGGTTCGGCGGCGACCGGCGGCCGTGACCGCCGGACCACGGCCCGGCGCAGCACGCCGGCCAGCGTGGTGCCGAGGAAGGCGGCCAGGGCCAGCAGCACCGTGGTGGCGCCGGGTGCGGTGTCCGCCTCGGCCGAGACCACGATGCCGGCGCCGGCCGCGCCCACGCCGATCAGCATGGCCACCGCCATCGTGCTGCGGAAGCCCCGGGTGACCTGCTGTGCCGCCGCCACCGGGACCACCATCAGCGCCGACACCAGGAGCAGGCCGACGGTACGCATCGCGATCGTCACGGTCACCGCCGTGGTCACCGCGAGCAGGATGTTGAGGGTCCGCACCGGCAGGCCGCTGACCCGGGCGTACTCCTCGTCGTTGCAGAGCGCGAAGAGCGCCGGCCGCAACGCCAGCATCGCGATCAGCACGGCCGCGCCGAGGCCGCCGATCACCGCGATGTCCTGCTCCGACGTGGTGATCAGGGAACCGAACAGGTACTGCATCAGGTTCGAGTTGCCCTTGTTGTCGGAGAGCCCGACGAGCACCACGCCACCGGCGATGCCGCCGTAGAAGAGCAGGGCCAGTGCGAGGTCGCCGGATGTGCGCCCGCGCTCGCGGATCAGCTCGACGCCGACCGCGCCGATGGTGGCGACCAGCACGGCGGCCAGCACCGGCGAGTTGTTGGTGAGCAGGCCCACGCCGACGCCGGTGAGCGCCACGTGCCCGATCCCGTCACCGATCAGCGACAGCCGGCGCTGCACCAGGTAGATGCCGAGCGCCGGCGCGGCCAGCCCGATGATCAGCGCGCCGATCAGCGCGCGCTGCATGAAGGGGTAGGTGAGCAGTTCCATCAGTACGCCTTCGTCTGTTCGGTGGGCGCCCACTCACAGATGCCGGCCTGGACCTCGTCGGCGTGCGGGTGCACGTGGTCGTGCCCCGGCTCGGCGTGGTGCCCGGCCGGTTCGGGCGGCGTCCCCTCGTGCGCGATCCGCCCGCCGTGCACCACGACGCCACGCCCGATCAGCGGCCGCAGCGGGCCGAGCTCGTGCAGCACCAGCATGATCGTGCCGCCGGCCGCGGTGAACCGGGTGAGTGCCGCGGCGAACGCCTCCTGACTGGCGGCGTCGACGCCGGCGTTCGGCTCGTCCAGCACCAGCAGGTCCGGCTTGCCGGCGAGGGCCCGGGCGATGAGCGTGCGCTGCTGCTGGCCGCCGGAGAGGGTGGCGACCGGGTCACCGATCCGGTCCAGCAGCCCGACGCCGGCGAGCGCCTCGCGCACCGCGGTCTTGTCCGCCGCGCCGGGGAAGCGGAAGATGCCGCGCCGGGCCAGCCGCCCGGACGCGACGACCTCGCCGACCGTCGCGGGCACGCCGCTGCCGGCGCCGAGACGCTGTGGCACGTACCCGATCCGCTCCCAGTGCCGGAACCGGCGCTGCGGGGTGCCGAACAGCTCGATCTCGCCGCGGCGCAGTGGCACCAGGCCGAGGACGGTCCGGATCAGCGTGGACTTGCCGGACCCGTTGGCGCCGAGCACCGCGACGACGTCACCGGCGGCCACGCTCAGCGAGACGTCGCTGAGGACCTCCCGTCCGTCGTAGCCGGCGGCGGCGTGCCGTACCTCGACCACAGTGCTCACGATTCACATCCCAGCGCCTTGGTGAGGGCCGTCAGGTTGGCGCGCATCACCGAGAAGTAGTCCGCATTCTCGTCGGTCAGACCCTCCAGCGGGTCGAGCACCGCCGTCTGGGCGCCGACCTCCTTGGCCAGCGTCTCGGCGACCTTCGGGCTGACCAGCGTCTCGAAGAAGATCGTGGTGGTGCCGTGCTCCTTGGCCTCCTCGGCGACCGCGGCGAGCCGCTGCGGGGACGGCTCGCTCTCCGGGTCGATGCCGGTGATGCCGATCTGGGTCAGGTCGTACCGGTCGGCGAGGTAGTGGAACGCGGTGTGGCTGGTCACCAGCTCGCGCCGCGCGCAGGTCTTGAGGCCGGCGGTGAACTCGCCGTCCAGGGTCTTCAGCTCGGTGCTGAGCGCGGCGGCCCGGGCGGTGAAGTCGGCGGCGTGCGCCGGGTCGGCCTTGCCCATCTCGGCGGCGACCTTCTCGGCGACCGTGGCGAGCCGGGTCGGGTCCAGCCAGAAGTGCGGGTCCAGGCCGGTCGAGCTCTCCTCGACGTGCTCGCCCGCACCCTCGGCGTGCTCCTCACCCTCGGCGTGCCCGGCCTCACCCTCGGCGTGCTCCTCGCCCTCGTGCGAGTGCACGTCGGCCGCCTCGGCGGAGTCCAGCCGCACCGCGGAGGCGGCGTCGAAGGCGTGCTCACTGCCGTTCTGCTTGACGGCGTCGTCCACCGCCGGCTGGAAGCCGCTCAGGTAGACCACCAGGCCGGCGTCGGCGATCTGACCGACCTGACCGGCGTTGAGCTCGACGTCGTGCGGCTCGGCGCCCGGCTTGGTGAGATTGCTGACCTCGACCACGTCACCTCCGACCCGCTCGCTGACGAACTGCAGCGGGTAGAACGCGGTGACGACGGAAAGCTTCCCGTCGTCGCCACCGCCGCCCGGGTTGTCCCCGCAGGCGCTGAGGGCGACGAGAAGGGCGAGGGCGGGTACCAGGCGGCGCATCATGCCAGCAACTGTGGTCGATAATGACAATGATTGTCAAAACTGCATGAGTCAGAGCACCTTCGCCACGGCCGCGGCCACCAGCAGGCCCAGCAGGACCAGCCGGACCGCGCGGGTGATCGGCGACTGCACCGGCCAGGTGGTGAACGTCAGCGCGGACAGCCCCGCCGCGAGCGCCGCCAGCAGCAGCCCGCCCACGATGCCGGGCAGGAAAAGCCCCGCCAGCAGCACGGCGAGGGCCACCAGGAACGCCACGGTCGGGTTGACTCGGGCCAGGCGGTGCAGCAATGGGTCGGACGGCGTCACAGATCGGCTCCCTCGGCGTGCGTACCCTCGTCACATGCTGGTGCTCAACCGCTTCCACGTCCCACCGGAAACGCACGACGGATTCGTCGAGCGTGCCCATGCCGCCCTCGCCGCGCTGGCGCAGAGCCGGGGATACCTCTCCGGCCGGCTCGCCCGCGCCCTGGAGGACCCGGCGGCCTGGACCCTGATCACCGAGTGGGAGTCGGTCGGAGCCTACCGGCGGGCCCTGGGCGGTTTCGACGTCAAGGTGCACGCCACCCCGCTGCTCGCCGAGACGATCGACGAGCCCTCGGCGTTCGAGACGCTCGCCGCCGCCGAACCCGGTGAGCAGGTCGTGATCACCGCCAGTGACCGGGCCGCCGAGCCGTGGCGCTGACAACTAGGCTGGGGACATGAGTACGGCGCCGCACCACGTCCCGCCGCATGAGTTTCCGCCGCATCAGGCCTCACCCCAGCAGGCCCCGCAGCACCACGTCCCGCCGCCCCCGCCCGGCCCCGGCGTGCACCCGCCCTTCCCGGCGCCGCCGGTCGAGGGGCGCGGCCGGCGGATCGGTCTCGGCCTGGGCATCGGCGCCGGCGTGCTGGTGCTGGTCTGCGGCGGTGGCGCGGCCGCCCTCGCCGGGCTCACCACGGCGATGGACGACGCGCTCAACGAGCAGGCGCACGTCGTCGTCGGCCGCTATGTCGACGCCGTCCGGGACCGCGATTTCGCCCGGGCCTACGACCAGTTGTGCGCCCAGGCCCGCAATGCCGAGAGCGAGTCGGCCTACACGGCCCGGCTCGCCGCCACGGAAGCGTTTTCCTCGTACCAGATCGGGGAGCTTGATTTCACGTACGCGTCCGTCCCGGTTCAGTTGATCTATCCGGACGGCCGGGCCGTGACGGTCGAGGCCGAGCTGGATCAGAACACCTCGACAGGCGCGTTCGAAGTGTGCGAACTCGGGGAGTAATCTCGCTCTTCGTCCCATAACCACGATTTCCCCGCCGACACCCAGCCGGCGTAGGAGGAAAACAACAAATGCCCGCCGATCGTATCGATGCCGTCGTCAGCCTGGCCAAGCGCCGGGGCTTCGTCTTCCCCTCCAGCGAGATCTACGGAGGCACCCGCTCGGCGTGGGACTACGGTCCGCTCGGCGTGGAGCTGAAGGAGAACGTCCGCCGGCAGTGGTGGCGGACCATGGTCCAGCAGCGCGACGACATCGTCGGCCTGGACTCCGCCGTGATCCTGGCCCGCGACGTCTGGGCCGCCTCCGGACACCTGGACGCCTTCGTCGACCCGCTGACCGAGTGCCAGTCCTGCCACAAGCGGTTCCGGGCCGACCACCTCGAAGAGGCCTACGAGGCGAAGCACGGCAACCCGCCGGCGTCGCTCAAGGAGCTCAACTGCCCGAACTGCGGCAACAAGGGCACCTTCACCGAGCCGAAGATGTTCAACGGCCTGATGAAGACCTACCTCGGCCCCACCGAGAGCGCCGAAGGCCTGCACTACCTGCGCCCGGAGACCGCGCAGGGCATCTTCGTGAACTACAACAACGTGGCGACCGCGGCCCGCAAGAAGCCGCCGTTCGGCATCGCGCAGATCGGCAAGAGTTTCCGGAACGAGATCACGCCGGGCAACTTCATCTTCCGGACGCGTGAGTTCGAGCAGATGGAGATGGAATTCTTCGTCCCGCCGGGCAGTGACGAGGAATGGCACGAGTACTGGCTTCAGCAGCGCTGGGACTGGTACCGCGACCTGGGCCTCTCGGAGAGCAACCTGCGGTTCTTCGAGCACCCCAAGGAAAAGCTCTCGCACTACTCGAAACGGACCGTCGACATCGAGTACCGCTTCCAGTTCGGCGGCACCGAGTTCGCCGAGCTCGAAGGCATCGCCAACCGCACCGACTTCGACCTGTCGACGCACTCCAAGCACTCCGGTGTCGACCTCTCCTTCTTCGACCAGGAGAAGGGCGAGCGCTGGGTGCCGTACGTCATCGAGCCGGCGGCCGGTCTCACCCGCGCGGTGCTGGCGTTCCTGCTCGAGGCCTATGACGAGGACGAGGCGCCGAACACCAAGGGCGGGGTCGACAAGCGTACGGTCATGCGGTTCGACCCCCGGCTCGCCCCGGTCAAGGTCGCGGTGCTGCCGCTGTCGCGCAACCCGGAGCTGTCGCCGAAGGCCCGTGAGCTCTCCGCCAACCTGCGCAAGCGCTGGATCGTCGAGTTCGACGACTCGCAGGCGATCGGCCGGCGGTACCGGCGGCAGGACGAGATCGGCACGCCGTTCTGCGTCACGGTCGACTTCGACACCCTCACCGACAACGCGGTGACGGTTCGCGACCGCGACACCATGAAGCAGGAGCGGGTCTCGCTCGACCAGATCGAGGACTACCTGATCAAGCGCCTGCCGGGCTGCTGATTCCCGATCGTCGATGCGGGGCATGGTTCGCCCATGCCCCGCATCCCGGCTCGATTCGGAGGTCGGGCGGGGTGCGTGGCACGCTGGAGCGCGTGACCGCACCACTTCAGCTCGGCGACCACGTCGTCAACCCGCCCGTCGTGCTCGCCCCGATGGCGGGGATCACCAACGTGGCGTTCCGGCGGCTCTGCCGGGAGCAGGGCGGCGGCGTCTACGTCTGCGAAATGATCACCACTCGGGCGCTGGTGGAGCGGATCCCCAAGACGCTCAAGATGATCACTTTCGCCGAGGACGAGGGGTTCCGCAGCCTCCAGCTCTACGGCGTGGACCCGGACGTGACCGCCGCCGCCGTCCGGATGGTCGGCGAGGACAACCTGGCCGACCACATCGACCTCAACTTCGGCTGCCCGGTGCCGAAGGTGACCCGGCGCGGCGGTGGCTCGGCCCTGCCGTGGCGGCGGCGACTGTTCGCGCGGATCGTGTCCCAGGCGGTCGAGGCGGCGAAACCCTACGGGATCCCCGTCACGATCAAGATGCGCAAGGGCATCGACGAGGATCACCTGACGTACGTGGAAGCCGGTCTCGCCGCCCAGGACGCCGGCGTGGCAGCCGTGGCGCTGCACGCCCGCACCGCCGAGCAGCGCTACTCCGGCAAGGCCGACTGGGACGCGATCGCCACCCTCAAGCAGGCGCTCGACGTGCCGGTCCTCGGCAACGGCGACATCTGGGAGGGCTCGGACGCGCTGCGCATGGTCGAGCACACCGGCGTGGACGGCGTCGTCGTCGGCCGGGGCTGCCTGGGCCGGCCGTGGCTCTTCGCCGACCTGGAGGCCGCGTTCACGCAGGGCGCCGGCTACCGGCCGGTGCTGCCCACCCTCGGTGAGGTCGCGAAAATCATGTCCCGGCACGCCCAGCTGCTGGTCGAGGCGCTGGAGGACGAGAAGCACGGCTGCGCCGACTACCGCAAGCACGTCGCCTGGTACCTCAAAGGCTTCCCGGTCGGCAGCGAACTGCGCCGCAGCCTCGCGATGATCTCCTCGCTGGCCGAGCTGGACGACCTGCTCGCCAAGCTGGACCCCTCGGTGCCGTTCCCGGCCGACACCCTGGGCCAGCCCCGCGGCCGGGTCAACGCGCCCGGCAAGGTGTCGCTGCCGCACGGCTGGCTCGACAGCCGCGACGACGACACGGTCCCGGAGGGCGCCGAGACCGAGGACTCCGGCGGCTGATCCGTCGCCGGCGGGAGCATGCGGCCGGTGGGCCGGTGGGCCGGTGGGCCGGTGGGCCGGTGGGCCGGTGGGCCGGTGGGCCGGTGGGGTCGCGTCGGCCGGCCGGTAGCCGGGTTTCCGCCTGGTCGCAGGTGGTCAGGTGCGGTGGGTCAGCAGGGCGGTCAGGGCCAGCGGGACGGCCATCAGGGTGAACAGCGGCGGCAGCGGGAACGGCAGGGCGAACCCGGCGTAGAGGAGCACCGCGAACACCTCGGCGCCGAGACCGGCCGCGGAGAGGACCGTGGTGCGAGCCGGGCCGGTGATCGTCTCCTGGAGGCGGGACTCGGCGTGGACCATGGCGAACTGGAGCAGGCCGAACGCGGCCGAGACGGCGAGCATGCCGGCCAGGTGCGGTACGGCCGCGCCGGCGGCCAGGCAGGCGGCGGCCAGCAGGAGTGAGCGGGTCAGCGGGCGCGGCGTGGCGGGGGACACCCGGGCGGCGAGGGCGCTGCCGGCGGCCATGGCGAGGGCGGTCAGGGCGAAGAGCAGCGGTACGGCCGGATCGGCGGCGCCCTTGTCCCGGGAGAGCAGGGGCAGGTACTCGTCCAGGGCGCTGAACCCCGGCACGGCCGCGGCGACCAGGACGGCCCGTCCCACGGTCTTGGCGTTGCCCGTCACCTCGGACACGCCCGTGCGCAGGGTGGCCAGGTAACCGCCGGGTGTGCTGTCGTCGGAGTCGTCGCCCGTACTCCTGGGATCCGGCAACCACAGCGCGAGCAGACCGCCCAGGGTGACTGTCGCGATGCTCGCCGTGCCCACCAGGAAGTAGCCGCCGGTGGCGAAGGCCGGCGCGGCCAGCAGGGTGGCGGCGAGCATGGCCAGCAGTCCCGCGGTGTCGGCGCGGCCGATGACCCGGGCGTACGAGCCGGAGTCGCCCAGCTCGTCGTAGACGAGGGATTCGAGCGTGCCGGAGCTGAACGCGCCGCCCAGCCCCCACAGCACGAAGCCCAGGGCGAAGCCGGCGTAGGACGGCCAGATCAGCCAGCTCGCGAACCCCGCGGCCGTGAGCAGCTCACCGAGCGCGTAAAGGCGTTTGCGGGACCACACGTCGGCGAGCGCGCCGGCCGGGATCTCGCACACGAAGGAGACCACCGACCAGATCGCGAACAGGGACGAGATCTCGGCGGTGGTGAGCCCGGTGTCCGCGAAGAGCAGCGCGTAGACCGGGTAGAGGAGCACGCCGTTGGCGCAGGCGTACACCGCGTACAGGCGTCAGCGTCAAATCGGGTGCATGACCCCAGCATGCCGCACCCGTCAACGCAATTGGGCCTCGTCCGCGGCGGCCCGGCCCGACTCCCAGCCCTCGAGGCTGTCCACCCGGCTGCTGCGGGTGCGGACCGTCGTCGGGAAGACCCGGTCCATCGCCGCGCGCACCTGCACGTCCCGGTCCCGCAGCACCGGCAGCAGGTCGCTGTGCCCGGCCATCTCGCGTTCCGCGGTCTGCCGCAGCCGCTCGCCGATCCGGACCGCGTAGGCCACCAGGAACGACCGCCGGAATGCTTTCACCCTGGCCTTGCCCTTGGCCGGCTCGTCGCGGGTCATCGCCCGGTTCGCCTGCACCAGCAGCGACGTGTAGAGCAACTCCACCGCGTCGATGTCGGCGTCGAACCCGAAGACGGTGCTGAAGCCGAGTTCCGGGGACCAGACGGTACGGCAGTTGTTGGCGCGCGAGACGGCGTCGAGGAGGCTGGCCTTCTCGTTCTCGTACGGGTGGTCCACCCCGATCCGGCGCGCGAACGGGGTCACGTCCACGGCCGGGGCAGTGATCTCCTCGATCCGGTACCGCGTGATCAGCTCCTGCGCCTTGGCACTGTAGGCCTCCGCCTCGGCCGCGAAGTCGGTCTTCTCCGCCTTGGCCAGCAGCGCACGGACCCGGTCCAGGATCCGCTTGTCCTCGTGGTGCGGCACGGTGGTCAGCGGGGTGCCCGGCGGTGGAACGAGGATCTCGATGGCCGGCAGCCGGCGCAACTCGGTGAGCAGGCTCAGTTGCGCATCCAGAACAGTGATCCGGTCCGGTCGGCGGCCGCGGTCGGCGGGCAGCGCCTCGGCCTGCGCGCGCCAGCGCTCGTCCACCGGCGTGCGGCTGCGCGCGAAATCACGGGCGGCGACGGCGACCAGGCCCGCCTCGATCGGGTTGCCCCGCCGCGCCACCACCCGGTGCAACTCGGCCGGCTGCCACCCGTTGTCGAACAGACGATCAAACTCGGACTCGAGCGCGTCGGCGATGGCCGCGTCCACCTCGGCCGCGGGCACGCCTGTCAGCGCGTCGAGGCCGGCCTCGAAATCCAGCGCACCCCGGCGCACGCTGTCGATGATCTCGCGGGCGGACACCTGAGAATCGTAGATGCCCGGGTCCTGGTTCCGGCCCGGACCCCGGCCCGTGACCCCGCCGAGCGGCCGGACGGGTCACGGAGTCAGCGCGCGCCGGGCCGCCTGGGGGCCGTCCTGGGGGCCGGCATGCGGCCGCTGGTTGACCGTCATGCGGCCAGTTGGGGCCGTCTTGAGCCCCTTGGTTGGGCGGCCTGCGGCCCGTTGGTTGGCAGGCCTGCGGCCGGTGGGCGGACGTCTTGGCGTTTCGGTTGACCGCCATGCGGAGCTGTGTCCATTTGCAGCGCTGCAAAAGACGCCCTGCGTGGCCAGCCCGCCGGGCGGCAAGGGCGGGCGGTTGGCTGTGGGCCGCGCGCCTGCGCGTGAACTAGCACTGCGTCTGGGGTTGACCGGTCAACCTCAGTGCGGTTTACCGGTCAACGGGCGGCAGGTTGCTCTGTCGAGTCCTCTGGCCAAGTGGCCACGTCGACTGCGTGCGTCCGCGCAGCGGTGTTGATCTGCTAGCGATGCGAAATCGCGGTTTTGACCCCATGATCACAGCGATTTCGTAGCGCTAGCAGATCAACATCTCGACAGGTGGGGCGCCGGTGGCCCGGGTTCCTGTGCGGGCGGCATCGGCTGGCCGGTGATCACGGTGTACCGGTTGCAGGGGCGAGCCAGCGCCTTCGCCGCGCCCGGGGCTTGGGTGTCGCTGGGGGCGGGGAGGGTGGTGCGACCCTCCCCGCCCAGGGGTGGCGATCACGGTTCAGCGGGCGGTGAGCGAGACTTAGACGTCGAGGTCGTTCTCGATGCGCCGGAGCTGGTGGCGGGACATGGCGAGGTTTGCCCGGTCCCGCCGCAGGGCCACGTAGAGGAAGAGTCCCTTGCCCGACCGGCTCGTGAGTGGGCGGATCATGTGGTACTGCGTGTCCAGCGTGATGAGGATGTCCTCGATCTTCTCGGTGAGGTTGAGCATCTCCATCGCCCGCAGCTTGGCGCGGACCACGTCGGTGTTGCCGGCGGCGGCGACCGTCAGGTCGAGTTCCTTGCCGCCGCCGAGGGTGCCCAGCGCCATGCCGCTGGTGTGGTCGACGAGAGCGACGCCGATGCAGCCGTCGATCTCCATGATTTCCTTGAGCGCGGTGTCCATGTCAGCCATGGGATTCGTTCCTCCGTCGGAAGTGGTGGGATGGCGGTTCCGCGCGGCGGGTGCCGCGCCGGTGGGCCTGCCGTCAGCCGGCCGCCTGGCGGCGGCGTGCGACGTTCGACAGGGTGGACATCGGGGTCCGCCGGGCCAGCGGAGTCGATGGTCCTGGCTGGGTGGGGATCTCCGGCCGCAGCTGCGGGGCGGTCTCCAAAGCCATGATTTTGATGAGCCGGCGTACGCACCGGCGTGCTTCCAGATGCACCATCGCGAGGTTGGCGTCGCCGGAGGTGACCAGGGTGAGCAGGGCGTTCGGCCCACAGGTGTACGACGTGATGTAGCCGCCGTCGCACTCCACCACGGATTCCCGCAGCTCGCCGTGGTTGACGGCGTGCGCGAACCGGCGCGCCAGCGCCAGGTGCGCCGCCGCGAGGGCGGCCAGGGTGTCCGGTTCGAGTCCGTGCGAGTCGTGCGCGACGACCAGCCCGTCGGCGGTGGCCAGCACGCTGCCGGCAAGCTCGAGCACCTTGCTGCGCAGGCGGCCGAGCTCCTCGAGTACCGCCGGATCCACCGTCATCGGATCCTCGCTCCTTCTGCTGGTCGGGGGGTGCGCGCGTCATCGCAGGGCCCGCAGTGCGGTGCGGATGCGCTTGAGCAGGACTTCGTCGGTGCCCTGATGCACCGGCGGGGACTCGGCGGCGGCGATCTCCTTGGGGAGCTTCGCCCCGGGTTTGCGGCGGGCCAGCCGGGGCCGATTCAGCCCGGTGTTGTGGTCGCCGGGCGGCGGCGGCGAAGGCGGCGGCATCGGGTCCGGCTGGCCGGTAGGACCGCGGCTCTGCGTCGGCTCGGGCTGGGCGGTGGGACCGCGGCTCTGCGCGGGCTCCGGCTGGGCGGGACGGCCGCGATCGTGTGCCGGCTCGGGCGGGGCGGTGCGGCGGCGGTCCGGTGCCGGGTCCGGGTTTCGGCCGGCGGGTACGGGCGGAGCGGGGCTGACCGGTGCCCCGGGAGGGTTTCCGGGTGGGCGGGTGACCGGCACCGCGGCACCCCGGGGCTGGGGGAGCCGGACGAACTCGGGTGCTTCGGTGGCCCGTACCACCGGAAGCTCGATCATGCCGAGGGCCGCCAGGCGCCGCAGCTCCTGGATTGTCGCGTAGCCCGCGCGGCCGAGGAGCAGCGCCAGGTCGCCCGGGGTGCGCTGGCCGTCGGCGTGCACCAGCAGCTCCCACTGGCGCGCGGTCAGGCTGATCCGCTCGCGGGGCGCCCGGGTGACCGGGATGACCGGCGCGGTGTCGATCCGCGGGTTGGGGAAGATGTCGTCGAGCAGCGCGACCCGGCGGCGCACCTCACGGCCGACCGCGGCCGCGTCGATGTGCACCACCGCACCCAGCCAGTGCGTCGCGCCGGGCAGGAAGTCCACCGTGGCGGCCGGCTGGGAGAGCACGAAGTACGCCGCGTCGTAGGTCGCGCCGAGCACACAGAGTTCCAGTTCGCCCTGGGTGAGGTGGCCCTGCTCGACCAGGATCCGGCCCACCCGTGCGGTGGAGGTGCCCAGGTCGAGGGCGCTCTGCCAGGTGCGCCCGGCCAGCCGACCGGACGACGTGAGCAGCTCGCCGACCCCCGGCGCGGCGGGTGATTCGGCGTAGATGATCCGGCCCTCGAAGACGTAGACCGCGCCGCCGGGCTGGCCGCTCACCACCAGGGCTCCGGTCTGCCGCTCGCCGGTGACCTGCGTCAGCAGATCCCCGGGCGCTGCGGTCCTCGTGGCGGCCACCGATCGCTCCTGTTCGGGTGGTTGGCGGTTGGTTACGTCGTGACCAGCTCGTCGGCGAGTCGTTGCATCTGGCGGCGGGCCACGGCGAGGTTGCCGCGGACCCGGTCGAGCCAGACGTAGAGCACGAGCCGGCTGTCGAACTCGGTCTGGACGATCCGCAGAAGGTGGTAACCCCCGGCGGTGGTGATGATCAGGTCTTCGAGCAGGTCGTGCGGGATGGCCGAGACGAACAGCGAGCGGCTGTTCGCGGCCTGGACCACGTCCGCCGTGCCGGCCGCCGCGGCCTCGTGGTCCGAGTTGGGTGCGGCTCCCGTCGTGGCGACCGGGAAACCCGTGGTGTAGTCGACGATGCTGGCCCCGACAGCGCCGGGAATCGTCATGGCCTCCTGTAGACAGTGGTCGACGCCGGGCACTTCACTCCTCAGCGCTTCGTTGCTCCCGGTCTGCCGGGCTTCGTTGCCTTCGATGGCGTCTCGTCGATCCCTGCGCCGCCACCGTGGGCCATCCTCCGGTCACAGCACGGCGACAAGTCGCACGGCTTGTGCGTCATGGTCCAGTCGGCGGGGATCGGGTTCACCCGGCCGGGTCGCGTAAAGTCATCGTCACATGTCGATCGCCTGGCCCGGGGGTCCGGCCGTTCTTACGGAGGCGCGATGCCCAGCCGCTGGGAGCAGGTCGTGGTGGACGCCGAGGACCCGGCGCAGCTGGCGCGCTGGTGGGGCGAGGCGCTCGGCTACGTGATCGTCAACGAGGAGCCCGGTGAGGTGGAGATCCGGCGCACCCCGGACGAGCGGCCCGGCCTGCTCTTCGTCCCCGTTCCGGAGGGCCGGACCGGCAAGAACCGGCTGCACCTCGACCTGCGCCCGGACGACCAGGCGACCGAGGTGGAACGGCTCGTCGGGATGGGGGCCCGGCCGATCGACATCGGTCAGGGTGACGTCGGCTGGGTGGTGCTGGCGGATCCCGAGGGCAACGAGTTCTGCGTGCTGAGCTCGCCGGCGCCGCCCGGCTGACGGATCGGCCGGGCGGCCGGCGGATCGGCCGGACGGCCTAGTCTGGGATCATGACGGCTGCGGACGCCCAGCGGTGGGCCTCGGAGCCCGCCAAGGACAGCGGGTACGGCCGGACGCCGTACCAGCGTGACCGGGCCCGGGTGCTGCACTCCGCCGGGTTCCGCCGGCTCGCGGCCAAGACCCAGGTGCACACGGCGGGGTCGGACGACTTCCTGCGTACCCGGCTGACCCACTCGCTCGAGGTCGCGCAGATCTCCCGGGAGATGGGCGCCCGGCTCGGCTGTGACCCGGACGTGGTCGACGTCGCCGGGCTGGCCCACGATCTCGGGCACCCGCCGTTCGGCCACAACGGCGAGGCCGCCCTCGACCAGGTGGCCCAGCCGTGCGGCGGGTTCGAGGGCAACGCGCAGACGCTGCGGGTGCTGACCCGGCTCGAGGCCAAGGTGCCCGGCGCCGGGCTCAACCTGACCCGGGCCACGCTGGACGCCTGCTCGAAGTACCCGTGGTTCCGCAAACCCGGTAATCGCAAGTTCGGGGTCTACGCCGACGACCGGCCCGTCTTCGCGTGGCTCCGGGACGGCCGCGACGACGAGCGGCGCTGCCTGGAGGCCCAGGTGATGGACTGGGCCGACGACGTGGCGTACTCGGTGCACGACGTCGAGGACGGCATACACGGCGGGTACCTCGACCTGGGCCCCCTGCTGCGTGACGACGGCGAGCGGGCCGGGCTCTGCGCCGACGTGGCCGCCACCTACTCCGCGGAGACCCCGGACGAGCTGGGTGCCGCCCTCGACCAGCTGCTGGCCGACCCGGTGGTGGCGCAGGTCGCCGGCTACGACGGGGGGTACGCCGCCCAGGTGGCCCTGAAACGGATGACGAGTGTGCTGACCGGCCGATTCGTGGCGTCCGCGGTCGGCGCCACGCACAGCCGGTTCGGCACCGACCCGATGCGCCGCTACGACGCCGACCTGATCGTGCCGCGAACGGTCCGCAATCAGTGCGCGCTGCTCAAGGGCATGGCGTTCCGGTATGTGATGCGGTCGCGGGCGGCCGAGAGCTGGTACGCCGAGCAGCGGGTCATCCTGGTCGAGCTGGTGGACGCGCTGACCCGTACGCCGGACCGGCTCGACCCGCTCTTCGGCCCGTTGCATGCCGCCGCGGCGGATGACGCCGCGGCACTGCGCGTGGTGATCGACCAGGTCGCGTCCCTCACCGACCACGCGGCCGTCGCGTGGCACCGATCGCTGGTGTCGGCGCGCCGCTAGCCCCTGGTGGCGGGTCCGCCCTCCGGCGAGGCAGGATGTAGCCGTGGCAGGCAGGGTCAAGGACGAAGACATCGCGCTGGTCCGGGACCGGTCCTCGATCGTCGACGTGATCAGCGAGACGGTGACGCTGCGGTCGGCCGGGGGCGGCAACCTCAAGG
The DNA here is from genome assembly GCF_020873875.1 of Actinoplanes sp. DH11. GTDB lineage: Bacteria > Actinomycetota > Actinomycetes > Mycobacteriales > Micromonosporaceae > Actinoplanes. The sequence continues at coordinate 53,908 of NZ_JAHWGU010000013.1, forward strand.
GCCTGTGTCCGTTTCATGACGAGAAGACGCCGTCCTTCAACGTGTCACCCGCCCGGAATGTCTACTTTTGTCACGGCTGCGGCCAGGGTGGCGACGCGATCAAGTTCCTGATGGACGCGGAGCACCTGTCGTTCATCGAGTCGGTGGAGCGGCTGGCCGGCAAGGCCGGGATCCAGCTGCGCTACGACACCGACGCGCCCGGTTCGACGCTGCCCCGGCCGCAGACCGGCCAGCGGCAGCGGCTCCTCGCCGCGCACGCCGCCGCCGTCGAGTTCTACCGGGACCAGCTCGGTTCGCCGGGTGCCCGCAAGGCCCGCGAGTTCCTGGCCGCGCGCGGTTTCGGGCGCGACGCCGCCGAGAAGTACGGGTGCGGCTTCGCCCCGGACAGCTGGGACGCGCTCGCCAAGCACCTGCGGATGAAGGGTTTCACCGCCGAGGAGCTGACCACGGCCGGCCTGTGCAAGCCGGCCCGGTCCGGCTCGCTGATCGACCGGTTCCGCCGCCGGCTGCTGTGGCCGATCCGGGACGTGAGCGGCGACGTGATCGGGTTCGGCGCGCGCAAGCTGTTCGACGACGACGACGGCCCGAAATACCTGAACACCCCCGAGACGCCGATCTACAAGAAGTCGCACGTGCTCTACGGCCTGGACCACGCGAAACGCGAGATCGCCAAGCGTGGCCGGGCGGTGATCGTGGAGGGCTACACCGACGTGATGGCCTGCCACGAGGCGGGGGAGCCGACCGCCGTGGCGACCTGCGGCACCGCGTTCGGCGTCGACCACATCCAGGTGCTGCGGCGCCTGCTGATGGACAGCGACAGCTTCACCGGCGAGATCATCTACACCTTCGACGGCGACGCGGCCGGGCAGAAGGCGGCGCTGCGGGCGTTCGAGGAGGATCAGCGCTTCGTCGGGCGTACCTTCATCGCGGTGTCACCCGACAACATGGACCCGTGCGACCTGCGCCTGGCCAAGGGTGATCTCGCCGTGCGCGACATGATCGCCGGGCGGGAGCCGCTCGTCGACTTCGCGCTGCGCCAGACCATCGGGCGGTTCGACCTGGACACCGTCGAGGGACGGGTCGAGGCGATGCGCCGTGCCGCCCCCCTGGTCGCCAAGATCAAGGACCGGGAGAAGCGCCCGGAGTACGCGCGAAAGCTCGCCGGCGACCTCGGGATGGACCTGGAACCGGTGCAGCGGGCCGTCAACAACGCGCTGCGCGGTGAGCAGCCGGCGCCGCAGCGCACCCCGCAGGCCCCGGCCGACTCGCCGCAGCGGATGGTCGAGCGGGAGGCCCTGAAACTGGCCCTGCAGGAGCCGGTGCTGGCCGGGCCGATGTTCGACGCGCTCGGCCCGGAGAACTACGCCGACCCGGTGCTCGCCGCCGTGCGCGAGGCGATCGGTGACGCCGGTGGGGCGTCGGCGGCCACCGGCGGCGCCGTCTGGATCGAGAAGGTCCGGGACAGCTGCGCCGATCTCGGCGGGCAGGTTCTGGTCAGCGAGCTCGCGGTCGAGCCGCTCTACGTCGACGGCGCGGTCGACCCGCGCTACGTGCAGGTCACCCTGGCCCGGCTCCAGGCGGCCGCACTGACCACCCGGATCCGGGAACTCAAGTCCAAGGTGCAGCGGCTCAACCCGGTGGCGCACAAGGATCAGTACCTCGCGCTCGCCGGGGAGCTCTTCTCGCTGGAACAGCAGGCGCGGGCCCTGCGTGATCAGGCGGCAGGTGGATTGTGAAGCTCTTCCGACGGCGTCCCTCGTTACCGGCCGCGTCCCGGCCGCCGCTCGCCCCCTCGGAACGGGTCGTGGCCTGGTGCCTCGACTCCGCGGAGGGCGTGGTCGTGGCGACCAACCACGGACTGTGGCTGCCGGGCGCGGCGTCGCGGCTGGGCTGGCACGAGATCCACAAGGTCGCCTGGTCCGGCCGGGAGTTGCGGATCATCCCGGCCGAGCCGGCCGAGGAACGGACCGGCTACACGGTGCTCACCGACGGCCCGGCCCTGACCTATCTGCTGCTGGAGCCGGGGGAGGTGCCCGACCAGGTGCGGACCCGGGTGACCCGGTCGGTCGCGTACACGACGCATCACCCGCTGCCGACGGGCGCGGTCCGGGTGGTCGGGCGCCGCGTCAGCGGGCGCGACGGGCTCTCCTGGGCGGTCCGCTACGACGCGGGCACGCCGGCGGACGCCGACGAGGTGGTCGCGGCGACCGACGAGCTGGTGGGCGCCGCGCAGGACGCCACCACTCCCAGCGACTGAGAAATCCTGTCGTACCCCCTCCTTAGGGTCGGGGTGTGACTTCTTCCACCCAGTCCGGCACCCCCCTCATCCACGCGCGGGGTCTGGTCAAACGGTTCGAGTCGTTCACCGCCGTCGACGGCATCGACGTCGACGTGCGGGCCGGCGAGGCGTTCGGTTTCCTCGGTCCCAACGGCGCCGGCAAGAGCTCGACCATGCGCATGATCGGCTGTGTCTCACCACCCACCGAGGGCGTGCTGCGGATCCTCGGGCTGGACCCGCGGCGCGACGGCCCGGCCATCCGGGCCCGGCTCGGCGTCTGCCCGCAGCTCGACAACCTCGACGTCGAGCTCACCGTCCGGGAGAACCTGACGACCTATGCCCGGTTCTTCGGCATCCCGCGCAAGGTGGCCCGCGCCCGCGCCGACGAGCTGCTCGACTTCGTCCAGCTGACCGAGCGCGCCGGCAGCCGGGTCGAGCCGCTCTCCGGCGGCATGAAACGACGGCTCACCATCGCCCGGGCCCTGGTCAACGAACCCGACATCGTGCTGCTCGACGAGCCGACCACCGGCCTCGACCCGCAGGCCCGGCACCTCGTCTGGGAGCGGCTGTTCCGGCTCAAGCAGCAGGGCGTCACGCTGGTGCTGACCACCCACTACATGGACGAGGCGGAGCAGCTCTGCGACCGGCTCGTGGTGATGGACGGCGGCCGCATCGTGGCCGAGGGCTCGCCGCGCTCGCTGATCGAGCAGTACTCCACCCGTGAGGTGGTCGAGCTGCGCTTCCCGACCGAGGACCAGGGCGCCTACGCGGCGAAACTGTCCGAGCTCGCCGACCGGGTCGAGGTGCTGCCCGACCGGATCCTGCTCTACGTGGCCGACGGCGACGCCGTGCTCGCCGAGGTGCACCGGCGCCTGCTCAACCCGGCCAGCGCGCTGGTCCGCCGCAGCAGCCTGGAGGACGTGTTCCTGCACCTCACCGGCCGGACGTTGGTGGACTGATGACCGCTTCGGCCTATGTGCTCGAATACCACCTGGTCAACTACCGCCGGACCTGGCGGTCGAGTGCTCTCTCCACGCTGGTGCTGCCGCTGCTCACCATGGTCGGTTTCGGTCTCGGCGTCGGCGGCTACGTGACCGGCGGTGTCGACGGCGTCAGCTATCTGGACTGGATGGTCCCCGGCCTGATCGCGTCGACCGCGGTGCAGGCCGCGATCGGCGAGTCGACCTGGCCGGTGCTCAGCTACTTCGAGTGGCTCAAGGTCTACTTCGCGCAGGCCGCGGCGCCGCTGCGGGTCGCCGACATCCTGGGCGGTCACCTCGCCTTCATGATGTTCCGGGTGCTGCTGAGTGTGGCGGCGTTCCTGCTGGTGGCAGCCCTGTTCGGCACGTTGCGGTCACCGTGGGCGGTCGCCGTGCTGCCGATCGCGGTGCTGACCGGGCTGGCGGTGGCGGCGCCTGTCACGGCCTACAGCGCGTCCGTCTCCAGCGACAGCTACCTGGCGATCCTGATCCGGTTCGCGGTGCTGCCGATGTCGCTCTTCTCCGGGGTGTTCTTCCCGGTCGAGTCGCTGCCCGGGCCGTTGCGCGCGGTGGCCTACTTCCTGCCGCTCTGGCACGGCGTCGACCTGAGCCGGGCCGCGACGCTCGGGGTCGCCCCCGGCCTGGACGGCCTGTGGCAGCTGCTCTATCTGTTCGCCTGGTGCGCGGCGGGCTGGTTCCTCGCGCTGCGCCGGTTCCGCCGACGGCTGGTGGTGTGATGCTGACCCTGGTTCTGCCCCGACTTCTCTCGTTCGAGGGCATGGGGCGGCGGTCCGCCTCGGTGGCCGAGCGCAACGTGGCAGCCCTCGGCTCGGCGTACTGGCTGGTCATGCTCGGCGGCTTCCTCGAGCCGGTGCTCTACCTCTTCTCGATCGGCGTCGGGGTGGGCAAGCTGATCGGCGACATCACGCTGCCCGGCGGCGAGGTGGTCGACTACGCGACGTTCGTGGCGCCGGCCATGCTCGCGGCCTCGGCGATGAGCGGGGCGCTCTCCGAGACGACCTTCAACTTCTTCGGGAAGATGAAGTTCATGCGGCTGTACGACGGGATGCTCGCCACGCCCGTCCGGCCGATCGAGATCGCCCTCGGTGAGCTCGGCTGGGCGATGATCCGCGGCAACATCTACTCCGCGGCGTTCCTGGTCATCATGGTCGCGATGGACCTGACGACGCCGGCACGCGCCCTGGCCGCCTTCCCCGCCACGGTCCTGGTCGGCTTCGCCTTCGGTGCGGCCGGCATGGCCACGGCCACCCTGATCCGCAGCTGGCAGGACTTCGACCTGATCGGGTCGGCGCAGTTCGCGCTCTTCCTGTTCTCCGGCACGTTCGTCCCCGCCACGGCCTACCCCGAGGTGGTGCGCTGGCTGGTCGAGGTGACCCCGCTATACCGGTCCGTCGACCTGGTCCGCGGCATCACGACCGGCACGGTCGGCTGGATCCAGGTGGTCGACGTGCTCTATCTGCTCGTTCTGACTGCTCTGGGCCTGACGGTGGCCGGCCGCCGGATGGGCCGGCTGCTCTGCAAATGACACCGCCGCCGTCCCGCTCGGCGGGTCCCTGCGGCACGACGACTGAAAAAGCCGAGGGCCGGCCGACCGCGTGTGCGATCGACCGGCCCTCGGCTTTCACTCAGCCCTGGCTCAGGCCCTGCTCGCTGCCCTTCTTGAGCTTGCGGTCGTCACGCAGCTGCAGGAACGGCTCGTCGTCGGGGGAGTGGCCGGCGGCGATGGCCCGGCCGCGTTCCAGCTCCGCGTCCAGTTCGGCGCCGAGGAGGATGGCGATGTTCGAGATCCAGAGCCAGACCAGGAAGGCGATGACGCCACCCAGGGTGCCGTACGTCGCGTTGTAGTCGGCGAAGTTGGCGAGGTAGATCGCGAACGCCGCGGAGGCGATCACCCACAGCAGCACCGCGAAGATGCCGCCCGGGCTCACCCAGCGGAAGCCGCCGGTCTTGGCGTTCGGCGACGCCCAGTAGAGCACCGCGAACATCAGGCTGACCAGCGCGATCAGGACCGGCCACTTGGCGATGTTCCAGGTGGTCACGGCGGCCGAGCCGAGCCCGATCCAGTCGCCGACGACCTGGGCGAGGTCACCGGTGAAGATGACGATCGCGGCCGAGGCGATCAGCATGACGCCGACCAGGGCGGTCACGCCGACCCGGATCGGCAGGGTCTTCCAGATCGGCCGGCCCTCCGGCACGTCGTAGATGGCGTTCGAGGCCCGCATGAACGCCGCGATGTAGCCGGACGCCGACCAGAAGGCGACGAGCACACCGATGATCGCGGCGAGCCCGGCCTTGCCGGTGCCCTTGACCTGGCTGAGCACGGTGTCGACGAGGTCCCGCAGCTGCTGGTTCGGGGCCAGCTCGTTGACCGCGTCGGTCACCGCCTTCTGCCCGTCGTTGCCGAGCAGACCCAGCAGCGAGACGATCACCAGCAGGCCGGGGAAGATGGACAGCACGCCGTAGTAGGTGAGTGCGGCCGCCCAGTCCGAGATGTTGTCCTCGGAGAACTGCTTGAAGGTCCGCTTCACCGCGGCGAAAAGGCCCTTCGACCGCAGCTCGCCAGGCCCGTCCGGGCCCGCGTCCGGGCTGGGGGCGGCAAGGTCGGGGGTACGGTCCTCGCCCGTCCTGGTGCTCGCGGCGGCGGACACGTCGTAGTCGGCGGCACCCCGGTCGCGGGCCTCGGAGGCGTCGCGGCCGCCCGCTGCCGCGGACTGCTTGTCATGGTCGGGGCGAAGTTTCATCGAGGGCCTCCTGGGGCGGACCGGAGCACTGCGCCGTTCGGCTTGCCGCGCCGTCCGCTGCGGCGGCGACATGCGACTACGGCATGTGCAGGGAGTTCCCCGTGTGGGTCCGCGCTAACCCGGCGCGGCCACTCCCGTGTGGTTCGGCCTCGACCCCGCTGGCTGGTCCCGTGTGGTTCGTCGTCAACTCAGCCTGGCCGGTCCCGTGCGGGTCGGCGTCCGGTGGCGGCGGATGACGAAGTGCCCGGCGGGACTTTGTCGATCACTACGGCCAACTTTCGCCAATATTTGCAAAAGTTTGTGTTGATCAAGAAAAAGGTATGGCTCGATGAGGCGGAACCACCCTAGTGTGACCGGCGTAACAAGCTGTTAACGCCGGAGGTGTTCGTGTACCTGCCCGCGGCTCCCCACCTGCGACTCTTGCGCCTGCTGCGCGACGAGGGTCCGGTGTCCCGCGCCGAGCTCGGTGATCGTCTTGAGCTGAGCCGGCCCCGCCTGCTCGCCGAGGTCGCCCGACTCGTCGCCGCCGAGCTGATCGTCGAAGCGGGGATGGCGGCGTCCCGTGGCGGGCGCCGGTCGACCCTTGTCGAGTTGCACCCACGGCTGCGGTTCGCCGCGGTCGACATGGGTGCCACCTCGATCGACGTCGAGATCACGAACGGGCGGCTGGAACCGCTCGCGGCGTACCGGGAACCGGTCGACATCCGTTCCGGACCGAAGGCGATACTGCAACGGGTCCACGATCTGCTCGCCAAGGCGAAGGTCGAGGGCGTCTACGAGAAGCTCGACGGGGTGGGTGTCGGTGTGCCCGGCCCGGTCAGTTTCCGTGACGGCGTCCCGGTCTCCCCGCCGATCATGCCGGGCTGGGACCGTTACCCGGTCCGGGAGCTGCTGACCCGGGAGTACGGCTGCCCGGCCGTGGTCGACAACGACGTCAACATCATGGCGATCGGGGAGCGGCACGGTGGGGTCGCCCACTCGGTCGACGACTTCCTGTTCGTCAAGATCGGCACGGGCGTCGGCTGCGGCATCCACCTGGCCGGTGGCGTGTTCCGCGGGGTGGACGGTTGTGCCGGCGACATCGGGCACATCCAGGTCGAGACGAACGGCCCGGTCTGCACCTGCGGCAACACCGGGTGTCTGGAGGCCCTCTTCGGCGGTGCGGCACTGGCCCGGGACGCCCTGGCCGCGGCCCGGTCGGGGGAGTCGCCGGCGCTGGCCGCGCGGCTCGGTGACGGCCGCAAGGCCACGGTCACCGCGCGGGACGTCGCGGACGGCGCGGCCGAGGGTGACATCACCTGCATCCGGCTGATCCGCGACGGCGGCCGCCGGGTGGGCAGCGTGCTTGCCACCCTCGTCTCGTTCGCCAACCCGTCGATGATCGTCATCGGGGGCGGGCTGGCGCAGCTCGGTCATGTGCTGCTCGCCGAGATCCGCAGCGTGGTCTACCGCCGGTCCCTCCCGCTCGCCACCGGCAACCTGCCGGTGGTCCTCTCCGAACTGGGCAACCGGGCCGGGGTGACCGGCGCCGCGGTGCTGGCCAGCGACGCCGTCTTCGAGCAGGCGTCATGACCGGCCCGGAGGAAACCCGCCCGGAGGGAACCTGCTCGCCGGAGACCGACCCGGAGGAAACCCGCCCGGAGGGAACCCGCTCGCCGGAGACCGGCCCGGCGGAGGCCCGCTCGGCGGAGACCGGCTTGGCGGAGACCGGCTTGGCGGAGACCGGCTCGGCGGAGGTCCGCCCGGCGGAGGTCCGCCCGGCGGACGGCGCCCGGCCGGTGGAGATGGGAGACGACGGGCAGGGGGACGGCGACGTGGTGCTCCGGCTCCGCGACGTGGTCAAGGTCTTCCCCGGCGTACGCGCCCTCGACGGCGTCCAACTCGACGTCCGCGCCGGTGAGGTCCACTGTCTGCTCGGCCAGAACGGCGCCGGCAAATCCACCCTGATCAAGGTGCTGGCCGGTGTGCACCACGCCGACGCCGGTGAGGTGACCTGGCTGGGGGAGCAGTTCGCCCCGGCCACGCCGCAGGCCGCGATGCGGGCCGGGATCGCCACCATCTATCAGGAACTGGACCTGGTCGACGACCTGTCGGTGGCGGAGAACGCGTTCCTCGGGCACGAGCCGAGCCTTCTCGGCTTCACCCGCCGACGGGTCACCGCGTCCCGTACCAAAGAGATTCTGGCCCGGCTCGGCCACGCCGAGATCTCGCCGCGCCGGATGGTCCGCACCCTGCCGGCCGCCGCCAAGCAGGTGGTGAGCATGGCCCGCGCGCTCTCCCACGACGCCCGCCTGATCGTGATGGACGAGCCGAGCGCGGTGCTGGCCCACGACGAGGTGGACAACCTGTTCCGGATCATCCGGGAGCTGACGGCGAACGGGATCGCGGTCATCTACATCTCGCACCGGCTCGACGAGATCCGGGAGATCGGTGACCGGGTGACGGTGCTGAAGGACGGCCGGACCACCGCGGCGAACCTGCCGGCGCGGACCACCCCGACCCGCGATCTGGTGGGCCGGATGACGGGCCGCTCCATCGAGTACGTCTTCCCGCCCCGCAGTGGTGAGCCGGGCAAGGATCCGCTGCTGGTGGTGGAGAACCTGACCCGGCACGGTGAGTTCGCCGAGGTGAGCCTGAGCGTGCGGCCCGGCGAGATCGTCGGGGTGGCCGGGCTGGTCGGTTCGGGGCGCTCGGAACTGCTGGAGACGATCTTCGGCGCCCGCCGGGCGGAGTCCGGCACGGTCACGGTCGAGGGCAAGGCGGTGCGTGGCGTCGGCGCCGCGGTCCGGGCCGGCATGGGGATGGCCCCGGAGGAGCGCAAGAGCCAGGCGCTGCTGCTCGACGAGCCGATCTACAAGAACATGACGCTCGCCTCGTTCTCCCGGTTCGCGAAGGTGGGCTTCACCGACGTGAGCGGGGAACGGGCGGCGGCCGAGCGGACCGCGGAGTCGCTGGAGCTGCGCCCGAAGGGGGACGTGAACCGTCCGATCCGGACGCTGTCCGGCGGCAACCAGCAGAAGGTCGTGGTCGGCCGCTGGCTGCTCGGCGGCACCCGGCTGCTGTTGCTCGACGAACCGACCCGGGGTGTCGACGTGGGCGCCCGGGCCGAGCTCTACCAGGTCATCCGCGGCTTGGCCGCGAACGGCGTGGGGGTGCTGCTGGTCTCCAGCGAGGTGCCCGAGGTGCTCGGTCTCGCCGACCGGGTGCTGGTGATGCGGGAGGGCCGGCTCATCCATGAGGCGCCGGCCGGCGAGATCGATGAGGACACCGTTCTGAACCTCGTGATGGCGGGGTCGCTTCTTGAAGGGGAACCGGCGTGAGTTTGCTTGCGAGGGGAGCGCGGCATGGCCACTGAGACGGCGCGCGCAGCCGAGACGCGTACCGGCCATGAGCGCCGGCGTCTGGACGAAGGCATCGTGCGCAACCTGGGCCTGGTCGCCGTGCTGGTGATCCTCGTGATCATCGGGATCATCACCAGGCCGGAGCTGTACGGCGATGCGACGTGGGTGCGGAACAACGTCCTGACGATCCTTCAGCAGGCGTCCGCGATCGGTGTGGTCACGGTCGGGATGACCTTCGTGATCATCGGTGGTGGCATCGACCTGTCGGTGGGGGCGATCATCGCGCTCGCCGCGGTCTGGTCGACCACTGTCGCGACGCAGGCCTTCGGTGCCGCCGGCATGATCTTCACGGCGCTGGTCGTCGGTGTCGGGGTGGGACTGGTCAACGGGGTCCTCATCGCGTACGGAAAACTCGTCCCGTTCATCGCGACGCTTGCCATGCTGGTCGCCGCCCGCGGTCTCGCCGCGCAGATCTCCGGCAAGCAGACCCAGATCTCCGAGAGCTCGGTGATCAACGGGATCGCCACCACCAAGATCCTCGGCATCCCGCTGCTTGTGATCATGTTGGGTCTCGTGGTGGCGGCGGGTTGGGTGCTGCTGAACCGCACGACGTTCGGCCGCCGCACGGTCGCGGTCGGCGGCAACCCGGAGGCCGCCCGGCTCGCCGGCATCAACGTGAAGCGGCAGACGCTGCTGCTCTACATGCTCTCCGGTCTCTGCTGCGGTATTGCCGCGATCATGCTGACCTCGCAGGCGACGAGCGCCCAGGCCGCGATGGCGAACCTGTACGAGCTCGACGCGATCGCCGCGGCCATCATCGGCGGCACGCTGCTCAGCGGCGGCCGGGGCACCATCATCGGCGCCCTCTTCGGGGTGCTGGTGTTCTCCACCATCACCAACCTGTTCGCCATCAACAACCTCTCCACCGAGGTCCAGAACATGGTCAAGGGCGGCATCATCGTCGCCGCCGTCTTGGTCCAGCAGTTCCGTTATCAATCGCTCACGCAACTGTTCAAACGATGAATTACCGAGACGGGAGCAATAATGTCCGCATTGTCCCGTAGGCGCATTCTGTTCGGCGGCGCTGCCGTCGGCACCGGCGTCCTGCTCACCGCCTGCACCAGCAATGACACCGGAAATCAGGCCCAGGTCAACACGAACAGCGGCAACGAGAACGCCGCACCCGGCGACAAGGTGGTGATCGGCTTCACCGCTCCGGCAGCCGACCACGGCTGGATCGCCGCCATCACCAACAACGCCAAGGCCCAGGCCGGGCAGTACTCCGACGTCGAACTCAAGGTCACCGAGGCCGGCTCGGACGCTGCCGCCCAGCGCGCGGCGATCTCCACGATGATCGCCGAGAAGCCCACGATCATCGTGATGCTGCCGCACGACGGCAAGGAGCTGAACGCGGCCGCCGAGGAGGCGATGCGCGCCGGCATCCCGGTCGTCAACCTGGACCGGGCGTTCCCGTCGCAGGACGCCTACCGGCTCCAGATCAAGGGTGACAACTACGGCATGGGGCTGGCCGCCGGTTCGTACATCGGTGAACAGCTCAAGGCCAAGGGCGTCAGCAACCCGATCATCGGGGAGATCCCCGGCATCGACTCGCTGGAGCTCACCCAGGAGCGCACGAAGGGCTTCAACGACGCGCTCGCCGTCTACGGCTTCAAGGTCACCAACCGCCGGCCCGCCGACTTCACCATCGACGGCGGCCAGAAGGCGGCGACCGACCTGCTCCAGGCGCTGCCGCGGATGGACGCGCTCTGGAACCACGACGACGACCAGGGCGTCGGTGTGCTCGCCGCGATCAAGCAGGCGAACCGCGACGAGTTCTTCATGGTCGGCGGCGCCGGCGCCAAGTCCGCGATCGACGCGATCACCGCGGACGACAGCGTGCTCAAGGCGACGGTCACCTACAGCCCGTCGATGGCCTCCTCGGCCATCTCACTGGCCCGGTTGATCGCTCAGGGCAAGGGCATGAGTGACCTGGTGGAACTGCAGGTTCCCAAGGAGATCACGCTCGCTTCCGAGACGATCACCAAGGAGAACGCCGCACAGTACGCCAAGCTCGGGTTCTAAGAGGGGGCAACATGTCGCAGGACCTGCGAGTCGGCATGGTCGGCTACGCGTTCATGGGGGCCGCGCACTCGCAGGCCTGGCGTACCGTCAACCACGCGTTCGACCTGCCGTTGCGCGCGCGGATGTCGATGGTGTGCGGCCGCTCCGCCGACCAGGTGGCCCAGGCCGCCGAGCGGCTGGGCTGGGCCGGTCACACCACCGACTGGCGGGCGCTGGTGGAGAGCGACGAGATCGATCTGATCGACATCTGCACGCCGGGGGACACGCACGCCGAGATCGCGCTTGCCGCGCTTGCCGCCGGCAAGCACGTCCTCTGCGAGAAACCCCTGGCCAACTCGGTGGCTGAGGCGCGGGAGATGGCTGCGGCCGCCGCCCACGCCCAGACCCGGGGTGTACGGGCGATGTGCGCCTACAACTACCGGCGGGTGCCCGCTGTCGCGCTGATGCGGGACATGGTGGCCGCCGGCCGGATCGGCGCCGTCCGGCACGTCCGCGCGCAGTACCTCCAGGACTGGATCGTCGACCCGGAGTTCCCGCTGGTGTGGCGACTGCGCCGGGAGATCGCCGGGTCGGGGGCGCTGGGTGACATCGGCGCGCACATCGTCGACCTGACCCAGTTCGTCACCGGCCAGTCGATCAGTTCGGTGTCGGCGCTGACCGAGACGTTCGTGCGCAAGCGCCCGCTGCCGTCGGCGTCGGCCGGCCTGGCCGCGTCCGCGAACGGGACGGTGCTCGGCGACGTGACGGTCGACGACGCCGCCCTGTTCCTGGCCCGGCTGGACGGGGGAGCGGTCGCCACGTACGAGGCGACCCGGTTCGCGACCGGCCGCAAGAACGCGTTGCGGGTCGAGCTCAACGGCGCGCTCGGCTCGCTCGCTTTCGACTTCGAGCGGATGAACGAGCTGGAGTTCTACGACGCCACCCGGCCGGCCGCCGAACAGGGCTTCAGCCGGATCCTGGTGACCGAGCCCGAGCATCCCTACATGGGTGCGTGGTGGCCGCCGGGTCACGGCATCGGGTACGAGCACTCCTTCACCCACGAGGTCCGTGACCTGATCGAGGACATCGCGACCGGCCGGGAGCCGGCGCCCTCGTTCGCCGACGCGCTGCGCGTGCAGCTCGTCCTGGACGCGGTCGAACGGTCCGCCGCGGCGGGCACCTGGGCCGACGTGGAGTCGGTCCTGGCGCCGGCTTGAGCGGGACCGGCGGTTTTCGCCGGCCGGCTTGAGCCCGGCCGGCGGTTTCCGGGCCGGCCTCGGGCCGGACCCGGTCTTCGGACGGGCCGGATTGCGAAATTTTCCGGTTCGAGCCGGACAGCGACATCGATGTGCCGGTTCGGGTCTGCCCTGCCGGGAGCGTCCCGCCGGGGTCGGCGAGGGACGGCGTGGTTGCGCCCCACGCCGGTCGGCCGCGGCGGGTGAGTGCGGATGCACGGGGTGACCCGTGCATCCGTACCGGCGTGCCGAGGCACGTGGCGAACGCACGGGCAGGCGCCCAGTGCATGTCCGTTTGTGCACAGTCTGAACACTACGACTGTCCGACTTCGCCCTTCCCGGTGCTGATTGCGAAACCTACTCGCTGGTCACCCCCGCCATAATCATTGGCGTCAGTCAATTGCACAGGCCGCTTCAGATCATGTTGCCGCCGCTCAGCATGTCGCACGGCGGGTGCGCCGGTGATCCGTCATGCGACGCAGTCTCGTATCCGAGGACATGCATTCCACGGATGGAGGCGGCGATGACAGACCTGCGGCACGGCAGTGGTCGATCCGAGGCAGGTCTCCGGATGGTCCATACTGGAGGCGTTAGCACGAGCGGATGCACGTGCACCTGCACGGGAAAGCTCGTCCGGGGAGGAAATTGATGCGGCTGCGCCATCCCTCCGGCCGGACCGTGCACCTCAGCTGCGGTGTCAGCCTAGTCGACGCGGAAACGCCGTCGGCCGGGCTGGAACGGCTCGAGGCGGCCGCCGCCGACCTGCGTTCCCACTGCGGCACCGGCGTCCTCGGCGTGGCGCTGCGACTGCCGTACCCGCTCGCCGCCGCCCTCGCCGACGACGGGCGCGCCCGCACCCGGCTGCGTGCCGAACTCGACGCCAGAAGGCTTGAGGTCGTCACGCTGAGCGGAGTGCCCGACGCCGAGGGCGGCGGCGACGAGAACCCGGCCGACTGGAGCGAAATCTCCCGGGTCCGCCACACGCTCGCCCTGGCCCGGATCCTGGTCGACCTGCTGCCCGCCGAGGAGGTCCGCGGCGCGATCGCGACCTGCGGGCTGGGCCGGGCCGACACCTGGCCCGAGGAACGGCAGAAAGCCGCCGCCCGCCACCTGTCCCGGCTCTCCGGCGGCCTCGCCGACCTCGCCTGGCGGGTCGGCCGGGCGGTCCGGTGCGGGTTCCAGCCCGGCCCCGGCCGGGTGCTGGACAGCCCGGACCAGATCGTCACCGCACTCACCCGGGTCGACAAGGACCGCCTCGGCATCTGCCTCGACCTCGCCACCGTGGTGCGCGACTGGCCGGAGCCGGCGGAGGGCATCGACCGGCTCACCGACGCGGGTCTCTCCGTCATCACCGCCCGGATCACCGACCCCGCGTCCGGCTGGCAGCCCGTCCTGCGTCACCTGCTGGCCGCCGACACCGCCCGCACCGAGTACGTGGACGTCGACACCCCCGGCGGTGCGGCCGACCTGCCGTACATCCTGCGGGAGCTGACCGCCCTCGGCCTCGCGCCGGAACACCAGCCCTGCACCGCGCCCTGATCGCGATCTCGGTCTTTCGCGGGCCGCTCGCCCCGCCGTAGAGTCCACGTGGGGCCGTCGCCGCGACGTGCGGGCCCGGCGGGAGGCGCAAACCCGCCGGCCACATCCCGCCTCGCCCGGCGTGGTGCCGCCCCCGGGGCCGGTTCTCCCTCACCGGCCCGCCACCGCAGCAACGAGGGAGGGACCATGGCACGACCCATCACGCTCTTCACCGGTCAGTGGGCCGACCTGCCGTTCGAGGAGGTCTGCCGGCTCGCGTCGGAGTGGGGTTACGACGGGCTGGAGATCGCCTGCTGGGGCGACCACTTCGAGGTCGACCGCGCGCTCAACGAGGACGGATATCTCGACCGCAAGCACGAGCAACTCGCCAAGCACAACCTGAAGTGCTGGACGATCTCCAACCATCTGGTCGGGCAGGCGGTCTGCGACCATCCGATCGACGAGCGGCACCAGGACATCGTGCCGGCGGACATCTGGGGCGACGGCGACCCCGAAGGCGTACGGCAGCGCGCGGCCGAGCGGATGAAGGACACCGCTCGGGCGGCGGCACGCTTCGGCGTGAACACGGTCGTCGGCTTCACCGGCTCGTCCATCTGGCACACCGTGGCGATGTTCCCGCCGGTGCCGGCCTCGATGATCGAGCGGGGTTACGCGGACTTCGCCGACCGGTGGAACCCGATCCTCGACGTCTTCGACGAGGTCGGCGTCCGGTTCGCGCACGAGGTGCACCCCAGCGAGATCGCGTACGACTACTGGACCACCCGGCAGGCGCTGGAGGCGATCGGCAACCGGCCGGCGTTCGGGCTCAACTGGGACCCGTCACACTTCGTCTGGCAGGACCTGGACCCGGTGAACTTCATCCTCGAGTTCCGGGACCGGATCTACCACGTGGACTGCAAGGACGCGAAGGTCCGCACCGGTGACGGGCGGCGCGGGCGGCTCAGCTCGCACCTGCCCTGGGCCGACCTGCGGCGCGGATGGGACTTCGTCTCCACCGGGCACGGCGACGTGCCCTGGGAGGACTGCTTCCGCGCGCTGAACAGCATCGGGTACGACGGTCCGCTCTCGATCGAGTGGGAGGACGCCGGGATGGACCGGCTGGTCGGCGCCCCCGAGGCGCTGAAGTTCGTGCGAGGGCTGGCCTTCGACGCGCCGTCGGCCGCGTTCGACGCCGCCTTCTCCACCCGCTGACCCTTCTTACGGGCCCTTCGCCGGGCTGACCGGAGACGTCGCAGGGCCGCCCCACGCCAGGTGTGGGGCGGCCCTGCGACGAACCGGAATCAGTACGTGGTGCCCGTGCTGCCGGTGCTGGTGCTGGTGCTGCTCTTCGAGCCGGCGAGCGAGTCGCTGGGCGCGAGCAGCTCGTCCGTGGTGTCCGTGCTGGACGTGGTGCCGGTCGTGCCGGTGTTCAGCTTCTCACCGAGCTTGGACGACTGGATCTTGTCCTTGCCCTCGGTGTAGAGCTTGTTGGCCTGCGCCTGGGCGACGCCGGCGGCCTCCTGGACCGTGGGGTTCTCCCAGATCTTCTGGGCGTTGGCCCGGATCTCCTCGTACTTCTCCCGGCCGGCACGGCTGCCCAGGACGAAGCCCGCGCCGAGACCGGTGAGGAACAACAGCTTTCCGCGCATGGTGGCGGCTCCTTCCGTTGATGACGCCCGTGCGTCTGCCGGGGTGCATACCCATCCTGTCGGGGCGATACTCCCGTTCTCCGGGTTTCTCGGATGTCGGACCGACACCCACCCGTCGGTGGGTATCCCCGTTGCTGAGTACCCCGGATGGTCATGTAGTCTGTTCTCCGTCGCCAGGGAAACCGGGCGGTGCAGGAACTGAGCAGTCCCCGATAGCTCAATTGGCAGAGCAGCCGGCTGTTAACCGGCAGGTTATTGGTTCGAGTCCAATTCGGGGAGCCAAACACAACCCCAGGCCACGTGCCTGGGGTTTTCTGCTGTCCGGGGTCTTCGGCTGTCCGTCTTCGGCTGTCCGGGTCTTCTGCTGTCCGGGGCCGGCCGGGTCGATCGCGGTGTCGTGTGTCCGACAGGCCTGTGGGGGCGGGACGGCGATCGCCCTCCTCCGGGCCATGGGGTACGGGTCGCCCGTACTCCCGTTTGATCTTCGGGCTTGCCCTCGCCCTGGTTCGTCGCCCCTGCCGGCCTGCGCCTTCCTGAGCTTGCGCCGTCCCGGGCCTGCGCCTCCGCTGGCTTTCGCCTCCCCGGCCGGGCGTGCCCGGTTACGCTGAGTTCCGTCTTGAATGCAGCATGTGAGGTGGTTATGTCGCAGCCGGTAGAGGTGGACGTCGTCATCGTCGGCGGCGGGCTCGCCGGGCTGGCGGCTGCCCGCAGACTCGACCGTGCCGGCGTGGAATGGCTGCTCGTGGAGGCCTCCGACCGCATCGGCGGGCGCGTCGCCACCGACGTGATCAACGGCTGGCACCTGGACCGCGGCTTCCAGACGATCAACACCGCCTACCCGCGGCTCGCCGCGCTCGTCGACGTGGACGCGCTGGACATGCGGTACTTCACATCCGGCGTGCTGGTGCGCCGCTGCGGCAACCTGCACCGGCTGGAAAACCCGCTGCGCCAGCCCCTCACCACCCCGCAGACGCTGCTCTCCGGCGCCGGCACCTTCGCCGACCGGCTCAAGTTCGCCGCCCTCGCCACCCGGTGCGCCACCCTGCCCGTCGGCAAGCTCCTCGACATGCCGGAAACCACCACCCAGGAGATGCTGCGGCGCGCCGGCCTCTCCCACCGGATGATCGAGGAGGTGCTGCGGCCGTTCTTCTCCGGCGTGTTCGCCGACCGCTCCCTCGACACCTCCAGCCACGTCGCCGCGATGGTGTTGCGCTCCTTCACCCGAGGCCGGATCGGGGTACCCGCCGCCGGGATGGCCGCCCTGCCCGCCGCCATCGCCGGCCCGCTGCCCTTCCCGCAACTCCTGATCGGCGCGCGCACCCTCTCCATCGGACCCGGCCTCGTCGTCACCGAAGGCGGCGAAATCCACTGCCGGGCCGTCATCGTCGCCACCGACCCCGTCTCCGCGGCCGAACTGCTGCCGAACCGCCTGCCGCGACCCGACGTGCACGGGATCACCACGTTCTACTTCGGCGCGCCGCAAGCACCCATCGACGAGCCGATCATTCTTCTCGACGGCGACCGGCGCGAAATCATCGCGAACACGGTGGTGATGAGCAACGCGGCCCCCGAGTACGCGCCCGGCGGCATGAGCCTCATCGCAGCCAACGTCGTCGGCGTCTCCGCACCCTCGCCCGCCTCGGAGACGGTGATCCGGGTGGAGTTGTCCCGCATCTACGGCGCACCCACCGACGACTGGGAGATGCTCGAAGTCATCAGCATGCCGCACGCCCTGCCCGCCGCCCGCACCCCACAGAGCCGCCTGCGCAAACCGGTAGCCCTCGGCGACGGCCTCTTCGTCGCAGGTGATCATCGCGACAGTCCCTCCAGCCAAGGCGCCCTCGCCGGCGGCTGGCGCACGGCCGGCGCGGTCCTCGCCTCCCTCGGCGCTCGAACGGGGGTGACATCATGAGCGACTTCAACCCGGAAAATTACGCCGAATTCACCACACAGGACGGCCCCGAAGAGCCGAGCGTGGGCGACGACGACCAACCACGCATAGAAGACCTGCAACCCCCGGACATGGTCGTCGACCCGGCCCGCCAGATCATTCTCCTGCCGAAATCCCTGGTGCGCTGATAGATCGCTAGTCTTCCGAGCCGGGCACGGGATAGGATCGCCGCCGGTAAGGGGCGGTAGCTCAGTGGGTTAGAGCAGGGGACTCATAATCCCTCGGTCGCGGGTTCGAGTCCCGCCCGCCCCACTCTTGTCTGCCTGGGGGCGACCCCCAGACCCCGCGGTGCGGTGGTCGCGCTTCGCGGGTCGGTTCGGTGGGCGGCCGCCATGTGGCGTGGGTGGCCTCTTCCTTTGGGCCGGTCCACCGTGACAGTGTCCCGAAGGGCACGTACTTCGGCCTGTCACTGCGACGACGTCCAGCATTACGTCAACGTGCTGCCTGCGGCGTTCTGACGCTGCGTTTCGCACCTAGTGCGGCAGCCGCCGTTCGTGAGGTGACCTCGGATCCCGCGGGAACGAGGACGGCCACGGCATGATCGTCTGTGCGTTGTGGACACAACATCAGACCTTGCGGTGGCCCAGGGCCACAGCGTAGAGCCTGCCCAGTGGCGACGAACCATCGACCTGGTGGTCGAGTCGTTCGCCGGCCGGTTCTGCCGGGTCGAGCCTCGCCGGTCGGCCGCTGGGTTCGTCACCGGCCTGCTCGCCGACCTTCAGATCAAGACCTGCGGCGGGGATGAGCTGCGAGAACAGGCTCCGGGTGGTGGACGCGGCCGGTGATGCGCTGACCGTCGACTCCGGGCGGGAAAACGGTGTGACTCGATTTGTTGAAGGTCAGTTACGGCCTGCGGTGAGGCGTCCTTCGAAGGCGAGGTCGAAGGCGTTTAGGGCTGGTTTCCAGCGCATGGTCCAGCGGCGCTGGCGGTGCCGGTCGGGTCCAGGGCCATCACGGCGAGGTAGACGCATTTCAGGGCGGCCTGTCGTTCGGGAAGTGCCCGCGGGCCGGACGGCCCGGCGGATGCGGGCGTTCACGCTCTCGGTCGCATTCGTCGAGCAGACGACCCTGCGGATCTCGGCGTCGAAGGCCAGGAACGGCACGAACTCGGCCCAGGGGTTCTCCCAGAGCCTGACGATCACCGGGTATTTCCCGCCCCAGACCTCGGCGAGCTCCATGTCAAGCCCCGGGTTTGATGGAGTTGGTTAGCTGTTTTTCAGAGGTGCGGTGACCGGGTGGGTCATCGCGTGCAGGGCTTCGTGTTCGGCGGGTGGGACGTGTCCGAGTTCGCCGTGCAGGCGTCGGTTGTTGTACCAGTCGATGTACTCGACGGTGGCCATTTCAAGGTCGTCGAGTCCGCGCCATGGACCTCGGTTGCGGACGAGTTCGGCTTTGAACAGGGAGTTGAACGCTTCGGCCATCGCGTTGTCGTAGGAATCGCCCTTCGAGCCCACCAAGGCGACGGCGCCGGCCTCGGCAAGTCGCTGGCTGTAGCGGATCGCTCGGTATTGGGTGAGTTCAACCGGTCGTCGCAACACTCGGGGTATGGGAGTGTTGACGGGTCGGCCTGCAGGGTGGATGAAGACATTGACGGGCAGAGCGGCGATGAAGTCGCCGGGGGCACCGGCACTGCGACGCGAAGTCGAGCGGCTGTTCTGGCGTGAGATCCGGAAGGGTCTGCCCTGCGAAGATGCTGCTAACGCGGTCGACGTGTCACAAGCAGCAGGTGCCCGATGGTTCCGGCAACGTGGCGGTATGCCGCTATTCATGGTCGCGCCGGTCACCGGCCGGTACCTGTCGTTCGCCGAGCGCGAAGAGATCGCCGTGCTCAACGGTCAGGGCCTCGGCATCCGTGAGATAGCCCGCGCAGTAGGCCGGGATCCGTCGACGATCTCGCGGGAACTGCGCCGCAACGCGGCGACCCGCGGCGGCGAGCTCGACTATCGCGCGTCGGTGGCGCAGTGGAAGGCCGACCTGCTCGCGCGACGCCCGAAGGCGTCAAAGCTGGTCACGAACGAATGGCTGCGCGAATACGTGCAGGAACGTCTCTCTGGTCACGTCCGCCGCGCCGATGGAACACCGGTGCCCGGCCCGGCCGCGGCGCCGTGGAAGGGACGCAACAAGCCGCGACGCCAGGACCGTCGCTGGGTCAGCGCGTGGAGTCCGGAGCAGATCGCGCGCCGGCTGCGCATCGACTTCCCCGATGATGAGGACATGCGCATCTCGCACGAAGCGATCTACCAGGCGCTGTTCATCCAGGGCCGGGGCGCGTTGAAGCGCGAGCTGGTCGCCTGCCTGCGGACCGGGCGCGCCCTGCGGGTGCCACGCGCCAGGGCCCGGCAGCCTCGCGACGGCATGGTCACCCCCGAGGTGATAATCACGGAACGGCCCGCCGAGGCAGCGGATCGCGCTGTGCCTGGCCATTGGGAAGGCGACCTCATCATCGGACTCGACCGATCCGCGATCGGCACCCTTGTAGAACGCACGACCCGCTAAACGATGCTGCTGCACCTGCCTCGCATGGAGGGCTTCGGCGCCGAACTGCGCGTGCACAACGGCCCGGCGCTGGCCGGCCGGGGCGCCGCAGCTGTCCGCGACGCGATCACCACAACGATCACCATGCTGCCGGATCAACTGCGCCAGACGCTGACCTGGGACCGCGGGAAGGAACTCGCGCAACACGCCCAGCTGACCATCGACACCGGCGTGCGGGTCTACTTTGCGGACCCGCACAGCCCGTGGCAACGCGGCACCAACGGGAACACCAACGGCCTGCTGCGCCAGTACTTCCCGAAAGGCACCGACCTGGCCCGCTGGAGCCGCGACGACCTCGATGCGGTCGCCGCAACACTCAACAACCGACCACGTAAGACACTCGGCTGGCAAACACCCGCCGAAGCCATGAACGAGCAGCTACTGTCAGTACAAAGCAGCGTTGTTGCGACGACCGGTTGAATACGGGTTGGACGCCCCGGTCGGAGTGGTGGACCAGGTTGCGCAGGTCAGCGTTGTGGTTCTCGCGGCGCCAGATCGCCGTCTTCAGCGCGTCGAGGGCAAGATCGGTGTAGAGCGACGTGGCGACCTGCCAGCCGACGATCAGCCGGGAGTACACGTCGAGGACGAACGCGGCGTAGACCCAGCCGACGCTGGTGCGCACGTAGGTCAGGTCGGCGACCCACAGCTGGTTCGGATGCTCCGCGGTAAAGTCACGTTTGACCAGGTCACGTGGCCGGTCGGTCTCAGCGGCCGGCCGGGTCGTGCGCGGTGGCTTGTCGCGCAGCAGTCCGCGGAGCCCGGCTGCTCGCATCAGCCGCTCGACCGTGCACCGGGCCACCGCAACGCCGCGTCGATGCAGTTCGTGCCAGATCTTGCGGGCACCGTAAACGCCGTAGTTTTCCGCGTGGATCCGCTTGATCAGCGTGGTCAGCTCGTCATCGCGCCGGGAACGGGCCGAGGCCGGGCGGTTCCTGGCGGCGTAGTAGGTCGACGGTGCGATCTGTGCCGGCGTGTCTTCGAGCGCCTGCAGGACCGGCTGGACACCATGTTCTTCCTGTTGAGAGTCGACGAAGGCGACCTTCATCGCGACGGACGGTCCAGCTCCGCCGCGAAGAAAGACGCCGCGGACTTCAGGATCTGATTCGCCCGGCGCAGCTCACGATTCTCCCGTTCAAGAGCGGCGAGACGTTCCGCGTCGCCGCTGGTGGTGCCCGGCCGGTCACCCGCGTCGATCTCGGCTTTCTTCACCCACGTCCGCAACGCCTCCGGATGAATCCCGAGCTGGTCGGCGATCCGCCGGATCGCCCCGACCGCGGACGCCGGATCCCGGCGGGCCTCGACCGCCAACCGGGTCGCACGCTCACGCAGTTCATCGGGGTACTTCTTCGGTGCCGCCATAGCTCGATTTTCTCCCAGGTTCGGATGTCTCCATCAAACCCGGGGCGGAACATCCTCAGCTTATAGGTCATGCTCGCCGACATCCAACGTGAGTACGCCGGGGCTGGACTCGCGGTGATCTGGGCACAGGCACCGTGTCATCGACGGATCGCTGGCAGGCATCGTCAAGCCGTACAGGCGGCCAAGGAAATTTCCAGCCACCCCCTGCGACTAGCAGCGGTGCAGTATTGCTCGGGGGAGGGGACCTGGTTGGAGCAAAAACTGTAGAGAGGCGCTTCCTCCTGCCGCGCGGTAGTTTCCACCGCAAGTTCACTCAAGCGAGAGGGGTTGATGCCGATCTGGGCGATGTTGCATAGCGTGACGCGGTGATACGCACCCGGTGTTCCAGCGCGTCGCGTCTCCCGCCTCATTTTTACGGGCTTAAGTTCGGTAGGGTTGCGTGGTTCAGAACGAGTGAAACTGCGGCCCGGCTGTCGGGTCGGGTGATGCAGTTTCTGCGATGGAAGGCAGATGAAGGCATGTCTGAGACGAAGCAGAAAGCGGTGGTCCTGCTCAGCGGCGGCCTCGACTCCGCCACGGTGCTCGCGATGGCCCTGCACGACGGGTATGAGCCTTATGCGCTGAGTTTCCGGTACGGCCAGCGTCACACGGTCGAGTTGGACGCTGCGAGTGCGGTTGCGAAGCAGTTCGGGGTCCGTAACCACGTCATTGCCGACATCGATCTGCGGGGCTTCGGGGGTTCTGCGCTGACAGACGACGGGATCGAGGTGCCGCACTACGGAAGCGTCGATGACTTGAGCCAGGACATTCCGGTTACGTACGTGCCTGCACGTAACACGATCTTTCTGTCCTTCGCTCTGGCGTGGGCCGAGACACTGGATGCCTCAGATGTGTTCATCGGTGTGAACGCGCTTGACTACAGCGGGTACCCCGACTGCAGGCCGGAGTTCATCGCCGCTTACGAAACGATGGCGAACCTGGCCACGAAGGCCGGGGTGGAAGGCCGGCAGAGGCTCCGCATCCACACACCGCTCATCAAGTTGACCAAGGCGGAGACGATCCGTCGCGGGTTGGAATTGGGCGTCGACTACTCTCTGACGCACAGTTGCTACGACCCGGTCGATGGCCGCGCCTGTGGGACGTGTGATTCGTGTCTGCTGCGCGGGCGTGGCTTCGCTGAGCTCGGTCTCACCGACCCGGCTCTCGCCCCAGCCGGAGAATGATCAGCGGTGTATCGAGTCAAAGAGATTTTCTACACCCTGCAGGGTGAGGGCTCGCATGCTGGCCGACCGGCTGTGTTCTGCCGATTCACGAGCTGCAACCTGTGGACGGGCCGGGAGAAGGACCGGCATCGGGCCATCTGCCAGTTCTGCGACACGGACTTCGTCGGTACAGACGGCCCTGGTGGGGGGCGATTTCGCACCGCGGCGGACTTAGCCGCCGCGGTTGCTCGAGCTTGGGAGGGCGAGCCGCACGAGCGAAGCAAGCCCTACGTCGTCTGCACTGGCGGCGAGCCGTTGCTGCAACTCGACGACGATGCAGTGCATGCCCTTCACGACGCCGGTTTCGAGGTCGCGGTCGAGACCAACGGGACGCAGCCGGCCCCGGCCGGTCTTGATTGGATCTGCGTCAGCCCGAAAGCTGGAGCACCGGTCGTGCTGACCCGCGGACACGATCTAAAATTAGTCTTCCCGCAGGTAGGCGTTGAACCCGCAATGTTCGAAGACCTGGAATTTGAGCACTTCATGCTTCAGCCAATGGACGGACCGGACCGAGTAGCAAACACCGAGGCCGCAGTCCGTTACTGCATGAAGCATCCGCAATGGCGTTTGAGTCTTCAGACGCATAAGTACATTGGAATCGCGTGATGGAAATATTCCGGGAGTTCACCTTTGAGGCCGCCCACCGGCTGCCCAATGTGCCGGAAGGTCACAAATGCGCCCGGTTGCACGGCCACTCGTATCGAGTCCAACTGCATGTCACCGGCGAGGTCGACCCGCAGGCCGGTTGGCTGATGGACTTCGGCGACCTGAAAAAGGCGTTCCAGCCGTTGCATGCCCAACTCGACCATTACTACCTCAACGAGGTGGCGGGGCTGGAGAACCCGACCAGTGAGGTGCTCGCCCGCTGGATCTGGGACCGGCTCATCGACCAATTGCCGCTGTCCGCCGTGATGGTGCGCGAGACCTGCACCTCCGGCTGCATTTACCGAGGAGAGCAGTGATGTTGCCGGACGTGCAGGGGCTGCCGGACGAGCGAGGCGTCGCCCTGGACGAGGTCGGCATCGAGGGCCTGCGCTACCCGTTGCTGATCGCCGACGGCCAGGGCGTCAAGCGTGAGACGGTCGCCACCGTGGACATGTCGGTCGGCATCGGCGCGGACGTCAAGGGTGCACACCTGAGCCGCTTCGTCGAGGTGCTGCACGCCTGGCGAGACCAACTCGACCGGGCGAGCGCGCAGAGCCTGGCCGAGGACGTCCGGACCCGGCTCGGCACCGACAATGCGCAGGTCCGGCTGTCGTTCGCCTACTTTCTCGAGCGAACGGCACCGGTGACCGGAGCCCCGTCCTTCTCCGAGTATCAATGCGCCCTCTCAGTCACTTCCAGCGACCGTGATACATCGCTGGAGCTTCAGGTCCGAGTCCCGGTGACCAGCGTTTGCCCGTGCAGCAAGGCGATTAGTGACCGAGGCGCGCACAACCAGCGCGGCTACGTCACCGTCGTGGCAGAACCGTCGGATGGATCGCAGATCTGGTTCGACGACCTCATTGAGGTTGCGGAGGCCTCCGGGTCATCGCCGGTGTACGCGCTCTTGAAGCGTCCCGACGAAAGGCACGTCACCATGGCCGGGTACGACAACCCGGTTTTCGTTGAGGACATGGCACGCCAAGTTGCGGTCACACTGCGGCAAGACGCCCGGGTAACCCGTTTCCGGGTGCGGGTTGTCAACGACGAGAGCATTCACAATCACGCTGCTTATGCCCAGTTAGGCTGGATGACGACTGCAGCTACCGGGGACGTGTGATGTCCAGCGTGGCACCGGCCACCTCGCCGGTCCACATCATCGTCACCTGCGCCAACCGGAAAAGAGCCCCGATTCCCGAAGGCCTTCGACTGGGAGACCTCCGGGATCACGCAGAGGCGAAGCGATTCTCGGTGTGGGCGGAACGGCTCGTCGCCGCCACGCCGCGCATGCCCGCGATCGACCTCTACGGCGGAGAACATTGGCAGGCGGTCCGTGCCCTCCAGCAGGCTGTCGACGGCACCGCCCGTCTCTGGGTCTGCTCCGCAGGGTACGGCCTCGTGCCGATCGACGCGCAGCTCGTTCCGTACGCGGCCACGTTCGCTCCCGGCATGGACGATTCCGCTGGTTCGTCGCCGGCCGCGATGCGGGAGTGGTGGCGGCAGTTGACCCGTTGGGAGTGGCCGGCCGCGGATACGTCGCGGTCATTCGCCGATTTGGCCCGCCAGGACCCGCGGTCCACCATCGTCGCGGTGCTGTCCGAGTCGTACATGCGGGCATGCAGCGACGATCTGCGGGACGCCGCCGCTGGCTTGGCCGACCGGGAGCAGTTCGCGATCCTGGGCCCGCCTAAGCGATGCGCAGAACTTGACGAGTTCGTCGTGCCGGTCACAGCTGCGCTGCGCTCGGTGGTCGGCGGCAGCATGCAGGCACTCAATGTCCGTACCGCCATGCACCTACTCACCGCAGTGGGTAGCAATGTGGGGTTCAGCACGCTGCGCAAGCTTGCCCGCGAGACCGCCGAGGCCGCACCGCCCGATCCGGGCCGCCGGCCGACCGGGCAGAAGCTGGGGGACCAGGAGGTTCGCGACTACATCCGACAGGCCCTCAGCGACGGCCCGGGCACGGCCACGAGCCTGCTGCGGCGTCTGCGTGCAGCAGGCCAGTCCTGCGAGCAGGCCCGTTTCCACGGCCTGTTCGCCGAGGTCCGGGCGGAGGCAGGATGACCGCCGACTTCTCAGCGACGCAGTTGGTCCGTCGGGCGCTCCGGATCGAGCAGACCGACAAGTACCCGATGTTCATGTTTGCCCTGCGTGCTGACGAGGTTCTGCAGATCGCCGAGATCTCCCGGGTGAGCCGGGACGAGGCTGGCAACCTAATCGGGTACCAACGGCCAGAGGTGCGTCGCCACGTCGCTGAGATCATCGAATACCTCAACACCGATGGCTCGCTGTTTCCCAATCCGATAATCCTGGCGCTGTCGTCGCGGAGCCGATTCGAGTCGAGCCGAGGGCCGGGAGCCGGTGACGGCCTCTCTACCTCCGGTCGACTGACGATTCCGCTGCCGACGAAGGGGAAACCCAAGCCTGCCTGGATCGTGGACGGCCAACAGCGTGCACTTGCCCTGTCGCGGACCAACCGCAGTGACTTCCCGGTGCCGGTGACCGCGTTCGTGGCCGACAGCGTTAGCCTGCAGCGTGACCAGTTCCTGCGGGTCAACAACACCCGTCCGCTGCCACGAGGCTTGGTCACCGAACTGCTGCCCGAGGTCGACAGCCCGCTTCCACCACGGTTGGCGATTCGCAAGGCGCCTGCGGCACTGTGCGATGTGCTCAACACAGACCCCAGTTCACCGATGTACGGGCTGATCAAGCGCGCTTCCACGGCCCGAGACCAGGCTCCGCAGGCGGTCATCACCGACACCGTGGTCGTCAATATGTTGAACGAGAGTCTCACCTCACCGTCCGGGTGCTTGTTTCCCTACCGGGACGTCAGCCGGAACGAGACCGACTTCGATGGCATTCTGCAGGCACTGTTCACCTACTGGTCGGCGGTCCGGGACACTTTTCCGGATGCCTGGGGAAAACCGGCGAGCAAGAGCAGGTTGATGCACGGCGCTGGCATTCGTGCGATGGGCCGCCTAATGGACCGCATCCTCGGCGTGGTCGATCCGCGCAGTCCCAACGCTTCCGAAACCATTCGGCAGCACCTTGCCCTCATCGCGCCGTACTGCCGTTGGACCGAGGGCAAGTGGGACGAACTGAACATGCACTGGAACGAGATAGAAAACATGCATCGACATATTCAAGAGTTGTCCAGCTATCTCATCCGGGTCCACCGGAACTCCCGGGCGGAACTGACGTGAGATTCTTTTTCCCCGACAGCCAAGACCAGGTCGATCCTACGTTTGACTTCGTCACCGAGGAGCACGATCCGTTCCGGGTTCGGCAGCGTGACGATCTCTATGCTCACGAGGTGCTGACCGGAGCCCCGTTCGACGGACTGCTGGTTTCCAAGGCGATCGTAGACGGCCAGGTCGGCAGCAGCGCCGGCAAGTACACCGTTGCTCAGCGGCACCGGCTCTACCGGGAGGGCGCGCGTCGGTTCTTCCGGCTGGACCACGGCCACACTCCCCTCAAGATCATGGGGGACTGTGGAGCGTTTTCCTATGTCTCCGAGGTGAAGCCGCCGTACACGGTGGACGAGGTGATCGACTTCTACCACGGATGCGGGTTCGACTACGGGATCTCCGTCGACCACGTCATCTTCCAGTACGACCCGGCCGCTAGCAGTGAAGAGGCTGAGACCCAGGGCTGGGCGAAGCGCCAGCGGATCACGCTCGAACTCGCAGAGGAGTTCCGTGACCGCTGTGATGCGCGCGGAGTCGAGTTCACCGCGTACGGAGTGGCCCAGGGCTGGAGTCCGGAGTCGTACGCCGCGGCGGTCGAGAAACTGCAGGATCTCGGCTACCGTCACATCGCACTCGGCGGGATGGTGCCGCTCAAGTCACGGGACATCCTGGCCTGCCTGGCGGTCGTAAAGCCGGTACTCAAGGACGGTACCGAGGTCCATCTGCTCGGCGTCAGCCGATGCGATGATGTGCCGAAGTTTGCCGAGGGCGGCGTTACCAGCTTCGATAGCACCTCGCCGTTCCGGCAGGCGTTCAAGGACGACCGGGACAACTTCTACACGCCGTCGCGTACCTATGTCGCCCTGCGGGTGCCGCAGGTGGACGGCAACGCCAAGCTGAAGGCACGCATCAGGTCTGGTGAGATCAGCCAGGGCAAGGCGGTCGAGTTGGAACGCCAGGCGCTGGACCAACTCCGTCGCTTCGATGAGAACGACACGGACGTGGAATCCGTCGTGGAGGCGCTTCGGGAGTACAGCGACCTCTGGGACGGCAAGTCCGACCGCAGCGGTCAGTACCGTGAGACACTCACCGCCCGTCCCTGGCGAGACTGCTCCTGCGACCTCTGCAAGCAGCACGGCATCGAGATCGCGATCTTCCGTGGATCCGAACGCAACAAGCGACGTGGGTTCCACAACCTGTACGTCTTCGAACAGCAACTCCGCGCACGACAAGCGAGGAAGGACCCCGCGTGACCGAGACCTCCGAGCGTGACGCCACCGGTACGGTGACCGAACTCCGGCTCCCCACGCTGAAGATCGACCAGGGACGCGGGCGCAGCCTTTTCACCTTCGCCATCGACGGCAAACTGGTGCCGCAAATCGCCACGGTCTCCCGGATCCGTCGTGACCAGAACACCGAACTGCACGGCTATCAGCGGCCCGAGGTGCTCAGCCATGTGGCTGCGATCCGCCGATACATCGAGACCGATACGAGCCCGCTGCTGCCCAATGCCGTCGTCATCGCGTTCGACGAGCGGGTCCGGTTTGAGCCAGCTCCGGGCGGTATCGCCGATGGGCCGGGTTACGTGCAGGCGGGAACCCTGGTCATCCCGCTGATCGATGGTCCAGACCACGAGCGGCCAGGCTTCATCGTGGACGGGCAGCAGCGCTGCGCGGCCATCCGGGATGCCCGGGTCGACCGGTTCCCGGTCAGCGTCAACGCGTTCATCACCAGGGAGACCTCCGACCAGCGGTCCCAGTTTATTCTGGTCAACTCGACGAAGGCGCTGCCTAAAGGCCTGATTCACGAGTTGCTGCCGGCGGCGTCCGGAGCCCTTCCCACCCCGCTGCGGGTTCGGCGACTACCGGCCACCCTTCTCGAGCGGCTCAACTTCGACGAACTGCGCTCCCCGCTGTACCGCATGATCCAGACACCCACCAACCCCGGCGGGTACATCAAGGACAACTCGATGCTGCGGATGCTGGAAAACAGCCTCTCCGACGGCGCGCTGTACCGGTACCGCAACGATGACGGTCTGCCGCGAACTGGCGAGATGCTCTCGTTGCTGTACAACTTCTGGGCCGCGGTGGAGCAGGTCTTCCCCGACGCCTGGAAGTTGCCGTCCCGCAAGTCCCGCCTCATGCACGGAGCAGGCATCATCAGCATGGGCTACCTGATGGACGCGATCAGCCACGTCCGGGACAACGGTCAGGAGATCGTCAGCACCGAGGAGTTCGCCGCCGACCTCAAGACCGTGGCCGAGGACTGCCACTGGACCGAGGGCGAGTGGATTTTCCTGGACGGTGTCGTCCGCAAGTGGAACGACATCCAGAACACCCCGCGGGACATCCAGCGGGTGGCGGACCTGCTGCAGAACCGCTACCGCGTACCGCAGCTGCGCTGACCAACCAAACACTGCGGGGTACGCGTCACGCGTACCCCGCAGTTGGCTTCAGAGAGCGCTGCTCGCCGCGCGCAGCAGCGACGCCGAGCCGGCGCCGTCCGCCTCGCGGATGACTGTCGCCGCCCGCGCCTCAGCGCGGATGAATCCGGTCGCCGCGTGGGTGGCACAGCGAGTGGCCATGATGATGACGTCCGCCCGCCGGACCCACTGCTTCAACCGGGGGCCGCCCACATGATCACTGCTGAACTGGATGTTCAGGCTGGGAGCCAGTTGTTTCAGCGCCTCGCCAGCACGCCGCAACGCCCCCTCGTCGAGGGAATAGAGCAGCACTTCGCGGGCCGTGACCGGGGTCGAACCGGTGTCCCCGGCCTCCCGGTTGACGTCCCACGGCAGGCCCAAGCCGAGTTCGCCGTCGATGATCCGGGCGAGGGCCAGTTGGTCCGTCTCCAGTCGCGCCCGCTTCTGGGCGAGCGGAGCGAGCAGAGCTTCGGTAATTCGCTGCCGCGCCTCCTCGACAGGGCTGGATGCCCGGGCGATGACGTCGCACATGTCCAGCACGATCGAGGCGTGGTTGACACTCACCCAGCGGGCCGACTCGGCGGAGAGGTCGGCCAACAGAGCGCTGTACTCGTTCGCGGAAAGGGCGCCGCGCAGCGCGATCTCCAGCAGGGCGACGATGCCGGCCATGTCGCTGAACTCGAACCGGCTGTAGCTGAGCGCGTTGGCCAGGAAGGCCCGCGCGGTCCGGCTGGCCGGCCGGCGGTAACCGTCGGCCTCGACGAACGCGCCGACGATCTGCCAGGCACGTTCGGCCCCGTCGTTGTCCAGGCCGTTGAGCAGATCGGCGAGGACCTGGTCGGAGGCCGCGGCCGGTTCCCAGTCCCGCCAGCGTTCCTCTGCCATCACCAGACGGATGTCCCGGTCGGCGGCGATCGCCTCGACCAATGCGACCCAGCCGGCCGGGGTGGTGCCCGTGACGTTCTCGACCGGTTCGGCCCGGGTGACGATCTCCTTCGGTGTCTCGGCGGGCTGAGGCCGGAACGCCGGGCGGAACGTCTCCACGTACTCGGCGACGAGTTTCGCCTCGGACAGCCGGGCCCAGGCGATCTGGTCGGCGCGTAGCCGCTGCCACAGGGCAGCATCGTCGGTGCCTGCGGCGGCGAGAGCCAGGACCGTCAACGCCTCCGTACCGAGACCATTCAGCGGACCGTCGGCCAGCCGCGGCGCCAGCGACGCCTGTTCCGCAAGGGCCAGCCGTGCCGCGTCCGGACCCGCCTCGGTGAGCGGGCCGGCCACCAGGGTGGAGTGCAGCGCGTCCAGGATCGCCTCACGGACCGGCGCCGGCGGCCGGGTCGCGATGACATCGAGTAACTGCGGCAGCCGCAGCAACTCGGCGTGCTGACCCAGCCGGGCCAGCCGTTTGACGGTCAGGTAGGCGATGTTCATGCCGCCGAGGCCCGACCCCTCCAGCCGGGACAACAGCGCGGCGGTACTCCGGTGATCGCCCGCGGCCATCGCCAGTTCGAACTCGGCCAGCAAGCGGCCGACCGGCAGGACGTCGTGCCATTCCGTGGCCGGGCGTTGCGCGATCGTCTGAACCATCAGGCGCAGCGCGCGCCAGAGATCCGCGCCCTTCTCCGCCGGATGCTCCAGCACGAAGACCCGGCGGTGCCCTGCGAACGCCGCCACGGCATCGTCAATCGGATCGCCGGCCCGTAACGCCTCCGGTCGGGCGACGAAAGTGGCATAGCTCGGCACCACGAAGGCGTTGAGCCACTCGCGTACGGTGTTCGCCTGCCGGACGTCCTGTGGGATTACGTACACGTACTTCGCGGTCTGGCTCCGTACCGTCCGTGGCAGGACGTGCGGAACCGCGGAGCCCGGTCCGGCGGACAGGTCGAGAAACTCATCGAGGAAGCTGACAGCTTTGGTGTTCTGCGGGCTCCGGCCCGGCCAGCTCTCGTTGCCGGTGCCGAAGAAGACGTCGAGGAAGGCGTCGCGGTTCACCACGCGGCCCCGTTCCGGTCGGTGAACCGGCGTTCGAAGTCGGCACGCGCGTGTGCCGCCATCGCCTGGTCGACACGGTAGTGAATCATCTCGTCGTTGACGGCGATCCCCCGGTAGGTGAAGTTCATCGAGCCGCTGATCAGCCACTCCGCGCCGCATAACGTCTTCTCGTGGACGTCTTCCGTGGTGAACACCTCGACCGATCCCGAGTCCGTCTGCCGTCCCAGCCGTTCCAGGAAGACCCGGTTGAACTCGGCCGGCCGGGTGACCACCGACAGCCGGCCACCGGCCCGGACGATCCCGGCCAGCACCTCGGAGAGGGAGTAGATCCGGCTGGACGGGTCGGGGAAGACAGCATCGAACGCCGCCGCCCGGTTGTCGATCGCGGGCACGTCCCCGATCCACGGCGACACCAGCCATAGTCGCGGGCTCGGCGTCAGCAGTTCCCCCAACAGTGCCGTGGTCAGGAGCCTGTCGACCCGGACTCCGGTCCGGGCGCTCGTACGCACCACACGTTCGTCGGTCACTGAGCGAACTCCCGAATCTCCACGACACAGCTCATCTGCCCGGCCTCCCGATCCAGGGAACGCACGTCGCCGTACACCCGCAGCGCGCCGTGGTCGACCGGAGTGGCCGGTACCAGGCGCATCGCGGCGGTCACCGCGGCCATCTTCTCCACCGGGGCGGTGAGCCGCACCGCGCCGGACGACGTGATCTCCGCGATGTACCTCTCCCGCCATCCCGGCTCGGTGACGTCGATCCGGGGCAGCCGCTCATCATGAGCGGCCTGCACCAACAATCGGTCCAGCAGGGCGCCCGGGGCGAATGGCTGATAGTGCACGAGCTGCTGAGACCGCGCGTCCGCGCCGCGTGGCCAGAGCAGGCTGTACACCTGATCGGCCCCGAACCGCCGCGAATCCAGGCCGGACACGGGGATGGTGCCGGTGCCGACCAGATAGGCGAAGACTGCGGCGTCCACCTCGAAGCCGAGCCGCTGTTGCGTCTCGTCCCACACACTCATCAGGTCGAGCACGAGCCGGTCGGTGCCGCGGTCGGTGCCCTTGCGGAGCAGCCGGGTTGAAAGTGCCGACACGGCCTGCTGCCGCGGATGCCCGTCGATCGCAGCCCAGGCCAGCTTGAGCTCACTCAGAGCATTCTCGGCCGCACCCGCCGACGGCGGGTCACGTAGCACGTCGATCTGCTGGGCCGCAGCCGAACCAGGGTTGTCCACCACGTGCCGCAGCAACTGGATGAGGGTGTCGTGCAGGTACTCGTAATCGCTGGGCGCGAGAGCGCTGTCGACCAGCGACCAGAACCGGCGCGGGTCCTCCTGGTAGTAGGGCGCCAGTTGGGTGATGATGCCCAGGCCCCCGATCGAGGTCTCGCTCAGCCACACCGTGGCGATCCCGTCCGGGCTCTCCGGAGCGATCACATCGACGGTGAGATCGCCGTCCTGCGCGTCCGGGCAGGCGCGCTGTGCCGCGGCCAGGATCGCGGCGGCGACGGTGTCCCGGTACGCGCGGCGTGCCAGATCAGCGGTTTGGACGTCGATGTCGTCGCACCAGAGCAGTCGGCTGTGCTGGTCGACAGCATCCCGCACGACCCTCTGGGTCGCCAGGTTGCGTAGATCGCCGGCGAGCCGGTTGGGTCCGACTCCGCCCTCGCTGCGGTAGATGGCGTTGAGTACCTCGTCGACCCGGTCTGCCCACCGGCCGTTCGTCAGCGAGCGGTGTGCCGCCTCGGGGTCACGGCCACCGCCGGAGCACCGCAACAGGGCGTAGGCAGTGGTGTACACCAGGGCCAGCCAGCCGCGGGCGAACACGTTGACGTCAGCCTCGTCCAGCTTCGGGTCGGCCACCAGTGTGGCCTTGAACGCCAGGAACCGCCACTGCGGCGAGCGTAGGTAGGTCGCGACGCGTTCGTCCGACGGGTCCAGCGCCGCGGCGGTGAACCGGATCGCGTCGACGTCCATGCGGAAACCGAGCGCCGCGGGTTCGTCGTCGTACCGGTACTCCACCTTCCGGCTGAACGACCCTTTGCCGATCATCGTGTTGCAGTTGGCGCCGGTGGTCATCCGGCGCACCTCAACCGGGTTGCCGGCCGCGCCGGTGGCGAACCCGACCGAGCGAACCCGGTCCTCCCACAGCGAGGGTTTCGGGACGGCACCCTCGTTGAGGTGATCGGGCACAAACTCAGACGCCCACACCGGGGTGGCCTGGGACTGGTCCTTCACGTCCGGAGGTGGGGGCGACAGCTTGATGATGTGCGGGCGCAGCACCCGGATCGGCGGTCGGCCGGGTGGCTGCCAGTGTCCTTCGTCCTCGTACTGCTCGGTGAACGTGGTGATCTCCAGGTCGCTGCTGGTACCCGGGGGCAGCGGCAGCCAGGTGCGGTCCCAGGCGGTCCGGAAGCCGAACCGGCGGCTGGCCCGGCCCGGAACCGCCTCCCGCAGCGCGCGTTCAATCGGCATCGGCACGTCGTCCGCGTTCTCGAAGGGCAGCCGGAAGGTCACTTCGGGCAGGTTCAGCGAGTCGAACAGGGTACGGGTCACGAACTCCGGCAGCAGCGTGTTCGGTTCCGCACCGGGCTCCGTGGCGGCCCAGCGCGACTCCAGACGTCGCAGGACCGTCGGCGCTACGCCGAGCATCAGCGACCGGGGCGCCTCCCACATCAGTGCCGTGACCTCGTCAGCTGGCACACCCAGGGACCGGCGGAGCCATACGGCCAATTCCTTCTGGATACGCCCGTCCGCCAGCAGCAACTTCAGTTGATCGATAACGGCTTGGGCGTCCCAGTGGCGGTCCTTGCCCTTGGCTGGGGCGGTAACCGCCCGGCGGCTGTCGCACCGGGCACGCCGGGCGATCCAGTCCAGCATGGACTGGGCCGCCTGGATCTTCAGTACGAAACGGTTGCCGACCGGCAATCGGCGGGCGGGCAGTTCCGGATCGAAGAGTTGATCGTAGGCCTGGTAGGTGAGGCGGTCCCGGCCGAAGTCAGAGAGCGTCACCACGGTCCACGGCCGGGTCAGCCGCCGACGGCCGGCGCGGCCACGCCGCTGCAGGAACGAGGCGGCGTCCCGGGGCGCCTTGTGCTGCACCACGAGGCCGACCCGGTCGTCATCAACACCGACCTCGAGCGATGCCGTCGCCACGACCAGGTCGGCGTCCTGGTCGACCCCGGTGTCCTGCGACGAGGTCCGCCCGACCCGCAGCCCGTACCTCTTCCTGTCCGGGTCCAACTGCCGGCCGATGGTGTTCACCAGGTCCCACCGCTGGCCATCGAGGTATTGCGCACCGTTGGCGCCACGATCCTTCGAGCGCAGCCCGGCCAGAACCGAGGAGTTGCCGTTCGGTCCGTTGCCTTCGGCGTCCGCGAGGTCGTTGTACAAACGGTTGGTCACATCGAGGTCGTCGGTGAAAAGGAAACCCCTCGACCCGTAGAGCCACTCGGAGCCACGCGGGTCGAGGACTCGGGCGTGCAGCATGGCGGCCTGGATGGTGGTCGACAGCGGGCTCACCCGTGAGACCGGATCGACCCGCAGAGCCATCGCGTACTGGCGGCCCTCCTCCTCCATGTCATCGGGATGCGGCGACAGGTAGTCGACGTTGTGTCGGTCCACGCCGGTAAGGTCGCTGAAAAAATCTGCCGCGTCCCGCAGGGTCGCGCTCAGGCCGACGATGGTCAGCTGCTGCCGGCCCAGCCCGCTACGCCACCGCCGCAGCAGCAGGGCGACCTGGGCGCCGTGCATGCCGCTGTAGGTGTGCGCCTCGTCGAGCAGCACCAGCCTGGGTACCCGTCCGCCGGTCCAGCCGAGCAGGGGAGCCTGCCCCGGATCCGTGCTGGTCCGGTTCAGCATCTCGGTGCTCGTGAAAAGCAGATCCGGAGGATTCTCTCGCAGGGTCCGACGGGTCAACACCAGGTGGTCGATCGGTGGCTGGGCGCAATCCGGGGCGGTGCAGCGCAGCCGCTCCCGCGGCTTCACCGCGACGCGGTCCATCTCGGCCCAGATCAGGTCACCGCGGCAAGTGGGACATTTGAGGTACGGGCAGACGGGATCCGTGCCGTGCCGGGCCCAGCCGCGGCCGCGGCCGCCCTGGGCGGAGGACAGCCGGAAGTCGTCGTTGTCGTAAGCGGTGTCGCCGTACAAAACACCGATCCGTAGGCCGCGCGTGCCGTGCTCGGCCAGTGCCAAGTTGATCGCCGAGGTGTTGGCGACCGCCTCCCGGAGTTGGTCGCGCAGCAGTTCGTTGCGCGGATACAGCGCCAGGGTGTGCACGCCTGTCCTGCGGGTCTGAGCGTGATCGGACATTGCCAGCAACGCCGGCAGATAGAATGACAAGGTCTTTCCGCTACCGGTGCCGGCTCCGACGATGACCGCCCGGCCCCCGCCCAGGGCGAGGTCCCGGCGGATCGCGATGCTCGATTCGACCTGGAATCGAGCCAGGTCGCGCCCGCCCAGCAGGGCCTTGATCACGGCCTGCTGCCGGGCATCGAGTGCTGGACCGTCCGGTGGCCGCAGTTCGTCGATCACCTTGGCGACAGGAATGTTCCGGGCCGGATAGCGGCGCCGCTCGACATGCAGGCGGTAGTCGGCAACGAGCCGAGGCTCACCCTCCCACCAATTGCCGGACCAATCCTTGATTCGGAACGGGAGGATCTGGCGTAGCGAAGCCGTCAGCCGGACAGTCTCGGCCAGTCGGGTTCGGTAGGTGGGCGGTGAGGTGGCCGGCACCTTCATCGCCAACCCCCGTTGAAGCAGCTCCGCCAGCACGTCCTCAGCCATGAGAGCAGACACTCCAGGCTGGTAGATCCGATTCTCGATGACGGCGATCACTTCGTCGTGGGAGATCACGCCGCTGGTGACGCCCCACGTCAGCAGCGGTAGTTCGAGATCCTCCAGGTCGTCGAGGATGTCGGAGTAGAGACGCCGGAGATCGGTCACGACGCCCTCCGCCGGACCACAATCGTGCCGGTCAGCCCGTGCTCGCTGAGCAGCCGCAGGTCATCGGCCGTCAGTTTGTCGAGCGTGGTGCCGGCGTCCAACCGTCGCAACAGATCGAGCAGTTCTGGGTTGGGGTCGGGGGCCTCGTCGAGTCGCTCGCGCAACCGGCCGTGGACGGCGAGGAACTGGGTGATCGTCGCGGCCCGGGCCTCGCCGGCACGCAGTTTCCCGAGATCCTTCAGCGAGGCCTTAGCGGCCGCGGCCTCCGCGCCCTCGAACATGACCAGCCGGTCCACCCGCAGTTCCGCGAGCCGTTCGGCGGACCAACTCGTCCATGCCTGCTGCACCGCGGCGCCGATGCCCTTGCCTGCGTTCGACACGGTGGTGATCGCGCCGTTCAGCGCCGTGTCGGAGGGCACGCCTCCGGCCGTGCGCTTGCGGAAGAGCGACAGGCCGTTGGCGGCCTTGCCGAGGTCGATCGACGCGCCCTCGGCGTTGAGCCGGCGTGCGGCCTCGAGCGTGGTGCGCAGTTGCTCGAGTTGATCCCGGAGCTGGTTGATCTTGGTGGTGGTGGCGAAGGTGGTCACCTCCTCTGCGCGGCTGATCTGGATCTGACGGGCCGTGGCGGCGAACTGCAGAGCCTTCTCCATGACCGACTGGTTACTCATCAGATCCCTCTCCCACCGGCTTCTCGACCACGATTCTTTCCCACTCGGTGCAGACCTCCCGTACCTGCCTGGCCAGATCGTCGCCGGTACCGCCGGCGCGCAGGGCAGCGGCCGCCAGGCTTCGGTCAAGCCAGGCGCCGCTCTCCGTCAGGAAATCGGCCAGCGGCTTCAGGCCCGCGCCGCGAGGGCGGGTAGCCGTCACGATGGCGAGCTGCTGCCACCGGCTGTCGTCTGCCTTGTCGAGTTTGCCGAGGTCGTTCCGCAACTGGTCGACGGCCTCCGAACCAAGGTCGCGTGCTTCGTCGAGGCGCTTGACGAAGTTCAGCCGGAACTCCTCCCCGCCGGGGAGCAGGCCGACCTCTCCCGCCATCTTGAACGCCTGGTCGATTGCATCCAGGGTGTCCTTCAGGTTCACCCCGGGCGGTAGCAGCCCGGACAGCCGTTGGTTGATCTCCCGGAACGCGATGTTCTGGTGCTCCACCAGTTCGCCGAAGCGTGCGAGCGGAGCGTTCGCCGGGTGGATCCACTTCGCCTCGGCCGACGGCACGTGCTGCCAGGACCAGTCGGCGGCCTGCCGGACCAGCCTGACCACCCGCGCGCTGTCGAGCATTCGGACGGCGCCCATACCCTGGGGCACGCCTAGCAGTTGGCGGATCTCTGTGATCAGCTGCAGGCGAGCCGCCCGATGATTGGTGAAGGCTGTCTTCCACGTGTCGACCCGAAGGGCGGCATCGGTCAACTGCCAGGCGGCGCCGTTGTCGAAGGCAGCCGCCATCAACTCCGTGTCTTTCATACCCGGCCGTGCATGCCCGGCCACGGCCGCGCCGATCAGCGAGGCTCGCAGCGCCTTGACCAGGAGATCATCCTGGCCACCGCGGATCCGGAGGACCGCCTTGACGAGGTCCGGTTGGTGCCGCTCGGCGATCTTGGCGAGCTGCGGCAGGGCCTTCTCGTTACCTGGATCGTCGACTTTCGCCTGCAGGGTCAGCAACTGGCCGAAGAAGACCGCCGTTACCCGGTCGCGTTCAAACCGGATCGGGGCGTGCTCGCTGTGGCCTTCTCCCGCGGCGTCCCTGATCGAGACCACACTGGACCGGCTGGCCGGCCAGGCGAGTTTCTTGACGTCCGCGTTCGGCTCGCCCATGAGCGGGGAGCTCCAGTCACAGCGGTTGTAGACCGCTGCGCTGACGATGCGGCGGACCTCCGCCGCGGTGTTCTGGGTCAGCGGCTGGTGCCCGGCCGCCCACTGCTCGACGGCGGCCAGGTGTTCGCGCAGCGCCCTGGGCCAGGCCGCCTTCGGATCGACGGGGCCGGGAGCCGGTGCTGCCTTCGTCAGTGCCGGCTTGGCAGGCGAAGCCGTGGGCGTCCGGTCCATGACTCGCGGGGTGGTGGTCAGTTCCGGGATCCCGAAGGCGTCGTGGATACCGGAGTCGACATTCGTGACCTCGGCCGGGGCGTCTCCCCAGAATTCGAGCAGGAGCGCCCGTCGTTCGGCGGTGGCCGGGTCGGCCGTCTCCAGCGCGACGTGGACCTTCGAGTGCAGTTGCGGCTCGGAGGTGACCGGGGGGAACTGCTCGCGGAACCGCGCGTTCGGGAACCGGCCGGAGGCCAGGTCGTCCCCGTCCTCGAGTACCGGCCGGATCACTCGGCCGATGATCCGGCGCGGGTTGAACGTGTCGCCCTCATCCCGCCCGGGCGTGCTCCGGATGGCCCGGCGCAGCGCCGTCCAGTTGAACGGGAACAGGCCGTGCCCACTCGGCGAGACACCGAACGATTCGTGGCAGGACTCGCGGAATTTGCAGTCGTCGCACGCGTTGGGCACCGGGGCGCTGTCGGCGACGCCCGCCTCCTCGAGCCGGCCGGCGCCGATCCGCGCCGCGTTCAGGTAACGGCCGACGAAATTCTGGGTCCGCTGCCGTCCCTCGTGGTCAGGGTTGAAGTCGGCGTCCAGGTCGTAGACGTACGGGGTGGCCGCCTCCATCCGGGTGACGACGGTCTTCGCCAGGTCACGGTAGTAGCCGGATGTGATCGCCATCAGGGTACGGATCGGCGCGTACACCTGCTGTCCGTCGCGAATGCCGGCCTCGATCAGCACATCGAGCAGATCGCGCTGGAGACCCTGGATGACCGCGAAGTCCTCGATCAGCAGGACGATCTCCTTACCCTGCCGGTGGTACTCCTCCCGGATCGTCAGCATGGCGTCCTGCAGGCGGCCACCGAGCTTGAACACCTGCTGCACCGCGGTGGAGAGGTTCTCGGTGATCAGTTCGGCGGCTGCCGTCTGCATCTGCGGACGGCCCATCATCATGGTGAGCAGCTTCCGTACCCGCTGAGCGGCCTCGTTCACGTCCGCGATGTGCGGCAGATCTTCGGGGGTGAACTTGGTGGGCCGGTCCGATTCGCCGTCGCCACGGTCGTTGAGCAGGCTCGCTGCGAGCCGCGGGATCAACGACTCGGGATTCTTCGTGAGATGGTGCCGCACCGCGACGTCCTGCAGGACTTCCGCCAGGTTCCCTGAGCCGGTCAGCGCCCGGCGGCTCGGATCGGTGCCCGGCTCCGCCACGGCGACCGCCTCGGCCAGGGCGAACACCAGATGCCGCTGGAGCGCCTCCTGATCCATGCCGCTGGCGAGGTCGTCGACCTGGTTACGGAGCTGGGTGAGCTTCTCGCTCTGGATGTCCTCGCGCTCCAAGAGGATGCGAACGAGGGCCCGCAGGCTCGTGCTGGCCTTGGGGATGTGGATGATCACCCGTCGGCGATCCGACTGGTTCCGGGTGCGTTCGTGGACCCAGCGCACGAGGTGTGACTTACCGGTGCCGGACTCGCCGATCACCGGCATCAGCAGGGCGCCGTTACCCGGCGAGCGGTTCAGGAAGTCGTTAAGCACCTCCTCCTCGCTGACGCTGACACCGTGCGCCCCGGGCAGCAACTGTGGATCGCGGCGGCGGATGCTCAGTGGCGCGTGGGTCGCCATGAACACCGCGGTGGAGGGGCTGACCGCCTCCGTGCTCAGCGTCGAGACCGCGGTGGAGACCGTCCAGCAGACCCGGTCTTTCAGGTCAGACATCGGTGGCGTCTCCAATCTCGACATCGGTGAACAGGCCGATACCGCCGGGAGCGGCCGGATCGAGGTACTGGACGCCGTTGCTGGCGTCCGAGGCGGTGGTGAGCCTCAGCCAGCCCTCCTCCTGTCCGCGTTGCAGCGCGAAGGCAAGACTGCCGGCCACCCCGTGCGGACCGGTGGGCAGGCCCAGCGCCTTGCTGAAGGCGCCGCCGGGAAAGACCGGAAGTCGGTGGAGGAGTCCGTTGACGAAGGCGAGGGCGTCGAGCCGGGTGCCCGGTTTCCACTCGGCCCGGACCGCGCCGCGGACCGCACGGGTGGCGTCCGGCACGAGGCCGTCGTCGCCGAGCAGTGGCCGGTCCGCGAAACCGAGAGCCGGCGCCCAGTAGGTGAAAAGGTTCCACCGTGTCTCGTTCCGCAGTGGATTACCCAGCCCGTCGTCCAGTGCCTTGTGCTGTTCCCCGCCGAAGGTCTTCTTGGTGACCGGCTCCATCTGGCTGTCCCGGGTGAGGAACCAGCAGAGCGCGCGCAGCAGGTCCTTGCCGTCGGTCAAGGACGGGTCGGTGGCCAGGGCCTGGGCGCTGACCCGGTTCAGCACCTTCCACCTGACCAGGTCGTAGAACGCGACCAGGTCGGCACCGTCGATCTCCGGGCGGAGGACGAGCGTGCCCTCGTCCTCGTTGACCAGTGCCAGGTCCTTCGCCAACCGGAGGGCCTTGTCGAAAATCGCCGAGGTGTCGGTATCCTCCTTGAAGAGGCTGGGCGGGCTGAGCAGGGACTTCGCGCTGTCCAGGGACTGTTTCCGGCCGGGCTGAGCAGCCAGGTGCCGGACCAGGGCCCAGAGCGGTCGCGGCAGCGACTGTTCGACGTTGATGAGCGCTACCATGCAGGGTCCTTCGAGAGGATCTCGAGCGAGATCGATGTGTTCATGTATCGCAACGGTGTTCCGGGGCGGTCGGGGTCGGGGAGTTCCGCCGGGTGGACCAGGTAGGTCGGCGCCGGTCCGCCGAGCCGGGCAGCCACCGTGTCCGGCAGCGACGTGGCCTCGGCGTCGAGGACCCACAGGAGCGGGCCGTCGTGGGAGAGGAGCAGGCTCTCGTCGCTGTCCACGACGAGTGGATGGGGCGCGGCCCGCTGTTGTGCCTGCTGGAGCAGGGTCGGGGAGAGACCGGCCCCGCCGACCACCGCGCAGTGCTGGCGGGCGAGTTTCTCGATCAGGTCGGGCAGCAGGTCGCGGAGTTGCTCACGCCGGGTCCAGTAGATGCTCAGCAGCGGGCTTCCGCCCCGGTAACGGGCTAGCGGATCCGGCCGGCCGGGCCAGTGCGCGCTGTCCGGCCACGGGTTGGGGCCGCGGCGGCGCATGCCGTCCGGCTCGGCGGCGTCGCGGAACCTGCGGCAGTACGGGCAACTGCGGCAGGAGAGCGCCGTCGTGAGGATGCCGCCCTGCCAGTCCATCCGGTAATACTCGGCGAGGACCTCGGAGACACAGCGCTCGCCCCGCAGCAGCGAGGTCAGTTGGCGCAGCGCGCTGCGCTGCTGCTCGTGCACCACCTGGCGCTGCGCGGCGAGTTTCCGTTTGAAGTACGCCGGGTCGTTGAGCCTTCCCTTCAGTTCGGTGACCACCCGCAGGACGGCCTGGTGATCGGAAGGCGACTCGGTCTCCGGTTGCTTGCGCCGCCGGGCCGGCGCCTCCTGGCGGATCAGGCCGGCCTGCTCCATCAGGTTGAGCAGGCGGACGTTCCACTCGATGTTCCGGGCGGACTCCTCGCGGAGGTAGCCGGGCAGTTCGGCCAGATCGATCTCCAGCGTGGCCTCCTCGAGCGGACGGGCGTTCAGCCGCATGGTGTGCCACCGCATCCAGCCCAGGTCGTCGCCGATCAGGGTCACCCGGTTGACGCGTTCGGCGAGGTTCTTGTCGGCCGGCGTGGTCGCCATGAAGGCAACACACGGCTGCCCGTCCCGGCCGCCTCGGCCGACCTCCTGGTAGTAACGGTCGATCGTCTCCGGCAGGCAGGCGTGTACTACGGCGCGGACGTTCGGCATGTCCACGCCCAGCCCGAACGCCGAGGTGCCGACCACGATGTCGTACCGGGTGGCCACGGGTTCGCCGGAGGCGTCCTCGCCGCGCCAGCCGCTGAGCACCGCGCGGCGTTCCTTCTCACTGGAGTCGCCGGTGAGTTGGGTGACCCGGCCGAAGCCGGCGTTGCGGATCCGCTGGGCCCACTCGGCCGCGTCCTGCCTCGTGGTGGTGTAGAGGATCAGCGGCCGGGGGAGTGCGCCGATCGCGTCCATGACCGCATTGTCGCGTATCTGCCTATCGAGGAAATCCTTGACGAAGTAGACCGGCTCGGCCCGGGTCTGCGATGCCCAGACCAGTTCGACGGGGCTGGGCCCGCCGAACGACTCGGCCAGCGTACGGACCTGGGAGGCGGTGAGCGTCGCGCTCATCGCCAAGGTCACGACCTGTCGTCCCTCCGGCGCGGCTTTCAGCCAGGAGCGGCGTTTGGCGGCGATCGCCCGAAACTCCGGCCGGAAGTCGTTGCCCCACTGCTCGACAATGTGCGCCTCGTCGATGATCAGGTGGGTCAGATGGCCGGCCGTGGCTGCCGCCTCCAAGGCGTGACTCAGGCCGGTCGTCAAGGCTTCCGGGGCGGCGATCACCACGCGCTGCGTCCCGGTACGGACGTCCTGTCGGATCGTTTCCTTGGCATCGTCGTCGAGGCTGCCGGTGTACGCGTATCGCCGGTTCGCCGCAGCCTGGTCACTGGTCCGGCCCAGGTGCTCGCGCAGCCGCCGTTCCATATCCAGGGCGAGCACCACGGTCGGCACCACCAGCACCGCGACACCGCCGTGCCGGGTCGCCGGAAGCACGCTCGCCCAAGCCACCTCGGTCTTGCCCTGTCCGGTTGGCAGGCAGGCGATCACGGTGCCGCCGGGCGGCGCGGTGGCCAGGGTCCGGGCGGCCTCCCGCTGGCCGTACGAGGAGTACCGGTCGAAATCGAGCGCCTCCATCCAGAACGGGTCGGCCGGCAGGTCCCAATGTCTGTCCTGCCCCTTGGCATGGACGCGGACGAGGTCCGCCTCGGCTTCGGCCGTCTCGGTGTCCTTCAGCGCGGGCGTCCACGGCTCGGCGCTGACCCGCAGGCCGGTGGCCGTAGGCAGAACCGTGCAGCGGGCCGACTTCCAGCGGGCCTCGCCTGGCAGCCCCGGTCCCCGCGGCACCAGCAGCGAGTCCCGGACGCCGGTGCGTGCCTGATGCTCCAGCAGGACCTGGCGGGTCAGCGCCACCACGTCGCCCCAGAGGGCGC
Source organism: Actinoplanes sp. DH11 (assembly GCF_020873875.1). Classification (GTDB taxonomy): domain Bacteria; phylum Actinomycetota; class Actinomycetes; order Mycobacteriales; family Micromonosporaceae; genus Actinoplanes. The sequence continues at coordinate 97,059 of NZ_JAHWGU010000013.1, forward strand.
CGCCGCCGGTTAGCCCCGCGAGGGCGTCACGCAGCCGCAGGCACGTGCCTGCGGCCGGCACGTCGCCAGCCTCCGGCCAGGCCCGCCAGATCGCCTGCGCGGTCGCCCAGTCATCGTGCTGCACGTTCGATCCCCCATTCACTGCCCGCGACGACGCAGGTCACGGCGACTACCCGGATCTCCGGACGGAGTAGACCGTCGAGCAGATGGTTGGTGAGCTCCACGTCGGTCACATAGCTCTCGGTGTCGGAGAGCAAACGGCCGGCGGTCTTGCGGGCCAGCGCCTGCGCACGCTGAACCGCCAGTTTGTGGTGGCTCTCCTCGTACGCCGCGGTGGTTCTCGCCCGCAGGCTCTCGCTGGCGGCGACCAGCTCGCGCGCGGTCGTCTCGGCTGCCCGCGCCGCGTCGGCGAACCGGGCGGCGCCACCGAAGCCGTTCAGTAGCGGGCCGATGCGGTCGGCGCCGAGATTGATGTCCCGCCGCACGTCGTACGGCTGGTTCAGCCAGTTGAGCTGCCCCTCGTCGGTGACCCGGGCGCGGGCGGAGTCGAGCCAGACCCGTTCCATGTACGGCGGCATCAGCAGGTCGGCGTGCCGGCGGATGGCATGCCGGGCGTCGTTGCCCGCCGCGATGTGCCGCAACGCCGTCGTCACATCGGCCTCGACCACCACCGTGAACCCGAAGTACGCCGTCTCGTGCCGCGGACCAGGCCGCCACAGCGCGGAAGCCTGTCCCCGGTCGTCGATCGCGATGACCGAGCCGAGCAGGTCGACCAGCGGGTTGCCGATCCGGAACAGTCGGACGCCATCCTCGCGTCCACCCGTGTTCTGCAGGCTGACGTTGCGATTGAACGCGCCGACCAGACTGTCCTTCGGAACCCTTCGGTGCGCCTCCGCCAGGATCAGCGGTGAGATCAGCGGCGGGGTCCGGCTGTTGAATCCCACGGTGACCACCGGTCCGGCCGCTGGCTCGACGGTCAGGCGCACTCCACCGCTGCTGTGCTCGGTGAGGGTCCGCAGCGCGCGTTCGTGGCGCGGCCAGCCCTGTTCCAGGCGGGCGATCCGCTTGGCGACGCGCAGGCCGTGCTGGTCCTGGTGGATCGATTCGAGGGCATCCATCGCCTCGATCTCAATGCGTTCCTTGCGAAGGATCGCGACGACTTCATCGGTACGGGCGATGATCGCGGCGGGCCCGTTGAGCACGGCCGCCGCCCAGGTCTCCTCCTGCAGTTCGTCCAGCCGGTCCTGCAGCGCCGACAGCGATCCATCGAAGGCGCCGACCGCCGTGACCATCAGTTCACGCCAGGCGGCTATGAACGACTCGTCGAGCATGCCACCCGACTCACAGTGCTGAGGGGCGGGCTCCCGGCCGGCGCCGGACCAGCCCGCGAACCGGTCGATCCGGCCCAATCGCTGTTCCAGCCGGTTCGGTGACCACGGCAGCCGCAGGTGCACGACGACGTCGGCCTCCTGGAGGTTGACTCCGTCCTCGCCGCTGTCGTCGACGATCAGCAACGTCGACCGTTCGCCCTTGCGCCAGATTGCCAGGTCGGCCGCGATCTCGTCGCCACTGCGGCTTCGGGTGTGGCGCAGCACGGTCCACCTGGTCCGCCGAGCCAGGAGTGCGGCCAGGTTGTCCGCCATCTGCCCCGGACCGCAGAACACGACCGGACGGAGAAACCCCTTCAGTACCCGGCCCAACTCGTTGAGCACGGGGGCAGGCCCGATCGTCGTCTCGGTCAATGCGGTCAGGGTCTGCCGTTCCGCCGGGAGCACCGAGACATCCTTGAGAAGCGTTCGCTCGGTCGCCGAGAGGCCGGCACGCTTCGCTGCCGCCGGTGAGCCGTCGAGCCGCCACCGGAGGGCGTCGGCCAGGTCGCCGGAGAGTTCGTCGACTCGGCTGGCCAGGATCGCCAGCACCTGGCCGTAGTCCCGCGCTCGGTGCTCGGCGTCGTTGTCCAGCAGCCACCGGGCCACCCGTTGCTGCCATTCCAGCAGAATTTCCTGAGCCACCAGCGTGCGCTGACCCCCCAGTGCCAGGACGGCCGGACGGCTTCGGTTGCTCACCTCGAATGGCATCAGGTCCTCGTCGCGGGTCGAGAGGACGTCGGCACGGCGGTGCCGGATCATTCGGCGATGCAGCCGGTAAGTCTCACTAATGTGTGCCCGCAGCACATCTAGGGTGTCGGCCAGCCGCGGCCGGTCTTCCTTGTCGTGCAGGTCACCGAACTCCGTCAGGAATTCCCGTACATTTTCCGCGAGCCCGTTGAAAGTCGTGTCCTCGGGAATCAGTGCGGCAATTTCGGTGAGCACCTCGGGTAGCAGCATCTCGAATTCGGCATCGAGTCCGTGAACCGCGTTCGCGAGCGCCCGCCGATCATTGAAGCGGGTCCGGAATTGCTCCAGATCCGACCATTTATACAGGATGGGATCGAGCAGGTGCAGAAGCCCGAGATGTAGTTCCGGGCGGGCCGCGGCCGGAGTCGCGGACAACAGGATCAGCCGGGGCACGGAACGCGCCAGGGCTGCCAACTGCGGGTACGGCTGTTCCGCCGGGTCCCCGGACCGGGTCAGGTTGTGCACCTCGTCGATGACGACCAGGTCGAAGCAGTGGTACTCCCGCCACCTGGCCGGGGTTTCGTGCTGCCCGATCCGGATGTCGGCGTTGGGGAAGTCGCCGATGAAGAACTTGGTGCGTAGTTCGCTACTCCACTGCCGGCGCAACACGTCGGGGGCGAGCACCGCGATCCGGGCGTTCGGGTGGTCGATCAGATGCTGGCGGATGATCAGACCGGCCTCGATGGTCTTGCCGAGGCCTACCTCGTCGGCCAGGAGGTATCGCTGGACCGGGTCGGTGAGCACCGTGAGGGCCGTATCGACCTGGTGTGGGTAGATCTCGATCGCGGACGAGATCAGTGCAGAGAAATTCGCGGCGGCCGCACGTTGTGCCAACAGGCTGGACAGCATGGGAAGCCGGGCGTCCCGGAAGTACGGTGACTCGTTCGCGCTCGCCGCGAGCACTTCTACCGGCGATTGGACCGGCCGATTCCAACGGACGTATAGTTCGTCGGCTGGGATTTTCAGATCAAACTCGCGGTTGGGCAGACGAACAGCGTAGTGCTGTGGCCCCCCACCCACAATCCGGCCAGCCCGCCAGGCTCCTGTGTTCGCTTGATCAAGCCAGTACACCCGGGTTTCCACCGGAAGTGTGACGACTCGGCACTGCGCGGCGGGAAGGGTCCATGCCCTGGCCGAGGGCTGTGCGGCTGACTCGAAAGCCTCGACTTCGAGGACGGCGTCCTTGTTGACGCGGATCTTAGCCACGCCAGGAATAAGCGGATGTTGTACGAATTGTCCCGGCATGAAGTTAGTTGGGGCCGATGGCACCTCCTCACCATAGCGGCGAGCATGGGTGCCGATATGGGCATAACGGTTGCTGAGTTCTATCCAAAAATCTCATAGTATGGTCGTTCTTCGAGGAACTATACCCAAGAGCCTCGGTGTGTCGCGTTGGATTCTGGCGTGCGATCGAGTAAAGCCTTCGGGCTCAAGGTGTTCCTGGTTAGCGCGTGCTGGAGCTATAGATCCTGTGGGGCGCCATGATGTATGTGGCCATGATGTATGTGATTCTGCGTGATGGCATTTCGGGAATGAGGTGGATTTTTTTAATCACGCTTCGCGTACCCGAAGTCCGCTCCACGCAGGGCGAGTTGTGGGCGGTGTCGTACCGGGGCGGATGGCGTCGTCGAGTTTCGTCAACGACTACGTGTGGGGCGACCTGGAGGCCGATCCTCCAAATGGATCGAATGGTACTTCGACGCGCACCTGTATCTGGTGAAGGGGGGCATGCAGCGGATCATTTGCGGCTATTCGAGGCGGCGCTGGCCTCGGAGACAGCGGAGGCGTTCTATGTCGGTGAGCCGGCCGGCTGCTGAGCGACCCGACATGTGATCCTCGACCTTCGTAGGAAGGATGAGGACGGCGACGAGGAGTGGTGGGGCGAGGAGGGACGGCTCGCGGAGATCGTGCCGGCCCGGGCGGAGTTGATCCGCGGCTGCTGTACCTGCTCTGGCTGCTGAGCGTGCAGCATTGGGAATTCGATGATGACGAGCCGCAGCCTCGGGCCCGGCCGGACTGGTGAAGCTGAGGCTGTGGGGGCCCTGGCAGACTTCCTTCGCTTGGATCCCGATCCGTTGGACGCGACGGCAGCGGCGAGCCGGCCGCGGGCCAAGAAGAAGCCCTCCGCCGCTTTTTAGTAGTTGCGGCGCTGGGTGACGGGTCTGCCGGTGGCGGACAAGGACGAGATGCTGGTGGGAGTTGCGTGGCGAGGCCGGGTTGCTGCGCTCAGAATTGCTGCGGCATTCCACGGTGCGGAGAAGGAATCGCCCGCGGGAGAAGAGCGGACCGCGGGGCCCCCACCGACTTCCTCCTAGACCGCATCGATCTCTACCCCGGCTTGACCATGTACGTGCTCCCTAGCCAAGCCGCGTCCTACCAACAAGCGCCGAACACCGTGCCGGAGGTCCTGCGCACCGGCGTGCCTAGATTCGCGGCTGAAGTGCGACGCCATCTTGGTCCGCCGGGCCTGGTTACGCAGCCGTCCGAGGCGGCTGAAGAAAGGTAAAAATCAGGCTAACGGGCTGGCCCGAATACCTCTTGAACTGGTCAAACGTCCCGGCAGTGGATAGCCGGTGACGATGATCGGGCGGTTCGCATGGTGCAACGTCCGGCTCACGTTAATCTTGTATGCGAACCACTGGCCGGTGGTTCGCTGTCGCCGGTTGCTGGTGAAGCGCCGCAGGCGATTACCTGTCCTGCGCGGGTGTATCCGCTCAGTGATACCGAACGCGATGCCCCTGGCCACCGAGGCGGTCGTGGATTGCCACGACGAGCGTGAGCGGCTCGGTGGCCTCTTCGCCATGAGATTGAGAACAAGCTGGCGGTGCCGTTCGGCACCGACTTTTCTCGGTGCCCGGTGGTGGTGGAGCTGGTGCGGCGAGGCGGTGACGCGCGAGGTCGAGCAGGGCTGTTCCGACCGGGCGACGCGCTCGCGAGTGAGACCGCCGGGCAGGGGAGAAGGCCGTCTGCCGGCCGTTGGGAGAGGGGTTCACTCCTGGCCGGGACTCGCCGTGGGTAACCCTGCGGCCTTGGCGCTGTCGAGTAGTCGCCGGTCGTAGGTGACGAAGGCCAGCAACTCCGACCCGGACTCGTTGGTCAGGACCTGTGCGGTGGCGAGATGGATGGCGTCGAGGCTGCGCAGTGTCGGTTCGGCAAAGGCGGCCGCTGTTGCGCGGATCGTGTTGTCGATCTCCAGCCGGAACAGCCGTCCGACTGCGGCCGGCACGCCGACCAGTGCCTGTGGGGCTGACCGGCGCAACGACCTTGGCACTTCGACCTCCACGAGAGCCGATGAGACGAGGGGTGCATCGCTGTGGGTGTTGAGCCAGGCGACGAGTTCGGCGCTGTGTGCCTCCTGGCGGACGAGTTTGACGACGGCGGCGGAGTCGAGATAGATCACCAGCGCTCCTCGTCGCGCATCTCGGCGAGCGTCGCGGCGACGTCGATGTCGTCGTCACCGAACTTCGGTGGCAGAGGAACCGGACCGCCGCCGACAGGGGGAAGCGCCCGTCCTGCGGCTACCAGTTTTGCGAGGGCGGATCGGTCCTCGCCCACCGGCACGAGTCGGGCGACTGGACGCCCCCGGTCCGTGATTTCGACGGTTTCACCGCCCCTGACCCGGGCCAGCACTTGACTGGTGTTCTGGTTCAACTCTCGGACACCGATGCGCTCCATGCGGCAATCGTAGAACACTATGTTCTACGTCGCTAAGGCTTCGAGTGTTGGTGCGAGTGGCTCCTGACGGGCCGCATCCGCAATGGCCTCTATGCTTTGAACTGGTCAGACGTCCGGCCAGAGGGTTGCCGAGAACGATGGCGTGGTTCGCATGGTGCAACGTCCGGCCCACGTTTCTGGCCTGCTTTTTCGCGGGCGGCCGGACAGCGTCGCAGGCCGGCCCGGCGTGATCGGTCCGCAAACAGTCCGCACCACGGTCGGTCACTGCCTGATCAAGGCGATCGGCGACCGCATCGAGGTTGTCCTCGAGGAGGTCCGCGCAGACATCCAGGGTCATGGCTGCCGAGGCGTGGCCCAGCATGCGCTGTACGGCCTTGACGTTGGCACCCTCCGCGACGGCGAGACTGGCTGCGGTGTGTCGCAATTCGTGTGGGGTGAGCCCGGCGAGCCCCACCGCGGTTGCCGCACGATCAAGAGCCCGCCGCCGGAAGTTGTTGTTGCGTAGGACTCCGCCTTCCGGTGACGGGAAGGCCAGATCCTCGCGGTCGCGGCCAGCGATCACGCTCTTCAGCGGGTCCGCCAGGAACCTGGGGAACGGCACCGAGCGGCGGCCGCCCAAGCCGCCTAATGGCATGCCTGGGCGGCGGCGCAGCCGGTGACCATCAACGTCGCTGACCTGGGCGTCGACCGGATGTTCGATCCGCTGGTCTACCGGCGAAGCGCCTGACCCTGCATGCCCTGCGCGCGGATGGGCGAGACGCGTTCTTCGCGCTGGTGCGGTCCTGGGCGGCCGAACACCAGCATCGGACCGTGACGACAGAGCAGGTCCGGGCGCACGCCATGCGGTTCACGCTGCAGCCGTTGGGCAACCCGTTCGAAGCGTGGCGGGACCGGCCGGCGTTGCCGCCGCTGACCCGCTGAGCTCGTCGTTCAGCCAGCTCGCCGGGGATGGGCGCGCTCATGCATGATTTTGGGTGACAATTCCACACCCATGGGGGGCATCGATGTGTAATGATTTGGTTTCATAGATGATCTTCGCTTGAGGAGCAGGCTTGAAGTTACGGCGTATTGTTCACGGTTTCGTGGCGGCACTCATGGCCACAACGGCGTTGGCGGTGGTGACTCCAGCGGCTGCCCAGGCCGCGGACACCTGGCTGACGCTCAAGGTCAGCAAGGAGGCACCCAACTCGGACTCGCTGTTCATGGCGATCCGTGGTGGGGTCAGCGCTGGAGCCGGAGCTGACGCCCTGGTGTGGACGCTGTCGAAGGTCAACGGTCGGGTGGTCGGTGACCAGCAGTGGAAGCTGCAACCCGTGGGCTACGCCGGTCAGGTCTGGATCCGGAACGCGGGCACCGCGAACCAGTTCGCGCTCTCCGTCAAGGGCAACAGTGCCGCCAACGGCACGCCGGTCGTCCAATGGTGGTTCGACGCGACCAACCTGTACCAGCGTTGGTTGCCCATCGAGGTCGGCACGAACGGCAATTACACGCAGTTCGAGAACGTCGCCACCGGGAAGTGCCTGGCCGTCGAGGGCGGCGGTGCCGAAACCATCCCCCGGGGTGCACGGCTCATCCTCTGGAATTGCACCAGAGGCCTCGACCAGCAATGGGCGGATTACCTTGCCTCAGTTTCCTGAGCGGACAGCCCGGACGATGGCCAAGCCCGCGTAGGCGGCCATCGAGATGCTGATATCAGGGTCAGGCCGGCTGGGCACTCGTCCCAGGCGGCCTGACCGTTTCCGCCGACTTCCCCGAGCCGGTCCCTGAGTCCTACGGCATCGCGGCGGTCCACCCCGACGACTTCCTCTCGACCAACTCGATCTCTACCCCGGCTTGACCATGGACGTGCTCCGCCGCCGAGCCGCGTCCTACCGGCGAGCGCGCCTGGTAGTGCAGCCGTCCGAGGCGGCAGGAGGCGGGTACAAATCAAGCTACGTGGTCGGTCCAACTGGGCTTCACTCCTCGGGACCGACCTCGCGTTCGGTGGCTCGGCCGGCCCGCCACTGCTCGACGCTCTCGATGAGGCGCTTGGCGTTGGCGGGGAAGCGGAGCAGGTAGTTGGTTTCCATGATCGAGTCCCAGTCTTCCTTGCTCACGAGGAGCGGCGTTGCCGCGGTTGGAGACGATCTCGATCGGGGTGTGGTCTTCGTTGACTCGTTCGATGAGCGGGAAGAGTGACTTGCGCGCCTCGCTGGCGCTGATCGCCGAAGTCATGATGCCTCCCGGAGTTGTACCGAATGCGGAGTCACTTTCGATGCTGAAGGTGAGCCCGTTGTTGCCGCCGTCAACGGCCTCCCAGCACTACCGCGCAATGCGTGAGTTGGTCAAACGGTGTGTTGGGGCCGTGTGCTGGAGGCGCCGCGCGGGAATAGATCAGCGTGGTGTGCTCGCGCCGCGTCGTCGTGAGCGAGGCTGTCGGCGTGGTGGACGAGTTGGGATGAGGCTTATGGGAATCGAGGATCGGTGATGGTTAGGCGAAAGGCTGACGGTGCGTCGAAGGATTTCGTCGGTCGGTGGCGGATCGTGGAGATGGAACTGTGGGAAGCCGATGACATCGATCTGGTGGGGCCGGCTTTCATCGAGATCGACCCGGATCTCCGCGGCGAGTTCCGGTTCATCGCGGTCGACGGTGGGTTGGACTGCCGGGCGGTGGAGCGGACCGGCCGGGCTGGCGTCGAGTTCTCATGGCAGGGCAGTGACGAGGGTGATGAGGTCAGCGGGCGGGGCTGGGCCGCGGTTACCGATGACGGTGCCCTTGAGGGGCGGATCTTCTTCCATGACGGTGCCGATTCGGGTTTCCGGGCAGTGCGTCTGTAGGCAGGCTCGACGCCGAGCATCGGCGCCGGGCTGAAGCGGCCGAGATCTGGTCGGCTTCCCCTTGACGGGTACGTAGTGTGCGTCGCTTTTCTGATGTGCCTAGAGTTGCCTCTTGGCTCGGGCGAAAGGCGACGATGGCGAAGTTGTTCCTGTCTCCGAAGGAGGCGGTTCTCAGCGAGCTGGTCGGGATTCGCGCCTTCCAGCAGGCGCGAACAGTGCTGGCCGCGGGGGAGATCGTCGATCCGACGATCGGCTCGGACGGGCTGGCGGTCGGTAAGGTCCGGGCCGGCGGGGTGGTGACCGGCGAGGTCGTTTCCGGGCCGGAGCCGGCCTTGAACGGCTCCTGCACCTGTGCCGATGCCGGCTGCGTACACCTGATCGCGCTGATGATCGCCATCGAGCAGGACGAGCAGGACAAGCAGGACAAGAGAGGCAAGAAAGACCAGCGGACGCCGAGCGCAGCGGCACCACTGCCGGCGCAGCGGCGGACGAGGGCCGCCCGATGGGAGTCGCAGCTGTCGGCACGGCTGCGTGACCTGGCCGGGCCGCCGCCCCTCCCGGAGCCCTTGGAGCCGGAGATCGGCCTGCAGTTCGAGCTGGTGGACGCCTACATTCCGGAGGCGCGCAGGACAGGGAAGCGGATCTCGATGCGCCCGGTCATCCCGGGTCGCAGGGGCTGGGTGCGTACCGGAATCAGCTGGCAGTCGCTGGGCTACGCCGGGGGACGCTCGCCGGAGCTGGAGCATCACCGCCAGCTGCTTGCCGAGATCACCAAACTGCCCGGTGCTTACACGCGCTATTACAGCAGCGGTGCCAGCGGGAACATCTACCTCGACGAGTTCGGCACCCGACGGATCTGGGATCTGCTGGCGGAGGCGCAGGAGTCGGGCTTACCGCTGGTGGAGTACGGCAGCAAGGCCCGGCCGGTGATCGTGGCAAGTCGTCCGGCGCGGGTGTCCATGCAGGTCGACAACGTGGATGGTGACCTGTCGCTGCAGGCCGTGCTCCAGGTCGACGGAATACCGGTCGACCTGGAGAGCACCCTTTTCTTCGGCGAGCCGGCGCACGGCATCGCCTCGTGGCGCGGACGTGGCGCAGCGGAGCCGGCTGAACGGGTGCTGCGGCTGGCTGCGCTGGCCGGTCCGTTGCCGCGTGCGGCTCGGAAAGCTCTGGCGGCCCCGGGGATTCAGATTCCCGGTGAGCAGCAGGAGAAGTTCTTCGCCGAGGTCTACCCCGGCCTGGTCCGGCAGATGGAGGTCCTGCCGGCCGGGCCGGCCGTGATTCTGCCGCAGGTGGGTGCTCCGGTCCTGACCGTGACGCTGAGCGCCGAACGCGGGCATGATCTGCGGCTGTCCTGGGAGTGGGTGGTCGAGGTGGGCGGTGAGCGGCACGGCGACCCGCTCTGGTCACCGAAGCTGCCGGACGAGCAGGCCGGCCTCGTACGGCGGGTGGTTGATCTTGTCGGGCCGCGCCTGCCCGGTCTGCTGGAATCCGGTCCGCAGGGTCCCCGGCTGGCCGCCGAGTCGGTGCTGAGCGGCGACGCGATGATCCATTTCTTGGGTACGGTGTCTGCCGAACTGGTCGGCCTCGGTGTTTCGGTGATCGAGCCGGAGGACTGGGACCTGCAGGAGAGCGAAGCGGAACCGGTGATCACGTTCACCGATGCCGCGCAGACCGACGAGCGGGACTGGTTCGACCTGTCGGTCCGCGTCGAGGTGGGCGGTGAACAGGTCGACTTCGAGGCGCTCTTCGTCGCGCTCGCCCGGGAGCAGGAGTTCCTGATCCTGCCCACCGGTGTCTACTTCGGCCTGGACCGGCCCGAGTTCCGGCAGCTGCGCGAACTGATCGCCGAGTCCCGCGAACTCACCGACAGCCCGCCGGGTGTGCTGCGGGTCGGCCGGTTCCAGGCCGGCGTCTGGGACGAACTCGGTGAGCTGGGGGAGTTGGCCGGTCAAGCGGCGGATTGGCAGCGTGCGGTGGCTGCGCTGAGCCGGGCGGGCGTGCTCCTGGACCAGCCGGTGCCCGACGAGGTGCAGGCCGAGCTGCGCCCGTACCAGAAGGAGGGTTTTCGCTGGCTGGCCGCACTGCACGACAACGGCCTCGGCGGGATCCTCGCCGACGACATGGGCCTCGGTAAGACGCTGCAGGCGCTCGCTCTGCTGTGCCATGCCCGCAAGCACGGCCGCTTCCTGGTCGTGGCGCCGGCCAGCGTCGTGCACAACTGGGCGGCCGAGGCTGCCCGCTTCACCCCGGATCTCGACGTCGTGGCGATCACCTCCACCGCGGCCCGGCGAGGTTCCGGCCTGGCGGAGGCGATCGGACAGGCCGACGTGGTGGTCACCTCGTACACGCTGTTCCGTCTGGAGTACGACGACTACGCGTTGCTGGACTGGGCCGGGCTCGTGCTCGATGAGGCGCAATTCGTGAAGAACCCGCAGTCGCAGGCGTACAAATGCGCTCGTCGCCTCCCGGCGCCTTTCAAGGTCGCCATCACCGGTACGCCGATGGAGAACAACCTGGCCGAACTGTGGGCACTCTGCTCGATCGCAGCCCCCGGCCTGTTCCCCCGCCTGGATCAGTTCACCGAGTACTACCGCCATCCGATCGAACGCGACCGCGATCAGGACCGGCTGGCCCAGTTGCGCCGCCGGATCCGCCCGCTGGTGCTGCGCCGCCGCAAGAGTGAGGTGGCCGCCGACCTGCCTGCCAAGCAGGAACAGGTCGTCGACGTCGATCTGTCGCCCGGGCATCGCAAGATCTACCAGCGTTACCTGCAACGGGAGCGGCAGAAGGTGCTGGGCCTGCTGGGTGACCTCGAGAAGAACCGTTTCGAGATCTTCCGCTCGCTGACGCTGCTGCGGCAGGCCAGCCTGGACGTGGCATTGGTCGACGAACAGCACCGCGCGGTCTCCTCCACCAAGCTCGATCTGTTGGTGGAGCAACTCACCGACATCGCCGCTGAAGGGCACCGCACCCTGGTGTTCAGCCAGTTCACCCGGTTCCTCGGCAGCGCCCGCGACCGCCTGGAGCAGGCCGGCATCACCTGTGCGTACCTGGACGGCACCACCCGCGACCGCAGGCGGGTGATCGAGGAGTTCAAGACCGGCACCGCACCGGTGTTCCTGATCAGCTTGAAGGCCGGCGGCTTTGGCCTGAACCTGACCGAGGCGGACTACTGCATCCTTCTCGACCCGTGGTGGAACCCCGCGACGGAGGCGCAGGCCGTGGACCGGGCACACCGCATCGGGCAGACCCACAACGTGATGGTCTATCGCCTGGTGGCACGGGACACCATCGAGGAGAAGGTGATGGCGTTGCAGGCACGCAAAGCCGAACTGTTCGCCGGAGTGATGGACGGCGGCGAATTCTCCTCCGCCGCCCTCACTGCCGCCGACATCCGAGAGCTCCTTGGTTAGGCGTCCAGTCCAGGTCCAAGCCCATCCACCGGAGTACAATTTTCTGTACTTCCCTGGAGGTGGAGATGCGAACCGTGAACTTCACGCAGCTGCGGCAGAACCTTGCTGCTGAGCTCGACAGCGTGGTCGATGATGCCGAGGAGTTGGTGGTGACCCGCTCGGGGCACGAGCCGGTCGTCATTGTGCCGCTGGCCGAGTACGAGTCGATGAAAGAGACCGAGTACCTGCTCCGTAGTCCCAGCAACGCCGAGGCGCTGCGCCGATCGATGGCCGAGTTGGACAGGGGTGAAAGCCACGAGCGGGCGCTCGTCGACCCTGCCACGGTGTAGGACGTGGCGTGAGGCTGACCTTCTCTACGACGGCTTGGTCCCAGTATCTCGGTCACACCGACCGCAAGCTGATCAAGCGAATCAACGACTTGATCGCGGACGTCATGCGTAACGGTTACGAAGGCATCGGGAAGCCCGAACCGCTTCGCGGAGAGTTGTCCGGCCTCTGGTCGCGGCGTATCGACCGGGAGCACCGGCTCGTCTACCGAATCAAGGACGGTGACGTCGAGATCGTCGCCTGCAAGTATCACTACGGAGACAGATGAATCCGGCCGGCGCCCGGGCGATGGACGCGAGCCGGAGCACTGATGGGGTCAGGGCACGGACGGGTCGGGATGCTCGGCGAAGAAGCGTTTCGCGGCGGCGTCATCGATCAGCGATTCATCGCGTAACCACTCGACGGCCCTGCGGGCGGCCCGGGTGTCACGGAAGCCGTACCAGGGCTGCAGGAGGTGTGGGTACTCCTCGTTCAACTCGTCCTTGAACCGGCGGAACCCGCCGCGGCCCCTGATCGCGCGGGCAAGCCGCTGGGCGGCTCGATTGTCGCTGACAAGGTCGATGAAGTCCGCCATGTCCTGCTGCCAGACGTACGACGGCAGGGGCCGGATCACGAGTACATCCAGATCGTCGAGATCCACGGACTTCTTGCCGTCGATGCCACCTTCCCGGGTCCACAGGCCGATCTTCCCGGTCTCGGGGTCGATCAGATGCCGATACTCGTCGTCGAGGTTCTGGTCCGACAGGGCGGACGCGATCCCGTCAAGGTCGAACCGCTCGATCTCCAGCACTACGCCTCCAGGCGAGTCCGTCCCACGCCGGTCACCGGCTTGGCGTTCCGGCGAATACCACCGTGGAGATGCGCCGGTTGGCGTCGGCGGGGTCGAAATGTTCGGGATCGAAGGTGTCGCCCTGCTCCAGGCCCAGCCACTGTCGTAATTCGTGGTGATCAGGGTGGCCGGGGTCGGCGAGCGCGTCGAGCAGGCCCTGGTAGCCGGGGGTGCCGCCGCAGTCTTCCGGTGGGCAGGCGCGAGCACCGTCCGTGCAGGCCGGGTACTGCGCGGACGGCTCGGCGGGTATCAGCTTCTCCAGCAGCACCTCGTGCGTCCAACTGTCGCCGAAGTCGTACTCGTACTCGAACGTGTCCCCTTCGCCGGCGGCCAGGTCGCCGAAAGAGGCCGTGCGTTCGTCGATCATCGGGAGATCGGGGTCGGGCGGGCCGTAGTGGCCGGTGGGATGGATGAACATGTGCAGGTGGGAGTTGGTCCAGCCCATCGCGGCCTGGATGACCTGATCGAGCCGGTCCAGGCGCATCGTCGTGGGCACGAGCAGGCGCCGCCACACCGGCGGATCGGTGTCCAGCAGCGTGACCTTGATCTGAGCGATCTGGTCACCGGGCCGCACGGCACCGAATCTCGCGCGGAGCACCTGCTCGGCGGCCGGGGACAGGCGCAGTGTCTCGCTGTCACCGAGCAGCGCGCCGAGCGCGATCAGCTCGCCGGCGGCGCGGCGCAGGTCGAGGTCGGTGGCCTTGCGGAGGCGGCTCAGTTGCTCAGTGGTGGCCTCGTCCAGGTAGTAGCGTGCGGCGAGGGCCGACCAGACCCGCTCCTGCGCCTCATCGACGCGCACGGCGCCGGCATGCTCCGCAAGGCAGCCGAGGAGTACGGCGATGCCGTCGGCGAAGCTGTCGTCGAGCAGCGAGGCGGCCCAGCGGGGCGGGCAGAGAGCCGGGCCGAGTTCGCCGAAGACCGTGAACATGGTGGTCCACAGGTCCACCGGCCGGTCCAGCAGACGCTGATTCTTCTTCACCGGCACCAACCGGCCGTTCACGACTCGGAGCAGTCCGGCCGCTTTCGCCCAGGCCAGCACGACCGCCAACCGGGGAAGGTCGGCGCTGCTGCGGGTGCGGAACTTCCGGGCGCCGACCGTCGGGTCGATCCTGTCGCCGGTTTCCAGAAGGTCGACCAGGTGCCGGGCGTCAGCCATGGTCAACTGGCCGGTCTGGGTCAGTTTCCGGCCCGCGCCGACCCAGCGGGTCAGGGCGGTCACCTGCCGCACGGCGGTTGCCGACGCGGCCGCGGCGGCGAGGTCCTCTTCAGACATCCTGTGCACCGATCAGTTGGCGGGCTGCCATGGGATCCGCCCAGCCTTTCATGCCGGGCGGATCAAGCATGGCGCGAACCGCCCGCCTGCGGAAGCTAGCCGCCGGGCGCCCGGAGGATCTTCGGGGCATTCGCGGGACCGAACGCCAGCGACCCCACCGGCGCGGCGGTTTTCGGCTGTGGGGGGCCGAGCACGGCCAGGGCCTCGACCCAGTAGCGGACCATCGCGCGGCTGGTGCTCTCCTCGCGGGTGACTCCCGCGTCGAGCCGCCGGCGGGCGGCTTCGGGGTCGGACAGGGCCAGGTCGGCGGCGAAGAGGTTGCCCCAGACCTTGGGTTTGTCGCCCAGTTCCTTCTGGCGGGCGGCGGACGGGCCGCGGTAGAAGGCGCCGGCGGTCAGCGGCAGCAGCTGGATGCCGAGGACGGATTCGGGCTTGGGATCGAACCAGGTCGCATAGTCGATTTTGGCGTCCCAGACGATGCCCGCGGTGGTGTGGGCGTACCCGGCCTCGCGGGTGAGCCCTTCGCCGAGCCAGTACATCCGGGCCGTCGCCGCCTCCAGCGCGTAGTGGGCGACGCCGTACCCGGTCATCTCGGCGTTGTCGCGGATCGCCCCCCAGCGGACCACTGCCTCCCAGGCTGCCACCGCCTCGCTTGACGACTCCTGGTTGTTGCCGTCCGCGAAGGGGGCGAACCCGGAAGCGGCCGAGCTGCCGAGGTAGGCGTTGAAGGCCCGGAACGGCGGCAGCCCGCTCGCGGGTCCGATCGCCAGCGACCCGGCGTAGTCGCGGACGATCAGGTCGACCACGTCGCCGTAGTCGCGGGCGAATCCGGGATCGGCGATGGCCAGCACGGCGGCGGCGCGGACCAGGTAGCCGTACTGGAAGTGATGGTCGTTGTAGTCCTGGGCGCCGAACTCGGCCGGGACGGCTATCAGCCCACCCCAGGTCGGGTCGTAGCCGAAGTACCGGCCGTCGGACGGGCCGGTGTGGGTCAGCCAGTCGACGAGTTGCGGCCGGAGCAGGTCGAGCGCCGCCGTGCGCTGGGTGTCCGCCCCGGTGGCGGCCGCGACCTCGGCGATGGTGGACAGCCGGCCGAGTTCCTTGAGTCCGAAGTAGCTGCCGCCCGCGCCGGGCGGGTCGGCCAGGTCCCGGTCCAGGTCGGCGAGCACGGCTTCGGCCGCCGCCTCGCTCAGCGGCACCTTCGGCATCGCGGTGAGCAACCCGGGCATCGGGGTCGTGACCTGCACCGCCTCGGCGGTGACCAGGGACATCGTTCCCCGCGCGTCCGGATAGGAGCCCGCGAGGGGCGCCGGCCCGGCGACCAGGCCGGCCTGGTGGTGCGGCAGCAGGGCCCACGCTCCGGTTCCGCCGGCGGCCCGGCGCGCGGTGAGGGTCTGGGTGACCGTTCCGGCCGTGGCGTCGTACGCCGTGGTGGCGGTGGTCCGCACGATCGGATCGCCGGTGCTGGCCTGTTCCCAGCTCGTTTGATCGGCGCCGAGCGGCACCCGGGCGACGGCGAGTTGCCGGCCCGAGCCGGTGATGGTGGTTCCGCTCTGCGCCAGGTCGGTGCCGAGGACGTCCCAGCGCCCGCCCGCGATGTCGAGCCGGGCCCGGGTGGCCGAGCTGCCGACGTCGCGGAAGGTGCCGGTCAGCGTGGGCGCCGCCCCGTCGAAGCGCAGCCACACCACCGGGCTGCCCTGCGCGAGTGTGACGTCGACCCGGCCGCCACCGGCGATCTCGACCCGCAGGACGACATGGAACGCGCCGTAGCTGACGACACTCACGGCGCCGGTGGCCGCGCCGACGGTGAGGGCGGGCACGAACGGGGTGATCACCGCGTTCGCGGACGCGGTGAGTGACGCGCCGCTGATCTGCACACCGCCGGCGGCGGCCTGCACGGCCAGCGGGTGGGTCCAGATCGGTTGGGTACGGGGCCCGGTCAGTGCGGAACTCCACCACTGGTTGGTCGGCACCGCTTGGCCCGTGAGGTCGCCGGCCTGTGCGGGCGCCTTGGCCGGTGCGGAGCCGGCCGGCAGCTTCTCGGCGATGCTTCCGCTGCCGGTCACCACGGGAACGGTGAGCGGTGACGCGGCGGCGTCCTCCATGACCGTGCCGGAGTTCTGCGCCGGCGCGGCCGGGACCCGGTCCGCCGGCGCGGCGTCCGGCGCGGAGGTGCAGGCCGGCAGCGCGGTGAGCGCCGCGATCACGGTCACGGCCAGTACGCGGCGGTTCATGCGCTGTTCACAGCGGGGGTGCTGCCGGCGGCCGTGGTGGTGTCGACGACCACGGCGAACTGCAGCCCCGGCACCAGCGTCCGCACTGTCGCACGGGCCGCCGGGTCCGGCCGCAGCACGACGGTCAGTTCGTCCTCGGCGCTCGCCTGCTGGCCGGCGTCGACCTTCGGCTCGACCTTCTCCAGCGTCGTGGTTATCCGGCTGGACAGCCCGGGTCCCGTCACGTAGGCGGTCATCCCGAGCCGGAACTTGCGCAGCTCCTCGAGCGGCACGTCGACCGCGAAGGCGACCTTGGCCGGGTCGTACAGGGTGACGATCGGCTCACCGGCGCGGGCGATCTGCCCGGGAGCGACGTGGATCTTGGTGATGATGCCCGCGGCGGGTGCCTGCAGCTTCTGCACCCGGCGCGTGTCCCCGTCCCCCTCCGCGGTCAGGGTGATGGTGGCCAGGACCGCGCCGGCGGTGACGCTCGTCCGCTCGGCGGTCAGCATCTCGGTGACGACGGCGGCATCGGCCGAACCAACAGTGATCGGCTGCGCGGTGAGCACGGCGGTGCCGGCATCCACCATGTTCCGTTCGGCGAGGCGCTGCCGCACGATGTGGGTGCCGCCCGCGACGGCCGCGGCCAGCAGGATCAACACCACCAGGCTGGTACGCGCGACCCGCAGCACACTCCGTCCGCGGCGCTTCGGCGGCGGTTCTGCCGGTGCGGTGCGCTGGATGACCCTGGTCGAGTCGTTGTCGTAGGTTCGAGCATTGTCGATCGTGGCGCTCATGGTCGTACCCTCTCGGCGGTGTTGCCCGGGTCAGGCGGCAAATGGTGGCGGGCGCAAATGGTGCCGGGCGTGGATTGGTGGCGGCGCTGATCGTCGCGGGCGGAGCCCGACTCAAGCGGTGGCCGCGACGTGCTGCGGCAGGGTGGCGGATTGCCCGGCGGGCGGGCGCGGGCCCGCCGGCGACCCGGCCGGCGGCGTCGCGCCCTGCCGGATCCGGCCGCCGGTGACCGATTCGAGGATCATCCGGCCGAGAATCAGAACGATCATGGAGGCCCAGCCGACGGACAGCCAGGTCGGCGCCGGATCGGCCATCACGAGGACACCGACCACGATGGCGGTGACGTTCAGGACCAGCAGCGCGAACAGGGGCATGACAGCCCACAGCGACCGGGTGCCGTCCCCGCCGGCGTTGGTGACCTTCCACTTCGCCGGCCGGCCGAGCAGCACGCCGCCGAGGGCCCGCAGATGTACCGGCGTCGCACCGATGCTGGCCACGATCGCCGACAGCTTGAACCCGCCCGACTGCAGCCAGGTGACCAGCAGCACGGCCGCCTGGAACGGCAGGTAGTGGGTGGCCCAGGCGAAGCCGTCGGCGCGGATCGGGCTCAGTGCGAAGAGGAGGTAGAGCGCCGGGAAGAGCATGAAGGTCAGCATCGCCACGGACAGCAGGTAATGCGTACCGCAGAAGAGGTATTGCAGTCGCTGGTCGATGGTCAGGCCGATGCCCCGCTTGAACAGCCGCCCGCGCAGCAGCACCTCGAAACCGCCGCCCGCCCAGCGCAGCTGCTGCTTCAGATAGGACGGGACATCCTGCGGGGCCAGCCCGCGGGCCAGCACCTGCGGGACGTAGATGGATTTCCAGCCGCGCTTGTGCAACTCGATCGACGTCCAGATGTCCTCGGAGTTGCTGCCCGTCCAGATGCCGCCGATGCTGTCCAGCGCGGCCCGCCGGAACATCACGTTCGTACCGACGCAGAAGGCGGCGTTGAAATGGTTCTTTCCCGGGCAGACCAGCTCGTAGAAGATGCGCTGAGCCTCGCCGGAGCCGGTGGCGACCAGATTGACGTTGTTCGTGTAGAACTGCGGGGACTGGACGAACGCCACGTCCGGGTCGTGGAAGTGCGGCAGGATGCTGAGCAGGAAATTCGGCTCGGGAACATGGTCGGCGTCGAAGATGACCACGAACTCTCCGTCGGTCCGGGCCAGCCCGGCATTGACGTTGCCGGCCTTCGCGTGCGCGCCACCCGGGCGGCGCAGATAGCCGATGCCCACCTCGTCCGCGATCTCGCGCAGCTCGTCGCTGTCGCCGTCGTCGAGCAGGAACGTCCGGTGCGGGAGATCCATGTCGCGGGCGGCGATCATGGTGCGCCGGACCAGCGCCGGTTCCTCGCCGTACGCGGTGATGAAGACGTCGATGGACGACACGTCCGAGCCGGCTCGCAGCCGATTGCGCCAGACCGTGGCGTCCACGGGTTCGGGCCGGTCGTCGTGGGCCAGGATGGTCCACCACGTGCCGATCAGGTGCAGGGCGGTCAGGCCTTCGGCGGCCAGCATGGCGAACCAGAGCCAGCCCGGCCCGCGGTACGCCGGGTTGAGCAGGAACAGCTGATAGAACAGCGTGGCGGCGAGCGCCGCGATGATGGCGACGCGCGTCGAACGCTGCAGCGGCCGCCATGCCAGGCGCGCTGCCCGGACCGGCGGAACTGGCGGTGCCGTCATGGATGCCCCCGAAAGCCGTCGATATCCAGCACCGTGGATCGGGTGCCGTAGACCAGGGAACAGGAACATTCACCGACGCGCGACCCACTCGTCCCGAACGTTTGTATTCGGCGCGGGTTACGGATTCAAAAAATGCACGCCTTCATGATCTTGGCTCGCCGTCCGCACCGTCCTGAGCTGGCGATAAACATTGACCATGTTAATTCTGGGTGACCGGCCGGTCTCTTGGAATGCGCTATGTAAGGGAGGTCAGTGGGTGAGGTCACATGGCCGCGCCGGCGAAGTGACGCGCTTTATCCATGCGACCGAAACGTCGCTGAAACGGCGAACCCCAATTCGATCAACGGCGCCTCTACGGCTCGCTGAATCCGGTCGGCGTCACGGCGTTGCAGTGACGGCGTCGATCGTCGCAGGCGGCTTCGCGGGCACCGGGCGATCTCGTGCCCACGCGGGTCAGCCGCGCATGCCATTGAACAGCCCGCGATGAACAGCGAGACGTTGTCAGGTCCTGATAGTCGTTCTCGCAGCTCTGCGGAGATCGCCCTGCGGCTGATGCCCGGCATGAACCGGGCGGTCGGGATATTGGTAAACGTCGGAGAAAGTCGGATACGAACCCGGGTGGGCTCGTGCCTGTCGGTCTTCAACGAGGTTCGGAGTGCCCGGGGTGAGCAATCCGCTGGTCGCTGAGGTGCACAGCTCCACCACGTGGTCCTCCGGGTTGGGGTTGGTGGAGGACGCCCGGCAGGTCGGTGACGGGATACGGGACAACAGCTGGGTGGATGTCACACTCGGCGGGCTCGGCGGCAGCCTCGACGCCCTTGCGGTGGCGGTCGATCCGCTCGGCTCGCTGTTCGCCTGGGGAGTCGGCTGGCTGATGGAGCATGTCAGTCCGCTGAAGGACGCACTCGATCAGCTTGCGGGCGACCCGGACGAGATCGCTGCGCATGCCGCTACCTGGCGGAACGTCTCTGCCGCTGCCGCCGAGGCCCACCGGCAGTACGGGGCGGCGATCCGCGCGGATACCGCGGACTGGGTCGGGATGTCCGCCGACGCGTACCGTGCCCGGGCCGTCGAGCAACTCGCCGCGGCCGGGGGGATCGCGACGGCCACGAACGCGATCGCGTACGCGGTCGAGGGTGCCGGTCTGCTGGTCGGAATGGTCCGGGAAATCGTTCGCGACCTGATCGCCCAATTCGTGGCGACGCTGGCCGTGCGGTTGCCACAGTGGCTGGCGGCGGAAGGAATCACGCTCGGCCTGGCCACACCGATGGTGGCGGCACAGGTCGCGTCCCTGGTTGCCCGATGGGTCGACCGAATCCGGCACTTCATCCGGGCACTTCTCGACAGCCTGCGTCGCCTTGACGGAAAGCTCACCGAACTCGCCGGAGTCCTCGACCGCCTCACGCGACTGTTCGGACGGCCGAGTCGTACCGGCCCGGTTGCGGGGCCGGCCCCCGGTAGGGTCGAGGCCGGTCTGTTCCGGGAAGGCGACGGTATCGTTCGTAACGGCGCGAAAATCCTGATGAGCAGGGAGAACGTCATGGCGGTCGCGGAGAAGTTCGGGATCGACATGAGGGACGTCCGGTTCTCTTTGGACAAGATCCGGCGCGGGTCCGGCCCCGGCAAGGAGTTCTACGGTGTGACGCTGCCGGACGGCGAGATCAAACTGGCACGGGACGCGTTCCTGGACGAGCAACAGTTGGCTCGGACCCTGGCGCACGAGACGTTCCATCTCCATGAACTGCGCAGCGGAATGACGTATCCGTGGAACGAAGCTGACCGTGCCGCCTACGAGATTCGTGCGTACGCCTACGAGGAGCAGTGGTGGCAGACGAAGAAGCACTTGTTGGACCCGGAGTAGCGATGACGGATTCCAGTCGCAGGTGGGAAGCCTGGTTCGACGCCTTCACGAAGATCCGGGACGCGTGGCCGACTCGGGTGGATGTCCCGTGCCCGGACGGTGATCAGGGGAAGCTGTGCATCACGTACACGGGAAGTCGCGATTCAAGGGTCGGTTTCGCGACGATGTGGTGCGACGTGGGTCGTGACGGCATCTTTCTCCCCCGGGTCGGCATTCCTGAGGGAGCGGAGATGCTGTCCTTCGATGCTACGCCGGAGGAACGGGCTGCCGTCATCCCGGACATCAGCCTCATCCCGACCGACCCTCACGTTCCGGATGGGACTGACTGACGTCGCCGTTGGGCCTTCCGTACGCGATCCAGCGGTGATTCGCATGCGCACCGTTACGGGGCATTCGGTGACCAGCCCCAGCCGGGCTTCGAATCGGGGAATTGGTCCATGTAGCGGATGCAGGCCTCGCGGAACGGCAGGTCGGTGGGGGAGACCCGGGTTCCGGCGATCACCTCGGCGGGATCGGCCAGGTCGTGACGCCACACCGTCAGCTGGGTCTCGAAGAGGCCACCGCCGACGAGGGCGGCGCCCAGCGCAAGGCCGACCGAGAGAACCATGGCGACGCCGGTGCGCACCGGGTCGCAGCCCAAACTCGGATGGAACCAGGGATCGTCGTCGTCGGGGAGGGTGGCCGGGTCGACGGGGGCGGAAAGGTAGCGGTGCAGGATCAGGCGGACCCAGTCGCCGGTTTCGGGCAGGCCGACCTCCCAGGAGTTTTCGTTGTCGCCGTGCCGGTCCAGGCCGCCGAGGAGAGTCGACTCCTGTTCGGGGCGGAGGACCACGCGCCTTGCCGTGTGGACGTCCGTCACCACCTGGAGGTCGGGCATGATGGTGACGCCGAGCAAGGTGCGGATCGTGGTGCCGGCGGAGTCCATGATGGAGGACAATGCCGCTGCTCTGGGCATGTTTCCGGAGGAGTCGACGGACACCGCGCCACGGTACACTTTCCCGTCGGCTGGTCGGCTCCGTCCGGGAGTGCCTGGCGTCCGGTTGCGGCTCACTCGTAGTGGTACCTGCAGGGGGGCCGCCGTGCCGGTGCCGGCGGCCAGGGCGAAGATGAGGCCGATGTCGCTGGACCAGGTGCTGAAGATGTCGTGGTCCGCGGCGGGTACGCCGAGCAGCTCCCCCATCACCGCCAGGGGCAGCCGGTCGGCGAAAGCCGCCACGAAATCGGCCCCGTCGAGATCGTCGGCCAGCGCTTCGATGGTCGTTCGGATGAACGGTCGCAGCAGGTCGACGGTGCGCGGCGTGAACGAGCGGCCGACGAGCCCGCGTAGCCTCCGGTGGTCGGCGCCGTCCCGGTTCACGATCATCGGTACCCACCAGTCGTGGATGGGCCCGGACGTGATGCCGTTGCGGCGCAGGTAGTCGTCGCCGCCGTGGTCGAGGCGACGGTCGCGGAGCAGCTCCTGGGCCTGGGCGTGACGCAGCACGAGTGGGCCGAGCGGGCTGTCGGCGTACCAGTGCTCGTCCTGGGCGGCGGACACCTCCGGCGCGGAGAAGCCGAAGGCCGGATCGATGACGTCGATGAAAGGCATGTGTCCTCCGCCCAATGGAGTGCTGTCACCGAGTGTGCCCTGCCGGCTACCAAGAGCAGAATGCTCGTTCAGCCGCGCCCGCCGGACGGCACTGCCACCGGTGTGAACGCGGGCGCGAAGTCGCGGGCGAATCCGGCGATCCCGCGTGCCGGGCGACCGGTGATCGCCTGGACGTGGCCGGTCGTCCGCTCGAAGCCGCCGGCGCGGATCAGGCCGAAGACGCCGGCCAGGTGAGCGGCGAGCCAGTCCGGCAGATCTGCTGAGCGGCCCGGATCGGCTGGGCGGACCGGGTCGGTCCGAGGTCGTCCATCGGCGTACCGCGGTGTCGATGTATGCCGACAGGTCTTCCGGGCCCCAGTACTCCGCGATCTGAACCTCCCGGAGGATCGCGGTCAACCTCCTGGGCGCGGGTGGGACGGGTTCCGACATCGGTGCTGTGCCGGCGCTCAACGCCTGATCAGTGAAGTGAGGTCAACTTCAATGTCTTTGCCGGCGATCGTGACGACTACGCGAGGGCGGTCGCCGGCAGCAGCGAGATAGTTGGCGAGCGTCGACAGCAGCATGTCCGGACGACTCTCGATGCGGCTGATCTCCGACTGGGCAACACCCATGGCCCGGGCCAGTTCGACCTGTGTCAGATCGGCCGCCTTGCGTACCGCTGCGAGATTCTCGGCGTAGACACGGTCGGTTTCCGCCATTTCGGCGCGGATGGTGTCAACGCGCTCAGTTGCGCCGTGCCGCGCTCGCAGGCGAGCGATGCGCACCTGCGCGGCCTCGGTGCCGACAAAAGTGATGGACTCGGACTCGGACTCGGACTTGGCTGGTCGCCTATTCATCGTCGCCTCCATCGGTGAGTTTGAGGTAGGCCGCGATCACCTGGTCGGCGCGGCTGCCGACGCTGTTGTAGAACACATCGCCCATATGGGCCATGTCGTTGCCGAACAATACGATCAACGGCGGCTCATCGGGTGGGAGCCAGACGATCAGGCGGATGGCGATGCCGTCGCGAAAAGGGTGCGAGATCCGCCAGACCTGGTGTCTGCCGGATTGCCGGACGCGTCTCAGGGTCGGCGTGTCATTCACCGGTGGTTCTTTGAGATCCTGCAGGTACTCCAGCATCGCATTGACGAGGTCGAGTTGGTCGTGTGCTCGGCTGTGTCCTGCGGCTGCTCTGCGTTCGAGCTCGGTCAGCCACGTGTCGAACTCGCTGGACCAGTCGATCAGCACCCCTCGAATATAGCACCAACAGCATAGTTGGCCGTTCAGTCACCTGTGGTGCTCGGGATTCGTGGCTCTCTCAAGGGGCTGATCGCAGCGGTCGGCGCCGATGTCCGGGGTCTTGCCGTCGTCGCCTAGCCTTCACGATCGTGCAGCGCAGCGGAAGTGTCCTCGCGCGAGCGGCGGCCTACCTGTCGGTCTTCCTCGTGGCCGCCGTCGTCAACATCGTGGTCGCCACCACGTCGGTCCGGCCGGATCTGGTCGCTGTGGTCGGCGTGCTCATCTGGGCCGTACCGATCATCGTGCTCTATGTCGCCGCCCCGTGGTCGTACCTCAATGCCCGCGTGGTCTGGCTGCTGGGCGCCTGGTTCGCCAGCGCCTTCCTGATGGGGATGGTGGCCTGGGGATTCTGGGCCCTGGTCCTGCAGCAGCGGGGTGAGCAGGTCACCGCTGTCGTCGCCGAGGTGCACGGTGGCAGTGACAAGGGGACCACCACCTATTCGCTGACCCGTGACGGCGTGCCGATCCCGGGGCGGCTGATGACGTGGCCGGGCAACGACGCGGTGTTCACCGAGGAGGCGTGGGGGTCGCTCGGTGATCGGGTCACGGTGATCCACGACCCGGACGGGCTGGTGGATCCGCGGCTGCCGGGGGAGGTGGCGGAGGCTGTCGACACGGCGCCGCTGATGGTGGGGCTGATGATCGTGGGGGTGGCCGGTCTGTGCGTCAAGGCGGCGCGGGCCCGGGAACGTGAGTACGGCGCGGCAAGGCAGGGGAGATGACATGGGTCTTTTGTGCGATTACTTCCGGGCTCCCGGTGTGGTCGAGGTGCGCAGCCACATGGACGAGGACGACGCCTTCTCGCCGGTTCCCGAGGTGTTCGACGGGATCGAGCTGAAGGGCATCGATCCGACCATCGTCCTGGGCCGGCTGGTCGGTCTGGTGACGGGCCAGGAATGGGCCCCCGATCTGGTCCGGTACCGCCTGGTCTGGCCGGAGGGCGGGGAGCAGGATCTGGAGCACGAGGGGCCATGGGTCACGGTCCTCGACGACCGGGTCCGTGACCTGCTCGCGGGCGTCGCGGCGGAGCGGGTGCCGGACCTGGCCGGGCGGTGGGCCGCCACCGAGGAGTTCGGCCGGCCCGGTGACGCGGAGTTCCTGCGTGACGTGGTGTCCGATCTCGCGGCCCTGGCGGTGCGGGCGCGTCAGCACGGCGAGTCCCTCTACTGCTGGATGAGCCTGTAGCGCGAGTGCCGCACAAGCCACGATTTCGGCTATAGCGGGCTTATGCTGCAACGATGATCGCCAGGGTCTGGGGCGTCTGTCTGGCCGGCCTGCTTGCCGCCGGTGCGCTGGGATGTGGCGGCGGCCAGAGCCCGCCGGCCGACGACGACGGACCTGTCGTCGTGGGGTTCTCGCAGGTGGGGACGGAGAGCGCCTGGCAGGTGGCGAACACGGAATCGATCCGGGAGGCGGCCGCGGCGGCGGGCGTACGCCTGGAGGTGCGCGACGGCATGCAGAAGCAGGAGCAGCAGATCGCCGACATCCGTGCCTTCCTCGGCAGTGGCGTGGACGTCATCGTGCTGTCCCCGGTCGTCGAGTCCGGCTGGGACGCGGTGCTCCAGGACGCCAAGGACGCCGGCACGCCGGTGATCCTGGTGGACCGGACCGTGGACACCACCGACACGTCGCTGTACGTGACGGCCCTGGGCTCCGACTTCGTCGCCGAGGGGCGCACGGCGGGGGAGTGGCTGGTCGAGCAGTACCGCGAGGCCGACGGGCCGGTCCGGATCGTCGAGATCGAGGGCACCACCGGCGCGGCCTCGACCAACGGGCGGCTCAAAGGCTTCGCCGAGGCTGTCGCGGTGGACCCCGACCTGCAGGTGATCGCGTCCCGGGACGGCGGCTTCACCCGGGAGCAGGGTGCGCGGGTGATGGCCGGTTTCCTGAAGAAGTACGACGACATCGACGTGGTGTTCGCGCACAACGACGAGGAGGGTCTCGGTGCGGTCGACGCCATCGAGGCGGTACGCAAGCGGCCCGGCACCGACATAAAGATCATCACCGTCGACGCCACCCGGGCCGGTCTGACCGCTCTTGCCCAGGGGAAGCTCAACTACGTCGTGGAGTGCAACCCGCTCCTCGGTCCCCAGCTGATGGAGCTGGTCGAGCAGGTCGCGGCCGGGCAGACCCCGCCGCGGCGGGTGCTCACGACCGAGACCGCCTTCGACCAGGAGAGCGCCCGGGCCGCCCTGCCGGGCCGTAAGTACTGATCGAGCCCTTGCCGGGCGCACGTACTGAGCGGTCTCAGTCCGTCTCGGGCAGCAGGGTGGCCAGGTCACCGAACGTCCCGCGCTGCGTGCGCAGGACCGACGCGAGCGCCTTCCGGAAAGCCGGGATGTCGGCGTCCCCCGGCACCGCGCCCAGCTTCTTCGCGCGGGCGATGTGGTCGGCCGTGGCGGCGTTCCAGAGTCGCACCTGCTCGACCTGGGTGAGCCGGCCCGCCTCCAGGATCGCCTCCCGGTCCGCCGCCGGCAGGCCGGCCAGCCAGCTCCCGCTGCCGAGCAGCACGTCGACCGCCTGCTGATGCCCGGTCCAGGAGAGGTGCGGAGCGAACGAGACGTGCTGCTCGGTGACGTAGAAGACGACGCTGTTCTCGGCGCCGTCGATCAACTGCTGTTGCAGCGCGGACGTGATGTCGTTCGTCGCCAGCGGCACCGCGTCCGCCCCGAGCGCATTGATCATGTCGATCGACACGATGTTCTGGGGTGCCCGGATCCGCATGCCCTTGAGGTCGGCGGGCGTGTGCACCGGCCGCAGATGGTTGTAGAAGTGGCGGTCGCCCGCGTAGAAGTAGGCGATCACGACCAGGTCGTGCTCCTCCAGGATGGCGGCGCAGCGCCGGCCCAGCTCGCCGTTCAGCGACTCCAGGCACTGCTCGCGCCCGCTGAAGGCGTACGGCAGGTTCGCCACCCCGAGCCGCTTGTCGTAAGCGGTGAGGTTCGCCAGCAGGGTCTTGCAGAAGGCGACCCGGCCGGTGCGGACCATCTCGGTGACCCGGCTGTCGGCGCCCAGGGCACCGCCGGCGTTCACCTCCACCTGGTACCGGCCCATGGTGAGCTCGCCGACCTTGCGGGCGAAGTACTTCTCCGCGGCGACGATCGGGCTGCTCTCGTGCACCGGCTCGCCGAGCTGGACGGCGACCGGTGCCGCCGGTGCCGGCGAGTCTGTCGTCTCCCGGCCGCAGCCGGTGACCAGCCGCAGGCCGAGGACCCCGCCGGCGGCGCACGCCGACCTCATCAGGAATCGACGATCCACGTGATCACGGTAGCCGGGGCCGCGCACTCACATGGCGCTTATCGCCATAGTCGTCACCGGTGAACGATTCAGCCAGTCGGTCAGCTCGGCGGCCGGAAGCGGCCGGCTGATGTGGTAGCCCTGCGCCTCGTGGCAACCGAGCCCGGCGAGCATCCGCAGGGCCTCCTCGGTCTCGACGCCCTCCGCGACGACCCGCAGGTGCAGGTTCAGGGCCAGCTCCACCACCGCGCGCACGATGGTCTCGTCGCGGGCGTTGTCGCACATCTTCATCACGAAACTACGGTCGATCTTGAGTTCGTGCGGTGGCATGTCGCGTAGGTGGGCGATCGAGGAGTATCCGGTGCCGAAGTCGTCGATCGAGAGATGGACGCCGTACGCCCGGAGCTCCCGCAGCACCTCGCCGGCGCGCAGCAGGTCGCCGATCATGGCGCTCTCGGTGATCTCCAGGGTCAGCAGATCGGGGCGTACGCCGTGCCGGGTCAGCGCCTCGCCGACCGCCGCCGGGAACGCGTCGTCGCTGAGCGACCGGGCCGGGATGTTCACCGACACCGGCATCTCGTGACCGGCGCCGGCCCACCGGGCGGCCTGCGCGAGGGCCTGGTCGAGCACCTCGGCGGTGATCAGGTCGATGAGCCCGGTCTCCTCGGCCAGCGGGATGAAGGCATCCGGGCCGAGCAGCCCCCGGACGGGATGCTGCCAGCGGACCAGGGCTTCTACCCCACATGGCGTACGCGTACCCAAGTCGATCTTGGGTTGGTAGAAGACGACGAGTTCGCCGCGTTCGACGCCCTGCCGCAGCTCGCTCTGCAGGCCCAGCCGGCTCGCGTCACCGCCGTCCAGTCCCGGTGCGTAACCGGTGACGCCGCCGTTCCGGCGTTTCGCGGCGTACATGGCGACGTCCGCACGCTGCAACAACTCCGCCGGGTCGCGGCCGTCGGCGGGATAGCAGGAGACGCCGATGCTCGCGTCGATGTCGACCATGTACCCGCTCAGCGTGATCGGCCTGCGCAGCGCCTCCAGGACGCGGCGCCCGTCCGCCAGCGCCGCCGCCCGGTCCGCGGCCGACGGCAGGATGATCGCGAACTCGTCGCCGCCGAGCCGGATCACGGTGTCACCGGGCCCGCACGTGTCGGTCAGCCGCTGAGCCACCTCGCACAGCAACTCGTCGCCGGCGTGATGTCCCAGAGTGTCGTTGACCTCCTTGAACCTGTCGAGGTCGATGAGCAGGACGCCGAAGTGGGCCCCGGGGACAGCATCCCCGCGTACCGCTGCCTTCTCGCCGTCGCGGACCGCGGCGCCGAGCCGGTCGTGGAACATCGTCCGGTTGCCCAGCCCGGTCAGCGGGTCGTGGGTCGCCTCGTGCAGGCGCTGCTCGGCCTGCCGCTCCGCCCGCCGCTGATACCCGACGAGTACCACCGCACACACCGCGAAGAGCAGCAGGACCACCGGGATCATCAGACCCGCGACCGTCCGCAGCAGCACGGCACGCCGGTCCACGCCCTCCAGGTAGTCGGCCAGGGACTGCTGGCTGCGGTAGACGTTGTTGAGCACCTCGTCCCGCAGCGGCGCGAAAGCCAGCGCGGCCAGCTCCGCGTAGCCGTAGACGTTGGCGCCCTTCTCCGTCCCGTCCATGATCTCGACGACGATCCGGCTGTAGTTGGCGTACGCCCCGCGGATCGCGTCCAGCTCCACCTGGCTGACCGCCTGATGCTGCTGCAACCAGTCCAGGTCGGCGCGCGCGGAGTCGAGCGTGGCACTCAGCTGGACGGCCCGGTACTCCGTGCCGCCCGTCGCCAGGTACTCCCGCAGGGCCGCGTCCTGGGCGTTCACCCGCACCGAGATGTCGTTCAGCACCTTCGTGACAGCCTGGGTGCGGCGCACCTCCCGGGTGGCCTCCGCGGTGACCGTGGAAGCGAGCACGGCCGAGGTCGCCAAGGTGGTGATGCCCACGGCGGTGCCGGCGATGGCCGCCCGTGCCGTGGCGCGACTGGCCGTCAACCGGCGCCACCACGTCCGCGACTCCGCCCGGTCCGCTGATCCACGTCCCTTCACGGCGTCTTCTTCGGCGGCCCGGGCCCGGACCTGACACTTCCGGCGCCGGGCATACTTCGTCACCATGGCGCACGACGACCGGCACGGTCACCGTGCGGGAATCCGCCATGCGGCCACGGTGATGCGCTGTTGCTCCCGTGGGTGGCGGCGGCCAGGGCTCAGTAGTGGCCGCGGCTCTGGAAGAAGGACCAGGCGCCGCACGGGGTGTCGTACCGGCCCTTGATGTACCCGAGGCCCCATTTGATCTGGGTTGCCGGGTTGGTCCGCCAGTCCGAGCCCGCCGAGGCCATCTTGCTGCCGGGCAGGGCCTGCGGGATGCCGTAGGCGCCGGAGCTGCGGTTCTCCGCCTTGTAGTTCCAGCCGCTCTCCTTCTTCCACAGCTGGTTCAGGCAGGGGAACTCGGCGATGCCGAAACCGGCGTTGAGCATCAGGGTGCAGCCGATCGAGCGGCTGCCGCTGAACTCCTTGCAGGAACTCGGGATCGGGCCGGTGAACTCGACGGGGCCGGCGTTCGCCGCGGCCTCCGCCTTCTTCTTCGCTATCCGCTTCGTCTCCACGGTCCGCGCCTCGGTGGCGGCGCGTTTGGTCCGGGTGGCGGCCTTCTTGGCGGCGACGCCCTCGGCCTGGTGCCGCATGGCGCGGTCGGCGATGTGCTGGTTCTGCCGGCTCTTCAGCAGTTGCACGTCGCTGACCGCGAGCTGGGTCAGGGCGGCGGGTGCCGGGGTCTGGTGCTGCTGACCCAGGTGGATTCCGCCGACCAGGCCGGCGAGCAGCACTGCTACCGACGCAGTGCGGGTACCGACCGTGATCCAGGCTCGCTTCACCATGCATCCTTTCCGGAGTGTGGCCGGGTTCCGCGGCTGCGGAGAGGCGCCTGAGAGTACGACGCGGCAAAGCCCACCGCGGTGTGGCGATGGGCTGCTCTGTGGGAATGCTCATAGTGGTGGTTCGGCGGCCCCTTCCGCCAGCCCTGTTTGCGCTACCGGACCGCTACAACCGGTGGCGCGGGTTGGCAACGCGGGGCCGGGGTGCGATCGTTCATTTCGTGATCGACCCGTACCCATGGCTTGAAGATGTCGATGCGCCCGAGGCCCTGCGCTGGGTCGCGGAGCGGAACACGGAAACGCTCCAGGAGTGGGGCGACACCGAGTTCGCCCGGCTCAAGGATGCGGTACGGGAGGTCCTGGACAGCAAGGACCGGATCTCCTACCCGGGGTGGCGCGGCGACGGCTTCTACTACGATTTCTGGCGCGACGCCGACCACCCGCGGGGCCTGTGGCGGCGGACCCCTGCCGAACAGTTCCGCCAGGACGCGCCGAAATGGGACGTCCTGGTGGACGTGGACGCGCTGAACGCGGCCGAGGGCGAGAACTGGACGTGGAGTGACGTCACGGTCCTGCGCGACGGGTACGACAGGTGCCTGATCAGCCTTTCCCGGGGCGGCGCGGACGCGGTCGTGGTGCGGGAGTTCAGCCTGCGTGACCGGGCGTTCGTGGCGGACGGGTTCGTGCTGGACGAGGCGAAGACCGATGTCAGCTGGCAGGACGCCGACCACATCTTCGTGGCGACGGACTTCGGGGACGGCTCGCTCACGTCCTCGGGGTACGCCCGCGTGGTGAAACGGTGGCGGCGGGGCACGCCCCTGTCCGAGGCGGAACTGATCTTCGAGGGGGATGCCGACGACGTCCTGGTCAGCGCCCACCACGATCAGACGGCCGGGCACGAGCGGACCTTCGTCACCAGGATGATCGACTTCTATCGCAGCGAGCACTGTCTGCTGCCGCCCGGCCCGTCAGCGCAGACCCCGTCGTCGCCTGCCGGGGCACTCGTCCGGATCGACATCCCGGACGACGCGAACTGCGACGTGCACCGGGACTGGCTGCTGATCCGGCTGCGCTCGCCCTGGCTCGGGCACCCGGCCGGTGCGCTGCTCGCCACCGGGCTCGGCGACTTCCTGGCCGGGCGGCGAGACCTGACCGTGCTGTTCGAGCCCGACGAGCGGACGTCGTTGCAGGCCTGGGCGTGGACGCGGAACCACCTGCTGCTGGTCACGATGACCGACGTGCGGACCCGCGTCGAGATCCTGACCCCGGACACATCCCGGTGGCGCCGCGAACCGGTGCCGGGGACGGCGGACTTCGCCTCCTCGTGGATCGTCGACACGGACCCGGACAACGGTGACTCGTACCTCTTGGCCTCCGAAGGTTTTCTCCAACCGGCGACGCTGAGCCTCGGCACCGTCGGCGGCGGCCTCGATGTCCTCAAACAGGCGCCCGGGTTCTTCGACACCGCCGGGATGACGGTGCGGCAGCACTTCGCCGAGTCCGCCGACGGCACGCGGGTGCCGTACTTCGTGGTCGGCGGAACCCCCGGCGGCCCGGCACTGCTCTACGGGTACGGCGGGTTCGAGATCTCGCTGACACCCAGCTACAACGGGGTCACCGGGCGGGGCTGGCTGGCCCGGGGCGGCGCCTACGTCGTCGCGAACATCCGCGGCGGCGGCGAGTACGGGCCCGCTTGGCATCGGGCCGCCCTGCGGGAGAACCGGGTCAAGGCGTACGAGGACTTCGCGGCCGTGGCCAAGGACCTGGTCGCCCGCGGCATCACCACACCGCAGCGCCTCGGGATCAACGGGGGCAGCAACGGCGGCCTGCTGATGGGCGTGATGCTGACCCGCTATCCGGAACTGTTCGGCGCGGTGGTCGCCTCGGTGCCGCTGCTCGACATGCGGCGGTACACGAAGCTGCTGGCCGGACGGTCCTGGATGGCCGAGTACGGCGACCCGGACGACCCCGCCGACTGGGCGTACCTGCGGGAGTTCTCGCCGTACCAGAACGTCCACCCGGACCGGTCGTACCCGCCCGTCCTGTTGATCACCTCGACCCGCGACGACCGGGTGCATCCGGGGCACGCCCGCAAGATGGCCGCCCTGTTGCGGGCGCAGGGGCACGAGGTGGCGTACTACGAGAACGTCGAGGGCGGGCACGGCGCGGCCGCCGACAACGAGCAGGCGGCAACGATCCGGGCGCTGACCCTCGAGTTCCTGTGGCGGAAGCTCAAAGGAGCTGACACCGGCGGCTGACATCGGCGGTCCGTGCGGTCCCCGGAAAGCGGCATCCGGCGCGATCGGCCGCCGCCCGTCAGCGCGAAGATCATGCTGAGGCGATGCATCCTCAGGAGAACTCATGCCGCGGCTGAACTGGCTCGCCGACGAACTGCGCCGCGCCGGCTTGCGGGTCGTCGAGGTCGACGGCTGGGAACAGCGCGGCAACATCGATTTCCGTCCGGCCGGCGTCACCTGGCACGCCACCGCGGGCTCCCGGGCGGCGACGGCGCAGACCGAGGTCCGCGTCATCCTGCGCGGCTCCACCTCGGCGCCGCCTCCGATCGCCCAGCTGATGATCTTCCGGGACGGCGTGATCTACGTCTGTGCGGCCGGTCGTTGCAACCACAACAAGGTCGGCTGGGCCGGCCCCAACCGGGGACTGGGCAACACCAGGCTGCTCGGCATCGAGATGGCGAACGACAACCGCGGCGAACCGTGGCCCGCCGTCCAGCTGACCGCGGCCCGCCGCGCCACCGCCGCGATCATGCGCAAGCTCCGGGCCGACCCGGCGAAGCGGCTCGCCGGCCATTACGAACACCAGCCCTTCGGCCGCCGGCCATCCGGTGAGACCAGCACCAAGACCGACCCGGTCGGCATCAACATGCGACAGGAACGGGTCCGGGTGGCCGGCCTGATGAGAAAGGCCGGGCCGGCGCGCACCCTGGAGGTCATGAGCTCTCCGGTATGACGGTGTGGGTGATCAGCGGCCGGCCCCGGAGCGCCAGCAGCTCGTTCGCCAGGGACACGATGGACAGCGGGTGCGGCGTGCCACGCACCTCGAGACCTGCCGCCAGCAGGCCATCCGGCACCGCACCCGCATCCAGCAACAGCCGCCACTCCTGCGTGCCGAGCGACAGGAACTCCAGGCCGGGCAGTCCCGTGACCTCCAGCGGGTCCGCGAGGGTGCCCAGGTGGGCGGACAGCGTGCGCAGACGCGGCAGGCCGGCCACCGGGGCGAGGCTGAACGGCCCCGTCTGCGACACCCCGATGTCGAGCACCTCGAGCCGCGGATCGACGGCCGCTTCGACGCTGCGCAACATGCGAGCGTTGACCCGCGCCACCAGCGGCATCTCGTCGACGAACCCGTCGCCGTCGCCGTCGCCGTCGTCCCGCCGGCCCAGCACCAGGTCGGTGAGCGAATCGGCGACGAGCGAGGCGCCCACGTTCTCCTCGTGCGAGATGAAGATGACCTGCCCGACATGGCCTCCCGGCCCCGGGGTCAGGTCGACGGCGAACCAGTCACCGCCACCGCTGTCACCGAACACGATCCAGCCCGGTGATCCGACCAGCCCCTGCACGGCGGCGTCCGGCGGGGTACTCACCGCCTCGTCCGCCGCGAAGTCCCACTCGCAGGGCCGGCTCGCCGCGTCCGCCACGAACACCGCGCGCAACGGGTACAGCTCGCAGCCGATCGCCTCGTCCGGCGCCGTCTCCCCGGCCACCCGGTAGACGGCTCTGAGTTCCTCCGGCAACGGGACACCCAGCCGTACCTCCGCCGCGGCGATCTCGCTCTCACTCGCGCCCGCCGCACCCGGCAGCCGCTCCCGCAGCGTGCGTTCCAGTAGCGCCACATCGGCCGACGCCGCCGGCACCGCATCGGCCACCGGCGTGGGCAGGCGGCGCCACGGCTCCGGCACGGCGCCGTCGACCAGGACAAGCGAGCGAGGGTACGGCCCGCGGCCGCCGTCCACCGCCGCACTGTGCTCGATCAGATGGAACCCGGCCCCGTCCAGCACGAACGCGACGTCATCGCGCCCGTCCGCCACGAGCCCTTCCTGCACCCGCTGGACGGCGTCGAACTCCGCTCGCCAGTCGTCCTCCTGGAACGCCTGCCCCGGTGGCGGATCCGCCCGGGGCACCGGAACACTCCACGACCCACGGCCGACGTGTCCCGCCACATGCCCACCGGCGCCGAGAACACCCGCATTGCCGGCGCGCATCAGGCGCAGCAGCGGCCCCACGTGCTGATCTCACGGATCGAGCCCACCGATTCCCCATCCGTCACACGCCGGGTGAGACCTCGCACCGGTCGACAATGGAGCGAGTATCGCGGAGCCCTACGACATTTTCCTATGGCCGAGGTGCGGGCATGCTCGGAGCGATCATGCGGCCTTTCGCCGCCCGGGCGGACACGCGGCCCCGTATGCCGGAGCTTGCGGTAGTCGCTGCGTGGCGGGTCAGTGAAAGTGTGCGTGCGCTGTCTTCGGTGGTTCGCCGGACCGGGCATGAGCGCGCAGGATCGAAGCCGCCACCTGCGCCAGCAGCCTTCGGTCGACATCGTCGGCGGAGCCTGTCGTCGCACCGCTCACCGCGTCGATGAGCAGGTCGCCCAGCACGTTGCCGCTCGGATCTGCCGGGCGGAAGCGTCGCGTCTCAGGATCGAACGTCACGAATCCGGACGGGCCGTTCCCATGATCGGCCTCCCAGCGGTACAGCACACCGCCGGGCACGGGACGTTCCGCCCAGATGCCGATGGATGCGGCCACTACGCCTCCCGGCGGATCGATCGGGCTCATGGCTTGTACCGATAGCCGAGGCCGTCGGTAGCTGCCGCCTCAGGATCCCACGTGAAGCCGGCATTGAGGGTGGCGGCGTGCGCTCTGCGATAACTCGGGTCGCCGGTGCGAGCCATGTACTCGGCCTCGAAGCGCTCGTGCTTCAACAGGTCGATGTCGGCGGGATGCGGCTCCCCTGCGGCCAATCGGTGCCATGCCTCGGCGATGCGTGGATTGGCGTCGAACCTGCCCATCTCACCGTCCGAGTACGAGTCGAGGAGGTGCTCCTCCCGGAAGAGATGACTCTTGATGCGTACGACGTCATCCGCCGTGAAGCCGTGTCCGGCGGCTGTGCGGGCGATAGCGGGGAGTTCCTCGTCGGCAGCCCGGATTGCGTCGTACGCCTCGTCCGCCCACCGCACCTCGTAGTCCATGTTGTTGCGTGGCGGCCGGACCTCGCCGCCGGTCTGGCGGCTCCGTCCATGCGAGGGAGTGCCGGCGGGCTGGGTGCGGGCGAGGCGCTGAGCGGATCGTTCCAACCGGCGGAAGGTGTCGAACAGCCCGCTGAGCCTGGCTCCCAGCCGGCGCAGACTGTTCAGCAGCGCCCGGACGAAGCCCTGGATCCGATGGGCCCAGTTGAGTACCAGTGCGGTCACCTGGCTGATCACCAGAGGACTCGCCACACCCAGCGTCAGCCCTTCGACGGCCAGCCACTGCGGCAACCGGGCGGCCAGGGTGCCGACGAACTCGGCGAGCAGGTCGCGGACGATCTCGCGCACCGAAGCCACCAGCAGGCCGGCCCCTTCGACGGCGTACGAGACACCGCGGGCCGCCTCCGCGACGCCCGCCAGCATCTCCAGGTGCTGGTCGGCGTGCCGGCGATAGGCATCACCGGACGCACCGTGCCAGCCGGACACGTCGGTGCCGAGGCGGATCGCGTAGTCGTGACCGGTCCGCTCTGTGGTCGCGGCAATCCCGGACCAGGTGGCGGCGTGCGCGGCGACCTCGTCGGCGTTCCCCGTCAGTTGGTCCAGGGCATCCTTCAGTGGCCTGACATGCTCCAGCAGCCACGACACGCCCCAGGCCACCAGTCCACCGAGCGGGTCGATGGCGAGGGACAGCATGTCGAGTGTCGTGCCGGCTCCGGTGAGGGCCGGGTCGACCCAGCTGTTGTCGCGGATGCCGCTGACAATGCCGGCGACCGCCGTGGGCGGCATGTCAGGAGGTTTGGGTGAGTATGTCGTTGGTGATCTTCTGTACCTCGCCGCGGTCCTTCGGTGGTGCTGTCGCGGCCACCCCCACCTGCCACGTCAAGGTGTCCGCCGGGCCGAAGAAGTGGTCCAGTTCCAGTTCGTAGCGGTTGCTCTCGACGCCGTCCCGGACGTTCGTTGTGTTGTCCACTCTGCTGGGCTCGGCGCTGAACCAGTCGGCGGTCATCCGGGTGGTTCGGGCGGTGTCGCAGGGGGCCGGGCAGGAGCGCAGCAGGACGCCTGCGCGTTTGCCGGGGTTGGTCTTGTCGGCGCAGATGTGGGCTTCGGCGTCGGGGATGTCGACGCGGGCGGGGAGGCAACCCCAGCCGGCCGGGGTGCGGAAGGCGAACGGCCATCGGGGGAAGCGCACGGTGGCGGTCTTCTCGGTGGCGGCGAAGCCGCTGCCCAGGACGGTGCGGGCGGGGGCGTCGGCGCGCAGGGCGGGTTCCTCCCCGGTACGGGCCGGCGGGGTGGGGCGGGCCGGCAGGGTGGGCAGAGCCGGCAGGGTGGGCAGGGTGGGTATGGCGCGGCCGGTGGGGGTTGTCCAGTTCGGTAGGGCCGTGCGGGGTTCGGCGGAGGCGGCGACTATCGCGTTGCCGACGGCGCAGAAGGCGAGCAGCAGCAGGACCGCCAGCATGATGACGGTGACGGCCAGGCCGGGGTGTTTCTGCGGTGGGGCGCCGAGGGCGCCGCGCAGGTAGGCGACCAGCGGGGCCCGGTATTCCACGGGCAGGGTCTGGCCGGGCGCCACGGTGACGTCCAGGTCGGCTTTGCCGATCCGGCGGGGGAAGACGTACGGCACGTGGACGTGCACGTGGTGCCGGCCGGGCGCCACCGGCAGCACGACGGGGCGTTTCCAGCCGGCCGGCACGATGTGGCCGTCGACCGCCAGCACCGGGGTGCAGAAGCCGAGGAGGAAAGCGAGCGGCGAATACCGCAGCGTGACCGCGACAGCGGCCGGAGCCGGGACGGTAAAAGCGGAAGCGGCAGCAAAAGCAGGAGGGGGAACGGGAACGCGGGCGGAAGCGAAAACGGAAGTAGGTGCGGGGGGAAAGGCGGACGGCGGTGCTGACGTGGCAGGCGTATACGGCTGCCAATGCTGCTCGTACATTGCGGCCTCTCTCCGGCGAAGGTGGCATCCCTGCCTGGAGAAACCGCACTACCGGCCGCTCAGTTCGACCGTCACCGACATTGAACTTCATCGGCGCCGCGGTGGTATTTCAAGGGCCCGCCGGGTCGTGGCCGACCCGGCGGGAGGATGGTTCAGGCGGCGGAGGCCGCGAGGGGGAGGTTGCGCCGGGTGGCGTCCGCGGTGACGTCGTCCGGCTGTTCCTGGGCGGCCAGTTCGGCGACGACCGCCGCCTCGTACCGGGCGATCTCGCGCTCGGTCTGTTCCGGGGTCCAGCCGAGCGGGCCGGCGATGAGCAGGGCGGCGGTCCGGGCCGCGGCGACGCCGCGGTCGGCGGTTTCGATGGAGATGCGGGTACGGCGGACCAGGACGTCCTCCAGGTGCCGGGCGCCTTCGTGAGTGACCGCGTACACGATCTCCGCGGCCAGGTGGTCGGGTGCGCCGGTGAGCGGTTCGCCGAGTGCCGGGTCCGCCTCGATCATGGTGAGCAGCTCGTCGGCCAGGGTGCCGTAGCGGCGCAGCAGGTGTTCGATGCGGGACACGTGCACGCCGGCGCGGCGGGCCAGTTGGGCACGGCGGTTCCAGGCGGCCCGGTACCCGTCGGCACCGAGCAGCGGGACCTGGTCGGTGCAGGAGGCCGGTACCCGGGTGTCGAGGTCGCGGGCCGCGGCGTCCACCGCGTCCTTGGCCATCACCCGGTACGTCGTGTACTTGCCGCCGGCGACCACGACCAGCCCCGGCACCGGGTTGCCGACGGCGTGCTCCCGGGAGAGTTTCGCGGTGGTCGACGCCTCGGCCGACAGCAGCGGGCGCAGACCGGCGTAGACGCCCTGCACGTCGTCGCGGGTCAGCGGGGTCGCCAGCACCTTGTTGACCTCGGCGAGCACGTAGTCGACGTCGTGACCGGACGCGGCCGGCTCCGCCTTGTCCAGGTCCCACGGTGTGTCGGTGGTTCCGATGATCCAGTGCCGGTCCCACGGGATGACGAACAGGACGCTTGTCGCCGTACGCAGGATCATGCCGGTGCGGGCGGAGATCCGGTCGCGCGGCACCACCAGGTGGATGCCCTTGCTTGCGGCGATCTTGAACTGTCCCCGCTCGCCGGCGAGCATCGCCTGGCTGTCGCCGGTCCACACGCCTGTGGCGTTGATGACCGTGCGGGCGCGGATGTCGAACTCGGCGCCGGACTCGACGTCCCGGGCCCGGACACCGACGACCCGGCGGCCCTCGCGGAGGAAGCCGATCATCTCGGTCCGCGGGGCCACGTGCGCGCCGTGCGCGGCGGCGGTCCGGACCAGGAACATGGTGTGCCGCGCGTCGTCGACCTGAGCGTCGTAGTAGCGGATCGCGCCGATGAGCGATTCCGGGCGCAGCGAGGGGAACGCCTTGAGCGCCTCCATCCGGGACAGGTGCCGGTGCCGGGGGAGGCCGGTGTTGCCGCCGGACAGGGCCAGGGTGTCGTAGAGGGCCACGCCGGCGCCCAGGTAGAGCCGCTCCCAGGCCCGGTGCTGGAGCGGGAGCAGGAACGGCACCGGCCGGACCAGGTGCGGCGCGAGTTTCTGGATCAGCAGGCCGCGTTCTCGCAGGGCCTCACGGACCAGGGAGAAGTCGAGCATCTCCAGGTAGCGCAGGCCGCCGTGGATCAGCTTGCTGGACCGGCTGGAGGTGCCGCTGGCGAAATCCCGGGCCTCGATCAGGCCGACGGAGAGCCCGCGGGTCGCGGCGTCCAGGGCGGCCCCGGCGCCGACCACGCCGGCGCCGACGACCAGCACGTCGATCTCGTCGCCGGTGGACAGGGCGGCCAGCGCCGCGGCACGAGCCTTCGGCGACATCACTCCGGTGTTCATAGCAATTTCCTCTTTCGGCGAGACGATGGCCGTGAGTTCGGCGAGGCGGTCAGCCGGCGCTGACCCAGTCGAGCGTGCGGTCGATGGCCGCCTTCCAGCGGGTGATTCCTTCTTCGCGCCGGTCCGCCGACCACGTCGGCTGCCAGCGCCGGTCCTCGTGCCAGTTGGCGCGCAGGTCGTCCACCGAGTGCCAGAACCCGACGGCGAGCCCGGCCGCGTACGCGGCGCCGAGGGCGGTCGTCTCGGCCACGGCGGGCCGGCTCACCGGCACACCGAGGATGTCGGCCTGCAGTTGCATGCAGAGCGCGTTCCCGGTGACGCCGCCGTCGACCTGGAGGCAGTCGAGCGTGGTGCCGGAGTCCTGCGCCATCGCCTCGACCACGTCGCGGGTCTGGTAGCAGATGGCCTCCAGCGCGGCCCGGGTGATGTGCGCGGCGGTGTGGTAGCGGGACAGGCCGACGATCGCCGCCCGGGCGTCCGGCCGCCAGTAGGGGGCGAACAGCCCGGAGAAGGCCGGTACGAAGCAGACGCCCTCGCTGTCCTCGACCGCGCCCGCCAGCGCCTCGCTCTCCGCCGCCGAGTCGAGCACGCCGAGCTGGTCGCGCAGCCACTGGATGGCGGCGCCGGCCACCGCGATCGAGCCTTCCAGGGCGAAGACCGGCGGGTCGTCGCCGAACCGGTACCCGACCGTGGTGATCAGCCCGTGGCTGGACCGGACCGGGGTGCTGCCGGTGTTCATCAACAGGAAGCCGCCGGTGCCGTAGGTGCACTTGGCCTCGCCCGGTGCGAAACAGGTCTGCCCGAACAGGGCCGCCTGCTGGTCGCCGATGGCGGCGGCGATCGGCACGCCGTCCAGGGCGACCGACGCGGTGCCGTAGACCTCCGCCGAGGACCGGATCTCCGGCAGCATCGCGCGCGGGATGCCGAACATCTCCAGCAGGGCCGGGTCCCAGTCCAGGGTGGACAGGTTCATCAGCATCGTCCGGCTGGCGTTCGTCACGTCGGTGACGTGCAGCCCGCCGGTCAGGTTCCAGATCAGCCAGCTGTCCATGGTCCCGAACAGCACCTCGCCGCGTTCGGCCCGCTCCCGCAGCCCGTCCACGTTCGCCAGCAGCCACTGCACCTTCGTGGCGGAGAAGTAGGTGGCCGGCGGCAGTCCGGTCCGTTCCCTGATCAGGTCGGCGTCCAGCCCCGACAGCAGGGACTCGGTGCGGGTGTCCTGCCAGACGATGACGTGGTGGCACGGTTTGCCGGTCGCCCGGTCCCAGACGAGCACGCTCTCGCGCTGGTTCGTGATGCCGACCGCGGCCAGGTCGCCGGGGCCGAGGCCGGCGTCGGACAGCGCCACGTCGACCGTCTTGAGGGTGTTCTCCCAGATCTCGGTGGCGTCGTGCTCGACCCAGCCGGCCGCCGGCAGGATCTGCCGGTGTTCCAGCTGGTGCCGGGCGATCTCTGTGCCGGCCCGGTCGAAAATCATGAAACGAGTGCTGGTGGTGCCTTGATCGATCGCGCCGACGAAGTGCGCCACAGTACCTCCCGATTGCGCCTGGCGAACCCCGACGCTAGGGAGCGAACAGGACCGCCACAACGCCGGTCGTGCGACAATGTCGCACGTGCCGGGCCTGATCCAATCCATCGAGCGGTCCTCCGCGGTGCTGCGGCTGCTCGCCGCCGACCGGCTGCGCGTCGGCGAGGTCGCCGAGGCGCTCGACCTGCCCAAATCGACCGCGCACAGCATCCTGCGCACGCTCGAGCACGTCGGCTTCGTCGAGCAGGATCCGCGCACCACGCGGTACCGGCTGGGCCGCGGCGTGCTCGACCTCGGCGCGACCGGCCTCGACGTCAACGAGCTGCGCGGCCGGGCGCTCACCTGGGCGGACGCGCTCGCCGCGCGCAGCGGGGAGGAGGTGCGCATCGGGGTGCTGCGGGACGGGCAGGTCCTCGTCGTGCACCACGTGTTCCGGCCCGACGACTCGGCGCAGTCGATGGACACCGGCCTGGTGCTGCCGACATATGCCACGGCCCTCGGCAAGACCCTGCTGGCGTACCACCCGACGATCGCCTCCTCGGTGGGGCGGGCGGGCTTCGACACGTACACCCGCAGGACCGTGACCACCCGCCAGGAGCTGGCCCGGCAGCTGGGTGAGATCCGCAGCCGGGGGTGGGGTCTCGCGGTCGAGGAATGGCAGGCCGGGCGGGCCGCGATCGCGGCGCCGTTGCGCACCAGCGGTGGGCTGGTGGTCGGCGCGATAGGCATTTCCGGACCGGTGGAGACGCTGTGCGACACCCGGCGGCAGGCCCGGCCGGTGCTGGTCGAGCACGTGCGCGCGAGCGCCCGCGCCATCTCGCGGGATCTGGCGGGGACATGAGCGAGAAGTACGTCCTCGCGATCGATCAGGGCACCACGTCGACGCGATGCATCCTGTTCGACAGGCGCGCGACGGTGGTGTCGGTGGTGCGCGGCGAGCACCCGCAGTCCTATCCCCGGCCCGGCTGGGTGGAGCACGACGCGGCCCGGATCTGGCGGGACGTGCAGCGGCTGATCACCCAGGCGCTGCGGGAGGCGGGGATCGGGCCGGAGCAGGTGGCCGCGCTCGGCATCGCCAACCAGCGGGAGACCGTGGTGCTGTGGGACCGCGTCACCGGTGCGCCGGTGGCGCCGGCGATCTCCTGGCAGGACACCCGCACCGAGTCCCTGCTGACCGGGCTGGACAGCGACCTGATCAGGGAGCGGACCGGGCTGACGCCGGCCACCTACTTCTCCGCTACCAAAATCCAGTGGCTGCTGGCGGACCGTGGCCTGCGGGAGCGGGCCGAACGCGGCGAGGTGCTGTTCGGGACCATGGACAGCTGGCTGATCTGGAACCTGACCGGCGGGCGGCATCTGACGGACGTGACAAACGCCAGCCGGACGATGCTGATGAACCTGTCCACGCTGGACTGGGACCCGGCGCTGCTGGAGATGTTCGGCATCCCGCGCGCGATGCTGCCGGAGATCCGGCCGTCCGCCGCGATCCACGGGACCGCCGGCGCGGTGCTGCCCGGCGTGCCGATCGCCGCCGCCATCGGTGACCAGCAGGCGGCCCTGTTCGGGCAGACCTGTTTCGCACCCGGCGAGGCGAAGTGCACCTATGGCACCGGTGGTTTCCTGTTGATGAACACCGGCAGCACCCCGGTCCGGTCCAGCCACGGGCTGATCACCACGGTCGGGTACCGGATCGGATCAGAACCGGTCACGTACGCCCTCGAAGGCTCGATTGCCACCGCCGGCTCGCTGGTGCAGTGGATGCGTGACGGGCTCGGCCTGATCAGCACCGCCTCGGAGATCGAGACCCTGGCCGGCACGGTCCGGGACAACGGCGGCTGCTACATCGTGCCGGCGTTCTCCGGACTGTTCGCGCCGCACTGGCGCAGCGAGGCCCGGGGCGTCATCGTGGGCCTGACCTCGTACATCACCAAGGGGCACCTGGCCCGTGCGGTGCTCGAGGCGACCGCCTGGCAGACCCGCGACGTGGTCGACGCGATGAACGCCGACTCCGGTCTGGCGCTGACCGCGCTCAGCGTCGACGGCGGCATGACGGCGGACAACCTGCTGATGCAGTACGTGGCCGACGTGCTCGGCGTCCCGGTGGACCGGCCGATGGTCGCCGAGACGGTGTCGCTGGGTGCGGCGTACGCGGCCGGCCTGGCCGTCGGCTACTGGTCCGACCTGCGGGACCTGCGCGGCAACCGGCACCGGGCCGGGCGCTGGGTGCCGGCCATGGACGAGCAACGGCGCGCCGCCGAGTCGGTGAACTGGCGGCGCGCCGTCGAGTGCGCGGTCTTCTTCAGCCGGCCGGGGTCACGGCCAGGTGTATGAGCTCTTCGGCTGCTTCGGTTCGCGCGGCTGCCGTACCGGATGGGCCCGGAACTGCTCGGTGTGCAGCCCGAACGACCGGTCCAGCTTCGGCATCCAGTAGGCGTCGTCGTGCCGACCGGCACCGAGCTGGTAGTCGTGCCGGACACCCTTGGCGGCCAGGGCCGTGCTCATCTGCTGCGCGGCCGCGCCGAACCGGTACTCGTCGGAGTCGCCGCCGTCGAAGTAGAACCGGTGCCGGTTGAGGTCGGCCGCGGACATCCCGGCGACAAGGGTCAGCGGCCGCAGCCCGGCGTTCGCCGCCCGCTCCTCGGTCGTCCCGACCAGCGGCGCGAAGCTCAGCGCACCCATGTGGCTGGCGATCGAGCTGAACAGGTCGGGGTTGGTCAGGCCGAGCGTGAACGCGCCCTGCCCGCCCATCGACACCCCGCTGATCCCGCGGTGCTCCCGGTCGGCGACGGTCCGGTAGTTCCGGTCCACCATCGGGACGATCTCCTTGAGGATCATCGAGCGGAAGTTGCCGGCGGAGGTGTCGACATACCAGCCGCTGTCCCCGTCCGGGAACACGACGATGGTCTCCTCCAGGTTCTTCTCCACGATGAGCTTGTCGAGGACGGCGTCGATGTCCC
Organism: Actinoplanes sp. DH11; assembly: GCF_020873875.1. Taxonomy (GTDB): domain Bacteria; phylum Actinomycetota; class Actinomycetes; order Mycobacteriales; family Micromonosporaceae; genus Actinoplanes. Next base: position 140,591 of record NZ_JAHWGU010000013.1, read on the forward strand.
GCGCCTCCCACTCGATGTTGCTGCCGTTGAAGCCGTTCAGCATGTAGACCACCGGGTACCGCTTCGCGCTGGTCCGGGTGTAGCTCTTCGGCAGGTAGACGTTGAACTGCGCGCGCCGGTTCATCGCCGCGGAGTCGTAGTCGTCCCGGAAGAACCGGGCGTGGTCGCCGAGTTCCACCGGCTTGCGCGGGTCGATGTAGAGCAGTTCGCGCGCCGGCGGCAAACCGGTCCAGCTGCGGATCGTGTCGACCACGAGCCGGCCCTGCCGATCGACGAACACCTCGGCCTGCGCGTCGGTGAGCGTCACGCGGCCCTTCTTGAGCAGCGCGCGGAGCTCCGCGACCCGGCGATCCGCGGTGTCACCCTGGTGGAAGAACCCGGGCGCCAGCGTCGCGGCATAGCCGCGGACATCACCGGAGGCCACCGCGCGATGCTGCCGGCTGAGCACGGCACAGGCCTGAGCCAATTGCGTACGGGTGGCCGCGGTCCCGGTCACCCCGGCGAGAGTACGCAGCCGCGCCTTCGAGTAGAGCCCCACCGGGCCCTGGTAGAAGCCGCCGCCGCCGGTGCCGTCGTAGACCCGCACCGCCAGGACGTTGGTGCCGCCCCAGCGCAGCAGCCCGTCGGCCGGGTAGTACTCCCGCGGGACCTCCCAGGTGGAGTCGAACGTGGGCGGGAACCCGCCGGTGCGCCCGATCTCCTGTCCGTTGAGGAACGCCTGGTCGGCGTCGTCGATCTTGCCGAGCGCCGCGATGATCGTCGAGTCGGTGACGCCGGCCGGGCGTGCCGGCAGCGTGAACGTCTTGCGGTACCAGGCGAAGCCGTCGTACGACGACAGGTCGCTGTGGTTGCCCCAGTTGTCCGGGACCGACCAGTCGCGCCAGCCGGTGTCGGTGAAGGCCGGGTCCGACCAGGACGGGTCGTCGCCGGTGGTGAACTTCCAGCCGTCGCCGGCCAGGTCCACGCCGAAGTCGACGGAGCCGGTGGTGGCGCACGAGGTGTCGCCGGGTTTCGGGTTGTGGCTCGGCTTGGAGCCCGCCGAGGCGGATGTGGGAACGTTCACACACGCCAGCGAAAGGACGAGAGTGCCCAGCAGGGCGCCCGCCGAACGGAAACGATGAGCGGTCAGTGACATCGAGCCTCTCCTAGAGGACGTGTTCACAAATTCACACACGAAACGTGGTGTTCGCACACTCGCAACATTCACGGTGGATGTCAATGGGTAACTCTCCGTGCTGGTCAGGGCCGGACGGCCACGCCAGGGCGGGTGTCGGAACGTGTGCCCGACTTCCCCTCCCGGACGGCTCTCGGGAGGGGAGTCCATTGACGCGGGACTTAGTCCTTATCGTTCGGGATCGCGGTCGGCCGCCGGTTTCGGAACGGCCCGGGCGATCACTTCCTCGGTCGTCAGCGGGCTGCGTGGATGGTGGGTGAGGGAGAGGGGCGTACGAATCTTCCGGGGTGCCCCGCCCTCGGCCGCGAAATAGAACTCGCCGGCGGTGAGCCGGGAGATGTCCGGTACGTCGCCGCCCTTGGCCTTGGCCATCTCGCGGGCCGCCTCGATCTGGATCGGACTGTTCATCAGGCCGTAGAACTGCGTCGCCGCGTTGCCCGGGATCCGGTTGTGCAGGCCCTTCGGCGCCTGCGTCGCGAAGATCAGCCCCAGCCCGTACTTCCGGGCCTGCGCGGCCAGCGCCAGCGTGCTCTGGGTGCACGCGGTCATCGTCCCGGACGGCGCGAACGTCTGCGCCTCATCCATGATCAATAGACCGAGCAGCGGCCGGTCGCCGGCCGGGTTCTTTTTGATCCAGGCGAAAAGCGCCATCTGCAATTGGTTGACAAAACTCTGCCGGACATCGTCCGAGGGCAATCCGATCAGACTGATCACCGAAACCCGGGCGCGCTTTCCCGGCGCCGGGGTGAGCAGCAGCCCGGGATCCATCGGCGTGCCATCCCCGCCGAACAGCGGATCGTTCACCATCGCCGCGGTGAGCGTCTGCGCCAGCCCGAGACCGATCTTGTCGGCGTCGTCCAGGTCGATGATGCCGTCCGGCAGGTCCGCCAGCGTGTCGATGAGTCCCTGCAGACGGGACCCGCCGCGCCGGCCGTAGTGCTCGATCGTCTTGCGCAGCACCGCCAGACCGAGGTGGGCCTTGTTGGCCCGGCCGGTGACCATCGCCCGGGGCGCCAGCGAGGCGACCGCCGCTTCCACCGCCTCGGCGAACTCGTCCGGGTCGTCGCGCACGCTCCGGAAATCCGGCAGCGGCTGAAAACTGAGCGGCCGGCCGGCGGCCCGGCGGGGCGTCCAGATCACGACGTCGGTGTGCGCCAGGTAGTCGGCGGCCTTCGCGGCGTCACCGGCCCGCCAGGCCGGCGGCGGCTCCGGCCAGCCCTCACCGAGGCGGGCCAGGTCGTTGTTCGGGTCCAGCACGATCGCGGAGACACCCTGCAGGGCGCACTCCTCCACGATCCGCCGGATCAGGACGGTCTTGCCCGAACCCGACCCGGCGAAGATGGTGGCGTGCTTGCGCAGGGCCTCGACCGGCAGCCGGACCGGTGCGCCGTTGCCGTGATCGTGACCGACGGTGAAGCCCGGCTCGCCCGCATCGGCCCCCGGCGCGTCAATGGTGGCCGCTGCGGTGACACCGGCGGGCTGCGACCCCGCCGCCGCGACATCGGCGGGCTGCGGCTTCACTGTGGTGACACCGGCGGGCTGCGGCTCCGCTGTGGTGACACCTGCGGGCTGCGGCACCGCTGTGGTGAGGCCGGCAGGCTGCGGCTTCGCCCCGGCACCCGGCGGCGCGGCAGCGGCTTGCGGCTCGGATGCTGCGGCTTGCGGCTTCGGCACCGCGGCTTGCGGGTGTGGCCCGATGGCCGGCGGATGCGGCGTGGTGGCCGGCGGGTGTGGCGCGGTGGCCGGCGGGTTCGGCGTGACGGCTCGCGGCTGAGGCTCGGGACCGGCCTGCTCGGCCGGTTGCGCGGGTGCGGTCCAGGTGGCGGCGTCGGCCAAGGCCCGCTGGAGGAAGGCGATGCCCGCCGTCGGGCGGCGCTCGGCCAGCCAGCCCTGCAGGTCGACCGAGCCCTCGTCGAGCATGATCTGCAGGGCGGACAGGGCGCGCAGATCGTCCTCGGTCAGGGCGAGGGTCCGTCCGCCCGCCTGTTCGAAAGCGGTCACCGCGGCCCGGGTCTTGGCCCCGCCCGACCAGGGCGTGTTGCGGAGCAGGAACAGTTTGCGCTTCGGCACACCCGGGTCCAGGGCGGCCGCGACGCAGGCCTTGCGCAGCCGGGCGAGCGCCGCGACGGCGTGGTGGTCGTCGCTGACCGCGCGGAAGCACCAGTGGACCTGGTCCTCGATGCGCTCGTCCAGGGTGAGCCGGATCCGGGCGTGCAGCGGCGGGTCGGTGCTCGGCGGCGGGTCGACGGTGAACGACGTGCCCTGGCCGCCGCGCTCCAGGATCCAGGCGGTGAGCCCGGCCGCGAGCAGGGGCGGGACCCGGGAATCCTCCGTGGTCCGGTTCAGCACGGCACTGACCCCGGCGTTCTTCGTGAGTTCGGCGAACCGGGCATCCAGCGCGTCCAGCCCGGAGGAGGACGGCGAGGGTACGGGGGTGGTGGTGCGCCCCGGCGGCGGCTCGACCGGCTCGCCGAGACGGTCGAGCTCACGGATCTCGCCGGCGGTGACACACGCCCGGACGTGGCGGTCGATCTCGATGAGCAGCTGCCGGGGCGTGTAGTCACCCGCCTGGGCGAACGCTTCCGGCCGCACCGGCCACGACGGGTAGGGCGGCTGGAAACCGACCTCCGCGTACCGCAGGGTGAACCGTTTCTCGATGATCGCTCGGCCCAGATCGTCGTCATGGATCGGCGTGAGCTGCGGCGCCAGCCGGAACCGGTCACCGACCGTGTCGGCCGCGGCGTTCCGGATGATCGTCCACGAGGTCGGCAGGCAGGCGACGACGGTGAGGGTGCGCCGGGTGAACTGCCGCAGCGACATCAGGCCCTCGGCGAGCTGGGCGAGCATCAGCGCCTGCACCGGATCGGTGGCCATGGCGGGTGCGAGCGCGGGGTCGGCCTGCGCCGCGGACTGTGCGATGAGCGTGTCGATCTGGTCGATGGCGATCACCGAGGGGCCGGTCAGCGCCAGCAGCCAGGACAGGTCCTGGACGATCAGCTGCGGATGACGCGGCGCCCGCCGCATGCCCCAGACGTTCCGCTCACCGGGGACGCTCTCCTCCCCGGAGACGAAGTAGTTCTCCGCCAGGTCACGGTGGGCGACGTCGTCCGAGGCGCTCAGCGCCAGCGCGCGGGCCGTCTCCTGGCTGGCCCGGGCGACGTGCCTGTCGAACGCGCCGAGCCCTTCGATGAAGGCGTCCAGGGCGGCGCGGGTCAGCTCGGTCTCGCCCATCACCGCGCGCCGGGCGGTCCGCGGCGCGCCGACCATCGCGGAAAGCCGTTTGAGCAGCAGACGCAGCTGGGTCTCGCCGCCGCCGGGCACCGGCCGGGAGAGGCCGTCCAGGATCGCGGTCAGCACGCTGTCCCAGAAGCCGGCCGCGTCCAGGAGGCTGACCAGGAAGAAGTACCCCTCCTGATCCTGCACCTGCTGCCGGGTCCAGCCGAGCAGGTGCGTCTTGCCCGACCCCCGCTGCCCCTGGACGACAAGCCCGATCGGACTGGCGCCGCTGCTCGCCCGCGCGTCCGCGACGCCGTCCAGCACGTCACGGACCGCGGCGGCGTGCAGACCGTCCACATGGAACGGCAGCGGCCGCCACACGTCGTCCGGGACGGGTGCCCAGTTGAATCGCAGCGCCGCCAGCGCGGCGCGTTCCTCCTCGGTCATCACACGCCGATCGCCAGCAGGTGCTTGTCCTGTCCGCCGATGTGCAGGGCCGCCCGGGCGTCCGCGTCGGTGAGCGTCTTCTGGTTCGACTCCGGCACGATGTTGACCCCCGGCTCGCGGCTCAGCCGGCGCAGCGCCTCGTCCACGGTGTCCCGGGGCAGGTCGGCGAGGAACGGCCGGAGCCGGGCCAGCCCGACCCAGGCACCCGGCTCGGCGGCGAGCGCGTCGTAGGTGCTCACCAGCCGGTCCCGCAACTCCCGGTCCGGGTCCTCCGGCGCGGCGGCGGTGCCGCGGACGTCGGTGCGGGCGAACAGCTCGGCCAGCGAGGCGCAGCCGCTCCGGGCCATCACCCGGTCGCGGAGGGCGGTCTGCAGCGCGGTCAGCGCCGCACCCAGGGCGGCGGCGCCCCGCGCGTGGAATTCCAGGTCCTTCTGCACCCGGACCCAGCCCTGGTCCTCCAACTGCAGGGCGAAGGTGCGCCCGCTCTTGCGGCTGGACAGGTACCGCAGACGGGCGAGCTTGTCCCGGGTGGGTTTGCGGACGTCCAGGCCGTACCGGTCGCGCAGCTCGGTGTTGAGGACCTCCCGGGCTTCCGCCATCAGCACCACGAGGAGCGCGCTTTCCGAGGCGAGGAGGTTATCGTCGGCCATGGGATCTTCCTTCCGCTGCTTCACGCCGGCGTCCCCGGAGGAAGGCGCCGATCTGGTGGACCACCGCGCCGACGTCGTGGCTGACGCGCGCATTGGTGAAACGCAGGACGGCGTAACCGTCGAGTTGTAGCTGTACGTCGCGCTGCCGGTCCTCCTCGAACCGGCGCGGGTGGCAGTGCTCCGGGCCGTCGAGCTCGACGACGCAGCGCTCCGCGGGCCAGACCAGGTCGAGCCGGATCGGCGCGGTGAGGGCATGCGACTGGTACGTCTGGTTCCACGCCCGGCCGGCGGCCCAGCACTCGGCGGACAGGGCGGCCTCCAGGGCCCGTTCCACCGTGCTGGCCGGATGCGGCAGGCCGACGACGCCCGCCACCGACCCGGCCGACGCCACGGTCGAGCCGGCCGCGGTCGAGCCGGCCGCGTCCGGGCCGGCGGTGGGGAGCGGGGGAGTGGCGGGTGGCAGCCGGCGCATCGGGAGGTGGTCGAGCCGCTCCGCGCCGGGCCCGACGATCCAGACCGCCGGCCCGCCGTTGCGCACCAGCCACTCCGCGCCGGCGGCAAGGATCTCCTGGTCACCGGCGGATTCCAGCAGCAGCACCAGGCGACGCCGGCCGAACGCCTCCGCGACGATCCGGGCCAGCGCCGCCGTCCGGGTGCGCAGCGGGACGACCGCGCCGGCCGGGCGCAGGCCGGTGAGGGCGAGGACGGCCAGCTCGGTCAGGAACGCGACCGGGTACCTGTCGCGGCGGGCCAGCTCGGCCGCGGCCGACCGGACCGCCGCCAGCCCGAGACGTCCGGGCGGTCGACGGCCGCGGCGTCCGGCAGCCAGGCCGGCAGCAGCTCGACGGCGACCCGTTCCAGTTCGGCCACGGCACTGCCGACCACGTCGCGGGGCGCGGCCGGCGCGGTGGCCGGGCGGCTCACCACCACGGCGAGGTCGGGGTGGTCGCCGGCGATCAGGAGAGCGAGCGCGCCGGCCTCGGCGCCGGGCAGCGCGACGACACGGTCCGTCGGCACCGGCCAGCTGCTGGGCGGCGCTCATCGTGGATCGGGGGCCGGCAGGGCGGCGGTGGTCAGCGTCATCAACCCTTCCGCAGCCGGCGCCGGACTTCCGCGGACAGCCTACGAACCTGTTCCGGTGATCGCCATAGCGTCGTCGTGCACCGTGCTCGCGCCGTTCGGCGGAGTGTCGCACGCCTGTCACACCCGGAAACGGCCGGGCGCTGGTCAGCCCGGGGCTGTGCCAAAAGCCGCTGACGTCCGTGCATGATCACAAAAGCTGTCATATCGTTCGTAGACGATGCTTCGACGCTGGCACATCTTCGTCCTGGTGATCCTCGCCGTCGTCGCCCTCGCCTGTGACGGCGCGGGCGAGGCCTCTCCCGAGCCGTCCGGCCCGAAACCCAGCAGCCGCCCGGCAACGGCCCTGCCGTCCTCGATGGCCGCCCTCGGTGATTCGATCACCGCCGGGTTCGGCAGTTGCCTGGCATTCGTGGCGTGCAGCCGGAATTCCTGGTCGACCGGCACCGGCCGTGCGGTGGAGAGTCACTACCGGCGGATCCTCGACGGCAACCCGAAGATCAAGGGCCGGGCGGACAACTTCGCCGAGCCGGGCGCCGAGGCGGACGCGCTGGCCGGGCAGGCGGACCGGGCCGTCGATGCGAAAGCGCAGTACGTGACGATCCTGATCGGTGCGAACGACGCCTGCGCCGGCCGGGTGGCGGACATGACGGCGGTGCGCACCTTCCGCCAGGAGGTCGATCGGGGCCTGAGCCGGCTGAAGAAGGGCCTGCCGAAGACGCGGGTGCTGATGGTGAGCATCCCCGACCTCTACCGGTTGTGGCAGGTCGGGCGCGCGGACGAGCGGGCGGTGCGGGTCTGGGCCGAGGGCCGGATCTGCCCGTCGATGCTCGCCGATCCGACCTCGACGGCGCGGGCGGACGAGCAGCGGCGCCGGGCGGTCCGGGACCGCATCGACGCGTACAACGAGCAGCTGCGCAAATCCTGCAAGGCGTACGGGAAACGGTGCCGCTGGGACGGCGGCCGGGCACACCAGGTGCGGTTCACGCTCGACCTGGTCAACGAGGTCGACTACTTCCACCCGAACGTCGAGGGCCAGAACGAACTGGCCGATGTGGTGTATCCCCGACGATTCACCTGGTGACCGCCGTCACACTCCGCCGATGTGGCACATCGCCGCATGCCGTCCGGACCAGGACATTTGCGAAAACTCGGTGACCGCTCACCTGTCCGTGCGTTTTGCCGGCGCGTTTCAGCGGTAACCATGGAGCCTCAAGCACGGGGGATTCAAGCGAACAAAAGCTGATATCAACGACAGTGCTGAGAGGACCCCGATGGCTGACTGGGTTCTGGTGCCCTGCCTGGTGCGGTTGCGTGCCGAACTGAACGGCATCGCCCCCGGCCGCGACAAGAAATCAGATGGAACCATTGGAGACCGGGCACATCGGGCAAGTGTCTCCGACCACAACGACGACGAGACCGGCCGGGTGCCGATCCGGGACGCCGACTCCAAGCACGAGGTGCACGCGTTCGACGCGGACGCCGATCTGCGTACCCCGAACCTGACCATGGAGATGGTGGTGCGGCACCTCCTGCGCCGGTGCCGCAGCGGGGCCGAGAAACGGCTGCGCTACATCATCTACAACCGCCGGATCTGGGAGGCGTCGAACGGCTGGCGACAGCGCGCCTACACCGGTTCCAGCCCGCACACCGAACACGCGCACTTCTCCGCCTCGTACGAGACCGCACGTGAGGTCGACACCTCATCCTGGCGACTGGAGGACATCCCCGTGGCACTGACCGACGCCGACAAGAAGTGGCTCTCCGCCCAGATCGACGCGGCGGCGACCCGAGCCGCTGAGCGGGTGTGGAAGACCCGGCTGAACATCGCGGTGCAGTCCGGCGCGAAGCCGAGCCTGCAGGAAGCGGGTTCGATCCTGCGCTACACGTCAAGTGAGCACCACCGGATCGAGGACGAGCTGCAGTCCCTGCGCACCGAGGTGCAGAAGGTGCTGGCCGAGGAGAATCAGGGCTGAGAAGCGGTACGCGGGGCGGGCGTCACCACCCGCCCCGCGTCAGACCGTGTGCGCCTGCCGGGCCGTCGCTTCGGAGCCCGCGGCGCCGTCGCCGGTCGAGGTGACCCGGCGCCGTTGTTCGCCGCTCTGGGCCCGGAGGAGCAGGGCGCGAGCGTACGGGGATAAGCGCTCATCCAGGCACACCGGAGGTGCCAACATCGAGTAACGTGAATCACATGGTGGAGCTCTACTCCCGACGGTCGTTCGTCGCCGGTGCGCTGACCGCCGGCACCCTCTCCACCGCTGCCGGCTATCTGTTCACCCGCCGCGAGCCGGTCAAACTTGTGCTGACCACCGGCGCCGACGCGACCGGCGCGCGCCAGCTGCTGATCAACATGTGGAACCGCCTGCACCCGGACATCACCATCGAGGTGGTGGAGGTGAACAGCTCCACCCAGGATCAGTACGCGAAGTTCGTCGAGACCCGGGCCGACATCTACAACCTCGATGTCATCCACATCCCGCGGTTCGCCGAGGCCGGCCGGATCACGCCGCTCGTGCCCCGCAACGACGCCACCCTGCTCGACCCGGTGCAGCGGGTCTGCGCCGTGGAGAACTCCCCGGACGAGTACTGGGCGATCCCGTTCAACACCGACGTCGGCATGCTGTTCCGCCGGATCACCGACAAGCGCGCGACCGACCTCGCGCCGAGCATGGACGAGGTGCTGGCCCAGGGCAGTCTGACCGCGCAGCTCAGGACCGACGGGATCGCCACCGACGAGGCGTTCGTCGTCAACGTGCTGGAGCAGGCGCTCGCCCAGGACGAGGCGATCCTGGACGCCGGCGGCACGGTCTCGTTCAACCTCGGGCAGTGGAAGACCGCTCTCGCGCCGCTCGCCGACGCGCTGCGCCGCCGCCGGGTGCTGCCGGAGTCCAGCGAGGAGACGACCATCCGCACCTACAACGTGCGCGACGCGCGCTACATGCGGAACTGGCCGGTCTGGTTCCCGCAGGTGGACCGGGCCGAGCGGGGCAGCAAGGCGGGCACCATGGAGATCCGTCTCGGCGGGTTGCCGGTCGGCATCCTCGGCGGGCAGAGCCTGGCGGTGGCCAGCGACTCCGCGCACCGCGACGAGGCCGAGCAGGTGATCCAGTTCCTGACCGACGAGCCGGCCCAGAAACTGCTGGCGTCCTTCGGGTTCGCGCCGCCCGGCCTGGACGCCTACATCGACGCCGGTGTGCAGGCGGTCGCGCCGCACGTCACCACGATCCGGACCGCGGTGGAGGCGTCCCGCCCGCGCCCCATGCATCCCGGCTACGCCGACTTCGCCCGCGCCTTCAAGGACCACACGTTCGCCTACCTGTACCGCGACGAGGAACTCACCCAGCGCTTCGTCGACGATCTGCGGGAGGCGTTGAGATGATCGATATCGGACTGCAGGCGTGGCAGATTCCGATCTTCGCAACCGCCGTGATCCTCCTGGCGGAAGGCGGCGTCTACCTCTTCCTGAAAGCCCGCGGCAAGGATCCGGCCACCAGCGCCGCAAGCCTGTCCAACAAGCGGCTCCGCACTGCCGGCCTCGGCCTGCTCTCCCTGCTCGCCCTGATCATGGCGGTGGCGGCGCTGGGCCCGGCACTCGCCGACCAGCTGGCCGGCGTCACCGGCGCGGCTCTCGCCGCGGTCGGCGTCTGGCTGGCGTGGCGCTCCTACCAGGAGACGGTGAAACTGGCCGCCGAGATCCGCAACAACCGCCCGGGCGACGCCAGAGCCCAGGATTCGAGGCCCGAGAGGACCGAAGGGAGCGCGGCGGGAAGCTCCGGGGCCGCCGGGGCGCGTGATTCCGCGGCGCGGGAGCCCGAGTGACCGATCAGCCGAACCGGCCGACGAGGCGCTTCTGCCAGGGCGTCTCGACCGCCCGCGGATGGTAGTGGCGCCGCACCCACGCGACCGCCTCGCCCGCCGGCACACCGTCCAGCACGGCCAGGCACGCCAGCGCGGTCCCGGTCCGGCCACGCCCGCCGCCGCAGGCCACCTCGACGCGCTCACCCGCGCTGCGGCGCAGGGCTTCCAGCAGAACCGTGCGGGTGTACGCCTGATCGGCCGGCAACCAGAAATCCGGCCAGCGCACCCAGCGGTGGGTCCAGCCGACCTCGGGCGGCGCCGAGCCGAGCAGGTAGACACCGAACTGCGGCGGGTGCCCGGAGGGCATCGGGTACCGCAGGCCGCGCCCCCGGACGAGCCGCCCCGACGGCAGCCGCAGCACGCCCGCGCCGGTCGGCTCCCAGCCGGCGGCAGTGGGCTCCGGGCCCGGATCGGCCGGCTCTGGGCTGGGATCGGGCAGCTTCGGGCTGGGATCGGCCGGCACGGGTGCGTCCGGTGTGGTGCTCCGGTCCGGCGCTCCGCTCGACATGGCCCCGATGGTAGCCACGCCGGCGGGAGTTAGGGTGCCCCCGGTGAGCTCGCTCGTCCAGACCTTCCTCCCGGCCCGGCTCGGCATCAGCTTCCGGTGGCTGCTCGCCTCGTCCTGGGCGACTAACCTCGGTGACGGCATCGCCGCGGCCGCCGGCCCGCTGCTTGTCGCCTCGCTCACCGCCGACCCGTTCCTGATCTCGATGGCCGCGCTGCTGGGCTGGGCGCCGCCGCTGATCTGCGGCCTCTACGCCGGGGTGCTCTCCGACCGCCACGACCGGCGCCGGATCGTGCTTGTCGCCAACGCCGCCCGGCTGCTGGTGCTGGCCGCGCTCGTCGTGCTGCTCGCCACCGGCCACCTCGACGTCCAGGGCGCACTGATCGGTCTCGGACTGCTCGCCACCGCCGAGGTGTTCGCCGACAACACCACGTCGACGATGACGCCGATGCTGGTGCACCGGGACGACCTGGCGGTCGCGAACGCCCGTCTGCAGACCGGCTTCATCACGCTCAACCAGCTCGCCGGTCCGCCGTTGGGCGCGGCGTTCTTCGCCGCCGGCCGGGTCTGGCCGCTGGTCGCCGAGGTGGTCCTGCTCTGCGCCGGCATCCTGCTGGTGGCGAAGGTCCGGCTGCCACCGCACGGCCGTGCGGCCCGGGTCGCCGGCCGGCCCGGCGTGGACGTCCGGCCGGTCGGGGAAGGCGCCGACGCAAGTCCGCTCGGGGAGGGCGCCGGGTCCGCAGCGCTGGACGCCGGGTCCGCGGTGGTGGACGCCGGTTCCGGTGGTGTCCGGCGGGAGATCGCCGAAGGTATCCACTGGGTGGTGCGGCACGCCGCGGTGCGTACCCTCTGCCTGACGATCTTGATCTTCAACCTGACGTTCGGGGCCGCCTGGTCGGTGCTGGTGCTCTACGCGAGCGAGCGGCTCGGGCTGGGGGCGATCGGATTCGGACTGATCACCACGTTCTCGGCCGCCGGCGGCATCCTCGGCACCAGCCTCTACGGGTGGCTGACCGCCCGGATCAGCCTGGGCAACCTGATGCGGATCGGCCTGATCATCGAGACGCTCACGCATCTGGCGCTGGCCGCGACGACCTTGCCGTGGGTGGCGCTGCCGGTCTTCTTCGTCTTCGGGGCGCACGCGTTCGTCTGGGGCACGACCTCCAAGGTGGTCCGTCAGCGTGCCGTGCCGCAGCACCTGCAGGGCCGGGTGGACAGCGTGAACACGATCTGCGTCTACGGCGGCCTGGTGATCGGCTCGGCGGCCGGCGGCGTGCTCGCCACCCACTACGGCGTGGCGGCGCCGTTCTGGGCGGCCTTCATCGGCTCCACCGTCTTCGTGATCCTGCTCTGGCCGCAGATGACCAGGATCGCCCACCAGGACCACTGACCGTTATAGTCGGCGCATGTTCTGCTTCAGCGTGCGACGCCGGCGTCCCTCGGGCCGCCGCTGAAGCTCTGCGTTTCCACCGGCGGGTCGTCACCCGCCGGCATCGGATCGTGGCTGGTCGACCCGTCTCATCCTCGATGGGGTCGACGTGAATCTCGAAAAGCTCCTGCACGACCGGCTCGCGCCCGCTCTCGAAGCGGCCGCCGGCACCCCCGTGGACCCGGCCGTCCGCGTGTCACCGCACGCCGATTTCCAGTCCGGCGCACCGCTCGCCCTGGCCCGCACGCTGGGCCGGCCGCCCCGTGAGATCGCGGCCGAGGTGGCCGGCCGGGTGCAGCTCGGCGGCCTCGCGGAGATCACCGTCTCCGGGCCCGGCTTTCTCAACCTGACCGTCAGCGACGACCTGATCGCGGTGTCGCTGGACGCGCTGGGCGGCGACGACCGGCTCGGCATCCCGCCGGTGGCGCGACCGGAACGGATCGTCGTGGACTACTCCGGTCCGAACGTCGCCAAGGAGATGCACGTCGGGCACCTGCGCTCCACGGTCATCGGCGACGCGCTGGCCCGGACGCTCGAATGGCAGGGGCACGAGGTACTGCGCGTCAACCACCTCGGTGACTGGGGCACGCCGTTCGGCATGCTCATCGAGCAGCTGATCGCCGAGGGCGCCGGCGCGGAGCACTCGCTCGGTGACCTGACCGCGTTCTACCGCCGGGCGCGGGCCGCCTTCGACGCCGACGAGGAGTTCCGCACCCGGGCCCGGCTGCGGGTGGTGGCGCTGCAGGCCGGCGACGCGGCGACCCAGGCGCTGTGGCGGCGGCTGGTGCAGCGCTCGGAGCAGGCGTTCCTGGCGGTCTACGACCGGCTCGGCGTCACGCTGGGACCGGCCGACTTCGCGGGGGAGAGCAGCTATGCCGACGATCTTCCCGGCGTGGTGGCCGACCTGGACGCGCAGGGCTTGCTGGTGGAGAGCGACGGCGCGCTCTGCGCGTTCCCGGCCGGCTTCACGGGCCGGGACGGCAGCCCGATCCCGCTGATCGTGCGCAAGGGCGACGGCGGATTCGGGTACGCGGCCACCGACCTCGCCGCCCTGCGCCACCGGGTCCGCGACCTCCGGGCCACCGAGTTGCTCTACGTCGTCGGGGCGCCGCAGCGGATCCATTTCCGGATGGTCTTCGCGGTGGCCCGGGCGGCCGGCTGGCTGCCGGAGACGGTCCGTGCCGAGCACATCGGGTTCGGTTCGGTGCTCGGCGCCGACGGCCGGATGCTGAAGAGCCGGTCGGGGGAGACGATCCGCCTCGCCGACCTGCTCGACGAGGCGGTGTCCCGGGCCTCCGCGCCGGAGATCGGGCTGGCCGCGATCAAGTACGCCGACCTCTCCGGCGACCGGCGCGGCGACTACGTCTTCGACGTGGACCGGATGCTGGCGGCCACCGGGAACACCGGGCCTTACCTTCAGTACGCGTACGCCCGGATCCGCTCGCTGCGTGCCCGGGCCGCCACCGCGCCCGGACCGATCCGGATCGTCCACCCGGCCGAGCGCGCGCTCGGTCTCGCCCTGCTCGGCCTGGGACCGGCCGTGCGCGGCGCGGCGGCGTCGCGCGAGCCGCACCGGATCGCGTCCTACCTGCACGAGCTCGCCGCGACGTTCTCCGCCTTCTACGAGCGGTGCCCGGTGCTGCGGGCGGCGGACGACGAGACCCGGGCGAGCCGGCTTTCCTTGGCCGATCGGACCGCGCGGACGCTCCACCTCGGCATGTGTCTGCTGGGTATCCCGACGCCCGACGAGATTTGATCCACGCGTGACGTCCCATCGATCGACCAGTGACCCTATTCAGCGTTAAGGTCCGTCTTCTGGACGCCTTCGTGGCGTCACCGCACCGATGTGAGGTTCCCGATGACCCTTCTCCCCGGCGTCTCCCGCCGCAGCGTGCTGGCCGCCGGCGCGGCGGCCGCCGCCGCGCCGCTCGTCGTCTCCGAAGCGGCGCAGGCCGGCGGTCACCAGCGCCCGGCGGCGGCCTACCGGCTCACCGTCCTGGGCACCTCGGACACGCACGGCAACGTCTACAACTGGGACTATTACTCCGACGCCGAGTACGACGACAGCGCGCACAACGACGTCGGCGTGGCGAAACTGGCCGCCCTGGTGAATCGGCTGCGCGCCGAGGCGACCGGCCCGGTCCTGGTCCTCGACGCCGGTGACACGATCCAGGGCACGCCGCTGGCCACCTATTACGCCAAGCAGGAGCCGATCACCTCGACCGGTGAGAAGCACCCGATGGCTCGCGCCATGAACGTCCTGCACTACGACGCCGTCACGCTCGGCAACCACGAGTTCAACTACGGCCTGCCGCTGCTGAACCTCTGGATCCGCCAGCTCGGCTTCCCGGCCCTGGCGGCGAACGCGGTGAGTGTGCGGACCGGCAGGCCGGCGTTCACCCCGTACATCATCAAGAAGGTCTCGCTCGGCCGGCACGCGCCGACGCTGCGCGTCGGCATCCTGGGTCTCACCAACCCGGGGTCGGCGATCTGGGACCGGGCCACCGTCGAGGGCAAGATCAAATTCACCGACATGGTCGCGGCGGCGGCCACCTGGGTGCCGATCATGCGGGCCCGCGGCGCCGACGTCGTGCTGATCTCCGCGCACGGCGGCGACAGCGGTACGTCCAGTTACGGCGACGAACTGCCCAACGAGAACCCGACCGCGCTGATCGCCGAGCAGGTCCCGGGAATCGACGCGATCCTTTTCGGACACGCCCACCGCGAGGTGCCCGAACGGTTCGTGACCAACCTGAAGACCGGCAAGCAGGTACTGCTCTCCGAGCCGTCGAAGTGGGGCCAGCGGCTCACCCGGATGGACTTCGACCTGGTCCGCGAGCGGGGCGCCTGGAAGATCACCTCGAAGTCGGCCACCACGCTGAACACCAACACCGTCGAGGCCGATCCGAAGGTGCTGGCCGCGGTGCGCAAGCAGCACGAGAAGACGGTCGCCTACGTCAACCAGGTGGTCGCCACGTCGACCGCGACGCTGTCCGCCGCGACCTCCCGGTACTCCGACACCCCGATCCTCGACTACATCAACAAGGTGCAGACCGACACCGTCACGGCGGCGCTCGCCGGCACGTCGTACGCCGGGCTGCCGGTGCTCTCCATCGCGGCGCCGTTCAGCCGGACCGCGGTGTTCCCGCAGGGCGACGTCAAGATCAAGGACGTGGCCGGGCTCTACATCTACGACAACACCCTGGAAGCGGTCGTGATGACCGGCGCGGAGGTGAAGGCCTACCTGGAGTACTCGGCGAAGTATTTCGTCACGCTGGCACCCGACGCGCCGGTCGACCCGGCGACGATCAGCGACCCCGCGGTGCCGGACTACAACTACGACGTGTTCTCCGGCGTGGACTACGACATCGACATCAGCCGGCCGGTCGGCAGCCGGATCACCCGCTTCCAGATCGCCGGCGCCGACGTGGCGGCCGACGCCCAGTTCGTGGTGGCGGTGAACAACTACCGGCGCTCCGGCGGCGGCAGCTTCCCGGGCATCGTGAAGACGCAGGTGTACAACGCGCAGCAGGAGATCCGCCAGCTCCTGATCGACTGGGCACAGGCCCGGGGCACGATCGACCCGGCCGAGTTCTTCGTCAAGAACTGGCAGCTCGTCCGCGCGGGCGTGCCGATCACCTTCTGAGCCGGCTCCGTGATGCGAGGCGGTGCCGTCCGGCACCGCCTCGGGTCAGTCGCTCAGCTCCCAGTTGGTGTTGCGGTCGGCCTGCACGAACACCGACGTCTTCTTGCCGTCGACAAGGGTGAACGTGCAGACGTAGGTGCGCAGCCCGTCGCCGTTCCGCTCACCCTGCGGGGCGCACTGCGGGTTCGTGACGGTCGCGCCGGCGGACTTCGCGATCCGGCCGTCGGTCAGCACCGTGCTCTCCAGGGCCGCGGTCAGCTTCTTCTCCGCGAAGTGCTGGTAGACCGGCAGCGCGACGGTGTAGAGCAGGGCCGACCAGAACGCGGCCCCGGCCACCAGGGTGACGCCGAACGCCACCCAGTACGGCGAGCGTTCCCGGCCGTACCGGCGGGCGCGGCCGGAACGGCGCATCGCCGCGACGACGCCGAGCACGCTGAGGAAGAAGGTCCAGGCCACCACCGGCCGCCACGACGGTGCCACCGGCCGGGCCGAGCCGTGCACCTCTTCCGGGAACCGCACCAGAAGCTGGCCGTGCCGGTTCTCGGGAGAACCGTACGGTGGGACCACGCCGCCGAACGGCTGTGTCGCCGGATCCGGTGGCGGCGCCGGCTGGGGCGGCGCCGGAGCGGCCGCCCACGGCGGAGCTTCTGTCATGTCAGGGGCCCTTCCGGTAGCGGCACGGTTGCCATCGTGCCGCCGAGTCCATCGGCCCCGGACCCGGTGAGTTGAGGTTTATCCCCCGGTGGTGCCGCCGCCGCCCGTGCCCGTGGTCGCCGTGGTCGTGACCGGCGGCTCCTCGGGCTCCTCCGGCTCCTCGGGCTCCTCCGGCTCCTGCGGCGGCGTGGTGGTCGTCTGGACCGGGGGCGTGGTCGTGGTTTGGGTCGGCGGCGTGGTGGTCGGCTCCGTGGTGGGCGGGGTGGTGCTCGGTGCGTTGTCGGTCGGCGCCGCCGACGACGGGGGCGCCGAGCTGACCGCCGCCGAGCTGCGCGGGGTCCGCACCGGGCGCCGGCTGGTGGGCGCCGTCGAGGGCTCGGCCTCCTCGCTCACCGGCGGCGGCGCGACCTCCTCGACGGGCTGCTCGTTCTGCTGCTGGGTGGGCGCGGTCGTGGCCCCCTTCTCGTCGCCCTGGGTGAGCGCGAAGGCCACCCCGAGCCCACCGGCCACGACGAAGAGCGCCAGGATCGCGACCATCAGCCCGCGCTGGGCGAGGGGCTGCGACGACCGGTTCCGCACCGCGACCGGCTGCTGCGGGACGGACGGCGGCCGGACCGCCTGCTGCTGCTGGGTGAAGCCGCGCTGCCGGGGCACGGCCTGGGTCGGCGCCGCCGGGCTGTGCGGGGCGACCATCGCGGTGCCGGTCAGCCGTTTCCAGTCGGTGGGGCCGGCGGCCGCGAACGCCGCCTCGGCGAACTCGGCAGCGCTCTGGAACCGGTCGGCCGGCTGTTTCGCCATCGCCCGGGCGATCAGCTGCCGCACCTCGAGGGGCACGGTGTCGGGCAGCGGCGGCGGCTCGTCCTCCAGGTGGCGCAGCGCGACCTGGAGCGCGTTCTCGCCGTCGAACGGCGGCTGCCCGGCGATGCAGTGGTAGGCCACGGCACCGAGCGCGTAGATGTCGGTGGCCGGCGTCAGGTTGCCCTTGGCGACCTGCTCGGGTGCCATGTAGAGAGCGGTGCCGACGATCGCGTTGAGGCCGGTGACGCTCGTCATCGCGTTGGACCGGGCCACCCCGAAGTCGATCAGGATGACCGCGCCGGTCGGCTTCACGATCAGGTTGCCGGGCTTGATGTCGCGGTGCACGATGCCGGCCTGGTGCGCCGCGTGCAGCGCGTCGGCGGCCTGGGCCACGATCGACAGGGTCTCGGTGACCGGGATCGGGCCCTCTTTGACCCGGTTCGACAGCGGCTCGCCCTCGACGAACGCCATCACCAGGTAGGCGACCTTCTCCGGGCCGTCGTAGTCGCCGTCGCTGGCGTAGTCGTAGACCTCGACGACGCCGGGGTGCCGGAACGTGGCCATCATCCGGGCCTCGCCGTAGAACCGGGTGGCGAACTCCGGATCCTCCAGCATCGCGGTGCGCAGCACCTTCACGGCGACAGTGCGACCGAGCACGACGTCGGTGCCGCGCCAGACGTCACCCATCCCGCCGGTCGCGACGCGATCGTCCAACCGGTACCGGTTGTCCAGGAGATGTCCGGCACTGAGCACCAGCGGGGCCTTATCTGATCGGGCGGCCCAGTCAGGGTGCCGCGGAGGAAGCCGAGCGTCGCTCAACTGTACAGATCTCCGCCCATCCGTGGGAGGTCGGCGAAACCGACCTCCCACCTGCCACGAAGACCTCGATGAGCCGTTTCGCCCCTGCTACCCGGGTGCTGGCCCGCTGTGCGGGAGCTGTGCTCAGCGCTCGTCGTAAGTAGGTGTGACGACGATCGCGGTTTCCGCGAGCTCCAGCTCCTCGTTCTCGGCCTGCCGCTCCTGGGCGGCCCGGGCGGTGCTCGCGGCGGCCCAGCCGACCGCCACACCGATCAGCGCCACCGCGGCGATCAGGCCCCACGGGCGTGCCGGCCGGTGCCCGGCCAGAGCGTTCGCCGCGGCGTTCGCCCGGCTCCACGCCTCGTCTGTGACAGAGCTCACGCGCTCGCCGGCCTGCCCGGCCAGGGCCGAACTCCGGCTCCCGGCGCGTTCGGCCAGCTTGCGGCCGCTCCGCCCGGCCCGGCCGGCAAGGTCACCGGCCGTGTCCGCGCCCTCACCCGCAGCGGCGGCCATGGCCGAGGTCAGATATTCCCAAGCCTGGTTGGCGGTGCGTTCCGCCCGGCTCTTCCTGTTCCACGACATCGTCGTTACCTCCTGCGATGGCCCCTGAGAGCGACCTTGCCCCAGGGTAGTGGTCGGCAAACGTCCGGTGTGGACGTCATCACGGTTCTAAAACGATTTGCTCCGCCGCTGTACTGTTGACCTCGTTCACACGGGCCACTCAGGCGACTGACAGGTTCGGGGCCTAACCTCTTGGTCAGTTTCACCGAATCTTCCGGGGGTAGTCCTGCCGCTCTGCTCAGCAGTGGTGGCTGACCCACGAACAAGAGGAACAACGCCCGGACCTGCCGGGCGGGTGGAGGGAAGAGGCGTGACGCTGTCGATAACGACGTCGACGCTGGCCGACGGTGCCGTTGAGGTCTCGCCCCGTGGCGAGATCGATGTCGAGAACGCATACGAGATCCGCGAGGCGGTCGGCGCGCAACTGGCCGACTCGAGTCCCGGCCGGATCGAACTCAACATGCAGCACGTGACCTTCATCGACTCCGTGGGGATCAGCGCCCTCGTGGCCGCGTTCCAGCTCGCCGGGGTCAGTGGTGTCAAACTCGTCGTGACCCGGCCCAGCCGGTTCGCCCACCGGCAGCTGTGGGTCACCGGCCTGCTCGGCCTGTTCGGCAACCCACAGCCGCACGAGGACGCGGTCACCCCTGTCGGCAGGTGACCACCGCGGTCCCCCCGCCGGCGGGTGATGGCCGCCGCGGTGTCTCCGGGCCTGCCACCGCGCAGGCCCTAGAAGCCGGGGCTCTGCACCCGGACCGCGTCGACGTTGATCCGGATCCCGGTGTCCTCGTGCGGTGCCCGGATCGGCGTGACCACGGCGAAGTTGTCGGCCAGGGCGGCCAGGTCCGTTCCGGCCTCCAGTTCCTCCTCGGCGGCCTGCACCGCCGTCCGCACATAACCTTCGCCCGCCTCGGCGATGCTCATCTGCACCTGGCCGAACCTGGCCAGGGCGGCCTGCCGCAGCCCGCGGATCCCGTCGACGTGCAGGTCCGGCACGTTCAAGTTGAAGATCGTCCCGGGTGGGGTGTGCAGCAGCGAGGGCAGCAGCCGCACCGCCAGGTCGGCCGCACTGCCCCAGTGGTGCTGCTCGTCGTCGATCTCGTCCAGCGCCGCGATGGCCGCCCCGCCGCTGGCCGCGGTCGCCGCCGCCGGGGTGAGGACGTCCAGGGAAACGGCGAGGCCCCGCAGGCCGGCGTGTGAGGCGGTGAGCGTGGCGCCGACGGTGCCGGAGTGCACCACGGCCGCGCCCGCGTTGGCGCCCCGGTTGATCCCGGAGACCACCAGTTCGGGTGGCGGGCCGAACGCCTCCCGCAGCGCCAGCAGCACGATGTAGGCCGGTGAGGCGGCCACCCCGAACGCCGGGATGTGCTTGGCGCCGGCGAGATCTCGCGGCTCCGACACGATCTTGTTCTCCTGGACCACCGCGGTCATCGCGGCGCTGCTGCCGCTCGACTCGCTCAGCGGCGCGGCCACCACCACGTCGTAGCCCTCGTGGGCGAAGGCGCGGGCCAGCCAGCGGATGCCCGGCGCCTCGATACCGTCGTCGTTCGTTATCAGAATTCTCATCGGTGCCTGGTTGCCCGGGTTCGAGCTCATGATGCCTTCTTCATCGGTGTCAGTTCGACTCGTTCGGTGAGTACCCGGACCGCGTCGACGTGCCCGGTGCCCAGACCGTGCCGGGTGACGTTGAGTGCGCCCGCCGCCGCGCCGGTACGCACGGCCTCCTCCATCGGGCCGCCGTGCGCCAGTGTCGCCGCGACACCGGCCGTCATCGAGTCGCCGGCGCCGCGGTGCTCGGCCGGGGTCAGCCGGGGAAGCGCCACGTTGAAGACCTCGCCGTCGATCAGGGCGAGGGCGCCCTCGCCGGCGCGGGACACCAGAACCGTCTCGGCACCCTCGTCGTGCAGTTTCAGCAGCGCCTTGATCAGGGACGGGGTCGACCCGTCCGGTGCGGTGCCGTCCGCGATCAGCTCCTCATGGCTGATCTTCAGCACCGAGATGCCGGCACCCAGCACCGCGGCCAGATGCTTGCCGCACAGGTCGGCGATCACCGCACAGCCGTTGGCCCGGAGATCGGCGGCGAGCCGGCCGTACACCTCGGGTTTGATCACCGAGGGGTGCGCCGGGCCGCTGAGGATCGCGATGCCGGCGCGCAGCCCTTCGGCGAGCGTGAGGTTGTAGAGCTCGTCCAGCTCGTGCCGGGACAGTGGGCTGCCCGGCCGCTCGGCGATCTCCTGGCGGCTGCCGCCCCGGCGATCATGCACATACCACCCGCTGCCGTGCTCGCGCATGACCAGGCGCAGGGTTACGCCGGGCAGCTCGTCCAGCAGCGGACTCAACACCCGGCCGACCTCACCGCCGGCGGCCGCGCAGAGCGTCACGTGGGCGCCCAGCGACGTGATCATCCGGGTCTGCCAGATGCCCTGACCACCCGGATGGACGTGCAGTTCGGGCTCGTCGTGGTGTTGTTCGATGGTCACCGTCAGCTGGGGCGCCGGCGCGAAGACCATGACCCGGCCGTCACTCATGATTCGCATTGTCATCTTTTTGCGCATCCGGCGTGGCAGATCGCAAAAAGAACAGATGCCCCGCTGGTTACTCGAAGCCCCGGGAGGTCAGATCTCGCACGTCCTGGGTCGAGTCCGGGCGACTGCGGAGGAACTCGTCGAGACGCACCCGCCACTTACCGGCCTCCAGGTCGGTGGCGGTGCGGTCGCCCCCGGTCCGGATCCCCTCGGCGACCAGGTATTCGTGGGTGGCGAGCAGGGCTTCGTAGAGCTCCGGGCCGAGCCGGTGCAGGACCTCGGCGGCGAACTCCCGGTGATGTGGCCCGGCAGCCGCTCCGACGAAGGATCGGGCGGCGTCCCAGACGACGCGGGGCTGGTGGACGACGGCTGACATGCATCGATCTTCGCGCGTCGATGTGATGATCGCCATAGGTTGCGGCGCGAAATCGGCGCTGACTCGCCGGTGGCGGCGTGACATCGCCGGTGGCGGCGCGGAATCACCAGCCGGTCGGGGTGCAGTGCCGGCTGCCGCCGGCCGGCTCGACCTGGAGGGTGGCGTGGTCGATCGCGAAGTCGGCGTGCAACGCCTCGCGAGCCACCGACAGCACCGCGCCCAGCTCGGCCGCCGGGTCCAGCCGCAGATGTGCGGAGGCGACGTCCATCCCCGAGGTGAGGGTCCACACGTGCAGGTCGTGCACGTCGCAGACTCCGGGCACGGCGGCGAGCCGCTCCCGGACCGCGGAGATGTCCAGATGCGCCGGGGCGGCCTGCACCAGGATCCGGACCGCGGAGCGGCCGAGCGCGAACGTGCGGGGCAGGATCAGCAGGGCCACCAGGACGGCGACGATCGGGTCCGCGTACGCCCAGCCGGTCAGCCAGATCACCAGGGCGGCGATGATGACACCGACCGAGCCGAGCAGGTCGCCGAGCACTTCGAGGTAGGCGCCGCGGACCCCGATGTTCTCCTCGGCGCCCGGGCGCAGCAGGGCGAACGCGATCAGGTTGGCGATCAGGCCGCCCGCGGCGACCAGCAGCATCCAGCCGGCCGGCACCTCCGGCGGGTGGGTGAACCGGCGGACCGCCTGCACCAGCACGTACCCGGCGACGACGGTGAGCAGCACGGCGTTGGCCAGCGCGGCCAGCACTTCGAGGCGGTAGAGCCCGAAGGTGCGGCGCGAGTCACCGCCGGCCCGCCCGGCCGCGGTGATCGCGGCGAGCGTCATGGCGATGCCCAGCACGTCGGTGAACATGTGCCCGGCGTCGGAGAGCAGGGCGAGTGATCCGGTGAGCCCGGCCGCCACCGCTTCGACAAGCATGAACGCGGTGAGCAGGCCGGCCGCCCACCAGAGCGCCCGGCGATGCCGGGCCCCGCCGTGCAGGGCCCGTGTGCCGTGGTCGTGGCCGGCTCCCATGTCGTCTACCTTCCGTCGTCCGGCGGGCCGTCGCCAATGTATGCTCACATCGCTATATATGCAATCGGTTGTGTGTTCCGCTCACACGCGTTGGAATCATCGGAGTCCCGTTACGCATCGGAAAGGAAGTTTTGTGCTTCGCCGTACCCTTGCGAACGTCCTCCTCGGCACCGCTCTCGCGGTGACCGTAACCGCCTCGCCCGCCGAGGCGGCCCATGCCAAGCCAATGCCTGCCACAATCACCCTGCCGAGCGGCTTCCAGCCCGAGGGCATCGCCATCGGCACGAAACCGTTCGCCTACTTCGGCTCCCGGGTCGACGGCGACATCTACCGGGTCGACCTGCGGACCGGCAAGGGCGCCACCTTCAGCGAGGGACCGGGCACCGCGTCGCTCGGCATGAAGGTCGACGGCAGCCGGCTCTTCGTGGCCGGCGGCGCCGGCGGCAACGCCCGGGTCCTCGACCTGCGCACCGGTGAGGTCCTGCGCTCCTACCAGCTCCAGCCCGCCGGCACCACGGCGTTCATCAACGACGTGATCGTCACCGACGACGCGGCCTGGTTCACCGACTCCCGCAACGCCGTTCTGTTCAAGCTGCCGTTCGGCCGGCACGGCCGGCTGCCCGCACAGGCCGTCGCGGTTCCGCTCACCGGCGACTTCGTCCTCGGCGAGGGCAACAACGCCAACGGCATCACCACCACGCCGGACGGCCGTGCCCTGATCGTGGTGCAGTCCAACACCGGTTCGCTGTTCCGGGTCTCGTTCTCCGGCGTGGCGCAGCGGATCGACCTCGGTGCGGGCGAGAGCCTCGTCAACGGCGACGGGCTCTGGCTGCGCGGCCGCACCCTCTACGCCGTGCAGAACCGGCTCAACGTGATCGCCAAGGTCGAGCTGAACCGCAAGGGCACCACCGGGACCGTGGTGTCCCGGACCGGTGACCCGCGCTTCGACGTGCCGACCACGATCGCCGAGTACGGCAAGCGGTTCTACCTGCCGAACGCCCGGTTCACCACGCCGGCGGAACCGACGACCACGTACAACGCGGTCGCCGTCCGCATCCCGTAGGTCAGAGCCAGCCGGGGTTCGTGCCCACCGTGGTCAGCCGTTGCGTCGCCCGCGACAGCGCCACGTACAGGGTGCGGACCCCGGACTGGTCGACGGCGATCTGAGCCGGCTCGACCAGGACCACGGCGTCGTACTCCATGCCCTTGGCCTCCAGCGCGGTCACCACCTGGACCCGCTCCGGCAGCCCGGCCACCCAGCCGGCCACCTCGTCCCGGCGGGGCACCGCCATGATCACGCCGATCGTCCCGTCCACCTCGGTGAGCTGCTTCTCGGTCAGCTCCCGCACCGTCTCCGGCAGCGCGGACGCGGAGGTCACCACGTCGGCCGGGTCGACGCCGGTGCTGCGCACCGCGGAGGGCAGCGGCAGATCCGGCATGATCTTGCGGATCACCGAGGCGGCCACCGCGAAGATCTCCGACGAGTTCCGGTAGTTGGTGGTCAGCGCGTAACTGTTGCGCTTGCGCGAGCCCAGCGCCCGGTCACGGGCCCGGTCCAGCTCGCCCGGATCACCCGACCAGGCGGTCTGCGCCGGGTCACCGACGACGGTCCAGGACGCGTAGGAGCCGCGGCGCCCGATCATCCGCCACTGCATCGGCGACACGTCCTGCGACTCGTCCACCACGATGTGCGCGTAGTCGCGGTAGTCCTCCTCGCGCTGCACCTGCTGGGCGCGTGCGGCCGCCTGGCGATCGGCGAAGGTGCTGACCTCCTGGACGCCGTCCCGGACGTGGAACGGGTTCTTGCTCTTCTTGGCCGGCTTGCGCGGGCGGCCCATCAGCTCGTCCAGCTCGTCCAGCAGCGCCACGTCGGCGATCGTCGGGCCCTCGGTGTCCAGCGCGTCGAACGAGCCCTGCAGGGTGGCGATCTCGTCGCGTGAGAGGACCCCGTTCGCGTACGCCCGGAGCCGTCCCGGATCGGCCATCCAGCGCAGCACCCGCATCGGGGTGAACCGCGGCCACCAGGCCCGCAGGAAGTCCCGGAAGTCGGTGCGGTCGGCCAGCTCCGCCTCGAACTCCCGCTTCTCCGGCAGACCACGCACCTGGTGCTCGCGGGCCTGCGCCCAGAGCGCGTCGAAGATCCGGTCGAAGCCGTGCCCGCGGACCTCGTTGCGGCGGGCGCCACGCGGCAGCGCCTGCCGCCGGATCTTGTCGAGGGCGGCGGCGTCCAGCCGCAGCAGCGTGCCGCGGTAGAGCAGGCGCAGCTCCGCCGGGGCGCCCGGCACCGCGTCGTGCGAGGCACGCTCCAGCACCCGGCGCATCCGCAGCGAGCCCTTGATCGCGGCGACCTCGCCGGAGTCGACCCGGGTGGCGTCGTAACCGGGCACCAGCGTGCCCAGCGAGCGCAGCGTCGCCGTCTCCTCGCCCAGGGAGGGCAGGACGGTCGCGATGTACTCCACGAAGACGCCGGACGGGCCGACCACCAGGATGCCACCGCCGGCGAACCGGCTGCGGTCCGAGTAGAGCAGGTAGGCCGCGCGGTGCAGAGCCACGGCGGTCTTGCCGGTGCCCGGCCCGCCGGTGACGATCGTCACGCCGGAGGCGGGGGAACGGATCGCCTCGTCCTGCTCGCGCTGGATGGTGGCGACGATGTCGCGCATGCCCCGCCCGGTCGCCTTCGCCAGGCTCGCCAGCAGGGCGCCGTCGCCGACCACCCGCATGTCGTCGGGTGCGGCGTCCGGGTCCAGCAGGTCGTCCTCGATGCCGGTCACCCGCTCGCCGGTCGACTGGATCATGCGCCGGCGGACCACCCCGAGCGGCTCGGCGGCGGTGGCCCGGTAGAACGCTGCGGCGGCCGGCGCGCGCCAGTCGACGACGAGGGGTTTCGAGTCGCCGTCCCGGATGCCCATCCGGCCGACGTAGTGGGTGGGGCCGGCCAGCAGGTCGAGGCGGCCGAAGACCAGCCCCTCGTACTCGGTGTCCAGGGCATGCCGGCGGCGGGCCGCGTGGAAGACCATCGCGTCCCGCTCGACCAGGGCGCCGAAGGTGCCCACGCCGGCCAGGCGGTAGCCCTCCTTCTCGGCCCGGGAGGCGTCCCGGCGCAGTTCGCCGAGACGGGCGTAAACCCGGTCCACATGCTCCTGCTCGACCGCGATCTCCTGCTGCAGGACGGTGGCGTCGCTCAAGTCGGCTTTCTCCCTCTCATGCCCGCCGCACCGCTCGCGCGGACGGGGGCAAAGTTCTGCGCACCACCAGCGCTTGCGCGAAGGGGGCAATCGAACTTACTCCTGCCCGGCCGATCGCGTCGAACGGCACCCCTCCGCCGGGCGCTGGAATCTCTCAGGATCGCCCGGGATCCGGCTTCGGTGCGGCGTTTCGCGCGATTCGCGCTTTCCCTGCGGACCGCGTGCCCGGTGCGGCCAGCTCTTCCGGCGCGGACCGCGCTGCCGGGCGCGGGCCGCTTCTTCTGGCGCGGACCGCGTTGTGGGGCGCGGGCCGCTTCTGGCGCGGACCGCGTTGTGGGGCGCGGGCCGCTTCTGGCGCGGACCGCGTTGTGGGGCGCGGGCCGCTTCTGGCGCGGACCGCGTTGTGGGGCGCGGGCCGCTTCTTCTGGCGCGGACCGCGTTGTCGGTGCGGGCCGCCCGCCGGGCCAACGACTAAGCGGCGCGGCGGCAGCGGGTGGTGTCCGCCCCGGTCGTGCGGCGCTCCCGCTTCGCCGCCGCTGTGGCGGCCTTGCCGGCCTTGGCCGCGGTGGCCGCCTTGGCCGCGCGCGCCGCCCGCCGGACGATCGTCACGAGCGCCGTGGACACCTCCTCCGGCCGCTCCAGCGGCAGCATGTGGCCGGCACCGGGCAGTACCTCCAGGGTGGCCCCGGGCAGGGCGCCGGCGATGGACTCGGCGCAGGCCGTCGGGGTCAGCCGGTCCCGGTCGCCGACCAGCACCGCCGCCGGCACGTCGGTGAGGGTGGCGAGCGTGTCCAGCCGCTGCTGGGCGCCGACCGACGCGCGGAAGCCGCCGATCGAGCGCAGCGAGGCGCGGCCGAGTGCTCCGAGGGTCACCCGCAGGGCGGACTCGGCGCACTCGTCGCCGAAGAGGAGCCACTGGACGGCCGGGCGCAGCGCGGGCAGCACGACCCGGTGCGGGCACCAGGCGCCGGAGCGGGCCAGCAGGCCGGCGCCGAACGTCTCGCCGGCCCGCAGCAGCCCGGCCACCCGCTGGGGGAGGCCGTAGTGGGTGTGGGTGTGCCCCTCGGCGGTGGTGGAGACGAGCAGCAGGCCGGCCACGCGGGCGGCGAACTCGGCCGGGTGGCGGTGGGCGTACTCCATGATCGTCATGCCGCCCATCGAGTGCCCGGCGAGGACCACCGGCCCGGACGGCGCGAACCGGCGCAGCACCTCGGCCAGGTCGTCGCCGAGCTGGTCCAGGGTGGCCGAGCCGAGCCGGGTGGACCCGGAGCGCCCGTGTCCACGGGTGTCGTACGCGATCACCCGCGGCGCCTTGCGCCCCATCGCACTCAGGGCCGCCACCTGGTCGTTCCAGGTCTGCTGGTCCTGGCACCAGCCGTGCAGCAGCACCACTGTCACCGGTGCGTCGGCCGGTCCGGAAACGGTCACGTGGAGCCGGACGCCGTCGGCCAGCCTGATCTCCGAACTGTCGGTCATGGGTACCTCCGTGAGGGTCACGGTCCCCGCAGTACCCGCGGGTAATAAGCATCACTCGCGATCACGTGTATTACCAGCATGTTTCGTCAAGATCTGGGGGCCGGGGCGACACGGACCGTGAGTTACCTCGCAATCACTTTGACCTCGCCGGCGAACAGCGAAAATCGTGTGCATGACGGCTACCCGAGACACCCCGGACGAGGCGTTGGACAAGCTGGTGACGGGCAACAAGCGCTTCGTGCACGGCACCCCTCGGTACGGCCATGACGTGACACAGGCGGCGACCACGGCGGGCGGGCAGGAACCGCACTCGCTGGTGCTCGGCTGCATCGACTCCCGGGTGCCCCTGGAGGCCATCTTCGACCAGTCGTTCGGCGCGATCTGCGTGGCCCGTTCCGGCGCGCACGTGCTGGACCGCTCCCTGATCGGCTCGGTCGGCTTCGCGGTGGCCGAACTCGGCGTCTCGCTGGTGCTCGTCGTCGGGCACAAGCGCTGCGGTGCGGTGCACGCCACGGTCAAGGCGCTGCGGGCCGGCGTCGTCTCCGAGGGCGAGGTGGGTTACCTGGTGGACCAGCTGGCCCCGGCGGTGCGGGAGTTCGGCCTGGACGACCCGGACGCGGGGGAGAAGGCGGTGCGCTCGCACGTGATCCGCACCGTGGACCGGCTGCACAAGGTGGACAGCCTGGCGGGTCCGATCGAGGCCGGCCGGCTGCGCGTGGTCGGGGCGATCTACGACCTGGACAGCGGCGCGGTGGAATTCCTCACCTGACAACCGCGAGCCACTGTCGTGATCTTCAGGTGATGCGAAAAGGCGCCTCCCGGGCGAAACCGGGAGGCGCCTTCTCGTCAGTACGGTGCAGGCACTCAGCCCTCGAAAACACCCGCGTCGGCGAGGCGCTTCTCGGTGGTGTCCCAGCCGTGCTCCGGGCTGGTGCTGTGCAGGGCGTTCAGCTCGGCGCGGATCTTGGCGCCGTGACCGGCGGCGGCCAGCACCCGGATCTCCTCGACGAAAGCGTCGGAGTCGGTCTTCATGTGCGTGGTCTTGCCGTTGGTCAGATTGCGCACGTACGCGAAGCGGCCGTTGGCGAGCGGGATGAGGTACTTGTACTCACCGAGCACGCTGAGGGCGCCGGAGGTGCTCTGGCCGGCGCGGACTGATGCGCGGGCGGTCTTCGAGGTGTTGCTCGCCACGGCGGCACTCCTTGGAGGAAAACTTGAGAAGCAGAAAAGGCCGTAGCAACCCTACACGACGTCGCTCGGACCGTGCCGTCGGAGCAGGTAAAGGCGTTGCACTGGGTATGCCACGACGGCGGGTCCCATAGTCGATGTTGCGGATTCTCTGGCGCACCATCCGTACCACCCGGCATCATGGGACACGATCAACCGCGGTCGAGGTCGTAGGGGAAGACGCACCTCGGTCTCCGGGAGGTCACCGTGCCAACGTGTGGCGTCGTATACGTCCACTCGACTCCACTCGCCGTGTGCCAGCATGTCGAGTGGGCGATCGCGCGCGTCTTGACCGCGCCGGTCAACCTGCAATGGACCGTGCAACCGGTCGATCCGAGCATGCGCCGAGCCGAGTGCAGCTGGACCGGCCGTGCCGGAACTGGCGCCGAGCTGGCTGCTGCCCTCCGGCAGTGGCCCATGATCCGTTTCGAGGTCACCGAGGAGCCCAGCGCGGGCATCGACGGCGAGCGGTTCATGCACGTCCCCGGGCGTGGCCTCTTCCATGGGGTCATGGGTGCTTCGGGTGACATCCAGATCGGCGAGGACCGGCTGCGGGCCATCATGACCTCGGCGCGTGCGCCCGAGGCGCTGGCGCACGCCCTGGACAAGGCGCTCGGCACCGCGTGGGACGCCGAGCTCGAGCCGTACCGCTACGCCGGCGACGGCGCCCCGGTGACGCTCCTGACCCGGGTCGGCTGACGGCTGCCCCGGTGCGCTCCTGACCCGGGTCCGCTGACGGCTGCGGCGGTGAGGCCCGCGCGGGCGGCGCGCCGGATGTGGGCCGGTGCGGCGGTCGAGCACGGCCCTGAACTGGGTAACCGGGCGAATACCGCGACTCGTGACACACCGGTTCTCAGTGATGAAGTGGCAACTGTTGCCGTGAACTGGTTCGATGGCGTGCGTGAAAAACCTGTTCCGCGCCGCTCTCGCCGTACCTTTGCTCCTTTTGTCCGGGGCCTGTGGCAACGATGAGCCGGCGCCGACGGCAACCACCTCGCCGGCGCCTCCGGCGGCCCCCTCGATCGCCGCCGAGCCGTCCGCGAGCGCAGGCCTGGTGATCAACGCGGACCCCGCCGCACGGGCCGCCGAGGTGGTCACCCGGCTCAGTGACGAGGACCTGGCCGGTCAGGTGCTGATGCCGTACGCCTACGGCAGTTACGCCACCGACGTGGACCCGGCCGCGGCCGCCGGCAACCAGCAGCTGGCCGGGGTGGACACACCCGCCGAGATGATCACCAAGTTCAAGCTCGGCGGCCTGATCCTGGTCGGCTTCACACCGGACGACCCCACCGGTGACACCAACCCCACCACGAACGTGGAGAACCCCAAGCAGGTCCGCGAGCTGACCCGGGGCCTGCAGCAGGCGGCCCTGAAACTGCCCGCCGCGGCGCCGCTGATGATCGGCACGGACCAGGAGTACGGGGTGGTCACCCGGATCACCGAGGGCGTCACCATGCTGCCGTCCGCGATGGCCGCCGGAGCCGCCGCCCAGCCCAGTCTCACCGAGCTCGCCTGGCGGGCGGCCGGCGCGGAACTGGCCGCGATGGGCATCACCGTCGACTTCGCCCCGGTCGCCGACACGCTGGCGACCCGCGGCGGCGGGGTGATCGGCTCGCGAGCGTTCGGCTCGGACGCCAAGGCGAACGCAGCGCAGGTCACCGCGGCCGTGCGGGGGTTGCAGGGCGCCGGGGTGACGGCCACCCTGAAGCACTTCCCGGGGCACGGGCACACCGCCGCGGACAGCCACGACGAGCTGCCGGTGATCAAGCAGAGCCGCAAGGACTGGGAGGCGCAGGACATGCCGCCGTTCCGGGCCGGCATCGACGCCGGCGTCGGCGTGGTGATGTCCGGGCACCTGGACCTGCAGGCCGTCGACAAGGGTGTGGCCGCCACGTTCTCGCACAAGGTGATGACCGATCTGCTGCGCAAGCAGCTCAAGTTCACCGGCGTCGCGATCAGCGACGCGATGAACATGACGCCGGCCAAGAAGTGGCCGGCGGGGGAAGCCGCGGTGCGCGCGCTCAACGCAGGCAACGACATGCTGCTGATGCCGCCGGACATCGCGGGCGCCCGGGACGGCATCGTGGCCGGGCTCAAGAGCGGCAGCCTCAAGCGGGAGCGCCTGGTCGAGGCGGTCACCCGGATCCTCACCCTCAAGTTCCGTACCGAGATCAGGAACCAGCCGCCCCTCGACGTGATCGGTTCGGCGGCGCACGAGCGGTCGGTCGGCGCCCTGGACGCCGCGTCCATCACGGTGCTCCGCGGCAAGTGTTCCGGCCCGCTCGTGGACGGCGCGGTCACCGTCACCGCGCCGGCCTCGCGCGAGCTGGCCCGGGTGAACCTGGTCCGCGCGCTCCAGTCGGCGGGCGTCAAGGTCCAGGCTGACGGCGGCAAGATCATCAGGCTGGTCGGGTACGGGGACCAGCACGTCGACCTGGACGACGCGGCGGCGGTCACCGTGATGATGGACAGCCCGTCGCTGCTCGGCCTCTCGCGGTCGCCGGCGCTTGTGGCCACGTACTCGTCGAGCAAGCTCTCGCTGACCGCCCTCGCCGCCGTGATCGCGGGCAAGGCGAAGGCGCCGGGGCGCTCGCCGGTCGAGGTGCCCGGCCTGCCGCGGAGCGCGTGCGTGAAGTGACCCGGAGGCCGGGCCCGGGCCGCGGAGCGCATGCGGCCGGGCGCGTGCGTCAAGTGACCTCGCCAGGCCGGCAGCCAGGCCCGGCTGCCGGGTTCAGAGGGGGATGTTGCCGTGCTCGCCGCGACCGGCGGGTGCGGCAGCGATCGCCTCGGCGATCCGGCGACGAGTCTCCGCCGGCCGGATGACGGCGTCCACCACGCCGATCTCCAGGGCCCGGTGCACGCCACCGCCGAGCATGTCCTGCTCGGCGATCAGCTCCTCCCGCAGCGCCGCCCGTTCCGCCGGTGGCGTCCCGGCCAGCCGCCGGCCGTGCAGGACCTCCACCGCCGCGCCGGCGCCGGTCACGGCGATCTCGGCGTCCGGCCAGGCGAAGACCGCGGTGGCGCCGAGTGCCCGGGAGTTCATCGCGAGGAAGGCGCCTCCGTAGGCCCGCCGGGTCACCACTGTCACCCGGGGCACCACCGCCTCGGCGAAGGCGTGCACAAGCTTGGCGCCGCGGCGGACCAGGCCGTCCCACTCCTGGTCCACGCCGGGCAGATATCCGGGCGCGTCGACCAGCACGATCAGCGGGACGCCCAGCGCGTCGCACATCCGCACGAACCGGGCGGCCTTCTCGGCTCCGGCGGCGTCCAGGCAGCCACCGAGGCGTATCGGGTTGTTCGCGACCACGCCGACGGTCCGGCCGCCGAACCGGCCCAGCGTGGTGACGACGTTCGGCGCCCACCTGTCGTGCAACTCCACACCGGGCTCGTCGAGCAGAGCCCGGACGACGGGCACGGCGTCGTAGACGCGGTCGGTGGAGGCCGGTATCAGGGTGTCCAGCCGGCCCGGTGGCACGTCGTCCGGTGAGATCCGGCCCTGCCGGCCGAGGAGGCGTACCAACCGGCGGGCCTCGGCCAGCGCGGTGTGATCGTCGGCGGTGGTGACGTGGGCGACGCCGGAGCGGCTGCCGTGCGGCTCCGGGCCGCCGAGCCGTTCCTGGTCGACCCGTTCGCCGGTGGCACCGTGCAGCATGGTGGGACCGGTCGCGAAGATCCGGCCGGCCGCGCTCATGATCACGATGTCGGTGAGTGCCGGCCCGTAGGCGGCGCCGCCGGCGGCCGGGCCGAGCACCACGGAGAGCTGTGGCACCCGGCCGGACGCGCGGACCATGGCGGCGAAGACCTGCCCGACACCGTCGAGCGCGACGACGCCCTCGGCGAGACGGGCGCCGCCGGAATGCCAGAGACCGACGACCGGCACGCGGTCACGGACCGCCCGGTCGGTCGCCTCGACGATGCGCAGGCAGCCGCCGGTTCCCAGTGCGCCACCCATCCGGGTGGCGTCGGTGGCGAAGGCGATCACCGGCGTGCCGTCGGCCTCACCCCGTGCGTGCAGCACACCCGAGTCGTCCCGGGGTGCCAGCAGGCGCAGCGTGCCGCGGTCGAAGAACGTCCGCAGCCGCTGCTCGGGGTCGTGCGGGCCGACGGCAGCCGGATCGGTTTCCGGCGTGGTCACTGTCTGTGCACGAGCTCTACGCGCGGGCGAAGATCAATGCCACGTTGTGACCGCCGAAGCCGAACGAGTTGTTCATCGCGGCCTGGATCTCGAGCGGCCGCGCCTTGTGCGCCGCCACGTCAAGGTCGAGCCGTTCGTCCGGGTCGTCGAGGTTGATGGTCGGGGGGATCACGCTTTCGCGCAGCGCGAGGACGGTGGCGATCGACTCGACCGCGCCGGCCGCACCGAGCAGGTGCCCGCTCATCGACTTGGTCGAGGTGAGGACCGGGTGGTTGCCGAGGGCGGTCTTGATGCCCTTGACCTCCCCCATGTCACCGACCGGGGTCGACGTGGCGTGCGCGTTGACGTGCTGGATGTCGGCGCCGGTCAGGCCGGCGTCGCGCAGCGCCATCCGCATCGCGCGGATGCCACCGCGGCACTCCGGGTCCGGCTGGACGATGTCGTATCCGTCCGAGGTGACCCCGGCGCCCAGGAGGCGGGCGTAGACCTTGGCGCCGCGGGCTGCGGCGTGGTCGGCGCGCTCCAGGACGATCGTGCCGGCACCTTCACCGAGGACGAAGCCGTCCCGGTTCTTGTCCCACGGCCGCGAGGCCTTCTGCGGGTCGTCGTTGCGGGTCGACATGGCCCGCATCGAGGCGAACCCGGCCAGCGGCAGCGGATGCACCACGGCCTCGACACCACCGGCCACCACCACGTCGGCACGGCCGGCGCGGATCAGGTCGAGGCCCAGGGCCACGGCTTCGGCGCCGGTGGCGCAGGCGCTGGCCATGGCCCGGACGCCGCCCTGCGCGCCGAGCTCCAGGCCGACCCAGGCGGCCGGTCCGTTCGGCATCAGCATCGGCACGGTGTGCGGGCTGACCCGGCGCGGGCCGGAGCGCTCCAGGATGTCGTCCTGCTCCAGCAGCGTGGTGGCGCCGCCGATGCCGCTGCCGATGCTGACCGCGAGACGTTCCGGGTCGAGACCGGAGTCGGCCAGGCCGGAATCGGCCCAGGCCTCACCGGCCGCGATCAGGGCCATCGCCTCGGACCGGTCGAGCCGGCGCATCTTGACCCGCTCGATGAGCGTGGACGGGTCGACGGCGAGTTGTGCGGCGATCCGCACCGGGAGCTGACCCGCCCACTCCTGAGTGAGCGGGCCGACCCCGGAGCGGCCCGCGAGCATGGCGTCCCAGGTGGACGCGACGTCCCCGCCCAGCGGGGTCGTCGCGCCGAGCCCGGTGACGACGACGTCTACGTTGCTCATGTCAGTGGTTGGCCTCGATGTAGGAAACGGCATCGCCGACGGTCTTGAGGTTCTGCACCTCGTTGTCCGGGATCTTGACGCCGAACTTCTCCTCGGCGGCCACGACGACCTCGACCATGGACAGCGAGTCGACGTCCAGGTCGTCGGTGAAGGACTTACCCTCGGCGACGTCGTCCGGGTTCACCCCGGCGACCTCCTCGAGGATCTCGGCGAGGCCAGAGGTGATCTCTTCGCGAGTTGCCATTCTCGTTCTTTCTCTAGGTGGGTGGTGAAGCGACCGGCCGGTGCTGCTCAGGGGCAGCGGACGACCTGGCCGGCGTAGGTGAGGCCGCCGCCGAAGCCGAAGAGCAGGACGGGTGCCCCGGAGGGGACCTCGCGCCGCTCGATGAGCTTCGACAGTGCCAACGGCACACTTGCCGCTGAGGTGTTGCCGGATTGCACCAGATCCTTGGCGACGATCGCGTCCGGGCTGAGCCCGAGCCGCTTCACGATGCCGTCGATGATCCGGGTGTTCGCCTGGTGCGGCACGAAGGCCGCCAGTTCGGACGGGTCGACGCCGGCGCGGCGGCAGGCCTCGATCGCGAACGGGGCGAGCTCGGTGGTGGCCCAGCGGAAGACCACCTGGCCTTCCTGCTCGATGTACGGCCGCCAGCCCTCGATCCGCAGCACGCCACCCTTGTCCGGGGCGGAACCCCAGAGCACCGGGCCGACGCCGGCTTCCTCGCCCTCGGGGGCGGCCGAGACGACCGCGGCGCCGGCGGCGTCACCGAAGAGCACGGCGGTGGTGCGGTTGGACCAGTCGACGACGTCGGAAAGCTTCTCCGCGCCGATCACCAGGGCGTTGCGGGACGCGCCGGCGCGGATCGCGTGGTCCGCGGTGCCGAGGGCGTACGAGAATCCGGAGCACGCGGTGTTCAGGTCGTAGGCGGCCGGCGCCGTGATGCCGAGCCGGCTCGCGACGCGGGACGCCACGTTCGGGCAGCGGTCGATCGACGTGCAGGTCGCAACGGTCACCAGGTCGATGTCGGCCGCACTGAGGCCGGAGCTCGCCAGCGCCTTCTCGGCGGCGTAGGTCGCCATGTCCGCGACGCTCTCGCTGTCCGCGATGCGGCGCTCGGCGATGCCGACCCGGTCCCGGATCCACGCGTCGTTGGTGTCCAGGTTCATGGCCAGGTCGTCGTTGGTGACCACGCGCGAGGGCTGGTAGTGGCCCATCGCGACGATGCGGGAACCCGCGGTCATCGTGCTCCTCCTTGGTGTCCGCCGTGGCGGGCGATCAGATCCCGGGCGGCGGGCAGGTCATCCGGCGTGTTCAACGTGACGATCTCGGGCGCGCCGTCGCCCTTGAGCTCGCGCTTGACCAGCCCGGCCAGGGTGCCGGCGGGCGGCAGCTCGATGACACCTGTGACACCGAGTGCGCGCAGCCGCGCCATGCAGAGGTCCCAGCGGACTGGCACGGTCACCTGGTGAACGAGGCGGCGGAGCACCTCGGGGCCGTCGCTGACGGCCTCGCCGTCGCGGTTGGACAGCAGCACCCGGGCCGGGTCCTGGACGGGCACCTCCGCCGCGTACGCGGCGAGCGCGGTCTCGGCCGTTGCCATGTAGGGCGTGTGGAACGCGCCGGCCACGGCCAGCGCGATCACCCGCGCCTTGGCCGGCGGTTCCGCCGCGAGATCGGCGAGAGCCGGCAGGCTGCCGGCGGCCACGATCTGGCCGGCGCCGTTGCTGTTCGCCGGGTGGAGGCCGTGCTTCTCGATCGCCGCGACCACCTCGTCCGGGTCGCCGCCGAGGACGGC
This sequence comes from Actinoplanes sp. DH11, assembly GCF_020873875.1. Classification (GTDB taxonomy): domain Bacteria; phylum Actinomycetota; class Actinomycetes; order Mycobacteriales; family Micromonosporaceae; genus Actinoplanes. The sequence goes on from NZ_JAHWGU010000013.1 coordinate 176,388, forward strand.
GCTCATGCCGGTGGCCTCGAGGGCGCAGGCGGCGGCCATCTCCCGGCCGCGCACGCCGGCCAGGGTGACGGCGGCCTCGGCGGTCAGCGCGCCGGCCAGCGCGGCGGCGCCCAGCTCGCCGACGCTGTGCCCGGCCACCACGTCGACCTCGCCCAGGGGCAGCTGCTCGCCGGCGAGCAGGGCGGCCGCGACCAGCAGCGGCTGGGTGCGGGCGGTGTCCTTGATCTCGTCGGCGTCGGCCCGGGTGCCGAGGTGGACGAGGTCCACGCCGACGGCCTCGGACCAGCCGCGCAGGCGGTCCGTGGCACCGGGGAGTTCGAGCCAGGAGTTGAGGAAGCCGGGCTTCTGGGAGCCTTGGCCGGGGGAGAGTACGGCGAGCACGTCTTGACTCTTCCGGATAGGGAGTGGTTGAGGGGTTGCTGGGCGCGACGAAACCCTACGACGAGGTTTGTAGGAAACCTACAAAGGGGCCGCAGGCTTGCGCTACTTTAGCCCCATTTGCCCCAGAAGTTGGAATTTCCGAGCGCGACACGTCATCGGCGGACAGGACCGTCATCCTGAGGTAACGAGGGTGCGGCCGTCAGGCGGCGGGATCCAGCCGTCCGATCGTCAGAGCCATACGCAGAGCGAACGCGTCCCGGCCGTCGAACGGCGAGAGCGCCGTGACCTCGGCCACCCGGCGCAGGCGGTACCGCACGGTGTTGGGGTGCACATACAGCTCGCGTGCCGCACTCTCCAGCACCCCGCCGGCCGCGAAGAAGGCGTCGAGCGTCTCGATCAGGGCGCCGCCCGCGCGGGTCAGGCCACCGAAGACCTCGTGGCGCAGCTTGCGGCGGGCGTCCGCGTCGCCGGCCAGGGCGCGTTCCGGCAACAGGTCGTCGGCGGCGACCGGGCTCGGCGCGCCCGGCCAGGCCGGCGCGGCCCGGAACCCGTTGAGTGCGGCCCGGGCCGACTCGGTGGCCTGGTCCAGGGACGGGACCGCCGGACCGACCACGACCGGGCCCTCGCCGAAGCTGCTGCCCAGCGCCGCCGCGGTGGCGACCGGATCGGTCGCGCCGCCCACCACCACGACCAGACGGTCGCCGTGCACGCCGCCGATCACCTCGAGGCGGGCCCGCCGGGCGGCCCGGTAGACCGCGTGCAGCACGGCGGTGATGTCGCCGCCCGGTGAGCGGCCCACCACCACGGTGACCGGTGGCGCGTCGGTCCAGCCCAGGGCGGCCGCTCGGCTGGCCAGGATGTCCGAGGAGTCGCCACGCAGGAGCGCGTCGACCAGCAGTGCCTGCAGCCGGGCGTCCCAGGCCCCGCGGGACTCGGCGGCGCGGGCGTAGACCCGGGCGGCGGAGAAGGCGATCTCCCGGGAGAAGCGGAGGATCGCCTGGAGCAGCTCGTCGGTCTCGCCCTCGTCGGCGAAGCCCGGCACCTCCGCCTCGGCGACGTCGATCGTCACCTTGATCAACTGGACGGTCTGGGTCAGCGTGATGATCCGGGCCAGCGCCCGCGGCGCGGCGGCGAAGACCTCGTCGGAGATCTCACTGGTGCTGACGGCCACCGTGGCGCCGGAGCGCAACCACTCCACCAGGGAGCGGACGCCGGCCTGTGCGACGAGCATCACCCAGGAACGCTGGTCGGCCGGGAGCGCCCGGAACCACGGCAGCGTCTCATCCATGCGCGCGACCGCCGAACTGGCGAGCGCTCCGGCGTGCCGTTCGATCCGGCGCAGGGTCCCGGCTCGCAGGGGATTGCTGTCTGCCACGTCGTCCAGCGTGTCACGGGGCGGAAGGCGAGCAACGGGTACCCGGTTTAGGCACTTTTATTACATTTGACCGGTGTAGCGGTGCGCCTCTACCGCGATTTCGGTCGGTGACCTGGCATCGTGTCGGACGAGTGCGGTCCGGGCCGGGGTTAACACCGTGCGCCACGGTGCCGATGAAGAGACGGTGCCGAGGAAAGCTGGTGTTGGTGTCGGGGACACGGATCGAGGAGGCGAGATGATGGAACGGGACGACGCGATCACGCGTACCGATGGCGATCCCGTCCTCGACGAGATGCCGGTGCCCGCACCGGTCGACGAGGAGCCGATCCTGGATGCGGGATCGGGACGGGTCGGATGCCGGACCGAGCTGCGTGGGTGGGCCGGTGCCCACCTGCACGGCGCCGTGCGCCCCAGGCGACGCGCGGCGGGCCGAGGGCGGCCACCCGGCCGCTGGTGCTGACCGAACCCGTACGGGTGAGTGGTGAACCGGCCCGGGCGAGTTTCGCCCGGGCCGGACCGCTGTGCTGGTCAGCTAGGTGCGGTGGATGACAAGAGACGGCTGATTCTCGACCAGGCGCTCGCCCTGGTGGACGAGCGCGGCCTCGCGGCGATGTCGATGCGGGCCGTCGCCGAACGGGTCGGGCTGACCTCGATGGCCCTCTACCCGTACGTCGGTGGCAAGGACGCCCTGCTGGACGGGCTGGTCGACCTGCTGCACCTGGAACTGGACGCGTCCGTCGGCGACGACCTGGCCGACATCGACTGGCGCCGCCGGCTGCGTGCCCTGGGCCGGGCGGTCCGCGCGCTGGCCCACGCGCACCCGAGCGCCTTCCCCCTGATGCTGAACCGGTCGGCGGCGGGTGCCTCGGCCTCCTGGCTGACCGCGGCGTTGCGCGGCATCCTGCACGACGCCGGGGTGCCGGCCGCCGAGGTGCCCCGGCTGGCCCGGATGATCTGCGCGTTCCTGCTCGGGCACACCACCGGCGAGGTGACCGGCGGGCTGCCGGCGGCCGAGCACGACGAGCACGACGAGCACGACGAGCACGACGAGCACGACGAGCACGACGAGAACGGCCAGGCGGACGTCGAGTTCGACGCCGACCTGGCCGATTTGATCACGCTGGTGGAGGTCAGATCCGGCGGCGGATCAGGAACGCCATCCCGGCCAGACCCACCAGGATCACCAGCAGAACCGCCCCGTTGAGCAGGAACAGCCGGCGGACCTCGCCGAACACCTCGGACATGCTCTCCACCGGGTTGACCTCGCTGGCGCCCAGGTCCTCGCCGATGCCCCCGCCGATGCCGCCGTGCACCACGTCGGGCTTCGCCTCGAGCGGCGCACCGGACAGGCGCAGCGACTCGGACATGGAGAGCCGGCCGTAGAACCAGCCCGCGGTCTTCTTGCCGGACGGCTGCTTGGCCGGGCGGTAGGCCCGGGGACCGCCCGCGGCGAGCGGGTAGAGGTCGTAGACCAGGCTCGGCGCGTCCTTGACCAGAACGGTCACGGTGTACTTGTCACCGAGCTTGCCGGATTTCGGTGCCGAGGTCTGCGGCCGGGCCGAGGCCAGCCAGTCGACCTCGATGAACAGTTTCTCGAAGAGCCGCGGCTCGTCGGTCTGCCGGACCACGATGGGCTTCTCGATGCCCTTGCCCTTGATCTCCAGAGCACTCGGCTTGTTGTCCTTCGGCGCGGCGTGAGCCGCGGGGGTGACAGCGAACGTCAGTGCGCCGGCCACCGCCATCGCCACTACCGCCGACACCAACCTGGTGAGCACCATCCGACCTCCCCGCCCGTGGATGGACATGAACCAGTAACCCGCTGTCGCACCGATGGCACCGGCACGGCGGCCCAGACCTACAGCCTTCCCGGACACCGGCCCGGCCGCATCTTGAGGCAGGGTGAATTGGAGCCATGTGGGTACGGCTGACTCAGTGACGTGACCGTTGATCAGCGGCCGAACAGTACCAAGCCCACGCGAACGGTGGGGGTGGTGGCCACCCTGGCAGCGGAGAGCATCACCGCATGCGGCGAACGGTGCTGGCGCGCCGCCCGCCGCATGCGGTAAAAGCGTCAGAGACGCCCGCGAGCAGCGGTAAGACGCGCCAGCGTGCGCTCCCGGCCGAGCACCTCGAGCGACTCGAAGAGAGGCAGGCCGATGGTCCGGCCGGTCGCGGCGACCCGGATCGGTGCCTGAGTCTTGCCCAATTTGAGACCTCGGGCCTCGCCGACCTGCTCCAGCGCGGCCTTGAGCGACTCGGCCGACCAGTCGGTCAGTGCGCCGAAGGCGGTCACCGTCGCGTCCAGGATGTCCGCCGCGCCCTCCTTCATCGCCTTCGCCCAGGACGCCTCGTCGTGGACGGGTTCGTCCAGGAAGAGGAAGTCGACGTAGTCGACGATCTCGGAGAGGACCGCGATCCGGGTCTGCGCGAGCGGGGCGATCCCCGCGAACACCTGGATGTCGAACGCGTCCGGCGACCACGGCGGCGCGGCGATCGTGTCGGTGCCGGTCAGCCACGGTGCGCAGACCTGGGTGAACTCGTCCGGCGTCAGCGCGCGGATGTACTCCCCGTTGAAGGCGCGCAGCTTTTTGATGTCGAAGAAGGCCGGGGCGTGGCTCACGTCCTCGATCCGGTACTCCTCCTCGACCACCGACCACGGGACGATCTCCCGGTCGCCGGTGGGTGCCCAGCCGAGCAGCATCAGGTAGTTGCGCATCGCGGCGGCAAGGTAGCCCTCGTCCCGGTACGACTCCAGCGCGACCTTGTCCCGCCGCTTCGACAGCTTCTGCCGCTTCTCGTTGACGATCACCGGAACGTGACCCCAGATCGGCGGCGTGGCGCCCAGCGCCTCCCAGAGCATCTGCTGCTTCGGCGTGTTGGGCAGGTGCTCCTCGGCCCGGAACACGTGCGTGATGCCCATGCTCATGTCGTCGACCACGTTGGCCAGTAGGAAGACCGCCGAGCCGTCGCTGCGGGCGATGACGAAGTCCTCGATCAGCTTGTTCTCGAAGGTCGGCTTGCCGCGGACCAGGTCGACGACCACGGTCTCGCCCTCGTCCGGCGTGCGGAACCGCAGCGCGCGGCCCTCGCCGGGTCCGAGCGCCCGGTCCCGGCAGAAGCCGTCGTAGCCGGTGTGCGTGTTACCGGTCCGGGCGACGACGTCCTCACGCTTGCAGTCGCAGTAGTAGGCCTTGGCCTCGCCGTAGAGCCGGGTCGCCGCGGCGGTGTGGTCGGCCGCGTAGGACGACTGGTAGTAGGGGCCCTCGTACGTCCCGCGCTCGATGCCGATCCAGTCCAGTGCCGAGATGATGCCCTCGGTCCACTCGGGCCGGTTGCGGGCCGCGTCGGTGTCCTCGATCCGGAGCACGAAGACGCCGTCGTGCTGCTTGGCGTAGATCCAGTTCTGGAGCGCCGAGCGGGCACCGCCGACGTGGAACATGCCTGTGGGAGAGGGGGCGAAACGTACGCGAACAGTCACCACCCCAGCCTACCGAGACCTGCGATCGCCGTGCCGACCCAGTCCGGGCTGCACCCGGAACGGTGTCACCACCGGGCCCGGGCCACCCCGGCGCCCGCCCCCTCAGACGGTGAACCGCCCGACCAGCCCGGTCAGGCGCTGCGCCGTGGCCGTCAGCTCGTCCGCGGCCCGGTGCGCCTCGGCGACCGAGCGGCGGGTGCCCTCCATGGCACCGCTGACGGTTCCGATGCCCTCCGCGATGTCCCGGCTCCCGTGCGCCGCCTCGGAGATGTTTCGGGCCATCTCGGCGGTCGTGGCGGCCTGTTCCTCGACGGCCGCGGCGATCGCCGTCTGGAAGTCGTTGACCTGGGCGATCCGGGACGAGATCGCGTCGATGGCGGTGACCGCGCGGGCGGTGTCCGCCTCGATCGCGGCGACCCGGGCGGTGACGTCCTCGGTGGCCCGGGCGGTCTCCTGGGCGAGTTCCTTGACCTCGCCGGCGACGACCGCGAAGCCCTTGCCGGTCTCGCCGGCCCGGGCCGCCTCGATCGTCGCGTTCAGGGCGAGCAGGTTGGTCTGCTCGGCGATGTTGGCGATCAGCTTGACCACCTCGGCGATCGCCGAGGTGGAGGCGCGCAGCTCGGTGATCACGCCGGCCGCCGCGGCGGTCAGGCCGACACCGTCCCGGCCGGCCTGCGCGGCCTCCTGGGCGTTGTGCGAGATCTCGGTGATCGAGGCGCCCATCTGCTCGGCGCCGGCGGCCACCGTCTGCACCACGTGCGACACCGTGTCGGCCGAGACGCTCACCGTGCCGGCCCGGTCGGCGGCCGTGTCGGAGGCGCTGGAGAGTTCACCACCTGTCGCCGCGACCCGCCGGGCGGTGCCGGCGACCTCGTCGGACACCCCGGTCACCTCGAGGATCACCGATCGCAGCTCGGTGGCCGCGGTGTTCAGCGCGGTCGCCGCCTCGCCGATCTCGTCGTGGCCCCGGTCCTCGGCCGAGACGGTCAGATCCCGGGAGGCCAGCCTGGTCAGTGCGCCGGTGACCCGGCCCAGCCGGCGGGAGAGCCGGGCCGCCTGGTACCACGCGACCACCGCACCGACCAGCGCCAGCAGGACGGCGGCGATCACGAACGCGGTGAGCATGGTGCTGCGCCCGTCCCGGACGGCTTCGACGGTGCGCTCGGCGTCCGCGTCGTACCCGCCGACCGCGACCGCCCACTGGTACGGCCCGTAGTAGGCCACCGTCGTGGTGGTGGGGCCGGCCTGCGCCCCGGCCGAGCCGGGCAGCTGATATCTGGTCCGCCAGGTGGCGCCGTCCTCGAGCTGCGGCGCCTGGGTGACGATCTCCTCGACGTACCGGGTGCCGGCGGCGTCGGTGGCTTCCAGGCCGTTGGTCCCGGCAGCGCCGGACAGGCTGGAGGCGATCACCCGGCCCCGGTCGGCCGGCAGGGTGCTGTAGACGCTCACCCAGCCGTTCTGCCCGACCTGCTGACCGGAGATGGCCGACACCAGGTTCTTCAGCGCCTCGGCCTGCGGGACGCCGACGAAGTACGCGCCGATCACGTCGCCGTCGGCGTCCTTCACCGGGTCGTACGCGGTGATGTACCAGGTGTCGACCACCTGCGCCACACCTCGGTACGACTTTCCGGCCTTGATCGCGGCCGCCACCGCGTTGGGCTTGCCGTCCGCGCCGACCGCCGGGATGTACGTGCCGATCGCCCGGGTGCCGGCCTTGCTGCGCACCGTGGTGGCGACCCGCAGCAGGTCCCCGGCGGCGTTCATCCGCTGGAACAGGGTGATCTCGCCGCCGACCAGGTCCTTCGTGTCGTCGACGAGCGGCGTGGACCGGTCCGGGTCGGTGTTCTGCCCGAGCCAGGTGCCGGCGACGGTCACCCGGGGCAGCGTCACCCGGGTCTTCTCCTGGTTGACCTGGTTCGTCGCGGTCCAGGTGGCGGTGCGCTTCGCCAGGCGTACGCCGCCGCGCTGCTCGAGAAGACCGGAGGCGCTGTTCATGCCGACGTCGACGCCGTTCTGCACCTCGTCACCGACGGTCTGCACCAGCGTGGTGACGGCCGAGGCGGTGCGGTCCAGTTCGGCCTGGTTCTGCTGGAGCACCTCGCGCTGGGTGCTGTCCGCGAACCTGGCGCTCTGCCAGGCGCCGACCAGCACCAGGACCAGCGCGGTGACGAGGACGCTGCCCAGACCGAGGATGAGCAGCTGATGAAGGATGCGAAGCCGCATATCTCCCAGATCGGCACGACTTGCCGAGATGCTGAGGCGGCCCGCCGCATCGCGCGACGGGCCGCCTCATCGGCTGCTTCAGCGGATCAGCTGTCGCCGCCGGTCTCGCCCACGGGCGCGGCGTTGACGTCGTCGATCGCGTACTTCCGGGCCGCCTCGGCGGGCACGTGCTTCGCCACCTTGCCGCGCAGCGCGAGCTCGCGCAGCGTCGCCACGGTGACCGACTCGCCGTCCACGTGGAAGTGGCGGCGCAGCGCGTGCCGGGTGTCGCTCATGCCGAAGCCGTCGGTGCCGAGCGAGGTGTACCCGTTCGGTACCCACCGGCTGATCAGGTCGGGCACCGCGCGCATCCAGTCGCTGACCGCGACCGACGGGCCCTCGGTGTTCTCCAGCTTCTGCTGGATGTACGGCTTGCGGGGCTCGTCGCCCGCGTGCAGCAGGTTGTGCTCCTCCGCCTCGATGGCGTCGCGGCGCAGCTCGGTCCAGGAGGTGACCGACCAGACGTCGGCGCTCACGCCCCAGTCCTGGGCGAGCAGTTCCTGTGCCTTGAGCGCCCAGCGCATGCCGGTGCCGGAGGCGAGCAGCTGCGCCTTCGGGCCGTCCGTCGCCTGGCCCTCGCTGAACCGGTAGATGCCCTTGAGCAGGCCCTCGACGTCCACGTTCGCCGGCTCGGCGGGCTGGATGGCCGGCTCGTTGTAGATGGTGAGGTAGTAGAAGATGTTCTCCTGCTTCTCGCCGTACATCCGGTGCAGGCCGTTCTCGACGATGTGCGCGATCTCGAACGCGAACGCCGGGTCGTACGCCACCACGGCCGGGTTGGTCGCCGCGATCAGCAGCGAGTGCCCGTCCTCGTGCTGCAGGCCCTCACCGTTGAGCGTGGTCCGCCCCGCGGTGGCACCCAGCAGGAAGCCGCGGGTCATCTGGTCGGCGGCCGCCCAGAGCTCGTCGGCGGTGCGCTGGAAGCCGAACATCGAGTAGAAGATGTACAGCGGGATCATCGGCTCGTCGTGCGTCGCGTACGACGTGCCGGCGGCGATGAAGCTCGCGGTCGATCCGGCCTCGTTGATGCCCTCGTGCAGGATCTGGCCGTTCGTCGCCTCCTTGTAGGACAGGAACAGCTCCCGGTCCACGGAGGTGTAGGTCTGGCCGTGCGGCGAGTAGATCTTCTTGGTCGGGAAGAGCGAGTCCATGCCGAAGGTGCGGGCCTCGTCCGGGATGATCGGCACCCACCGGGCGCCGAACTCCTTGTCCTTCATGAGGTCCTTGAGCAGCCGGACGAACGCCATCGTGGTGGCGACCTTCTGCTTGCCGCTGCCCCGCTTGATGTCGCCGAACACCTTGGAGTCCGGGATCGCCAGCGACTTCGCCTTGGTCCGCCGGCTCGGGATCGAGCCGCCCAGGTCACGCCGGCGCTGCATCATGTACTGGTACTCGTCGGACTTCTCGCCCGGGTGGTAGTACGGCGGGAGGTACGGGTTCTCCTCGAGCTGCTTGTCGCTGATGTCGAGGTAGAGCCGGTCGCGGAAACCCTTGAGGTCGTCGAGGGTCAGCTTCTTCATCTGGTGCGTGGCGTTGCGGGCCTCGAAGTGCGAGCCGAGCGTCCAGCCCTTGATGGTCTTGGCGAGGATCACCGTCGGCTGCCCGGTGTGCTCGCTGGCCGCCTTGTACGCCGCGTAGAGCTTGCGGTAGTCGTGACCGCCGCGCTTGAGGTTCCACACCTCGTCGTCGGTCATGTTCTCGACCAGCTTGCGGGTCCGCGGGTCACGGCCGAAGAAGTGCTCGCGGACGTACGCCCCGGACTCGCCCTTGTAGGTCTGGTAGTCGCCGTCGGGCGTCGCGTTCATCAGGTTGACCAGCGCGCCGTCGGTGTCGGCGGCGAGCAGCGAGTCCCACTCGCGACCCCAGACGACCTTGATGACGTTCCAGCCGGCGCCCCGGAAGAACGCCTCCAGCTCCTGGATGACCTTGCCGTTGCCGCGGACCGGGCCGTCGAGACGCTGCAGGTTGCAGTTGATCACGAAGGTGAGGTTGTCCAGCTCCTCGCGGGCGGCCAGGCCGATCGCGCCGAGCGACTCGACCTCGTCCATCTCGCCGTCGCCGAGGAACGCCCAGACGTGCTGCTGGCTGGTGTCCTTGATGCCGCGGTTGTGCAGGTACCGGTTGTAGCGCGCCTGGTAGATCGCGTTCAGCGGGCCGAGGCCCATGCTGACCGTCGGGAATTCCCAGAAGTTCGGCATCAGGCGCGGGTGCGGGTACGACGGCAGGCCGCCACCCGGGTGCGACAGCTCCTGCCGGAAACCGTCGAGCTGGTCGGTGCTGAGCCGGCCCTCGAGGTAGGCCCGCGCGTACATGCCGGGGGAGGCGTGCCCCTGGAAGAAGATGTGGTCGCCGCCGCCCGGGTGGTCCTTGCCCCGGAAGAAGTGGTTCATGCCGACCTCGTAGAGGCTGGCGGACGACGCGTAGGTGGAGATGTGGCCGCCGACGCCGATCTCGGGGCGCTGCGCGCGGTGCACCAGCATCGCGGCGTTCCACCGGATGTAGGCCCGGATCCGGCGCTCGACGAACTCGTCACCGGGGAACCAGGGCTCGCGCTCCGGCGGAATGGTGTTGATGTAGTCGGTGGACGTCAGTGGCGGAACGCCGACCTGTCGCTCCCGGGCCTTCTCCAGGAGGCGCAACATCACATAACGGGCTCTCTTGGCGCCGCGTTCGTCGATGACTCCGTTGAGCGACTCGACCCACTCGTTGGTTTCCTCGGGGTCGATGTCGGGAAGCTGGCTCGGCAGGCCATCGCTGATCACCGGGCGCTTGCGCTCCGTGGCCACAGGCAATCCTCTTGGTTGAGTGTCGGTAAACCCGGGCGACCTAGGTGGCGAATCGCTCGGACAGGACCTCCATCCTGCCCCCTTTCGGTGGGCGTCGTCACGTCTACCCGAGGTGTCAGCGACGCTCGACACATGTACTGACCAGTAACTTTCGGCCGGTTCCCGCCGCCACCTGGACACTTCTCGCCATACTTGAGCAGGCGTTCCAGAATCGATAGGGTGCCCGGCGTGGCGCGTACCCGGGAATTCGATGTCGGCGAGGCCGTGACGCGCGCCACCCATCTGTTCTGGCACCAGGGGTACGAAGCGACCTCGATGCGCGAGCTCGCCGAGCGACTCGGGGTCGGCCAGGGTTCGCTCTACGCCGCGTTCGGCAGCAAGGACGGCCTCTACCGGGCCGCGCTGGAGCACTACCGGGACACCGTGGCCGCCGTGCCGGCTCACGCTGCCGGCAGCGGCGGCAGTGACGGCGGCGGCGACGTGCGTGCGATGGTCCGGGCCGTGCTGCTGGACCGGGTCCGGGTCGCCGCCGAGGGCGGGCAGGGCTGCCTGCTCGTCGACGCCGCGGCCGAGCGGCTGCCCGGTGACCCCGCCACCGGCGCGCTCGTCCGGGACGCGACGGCGGCGATCCGGGAGGCGCTCACCCGGATCCTGACCGCCGCCGCCCGGCGCGGCGAGATCCCGGCGGGACGCGACCCGGCCGCGCTCGCCGGCTTCCTCGTCACGTTCCTCAACGGACTGCTGATCTCCAGCAAGGTGACGCCGGACCCCGAAGCACTGGCCGCCGACATCGAGGTCGCGCTGGCGGTCCTGAGTCACCCCGGCCCCTGAGCCGCCGCCCACGTCCGGCCCGCCTGCGGTGGGGTGGGATCAGCCGGCCAGAAACGAGGATCAGCCGGCCAGGAACGAGAACCGGACCTGACGGATCGGGTTGTCGCCGTTCGGGTCGACCAGGCAGATCGACTGCCAGGTGCCGAGGGCGATCTTCCCGCCGATCACCGGCAGGGTGGCGTAGGGCGGGATCCAGGCCGGCAGCACATGGTCGCGGCCGTGTCCCCGCGAGCCGTGCCGGTGCTGCCACTTGTCCTCCGCCGGCAACAGGTCGTCGATCGCGGTGAGCAGGTCGTCGTCCGAGCCGGCCCCGGTCTCGATGATCGCCACGCCGGCGGTGGCGTGCGGCACGAAGACGTGCAGCAGGCCGTCCTGCTCGGAGGCGACGAACCGCTCGGCCTCCCGGGTGATGTCGTGCACCACGGGATGGCTGCCGGTCCGTACGGTGATCAATTCGGTACGCATGGTCTATGTATATAGATCCAGCAGCAGGAAGAGCCCGGCGGTACCGGCCAGCCAGCACAGGCAGACCACCAGCCGGCCGGCCGCGTACCTGAAGATCATGTCCTGAGTACACCACCGGGTGACCGGCGTCCACGCAGAGATCGACACGCTTGATCGGCTGCTGTGCACTGGCAGGCTCACCACTGTTCGGCAATGCTGAATCGCGTGACCACCCCGCAAAACCTCGACGAGCGGTTCCGCGATGCGGTCTCCGCCCTGCGGTCACCGGAACACCGGCAGGACAGCGGTGACCCGGTCCGTGCGGGCAGCACCCTGACCGGCGACCGCACCCGGGAACTCTTCGACGCCCAGCTGACCGCCCGACACCTCGACCTCGCGGCCCGCTGGCTGCGCAGCTTCAACGAGGGCTTCGCCACCACCGGATCGGCCGGCCACGAGGGCAATGCGGCGGTCGCCGCGGCGCTGCGCGGCGACGACCCGGCACTGCTGCACCAGCGTTCGGCGGCGTTCTATTGCGTACGGGCGGCGGACCGCGAGCAGGCCGCCGGCAACGACCCGGCCCGCCGCCTCGAGGAAGCCGCCCGGGAGGTGCTGCGCGGGGTCGTCGCCTCGGTCCGCGACCCGATCACCGGCGGCCGGGACAAACTCTTCGGCAACCCGGCCCTGCACCTGCTCCCGGCGGTGTCCACACCGGGCGGGCACCTGCCCCGGGCGGCCGGGCTGGCGCGGGCGCTGGCCCGGGCCGGCACGGCGCCCTGGCCGGACGACGCGATAGTGGTGGCCTCGTTCGGCGACGCCGGTGCGAGCGCGCCCGCGGCGGCCGCGGCGTTCGAGGCGGCCGGGCGGCTCGGCGCCGCCGGCACCCCGATGCCGTTGCTGCTGGTCTGCGAGGACAACGGGGTGGACGCGGGCGACCCGGACGGCTGGGTCGCGACACTGCTGCGCGGCCGGCCGGGGGTGCGCTACAGCTTCGCCGACGGATTCGACCTGGCCGCGACGTACGACGCGGCGGTCGAGGCCGCCGCATACGTTCGCCGCGAGCGGCGGCCCGCGGTGCTCCGCCTCGCCGCCGTCCACCTGCTCGGCCAGGCCGGCGACCCGGACACCGGGCACGACCTGAGCCGGGACCCGCTGGTCGGCACGGCCCGGCTGCTCGTCGAGTCCGGTCTGCTCGGCCCGGACGACGTGATCACGCGGTACGACGAGGTGGGCTGGCAGGTCCGCAAGGCCGCCGAGGAGGTGCTCGGCGAACCCAAACTGGCCTCGATCGGCGAAATCGTCGCGTCCCTGGCGCCGCGCCGGCCGCTGCGGGTGTCGCATGCCGTCACCGAGGCCGCCGACCGCGCGGCCGGGCCCGGCGCGAAGGCACGGGCCCAGGTCTTCGGCGGGCGGCTCCCCGAGCACGCCGGCCCGATGACGCTGGCCCAGATCCTCAACGCGGCACTCACCGACGCGCTCGCCGCCGACCCGGCGCTGCTGCTGCTCGGCCCCGGCACCACCGGCGGCGGGGCGTACGGGGTGACCACCGGGCTGCTCGAACGCGGTGGCGCGGACCGGGTGCTGGACACCCCGCCGGACGCCACCGCGATCCTCGGGCTGGCCCTCGGCGCCGGCACGGCCGGGCTGGTCCCGGTCGCCGAACTGACCGGCCTGGCGGCACTGCACACCGCCGCCGAGCAGTTGCGCGCCGAGGCCGCCACGATGTCGCTGCTCTCCTCCGGGGCCTACCGCAACCCGCTGGTGCTGCGGGTGCCCGGTCTGGCCCAGCCGTTCGGCCTCGGCGGGCACCTGACCAACGACAACTCGGTAGCGGTCCTGCGTGACATCCCCGGCATCGTGGTGGCGGTGCCGGCCCGGGCCGCCGACGCCGCCCCGATGCTGCGTTCCTGCCTGGCCGCGGCGGCCGTGGACGGCACGGTGAGCGTGTTCCTCGAACCGGCCGCCCTCTACCAGACGAGGGACCTCTATCAACAAGGCGACAGCGAGTGGCTGGCCGCCTATCCGGAGCCCGCCACCTGGTCCGGCGAGCACATCCCGATCGGCCGGGCCCGGGTCTACGGGCTCGGCACCGCCCAGGACCTGACCGTCGTGACATACGGCAACGGGGTGCGGATGTCGCTCCGCGTCGCTGCCCGGCTCGCCGCGGACGGGTACGGTTCCCGGGTGGTCGATCTTCGCTGGCTGAATCCGCTGCCCGTCGCTGACCTGGTCCGGGAGGCAACCGCCACCGGCCGGGTGCTCATCGTCGACGAGACGCGGCGTTCGGGCGGCGTCGGCGAAGGAGTGCTGGCCGCACTTGTCGACGGAGCTTTCGTCGGCGCCGTACGCCGGGTTGCCGCCGCGGACTCCCCGGTCCCGCTCGGTCCGGCCGCCCAACAGGTGCTGGTGGGAGAGGATGCGATCACACAGGGTGCCCACGCCCTGCTGGCGCGGTAAATTGCCACACACTCGGTGCGCCACTTGCGCATGGAGCCCGGAGTGTGTGGACTACCCCAAAGGTTCCGGGGAATTCTGACGGCTAGGAGGATTTGGACAGTGAGCGCGACCGCGGGTCAGGCCGACGGCGTACGCAGCCTGGCGGACCGGTTCGGCTTCGAGCCGAGCATGGTGGTCATGGAGATGGGTTACGACGACGATGTCGACGAGGATCTCCGTGAAGCCCTGACCGAACGCGTCGGAGAGCTGGTCGACGAGGACACCGACGAGGTGGTCGACGCGGTGCTGTTGTGGTACCGCGACGGCGACGGTGACCTTTTCGAACTGCTCACCGACGCTCTTGGCCCTCTCGCCGACAACGGCGTGGTGTGGCTGCTTACCCCCAAGGCCGGCCGCGACGGACACGTCGAACCGAGCGAGATCAGCGAGTCGGCGCCCACCGCCGGCCTGCAGCAGACCTCGACGGTCAACGCCGGCAAGGACTGGACGGGCGCACGGCTCGTCTCCCCGCGGGGTGCCAAGAAGAAGTAGCTCGCTGCCCCCTCACTACAGGTCGGCGCCGATCGGGCGCCGGCCCTGGTTAGGCTGAGCCCATGCCGATCGAGGTGGGCCAGCCAGCACCGGACTTCACCCTCAAGGACCAGAACAACCAGGACGTACGGCTCGCCGACTTCCGCGACCGCAAAGCCGTCCTGCTGGTCTTCTACCCGCTGGCGTTCAGCCGCCGCTGCCACGGCGAGCTCACCGAGGTGCAGAAAAACCTGGGAGAGTACGCCAACGACACCGTCCAGGTCCTCACCATCAGCGTGGACTCGATCTACAGCCACAAGGTCTGGGCCGAGCAGGAAGGCTTCGACTTCCCCCTGCTCGCCGACTTCTGGCCGCACGGCGCGGTGGCCGAGGCCTACGGCGTCCTCGACCCCGACCGAGGCTTCGCCAACCGCGGAACCTTCCTGGTCGACACCACCGGCACCATCCGCTTCGCCGAGATGAACACCCCCGGCGAAGCCCGCGACCAGGCCACCTGGCGAGCCGCCGTGGCCGCCCTGGGCGCGGGCGGCACGGCGCAGGCAGGGTAGGATGACGGCTCCGGTGAAACGGGTGCCGGGCGCGTAGCTCAGTGGGAGAGCACTCGCCTTACAAGCGAGGGGTCGCAGGTTCGAAACCTGCCGCGCCCACGAACCGGAGGCTCACCGTGTCCGCGGAACGCGCGGACCTGGCCGGCTCGTCATGCTGACTCCGGGGGCCGAGCCCCCGGAAACCCCACGGCGCGGCTCGCCGTCGGCTTCGGGGGCCGTTGCTCTGGACGCCTCACGGCGTGGCTCGCCGTCGGCTTCGCGGGCGTGGCTTGCCGTTGGCTTCGGGGGCCGTTGTTTTGGACGTCTCACGGCGTGGCTTGTGGCCGATTTCGGGGAGCCGTTTTCCCTTGGACTTCCTGCTGTGGCTTGCTGCCGGGTTCGGGGCCGTTTCTCTCCTCTTTCGCCATGGGCGGCGTACCCCGATCGTTGCCCAGTAGATGCCGCCCGCGCATCAACCCTGGGTCCCCCCAGCCTGGTGCGGTGGCGTTGGACGGGCTGTCTCTGTCGAGATGTTGATCTGCTAGCGATGCGAAATCGCGGTTTCAGGCCCATGATCACCGCGACTTCGTAGCGCTAGCAGATCAACATTGCCGTCCGGACGCGACGCGGCCGATTGCGGCTGTCTGTCCTCGGTGCTTCACCTTCCTCTGTGGCTGCACGTCTCTTGGTGGTTACGCCCCTTGGCGGCCCTGCTTCTTCGGCGGTGTCACTTCTGCTGGAGTGCGGGTGCTGGCCGGCGTCAGCGGCGCCGGACTTGGGCTCTTGCCGGCATCGGCCTTTGTGCTTCGACCTTCGGCTTTGCCTGCGACCTACCCGCCGCCCGCCGCCCGATTTGTCAGGTTTTGGGGGATAGCCAGGTTTGGTAGTGGGTGGCGAAAGGCTCGGTGTTCGTGGCCAGGCCGGAGCTCAGCTCGGCGGTTGCTGCCAGGGCCTGCTCGACCACGTCGGGTGGGTAGGCGAAGCGGGTGCGATTGTGGGTGAACTCGTCCTCGTCGTCGATCAGGACTCGGCCGTCGGGGCGCATGCGCAGGACGTCGATGTCCAGGTCTATGACGGTGAACTGGGCTGGGCCGGTTTGTTCGGCGGGGGTGGTCACGTCGCAGTAGATCTCGGCTCGGGCCGGGGCGGCGGAGAACATGGCCATCCACCAGCCGGTTGCCGGGATCAGGCGGACCGAGTCCTCGCGAGTGCGTTCGCGGCGGCGCCAGCCGTAGCTGTATGTGACGAGTGTGCCTCGCGGTGTGCCGATCCAGGTGCCGAACTTGTCGGTACCTAGCAGGTGGCCGGTGACCCGGCGGTGCGGGCGGCCGTCGTATTTGCGCAGCACCAGCTCCACAGCGTCCATCCGGGCGAGCGTAGCCAGGCCCCGAACGGCAACCCGCATGCACCGGGGCGTGTCTCAAGGCGTCGGGTGGGCGACCGATCCCTCTGGTGTCCGCGGGGAGTGCCCGTGGGCGGGCGGGTCCCGGCCGGTTTCCCCTTGGCGGCCGGGGCCCGCCCGGGTAACGGGTCACCGACGAGAGGGTTGCCGTGGGCACGGAACTGCACGTCGGCGTCGACGCTGAGAAGACCGTCGTGTCCCCGTACACCTTGAAGAGCCGCAGCGGGCGCCTTCGCCGCAACCGTGTCGGGTCTGTTGTCGAGACCGTGCCGTGCGCGCCCAGCGGGCGCACCGCCGAGCAGCGGACCGTCTTCGCGGCCCGGCTGGCGATGCCGCTGATCCTGCTGGCCGCAGCGCTCGGTGCGGCCGGGTTGAGCTGGTGGCTGGGCGCGGCGGGATGTGCCGGGATCATCGGGTACGTCTGGCGTCGCCAGGCCCGGGCCGCACAGGTGGCCGCGTTCGCCGTGCCCCGGGACCCGGAGTCGCGGGTGCTGTGGACCGCCGCCGAGCGTGCCGCCTTCGACGAGGCCCTGGTCGTCGCGGAGCGTGTCCGTGCCACCTGGCCGGTGCTCGCCGGCATGGTCGACCCGGTTGCCGCCGACCGGTCGCTGACCCGTGCCCTGGACGAGCTCGCCGGTGTGCTGGCCCGGCGACAGGATCTGCGTCGGCTGCGTACCGACCTGAACGGTGTACGCGTCGCGGATCTCCCGGCGGACAGCCCGGCCCGTGCCGCGATCGCCGAGCAGGCCGGCCGTGCCGAGGAGCTGTGGCAGGAGACGGGTGCGGCCGCCGACCGGATCGTGCGCGGCATCGAGACCGCGGCCCGGGCGGGGGAGGGCTTCCTGCGGGAGCGTCAGGTGGCGGCGACCGCGCGGCACGCCGAGCGCACCCTGGCCCGGGTCACCGGCGCGGCGTCCGTCGACGGCAGCGGCGCGGAACTGGCCGACCGGACCGAGGCCGTGATCGCCGCCTACCGCTCACTCATGACCGTCGCCTGATCCTGGTGTGAGGAAATAAGAGCCGTCACCTGGTCGAGTGCTCGCGCCACACGTCAGGGCGTACTACCTTGACGAATGACATGTGTTCGCGTGCTCGCGCCCGGCAGACCGTCCGCTTCCGGCGACGACGGTCACGCCGCGCGGCGCGATGTGGACAGTTGCCGGGGGATGAGCGGCCGGCCCGGCGCCGGGCCGGCGGCCACGACGAGCAGCTCCTGCACGCGTTCCGCATCCGGCATCCGCCAGTCCACCTGTTCCGGCGCCACGGTCCACCGGATCGGGCCGTCGAGCAGGCGGTTCGGTGGTGCGGGGATCCACGAGCCGATGCCGTGCCGGACCACGTCGATCCGGTTCTCCAGTTCGGGGCGCAGCGGGCGGCCGGGGCCGACCAGGAGCATCCAGCGTCCGGCGGCGGTGACCGCGACGGGCCCGAGGGCGGGCAGTTGCCGGCCCAGGGCCGCGGGCACCTCGAGGACGTCGAACCGGGAACCGGTGGGCAGCAGCACGGTGTGTGCCTGGCGGCGCCACCAGCGGGCGATCCGGCCCGGGTCGACGGTGGCCGCTGCGGCCCACGCGTCGAGGGCCGGGTGGCAGGCCGTGATCGGGCAGCCGGGACGGCCGCAGTGGAATCGATGGCCGGCGAGGTACGCGCCGGGTGTCACCTGCCAGCCCTGCGCGGCATAGCGCAGGGCAGCGCGGCGCAGGCGGCCGCGGTCGAGACGATCGAGGAGCGCGGGTGGGACGAACGGCTGACGGCTGGTCCACTGCATGGCTCGATTACCCCCGGATCCGGGTCTGCGGCAGTTCTCCGGTGCGGCCCGGCCGTATCCCGCGACGACGCACGTCGTTGGGACCGGCAGATCCACCCTTTGCAACTTGCATCAAAAACTACGAGCATCGGTGAGCAGGCGATCACACACGCTGTGCGATCTGTGCGCACGTGAGCGGTCCACACTGCGAGTGACACCGGATGGCTCATCGGCGGAGAGGCCGCCGGTTGAGTGGGGGAGGCACCGTGGACGAGCTGCCGATCGGCCGCCGCGTCGCCTATTGGCGAGGCCGACGCAAGATGTCCCAGCAGGTGTTCGCGGACAGGCTGGGCAAATCCAAGAGCTGGGTCGACAAGGTGGAGCGGGGAGTCCGCCGACTCGACAAGTTCTCCGTGGTATACGACATCGCCGATGTGCTCCAGGTCGATGTCCAGCTGTTGCTGGGCAAGGAGGTGGAGCGCAAACCGGAGACGCAGAACTGCATCGACCAGGTAGAGGTTGAGGAGATTCGTGCTGCTCTGGAGCGATATGACCAGATGAGTGCGTTCTTCCAAGCGGTGCCGAACTCGCCACCGCTCCCGGAGATGCGCAAAGCGGTCAGTCATGCGTGGCTGACCTACCAGCACGCGAAGTACGGCGTGCTGGCCCGGGCCCTGCCCAAGCTGCTGCGCGACGCGCAGGCGGCGGACAGCGCCTACGCCACCAGCGACGACGCTCCGGCGGCTGCCCATCTGCTCGGGCAGGTCTACCAGATCGCCTCGTCGGCGTTGCGCAAGGTCGGCGAGCACGAGCTCTCCTGGCTCGCCGCGGACCGCTCGATCGCGGTCTCCCAGCGGGCCGGCGACCAGTTGCTCGCCGGGCTGGCAAGTTACCGGGTGGGCAGCGCGCTGCTGGCCCTGGGCCGGGTCCGACCGTCGCTCGAGGTGAACGTCAACATCGCCAACCGGCTCGCACCGGGACCGGACCGGCCCCGCGCCGAGCAGCTGTCCGTCTACGGCATGCTGCTGCTCAACGGCGCGATGTCGGCCTCCCGGATCGGGGACGCCGCGACCGTGCGGGACTTGCTCTGCGGCGCCGAGCAGGCCTCGAAGGAGCTGGGCGGCGACTTCAACCACTACTGGACCAGTTTCGGGCCGACGAACGTGCAGCTGCACCGCTGTGCGACAGCTGTCGAACTTGGTGACGGGCGTCTGGCGGTGGAGGCGCACGAGCGCATGGACAAGAACGGCTTCAACGCCATGCTCCCGGAGCGCCGCGCGCACCACTACCTGGACATCGCCCGCGGCTACACGCAGATCGGCGATGTCGAGAAGGCCGGCGAGATGCTGCTCGAGGGCGACCGGCTCGCCCCGTCCGAGATCCGCTGCCGGCCACTTGCCCACGAAGTCCTTTCCGACGTGCTCCGGCGTACCCGGGGAACGCCACCGGCTCCCATCGCGGAGCTCGCAGAACAGATGGGAGTCGGCGTATGAGAGGTCCATTCGTGGGTGGCAGGTGGGGTGTCCGCGCGTGATGACGGGTAACCCCTCACCCGGTGTGCTGTACGTGCTCGTGTGCGGTTCACCGATGGCCCGGGACGTCGGCATCCTGGTCAGCCTCGCGCAGAGCGAGGGCTGGGAGGTCTGCGTGATCACCACCCCGGACGGCCGCAAGTTCGTGGACGTGGCGGCCCTGCAGGCACAGACCGGGCATCCGGTCCGTTCCGACTACAAGAGTCCCGGCGACCCGGACGTGCTGCCCCAGGCCGACGCGATGATCGTCGCGCCGGCCACGGTCAACACGGTCAACAAGTGGGCCGCCGGGATCACCGACACCCTGGTGCTCGGCCTGCTGATCGAGGGGTACGGGTACGGCGTGCCGACCGCCGTCGTCCCGTACACCAACCGGGTCATGGCATTGCACCCGGCGCTGCACGAGAGCCTGGCGAAGCTGCGGGACTGGGGCGTGCACGTCCTCTACGGCGAGGACGTCTGCCGTCTCGGCGGGCCGGGGCAGACCGACCGGTTCCGCGGCCAGTTCCCGTGGCGGCGTGCCCTGCAGGCGGTGAGCGGTCCGGTGACCGCGGGCAGCCGAGTCGAGCCTGGGGCGGTTTCCTAGCCAAGTAGAGTTGGCAGTCGTGGCCGACTGCACCCTGCGTTCCCTGGTTGACGCTCTCGATGCGCGGTACCCGCGTGCCTGGGCGGAGTCGTGGGACCGGGTGGGACTGGTGCTGGGCGAGTTCGACTCCGTCATCTCCCGTGTGCTCTGCGTCGTCGACTGCGTGCCCGAGACCGTCGACCAGGCCCTCGCCGTCGGCGCCGACCTGATCGTGGCGCATCATCCGCTGCTGCTCAAACCGGTGTCCTCGATCGCCCCGGACACCTACAAGGGCCGGATCATCCATCGGCTGATCCGGGCCGGCGTGGCGCTGCACACCGCGCACACCAACGCCGACGTGGCGAACCCCGGTGTTTCCGACGCGCTCGCCGCCCGCCTCGACCTGACCGGCCTGCGCCCGCTGGTGCCCGCCGAGGGCGCCGCCGCGGGTGACGGGCGCGGCCTGGGCCGGATCGGTGAGCTTCCGGAGCCGCTTCCGCTGAGCGGGCTGGCCCGCCTGACGGCGGAGCGCCTGCCCCGGACCGCGGCGGGGGTACGGGCTGCCGGCGACCCGGAGCGCATGATCCGCACGGTCGCGGTCTGCGGTGGTGCCGGTGACTCCTTCCTGTCCGTCGCGGCCCGCGCCGGCGTCGACGCCTACCTCTGCGCGGATCTGCGCCACCACCCGGTCAGCGAGCACCTCGCCGAGGACGGCCCGGCTCTGCTCGACGTCGCGCACTGGGCCAGCGAACGGCCCTGGCTCGACGACGTGGCCGCCTGGTTGCGCGCGAGCTTCCCCGTCGACGTGATCGTCTCCGACCTGGACACCGACCCCTGGACCGTCCACCTCGCTTCGGAGCCGACCGCTCCGGAGCCCACTGCCTCTGTGCCACCCGCCGCTTCTGAGAAGGAGAACCATCCGTGAAGGCCGCCCCGGAAGCCCAGCGTCGCCTGCTCGACCTGCAAGCCGTCGACACCACCCTGGCCCAGCTCGCGCACCGCCGTAAGTCCCTGCCCGAGTTGGCCGAGATCGACGCGGTCGCCCGGGAACTCTCCGCGCTCGAGGACGAGCGGGTCCGCGCCCAGGTCGCGGTCGACGACCTGGACCGGGACATCAGCCGGTTCGAGAAGGACATCGAGCAGGTGCGGGCCCGCAAGGACAAGGACCAGAAGCGGCTGGACGCCGGTGGCGCGCTCCGCGAGATCGAGGGCCTTCAGCACGAGCTGGCCACGCTGAACCGGCGCCAGTCCGAGCTGGAGGACGCCGAGCTGGAGCTGATGGAGCAGCGGGAGACCGCGGCGGCCACGCTGGCCGACGTCGAGGGCCGGATCGCGGCGGCGGCCGGGCGGCGTGCCGACGCCGAGCGGCGGCGCGACGAGGCCTACCAGGAGATCACCAAGGAGCAGGAGTTCAAGACGGCGGCGCGGGTGCCGCTCTCCGCGGACCTGCCGGCCGACCTGGTCACCCTCTACGACAAGATTCGTACGGAGACCGGCCTGGGCGCCGCCCTGGTCCGTGCCGGTCGCTGCGGCGGCTGCCGGATCGAGCTCTATGGCGCCGACCTGAACCGGGTGAAGTCGGCGCCGGCCGACGAGGTGGTCCGCTGCGAGGAGTGCCGCCGGATCATGGTGCGCACCACGGAGTCGGGGCTATGAGTCTGCACGTGATCGTCGAGGCGGACGGCGGGTCGCGGGGGAACCCGGGGCCGGCCGGTTTCGGCGCGGTCGTCAAGGAGGCGGCGACCGGTGAGATCCTGCTGGAGCGGTGGGACTCGGCCGGTGTCACCACGAACAACGTGGCCGAGTACTCCGGTCTGATCGCCGGCCTGCGCGCCGCCGCCGAGCTGAACGCCAGCCAGGTCGACGTGCTGATGGACTCGAAGCTGGTCATCGAGCAGATGTCCGGCCGCTGGCAGATCAAGAACGCCGGTCTGCGCCCGCTCGCCGCCGAGGCGGCCACGCTCGTCGCCAAGTTCGACCGGGTGACTTTCGACTGGATCCCCCGGGAGCGCAACAAGGACGCCGACGCGCTCGCCAACCGGGCGATGGACGAGGCCGCCGGCAAGACACCCCGGACACCGCAGCCGGCCGCGGTCGCGACCGCGGGGACGACCGTGGGGACGACCGCGGCACCGAAGTCCTGGGCGCCGCCCGCGCTGGAGAACGCGACCCGGATCGCCCTGGTCCGGCACGGTTCGACCCCGCTCACCTCGCAGGGTCGCTACTCGGGTCGCGGTGACGTGCCGCTCACCGATGAGGGCGAGGCGCAGGCGATGGCGGCGGCCGGTCGGGTGGCCGGCATCTTCCGGGACGTCGCGGCGGTGCTGAGTTCGCCGCTTGCCCGCTGCACGCGTACCGCGGAGCTGATCGCCGCCGAGGTGGGTGGCGTGCCGGTGACGGTGATGAACGACCTGATCGAGTGCGACTTCGGTGAGTGGGAGGGACGCACCTTCGCCGAGGTGCAGGAGCGGTGGCCCGCGGAGATGTCGGCCTGGCTGGCGTCGACGAGTGTCGCCCCGCCGGGTGGGGAGTCGTTCCAGGCGGTCGCGAAACGGGTGCGTGGGGCCATGTCCACGGTCCTTTCCGCGTACCCCGGGAAGGCTGTCGTCATCGTCTCGCACGTCTCACCCATCAAGCTGATCCTGCGCGACGCGCTCGCCGCCGGCGACGCGTTCCTGCACCGGCTCTTCCTGGACGCGGCCGGGGTGTCCACGATGGATGTGTGGCCGGACGGGAACATCGCGGTGCGCACGGTGAACGAGACCGCGCATCTGCGGTAGCGGATATTGACCCGGCAGGGCGGGACGTTTAGCTTCCTCAATTAGGAAACTTTCTTCAACGTTTCGCCCTGGAGGGCTCATGCGCGGTTTCACCCGTCGCCTCGTCGCCGTCGCGGCAGCCGCCGCGTCCGTCGTGGCAGCGGCACCGGCTCCTGCACAGGCTCATGGGAACACCGACCGGCACGTCAAGGTCGCCTACTTCACCCAGTGGGGGATCTACGGCCGTGACTTCCAGCTCGCTGATGTACAGACTTCCGGCGCCGCGGCGCGGCTGACCCATATCAACTACGCGTTCGGCCCGGTCACCGCGGACGGCGTCTGCGCCTCGGCCGACCCGTGGGCGGACTGGCAGACACCGTTCTCCGCGGAGAACAGCGTCGACGGCGTCGCCGACGTGGCCGGTCAGCCGGTCGCCGGCAACCTGAACCAGCTCGCCGAGATCAAGAAGAAGAACCCGAAGCTGCGGGCGCTGATCTCGCTGGGCGGCTGGAGCGGTTCGGCGTACTTCTCCGACGCGGTCCTGACCGACGCCTCCCGCAAGAAGCTGGTCAGCTCCTGCATCGACCTCTGGATCAAGGGCAACCTGCCGGGCCTGGCCCCGGGCGCGGCCGCCGGCATCATCGACGGCATCGACCTGGACTGGGAGTGGCCGGGCTCGTCCGGCAACACCGGCAACATCATCCGGCCCGAGGACAAGCAGAACTTCACGCTGCTGCTCGCCGAGTTCCGGTCGCAGCTCGACCGGCTGGGCCGCGCGAACCGCAAGCACTACGAGCTGACCGCGTTCGTGCCGGCGGCGCCTGCCAAGATCGATGCCGGGTTCGAGGTCAAGAAGGTCTTCAAGTACCTGGACTTCGCGACCGTGCAGGGCTACGACTTCCACGGCACCTGGGAACCGGTCACCAACCAGCAGTCGGCGCTGCGGGTGCCGGCGGGTGCGCCGGACAACCCGGACTTCTCGGTGGAGAACACGATCAACGCGTGGCTCTCCGGTGGGGCGCCGAAGAAGAAGCTGGTGCTCGGTGTGCCCTACTACGGCCAGGGCTGGACCGGGGTCAGCGGCGGCGGGGACGGCCTGTTCCAGCCGGCCACCGGGCCGGCGCCGAGCATCTTCGGCGGCGGGACCGAGGACTACAAGACGCTGAAGAACCTGCCGAAGCAGGGCTACACCGTGCACCGCGACCTGCGCAACGGGCACGCCTGGCTCTTCGACGGGACGACCTTCTGGACGTACGACGACCCGGCCGTGCTGCTGCAGAAGTCGCTCTACATCCGGGCGAAGGGGCTCGGCGGCGCGATGATGTGGTCGCTCGACGGTGACGACGCGAAGGCGTCGCTGACCAAGGCCATCACGGCCGCGCTGCGTTGATCGTTTGAGGCGGTGCGTCCACTTGGCGCACCGCCTCGCTCATTCGGCGCATACGGGATCGACCGATCGACCGATGTCTCGTTAACGTGATCGAGGACACATCGTTGATGGGAGTCGCGCATGGCCGAGCCGGATCGTCCTCGTACCGATAAAAGTCCCTGGAACTGGCTGCTCCTGATCCCGATCGTGGTGCCGCTGCTGACGTTCCTCTACAACCACGACGAGCCGCGGATCGCCGGTTTCCCGACGTTCTACTGGCTTCAGTTCGCCTTCATCCTGCTCGGCGTCGGCACCACGACGCTCGTCTACCAGATGACCCGGCGGAGCCGGCGATGAGCGATCACATCACCGAGATCATCATCTTCACGTTCCTGTTCCTGCTGGTCAGTGGCATGGGGTTCGTGGCGTCCCGGTGGCGCCGGCCCAAGGACATGGCACACCTCGACGAGTGGGGCCTGGGCGGGCGCAGCTTCGGCGGGTGGATCACCTGGTTCCTGGTGGGTGGTGACCTCTATACCGCGTACACCTTCGTCGCCGTGCCTGCCCTGATCTTCGGCGCCGGTGCCGCCGGGTTCTTCGCGGTGCCCTACACGGTGATCATCTACCCGCTGTTCTTCCTGATCCTGATCCGCCTCTGGTCGGTGTCGCACCGGCACGGCTTCGTCACGCCTGCCGACTTCGTCCGCAGCCGGTTCGACTCGCCGACGCTCGCCCTGGTCATCGCGATCACCGGAATCGTGGCGACGATGCCGTACATCGCGCTCCAGCTGATCGGCATCGAGGCGGTGCTCAAGACGATGGGCGTGACCGGGGAGAGCGCGTTCGCCCGGCATCTGCCGATCATCATCGCGTTCGCGATCCTGGCGGCCTACACCTATCAGTCCGGGCTGCGGGCCCCGGCGCTCATCGCCTTCGTCAAGGACACGCTGATCTACATCGTGATCCTGGTGGCGGTGCTGTGGCTGCCCTACAAGCTGGGCGGCTGGGGTGCGATCTTCGACGCCGCGGATGCCAAGTTCCAGGCCTCGCCGTCACCGAACGACGGGATCCTGCTGAACGCCAACAACCAGGTGCAGTACTTCACCCTGGCCCTCGGTTCGGCGCTCGCGCTCTTCCTCTACCCGCACAGCATCACCGGCGTGCTGGCCAGCAAGAACCGGGACGTGATCAAGCGGAACATGTCGGCACTGCCGGCGTACAGCTTCCTGCTCGGCCTGATCGCGCTGCTCGGCTACATGGCCATCGCCGCCGGCGTGAAACCGCTGCCCGGCGCCTCTCCCGGCAGCGTGGACAACAACACGGTGGTGCCGCTGCTCTTCGATCAGCAGTTCCCGGCCTGGTTCACCGGCGTCGCGTTCGCCGCGATCGGCATCGGCGCCCTGGTGCCCGCCGCGATCATGTCGATCGCCGCCGCGAACCTGTTCACCCGCAACATCTACAAGGAGTACCTGCGCAAGGACGCCACCCACGCGCAGGAGGCGAACGTCGCCAAGATCACCTCGCTGGTCGTGAAGGTCGGTGCGGTGGCCTGCATCGTCTTCCTGGACCCGCAGTTCTCGATCGACCTCCAGCTCATCGGCGGCGTGATCATCCTGCAGACCGCGCCCGCCGTGGTGATCGGCCTCTACACCCGCTGGCTGCACCGGGGCGCCCTGATGGCCGGCTGGGCCGCCGGCATGGGGCTCGGGTTCTGGATGCTGTGGCAGATCCCGAACGCCGCGACCGGCCGGAAACACTTCGGCGGCTCGGCGTTCCCGCTCTCCGAGTTCGGGTTCGACACCCAGAAGACGATCTACGTCGGGTTCGTGACAGTGCTGGTGAACCTGCTGGTGGCGGCGCTCGTCACGCTGGTGCTGCGGGCCGCCAAGACACCCGAGGGCACCGACCACACGGCGCCCGACGACTACCTGGCCGACGAGGGTGACCCGCGCATCGAGCGGCACCGGGACGAGACGGCGGTGGAGACGCCCTCGTCGACCTGATCGTCCCCGGGCCCCGCCACGGCTATTCGCGTGGCGGGGCCTTTACTCCTGAATCGGAACGCGGCTCACGTCCGCTCCGGTAGCGTCTGTCCCAAGAGTCTCGTTTGTTTGTTTTGAGGTCTTGGCTGATGACGACCCTGACACAGCAGTTCGCCGAGGAATACGCAAAAGGCGCCGTTCCCGGCATGCTCCGGGCCATCCGCACCATCAAACGGGCCAACAACCTGATCCTCGTGGGCGCGCTCGCCGCCAGTTACCTGCACCAGGCGCACTTCCTGGTCAGCCTCGGCGCCGGCATGTTCGCCTGGATCGTCCCCGCGGTCTTCGACCTGGCCATGCTCTCCATGCTCACGGTCAGCCAGACACCCGGCATGGCCGCCGACGCCAAACGCGCCGCCATGAAAATCCTCGCCGTGGTCGTCATCATCTCCGCGGCCGTCAACTTCGCCGCCCCCGGCCCGCTCGGCCTGCGCGTCATCTTCGCGCTCGTCGTGGGCCTGGTGGCCGGCGTCGAATGGGTGGCCGCCAAGATCCGCCCCGACTTCGCCGCCATCGAGGCCCGCGAGGTCGAAGCCGTCGCCGACATCCGCCCCGGCCGCCGGCTCGACCCCGAGGTGGCCAAGGCCCGGGCGGCGAAGGCGGCGGCCACCCGGCGCGCCAACCAGCAGGCCGCGGCCAAGGCGGCGCGGACGGCCGAGGAGGCGGCGCGGACCAGGGCGGCCAAGGCGGCGGAGCGCGCAAGGGTACGGGCGGAGCAGGCGGAACTGGACCAGATGCTCAACCAGACCCGCGTCATGTACACCGACGAGGTGGGCGCCCACCGAGCCTCCTGAGCAGCCCGCAGAGGCCATGGCCGGAGGGCGGCGGACGAGCCGGCCTGTACGCCGGATTCTGTGGCCGGGACTTTCGTCGCCGGTGGCGGCCATCCATCTAGGCCTGCCGTTGCCGGCAGGCTCGAGCAGCCTACCCGCAGGCTCGGGCGAGCAGCCCTCGAACGCCTGCGCCGGCCGCTGCCTCGCGGCGGCGGCCTTGCTTGGCCTTGCTCCGGGTGGGGTTTACCGAGCCACCCCGGTCACCCGGGGTGCTGGTGAGCTCTTACCTCACCGTTTCACCCTTACCGGCGCCACGCCGAAGCGTGTGCCGGCGGTCTGTTTTCTGTGGCACTTTCCCGCGGGTCGCCCCGGGTTGCCGTTAACAACCACCCTGCTCTGCGGAGTCCGGACGTTCCTCGGCGGTGCCGTGATGGCACCGACGCGGCCGCCCAGCCGACTCGTCCGTCGCGCTGCAATCGTACGTGTTGCCTGGTTGCACCCTGCCGGACGGGTGGCGCGATGGGGAAGTCCGGTTTTGCCGGGCCGTTCTCGGGTAGTGCGGCCGGAAGCCCGGCGGCGGGGGTGCGGTCCGCCGCCGGGCCCCCGGTCGGCCGGTCGCCAGCCGGCTGAGGAAAGTCTTCGAGTGCCCGTCCGGGCGGCATTCCAGGGTGGACGCGGTTTCAAACCTGCGGGTTGCGGCGAACTTCCGGGAACAGGTCGAGCAGCAGTTCCCGTACCCCTTCCGCGTCCAGATCGTGCAGACTCCGGCACGGCATGCCGCGCAGCGCCCGGGGCGGGCCGGCGGCGTCGACGCAGAGCAGGACGAGGCGGTCACCGGTCGCGGCGAGGAGTCGCTGCCAGTCACTCTCGGTTGCCGGGTGTTCAGCGGAGAACAGGGCCAGCACGGGGTCCGATCCGGAGGACGCGGTGAGTAGCCGATGTGCGAAGTCGGAACGTGCGATGTGTACGTCGACAGCATGACCGGCGGCCCGTAGTTCCTGGGCGATCCAGTTCGCCCATGGCCCGTCAGGGACGGCGTGGGAGACGAGTATGGGCACGTCTGCAGCATGACGTAACGCAGTCCACATTGCTCGCCACACTTCGAAGGTCGTCGCTGAGGGGATGTGAGAATGTCATCCGTTGACGTGCAACTTGCACAACTCTTAGTGTCGGAGTCGTGACGGCGGGTGGACCCTTAGGGAAATGGGCGGCCGGGTCACGGGGAAAATGCTGACAAAGCATCCGGAGTCGAGGAGCGCTCGATGACTGTGGCGATCGGGATCAACGGGCTCGGGCGGATCGGTCGCAGCTTGACCCGGATCGTGGCCGCCATGCCACAACCCGGCGTGGAGATCGCCGCGGTGAACGACATCGCGTCCACCGAGAAGATGGCGTACGGCCTGCGCCGCGACAGCCTGCGCGGCGCGTTCCCGGGGACGGTGACCGCCCGCGGGGAGTACCTGGTGGTGAACGACCACGCCATCCGGACGTACCACCATGAGCGCCCCGACCGGATCCCCTGGGCCGAGGAGGGCGTGGACGTCGTCATCGAGGCGACCGGCCTGTTCCGGGCCGGGACCGCGGCGCGTTCGCACATCACCTACGGTGGTGCCCGCAAGGTGGTGATCAGTGCGTCCGCCGACGACCCGGACGCCTTCCTCGTCTTCGGGGCCAACCACGACAGCTACGACCCCGCGCTGCATGACGTGGTCTCGCCGGCGTCCTGCGGGGTGAACGCGCTCACCGTGATGGCGAAGGTGCTGCTCGACCGATTCGGACTGCGGTCCGTGCACACCTCGGTGATGCTCGCGACCCAGGGCTGGCAGCGGGTGCAGGACGCGGTGGTCGGCACCTCCCGGGACGACCCGCGACTGGGCCGGGCCACCGCGGAGAGCATCATCCCGCACAACCACGTGGTCGGTGACCTGGTCCGGATCGCGCTGCCGGAGATCGGCGAGATGCGGTACAGCTACTACTGCGTGCCGACCCCGATCGGCTCGCTCGCCGAGATCTCCGGTCAGACCGATCGGCCGGTGACCGCCGAGGAGATCAACCGGGCGATGGCGGAGGCGGCTGCCGGTCCGCTGCGGGGCATCCTGGCGTACGACCCGGACCCCACCGTGTCGATCGATGTGAAGAACAACCCGGCCTCGTGCCTGTTCGACCCGTCCGGCACGCAGACCACCGCGGACGGCGGGGTCAAGGTGCGCGGCTGGTTCGACAACGAGTGGGGTTTCTCGAACCGATTACTCGATCTCGCGCGCCTGGTCGGTGAACGCTTACCCGTCTCGTCGAGCCAGGTGAGCTGGAGCGCGGTCTAGGCCGGACACGGCCTAGGCTCCAAACATGATCAACGACGAGGATGTACGGGCGGCCGCGCGTCGCGTCGACGGCCGGATCCGGCGTACCCCGGTGGCCGAGGCCGGCCCGGACCGCTGGTTCAAGCTCGAATATCTGCAGCACGCGGGGTCGTTCAAGACCCGGGGGATGGTCAACCAGATCCTCGCCGGCGCCGAGCGCGGTGCCCTGCCGGGCGCCGGGGTGGTGGCGGCGTCCGGTGGCAACGCCGGCCTGGCAGCCGCCTACGCGGCCCGCGAACTCGGTGTCGCGGCCGAGGTGTTCGTGCCGGTCACGGCCCCGGCGGTCAAGGTGGCGAAGCTCGGCAAGCTGGGCGCGCGGGTAGTGCAGAGCGGGACCGAGTATGCCGAGGCGTACGCCGCCGCAGTCGTCCGGGCCGCGGAGACCGGTGCCCTGTTCTGCCACGCCTACGACGACCCGGACATGGTCGCCGGTAACGGGACCATCGGCCTGGAACTGCTGGAGCAGGTGCCGGACCTGGACACGGTGCTCGTGGCGGTCGGCGGCGGCGGCCTCGTCGCCGGGGTCGTCGCGGCGCTGCGGGACCACGTGCGGATCGTCGCCGTCGAACCGGTGAACTCGGCCGCACTGCATGCCGCGCTGCGCGCCGGCGAACCCGTGGACGTGCCGGTCTCCGGCGTGGCCGCCGACTCCCTCGGCGCCCGGCGGGCCGGCGCCATCGCCGTTCAGCTCGCCCAGGACGCGAAGATCACGTCGGTGCTGGTCGAGGACGAGGCGATCGTCGAGGCTCGGAGCCGGCTCTGGGACGAGTACCGGATCGTGGTCGAGCACGGCACCGCGGCGGCCCAGGCGGCCCTGCTGTCCCGGGCCTACGTGCCGGAACCCGGCGAGAAGGTGGCCGTCCTGCTCTGCGGCGCCAACACGAATCCGTCCGATCTGGCCTGAATCGGCGCGAGGGCTGCGAAGCTCGTTGACGTGACCAGTTTTCGCCGCTTCGCGCTCGCGGTCTGCGTGACCGGGGTGCTCGTCCAGCTCCTGCTCACCGCGTACTACCTGGGCATGGGCCACAAGGCGGCGCCGCACCACCTGCCGGTCGGCCTGATCGCCACCGGTCAGCAGGCCGAGCAGGTCACCGCCATGCTGGAGGACGGCGACAAGTTCCGGGTCACCGACTTCGGCTCGGCGGACGCGCTGACCACGGCGATCCGGGAACGGGACGTCTACGGCGGCGTCGACCTGACCGCGGGGTCGCCGATGCTCTACGTGGCGAGCGCGGCCGGCGCCTCCGCGGCCTCCCTGCTGCGCTCCACCTACACCGCCGTGATGCAGCAGCAGACCGCGAACCAGCTGACCGCGCTCGCCGCCGACTCCGACGCGGTGACCGTCGCGCAGGCGCAGGCCCTGATCACCCCGCCGCAGGTCACCGACGTGGTGCCACTGCCGGCCGACGACGTCAACGGCGTCTCGCTCGGCTTCCTCACCCAGGCGCTCTCGCTCGGCGGCTCGATCGCCTCGATGGGCCTGGGCCGGCTCATCCCGCGCGCCCGCCGGTCCTGGAAGCGCGGCGTCACGCACCTGTCGCTGCTGATCCTCTACGCCGTCGGGTCGGCCGCCGCGGTGCTCTGGTCGATGAGCTGGTTCGGGGTCGGTGAGGGCGCGAACCGGACCGAGATGCTGCTCATCTTCTCGCTGATCTCGCTCGCCATCACCGGGTCCACGGCCGGTGCGGTGGCGCTGATCGGCCCGGCCGGCGCGCTGGTCGGCATCTTCTACTTCACCATCGGCACGGTCATCTCCGGTGCCAGCATCCTGCCCGAGTTCCTGCCCGACTTCGGGCGGCTCCTCGGCGAGAACCTGCCGACCGGCGCCGGCGTCCAGGCGGTCCGCGACAACCTGTACTTCCCGGACGCGCCGATCGGCAGTCACCTGCTGGTCCTCGCCCTGTACGCGGTGATCGGATGCCTCGTCGTGCTCATCACGAACATCCTGCCGAACCGGAAGAACAGCGTCTCCGAGATCGACCTGGGGCTGTCCGACCGAAACTCCGAATCGGCAACCGTGCCCACCTCATGAACCGGAGCATGCGGTCGATCCGTACTTGACTTGAAGTATCAAGTACAGGGAGAAAGCATGCCGGTCCGTACGCGCGTCACCGTTCCGCTCGAGTTCGCCGATGGCTTCCGCACCACCGCCGAAGTGATCACCTTCACCGGCCTGGTGGACGGCAAGGAGCACCTGGCCCTGGCGCTCGGCGACGTGGACGGCGCCGAGGTCCCCCTGGTCCGGATGCACTCCGAATGCATGACCGGCGACGTCTTCGGCTCCCAGCGCTGCGACTGCGGCCCGCAGCTGCGCGAGGCGGTCGAGCAGATCGCGGAGACCGGTGGCTACCTGCTCTACCTGCGCCAGGAGGGCCGGGGCATCGGCCTCTACGCGAAGCTCGACGCGTACGCGCTCCAGGACCTCGGCATGGACACCTATGAGGCGAACCGGGCACTCGGGCACGCCGACGACGAGCGGGACTACAGCGCCGCCGCCCAGATGCTCACCGCGCTCGGCGCCGGCGCCGTCGACCTGCTGACCAACAACCCGGACAAGTCCCGCCAGCTGCGCGACCTCGGCATCCAGGTCCGCTCGGTCCGGCCCACCGGCGTGCACGCGTCCGCCGCCAACGTCAGCTACCTCCAGGCCAAGGTGGCGCACACCCAGCACACGATCGACCTGGCGTCCGCTTCCTGACCGTACTTTTCCGGGTTTTCTCGCGGGAGGCCTCAGGTTTCGGCCCGGGAGCCGAACGGTTCTGACATGGGTATCGAAGGAGTGAACCAGCGCATCGCGAACATCCAGAGCCGGATCATCTCTATGCAGACCCAGCAGGCCACCGCGACGCAGACGCGGACGGCCACCTCCGGCTCGTCCGCGTCCACCGCCGCGAGTGGCGCCAACTTCGCCAGCCAGCTCCAGTCGGCGATGACGTCCGCCGCGGGGCCGGCTGCGGCGGACAAGACGTACAAGCTGAACAGCAAGGGCGTGCCGGAGGACCTGGTCGCCTACGGCAACGGCAAGATCCCGGAGGAGGCGCTCGGCCGGGTGGGCAACACCAACCACAAGCTGTGGGCGCCCGCCGCCGAGAACCTCAACCGCATGATCGATGATGCCAAGCGGGACGGCGTGAAGATCGGCATCACCGACTCGTACCGGCCCTACACCGAACAGGTCGACCTCGCCCGGCGCAAGGGCCTCTACTCGCAGGGCGGGCTCGCTGCCAAGCCCGGCACCAGCGAGCACGGCTGGGGCATGGCCACCGACCTGGACCTCAACGCCAAGGCACTGACCTGGATGCGGCAGAACGCCAAGGAGTACGGCTTCGTCGAGAACGTGCCTCGCGAGAGCTGGCACTGGGCCTTCCGCCCGAAGACGTAGCCGCGCGCCCAGGTGCGGTCTCGCCGCGCCCGGCCCCGCGTCCTGCCGCTTCCTCGGCGGGCGCTCAGGCGCGGCAGATGATTTCGCCGTGCGGGATGGTGAACCAGCCGTCCGGGGCGTCCGACCAGCGGCGCCAGCCGTCGGAGATCCGCCGCAGGTCCGCCTCGGTTGCCGCGCCCGTCGCCAGGGCCGTCGTCGCCATGTCCGAGTTGCGGATGCGGTCCGCCCACATGCCGCCCCACCAGTGCCGGTCCTCGTCGGTGGCGAAACACCAGACGCTCGCGGTGGCCGTCACGTCGGTGAAGCCGGCGGCGCGGGCCCAGGAGAGCATCCGGCGGCCGGCGTCGGGTTCGCCGCCGTTGCCGCGGGCCACCCGTTGGTAGAGGGCCATCCACTCGTCCAGTTCCGGGAGCAGCGGGAACCAGGTGAAACCGGCGTAGTCACTGTCCCGGGCGGCGACCACCCCACCCGGCCGGGTCACCCGGCGCATCTCGCGCAGGGCGGCCACCGGGTCGGCGACGTGCTGGAGGACCTGGTGGGCGTGCACCACGTCGTACGCGTCGCCGGGCATGTCGAGGGCGTGCACGTCACCGACGGCGAAGTCCACGTTCGGCAGCGACTGCCGGCCCACTTCGGCGCGGGCCAGGTCGAGGGCGTCGGCGGTGCGCTCCAGGGCGGTGACGCGACCGGGTGTGATCCGTGTCGCGAGGTCGGCCGTGATGGTGCCGGGGCCGCATCCGACGTCCAGCAGGGAGATTCCGGAGGAAAGATGCGGCAGGAGGTAGGCCGCCGAATTCTCTGCGGTGCGCCAGCGGTGTGAGCGCAAGACCGACTCGTGGTGTCCGTGCGTGTACGTCGCCATGCCACTGACGCTAGGCCCGCTGTCCCCGAATATGGGACTACTATCCCACAATGTGAACAAGGTGATTTCTTCGCTCGCAGTTCAGGCCGTATTTTGGTGCTCATGAGGATCGGCATCGTCGGCGCGACGGGACAGGTCGGTGGCGTCATGCGCCGCATCCTGGCCGAGCGCGCCTTCCCGGTAGACCAGCTTCGTCTCTTCGCCTCCGCGCGCAGCGCAGGCCGCACCCTGCCGTGGGGCAACGGAGAAGTGACAGTCGAGGACGCCGCGACCGCGGACTACAGCGGCCTCGACATCGTGCTCTTCTCGGCGGGCAAGGGCGGCTCCAAGGAATACGGGCCCCGCGTCGCCGAGGCCGGCGCGGTCGTCGTCGACAACTCCTCGGCCTGGCGGATGGACCCGGAGGTGCCGCTGGTCGTCGCCGAGGTCAACCCGGACGCGGCCCGCAACCGCCCGAAGGGCATCATCGCCAACCCGAACTGCACCACCATGGCGGCCATGCCGGTGCTGCGGCCGCTGCACGACGAGGCCGGGCTGGTCTCGTTCGTCGCCACCACGTACCAGGCCGTCGGTGGCGCCGGGCTCGCCGGTGTGGCCGAGCTCGACGAGCAGGTCAAGAAGGTGGCGGACCGGGCGACCGAGCTGACCCACGACGGCTCCGCGGTCGAGTTCCCCGAGTCCCGGGTCTTCCCGAAGCCGATCGCGTTCAACGTGATCCCGCAGGCCGGGTCGTTCGTGGACGACGGCACCGGCGAGACGGACGAGGAGCAGAAGCTCCGCAACGAGAGCCGCAAGATCCTCGACCTGCCGGAGCTGCTGGTTTCCGGGACCTGCGTGCGCGTACCCGTCTTCACCGGGCACTCGATCCAGATCAACGCCCGCTTCGCCCGCGCGCTCACGCCGGACCGTGCCCGGGAGCTGCTCGCCACGGCGCCCGGCGTCGAACTCGCCGACGTGCCGACGCCGCTGCAGGCCGCCGGGCGCGATCCGTCCTACGTGGGCCGGTTCCGGGTGGACCCGACCGCGGAGAACGGGCTGGCGTTCTTCATCTCGAACGACAACCTGCGCAAGGGTGCGGCCCTCAACGCCGTGCAGATCGCCGAGCTGGTCGCCGCCGAGCTCCGCTGATCCAGTACACCGCGCTGATCCGGCACATCCGCTGACCCCGCACATTGTGCGGAACCGCCCCGGCCACCCGGCCGGGGCGGTTTTGTTTTCTTGCGTGGCACTTCTCAATGGAAATTTGGGACTTTTTGCCCGAATCGGTAGCGCATGGCCGGTTTTAGCGGCACAGTGATGGAATGAACGACAGTGGGCTCGGCGGTGCAGGGTACTTCTGGTGCCTCCGCGACCACCGGGTTGAGAGCGGAGACCAGGTGTGTCCCGCCCAATACCGGCTCGGTCCCTACGCCACGGCTGACGAAGCGACGCGGGCACTCGACACGGTCGAGAAGCGCAATGCCGAGTGGGATGCCGAGGATGCCCGCTGGACAGGGGAAGCCAGCTAACGCACGGTCCCGGCACGCGTTGTCCATGCCGTAGCCGCGCCGTCTCCAGGCGCAGACGTGCCCGCAGTCATTCGCAAGGAGGAACACCTCGATGCCCGCTGCCAAAAAAGAGGCAACTGCCAAAAAGGCAACGACCAGATCCGCTGCCACTCCCGCGCGCGCGACCGGCGGATCCCCCGCCCGGTCCGCTGCCGCGCCCACCCGCACCACCGCCACGCCGGCCCGGTCCGCTTCCGCGCCGGCCCGGTCCGCCTCCGCGCCCGCTCGCCCTGCTGCGGGACGGGCGCCCTCCACGGTGGCCGGTGCGAAAACGGGTGCGGCGCGAGGCAGGACGGCGGTGGCGGCTGGTCGGGCGGAGCAGCGGGGCAGGGTACGGGTCACCGCCGTCGTACCGGAGAAGAAGGCAGCCGCTTCCCCGGCCGCCAAGCGTGCCGCCGCCGCTGCTTCCCCCGCGAAGCCGGCCCGTGCCGCCGCTTCGACATCAGCCGGCGCCGCCGTTTCGAAGCCGGCCCGTGCCGCCGTTTCGAAGCCGGCTCGTGCCGCTGCTGCGAAGTCGGCCGGTGCCGTCGTTTCGAAGTCGGCTGGTGCTGCCAAGCGGGCCGCTTCTGCGAAGCCGGTTGTTGTCGCGAAGCCCGTCGTCGCTGCGAAGCGGGCCGCTGCTGCGCGTCCGGCCGCTGTGAAATCCGCTGCGTCGAAGCCGGCTGCTGTGAAGTCCGGGCGCGGGGCGGCGGCTGCGATTGCCCGGCCCGAACTCAAGTCGAGTGCGTCCAAGGGCGGCTCCGGCCGGACTACGGGGAGCCGGGCTGTTGCTGCGAAACCGGCGACTGCGAAGGCGGTTTCCGGGCGTTCGGTGGTTACCGCCAAGATTCCGGCCGGTAAGGCGGGAGCCGGGCGGGGTGTGGCTACGGGTCCGGTTTCCGGGGCGGGTCCCAAATCTTCGACCGCTGGCAAATCCGCTGCCGGTAAGCCTGCGGTGGCGAAATCCGCTGTGGGTAAGTCTGTCGCCGGGAAATCCGCTGCCGGTAGGTCGGGGACCGCGAAATCCGTGGCCGCTAAATCGGTAGTCGGTAAGTCGGCGGCCGTGACACCGGCAGGGCGCAATTCGGCGAGCGGCAATGCGGTCGCAGGTAAGTCGACCGCTGGGAAGTCCGCGAAGGCTTCGGCGGTGAAGACCGTGTCGGCCAAGGCCGCGTCTGTCAAAGCGGCGCCTTCCGCAACGGCGTCCGTCAAAGCCGCTACTGCCAGGGCGGCGACCACTAAAACGGCTACCGCCAAGGCCGCGACCACTAAAACGGCTGCTGCCAAGGCCGCGACCGTCAAGCCTCCGGTGTCCAAGGCTGCGACAGCTGGAACTGCGACGGCCAAGACCTCGACGGCCAAGACCTCAACAGCCAAGGCCGGGGCGGTCAGGGCGGCCGGCCGCGCTGTGGTGGGGAAGGCGGCTGAGACCAAGGCCGGGTCCGCCGCCAAGACCGGTGCGAAGGCTGCGGCTGCCAAGGCCGGCGGGCGGGCGGTCGCTCCGAAGCAGGCCGTCCGGGGGATGGGGTCCGTGGGCGGCACTGCCGCTACGGCCGGTGCTCCGAAGACCGGCCGGCGGGTGCCGGCGCCCGCGCGGGCCTCCGACGACGTACCGGCCGTGAAGCGACAAGCGTCCCCCCGGAACGGTAAGACGGCTGTGGTGCCGGCGGCGCGGTCGGGTCGGGCGACTGCCAAGAACGTGTCCGGCAAACCGCGCCGGGTCGCGGCTGCGATGAGCGGCGGTTCGAAGGGGCAGGTCACCGCCTCCACCGAAGACCTCGGGAAACTCGACGAGGTGGATCCGAGCCAGGTGTCGGACGTCCCGTACGAGGGTGGCTGGTTCCCGCCGCACACCGGCCCCGCTACGCCGAGCGCGGGATCCGACAAATGGGGCGCGGACCGTCCGGATCTCGAAGCGCTCG
This sequence comes from Actinoplanes sp. DH11, assembly GCF_020873875.1. Taxonomy (GTDB): domain Bacteria; phylum Actinomycetota; class Actinomycetes; order Mycobacteriales; family Micromonosporaceae; genus Actinoplanes. Next base: position 213,701 of record NZ_JAHWGU010000013.1, read on the forward strand.
GGTCCGGGGGAGGGCGCAACGGCAACGGCAACGGCAACGGCTCGGGCGCGGGCAGCGGTCGCGGTTCCGGTTCAGGTGGCGGCCCCGATGCGGGCAGCGGCCCGGACGCCGGCGGGGACGCGACAGTCGGTAGCGGCCGTGACGACGACGGCGACCCGGTTCGCGACAGGGCCCTCGATTCCGACAGCGCCGCCGACTCCGACAGCGATCTGGATGCCGACAGCGATCTGGATGCCGTGAGCGGCCGGGATGCCGCCGGCGACTCGGATGCCGCCAGCGGTCCGGGTGCTGGTAGCGGACTGGATTCCGGTAACGAACTGGACGTGCGCGCCTCCCGGGACGCCGGCAGCTCGACGGAAACCGTCGGCGGGGAGTCCCCGGAGGAGGGCGCCGACGAAGACTCGGAGCAGACGTCGGCCGACGGCATGGCGCCGGTCACCGTGTCCGCCCAGGACGACGCGGTCGCCGCCGGAACTCGCGGTGCGGTCCCCGGAGATCACGCGGTCACTGACGGCAACGAGCCGCGGCGGGCCGGTGCTGCGCCGGGCGGTGCGGCGGCAGGGGTCCGGCCGGGCGGCGCTCGGCTGGCGAAAGCCGGGCCGGGGCGCACCAACGGGGCCAAGGTGGCTCGCGGCCGTGCTGACGCGGCAGTCACCGTCGGTGAAGCGGCGAAGAGGGCTGGGCGGGGTCGGGGCGGCGCAGCCCGTACCACTGCGTCCGAAACCGGCCCGGATGCTTCCGCCGCGCCGGTCGAAGCCGGCGGCAAAGGGTCGCGGGCCAGGACGAACGGCCGTGCCGCCGGGGGAGAAGCGTCGGGAACCGCCGCGTCGGCCGGCAAGGCCGCTGCGTCCGCAGGCAAGAGAGCCGCGTCGCCCGGTAAGAGCGCTGCGTCCGCAGGCACGGCAGCCGGGAAGGTTGGCGCCGCCAAGACGGCCGGCGCCGCCGCGGTGAAGGCGGCCGGTAGTGGGGTCGCCGCCACGAAAGCGATGGCCACGAAGGCGGCTGGTGGCGGGAGTGCGGCCACGAGGGCGACTGGTGGTGGGAGTGCGGCCACCAAGGCGGCGGGTGCCAGGGCGACTGGTGGCGGTACTGCGGCGGCGAAATCGGCGGGCCGGAAAGCGACCGGTGGGGCTGGCGCGAAGGTCGCTGGTGGGGGTACCGGGATGAAAGCCGCGAAAGCTTCTTCGGGTAGGGCTGCCGCGGGTGCGGGGAACGTCGTTGGGGCGACCGGGACCAAGGCTGGGAAGGCGACGGCCGTCAAGGCGACTGCTGGGAGTGCCAAGGCGGCTGGTGCGCGGGCGGGTAAGGCGACGGCTGCGACAGTTGCGGGCACCAAGGCGGCCGGGGCGAAGGCGGCGGGCACCAAGGCGACGGGGACCAAGGCGACGGTTGCCAAGGCGGCGGGGACCAAGGCGGCAGCGACCAAGGCGACCGGAGCTAAGGCGACAGCTGCGAAGGCGACGGCTGCGAAGACGACGGGAACCAGGGCTACTGGCATCAAGGCGACGGCTGCCAAGGTGAGTGGGGTCAGGGCGACGCCCAGCAAGGCGACTGGCGCCAAGGGGGCCGCGGCGAAGGCTGGCGCTGCGAAGGCTGGGGGCGTTCGCGCCGGTGGGGCTGCGGCGAAGGCGGCTGCTACGGGTAGCCGGGCTGGGGTGAAGGCGGCCGCCACCAAGGCGGTTCCGGTCAAGGCGGCCAAGGGGACTGCGGCTAAGGCCGGCGGTGCCAAGGTGGCCGGCGTCAAGGCGGCTGCGACCAAGTCGACCGGCGCCAAGGCTGCGGCTGCCAAGGTGACGGCGAGCAAGGGTGCCGCTGGTAGGGCTACGGCTGCTAAGGCTGTGGCGGGACAGTCTGCGGCCACACGGGCGACGGCGGCCAAGGGTGCGGCGGCGAAGGTGACAGCTGCCAAGGCTGCGGGCGTCAAAGTGGCCGGGGCGAAGGCAACCGGGGCAAAGCCCACCAAGGCGACGGCCACCAAGGCGACGGCCACCAAGGCGACGGCCACCAAGGCGACGGCCACCAAGGCGACGGGGGTCAAGGCGACAGCTGCCAAGGCGGTGGGTGTTAAGGCGACGGCGGGCAGGGCGACGGCTGCCAAGGCTGCGGTGGGTAGGAAAGCGCCGGCTACAGCGTCCGGTGGGGCTGCGAAGGCGACGCCGGGCAAGGTTGCTGCTACGAAGGCGGCTGGGACCAGGGCCGCGGCGAGCAAGGCCGCTGGGACCAAGGCGACGGTGGGCAAAGCAACCGTGAGCAAGGCGGCTGGGACCAAGGCTGCGCCGGGCAGGGCTGCTAGTGCCAAGGCGACCGGTGGCAAGGCTGCGTCGGCGGCGGTGACCGGAAGCAAGGCCACCGCGTCCAAGGCTGCCGCGTCCAAGGCCACCGCCTCGAAGGTCACCGCGTCCAAGGCTGCCGGGAGCAAGGCGGGCAATGCCAAAGCTCCTGCGCCCAAGGCCACCGCCAAGGCGGCCGGGCGGACTGCGGCCAACCGATCCGCTGCGGCTGGGGCGGGGAGTCCGGCGGGGAATGCGGCGAAAGGTACGCGGGTGGGGCGTACGTCTGGGGTCAATGCGGGTGGGTCTGCTCGCGCCTCGGGGAGCAAGGCGGTGCGCAAGCGGTAGTGCGCGGTGCGGGCCACGCCGGTCGGCGTGGCCCGCGCTGGTGTGCCGGGCCTGATAGGAATGTCGGGTGCCGATCAAGATGGTGATAGCGCCGCAGATCGACTTCTCGGCGTTGCGGCGGGAGCTGCGGCTGCCCGAGGAGTTCCCGGCCGAGGTGCTGGCGGAGGCCGAACGGGCGGCGCGGGACACCGCGCTGCCCGAAAAGGATCAGACGGACGTGCCGTTCGTGACGATCGACCCGGCCACGTCGCAGGACCTTGACCAGGCGATGCATCTGAGCCGGCGGGAGGGCGGCGGCTACCGGGTGCGTTATGCGATCGCCGACGTCGCGACCTTCGTCCGGGCGGGTGGTGCGATCGAGGCGGAGAGCCGGGTACGCGGGCAGACCGTCTACCTCCCCGACGGCCGCATCCCGCTGCACCCGCCGGTCCTCAGCGAAGACGCGGTGAGCCTGTTCCCGGATGTGGAGCGGGCCGCGGTGGTCTGGACCATCGACCTGGACGCCGACGGCGCTACGGTCGCTGTCGCGCTGGAGCGGGCGCGGGTGCGCAGCCGGGCGAAACTGGACTACGAGAGTGTGCAGCGCCAGCTCGACGCGGGGACCGCCCCGGAGTCGCTGGCGCTGCTGCCGGAGATCGGCACCCGGCTGGCGCGGCGGGCCGCCGAACGGGGCGCGGTGAACCTTCCGCTGCCGTCGCAGGAGGTCGAACGCGACGGCGACGGCTGGCGTCTGGTGCTGCGGGCGCCGCTGCCGGTCGAGGAGCACAACGCACAGATCTCGCTGCTCACCGGCATGGCGGCGGCGGCTCTCATGCTGGATGGCGGTGTCGGCCTGTTGCGTACCATGCCCGCCCCGAAGCCGGAGGCGGTCGCCAAGCTGCGTGCCGCCGCCGGGCCGCTGGGCATCGCCTGGCCGGAGGGCGCGTCGGTGGGCGCGGTGATCGCGGCGGTGGATCCGGCGACGGCGCGGGGTGCGGCGTTCCTGGACCAGGCGGCGGAATTGTTGCGCGGGGCCGGATATACGGCTTTCGACGCGAGTGCTCGGCCGGCCTCGGGCGCTCAGCTGGCCTCAAGCGCTCTGCCCGGCTCAGGCGCTCAGCCGGCTTCGGGTGCTCAGCTGGCCTCGCCGGGTCGCGCGGGGAAGGCGGAACGTGACGAGGCGGCCGGCGATGGAGCGGGACGCGGCACGGCGGCGGTGAGTGCGGAGATTCCGGCGGAGACCGGGCACGGCGGGGTGGGCGCGCCGTACGCGCATGTCACGGCGCCTCTGCGGCGGCTGGCCGACCGGTACGCCACGGAGATCTGCCTGGCCCTGCACGAGGGGCGGGCCGTCCCGGAGTGGGCGCGGGAGGCGCTGGAGTGGCTGCCGAAGACGATGTCCACGACCGACCGGATGGCGTCGGCCGCCGACCGGGGGGCGATCGACCTGGCCGAGGCGGTGCTGCTGGAGCATCGGGTGGGTGAGACGTTCGAGGCGGCGGTGCTGGACCGGGACGAGCCGTCCGGGAAGCGGCCGGCGGCGGGTTCGATCGCGATCGACGATCCGGCGGTCCGGGCCAAGTGCCTGGGGGACCTGCCGCTCGGGCAGCGGGTGCCGGTCCGCCTGATCACGGCGGACCCGGTCACCCGGACGGTCCGCTTCGAACGCGCCTGAGAAAGCGCGCCTGAGAAAGCGGGCCCGGGAACGGCGGGCCCGGGAACAGCGGGCCGGGAAAGCGGGCCGCGGAGGACCGGCCCGCAGCGGTGCGGGAAGCACCACCGCGGGCCGACCGGCGTCAGAAGGTGTGTTCGGCGCCCGGGAACTCGCCGCCCCGGACCTCGGCGGCGAACTGCCTGGTCGCCTCGGTGAGCGCGCCGGACAGGTCGGCGTAGCGCTTCACGAAGCGCGGCGCCTTGCCGGTGCGCAGGCCGGCCATGTCCTGCCAGACCAGGACCTGGGCGTCGGTCTCCGGGCCGGCGCCGATGCCGACCGTGGGGATCGCCAGTTCCTTGGTGATCTGCTTGGCGACGTCGCCGGGAACCATTTCCAGGACCACGGCGAAGGCACCCGCGTCGGCGACCGCGCGGGCGTCGGAGATGACTTCGGCGCCCTCGTTCTCGCGGCCCTGCACGCGGTAGCCGCCGATCGTGTGCTCCCGCTGCGGCGTGAAGCCGATGTGCGCCATGACCGGGATGCCGGCGCCGGTGATCGCCTCGATCTGCGGTGCCATCCGGCGGCCGCCTTCGAGTTTGACGGCGTGGCAGCCGCCCTCCTTCATGAACCGGACGGCGGTGCGCAGGGCCTGGGCCGGGCCCTCCTCGTAGCTGCCGAACGGCAGGTCGCCGACGATCAGCGCGGTCTTCGTGGCGCGCACGACGGCGCGGACCAGGGGGAGCAGTTCGTCGACGGTGACCGGGACCGTGGTCTCGTAGCCGTAGACGTTGTTGGCGGCCGAGTCACCGACGAGCAGGACCGGTACGCCGTTCTGGTCGAAGATCGACGCGGTGTACTGGTCGTAGGAGGTGAGCATCGGCCAGCGGTCGCCGCGGGCCTTCGCGTTGATCAGGTCGCGGGTGCGGACGCGGCGGGTCGGCGGGCCGCCGTACAGCGTGGGAATCTCCGACATGTCGTACGTCTCCTTCCCTCGAGGCCGCTCGGATGCGGTCCCCGGGTGCGTTCATCGTCGCACCCGGAAACCGGCGGCGGTCAGGGGCCAGTGGAGGTTTTCACAGCGGTCTAAGCCTGCGGGATGGAGCCTTCGCGGTACGCGTTCGTGATGGGCAGGCGCCGGTCCCGCCCGAACGCCTTGCCCGAGATCTTCGTCCCCGGCGCGGATTGCCGCCGCTTGTACTCGGCCATGTCGATCATTCGCAGCACCCGGTCCACCAGGGCGGGGTCGTTGCCGGCCTCGATCAGGTCGGCCCGGCCCAGGTCGTGGTCGACGTAGCCCTTGATGATCGGATCGAGCAGTTCGTAGTCCGGCAGCGAGTCCGAGTCCTTCTGGTCCGGGCGCAGTTCGGCGCTCGGCGGCTTGGAGATCGAGTTCTCCGGGATCGGCGCGTCGGCCTGGGTGTTCCGCCAGCGGGCCAGCTTCCACACCATGGTCTTCGGCACGTCCTTGAGCGGATTGAACCCGCCGACCGAGTCGCCGTAGAGCGTGGAGTAGCCGACCGCCAGCTCGCTCTTGTTGCCGGTGGTCAGAACGAGGTGGCCCTCCTGGTTCGAGAGGGCCATCAGGATCACGCCGCGGACCCGGGCCTGGAGGTTCTCCACGGTGACGCCGGAGAGCGACATGTTCGACAGGAACGCGTCGACCATCGCCTGGATCGGCTCGGTGCGGTAGTCGAGGCCGGTGCGCTTGGCCAGGTCGGCGGCGTCGTCCTTGGAGTGGCCGGAGGAGTAGCCGCTGGGCATGGAGACGCCGAAGACGCGGTCCGGGCCGAGGGCGTCGACGGCGATGGCGGCGACCACGGCGGAGTCGATGCCGCCGGAGAGGCCGAGGATCACCGAGCGGAAACGGTTCTTGCCGACGTAGTCGCGCAGGCCCAGCACCAGGGCGGCCCAGATCTCCGCCTCGTCGGTGATCCGCTCGGCGATGCCACCGTCGCGGGTGCCGGTGAGGGCGAGGTCCAGGGCGACCTCGTGCCGGGAGATCGGCATCTCGTCCGGGATCGACTCCTCGACCTGCGGCTTCGCCGCGTCGGTCGCACGTTCCCGGTTCGGCGCGGCGTCCGCGGCGGGCAGATCCAGGTCGTGTACGAGCAACTCCTCGCTGAACTGGCTCGCCCGGGTGAGCAGTTCCCCGTCCGGCGAAACGATCATCGAGTCGCCGTCGAAGACGAGTTCGTCCTGCCCGCCGACCGCGTTCACGTAGGCGACCGTCGCACCGGCCTCGGCCGCCCGCCGGCGCACGAGGGGCAGCCGGACGTCGTCCTTGTTCAGCTCGTACGGCGAGGCGTTGATGTTGACGACCAGGCCGGCGCCGGCCCGCCGGGCCGCGGTGAACGGCCCGCCCGCCTGCCAGATGTCCTCGCAGACGGTCAGCGCGACGTCGATCCCGCCGAGCCGCACCACCGTCAGCGACCGGCCGGGCTCGAAGTACCGGTCCTCGTCGAAGACCCCGTAGTTGGGCAGGTGGTGCTTGAAGTAGGTGGCGACCACCGCACCGCCGTGCAGCACCGCCGACGCGTCCCGCCGCCCGTTGCCGGCCGCGGCGTCGGAGCTGGTGTGTGCCGGCCCGTCGGCGTCCACATATCCGACGACGACTGCCACGTCGCCGAGCCCGTCGGCGGCCAGGTCCGCGGCGAGCTGATCGAGGGCCTGCCGGGAGGCGGCGACGAACGAGTTGCGGAAGACCAGGTCCTCGATGGGGTACCCGGTCAGCATCATCTCCGGGAACGCCACCAGGTGCGCGCCGGCGCCGGCCGCCTCGCGGGTCCAGCGGCGCACCGCCTCCGCGTTGCCGTGGAGGTCGCCGACGGTCGAGTTCACTTGAGCAAGGGCGATGCGCAGCGTGGGCATGGCCCTTATTGTTCCCCGGAGTGAGCCCTGCCGATCGTGACCCGGGACGACGTCACAAGGCGTGCTCAGCGTAGTCTCGGCGGAAGAATCGACAACGGCACGAGGGGTGGAAGTGGACCGACAGCAGGAGTTCGTGCTTCGCACGCTCGAGGAGCGCGACATCCGTTTTGTCCGGCTCTGGTTCACCGACGTGCTGGGCACCCTGAAGAGCGTCTCGGTCGCGCCGGCGGAGCTGGAGTCGGCGTTCGAGGAGGGCATCGGCATCGACGGCTCGGCGATCGAGGGCTTCGCCCGGGTCTACGAGTCGGACATGGTCGCCATGCCGGACCCGACAACCTTCCAGGTCTTCCCGTTCGAGGGCGGCGCCAGCGGCGAGAGCGCCCGGATGTTCTGCGACATCCTGATGCCGGACGGCAGCGCCGCCTGGGCCGACCCGCGCCACGTGCTGCGCCGGGCCCTGGCCAAGGCAGCCGAGAAGGGCTTCACCTTCTACACCCACCCCGAGGTCGAGTTCTTCCTGGTGCAGGACGGCGAGAACGACGGCTCGGTGCCGATCCCGGTGGACAGCGGCGGCTACTTCGACCACACCACGCACGCGGTGGCCCGTGACTTCCGCCGCCAGGCCGTGCTCGCGCTGGAGCGGATCGGCATCTCGGTGGAGTTCAGCCACCACGAGGTCGCGCCCGGCCAGCAGGAGATCGACCTGCGGTACGCGGACGCCCTCACCACCGCGGACAACATCATGACGTTCCGGCACGTGGTCAAGGAGGTGGCGCTCTCCCAGGGCGTGAAGGCCACCTTCATGCCGAAGCCGTACACCGACCAGCCCGGCAGCGGCATGCACACCCACCTGTCGCTGATGGAGGGCGAGCGCAACGCGTTCTTCGACAGCGAGGACCCGCACCGCCTCTCCAAGACGGCGCGCGCGTTCATCGCGGGTCTGCTGGTGCACGCCCGGGAGTACACGGCGATCACCAACCAGTGGGTCAACTCGTACAAGCGGCTCTTCCCGCTCCAGCTCCCGGACCGGATCACCGAGTCGCCGGCGTTCGTCAGCTGGGGCCACCTGAACCGGTCGGCGCTGGTCCGGGTGCCCGCGTTCGGCAAGCCGAGCTCGGCCCGGGTCGAGGTGCGGTCGATCGACTCCGCCGCCAACCCCTACCTGGCCTTCGCCGTCATGCTCGGCGCCGGCCTGAAGGGCATCGAGGAGGGGTACGAGTTGCCCCCCGGCGCCGAGGACGACGTCTGGTCGCTGTCGCCGGCCGAGCGCAAGGCCGCCGGTTACGAGGCGTTGCCGGAGAACCTCTCCGAGGCGATCGACGTGATGGCCGGCTCCGAGCTGGTCGCCGAGGTGCTCGGCGAGCACGTCTTCGACTTCTTCCTGCGCAACAAGCGGGCCGAGTGGGAGCAGTTCCGCCGCGAGGTCACGCCGTACGAGCGCCAGCGGTACCTGGGCGCCCTCTGACGCACCGGCTCGGGTGCCTCGTGGCCGGCCGGCCTGCGGGGCACCCGATGGACCGCCCGTTCCCCTGATCCGGTCCACCGGGTGCCGTTCTACCAGCCTCTACCGTCCGCGTCGTCGTGGTAGGGCGAATCCGTGCGGCCGGGCCGGCTCCCGCGGTGATCACCGCAGAACCGGTCGATCCGCTCCCGTGCGCCGGCCCGTTCGACCAGCTCGCGGAAGTGTTCGTCGTCGATCGTGCGCCGGTAGTGGTCGCGGCACAGTTCAGCCAGCCGCCGCGACGACCAGCTCCGGTCGGTGCGCCACGGCGGCTCATGCCCCGATGCCGATGCCGATGCCGAGGTCGCGGGTGCGCCGGCGCCGGACGAGCGGGTGCGCGCCGGGTTCGCCGGGGCGGCGATCGCCGGTCGCGGTGCCGTGCCCCGGGTGGCCGCTCCCGATGCGGACGGTGACGTCGGCACGGATGGGGAGACCGGCGCGGACGGGGGGACCGGCGCGGACGGCGACGCCGAGCCGGACGGCGCGGGGGACGGTGACCAGGACGGCGACGCGGACGGGTCGGCGACGGCCGCCGGGCCCGGCCGGCTCGCGGTGGAGGCGGCGATCGCCACGCCGCCCACGGTCGCCGTGGTGGCGAACGCGGCCGCCGCCACCTTGAGGGTCATCATCGTGAGCAGCGGGCTGCGCCGGGCCGGTCGCCGCCCGGCGGCCCGGAACGCGGCCACGGCCGCGGCCTCACCGGCCAGTTCGCGGTGCGTGGCGGGCGCCGACGCCGCGGCGAGGACCTCACCGAGCGGGTGCCCGCCGGTGTCGCCGCGCAGCAGTGCCGCAGCGGTGTTCCGGTCCATCGGGCCTCCCTTCGCGGTGCCGGTCATCTCCACTCCCTCAGCGCCGGCTCGGGCAGATGTGTCACCGAGGCTTGGCCCGCGGCCGGATCCGAGGCCCGGCCCGCGGCGTGATTCAGCGTCGGGCCCGCGGCCTGATTCACCGTCGGGCCCGCGGCTTGATTCAACGTCGGGCCTGCGGCTGGATCTGGAGGAGCCGGCTCCCCGGCCGGGTCCGGGGTGGGCGGACGGCCGGGGAGGCGCTGGGCGAGCAAACGGAGCCCGCGGTACGCGGCCGTCCGCACCGCCCCGGCGCGGCGGCCCAGGATCCGACCGGTGCTTCCGGCGTCCAAGCCGACGACCACGCGCAGCATCACCGCCTCGGCCATCTCCTGGGGCAGGGTGGCGATCAGGGCGATCGCCTCGTCGGTGGTGACGAGTTCGAGGGCCCGGTCGGCGGTGTCGTCGTCCGCGCGTACCTCGGTCAGGTGATCCAGCGGCGCCGCCGCCTGTGGTCGCCGCCGCTGGGCGCGGAGCAGGTCCATGGCGCGGTGCCGGGCGATCGTCGCGGTCCAGCCGCGGAAGCCGTCCCCGTCGCCCCGGAACGAGCGCAGGTCCCGGGCGATCTGCAGCCAGGCCTCGGAGGCGACGTCCTCGGCGTCCTCGCCGACGAGCACCCGCAGGTAGCGCAGCAGAGCCGGCTGTTGCAGGCGGTAGAGCTGCCGGAACGCGTCCTCGTCGCCGGACTGCGCGGCGCGCACCACGGCGTCGAGGTCCTCCGGTGCCAGCATGCGTCCTCCGCGCCTCTCGCCCACAGCGGGCTGTCCGGCCCTGCCGGCAAGGTAGCCCCTCGAGGTATCAGCGCCGCGGGGCGGAAAAATGTCACCGCGCCTGAAGACGTGGTAGATCGACTCCGCTACGGTCGGGTGCTGACATCGTGAGGACAAGGGAGAGGCTGTGCTGGAAGACCTGCTTGAGGGCGCCGGGCGGAGCATCGTTTTCGGGCTGGTCGGTATCGGCCTGATGGCGATCGGCTACCTGCTGATCGACGTGCTCACCCCGGGCAAACTACGTGACCTGATCTTCGTGGAGCGCAACCCGAACGCGTCGTTGCTGCTGGCCGCGAACCAGCTGGGCATCTCGGCGATCGTCTTCACCGCGATCTTCACGAGTTACGACTCGTTCGGCGAGGGCCTGGCGTCGACGGTGCTGTTCGGCCTCGTCGGCATCGGCATCATGGGCCTGGCCTTCCTGGTCCTGGACTGGATGACCCCGGGCAAGCTGGGCGAGGTCATCTGCACGCCGGAGCGCCACGGCGGCGCCCTGGTCAGTGCCGCCTCGCACTTCGGCGCCGCCCTGATCGTCTGCGCCTGCATCGCCTGACGACGGTTGCGGCAGGCGCTCCCGGCGCCTGCCGCCCCGATCAGCCCGGCCGCCGGCCGGCCGACAACTCGGCCGCCGGCTGCCCGGTCAGCTCAGCCGCCGGACGTCGATGACCAGTTTCCCGGCGGTGTAGCGGCTCTCCAGGTCCGCGTGCGCGGCGGCGACCGACGGCAGCGGGTAACGGCCGCCGATCCAGGCCCGCAGAACGCCCCGGCCGGCCAGGTGGAGCAGCCGGACCGCACTGGAACGGTAGAGCTCCTCGTCGTCCAGGACCCGGTGCAGCCAGAACCCGAGCACCCCGGTGGAGGACGTCATCAGGTCGTCCACCGTGACGGTGTCGCGGACGTCGTCGCCGGCCCGCCCGTACGCCACGATCCGCCCGAACGGCGCCAGCGACGCCCGCAGCTGTTCGAAGGTCCGCCCGCCGACACCGTCCAGCACCAGCGTGGGCGCTTCGCCGAGGGCCGCCCGCACGGCCGCCGCCAGGTCCGGGTGCCGGGAGTCGACGGCGGCGTGCGCGCCGAGTTCGAGGGTGGCCGCCCGTTTCGACGGCGTGGACGCGAGCGCCACCACCCGGGCGCCGGCCCAGCGCGCCAGCTGGACCGCGAGGTGACCGACACCGCCGGCGCCCGCGGTCACCACGACCACGTCGCCGTCGCCGACCCGGCCCAGCGTGTGCAGGCTGTGCCAGGCCGTCAGACCCTGTTCCAGGACGGCCAGGGCCTGCTCGTCGGTGACCTGGTCGGGCACCTCCACGGTGTGCCGGCGCAGCGGGGCGGCGACCTGCGCGTACCCGCCACCGGCGGTGAGCAGCGCGGCCACCCGGCGGCCGTCGGACCGGCGGTGGCCGACCACATCGGCGCCGAGGACGGCCGGCAGGGCGGGGCTGCCGTGTCCGCCCCGGCGCCGGCGCAGGTCGGCGTGGTTCACCCCGGCCAGGGTCACGTCGACGATCTCGGAGTCCGGGCCGGGCACCGGGTCGGCCATCTCGCCGAGGGCGAACACCTCCGGGCCGCCGAACCTCGTGAGCACTGCGGCGAGCATGTCCCATTCAACCAAGAACCGGGCATTCCGCCCGGGAACTCGCTCGGAGGTGGCGGCCGTTTGCGGATCGCCCCACCCGTGGAATTACCATGAGCCCGGTGAATGGCTCACCCCGGCCGCCCCGGTCCGCGGCCCTGGACGCGGTCCGCGTGCTCGCGATCCTCGCCGTCGTGGCAGGGCATCTGCCCTACCGGCCGGCGTGGCTCCCGCCCACCGTCTACGCGTGGCACGTCCCGATCTTCTTCCTGCTCACCGGGTACCTCTGGCGGTACGGCCGGCCGGTCAGCGACGAGATCAACAGGCGCTGGCTGAGCATCGGCCGGCCGTACGTCACGTGGCTGGTGCTGCTCGGCGTCCCGTTCCTGGTGATCGCCTGCCTGATCCTCGGCGAGTACGACCTGGGCGACCAGATCCGCCGGACGCTCACCCTGGTCGGGGCGAACCGGCTGTTCACCACGTTCTGGTTCCTCGCCGCCCTGTTCTTCGCCGCGGTGCTGGCCCGGTTGCTGGAGGCGGCCCCCCGCTCGGCCTCCTGGGCGGTCGGCGTCTTCGGGCTGCTGGCCGCGTACCTCACCGGGAAGTCGCTCTCCTCGCTGCCGCTCTGGATCGGCCTGGCCCTGCCGTCGCTCTTCTTCATCCTCGTCGGGCAGGAGTTCAAGAGGCTGCGCCCGCGGGTCCCGGCGCCGCTGGTCACCGGCCTGCTGGTGATCGCGGCCGGTGCCGCACTGGTGGCCACCGGGGTCGCCGAGACCGTCGACATGAAGTACGCCCGGCTCGGCACGCCGGTGCTCGGCGTGCTCGTCGCGGTGCTGATCGGCGCCGGTCTGGTGCTCGTCGCCGAGCAGCTGACGCCGGCGGTCCCGGCCGTGGTGCAGCGGTTCGTCATCGCGATCGCGCAGTCCGGCCTGGTCGTGGTCCTCATCCACCCGGCGATCATCTGGGCGCTGTCCACCTGGACCGACTGGCGGATGCCGCTGTACTACACCGTCCTGGTGCTCACCTCCTGGACGATCGCCTTCCTGCTGAGCCGCATCCCGGTGCTCGCCGGTTGGCTGGTCGGTGTGGACCGGCCCCGCGGCGGGACGGCCACGCCCGCACCGGCAGTTGATGCGGGCGCCGCACGGCCGACCGGTTAGCCTCGACGGCGTGGGGACTGCTGCGCTCGTCATCGAGAACGATCCGTCCGACGACCTCCGCCGGCTGGGCGACTGGCTGACCGAGGCCGGCCTCCCGCTGACCGTGCTGCGGCCGCACGCCGGTGACGACCTGCCGGAGACCCTCGACGGGTTCCTCGCGCTGATCGTGCTCGGTGGCGACCAGAACGCGTACCCCGACGAGGCCGGTGTGCCCGGCGCGCCCTGGTTCCCGGCTCTGGAGGGGTTGCTGCGCAAGGCGGTCCGGCACCGCGTGCCAACGCTCGGCATCTGCCTCGGCGGCCAGCTGCTCGCCGCCGCGCACGGTGGCCTGGTGCGGCGCGGCACCGCCGGTCCGGAGGTCGGCCCCGGGCTGGTCGGCAAGCGCGACGCGGCCGACACCGACCCGCTGTTCAAGTGGGTTCCGCTGCTGCCCGACGTGCAGCAGTGGCACCGCGACGAGATCGCCGAGCTGCCGGCGAACGCGGTGCTGCTGGCCGCCTCCAGCCGCTACCCGGTCCAGGCGTTCCGGATCGGCGACCGGGCCTGGGGCACGCAGTTCCACATCGAGTGCGACGCCGACATGATCGAGAGCTGGGCGCGCAGCGACGCCGACACCCTGGTGGAGCTCGGCTACGACCCGGAGTCGGTGGTGCTGGCCACCGCCGGGGCGCTCGCCGACGTGGAGGAGGTGTGGCAGCCGTTCGCGCAGCGCTTCGCCGCGCTGGCGCTGGGCACGCTGCCGGACGCCGACATCCCCGCCGCGGGCACCGGCCGGACCCTGCCTCTGCTGGGACAGTGATGACCAGGCCCAGCCGCCTCGCCCGGTACGGGTTCGCCGACAACGGCAGCCGGGCCACCGATCTGCTCGGCGCGGACGGGCTGCGGCTGTGGGACACCGGGACGCACGCCCCGGCCGGCCCGGCCGCCGCCGGCCTGCTCGACGCGCTCTCCAAGACCGCCGACCCCAACCTCGCCCTGCGCCAGCTGCACCGGCTGGCCGACTCGGCGGGGCGGGCCGCCGAACGCAGCGGCGGCGGCCGGGTCGCCGGTCCGGGTGGCGCGCTGGTGCACAACAAGGCCACTGCGGAGTTGCTCGGCGAACTGGACCGGGACCCGGGGCTGCGCCGCCGCCTGCTGGCCGTGCTCGGTGCGTCGTCCGCGCTCGGTGACCACCTGGTCGCCAACCCGGACGAGTGGCGCACCCTGGCGACGGGCCGGTCGGGGCTGCCGCCGGACGCGGAGGGTGGCCTTGCCCTCGATGACGCGACGGACGGGGAACCTCTCGGCGTGGCAGCGCTGCGTACGGCGTACCGCATCTCGTTGTTGCGCATCGCCGCCGCCGACCTGACCGACGCCCGTGGCCTGGAACCCACCATGGCCGCGCTCTCCCGGCTGGCCGACGAGACCCTGGCCGCGGCCTATGGCATCGCCGTGGCGGCGCTGCCGGCGGGGACGCCGGAGCCGCGCCTGGCCGTGGTGGCGATGGGCAAGTGCGGTGGCAACGAGCTGAACTACGTCTCCGACGTGGATGTGATCTTCGTGGCCGCCGGCGACGAGGACCTGGCCGCCGGCACCACCGTCGCGGCCCGGCTGATCGAGATCTGCGGCCTGGTGGCGTGGCCGGTGGACGCGGCGCTGCGCCCGGAGGGCAGCCGCGGCCCGCTGGTCCGCACCCTCGCCAGCCACCAGGCCTATTACCGCAGGTGGGCGCGGACCTGGGAGTTCCAGGCGCTGCTCAAGGCCCGTCCGGCCGCCGGTGACCTGGCCCTGGCGCAGGCCTGGCTGGCCGACCTCGCGCCGCTGGTCTGGCACGCGGCGGAGCGCCCGGAGGCGGTGGCCGACGTCCGCGACATGCGTCGCAAGATCATCGACAACGTGCCGGCCAAGGAGGTGGACCGCGAGATCAAGCGCGGCCCGGGTGGCCTGCGCGACATCGAGTTCGCGGTGCAGCTCCTCCAGCTGGTGCACGGGCGCATCGACGAGACGTTGCGTGCGCCGGGCACGCTCCCGGCGCTGCGCGCCCTGGTCACCGGCGGCTATGTCGGCCGCCAGGACGGCGAGATGCTGCTGCGCGGTTACCGCTTCCTGCGCGGCGTCGAGCACCGGCTGCAACTGCAGCAACTCAGGCGTACGCACACCGTGCCGGACGACCCGGCCGGCCTGCGCTGGCTCGCGGCCGCCCTGGGCTACACCGCGACGGCCGGCCGGGACGCGGTCGAGGCGTTCCGGTCCGACTGGGTGGGTCACGCCGCGAACGTCCGCCGGCTGCATGTGAAACTGCTCTACCAGCCGCTGCTCGAAGCGGTCGCCCGGGTGCCCGCCGAGGAGCTGCGGATGACCCCGGCATCGGCCGGCAAGCGCCTGGAGATCCTCGGCTTCGCCGACACGGCCGGTGCGCTGCGCCACCTGGAGGCGCTCACCGGCGGCGTGACCCGGACCGCGGCGATCCAGCGCACCCTGCTGCCGATGCTGCTGCAGGACTTCGCCGACGCGCCGGAGCCGGACCGTGGCCTGCTCAGCTACCGGCAGGTCTCGGACAAGCTGGGCAGCACACCGTGGTATCTGCGGCTGCTCCGCGACGGCGGCCCGGTGGCCCGGCGCCTGGCCCGGGTGCTGAGCCTCTCGCGGTACGCGACCGACCTGCTCACCCGCGACCCGGAGGCGTTGCGGCTGCTCGCCGACGACCACGAGCTGCTGCCCCGGCCGCGCCAGGCGCTGCTGGACGGGTTCGCCGCGGCCGGTGACCGGCACGCCGACGACCCGATCAAAGCCATCGGGGCGGTCCGCGCGCTGCGCCGCCGGGAGCTGTTCCGGATCGCCTGCGCCGACATCCTCAGCCAGAGCGGCGACCTCGCCCCGGAGCGCCCGCTGGACGTCGACGCGATCGGCGCGGCTCTCTCCGACGTCACCGACGCCACCCTCGGCGCGGCCCTGCGGATCGCCCGGCGGGTCAAGCCCGGCCCGGCGGGCATGCGGTTCGCGGTGATCGGGATGGGTCGCCTCGGCGGATACGAGATGAGCTATCCCTCCGACGCCGACGTCCTCTTCGTCCACGCCCCGCCGCCCGGTGGCAAGGAGAGCGATGTCAGCGCGGCCGCGCTCGCGATCGCCGAGGAGATGCGCCGGCTGTTGCAGGCGCCGGCCCCCGACCCGGCGCTCGGCATCGACGCGGACCTGCGCCCGGAGGGCCGGCAGGGGCCGCTGGTCCGGAGCCTGCCCGCCTACCGGCAGTACTACGCCCGCTGGTCGAAGGTGTGGGAGGCGCAGGCGCTGCTGCGGGCCCGGTTTGTCTGCGGCGACGCGTCACTGGGCGCCGAGTTCGAGCAGATGGCCGACGGGGTGCGCTACCCGGTCGGCGGGCTGGCCCGGGAACAGGTCGTCGAGATCCGCCGGATCAAGGCGCGGGTGGAGACCGAGCGGCTGCCGCGCGGCGCCGATCCGCACACGCACACCAAACTCGGCCGCGGCGGACTCGCCGACGTGGAGTGGGCGGTCCAGTTGCTCCAGCTGCGGCACGCGCACGCCCACCCGGAGCTGCGCAAGACCCGCACCAAGGAGGCGCTGGACGCAGAGTGCCGGGCCGGGCTGGTCGACGAGGCGGACGCGGCCGCGATGTCCGCCGGCTGGTCCCTGGCCGCGCAGGTGCGCAACGCGCTCACCCTGGTCCGCGGCCGCCCCACCGACCAGCTGCCCCGGCACGGGGTCGAGCTGGCGGGCGCGGTGCTCCTGCTGGACGGCGGCGACCCGGGGGAGTTCGTCGACCGGTACCTGCGGCTGACCCGGCACTCCCGGGCGGCCATGGAACGGGTCCTGGAAGCCTGATCAGCACGGCCGGCTGGTGCCCTCACCCCGCAGGATCCGGTATTCGCCGCCCGCCGCGGTGATCGTGTAGCTGACCCGCCACTCGGTGCAGGTCTCGGCCGGCCGTTCCGGCGGCCCGTCACCGGCCTCCTGCTCGCTGCGGAACGTGACGTCCGCGCCGAACCGGCCCGCGCCCCGCCCGGACAGCTCGCGCAGCACCACCCGGGAGTCCTCGGCGGTGGCCGTCCCGTCGGTGAACCGGGCCCACTGCTCCCGGTCGTCCGGGTTCAGCTCCCCGCCCGGGTGGAGCACCCCGGCGACCCGGGCGTAGTCCTTGTCGTTGATGCCGGTGAAGTACGTCTCGAACATCGCGGCGACGGCCGGCGCCCGGTCGTCGGTGACCCCGGGTCCGACACTGACCAGGCGGGTCGCGGCCGGTGCCGGGGTGTTCTCCAGCACCGGGATGCCGGCCGCCGGGGCGCTGGGCCGGGTGGTGTCCCGCCCGGGGATTGGCCGCTGCGCGTCACTGCCGGTGTCCATCAGGCGGGGCCCGCCGAGGACGGCGGCCGCGGCCAGCGCGCCGACCAGCACGGCGATCGGGACGGCCGGCAGGACGCGGCGCCGGCCCGGGTCCGCCTGGCCGGCGGGTTCGGCCGGCTCGGGGATCCACGTCGGCCCCGGCCGGTCCGCCGGCTGCGGGATCCAGGTGGCACCGGCCCGATGTTCCGCAGCCCGGGCCGGATCGGTGGCCGGGGCCGGTGGCGGCTCGGGTTCGTCCTGGTGGCGCCAGTGGCGGCCGGTGACTGCCGGCGCCGCGTTGCGCGGTGCGGGCGGCGGCCCGCCGCGGAAGCCCGGCGCGTTGCGCGGCACCGGCTCCCAGCGGGTCGGTTCGGTGGTGCGGGGCCGGTGGCCGCACATACCGCAGCCACCGGAGGTGTCGTCGTTCGGCTCGCCACACTGCGCGCAGATCCACATTTCCGGACGATTCCCGTCGTTTCTCGGATTTTACCGGAAATTCAGTGAATCGCGCGAGCGGAGGCGCCGAATCGTCCGCTCCGGTCAACGATCCGCGCCGATCGACCGACCCGGGTGACGGATTAGTGGCCGATTCTCCGCAGGTCAGAGCGTTTCGAAAAGTGTTTCAGCGATGGGCTGCCGCGATGACCCGGGTCAGAGCCTCATGAACGGTTCTCAGTTCTTGCAGTGGTATCCCGAGCCGTTCCACGACGGCCGGCGGAATGCGCTCGGCGTCGGATCGCAACGCCCGGCCGCGCTCGGTCAGGGTGATCGCCAGGCTGCGCTCGTCGGCGGGGTCGCGTTCGCGCCGCAGGTAACCGATCGACTCCAGGCGCTTCAGCAGCGGCGACAGCGTGCCCGGATCGAGCTGGAGCAACTCGCTGAGCCGGCGCACGCTCAGCGGGGCGTGCTGCCAGAGCGCGAGCATCACCAGGTACTGCGGGTGGGTCAGGCCCATCGGCTCCAGCAGCGGACGGTAGATCGCCACGACGCTGCGCGCGGCCACCGACAGGGCGAAGCAGACCTGTTGCTCGAGGGCGAGGGGGTCGGAGTCGGCCGGATCACTCACTTGCGTTTCTCCTCAGCTCGCCGGTTATCCTACCAATAGTTGGTGTACCAACCATTGGCGTGCAAACCTCGGAGGCGAGCGTCGTGTCGAAGATCTCTGACTGGTTCCACCGGACGTTCGACGACTGGTTCTTCCGCTCCATGATCGGCCCCGCGCAGACCAAGGGTGCCGTCCAGGGCTGTGACGAGTACGCCCGCGAGCAGTGGAAGCGCGACCTGGAGAACCGCAAGCGCTACACCCGGGAGCAGCGCGAACGCAAGCGCGCCCAACGCCAGTCAGCCTGAACCCGGCCGCCCCTCAGCGTGAGGTGAGGCTGCTGGTCAGCGTGTAGCGGCCGGCCGCCGGGACACGCACCCGGGTCCACACCCCGTCGGCGGCGGCCGAGGCGCCACCGGAGACGGTCAGCCATCGGTGGTACCGCACCCGGATCGGCACCTCGCCGGCCGACGGGGCGTCGAAGACCACCGCGACGGCGTCCAGCCGCACCACGCCCGGGGCGACCGGGCGGTGGCCGGTCACCGCGTACAGGCGCCAGTGCGCATCGGACCAGATCAGCGAGAGGTACGGCAGACCGCCCGTCACCAGCGCCGCCTCGGCCCGTCCCGGCCACGCCAGGTCGGCGTCCGGCACCGCCACGAACTGGACGGCCTGCTCGTCCAGCCAGGCCCGGTAGCTCGCCGCGGTCAGCTCCACCCCGGTGCCGGCCGCGCCGGGCACGGTCGTGAAGAAGAGCGGGTTGCGGTCGATGTCGGCCTGCCGCAGCCACCCCCGGGCCAGCGGGACCTCGCCCATCGAGGCGGCCTCCCAGTAGGACCGGGTCGGCGGGATCTCGACCCGGCCGGTGAGCGTCTCGGCCGCGAGCCGCGTCCGCAGTGGCGCGAAGTACGCCGGGTCGGCCGCCGGGTTCCCGATGTCCCGCACATCGTCGATCACCACCGGCGGCTGCCACCACACCAGGGCCGCGAGCAGCGCGACCCCGGCGATCCGCCACCCTCGGTGCGGGGCCGGCGGCCCGGCCTCCGTGCCCGACGACCGTGACGGGGAGCCCGCCGGGGCCCGCAGCCGGGCCGGTGGTTTCGCGTAGGCGGCCAGGACCGGCAGGCCGAACATCACCGCGAGCCGGGTCGCGTTCAGCCCGACCGGGGTGTGGATCAGCGCGGCCGCCAGCACGCCCGCCGACGACAGCAGCGCGCCGGCCCGGACCGCGCGGATCGGCACCAGCGCCGCCACGACCAGGCCGGTGACCACGGCGCGAACCGTGTCGGTGCGGCTGATGTTCATCCAGCCGCCGTCGCCGAACAGCAGCGCGCTCAGCGCCAGCGGCACGGCGGCCGGGACGGCGAGCAGCAGCCCGGCCCGCCACCGCCGGTCGATCAGCAGCGCCACCCCGGCCAGGCCGGTGAAGAGGCCGGCGACCGGGCTGGTCGCGGCGGCCAGGAAGGCGGCGAGCGCCGCGAGGCGGCGCAACCGGGGCACGGTGAGCAGGACCAGGGCGGCGACGGCCAGGCAGACACCGAGGCCGTACGTGACCCGCCCGCTCACCAGGTTCCCGGCGAAGGCGACAGTCCCGAAGGCCGCGCCCAGCCACGGCCGGGGCGCCGCGGTCCGCCGGAACAGCGTCGCGAGCAGCACCGCACCGGCGACAAGCGTGAGCACGCCGGTGACCCGGACGCCGAGCGCGGCCATCACCGGCTGCGAGACCAGGCTGTAGCCGAACTGCTCGACCCCGGCGTACCACCGCAGGTCGACGGGGGTGAGGCCGTGCGCGCCGGAGAAGTCGGCGCGGGCCACCTGGGCGGCCAGGTCGGAACCCGTCCGCGGGAGCAGCAGGTAGATGCCGCCGAGGATCGCCGCCACCAGCGCGGTGATCCACTCCAGCCGGTGCCGGGCCCACATCCCGCCGACCCTACCGCTTCACCAGTGGTTGCAGCCTGTCACGGTAGGGTCGTCGCCATGCCCCGTCCGACCCTCGTCCGATACACGGGGCTGGCAGGCAGTCTGCTGCTGGCGACGGCCGCGTGGCTGGGCGGTGCTGCCAGTCCGTGGGAACCCAACGTGACGCCGGGCACTGTTTTCGCCGGCGACAACGGAGTGCTGCTCCCGGTCAGCTGGCTGCTCGGGACCCTGCTGCTGATCAGCGCGTGGTGGGCCGGCCGGCGGGACGTCCCGTCGACGCGCTGGGCCTGCGTCACCGCGGCGCTGTGGGCGCTGCCGCTGCTGCCGTTCCTTCCGCTGGGCAGTTACGACGTCTACTCGTACGCGTGTCAGGGGTGGCAGCAGGCGGCGGGCCTGGACCCGTACTCCGGCGGTGTCGATCTTCTGGGGTGTCCCTGGGCCGAGGCCGTCTCGCCGACCTGGACCGACGCGCCCGCGCCCTACGGTCCGGTGTTCCTGGTGCTCGCGGCGCTTGCCGCGAAGCTCGGCGGCTCGCTGACCGGGACCGTCGCGCTGCTGCGCCTGATCGCCGTGCTCGGTGTCGTGGTGATCGGCTGGTGCCTGCCGGCGCTGGCCCGGCGCGCCGGTGTGCCGCCGCCGCGCGCGATCTGGCTGGTCCTGGCGTGCCCGCTGATCCCGATCCACCTGATCTCCGGCGCGCACAACGACGCCGTGATGGTCGCCCTGCTGGTCGCCGGCCTGGCCGTCGCGCAGGCCGCGGTCACCCGGCCGCGGATGATCGCGGCCGGCGTGCTGCTCGGACTTGCCGTCGGGGTGAAGGCGACAGCGGTCGTGGTGCTGCCGTTCGCGCTGCTGCTCCTGCCGGGGCGCCGGTGGCGTGCCGCGGTGATCCTCGGCGGCTCCGCGGCGGCGGCCCTCGCGGCGGTCTCGCTCGGTGCCGGTCTCGGCCTCGGCTGGGTGACCGGCCTGTCCGGCAGTGGCGTGTCGGTGCAGTGGACCTCGGTGCCGACCGCCGTCGGGCTCACCCTGGAACTGCTCGGCGTGCCCGGCGCCGTACCCGTCACCCGCGTGCTCGGGATGATCGCGCTGGCCGTGGTCCTGGTCGTGCTCTGGGTGCGCGCCCGGACGCGGGACGCCGTCCACCACGCCGGTCTGGCCCTGGCCGCGACCGTGCTGCTCGCCCCCGTGTTCCATCCGTGGTACGCCGTGTGGCCGCTGGCCGTGCTGGCCGCCACCGTCCGTCCGGAGACCCGATGGCTTGTCGCGCCGTGCGCGGTGGCGTCCGCGCTGTGCCTGCCGGACGGGTACAACCTGGCCCTCGTCACCAAGGCGCAGGGTGCCGTCGGCGTGACAGTGCTCGCCGGCTGTCTAGCGTGGAAAGTCCTGCATGAAGCGAAACAGCATCATCGTCGGCCTGGCGCTGCTCACGGTGGGGGCGATCGTCCTCACCGGGCTCCGTAACGGGTACTTCGACTCCAAGGTCTACCACGGCGCGATCCAGTACTGGTTCCGCGACGGCGGGATGGTCTACGACTTCCTGCGACCGGGCACGCCGTACGGGTTCACCTACCCGCCCTTCGCCGGACTGGTGATGGCGCCGATGGCGTACCTGCCGATCCTGCTCGTCGCGGTGGTCGCCACCCTCGCCACGATCGCCACCACGGCGCTGCTGGTGTGGTGGCTGGCGCGCGACTTCCTGGAACGCCGCGGCTGGGCCGACTGGCGGGGCATCACCGTCGCCGTCCTCCTGGGCCTGCTCTTCGAGCCGGTCCGCGAGACGATCACTTTCGGCCAGGTGAACACGCTGCTGCTCGCCCTGGTCACCGCGGACATGCTCTTCGGTGTGGCCCGGGGCCGCGCGTGGGCCGGCGTCGGCATCGGCCTGGCCGTGGCGATCAAGCTGACGCCCGGCGTCTTCTTGCTCTACCTGCTGGTCACCCGGCGGTGGCGGGCCCTCGCCACCGCGATCGGCTCGGCGGCCGGCGCGACCCTGCTGGCCGGGGCGCTCTTCCCCGACCAGTCCCGGGAGTTCTGGACGTCGGCGCTCTGGGACACCAACCGGGTCGGGTTGCTCCACTACCTGTCCAACCAGTCCGAGCGGGGACTGCTGGCCCGGCTGCCGCTCGACACCGTGGAATCCACGATCTGGGCCGTCGCCGTGCTGGCAACCCTAGCCGCGTGGGGCTGGCGGGTCTACCACGCACCCGACGACATCGTGGGTGGCCTGGCCTTGACCGGTGTGCTGGGTTGCCTGATCAGTCCGGTCACCTGGATCCACCACTGCGTCTGGCTGATCCCCGCGCTGATCCGCTGCCTCGACCTGGGCCGGCCCTACCTGGGCATCTCCGCCTACATCCTGATGACCTCGCACCTCACGTGGTGGTGGGAGAAACGGCCCCGGCCGCCGCTGGAACTGCTCGGCGGCAACATTTATGTCTGGTTCAGCCTGGCTTTGCTCTTCTGGACACCCCTGCGCACCCGCCGTTCGCCTGCCGTCCACGAGACGGACAAGATCATCGCGTAGTCAGAGCGCATGTCCCTTCGCCGTACCACCTCGGCGGTTGTCTCCGTAGCGGCCGTGGCCGTGGCCGCGGCCGGCACCGTGCCCACCGCGGCCGCCGCGCACGGCTACGCCAACAGCTTCGAGCGCCTCGCCACCTTCCCCGCCTACCTGAACTCGTCGATCGACGACACGGCGGCGGCGGAGATCTCCACCGTGACCGAAGACGGCCGCACCGTCGTCTACACCGACAGCCCGGGCAAGCGCCTCGGCTTCGTCGACATCACCGACCCGTCCCGGCCCAAGCCCGCCGGCACCCTGGCGATGGACGGCGAACCCACCTCGGTCGCGCACCTCGGCCGGCTGCTGCTCGCCGGTGTGAACACCCGGGCCAGCTTCACGTCGCCGTCCGGCAAACTGGTCGTGATCGACGCCGCCACCCGGACCGTCGTCCGCTCGCTGGAACTCGGTGGACAACCCGACTCCGTCGCCGTCGCGCCGAGCGGCCGCTACATCGCCGTCGCCATCGAGAACGAGCGTGACGAGGACGTCAACGACGGCGCCATCCCGCAGGCGCCGGCCGGCTGGCTCTCGGTGATCGACACCCGTACCTGGCAGGTCACCAAGGTGTCCCTGGACGGCCTCGCCGACGTCGCGCCCACCGACCCGGAACCCGAGTACGTCAGCATCAACTCCCGTGACGAGGCCGTGGTCTCGCTCCAGGAGAACAACCACCTCGCCGTGGTCTCGCTGCGCACCGGCCGCGTCATCTCCGACTTCTCCGCCGGAACCGTCACGGTGAACGGCGTCGACGTCCGCGACGACGACCAGATCACCCTGGACGGCTCGATCACCGCGAAACGCGAACCCGACGGCGTCGCCTGGATCACCGAGGACCTGTTCGCCACCGCCAACGAAGGCGACTACGAGGGCGGCTCCCGCGGCTGGTCGATCTTCGACAAGAAGACCGGCAAAGCCGTCTGGGACGCCGGCAACACCCTCGAACACCTCGCCGTCGAACACGGGCAGTACCCGGACAAGCGCTCCGACGCCAAAGGCATCGAGGTGGAGAACGTCGCCTTCGGCCGGCTCGGTGGCGTCCCGTACGTCTTCGTCAACTCCGAGCGGGGCAACTTCACCGCGGCGTACGACGTCTCCAAGCCCGCCAAGCCCCGCTTCAAGCAGCTGATGCCGACCACGAACGCCCCCGAAGGCGTCGTCACCGTGCCGTCCCGCGGCCTCGTCGTCGTCTCCAGCGAGGAAGAGGACGCCTCCATCGGCATCCGCGGCAGCATCCAGATCTTCAAGCTGGGCGCCCGCGCCGAGGACACCCAGATCTCCTCGAAGAACACCATCCCGTGGGGTGCGCTCTCCGGGCTCTCCCCGGTGCCCGGCAGCGGCGACAAAATGGTCGCGGTGACCGATTCGGTCTACACACCCACCCGGATCCTCACCCTCTCCACCGACGGCGTCATCTCCAAGCAGCTCACCGTCACCAAGGACAACAAGCCGGTGGGGTACGACGCCGAAGGCCTCGTGGCCCGCGAAAAAGGCGGCTACTGGCTCGCCGTCGAAGGCTCCGCCAGCACCCCGAACCTGCTCGTCCGGCTCGACAGCCGCGGCCGGGTGCAGGAAGAGATCACCCTCCCCGCCGACGTCGCCGCCACCATCACCACGAACGGCCTCGAAGGCGTCGCCGAGAACGGCAGGCACGTCTGGGTAGCCGTGCAGCGCACCCTCAAGGGCGACCCGGCGAACACCGCCCGGATCGGCCGCTACGACACGGTGAGCAAGACCTGGTCGTGGCTGCTCTACCCGCTCGACACCGCCCCCACCGGCTGGGTCGGCCTCTCCGAACTGGTAGCCGTCGACGGCAACACCTTCGCCGTCGTCGAACGCGACAACCAGCGGGGGCCGCTGGCCGCCGTCAAGAAGGTCTACACCTTCGACGTGCCCACCGGGTCAGGCTCCTCCGCTTCCGCTTCCGCTTCCGTTTCCGTTTCCGTTTCCGCCTCTGCCTCCGCGGCGTCGTGGGTTGGCACTCCGGTCGTGACCAAGAAGCTGCGCAAGGACCTGTTGCCGCTGCTGAAGGCCGGTAACGGCTGGGTGCAGGACAAGGTCGAAGGGCTCGCGATCGCGGGCGACGGCCGCACCTACGCCGTGACCGACAACGACGGCCTCGACGACTCCACGGGCGAGACGGTCCTCCTCAATCTGGGGCGCCTGCTCTGATTCCCTGGACCCACCTGCTCGCCTTTTGAACGCGGCGCCGATCGTTCCCGGTCGGCGCCGCGCCGTTAGCCCGGCGCCGGGCCGGCCCCGCCCCGCCACGTCCGGCCCCGCCCCGAGCTGAGCCGCCCGCCCCGCCCCGCGCCGAGCCGCCCCGCGCCGAGCCGCCCCGCGCCGAGCCGCCCCGCGCCGAGCCGCCCCGAGCCGAGCCGCCCGCCCCGCCTCGAGCGCCGGCCCCGCGCCGCGCCGAGCCGCCGGCCCCGCGCCGAGCCGCACGCCCCGCGCCGAGCCGCACGCCCCGCGCCGAGCCGCACGCCCCGCGCCGAGCCGCAGTGACAGCTGGGCTGGTTGGCTGTCATTGGCGGTCGTTTAGGGGCGCTGAATACGACCTTCAGTGACAGCTGGGCTGGTTGGCTGTCATTGGCGGTCGTTTAGGGGCGCTGAATACGACCTTCAGTGACAGCTGGGCCCGTCGGCTCTCACTGGCGGTCGTGTCAGCCTTTTCAGTGACAGTGACAGTGACAGTGACAGTGACAGTGACCGGCTCGTGCTCGACGCTCCTGGCCACCGTATGCACGAGCCGGGTTCGTCCTGGCCAATGACAACAATGCGGGCGGGGTCTTACTCGGCCGCTCGGTACCCAGCATTGATCAGGGAACATGCGAGGGTTCGGCGCGCCCGGGCTGACCGACCCGGACGGTCGACATCTGCGAAATCCGGAACGATGTTCTGCCACTGGCGGTATTTCGACGACGAGGCATCGGCGGCTGGGAGCGTGCTCGACGTCATGCGCGGCGTGTTTGTGCAGCACGCGCTCGAAGAGGAATCCGGTGGTGTTCCGCTGCGCTTCCGATGGCCGGTTGCCAAAACGGCGGCCGCTCCCAGCCGAAGCCGGTCGCGACCGCCGTTTCAGACGTCAGCTCAGGTCAGACGTTGTAGTACATCTCAAACTCGTGCGGGGTCGGGCGGAGCCGGACCGGGTCGATCTCGTTGGTGCGCTTGTAGTCGATCCAGGTGGAGATCAGGTCGTCGGTGAAGACGCCGCCGGCCGTGAGGAACTCGTGGTCGGCCTCGAGCGAGTTGAGCACCGCGTCCAGCGAGCCCGGCACCTGCTTGACGCTGCCCCACTCCTCCGGCGGCAGGTCGTACAGGTCCTTGTCGATCGGCGCCGGCGGCTCGATCTTGTTCTTGATGCCGTCGAGGCCGGCCATCATCTGGGCCGAGAACGCCAGGTACGGGTTCGACGACGGATCCGGCACGCGGAACTCGACGCGCTTGGCCTTGGCGTTGCTGCCGGTGACCGGGATGCGGGTGCAGGCGGAGCGGTTGCGCTGCGAGTAGACCAGGTTGACCGGGGCCTCGTAGCCCGGCACCAGGCGCCGGTACGAGTTGACGGTCGGGTTGGTGAACGCGAGCAGCGACGGCGCGTGGTGCAGCAGGCCACCGATGTACCAGCGGGCCATGTCGGAGAGGCCGGCGTAACCGGTCTCGTCGTAGAACAGCGGCTCGCCGGCCAGCCAGAGGCTCTGGTGGGTGTGCATGCCCGAGCCGTTGTCACCGAAGAGCGGCTTCGGCATGAACGTCGCGGTCTTGCCGTGCTCCCAGGCGGTGTTCTTGATGATGTACTTGAACAGCTGCATCTGGTCGCCGGCGTGCAGGAGCGTCGAGAACTTGTAGTTGATCTCGCCCTGGCCCGCGGTGCCGACCTCGTGGTGCGAGCGCTCGACGGTGAAGCCGGTGTCGATCAGGCGGCGCACCATGGCGTCACGCAGGTCGGAGTAGTGGTCGACCGGGGAGACCGGGAAGTAGCCGCCCTTGTACGCGGTCTTGTAACCGCGGTTGCCACCCTCCTCGACGCGGCCGCTGTTCCACGCGCCCTCGATCGAGTCGATGTAGTAGTACGCCTGGTGGGCGGACGTCTCGTGGCGGATCGAGTCGAAGATGTAGAACTCCGCCTCGGCGCCGAAGTAGGCGGTGTCGGCGATCCCGCTGGACGCCAGGTAGGCCTCGGCCTTCTTCGCCACGTTCCGCGGGTCACGCGAGTAGGCCTCACGCGTGAACGGGTCGTGGATGAAGAAGTTGAGCGCCAGCGTCTTCTGGATCCGGAACGGGTCCACGAAGGCGGTCGCGACATCCGGCAGCAGCATCATGTCGGATTCGTGGATGGCCTGGAAGCCGCGGATCGAGGACCCGTCGAAGGCGAGGCCGTCGGTCACCACACTGTCGTCGAACGACTCGACCGGGATGTTGAAGTGCTGCATCACACCCGGGAGGTCACAGAAACGTACGTCGACGAACTTGACGTCCTCGTCTTTGAGGTATCGCAGGAGTTCCTCGGGATTGGCGAACACACGTCCTCCTGGCACAGTTTTCCGATACCGGGCGGCATGGACCGCCACTGGCAAGGCTGGTCGCGACGTTATGGGTACGGAGTTGCCCCTGCGTATCCCTATTGTTTCCGCCGTGTTACGGGCTGAGCCGGCAAGGCACGGCGAGAGCGCGCGCTGATCATCCGGACCCTATCGCGTAACCTCGGCAGACGTGGCTGCTTCCGTCAACGACTCACCTGCGACGCCGGCCGGGCTGAAGTCCGCCGGTCTCGGCCCCCGGCTGGCCGCCATCTTGATCGACTGGGTGCTCTGTCTCCTCATCGGCAGCCTGTATGCCACTCCGGCCGAGGCCGCCTGGCCACCCGTGGTGATCCTGGTCGTGGCGAACACCCTCTTCCTCGGTCTCTTCGGCCAGACGCCGGGAATGCGCCTGATGCGCATCCAGTGCGCCGCTTACCCCGCAGGGGGCGTGATCGGACTGCGCAACGCGCTGATCCGCAGCGTGCTGCTCGGCCTTTTCATCCCGGCGCTGATCATGGACGGTCAGGGACGGGGACTGCACGACCGCGCTGCTGGATCCATCGTGGCAGCAGCGCGGCGGCGCTGACACCCTGCGGGCCATGAAAAGTACTGATACCAGGTAGCAGCAGATTCACTGGCGATCGTGGTCCTCCGGGGTGGAGGTTGGAGCGGACTTACCGACCACGCCACCACCCGGCGTCCGCACCCCGAAGGCCTGTTCATGTGTGACCAGATCATCCGGCCCCCGCTCCGCGACCGGCTCGCCGCCGACACGCCGCCTGCCCAGTTCGGGTGCGACGACGCCCTCCGGCCGCACCGCCGCCGGGCTGCGCAGACCCCGAGGCCCGTCGGCCGGCTCGGCCGGGTCCGGCGCTCCGATCACGCCAGGCCCCGCGTCCGGCCGCGCGGCGTCCGTGCCGAGCCAGTCGCCCCAGGGCGTGCGCCCGTCCCGCCGTGACGAGCGCGGTGGCTGAGCACTCGGAGCGGCTGGTGAGACCGGTCGATTGAGCACCGGTGGAGTGGTTCCCGCCCGGCTTTCCGCGCTGCGGGCTGCGCCCGCATGGCGCGCCTCTTCGGCACTGCCAGGACGCCACTCACGCTCCCCGGCGGGATTTCTGAGTACGGGCGGAGCCGCCGAACCGGAACGCCGGAACACGTCGTCTGCTCCGCCGCCCGTGCCGGTGCTCCCGCCCTGCCCGGGGCTGCGCTCCTCAGGGATCCCGGCCGAGTCGCCCGGTCCGCGGTGTCCACCGTGCGGCGGCTGTGGATACGCCGGTGATGCGCCGTGTCCGCTCCTGTCCGCTCCGGAGAGTCCCGGTCGGCTGACACCGGGCCGGCCCGATCCCGACTCGTCCACTCCCGATCGACTCGATCCTGGCCGGCCTACTCCCGGGCGGCTCGTCTCCGAGCGGTCTGTCTCGGGTCGACCGGTCGTCCGGTTTGGACCGTCGAAGCCGCCTGGTCCCGGCGGCAGGATGCCGGAGCGTCCGCCCGGATCGCGCGGCTGGCCTGTGCCGGAGCGGCCGGTTCCGGAGGTGCCTGAAGGGAGGCCACGTGTGCCGGTGCCCGGGTCATGCGGTCCGCTCGGTGCGATGCCGAGACGGCCCGTGCCGGGGGCACCGGTGCTGCCGGGCGGCACTCCGGGACGGCCTGAGCCAGGAACGCGGGGGTTGGCGGAGCTGCCGGGTTGAGGGCCGGGGCGGGTGATGCCGGTACGGCCCGGCTGGGCGTTGGTGGGGTTCACTCCGGGGCGGGTTGCCGGTGGAGGTGTTGCAGGTAGGGAGGGATGGCCGGGACGGCGAAGTTCGCGGCCGGTGGGCGGTGGCGGTGTGGGCTGCCGACTGGTGGGCGGCAGGGGAGTGGGTTGCCGGCCGGTCGGGGGCAGGGGAGTGGGTTGCCGGCCGGTGGGCGGCAGCGGGGTCGGCTGCGGGCTGGTGGGCGGGAGTGGGGTGGGTTGTGAG
>NZ_JAHWGU010000138.1 GCF_020873875.1 Actinoplanes sp. DH11
CGGGTAAGCCCACTATTCTATGACATCGGTTCTTACCCTTTTGTGCCACCGGCCGTTAAGCCGGAAATCAAATACCGCTGCAGGAACAAAAAGACGACGGCGATCGGCGCGGCAATCAAAATCGAGCCGGCGGCAAAGCGGGTGAAGTTGTTCGCGAACCGGTCGCTGATAAAGTTGAACAGCCCGACCGCCAGCGTAAATTTGTCCGGATCGCGCAAGACGATCGACGGCAGCAAAAAGTCGGTGAACGGCGCCATAAAGTTGAACAACGCGACAACGGCCAAAATCGGCTTGGCCAAAGGCAGCATAATGCGGAAAAAGACGCCGAAATGCCCGGCGCCGTCGATGCGCGCCGCCTCATCCAGCTCGCGCGGGATCGTGTCAAAGTAGCCTTTGACCAGCCACGCGTTAAACGGAATTTGCCCGCCGACGTAAATGAGAATGAGCCCCCAAAGCG
>NZ_JAHWGU010000139.1 GCF_020873875.1 Actinoplanes sp. DH11
TCATGTACTCGGGCACGATCGCCTTAAACGGATTCCTGCAAATGGGCGTGCGCGGCGACTGGGCGACGCACAACATTGAGCACGCCGTTTCCGCGGTGTATGACATTCCGCACGGCGGGGGATTGGCGATTTTGTTTCCGAACTGGATGAAGCATGTTTTGGATGAAAACGTCAGCCGCTTCGCCCAGCTTGCGGTGCACGTCTTCGGAGTTGATCCGGCCGGAAAAGCGGAGCGCGATGTGGCGCTTGAAGGCATCGAGCGGCTGCGGGCGTTTTGGTCAAGCCTCGGGGCGCCGTCGCGGCTTGCGGACTATGGCATCGGCGAGGAAAACTTGGAGCTGATGGCCGATAAAGCGATGGCGTTTGGCGAGTTCGGCCGTTTCAAAACATTGAACCGCGATGATGTGCTCGCCATTTTGCGCGCGTCGCTTTAACATCTTTCTCACTTCGAAAC
>NZ_JAHWGU010000140.1 GCF_020873875.1 Actinoplanes sp. DH11
AAAGTGGTCCGTGAACTGCTTGCCAAAGACCCGAACGTCTACGATCCGCGCAAAATTATCGGTCCGGGCCGCGACGCGATCAAAGCGACGGTCATCGGCAAAATGCGCGAATTCGGCTCGTCCGGAAAAGCGGCGCAATAACGAGCAAACGGCAAGATCGGCCTGGCAGGCAGCTTTCGGTCGTCACCCGGGCTTGCCTGCCTGCGTCCAAATAATGACAAGGAGGGATACGTAGTGAAATTTTTCATTGATACCGCCAATTTGGAAGAAATTAAACACGCCCATGAACTCGGCATTTTGGCCGGCGTCACGACCAACCCAAGCCTCGTGGCGAAGGAGAACGTATCGTTCCATGATCGGTTGCGCGAAATTACATCGATCGTTTCTGGTTCGGTGAGCGCTGAAGTCATTTCGACCGACGCCGCTGGCATGATCGCGGAAGGCGAAGAG
>NZ_JAHWGU010000141.1 GCF_020873875.1 Actinoplanes sp. DH11
CGCCTGTACTTTTTGGTGCTACACCAACAATTCCTTTTCCATTGTCCGTCGCTGCGATTATTCCTGCGACATGTGTTCCATGCCCTAAATAATCTGTGAAAATTGTTTTGTCTCCGCCATCATCATTGGTGAAGTTCAATCCGCCGATAATATTTTCTTTTAAATCGGGATGGCTAATATCGCAACCTGAATCCAACACAGCAACAACAATACCTTGCCCTTTTCGGCTTTTTTCCCAAACTTTTTGAGCCCCGATTATTTCTATACCTCTTAGAATGGTTTGCAAGTCATTGAATACGGACTTTATATTAGTTGTCTCTAATAACAATTCCTTCATTTCTCTTACCCCCTTTTCTCATTATTTAAAGTGAAATATATAAGCTGAAAACAAATAGAACAAACGAAACGCTTAAAATACAAACTACCGCTTTATCCGTATAGCTCTTACAT
>NZ_JAHWGU010000142.1 GCF_020873875.1 Actinoplanes sp. DH11
TCCTGGTGCGTATTCATGGACATCCCCTTCTCGACCCTGATCGCCGCGGCCAACGACAAGATGAATATCAATCGCGCGCGGACCTGGGCGCGAATGGCCGACGGGACCTACCAGCACACGAAGGAACCGACCCCGTGACCCACACCACCGACGACGTCGCCAGGGCAACCGGGCTCAGCTATCGGCAGGTCGACCGCATCGTCACCCGGCGGTACGTCGACCACCCGCGGCCACAGCCCGGCACCGGTCAGCCACGCACGTTCGATGACGCGCAACTCGACCGGATCGGCGCCATCGCGGCGCTCATCCAGGCCGGGTTGACCCCCCGAAGGGCGGCTGTCATCGCCCAGTCCCCCGAGTATGAACTCGGACCCGTCCAGATCCAGATCGACAGCCAGAGGCTGCATCGCACCCTCCGGGCGCGGCTCCACAACAACCCAACCAACAAC
>NZ_JAHWGU010000143.1 GCF_020873875.1 Actinoplanes sp. DH11
TATCGAAGTCGATGTGCGCGCAACGAAAGACGGGAAGCTCGTTGTCCTGCATGATGCGACGCTCGCCCGGACGACAAATGTCGAAACGGTTTACCCGCACCGGTCGCCATGGCGGGTCAGCGATTTTTCATTGCGTGAGCTCAAAAAATTGGATGCCGGATCGTGGTTCGATCCACGCTTTGCCGGCGAATGCGTTCCGACGCTTGATGAGGTGGTTCGGATGCTGAAAGCGGAACGTGTAAACGTTCCGTTGTACGTCGAAACGAAACAGCCCGGCATCGAACGGGCGGTCACCCGCCTATTGCAAAAACACGGCGTTCTCCAGCGCGGAAGCGTCATGTTTCAATCGTTCCACCCAGAAAGTTTGCAGGCGCTCCGCCCGCTCATCCCGCGCGGCGTCCCGCTCATTCAATTGGTCGGCGAACAGGAAGCGCGAAGTGGCCGCGACG
>NZ_JAHWGU010000144.1 GCF_020873875.1 Actinoplanes sp. DH11
TTTCGGCAGCGTGCCGGTCTACTTCGGCGAGTCCGAAGTCGAGACGATCGTGCGCACGACCGACGACGGCGCGAGCGTCTACGCGGTGCGCGTGCGCGATCCGCGCGAGTCGGCCCGCAAAGACTTCTCTGGCCTGAGCGCCTACGACTACGACCCGGCGTGGCGCCTCCCGGCCCGCTTCACCCCGGCCGAGCGCGTCGACGTCGAGCAGGAGACCGTCGAGACCGGCGTCCGCGAGACCACGACGCGCATCGGCACCCTCACGGTCGTGCTCGGCGGCGTCGAGCGCGAGCTCCAGCTCATTGGCAAGGAGTCGGCGCGCGGCCTGCGTCCGGTGCTGCACCTGCGCGACCTCACGAGCCGCGAGACCACGTACGGCGCCGGCCGGGTCGTCAACTTGGAGTGGCGCGATGGCGTGGGCAGCGACATCGACTGGGTCGACTTCAACT
>NZ_JAHWGU010000145.1 GCF_020873875.1 Actinoplanes sp. DH11
TTCTTCATGTATCATAGAAAAAATAGTGAAGATTCTTGTAAAAAAAATAAAAATTTTGGTCAAAAAATGTCGTTAACATGGTATCATAAAAACATTGAAAAACATATATTTTTGTCTTCTCCGCTATTTTCGTTTGTTCGATAGAAGTAGCTTGAATGCAAGGAGGGCATCAGCGGATGGGAATGGCATGGATCGTTCTGCTCCTCGGAGCGGGGGCAATCATATATAATCATGTGTACCGGAAGCGGATGTACCGGGAAATCGATCGGCTCGAGGAATGGAAAATCAACTTGATGAACCGGCCGGTGCCGGATGAGCTGGCGAAAGTGAAACAGCTGAATATGACAGGGGAGACGGAGCAGCTGTTTGAACGATGGCGCCAGCAATGGGACGACATTGTGGCAGTGAAGCTACCGAATGTGGAAGAACAGCTGTTTGACGCGGAGCGG
>NZ_JAHWGU010000146.1 GCF_020873875.1 Actinoplanes sp. DH11
CTTTATCAGTGCGCTCCCACGGCAAGTCGATGTCCGTACGCCCAAAATGGCCGTAAGCAGCCGTCTGTTTGTAAATCGGGCGGCGCAGGTCAAGCATTTTGATGATGCCCGCCGGGCGGAGATCGAAGTTGCTGCGCACGACCTCAATCAAAATGTCTTCCGACACTTTGCCGGTGCCGAACGTATCAATGGAAATCGATACCGGACGGGCGACGCCGATCGCGTAGGCGAGCTGCACTTCGCATTTGTCGGCCAGTCCTGCCGCGACGATGTTTTTCGCGACATAGCGGGCCGCATACGCTGCCGAGCGGTCGACTTTCGTCGGATCTTTGCCCGAGAACGCGCCACCGCCGTGGCGGGCGTAGCCGCCGTACGTATCGACGATGATTTTGCGCCCCGTCAACCCAGCATCCCCTTGCGGACCGCCGATGACAAACCGTCCTGTCG
>NZ_JAHWGU010000147.1 GCF_020873875.1 Actinoplanes sp. DH11
CTACAAGCACGCTGACTACGTCTTCCAGCACGCGCACGAGCTCCAGGTCGGACTGCTTGAGGCTGTCCAGACGCGCCTTGACCTCCTCCTTGGCCTCCAGCCAGGCCTGCAACTCGTCGCTCTCGACCGCCAGGTTTTCCGTCATACCCTCAAAGGGCTCATGTTCGACTCGCAACAAACGCCCGGCCGCGTCGCGCTGTACGTAAACCATCGCTGCCTCCAGCAAACGCCATAAAAAAGCCCACCACCCGAAACGGGTAGCGGGCTTACTCTAGTTGAGTACTTCAGCTAAGGAAACTCTGATAAGCATTTCCTTTTGCCTGAGGGACCGCCAGCGCAGCGCTGACAGCCTCCCTCACATCTCAGGCGACCAGCTGATTCTGGTCCAGCATGCCCTGGATGATATCTGCAGTATTGCCACCGGAAAGGATGGTGTTCTCCAGGGT